>NZ_JANU01000032.1 GCF_001044395.1 Caenimonas sp. SL110
ATCGCGGCATGTGCACAGGCCCAAAGCCCCCATCCCGGCCTTCCCCCAGCGGGGGAAGGAGAAGACTTCCCGATCAAATCACCAATCGCACAGCCCCTGAAAAAGTCAAGAAAGCCGCAGCCGTCGTCAGCAAAATGATCCGCGCGATCCGCCCGGTATCCGCGCCGAACCGCTCGGCCAGCACCGACACATTGCTGGCGCTTGGCAACGCCGCCACCAGCACCATCACCGACAGCGCGAACTTGTCCAGCGGCAATCCCATGGCGATCGCTTCGACGCCCACCACCAGCACCAGCAAGGGATGCAGCACGAGCTTGATCACCGCCACCGGCACGTAATCGCGCAGCGGCATTCGCGCTTGCTCCTGCGCGGCTGCCACGGCTTGCGAACGCCACAGCACCGCGCCGATGGTGAACAGGGCGACAGGCGAAGCCGCATCCGCGAGCAGGCCTATCGTCTGCGCCACCGGCTTGATCGGCTCCCATTGCAAGGCCGACGCCACGCCACCCAGAACAATGGCCCATGGCATCGGATTGAGTGCCACGCCGCGCAGCGCATTCTTCGCAGCCTTGGCGGCGCCGTGTTCATCCGCGCCATCGAGGCGCGACAGCGCAATGCACAGCGATGACGTCACCAGCAAGTCCACCAGGATCGTGAGGATCGCCGGTCCCGCTGCGCGCGCGCCGAGCAATGCAACCAGCAGCGGCACACCCATGAAACCCGTGTTCGGAAAGGCCGCCACCAGCGCACCGAACGACGCATCGTTCCAGCGGATGCGGCTGTTCATGCTCACCCACACCACAAAGGTGACCATCACCAGCGCGCAAAAAAGATAGACCGCGATCGCCGAGAGATCGAGCAACTGCGCAATCGGCGTGGTGGAGCCGAAGCGAAACAGCATGCAAGGTAACGCGAAGTAAAGAACGAAGGTGTTGAGGCCCGGAATTGCGTCGAGCGGCAGCAGGCGCCTGCGGGCGGCGATGTAGCCGCACAGCACCAGCGCGAAGAAGGGAAAGGTGATCAAAAGGATGTCAAGCACGGCAGTATTCTCCGCGCAACGGCCAACCGCCCGATGTCAGGGTGCTGACCGGCTCGCCCGCTATGATTCGCCGCTCGCCTGCAGCCTTGTCGCAGTACCTTCTTTTTCTCCCTCCCCCGTTTCTCTTCACGCACTCCCTCCCCGATGTCCGCCGGTCTCAATTTCGCGCAGCAGGAAGCTGTGAACTATCTGCAGGGGCCATGCCTCGTGCTGGCCGGCGCAGGCTCCGGCAAGACCCGCGTCATCACGCACAAGGTCGCGCGCCTCATCCAGGCGGGGCTTGAGGCCAATCGCATCGCGGCCATCACCTTCACCAACAAGGCCGCCGCCGAAATGCGCGAGCGCGCCAAGAGCCTGATCGGGCGCGAAGCCAAGCAGGTGATGGTGTGCACTTTTCACGCATTGGGCGTTCGCATGCTGCGCCAGGACGGCGCGGCGCTGGGCCTCAAGCCGCAGTTTTCCATCCTCGACAGCGACGATGTCACCAGCTTGCTGAAAGACGCAGGCGGCAGCACCGATGCGAAGGTGGCGCGCCAGTGGCAGTGGGCCATCAGCGCGTGGAAGAACATGGGCCTGAACGCGGCGCAGGCCGAGGCGCAAGCCAAGGACGACAACGAAAAGATCACCGCGCGCATCATGGCGCGCTACGAAGAGCGCCTCACCGCCTACCAGAGCGTCGATTTCGACGACCTGATCGGGTTGCCGCTCAAGCTCTTGCAAGAACATGCCGACGTGCGCGAGAAGTGGCAAAAGCAGATGGGCCATGTGCTGGTCGATGAATACCAGGACACCAACGCCACGCAATACGAAGTGCTCAAGCTGCTGGTCGGCGAGCGCGGGCGGTTCACCGCGGTGGGCGACGACGACCAGTCGATCTACGGCTGGCGCGGCGCGACGCTGGACAACTTGAAGCGCCTGCCGCTGGATTTCCCGCAGCTCAAGGTGGTGAAGCTGGAACAGAACTACCGCTCGACCAGCGCCATCCTGCGCGCAGCCAACAATGTCATCGGCCCTAACCCCAAGCTGTTTCCAAAAACGCTGTTCTCGGAACTGGGTGAAGGCGAGCCGGTGCGCATCGTCGATGCGGACAACGAGGAACACGAGGCCGAACGCATGGTGGCGCGCATCCAGTCGATCCGCGCGAACGGTTTAGGCAAGGACTGGAAAGACTTTGCGGTGCTCTACCGCGCCAACCACCAGGCGCGCGTCTTCGAGCAGGCGCTGCGCAAGGCAGCGATTCCGTACAAGGTCTCGGGCGGCCAGAGCTTTTTTGACCGGGCCGAGATTCGCGACCTGTGCGCCTGGTTTCGCCTGTGGATCAACAACGACGACGACCCCGCTTTCCTGCGCGCGGTGACCACGCCCAAGCGCGGCATCGGCCACACGACGCTGCAGCACCTGGGCACGTTTGCGAGCAAGTACAAGCTGAGCCTGTTCGAGGCGCTGTTCTCGTCGTCGCTGGGCTCCGTGCTGCCTGCGAAAGCCGTGGGCAGCCTGCATGAATTCGGCCGCTACGTGAACGACCTGGAGTTTCGCGCGCGCCACACGCATGGCGCCCAGGACTCGCGCGCGTTCATGCTCGAATGGCTCAAGGACATCGACTACGAAAAGCACCTGTACGACGGTGAGGAGAGCGAGAAACTCGCCGCAAGCCGCTGGACCAACGTGCTGGAGTTTTGCGACTGGATGTCGCAGCGCGCAGGCGGCGAGATCGACGATGCGGCCGGTGTGAGCATCGCCAGCGAAAAGAAGAGCCTGCTCGAAGTCGCGCAGACCATTGCACTGCTGTCCACCATCAGCGAGCGCGAGAAAGACCAGAACGTGGTGACGCTGTCCACCCTTCACGCGGCCAAGGGCCTGGAGTGGCCGCATGTGATCCTGGCCGGTGTGAACGAGGGCCTGCTGCCCTTCAAGCCCGGCGATGACGAAAAAGCCATGAGCGAAGCCACCGGCCCGATGAGCGAGAGCATCGTGCAGCGCCTGCAGGAAGAGCGCCGCCTCATGTACGTGGGCATCACGCGCGCGCAGCGCTCGCTGGCTGTGAGCTGGACGCGCAAACGCAAGAAGGGCCGCGAGATGGTGGCAGCGCAGCCCAGCCGCTTCATCGCCGAGATGGCGCTGGAGCAGGCCAGCACCAGGGAAGACCCGCGCGAAAAGCTCAAGGCCCTGCGCGCGGAGTTCGCGCGCAAGGCCAGTGACACGGCTGCTGCGGCGGCGGCTGCCGGGGGTTCGTGATGCGAGCCGGTTTGGCCGCCCTGTTGTCGGGCGCAGCATTGCTGGCTGCAACGCTGTCACTGCCCGCCGCGGCGCAGAACGCAGCGCGTGAATCGCGCGCATGTCCCAAGGCATCCGAGGTGACGTTCGCGCACCTGGTGGGCCGATGGCGCGCGCAGATCGAGGGCGCGGCAGACGCCACGCTTGTGTTGGTACGCCATCCGCAGTACCGCGGCGTGCGCGGCACGATCGACAGGGGCGCAGAGCGCTCCGCCCTGTCGGGCGAAGTCCACGACAGCGAGTTCCTGCTGGAGGAATCCATCGACGGCATCGCCATCAGCGCGACCTGGGTCGGGGATGTCGCCGAAGGCTCTTGCGGCCGCGAAGTGCGCGGCACCTGGCGCCTGGAGCGCGACAAGGTCGAGCGCGCGTTCGTGCTGCGCAAGCAGTAGCCCAGCACTAACCGCCAGAAGTGACCGGCGGTCCGTCGTTCACGAGTTGCCCATCGACGAGTTCCAGCACACGGTCGCATCGCGCTGCCATGCGCGGGTCGTGCGTCACCACCAGAAATGAGATGTTCAGCTCGGCGTGCATCTGGCGCATCAGGGCGAAGACTTCGTTGGCCGATGCGGTGTCCAGGTTGCCGGTGGGTTCATCCGCCAGGACCAGCGGTGGTTCCAGCACCAGCGCACGCGCGATCGCGACGCGCTGCTGCATGCCGCCGGACAGCTCACCGGGGCGCTTGGTCATCGCATCGCCCAACCCGACTGCCGCCAGCACGGCGCGCGCGCGTTCCCGCTGGACTGGCGTGACGCGGCCCTCGCGCATCAGCGCGGGCAAGGTCACGTTTTCCAGCGCGCTGAACGCGGGCAGCAGATGATGGAACTGGAATACGAAGCCCAGCGACGAGCGCCTGCGCCGCGTGAGCGCCGCGTCGTCCAGGCCGTTCATCTCTTCGCCCTCGATGCGATAGCTTCCTGCGGTCATGCGCTCCAGCAGGCCAACGATGTTCAGCAAGGTACTTTTGCCCGAGCCCGACGGACCGATGAGCGCCGCGAATTCGCCCCGGTTCAAGCGCAGCGACAGGCCGTGCAACACCTCGGTCTGGTTGGGCAGGCCGATGTTGTAGCTCTTGCGCACGCCGTCCAGCACAAGCAGTTCGCCAGCGGGTGTTGCCGTATCGGAAGTGCTCATAGCCGGATCGCCTGCGCGGGATCGAGCCGGGCCGCGCGCCGCGCCGGTGCCACTGCCGCCAGCACACCGCACACCGTGGCGGTGAGAGCCACCTGCAAGGCGAGCGCGGGAGCCAGTGTGATGTTGAACAGCGGCAGGCCATCGGAGCCCAGCACGAACGTGGTGAAGGCCCATATCAGCGCCACCGCAAGCAGCACGCCGAGCGCCGAGCCCACGGCCCCCACGATGGCGCCCTGCATCAGGAAGATGCGCAGCACCTGGCCCTGTGTGGCGCCCATCGCCCGGAGAATGCCGATCTCGCGCTGCTTTTGCACCACCGACACCACCAGCACGCTGGCGATGCCCAGCACCACGACGATCATCACCACGCCGCGGATCACCGCCGTGCTCACCGACTGCGCGTTGAGTGCCGACACCAGTTGCGCATTGGCCTGTTGCCAGCTCTCAGCCTTGTAGGGCCAGCGCGCGCCCAGCTCATCGGCCACCGCCTGGGCAGACCAGATGTCGGCCAATGTGAGGTCCAGGCTGGTCGCGCCACCGGGCAGGCCGGCCAGGCTTTGCGCCGTGCGCAGCGGCACCAGCACCGTGCGCCGGTTCAGGTCGCGCACGCCCAGGTCCACCAGCGCGGTGACGCGCAGCGAATCGCTGATGCCGCCGGTCACGATGCCGATGCGGTCACCGATGCGAACACCCAGATCCTTGGCCAGCTCGCGCCCGATGATGGCCTCGCCGGGACCCAGGCGCGCGGTGCCATCGACGATCTTGGCGCGCAGCCCGATGACGCGGTCGTAGCGCTCCAGGTCCACGCCCAGCAGCGCGATCGCCTTGGACGCCTCGCCGCGCTCGGCCAGGCCCGCAGCCGACACCATCGGCGAGACTGCCGTGATCTGCGGCATGGCCTCCAGCAGGGGAACCAGCGGCTGCCAGTTGCCCAGCGAGCGCAGGCGCTGCGCGCGCGGCTGCGTCTGCACCAGTTCGCGGGTTGCGGCGCTGGCGGGAGCGCGTGCGTCCAGCACGACCTCATCGCGCGGGCTGAGCGTGACATGCGCCTGTGACCCCAGTGTCTTTTCGATGGTGTTGCGCTGCAGGCCGGTGATCAGCGCCGAGATGTAGGTGACCACCGCCACACCCGCCGCCACGCCGATGATGATGAGCAGGGTCTGCATCCGCCCTTCGCGCAGGAAGCGCGTCGCGACACGGGTCTCGAATCCGAGCATGGGGCCTTACCGACCCATCGCGTTGCTCATCGCGCCTGCGGCATCTTCCTTGGTGCCCTTGCCTGCAACCGCCGCCGGTGCGGCCCGGCTGTCGATGCGCACGCGGCGGCCCGGTTGAGGTGCAGGACCCACCAGCACGAGTTCGCCCGTCTTCAGTCCATCGATGATCTCGACCGCGTCCAGCGTCCGCAGGCCCACGCGCACCTTGCGCGCCTCGACGCGCCCGTCGTTTCCCAGCCAGACAACGCCGCTGGCGCCACCGGTCGATTCTTCTGAACGCAGCGCGCTGGACGGCAACACCAGCGCCTGATCGCGACGCGCGGTCTCGACTTCGACCGACAGTGTCATGTCTTCGCGCAAGAAGGACGGAAGCGGCTGCGGCAATGCGAACTTGACTTCGATCGCGCCGCGCTGCGCATTCACCAGCGGCGCGATCGAAAGCACGCGTGCCGTGAAACGCTGCGTGGGATACGCGTCGGCCAGCACGCCTGCCATTTGTCCCGGCTGCAACTGGCCCAGGTAGCGCTCATCGACTTGCGCGACCAGTTGCAGCGGCCCGGCCAGCGCCAGGCTGAGCAGCGCGCGTCCGGGTTGCACGATCTGGCCGGGCTCGACCAGACGCGTGAGCACACGCGCATCGGCCGGCGCGGTGAGCACGGCCTCGCTCAATCGGGCCTGCGCCGCGGTGCGTGCAGCAGTTGCCAGCGCCAGTTGCGCCTGGGCCTGTGCCACTTCAGTGCCCGGCTCGGCGACAGCAGCGCTCTGCGCGCGTGCGGCATCGCGCTGCGCCTGCGCGACCGCGACAGCGCGGCGCGCCTCGTCCAGGCGCGCCTGGCTCACGAAGCCCTGCGCCACGAGATCGAGCGTGCGCTTGAGATCGGCCTGCGCGGCGACCAGCACTGAATCGGCTTGCGACACAGAGGCCTGCGCCGTGCTGCGTCCGGTGGTACGCAGGCCTGCGATCCGCGCGGCGGCCTGTCGTTCACTGGCTTGGGTTTGTGCGAGCGCTGCGCGCAGCTCGGCGCTTTCGAGCCGCACGAGCACATCGCCCGCCTTGACCTGTGCGCCCTCGGCCACTGCCACCTGCAGCACGCGTCCGGTGAGTGTGCTGCCCACATCAACCCGCGATGCAGTGGCGACGCGAGCGGAGAACTGCAGGGTGCGCACGAGGGGCGCCATGCGTGCCTGGACCGCAGGCACTGCGGGTGCGCGCGTCATCCACCATGCAGCGAACGCGGCTAGAGCGACGGCGGCAAGCACCGCGAGAAAGACCACAAGGCGTCGCGACATGAGGCTGATTCTGCCAGCCGCCCCGTGCAGCGCCACCTGGGTCAGTCGTCGCCCCGTTCGTGGCTGCTGTTTTCACTACCCGCCAGCAGGCCGTTGGGCGACTGCTGCCACTCCCACGCGCCGTACGAAAGCACCGCCAGCAGCAGCAAGGCCGCGAGCCATGTCCGCTTGCGCTGCACCAGGTCCGGCCCGTTGCCGGGCATGCGACCGGTGATCATGGGCATGGCCTGGTTGCGCCGGCGAAGAATGCTCAGCGCGAGGATCAGCCCCAGATGCGCCAGCACCACTGCAAGCATCGCGTTGCCGAAAAATTCGTGCACATCTTCGAAAGCGTCGCCGCCCAGCCATTCGTTGTAAGTGCCGATGCCACTCAGGGTGAGCGGCAGCACGATGACCAGCAGCGCGACGACAGCGACACCCATCAGCAGGTTCTGGCCCTGGCGCCAGTTGACCGCACCGGGCGAACCGGCGGTGAATGCGGCGCGCAGCCATTGACCGATGCCGCTTGCCTTGCGAAGGAGCGCCGACAGGCGCGCCTGCCGCGGCCCGACCAGGCCGTAGACGACGCGAAATGCGAGCAGCCCCAGCATCGTGTACCCCAGCGTCACATGCAGCAGCCGAAAGCGCTCGCCATCGGCTGTGACCCATGCACCGAGAAACCCCAGCGCAAACAGCCAGTGGAACATGCGGGTGGGCGCGTCGATGACGAGTCGGCCCGGCGCGGCGGTTGTGGCAGTTGTAGTTGTGGCAGCGGCGGCGCGCGGTGCAGCGCCCGCGGCCTGTGTGGACGAAGAAGTCATTGCAGGAATCCTTTTCTTTGGGTTTCAGTCGTTCCACGCGCGGCGCAGATGAGCGGGCACGCCAGCAGGAACCTGGAGGTTGTCGTCGTTGAAACGCCCCTTGTCGGCGCCCGTGTGGCACGCGGCGCAATTGGCCGCGCTCCTGACACTGGGCAGCTTCCAGATCGAAGGCGCGATCTCGCGGTGCTTGTGCACGAACCACTCGGCGCGCGTGATGCGATCTTCGGGCGGCTGTTCGCGCACGCGCTTGTACGTGCCGGCGTTGACTTGCAGCCAGCCGGCGATTTCGGCCACGGTGGCGGCGTCGAGCGAGGCATCGCTGCCGTAGTGCTTGTCCAGCCCGCCCATGATTTTTTGCCACGAGCGCGCGGGCAACATGCCAGGCGGGTAGGCCAGGTGACAGGTGCTGCATTCCTGCGCGTAGGCCTTCAGCGGTGTCACCGCGTTTCGGGGTGAATCGGCGCGGGCGGCGGTCGATGCGCCGGCGACGGCCAGCGCGAACAGCACCGTGCCCAGAAAGGTGATGGTTTTCATGTCACGGTCTTTCATGGCTTGACGCTCACCAGGTAGGCGAGCAGGTCTGCCTTTTCCTGCGCGGTGCACTCGCGACTGGTGACGTCCTTGCAGTTGCGACGCAGCCACTTGTCGACCTTGGCGGTATCGGTGAAGGCCTGCGGATTGAATGCGGGTGCCAATGGCGCAATCGATTTGCCGGTGCTCGCGTGCTTGCCCTGGCCGCTGGGCGGCGTGCCGTGGCACGAGGCGCACGACCACTCGCCGCCATGGCGCGACTGGAAGAAGACGCGCCCGGTTTCGGCCTGTCCGGGGCGCTCGGCCTGCGCGTTGAAGCGCGCCAGTTGCGCGGCCGGGCTTGTGTCAGCGGCCTGCGCCGACAGTGTTGCGGCGAGTGCAGCCATCACGGCGATCACGAGCCAGCTGCTGCGGGGGCGAAAATTCACGGGAAGCACTCCTTCGGGTATCGAGGAAGCCATCGTGCGACTTCACCCCTTAACCGAAGCTGAAGCGCGCGTTCATCGGGCGTTCAGATTCGATGCCCACAATGGTTGCCATGCAGACGCAGTTGCCGCTTCGCGGTGGATGCCGGATCAAGTCCGGCATGACAGCCAACGACCGGTTGTCATTGCGGACTTGATCCGCAATCCATCGTTGATCAGGCGCAGCAGTCGCTTCGCAGTGCGGTTTGCGCCAGGTCAAGCGCCCTGACTGCGGACCTGCCCACAATGAAGAGGATCATGTTTCACCGCGTTCTTTACAGCCTGTGTCTTGCAGTCACCTTCTCGCTGGCGACGGCCCCGGCCGTGGCCAGCGAGAGGGACCACGACCGCGCCCGCGCGGCGCTCAAGGCCGGTGAAGTGTTGCCGCTGGCGACGGTGCTGCAACGCGTGGCCCAGACCTATCCCGGCGAGATCCTCGAAGTCGAACTGGAACGCGAGGACGGCCGATGGATCTACGAGCTGAAGCTGCTGCAGCGCGGCGGCGCACTGGTCAAGCTGCATGTGGACGCCCGTACCGCCGAAGTGCTCAAGCGCAAGGACCGTCGCTGATGCGCGTGCTGGTGGTCGAGGACGAGCCTCACCTGCGCGCCAACCTCGTGCAGGCGATGGCGGACGCAGGCTATGCGGTGGACGCAGCATCCGACGGCAAGCAGGCGCTGGATATGGGCAGCGTGGAGCCCTATGACGCGGTCGTGCTGGACCTGGGCCTGCCGGTGCTCGATGGCATCACCGTTCTCAAGCGCTGGCGTGCTGCCGGCATTGCCACACCGGTATTGCTGCTCACCGCACGCGACCTCTGGCACGAGAAAGTGGCCGGCATCGACGCGGGCGCCGACGACTACCTCACCAAGCCCTTCCACATGGAAGAACTGCTGGCGCGTGTGCGGGCCTTGCTGCGCCGTTCGCAGGGCCTGGCCTCGCCGGTGCTCACGCTCGGCCCGCTCGCGCTCGACACGCGCAGCAGCCGGGTGACATGCGACGGCGAGCTCGTGCCACTCACCAGCCACGAGTTCAAGGTGCTCGCCTACCTGATGCACCGGCCGGGCAAGATGGTTTCACGCGCCGAACTCACCGAGCACATTTATGCGCAGGATTTCGACCGCGACTCCAACACGATCGAGGTGTTCGTCGGCCGCCTGCGCAAGAAGCTGCCGCCGCACCTGATCGAGACGGTGCGCGGCATGGGCTACCGGCTCGCGCCGCAAGCATGAGCGCCGCATCTCGCACACCATCACTGCGCCGGCGGCTGCTGGTTGCCACCGTGGTGGTGTTGGTGCTGGCGCTGGTGCCGGCGGGCTGGTTGCTGGGCGGGCTGTTTCGCGAGCACGTCACCCAGCAGTTTCGCGAGACCCTGCAGGTGCAGCTCGACCAACTGGCAGCAGCCACCCAGTTCGGCGCCGACGGCGACCCCGTGGTCGACAACGCGCGAATGACCGACCCCGGCTGGCAGCGGCCGCTGTCGGGCCTGTATTGGCAAGTCGATGGGCCCGACCGCTCCGCAGCGCTGCGGTCTCGCTCGCTGTGGGACGTCAATCTGGCGCTGCCTTCGGACACGCTGGCCGACGGCGCTGTGCATGTGCACGAGGTGTCGGGGCCGCAAGGCCAGCCGCTGATGGTGCTGGAGCGCAGCATCCACGACGCAGCGCAACCGCAGCGGGTGTGGCGGCTGGCGGTCGCTCGCAGCACCGACGCACTGCAAGCTGCTGTCGCGCGTTTTCGCACACAGCTGGCGTGGTCGCTGCTGGTGCTGTTCGGCCTGCTGGCTGCCGCCTCATGGGTGCAGGTGACCGTGGGCCTGGCCCCCTTGCGCGCCTTGCGCGAGGCCCTGGACGCTGTGCGTGCCAACCGTGCCACGCGGCTGCAGGGATCGTTTCCGCAGGAGCTGCAGCCCCTGGTGGATGACTTCAACGAGGTGCTCGCGCAAAACGCGGTCGTGGTCGAACGCGCCCGCCAGCACGCGGGCAACCTGGCCCACGCGCTGAAGACGCCGCTGACCGTGCTGTCCCAGAGCGCCGATCAGCTCGCCAGGCAGGCTGACCCGCAGACAGTGGCTCGCGTGATGGCCGAGCAGGTCGAAGCCGCGCGCCGCCATGTGGACTGGCACCTGGCGCGTTCACGCGCAGCAGCGCAGTTGCGGGTCAGCGGCACGGGCATCGAAGTGTTGCCGGTGCTCGACGGCCTGATCCGCGTGATGCACAGGGTGCACGCTGCGCGCGGCATTGCAATTGAGCTGCCGACGATCGGGCGGCCTGGGTCCGATCCGCCCTGGCGATTTGCGGGCGAAGCGCAGGACTTGCAGGAGATGCTGGGCAACCTGCTGGACAACGCCTGCAAGTGGGCGCGCAGCCGGGTGACCGTGCGCATCGATGGGGTAACGAACGAAGGTAGGCCGCAACTGCGCATCGTGGTCGAAGACGACGGTCCCGGCGTGGCCGCCGACCAGCTGGCCAACCTTCCCGATCGCGGCGTGCGCCTTGATGAGTCAGTTCCCGGCGCAGGGCTCGGGTTGGCGATCGTGCAGACGCTGGCGCAGGACTATGGGGGCAGGCTTGAGCTCCGTGCGGCCTCGGCGGGTGGGCTCGCTGCGACGCTGTTCCTGCCGGCGTAGCGCGATCAGGGTCCTCGCGGTCGCCCGCCGCTGGCGTTCCTCGGCCACGCTCATCGGAACGCGCGCTGCCGTTCGAACAGATAGGTCAGGTAGGCGTCCCGCCAAGCTGGCTGGGCGCACTCCGCGAACAGCCCGTTGCAATGCTTCGATGCGACGATGTTCGCGGCCATCCACTCGTCTGGCGCGATGCCTGCGCGCTCCACCAGCAGTCCGGGCAGGAAAGCCAGGTCCAGGGCGCGTACGCGTGGCGGCTGCGAGGGGCGCCCCAGGGTTTCGACGCTGTACCAGGTGGTCATTTGTGGCGGGATACGCGGATCGCCTGACCCTATGCGGCGGATCATGTCCGGCGCGCTCTCGAAAGGCGGCTGGTGGTCCCCGAACCAGGCCAGCACCGCTGGACGCGTGCTGTTCGAGAGTTCACGGCGCGTGGTCTCCAGCGCCCGGGCGAAGCGGCGCGTGCGCCAGAGATAGTCGGCGAAGGTGTCGCCGGCCTTCTCGCCCCCCGCGTAGGCACGCGCCTGCGACACAAGATCGGGCGGCACCCGGCCCAGGTCGACGCCGTGCTCCGAGTGGTTGAAGATCGTGACCACGAAAAGAAAGACCGGTTGTCCGTGCTGGCGCTCGCGCTCCAGCACACGCAGGGCGGCCGCGTGCATCTCCTCATCGCTTGTCGCCCAGCCGGCAGTCAAGCCGATGTCGTTCATGTCGTAGAAGCGGTCGAACCCGTAACCGGCGTAGGCGGCGCGCGCGTTCATCATGCCGCCGGACACGGGGTAGACCGCCACGGTGCGATACCCGCGCGCCCGAAGCGAACGCGGCAGTGAAGCGCTGACCTGGGGTGCCACGTTGAACGACGCAAATGCGCCTGCGCCCCCAAACACCGTGTGCGGCACGCCCGTCATCACCGTGAACTCGGACAGCCAGGTGCCGCCGCCAAAGGTGTGCACACGCAGCGGGCCGGCATCCACTACCGGAGGCTGCGCATCGAATGCGGGAAAGGCGCACAGATGGCCGGGACACCCGGACCACAGGCGCGGATTGACCTGGCTTTCCTGCAGCACCACAACGATGTCGGGCGTTGCCCCTGCTGGTCGCGCAGAAGTCTGCTGCAGCAAGGCGATCTCCGCCTCCAGCGCCGCCGTGTCGACAGGACGATAGTCGGGACGGGGTTCCAGGTAGGCGGTAGATAGAAACCGCGAATAGAGCGGTTTCTCCGCCTCGGCGAGGTCCCAGGCGGCACCGGAGTCGAATCGATCGGCGGCCTGGCGGGCCCAGGTGTCCAACGACGAAAAACTGCCCGCGACTGCCAGCAGGGCGCACACCCGGGCCGCCCGACTCATGGGACCGCCGGGGCCGGCGGCTTCTCGCCTCCATGCCTGGACCAGCGCAACCGCTCCGGCCGCCATCGCCAGCGCCGTGTATGCCACCAACGTGAACTGATGGCCGAAGACGCCCACGTTGTCCGAGAACTGCCGCATGAAAAAGCGCACGTCCTGCCAGGTCAGCATCGATCCGCCAAAGCGTTCCTTAGCCACCATCGCCGCCAGCCCGGTGCAAAAAAGCGCAACGCCGACCACCAGCGAAAATCGGGGCCTCCCGCTGAGCGCAAGCAAGACCAGAAGCGGCAGGCTCATCACGAGCGCCGCGAGTTGCGGCTCGGTCCAGGCGGCGCCAAAAATGACCAGCGCATACGCGGCCGCGTCAGACCAACGCCTGCTCACACCCCAGGCCGCCGCTGCGCACAAGACGATGGCCAGCATATCCCGCCGTGAAATACGAGGTAGCGCGAAGTCCCCTGCGCCTGTCGCCGCAAGCATCGGCATTGCCAGCAATGCCGCAAGGGCCAGTGCCCACAGCAGACGTTCGCGCGCAGACACCCGGAAATCGAAGGCGCCCGCTGCATATCCGAATACCAACACCGGCGCCACCGCCAGCCAATGCATCGGATGGGACCGCAGATGCCACGCCGCCAGTGCACCCGCAGCGCATACGGCAAGCGGTTTGCGCCGCGCCCTGACCCACGCTGCGGCGCCCGACATCACCGATAGACCCAGACCGAGGCGGGAGGAAGACTCATGGCGACGAAACGCTCGCGCCGGCCCTGGCGAAATCCTGCGTCGCGCAGCGGATCACCCCAGCCATAGGTGTAAAGCACACAAAAACGGATCAGCCCGGCGGTATAGCCCCTGGCGATCAGCCGCTTGATCTCGATACCCTGCGGATTGTTCAGGAGCGGGATCGAGGTCACGATACCGACCGGTCCGCGCAGTGATTCCAGGGTGTCGCACGCGCATTCGGCACGCACTTCGAGCGAAGGGAACCTGCGCCTGAGGTTTGAGGCCCACACGGCATCGGCTTCGACAAGAACCGGTCGCAGGGCGGCGATGCCACCGGTGAGCGCCCCGGTCCCCGCGCCGAGTTCGATCAGTGCCAGGCCTTCCCCTCTTTCGGCTTCAAGGGCTGCGCAGGTGTTCCGGGTGACTTCGCCAACCACACGGGCAAGGCTCTTGCTCGCGGGCGCAACCGCCCCGGTCTGGCGGGGATTGCGCATGAACCTCAGAGCGAATCCGCCCGCCTCCAACAGCACTTGCAAGACCTTCTCCTATGTCGCCACCGTCAAAGTACCCCCTATTCTGAGCGATCACTGAAGCGGACCCCTGGCGCAGCGCGCCGGGAGAAGGTCTTGCCAGATGTCGCAAAACACTCTTGTCGATGGGCGTCCCGGTCCCATCTACTTGCAGCCATCAGAACAAACCTACCCAACATCACCCAGGAAGAAGAATGCTTTTTGATCCCCTTTCCAGCGCCTCGCTTCAGCTTGCCAATCGCGTCGTCATGGCCCCCATGACGCGCAGCCGGGCCGTCGAGGCGAACACGCCCAACGCCCTGATCGCGACGCACTACGCCCAGCGCGCAACGGCGGGCCTCATCATTACCGAAGGCACTTCGCCTTCACCGAACGGCCTGGGTTATCCGCGCATTCCGGGCCTGTTCAACCAGGCGCAGGTCGTCGCATGGAAGGCTGTCACCGACGCCGTCCATGCGAAAGGCGGCATGATATTTGTGCAGCTCATGCACACCGGCCGCGTGACGCAGTCAGCCAACCTGCCCGCTGGCGCCGAAGTGGTCGGGCCGACCGCCGAGCTTTGCCCCGGCCAGATGTACACCGATGCACATGGCATGCAGCCGCACAGCGTTCCTCGCGCCATGACCGAGGCCGACATTGCCACGGCTGTGGGCGAGTACGCCCAGTCGGCCCGACTCGCGATCGAAGCCGGATTCGACGGCGTCGAGTTGCATGCCGCCAACGGCTACCTGATCGAGCAGTTCCTGAACGGCAACGTGAACCAGCGAACCGACGGCTACGGCGGCGACATGGAGCGGCGCAATCGCTTCGCGCTTGAAGTGACCCGCGCCACGGTCGACGCCATCGGGGCCGATCGCGTGGGCATCCGGCTGTCGCCATTCGGTGTGTTCAACAGCACGGGCGCTTTCCCCGGCGTGGAAGCGCAATACATCGCGCTCACTGAAGAGCTGTCAAAGCTCGGGCTGCTCTACCTGCATGTGCTGGACCATTCGGCCATGGGCACCCCGCCGGTGCCTGCGCAACTGAAGGCAAAACTGCGCGCTGCGTTCAAGGGGCTGTTCATCCTGGCTGGCGGCTTCGATCGCGAGTCCGCCGAAGCCGCGCTGGTTGCGGGTCAGGCCGATCTCATCGCGTTTGCGCGACCGTTCATCGCCAACCCAGACCTGGTCGAGCGCATGCGGACGCAAGCACCACTGGCCGCACCGGATATGGAACTGGCGTACACGCCTGGCGCCAAGGGCTACACCGACTATCCCGCGTTGGAGGCGAGTCCGGCGTGACAACCGGCGGGCGGTTGTGCGCCTTCGCGGATGCGCCGCATCAGAGGCTGAATTCGTAATCCACCGTGATCGGCGCGTGATCTGAAAACTTCTGCGCCTTGTAGATGGATTCGGTTCGCGCCAGGCGTGCGGTGGCTGGCGTTGCGAGGTGGTAGTCCAGCCGCCACCCCACATTGTTCGTGTACGCCTGCCCCCGGTTGCTCCACCACGTGTAGCACTCTTCGGTGGTGTCGGGCTTGAGCAGGCGGTACACATCGACCAGGCCGGTTTCGGAAATCAGCTTGGTCATCCATGCGCGCTCTTCGGGCAGGAAGCCGCTGTTCTTCCTGTTGCTGCGAAAGTTCTTCAGGTCGCTTTCCTGGTGCGCGATGTTCACGTCTCCGCACAGGATGAACTCGCGGCTTTGCTTGAGCTTGCAAAGGAACGGATCGAACTCTTCGAGGAACCGGAACTTCGCCCGCTGGCGATGTTCGCCGGATGAGCCGCTGGGAAAGTAGCAGCTCACGATGGAAAACTTGCGCGATGGCGTGTCGAAGCGCAGTTCGACATAGCGGCCTTCGGCATCGAACTCGCTCGAGCCGTAACCGACCACCACGTCGCTCGGCTCATGCCGCGTGTAGAGCGCCACGCCGGAATAGCCCTTCTTCTCCGCGAAATGAAAGTAGCCCTTGAGGCCCGCCAGTTGCTCGAAGCGGCCTTCGATGTCGGCGGCCTGGGCCTTGACCTCCTGCAAGCAGAGGCAGTCGGGGTTGGTGCTGGCGATCCACGCTTCGACACCCTTGCTGGTGGCGGAGCGGATTCCATTGAGATTGAGGCTGGTCAGTCGGAACATGCGAATTGATCGGTGAGGCTTTGGGCGACTCGCGCCAGGAGGGCGTCGCGTTCGCCGGGCGCGTGCTCGCGCCAGAGCGTCATTGTCGGGTACCAGCGCGTGTCGGCACGATCGATGCCCCAGCGCCAGTCGGAGTTGAACGGCAGCAGCAGCCATGTCGGCCGGCCCAGCGCGCCGGACAGATGCGCGACGCTGGTATCGACGCTGATCACCAGGTCCATGCAGGCGCACAGGCCCGCCGTGACACTGAAGTCCGTGAGCTGCGACGAGGCATCGAACACATCGCCGCGCGCTTGCATCGCCTCGCGGTCGCCCGCGCGCAGGTCGCGTTGCAGGCACACATAGTGGGGACCACGCGGCAGTGTTGCCAGCAGGCGTGCGAGGCCGATGCTTCGCGCCTTGTCGTTGCCGTGCGCCGGGTTGCCGCCGGCGACCAGTCCCACGCGAACCTGCCTTGGTTGACCAAGCCGGGTTCGCCATGCAGCGGTGTGCGATTCGGGTGCAACCAGGTACGGATGCGTCTGCGGCCACTGCCGCAAGGGCTCGCCCGCCAGCCACGGAATGCTCATCAACGGCGCGTGCAGGTCGTAGGGCGGCAGCGCCCCGCCGCTGGCGACGATCCGGGTGTTCTCGAAACGCCCGGCCAGCAGGGGGGCGACTTCAGGTTGCACCAGCAGCAGCACACGCGCGCCTTGCGCGACAACCCACGCGACATACCGGCAGAACTGCAGGGTGTCGCCCAGCCCCTGTTCGGCATAGAGCAGCACGGTCTTGCCCTGCAATGCCGCACCGGGCTGCCAACGGGGTTTGCGAAGGTGACGCCCGGCCATCGGCATTGAAGGCCGCTGCCAGCGCCACTCGAACTCTTGCCAGCCGCGCGCCTCATCGCCCATGCGCAAAAGCACCAGCGCCAGGTTCCAGTGCGCTTCGACGTGATTCGGGTCTGCGGCAATCGCGTACTCGAGCGACTGCCGCGCCTCGTCGTGGCGGCCCAGATCGGCCAGGGCGAGTCCGCGGTTTTGCCACGCGGTTGCGTTCTTCGCATCCAGGGCGAGCGCCCGGTCGTAGTCGGCGAGCGCGGCGGTGCGGTCCCCCAGGTCGTAATGCGTGTTGGCGCGGTGCAGCCACGCGCGGGCGTAGGCAGGATTCAGGGCGACCGCGCGATCGAAGCTCGCGATCGCTTCGCGCAGGCGCCCCAGCTGGCGCAGTGTCTGGCCGTGCTCATGCTGCAGCGGCGCGCATTGCCGGGCCGCGTCGCTGGAGCCGATGACAGGGGCCGTCAGCGCCAGCGCCTGCGCGGGTTGGCCGGCCTGCCGCAGTGCCCAGGAGCGCTGCGCGAGGGCGTTGGCCTGGGCTTCGTTCAATACAGCGGTCAATACAATCTCGTCCACGACAAAGGGTTTCGCATGACTATCCATCAAGACAACGGGCACGACGAGATTGCACGGGAGTTCATCGAATTTGCCATCGAAGCCGGCGTGCTGCGGTTCGGCGAATTCAAGACCAAGGCGGGACGCCTTTCCCCCTACTTTTTCAATGCAGGGTTGTTCGACGACGGCGCCAAGCTCGGGCGGCTCGCCCAATTCTATGCACGGCGCATCCTGGCTTCGGGCATCGAATTCGACATGCTGTTCGGCCCGGCCTATAAGGGCATTTCGCTGGCCGCTGCGGTCGCCATTGAAATGGCGCGCCTGGGGCGCAACGTTGCGTTTGCCTACAACCGCAAGGAAGCCAAGGATCACGGCGAAGGCGGCACGCTGGTCGGCGCACCGGTCAAGGGCCGGGTGCTGGTGATCGACGACGTCATCACCGACGGCGCTTCCAAGCGGGAAGCGCGCGACATCATCGAAGCGGCCGGCGGCAAGGCCTGCGGCGTGGCGATCGCGCTGGACCGGCAGGAGAAGGCCACAGCCAACGGCGCTGACGTGGACTACAGCGGCGTTCAATATGTGCAGCAGCAGCTCGGATTGCAGGTTTGCGCGATTGCGCGGCTCGCCGATTTGCTCCAGTATCTGGAAAACAAGGGGGGTGACAACCTGGGCGCATGGCATGAGGAGGTGCTGGCTTACCGGCAACGCTACGGCGTCAACTAGGGCTTGGATGCAGTACCTGGCATTGCGATTTGTTGTAGGGTTTGGGGCTTGCTTTGGCATGGCTGCGGCAGCATTGGCACAGCAAGGCATCTATACCTGCATCGATGCCAAGGGCCGCCGGTTGACCGCCGACCGGCCCATCCCTGAATGCCTTGACCGCGAGCAGCGCGAACTCACGCCCAGCGGCACCGTCCGGCGCAAGGTCGGCCCCTCGCTCACGGCTGAGGAGCGCGCGGCCGAGGAGCTGCGGGTTGCCAAGGCGCTTGAGGAAACCAAGCGCATCCAGGAAGAGAAAAAGCGCGAGCGCGCACTGATCGCCCGCTACCCGGACCGGGCCACGCACGACAGGGAGCGGGCCGCATCACTCGCGCAGATCGACGACGTCATCCACACCGCGAACAAGCACCGCATCGAGCTTGAATCGCAACGGCGCAAGCTGGACGTGGAGCTCGAATTTTTCAAGGGCGACACGACCAAGGTTCCGTTCAAACTCAAGCGGCAGATCGACGAGAACACACAGGCGATAGAAAGCCAGCGCCGGTTCATCGTCAACCAGGATGTTGAAAAGCAGCGCCTGAACGCCCGCTACGACGAGGAACTGGTCAAGCTCAAGGTGATGTGGGCTCAGCTGGCGGGGTCTGCGCCCAGGACAGCCGCGGCGGCTGCTTCGGGGACGGCGAGACGATGAGCGATGCGCGGGCGTGAAGCTTGTCATTGCGGGCCGAGACCGGAGGGATCCTGCGAATCCCCCGCAATCCATCTGTGATCAGGCGCAGTCGCCGCTTCGCGGTGGATGCCGGATCAAGTCCGGCATGACAGCCTTCTAAACCAGCTTCGCGCGCAACAGGTCGTTCACCTGCGTCGGGTTGGCCTTGCCTTTGCTGGCTTTCATGACCTGGCCCACCAGCGCGTTGAACGCCTTGTCTTTCCCGGCCTTGAACTGGGCCACGTTGTCTGCGTTCGCAGCAATCACGTCATCGATGATTTTTTCGAGAGCGCCGCTGTCGTTCATCTGCTTGAGGCCCTGCGCCTCGATGATGGCATCGACATCGCTGCCCTGCCCCGTCCACAGCGCCTCGAAGACCTGACGGCCCGCATTGTTGGAAATCGTGCCGTCTGAAATACGGCGGATCAACGCTGCGAGTGCCAGCGCGTTCACCGGCAAGGTTTCGATGCTGACATCGCTCGTGTTCAGACGCCGCGAGATTTCGCCCATGACCCAGTTGCTCGCCAGCTTGGGCTGCTGCGATGCCTTCGCCACTGCTTCGAAATACGACGCCATCGCCTTGCTCTGCGTGAGCGTGGTCGCGTCGTACTCCGGCAGGCCGTAGTCCTTCACGAAGCGCGCGGCCATCACACGCGGCAACTCCGCCATCTCGCTCCTCACGCGCTCCACCCATTCGGGCGAAACCGCAAGCGGCGGCAAATCAGGATCGGGAAAGTAGCGATAGTCGGCAGCGTCTTCTTTCGTGCGCATCGCGCGCGTCTCGCCGGTGTCGGGATCGAACAGCACCGTGGCCTGCTGGATCGCACGACCGTCTTCAATCTCTTCAATCTGCCAGCGGATCTCGAAGTCGATCGCCTGCTGCATGAACTTGAAGCTGTTGAGGTTCTTGATCTCGCGACGCGTACCCAGTTCGGCGCCGGGCTTGCGCACCGACACGTTGGCGTCGCACCGGAAGCTGCCCTCCTGCATGTTGCCGTCGCAGATGCCGATCCAGGTCACGATCTTGTGCAGCTCCTTGGCGTAGGCCACTGCTTCATCGGACGAGCGCATGTCGGGCTCGGTGACGATCTCCAGCAGCGGCGTTCCGGCGCGGTTGAGGTCGATGCCCGACTGGCCGATGAAGTCTTCATGCAGTGACTTGCCTGCGTCTTCTTCGAGGTGGGCGCGCACGAGACGCACTGATTTTTTCTCTTCGCCGAGATAGAACTCGACGCTGCCGCCCTGCACCACCGGAATCTCGAACTGGCTGATCTGGTAGCCCTTGGGCAGGTCGGGATAGAAGTAGTTCTTGCGCGCAAAAACGCTGCGCGGCGCGATGTGCGCGTTCACCGCCAGGCCGAACTCGATCGCTCGCTCGACTGCGCCCTTGTTCATCACCGGCAGCGTGCCGGGCAGTGCGAGATCAAACGGCGATGCCTGCGTGTTGGGTTCTGCCCCGAACGCGGTGGGGGCGCGGCTGAAAATCTTGGACTGCGTGGAAAGCTGCGCGTGTGTCTCAAAGCCGATGACGACTTCGTATCCCTGTATCAGTTTGGTCGTCATGGTTTAAAAACCCTCCGGCGTGCGCAGGTGAAAGTCCGTTGCCTGCTGGAAGCGATGCGCGGCGTTGAGCAGCTTGCTTTCGGCGCAATAGTTGCCGAGCAACTGCATGCCGACAGGCATGTTGCCCGCACCAAAGCCGCAAGGAATGCTCATGCCGGGCAGGCCCGCCAGCGACCCCGGCAAGGTGAAGATATCGGCGAGGTAGTTCGCCACCGGATCATCTGACTTCTCGCCGATCTTCCATGCAACCGTCGGAGCCACGGGGCCTGCGATCACATCGCACACCTTGAAAGCCTGCTGGAAATCGTCAGCGATCATGCGGCGGATTTTTTGCGCCTGCAGGTAGTACGCGTCGTAGTAGCCATGCGAGAGAACATACGCGCCGATCATGATGCGGCGCTTGACCTCATCGCCAAAAGCTTCGGCGCGCGTCTTCTTGTACATCTCGATCAGGTCGCCGTGCGCCTTGGTGCGATGGCCGAATTTCACGCCGTCGAAGCGCGAGAGATTCGACGAGGCTTCCGCCGGCGCAATGATGTAGTACACCGGAATGGACAGCTCGGTGCGAGGCAGCGTGATGTCCACGAGCTTTGCGCCGAGCTTTTCGTATTCCTTCAACGCGCTGGCGATCGCAGAGCGCACATCGACGGACAAACCTTCGCTGAAAAACTCCTTCGGCACGCCAATGCGCAGGCCCTCGATCGAGTCGCCGAGCGTGCGCGTGAAATCTTCTGCGGGCACATCAAGCGATGTCGAATCGCGGTCCGGGTCGGGGCCGCACATTTGCGACAGCAGCAGCGCGCAATCTTCGGCCGTGCGTGCCATCGGTCCGGCCTGGTCGAGGCTGGAAGCAAACGCAATCATCCCGTAGCGCGATGCGCGGCCGTAAGTTGGCTTGATGCCCGTGATACCGCAGAACGCAGCGGGCTGGCGAATCGAGCCGCCGGTGTCGGTGCCGGTGGCTGCAGGTGCAAGCCGGGCTGCCACCGCGACTGCGCTGCCGCCGGATGAGCCGCCCGGGATTCGCGAGGTGTCCCACGGATTCAAGACCGGCTTGTAAGCGGAGTTCTCGTTCGACGAGCCCATCGCGAATTCATCGCAGTTGAGCTTGCCGAGCGTGACAGCGCCTGCGTCCGACAGCTTCGCCACCACGGTTGCGTCGAATGGCGAGCGGTAGTTCTCCAGCATCTTCGAGCCGGCGGTGCTCGCAAAGTCCTTGGTGACAAAGATGTCCTTGTGCGCAACCGGCACGCCCAGCAGCGGCGAGGCGTCACCTGAGGCGATGCGCGCATCGGCGGCCTGCGCCTGGGCGAGCGTGACGGCTTCATTCACATCGAGGTACGCGCCGAGCTTGTCATGCTGCACGCCGCGCGCCAGAAAATGCCTGGCGGTCTCGACGGCCGATACTTCCCGGGCCTGCAGCTTTTTTGCGAGCTGCGCAACGGTCAATTCGTGCAGGTCGCTCATTCGATCACCTTCGGCACCAGAAAGAGGCCGCGCTCCACGGCCGGGGCGCTGCGCTGGTTGGCTTCGCGGTCGATGTTGGGGTCGGCGACGTCATCGCGCAGCCGCAGGACCACGTCCTGGATGGTGGCCGCCGGGTGCGCCAGGGGCTCGATGCAGGTGGTGTCGACCGCCCGCATTTTTTCGACGATGTCGAAAAAGCCGTTGATCTGGGTCAGCATGCGCTCGCTTTCGGCCGGCTGCAGTTCCAGCCGGGCGAGGTGCGCGATGCGGGCGATGTCTTGGGAGGTAAGGGACATGAGGAAAAAATTCGGCTCGAACGCACGCGCAAACCGGCGTGCAACAGGTGTAAACGCGAAATTTTGGCCCTGTAGAGGCGGGTTTCTGGGGAGGGGATCGGGTATTATCCCGCCTTTAGTGCAACACCCGCGAAAACGCCGGTATTTGCAGGAAAACCACGGCTTTCCACCCCAATAACATGACCCATCGCCATCACGGCCGCGCCCGCTGCATGGCTCCCGAGAGGACTTCCTGATGTTCGGAGCATTCCGTCGGTACTTTTCCACCGACCTGGCAATCGACCTGGGCACGGCCAACACCCTGATTTTCGTACGCGACAAAGGCATCGTCCTGGATGAGCCTTCGGTCGTTGCGATCCGTCACGAAGGTGGCCCCCAGGGCAAGAAAACCATCCAGGCCGTCGGCCGCGAGGCCAAGGCCATGCTGGGCAAGGTGCCCGGCAACATCGAGGCGATCCGCCCGATGAAAGACGGCGTGATCGCCGACTTCACCGTCACCGAGCAGATGCTCAAGCAGTTCATCAAGATGGTGCATCCGCGCGGCATCCTGAAGCCCAGCCCCCGCATCATCATCTGCGTTCCCTGCGGCTCGACCCAGGTCGAGCGACGCGCCATCCGCGAGTCGGCGCTGGGCGCTGGTGCGAGCGAGGTGTACCTGATCGAAGAGCCGATGGCTGCTGCGATCGGCGCGGGCCTTCCGGTTTCGGAAGCATCCGGCTCGATGGTGGTGGACATCGGCGGCGGCACGACCGAAGTCGGCGTGATCTCGCTCGGCGGCATGGTCTACAAGGGCAGCGTGCGCGTCGGCGGCGACAAGTTCGACGAGGCCATCATCAGCTACATCCGCCGCAACTACGGCATGCTCATCGGTGAGCCCACCGCCGAAGCCATCAAGAAGAACATCGGCTCGGCCTTCCCCGGCAGCGAAGTCAAGGAAATGGAAGTCAAGGGCCGCAACCTGTCTGAAGGTGTGCCGCGCTCGTTCACCATTTCTTCCAACGAAATCCTGGAAGCGCTCACCGATCCGCTCAACAACATCGTCTCGGCGGTGAAGAACGCGCTGGAGCAGACGCCGCCTGAACTGGGCGCCGACATTGCAGAGCGCGGGATGATGCTCACCGGCGGCGGCGCACTGCTGCGCGACCTCGACCGCCTGCTGGCAGAAGAAACCGGCCTGCCGGTGCTGGTGGCCGAAGACCCGTTGACCTGCGTGGTGCGCGGCTGCGGCATCGCGCTGGAGCGGATGGAACGGCTGGGTTCCATTTTCACGAGCGAGTGACGGCATGAATTTCCCTCCCCCTCTGGGGGAGGGTTAGGGTGGGGGCCACAGCGCTGAAATGCCCCCACCCCGGCCCTCCCCAAGAGGGGCAGGGTGCAAAATAACCGCCTCCATGCCTTTAGGTACTCTCGACCGCAACCCGCCGCCCTTCTTCAAGCAGGGCCCGTCTGCAATTTCCAAACTGATGGTGTTCAGTGCGATCGCACTGTTCCTGATGGTGGCCGACACACGCTTCAAGATTGCGCAACCCATACGCGCGGCGATCGCCACAGCGCTCTACCCCGTGCAATGGGTCGCCATGCGGCCCGTGATGTTCGTGAGCGGTGGGGCCGACTATTTCGAATCCCTGGCGAGTGCGCAACGCGGCGAGGCGGCCGCCCGCGCCAAGCTCGCCTTGCAGTCCCAGCGGTCGTTCCAGGTCGAACAGCTCACCCAGGAAAACGAACGCCTGCGCAAGTTGCTCGAACTTCGTGCGCGATTCATGGCCACATCGACTGCCGCCGAAGTTCTCTATGACGCGGCCGACCCCTACACCCGCAAGATCATCATCGACAAGGGATCGACCCACCAGATCAAGGCCGGGTCTCCTGTCATTGATGAGGGCGGTGTGCTCGGCCAGGTGACGCGGGTGCACTTGCTCATCAGCGAAGTGACGCTCATCACCGATCGCGAACACGCGATCCCGGTTCTCAATGCCCGCACTGGCGCGCGCAGCGTGGCATACGGCGACCCCACGCTGCACGGCGGCTCGCTCGAGCTTCGCTTCATGGCGGCCAATGCAGATGTCCAGCCCGGCGATCTTCTGACCACCAGCGGTGTCGATGGCGTTTATCCTTCGGGCCTGCCGGTTGCCAAGGTCGACAAGGTCGATCGCCGCGCCGATTCGGGTTTCGCGCGCATCACCTGCTTGCCGCAAGCGTTGGTGGGTGGTGCGCGTCACGTCATGGTGCTCGGGCCGATGACCGACGTGCTTCCGGCGCGTCCGGCACCCGAAGACGCGGCGCCCGCCGCCCGCAAGGGAGGCCGCCGATGATCATGCGACAGGGCCAGCAGCTGCTGTTGCCCGCCAATCCGGTTTTCATCTGGGGCAGCCTGCTGCTCGCGCTGCTCGTGAACATGCTGCCCATAGGCCGGACGCCGTGGATGCCGGATGTGCTGGCGCTGGTCGTCGTGTTCTGGAGCGTGCACCAGCCGCTTCGGGTGGGCATTGGCGCTGCCTTCATCTTCGGCCTGGCGATGGATGTGCACCAGACCGCATTGCTGGGCCAGCATGCGCTGGCCTATACGGCGCTCAGCTATTTCGCGATCACGATTCATCGCCGCCTGCTGTGGTTTTCTGTGCCGTCGCAAGCTGTGCAGGTGTTGCCGCTTTTTGTCGCCGCCCACGCGATCGAACTCGCCATCCGCATGTTGATGGGCGGCACCTTCCCCGGTTGGGTCACCGTCATCGCTCCGCTAGCCGAAGCTGTGCTGTGGCCGGTCGTGAGC
Organism: Caenimonas sp. SL110; assembly: GCF_001044395.1. Taxonomy (GTDB): domain Bacteria; phylum Pseudomonadota; class Gammaproteobacteria; order Burkholderiales; family Burkholderiaceae_C; genus Ramlibacter. The sequence continues at coordinate 24,970 of NZ_JANU01000032.1, forward strand.
GTGTTGCTGCTCGCGCCGCAACGCAGGGCGCCCGATCCCGATGAAAATAGGCCGCTCTGAGCTCTCTGATCTCTCTAAGCTGTTAGCCGGGCCACCCGCGCAACTTGTCCCGCGACTTCGTCACTAACCACGCATGACCGAACTACGAAACGTCGAAGCCGACCTCTCGCGCTTTCGCATCCGCGTGCTGGCTGCAAGCCTGGTCGTCGTCGTGTGCTTCCTGCTGCTGGTCTCGCGACTGGTTTACCTGCAGGTGTATCGCCACACCGACCTGCTCGAACAGGCCGAGAACAACCGCACGGCCATCGTGCCGGTGGTGCCCAATCGCGGGCTTATCCTCGACCGCAATGGCATCGTGCTGGCGACCAACTACTCGGCCTACACGCTGGAGATCATGCCGTCGCGCCTGGCCAGCCTGGACAAGACCATCGAAGAGCTGTCGACCATCGTCGACATCCAGCCGCGCGACAAGCGGCGCTTTCGCAAGCTGCTGGAAGAGTCCAAGAATTTCGAATCGCTTCCGATCCGCACCCGCCTGACCGATGAAGAGGTGGCGCGCTTTGCCGCGCAGAGCTGGCGATTTCCGGGCGTGGACATCAAGGCCCGCCTGTTTCGCAACTACCCCTACGGCGAGCTGGCCAGCCATGTGATCGGCTACATCGGGCGGGTCAACCAGACCGAAAAGAAGGCGATGGAAGACTGGCCCGAAGAGGCGCAGACCAACTACAAGGGCACCGAATACATCGGCAAGCTCGGCGTCGAACAAAGCTACGAAGCCCAGCTGCACGGCATCACCGGGGTCGAGCATGTAGAGACCTCGGCCGGCGGCCGCGCGATGCGCAAGCTCGCCAGCCGGCCCGGCACGCCCGGCAACACGATCGTGATGTCGATCGACATCAAGCTGCAAAAGCTGATCGAAGACCTGTACGGCGACCGCCGCGGCGCGATGGTTGCCATCGAACCCAAGACCGGCGAAGTGCTCGCCTTTGTCAGCAAGCCCACGTTCGATCCCAACCTTTTTGTCGATGGCATCGACAGCGAGAACTGGGCAGCGCTCAATGAGTCGCTGGACAAGCCCTTGCTCAATCGCGCCTTGCGTGGCACCTACCCTCCCGGCTCGACCTACAAGCCGTTCATGGCGCTGGCTGCGCTTGAGACGGGCAAGCGCACGCCTGCGCAATCCATCTCCGATCCGGGCTTTTTCATGTTCGGCGGCCACCGGTTTCGCGACGACAAGGAGGGCGGCCACGGCTCGGTCGACATGTACAAGTCCATCGTGCAGTCGTGCGATACCTACTACTACATTCTGGCCAACGACATGGGCGTGGACCTCATGCACGACGAGCTGGTGAAGTTCGGCTTCGGCGAGTTGACCGGCATCGATATACAGGGCGAATCGCGCGGGCTGCTGCCCTCGACCAAGTGGAAACGGGCGGCTTACCGCAAGCCCGAACAGAAGAAGTGGTACGCCGGCGAGACGATTTCGCTGGGCATCGGGCAGGGCTACAACAACTTCACGATGCTGCAGCTGGCATCGGCCACAGCGACATTGGCGAACTCAGGCGTGAAGATGAAGCCGCACCTGGTCAGCAAGGTGATCGATGTGGTGACAAAGACGCCCACGGATGCGGTGCGCGTGGTGGGCGAGCGCATTGCCAAGGCTGAAAACATCGCCATCATCCGCAAGGCGCTGGTGGGTGTGAACATCGAAGGCACCTCGGCGCGCGCCTTTGCAGGCGCCGGCTACACGAGCGGCGGCAAGACCGGAACCGCCCAGGTGATCGCCATCAAGCAGGGCGAAAAATACAACGCATCGGCCATCGATGAACGCCATCGCGATCACGCACTGTTCATGGCCTACGCTCCCGCAGAAGACCCAAAAATTGCCATCGCCATGATTGTGGAAAACGCGGGCTTCGGCGCGCAGAATTCCGCGCCAATCGCCCGCCGTGCCTTCGACTACTACCTGACCGGCATGTACCCCAGCGAAGAAGACATGGCACTGGTGCGGCAGGGCAAGGCGACAACGCCGGTAGGCAAACCACGTCCTGCGGCTGACGTGCCCTGGGTGGTTCCCGGCGCCGCTCCTGCACCCGCATCGGCTCCTGCTGCGGCCTCATCCGCGCCGCTTGCTGCCGCCCCTGCGAACGCGGCGAGCGCGGCGAGCGCGGCAGCCACGCCCAAACCCGCAGCTGCCGTCAAGCCGGCGTCTTCGGTTCGCGTGGCTGTGCAGTAGCGGCCGCGCGCAGCAGCCAGCCGCCGACTTCGTCCGGCATGGTGCGCACATGCCCCGGCAGGCTGCCGTCGGGGAATCCGACATGGCCGCCTTCTTGCGGCTGCCACAGCGTCACGAAATCTCCCACCTCGCCGGGTCTGGGCAGGCTCTGTGCCGGCACGAATGGGTCGTTGCGCGCATTGAGGCAGAGCGCCGGTATACAGATGCGGTGCAGGTGCGGCTTGGCGCTCGCACGCGCGTAGTAGTCGTCGGCATTGGTAAAACCGTGCAGCGGTGCGGTGAAGATGTCGTCAAACTCGTACAGGTCTCGTGCTGCCTGCATTCGCGCACCGTCGAAGAGCCCGGGGTGCTGCTTCAATTTTTCCAGCGCCTTGGGTTTCATCGACCGTAGAAACATCGTGGTGTACACGAGCCGGTTGAAGCCGCGGCCGATCTGCACCGAGCTGGCGGCGAGGTCTAGCGGTGAGCAGACGCTGGCGACGGCGCGCACCAGGGCGCCGGCGCCCTCGCCCGCCTCGGCGGCCCACCGCATCAACGCATTGCCGCCCAGCGATACGCCGACCGCCACGATGGGGCCGTTGTGGTGTTCGCGCAGGCGCGCCAGGATCCAGGCGATTTCTTCGTGGTCACCCGAGTGATAGGCGCGCGGCCCTGCGTTGAGCTCGCCGCTGCAGCCGCGAAAGTGCGGAATCGCAAATGCAAGGTCATGCTCGGCCGCGAAGTCGGCAAACGCTTCGGCATAGTGACTGCGAGACGACCCTTCGAGGCCGTGGAACATGACCAGCATGGGGCGGTCGGGCTGCACGCAACCCTGCGAAATCAGCCAATCGACGTCCACGAAATCGCCATCGGGCGCTGTCCAGCGTTCACGCCGGTACTGGGGATGTCCGCCGAAATATCGTTTGGCATACAACGCGGGCCAGATGGTTTGAAGGTTGCCGCCTGGCAGCCACCACGGCGCACGGTAATTCAATGGGATGCCCGCATCAATGAAGCACGAGCGGCGTGCCCGACACTTCCTGGATCTCGCTGCTGGTGCCGGGGCTTGCATGGTGCGCGACCATGCGCCAGCCCTGCGCGGTGCGGTGGTACACGTTGGTAGCGATCACCCACGCCTGCGCGGGGCCTTCGGTGCTGAGGACTTCGACGCGTTCCAGCACGTTGTGCACGGCGCTTGCCAGCGCCTGTGTCTTGCGGGCGCGCTCGGGCCAGGCGCGGATGCTGCCGTTGTTGAACATCGCTTCGAAGGTGGCGCGAATCGCCATCGCGCCCACCACGCGTGGGCCCCCAGGGTGAATGCAGACGATGTCGTCCTCGTCGGCCCAGCAAGCCATGAGCGCTTCGATGTCGGCGTTTTGCAATGCCTTGTAAAACGCCGCTTCAACGTCGTCGGGACTGCCTTCCAGGTTGGCGGCTTGGAGCTTGTTTTTCTTGCGCATGGGTTGCAGGGATTCTGCCGTGGATTCAGGCCGCAAGCCACTGCCGCACCGTCTCGCGCAAATCGCGCGAGTGCCCCTGGGCGGCACGCCAAACGACCTCTGGCGCAGCGATGTGCACACCCGCCGGTGCGAGTTCCAGCAGCGCCGAGACGAACTCGGCGACCTTGACCGCGCGCACCGGCTGCTCGCTGCCGGGAAGCATGTACTTGAAGGTCGACAGCATGAAGCTTGCAAGCGCGCGCAGCATGCCCTCGCCACGAGCCGGCACGGGCTTGCGAGCCGTGCGTACGATCATCAGCCGATCGAAGCCGAGGGTTGCAAGCGACTGCTCATCGAGGTTGGCAAGGCCGCGCTTGAGCGCCTCGGGTAGCCGCCCCTGCGCGTGAGGCAAAACGACAAGCAGCGTCGTCACGCCACTGGCCCTCATCCAGCGCGCAACTGCGACGAGCTGCTCTGGTTGCGGTGTCCACAGCGCCCGCTCGCGGTCATGGAAGAGTCGCGGCGGGTCGAACATGACCAGTGCTGTATCCGCCGGCTCCAGTGGCCAGTCGCCAGGCGCCTCACCCGGCACGACCATGAGGTCCACACCGCGCAGCGCCGTGGTCACCGGTTCGCGCGCGAGCACACGTGTCGATTCGAACCGGTGTGTGCCGACCACACGCCGCAGCACCTCATTGCCGAGCACGCCGGTCGCGCCTGCAATCACCAGACGAGGCTTGCGCGCGACTGCAGCGCGGCGCTGCGCGGCACTCAGTGCTTGAAAGGGCTCAACCTGCATCCATCTATGCTACCGTCGCGGCTCTCGCGTCACCTTGAAGGGAAATCACTCATGATCAAGCGCTGGTTCCTCATCCTTGCCGCCATGCTCGCTGCGGCCTCGCTGACCGGGTGCGGGTACAACGATTTCCAGCGGCTCGACGAAGCCAGCAAGTCGGCCTGGAGCGAAGTGCTCAACCAGTACCAGCGCCGCGCCGACCTCATCCCCAACATCGTCGCCACCGTCAAGGGTGAAGCGAACTTCGAGCAGGAGACGCTCACCAAAGTCGTTGAAGCCCGCGCCAAGGCCACGTCGATGCAAGTCACACCGGAGACGCTCAACGATCCGGCTGCGTTCGCGAAATTCCAGCAAGCACAAGGCGAACTGTCCAGTGCACTCAGCCGGCTGATGGTGACGGTGGAGCGCTACCCGGACCTGAAGGCCAACAAGGGTTTCAGTGATTTGCGCGTGCAGCTCGAAGGCACCGAAAACCGCATCACGGTCGCCCGCAATCGCTACATCCAGACGGTGCAGGAGTACAACGTGCTCGCTCGCAGTTTCCCGAACAACCTCACCGCGATGGTGTTCGGCTACTCGCCCAAGCCGACATTCACTGTGCAAAACGAAGCGCAGATTTCGGTGCCACCGCAGGTTGACTTCAACAAGAAGTAAGTGAACATGCTTCGGGCACTGGCCGCTGCGCTGCTGTTTCTTAGCTTCGCAAGTCACGCGCAGAACGTGCTGCCGGTGCCGGCGCTCACCGCGCACGTCATCGACCAGACCAACACGCTTGACGCCATCCAGCGTCAGGGGCTGGAAGACCAGCTCACCGCACTGGAGACTGCCAAGGGCGCGCAGGTCGCGATCCTGATGGTGGCCACGACGCAGCCCGAAGACATCACCAGCTATGCGAACCGCATTTCAAACGCATGGAAGATCGGCCGTAAAGGCGTAGGTGACGGGCTGCTGGTGGTCGTCGCCAAGGACGATCGCAAGATCCGTATTGAAGTTGCCAAGACGCTGGAAGGCGCGATTCCCGACCTGGCGGCGCGCCGCGTCATCGACGAAGCGATCACGCCGGAGTTCAAGAAGGGGGATTACGCTGCGGGATTGCGCGCGGGCGTGGCACAGATCACTTCGCTCATCAACGGGGAAGCCCTGCCGCCTGTCAAGCAGGCCGACAAGTCGCCTGCAGGTGGCGCATTCGGCTTCGACTGGATGGACCTGGCGATCTTTCTCTTCATCGCCGTGCCGGTCGTGGGCGGTGTGCTCAAGGGCATGCTGGGGCGCAAGCTGGGGTCACTGGTGACTGGCGCGGGCGTCGGCACCATCGCGTTGCTCATCACGTCGAGCATTGCGATTGCGGCCATTGCGGCATTCGTCGCGCTGGTCTTCGCGCTGCTATCGGGTGGACTGGGTGGTGGTGGGTCCGGGCGGCGCGGCGGGCTTGGCGGTCCCGTGATCTGGGGCGGCGGCGGGGGCGGCGGCTGGAACTCAGGCGGTGGTGGGGGCGGGGGCGGCTGGAGCTCTGGCGGCGGCGGTGATTTTGGGGGCGGCGGCGCCTCGGGAGACTGGTGATGGCGGGCACACGCAACTTCTCGCAAACCGCCCTGCGTCTGTGGCGCCATCGCTGGCAGGATGACGCAGATACACATCGAGCCATCCCACAAGAGCTGGTCGAGCGCCTGGCCCGGCGCGTCGCCGCGAGCGAGCAGCGGCACAGCGGCGAGATTCGCCTCTATGTGGAAGCGGGCCTGCCCACCAGCTACATCCTGCGGGGTGCCACGCCGCGCGAACGTGCAATCGCCATGTTCTCCAAACTGCGCCTGTGGGATACCGCCAACAACAACGGTGTGCTGATCTACCTGCTGCTGGCCGAACACGCCATTGAAATCGTCGCTGACCGCGGGTTGTCACAGCGCGTACCCGAAGCCGAATGGAAAGCTATCGTCCAGCGAATGGGCACCGCGTTTCGTGACCGGCGCTTTGAAGATGGGTTGACCCAGGCGCTGGAGGAAGTCTCGGCTCTGCTGGTGCAGCACTTCCCGTTGGCACCCGGCGAGGTCAATCCCAATGAACTGCCGGACGAACCGGTCCTGGGTTGATGCTGTGCGAATCGCCCCGGTACCGGATGTCGCCTCGATTGAGCGCGCGACGGTTGCTGCGGTGGCGCCGCCGAGGGTCGAAGAACTGGGGGGCTGGCTCCTGCCCTTTGACGAAGGGACGGTTGGGCGCGCTCGGAGCGCTGTTCCGCTGGACCACGGCGAGCCGGACACGCACCTGATCCCAGAGATCGAGGGTCGGTATGGGGCGCTAGAGCTGCCCGCCATATTTCGTGTGCCGGATGTCGAAACGTTTGCGCCCTTTCGATCGGAACTGGTTGCCCGTGGTTATGCCGAATCCAAACCAACGCTGGTGCAGGTCGGCTCCAGCAGCGAGGCCGCCCGAATGGTGTCCCCCTGTCTGTCGCAGGTAGAGATCAGGACAGCTGCCGACGACGAATGGGCATCGGTTTTCCTGGGCGAAGGCTTCGATCCTGTCGATGGCGCCAGCCGTGTAGCGACGCTGCGCCGGGCCCAGGGATCGCTCTTTGCGCGGGCCTGCGATGCCGACCAAACCGTCGCCGCCGGCGTTCTGGCACTCGGTCATGGCTGGGCGAGCATTCACGGCATGCGAACGGCGCTAACGCACCGGCGCCGCGGATACGCATTGCGAGTGCTTACTGCGCTGGCAAGCACTGCAACGCAACGCGGATATGAGCAGATGGTGCTTCAGGTGGAGGCTGGCAACGCGGTGGCGCAGCGCCTGTATGCGCGCTGCGGATTGCGCACCGCATGGCGTTACACCTACTGGGAGAGACCGTCGGCGATGGCACCGCAGAAACCATGAGCCCCCAATAAAAAGGCCCTGCCAACAGGCAGGGCCGAGGGCGCGGTTTTTAGCGCTTCTTGTTTCGCTCGAATCCGTTGGGGATTTATTTCTTCTGACGATACTTGCGAAGGGCCGCGATCTGCGCAGCCATGACGGCCAGCTCCGATTGCGCCCTGGCGATGTCGAGTTCACCCTTGGCATTGCGCAGCGCTTCTTCGGCTGCGGCTTTGGCGGCATTGGCCTTCTCTTCGTCCAGATCCTTCCCGCGAATGGCGGTGTCGGACAGCACGGTGACGGTCTTGGGTTGCACTTCGAGGATGCCACCAGCAACGAACACGAACTCTTCGGTTCCGTCGGCCTTTTCGATACGCACTGTGCCTGGCTTGATGCGCGTGATCAGCGGCGTGTGGCGCGGGTAGATCCCGAGCTCACCGGCTTCGCCGGGCAGCGCCACGAAGCGGGCCTCGCCAGAGAAGATCGACTCCTCGGCGCTGACCACGTCGACGTGGATGGTGTGGGTGGGGTCCATAAGTACCTTTAGTCAGTTTCCTGGACTTAAACCTTCTTGGCCTTCTCGAAGGCCTCGTCGATCGTGCCGACCATGTAGAACGCCTGCTCGGGCAGGTGATCGCATTCGCCGTTGGTGATCATCTTGAAGCCGCGAATCGTCTCGGCCAGCGGAACGTACTTGCCAGGCGAGCCGGTGAACACTTCAGCAACGTGGAACGGCTGCGACAGGAAACGCTGGATCTTGCGGGCGCGAGCCACGGCCAGCTTGTCTTCCGGTGCCAGTTCGTCCATGCCCAGAATGGCGATGATGTCGCGCAGTTCCTTGTAACGCTGCAGCGTGTTCTGCACAGCGCGAGCGGTGTTGTAGTGGTCTTCGCCAACAACCAGCGGGTCGAGCTGGCGGCTGGTGGAGTCCAGCGGATCGACGGCCGGGTAGATGCCCAGCGCAGCGATGTCACGCGACAGCACCACGGTGGAGTCCAGGTGGGCAAAGGTCGTTGCAGGCGACGGGTCGGTCAAGTCATCGGCAGGGACGTAAACGGCCTGGATCGAGGTGATCGAGCCGACCTTCGTCGACGTGATGCGCTCCTGCAGGCGGCCCATTTCCTCGGCCAGCGTCGGCTGGTAACCCACGGCGGAAGGCATACGGCCCAGCAGCGCGGACACTTCGGTGCCGGCCAGCGTGTAGCGATAGATGTTGTCCACGAAGAACAGCACGTCGCGGCCTTCATCGCGGAACGATTCGGCAATCGTGAGACCGGTCAATGCAACGCGCAGGCGGTTGCCCGGCGGCTCGTTCATCTGGCCGTACACCATCGACACCTTGGAGTTGGGCAGGTTCTCCAGGTCCACGACCTTCGAGTCAGCCATCTCGTGATAGAAGTCGTTGCCCTCACGGGTACGCTCGCCCACACCGGCGAACACCGACAGACCTGAGTGGGCCTTGGCGATGTTGTTGATCAGTTCCATCATGTTCACGGTCTTGCCGACGCCGGCACCACCGAACAGGCCCACCTTGCCGCCCTTGGAGAAAGGGCAAACCAAGTCAATCACCTTGATGCCGGTTTCGAGCAATTCCTGCGAGGGCGACAGCTCGTCGTAAGCCGGGGCCTTGCGGTGGATGGAAGCCGTCAGCGCCGAATCAACCGGGCCGCGCTCGTCGATCGGATTGCCCAGCACGTCCATGATGCGGCCGAGGGTGGCCTTGCCAACCGGAACCATGATGGATGCATCGGTGTTGTAGACCATGTTGCCGCGGCGAAGCCCGTCGGACGAGCCCAGCGCAATGGTGCGCACGATGCCGTCACCGAGTTGCTGCTGCACTTCCAGCGTCAGGGCCGTGCCTTCCATCTTCAGTGCGTCGTAGATCTTGGGCATCTTGTCGCGTGGAAATTCCACGTCGACCACCGCGCCGATACATTGAACAATCTTGCCCTGGGTAGCGTTTGCTTGAGCCATGAGTCGCTCCAATAATTAATCTGTTGAATCCGTGCGTCCGCGCGATCAGACCGCTGCGGCCCCGGCGACGATTTCCGAAAGTTCTTTCGTAATCGCTGCCTGGCGCGTTTTGTTGTAGACCAGCTTGAGCTCGGCAATCACATTGCCGGCGTTGTCGGTGGCTGCCTTCATCGCGACCATGCGAGCCGATTGCTCGGACGCCATGTTCTCGGCAACAGCCTGGTACACCAACGCTTCCACGTAGCGCAGCAGCAGTTCGTCGATGACGGTCTGCGCGTCGGGCTCGTAGATATAGTCCCAGCCGGGTTGGCCTTCATCCGACTTGAAGTTGTCGGCCGTGAGCGGCAAGAGCTGCTCGAGCACGGGCTCCTGGCGCATCGTGTTGATGAACTTGGTGTACGACAGGTACACCGCGCTCACCTTGCCTTCCGCGTATGCGTCGAGCAAGACCTTCACGGGGCCGATCAGCTTGTCCAGATGCGGCGTATCGCCCAGCTGCGTCACATGCGAGACCACCTTGGCGCCGATGCGGTTCAGGAAGCCCAGGCCCTTGTTGCCAATGGCCACTGCGTGCGACTCCAGGCCCGCTGCCTGCTGCTCGCGCAGCTTGGTGGTGACCAGGCGCAGCACGTTGGTGTTCATGCCGCCGCACAGGCCCTTGTCAGTCGTGACCACGATGAACCCAGCCGTCTTGGCATCGTTCATTTTCATGAACGGGTGGGTGTACTCCGGGTTCGCCTTGCCAAGGTTGGCTGCAACATTACGCACCTTGTCGGCATAAGGCCGGGCGTGACGCATGCGTTCCTGCGCCTTGCGCATCTTGGACGCAGCCACCATTTCCATGGCCTTGGTGATCTTCTTGGTGTTCTCCACCGACTTGATCTTGCCGCGAATCTCTTTACCTGCTGCCACGTTGAGCTCCTATGCTTTGGTGATCAGGCAAAGGTTTTCTTGAAGGCGGCAATTGCGGCAGTCATTTCAGCCTCTGCGTCGATGCAGGCCTTCTTGAAAGCCTTCTTGTCGTCGCTGTCCGAATCCTTGGCGGGCTTGTTGTCCCACTTGGCGCCGTTCTTCTCGATGGTCGCGAGCATGGGAGCGTGCTTGTCCTTGAGATAAGCGTGCAGGCCGTGTTCGAAAGGAAGAACCTTCTTGACTTCGATGTCGTCGAGGAAGCCCTTGTTCACTGCGAACAGCGTGGCGCCCATGAGCGAGATCGGCAGCGGGCTGTACTGGGCCTGCTTGAGCAGTTCCGTCACGCGGGCACCGCGGTCGAGCTGCTTGCGGGTGGCTTCGTCCAGGTCGGATGCGAACTGCGCGAACGCAGCCAGTTCACGGTACTGCGCCAGGTCGGTACGGATACCGCCGGACAGGCCCTTGATCCAGTTGGTCTGCGCAGCACTACCCACGCGCGACACCGAAATACCGGCGTTAATCGCGGGACGGATACCTGCGTTGAACAGTGACGTTTCCAGGAAGATCTGGCCGTCGGTGATCGAGATCACGTTGGTCGGAACGAATGCCGACACGTCGCCAGCTTGCGTTTCGATAATAGGCAGCGCAGTCAGCGAGCCGGTCTGGCCCTTGACTTCACCCTTGGTGAAGGCCTCGACATAGTCGGCGTTCACGCGGGCTGCGCGCTCGAGCAGTCGGCTGTGGAGATAAAACACGTCGCCGGGGTAGGCTTCGCGGCCTGGCGGACGGCGCAGCAGCAGCGAAACCTGGCGATAGGCGACGGCCTGCTTGGACAGATCGTCATAAACGATCAGGGCGTCCTGACCACGGTCGCGGAAGTACTCGCCCATCGTGCAACCCGAGTAAGCCGAGACGTACTGCATGGCGGCGGACTCGGAAGCAGAGGCGGCAACCACGATGGTGTAGTCCATCGCGCCGGCTTGTTCCAGGGAGCGCACGATGTTCTTGATCGTGGATGCCTTCTGGCCGATCGCAACATACACGCAGGTCATGTTCTGACCCTTCTGGTTGATGATCGCGTCGACGGCCACAGCGGACTTGCCGGTCTGGCGGTCGCCAATGATCAGCTCGCGCTGGCCACGGCCGATCGGCACCATGGAGTCGATCGACTTCAGGCCCGTCGCCATGGGCTGGCTGACCGACTGACGTGCAATCACGCCCGGTGCAACCTTTTCGATCACGTCGGTCATCTTGGCGTTGACAGGACCCTTGCCGTCGATGGGCTGGCCCAGGGCATTCACCACGCGGCCGATCAGCTCGGGGCCGACCGGCACTTCCAGGATGCGTCCCGTGCACTTCACGGTGTCGCCTTCGGAAATGTGCTCGTACTCGCCCAGAATCACCGAGCCGACAGAGTCGCGCTCCAGGTTCAGCGCCAGGCCGAAGGTGGCGACGCCGTCCTTGGTCGGCGGGAATTCCAGCATTTCACCAGCCATCACGTCGGACAGGCCGTGGATGCGGCAGATGCCGTCCGCCACGGACACAACGGTGCCCTGGTTACGGATGTCGGCGCTGGCGACGAGCCCCTCGATGCGGCTCTTGATCAGTTCAGAAATTTCTGCGGGATTGAGTTGCATGACTCTTTCCTTCTTTCTTTGGTTAAGCAGCGTTTTAGGCGGCGTTAGATGCGTCGTTTGAAGCGGCGGCTATCAAGCCGACAGCGCGACTTTCATTTGTTCCAGGCGGGCCTTGACCGAGGTGTCGAGCACTTCGTCTCCGACCACCACGCGAATCCCACCGATCAGGTCGGGCTGCTGCTCGACCGACAGATTGAGCTTGCGGCCAAAACGCTTCTCAAGCGTCTCCGAAACGCCCTGGAGGGCGTCGGCGTCGATCGGGAACGCGCTGTAGACAGTCGCGTCCGATGTGCCGCCCTGCACGTTCACGAGCGCGCGAAACTGGCTGGCGATTTCCGTCAGTGCGGACAGGCGGCCGTTTTCGATCACCGTGCGCAGGAAGTTCTTTGCCGCCTCGGACAGCGCCACCTGGGCGACGCCGGAGACCAGGTCGAACACCTGCTGGTTGGTGACCTTGGGGTTGTCCGCGAACAGCTGGATCTGGCGCTCTGCCGCGATGCCGGCAATTTCGTCGAGCCAGACCGAAGTGCCATTCAGATCAGCGGATGCCGACTTGAAAAGCGCCTCGGCGTACGGCCGCGCAATGGTGGCAAGTTCAGCCATGGCTTACAGCTCGGTCTTCAGGCGGCTCAGGAGGTCGGCATGCACACCGGCATTGACTTCCTTGCGCAGGATCTGCTCGGCGCCCTTCACGGCCAGCGCTGCAACCTGCTCGCGCAGGGCCTCACGTGCCTTGACGGTTTGCTGCTCCGCCTCAACGCGAGCGGCCGCAACGATCTTGCCGCCCTCTTCTGTCGCACGTGTCTTGGCTTCCTCAACGATGGCCTGGGCGCGACGCTCGGCATCTGCCAGGCGCGCTGCGGTTTCGTTACGGGTCTTGGCCAGCTCTTCTTCCACGCGCTGGTTGGCTGCAGACAGGTCAGCTTTCGCCTTGTCGGCGGCAGCAAGGCCTTCTGCGATCTTCTTTGCGCGCTCGTCCAGGGCCACGGCGATCGGCGGCCACACGAACTTCATCGTGAACCCGACCAGGGCCAGGAACACGATCATCTGAATGATCAGGGTACCGGTGATGCTCACTTTTTCATCCTTCACCCCGCGAGCCAAGGCCGCAGGGCATACGTTCTGGGAGGACGAGACTTACTTCGGCAGGTTGGCGATTTGCGCCAGGAACGGATTGGCCGTGGCGAACCACAGTGCAATACCGGTACCGATAATGAACGCAGCGTCGATCAGGCCGGCCAGCAGGAACATCTTGGTCTGCAGTTCGTTCATCAGCTCAGGCTGGCGTGCTGCGGATTCGAGGTACTTGGCGCCCATGATGCCGATACCGATACAGGCACCAATGGCACCCAGACCAATGATCAGGCCGGCGGCCAGTGCGACAAAGCTGATAACTTCCATGAAAAGCTCCTAGAGGACTTGGTTGACGTAGAGAAAAGAGAAAAGAGAAAACGGAAAAAGCAGTGCGCAATATCTAGTGAGAGTCGTGCGCCTGACCAAGGTAAACCAGGGCCAGCATCATGAACACAAAGGCTTGCAGCGTGATGATGATCAGGTGAAATGCCGCCCAGACAAAGCCAGCGACGATATGCAGTGCAGCCAGGCCGATGCCAGTGGCCGACAGGGACCACGCTCCGCCCAGCAAGGCGATCAGCAGGAAGATCAGTTCGCCGGCGTACATGTTGCCGAACAGTCGCATGCCGTGCGACACGGTCTTGGCAACGAACTCGATGATCTGGAAGACAAAGTTGAACGGCCACAGGATCGGGTGTGCACCGAAAGGCGCGGTCACGAGTTCATGGGCCCAGCCGCCCAGGCCCTTGATCTTGATGTTGTAGAACAGGCACAGCAGCAGCACCGACACCGACAGACCCATGGTCACCGAGAGATCGGCAGTGGGAACGACACGCAGATAGGCGTGCGTCGGATCGCCGCCGGCGGCACCGTAGATTTTTTCCCAGATGAACGGCAACAGGTCGACCGGCAGCAAGTCCATTGCATTGAGCAGGAAAATCCACACGAAGACTGTGAGCGCCATCGGGGCGATGAGCTTGCGGCTGTTGGCGTTGTGGACGATGCCCTTGGCCTGGGAGTCGACCATCTCGACCAGAATTTCCACTGCCGCCTGAAAGCGGCCCGGGACGCCAGCCGTCGCCTTGCGCGCGGCGCGCCAGAGGATGAAACAGCCGAGCACCCCGATCAGGATCGAGAAGAACAGCGAATCGAAGTTGAAGACCGTGAAGTCCAGGACGTTGGACGCCTTGTGGTTTTGCAGGTGCGTCAGGTGGTGAATGATGTATTCACCGGCGCTAGGTGCATGTTCAGCTGCGGCCATTTGTATTCTTCAAGTTTTCAATTCGTTTTGGGCGCGGCTTGAATGCCAGCGCCAACCAATACACCTTCAGGGTGACGATCAGGCCAACCAGCATTGCCGGCCAGCTCAGGTCCGCCACCAGCTTCGGCGCCGCTGCCATCAAGGCAATCGTCGAAGCAATCTTGACCATCTCCCACACCATGAACCCGACGGCAGCACTGCCAGCGTCGAGTGACGCAAAACGCCCGGTGAGCCCTCGCGCAAAAATGGCCGCGGGGATCACCACGGCCATCGCGCCATATCCGGCGGACCACCCTACGCTTTGCCTCCCAGTGATGCCCCACGCGGCCAACGCCACAAGGAGCCCCACCACTACCTGCCCCATCACGACCCACCAGGGGGACACCAGTGGATTTTGTTCGCGAAGCCGACGCGCCTCCTCAAAGGTCAGCGGCTTGACCGGAATCTCTCCGTCGGGGACTTCATCAAAATTCACAGGAAGCGGTGCGTTTATTGTCATTGTTTGGTGCGCCGCCTTGTTCCAGGATTTTTACAAAGCCTCTCATTATAAGTAGAAACCCCGTTCTGGTCGCCCGTATCCGAGTCGAGACGCGGGCTATGCCGGCGTTCAGCGTACTTTTGCGTAGGACAGTGTTGCTGGATTTGAACGGGCGCCCGATTCGGGTGCGTCGCACCGTACACAATGGCGCCATGAGTACCAGCCACGATTTACCCGACCTGCCCTGCTACCTTAACGGCGAGTTCACGACGCTTCCAAACGCCAGGGTCAGCGTGATGGACAGGGGGTTTGTCTTCGGCGACGGGATTTATGAAGTAGTACCCGTTTACGCCGGCCAGCCGTTTCGTTTTTTGGAGCACATGGCCCGGCTCGCCCGCAGTCTCGACGAGATGCGAATCACCAGCCCCTGCACGGACGGTCAGTGGCGTGAGATTGTGGACACACTGGTGGCTGCCTATGCGAAGCAGCAGGGCAAGGTGCCAGAAGAAACCAACCAGCTGGTTTATATCCAGGTCACGCGCGGTGTGGCGCTTCGCGATCACGCCATGATCGCCGGCCTGACGCCTACCGTGTTCGCCATGAGCAACCGGCTGTACATCTACCCTCCCGAGGAACGCGCCGCAGGCGTCGCGTGCGTGACGGCCGATGACTTCCGCTGGAAGAAGGCGCACATCAAGAGCATCAGCCTTGCAGGCGCTGTCATGGCACGCCAGATCAGCGCCGACGTCGGCGCAAACGAGACCATCATGTTCAGGGACGGCTGGCTGAGCGAAGCCGCCGCCTCCAATGTCTGGGTGGTCAAGGGCGGCGTCGTGTTGGGCGCGCCCAAAGACAACCTCGTCCTCGAAGGAATCCGGTACGGCTTGTTCGAGGAGCTTTGCCGCGACGCCGGCATCCCATTTGAGTTGCGACGCGTTTCGCGTGAAGAAGTCATGGCTGCCGACGAGCTTCTGATGAGCTCGGCAACCAAGGAGATCATCGCCGTGACCCAACTTGACGGCAAGCCGGTTGGAAACGGCAAGCCAGGCCCCATCTACGACAAGCTCTACGCTGGCTACCAACAGGCCAAGCGGGCTTGAACATGACACCTGAACAAAGAGAATCCCTGATCGAGTTTCCCACCCGCTTTCCCATCAAGGTGATGGGCGAAAACGTGGATGGGTTTGTGCATGCGATCACTGCGGTCGCTGCGCAGTTCGATCCCGACTTCGACGCGGCCTCCATCGAATTGCGCAGCAGCAATGGCGGCAAGTACCTGGGCATCACGATCACGGTGAACGTGACGAGCCGCGAGCAGCTCGACGACCTGTACCGCAAGCTGACGGGTCATCCGATGGTCAAGGTCGTTCTCTAGGCCCGGCCCATGCGCCTCAGTGTTCGCGGGCCCGTCGAGTACGCACCGACATATGCAGCGATGCAGTCGTTCACCGCGTCGCGCAGTGAGGGCACGGAAGATGAAATCTGGCTTTGCGAGCATCCGGCGGTTTTCACGCAAGGACTGGCGGGCAAAGCCGAACATGTGCGCACGCCCGGTGGCATTCCGGTTGTGGCGACCAATCGCGGCGGCCAGGTCACCTTTCACGGACCGGGGCAGGTTGTCGCTTACCCGCTGGTGGACCTGAAGCGGCAGGGCTTCTTCGTGAAGGAGTACGTCTATCGCGTGGAGGAGGCGGTGATCAGGACACTGGCCGAATTCGGGGTGACGGGGCATCGGGTTGCAGGGGCGCCGGGGATTTATGTGCGGCTGGATGATCCGTATTCGCACGCAAGGCTGCCCCTTCCCCAACCCTCCCCCAACGGGGGCGGGAGCAAGCCCGGGTTCGAGGGGCTCGGGAAAATCGCGGCGCTGGGCATCAAGATCAGTCGCCACTGCACGTATCACGGCGTGGCACTGAACGTGGCAATGGACCTCGAACCCTTCTCGCGCATCGACCCTTGCGGCTATCCGGGACTGAAAACCGTGGACCTTTCTACAATCGGGGTATCTACCAACTGGAATGACGCGGCAGCCGTACTTGGCGACAAGCTCGCAGCCCTGCTTCCTTCCTGAAAGCATCCATGAGCTCCAGCGAAATCGTGCGCGAGGCGCAATCCGTCGAAAACTACAACCCCGCAGCCAAGCAGAAGGCCGCGGCCAAACTCTCTCGCATTCCCGTCAAGGTCGAGCAGGGCGAGTTGCTGAAGAAACCCGACTGGATTCGCGTGCGTGCAGGCTCGCCCACCACGCGCTTCTACGAGATCAAGCAGATCCTTCGGGAAAGCAACCTCCACACCGTCTGCGAAGAAGCTTCCTGCCCCAACATCGGCGAGTGCTTCGGCAAAGGCACGGCCACGTTCATGATCATGGGCGACAAGTGCACAAGGCGTTGCCCGTTTTGCGATGTCGGCCACGGCCGGCCCGACCCGCTCGACGTGAACGAGCCCGAGAACCTTGCCCGCACGATCGCCCGGCTCAAGCTGAAATACGTGGTGATCACCTCGGTCGATCGCGACGATCTGCGCGACGGCGGCGCGGGGCATTTCGTGGAATGCATTCGCCGCACGCGCGAACTGTCGCCCGGCACGACGATCGAAGTTCTGGTGCCCGACTTTCGCGGCCGCGATGACCGCGCGCTGGAAATCCTCAAGGCTGCACCGCCTGACGTGATGAACCACAACCTGGAAACGATCCCGCGCCTGTACAAGGAAGCGCGTCCGGGTTCCGACTACGCTTTCAGCCTGAACCTGCTCAAGAAATTCAAGGTACTCCATCCCAACGTTCCGACCAAGAGCGGCCTGATGGTCGGCCTGGGCGAAACCGACGACGAGATCCTGCAGGTGATGCGCGAAATGCGCGAGCACAACATCGACATGCTGACGATCGGCCAATACCTTGCGCCCTCGACTTCGCATCTGCCGGTGCGCCGCTATGTCCACCCGGACGTCTTCAAGATGTTCGAGGCCAAGGCCTACGAGATGGGGTTCAGCCACGCCGCTGTCGGCGCGATGGTGCGCAGTTCGTATCACGCGGACGAGCAGGCCCACGCCGCAGGCGTATCGTCACCTTTGGCCGGCGTGTCGTCTCCCGTGGCAGGCGGCGCCCACACCTGAGCGCGAACCTCTACGCGCTGGGCGCGATCGCCCTGTGGGCCACGCTGGCATCCCTTGGCGTGTCGCTGGGCCATGTGCCGCCTTTCCTGTTGACGGGGCTGGCGCTCGTGATCGGCAGCGTCCCTGCATGGCCACTTGTGAAGCAGTGGAAGATCCCGGCATCGACGCTTGCACTTGGCATTTGCGGGCTCTTCGGATATCACTTCCTGCTGTTCATCGCGCTGCGCCATGCACCCGCCGTGGAAGCAAATCTGGTGAACTACCTGTGGCCGCTCCTGATCGTGGCCCTGGCGCCCGCGCTCGTGCCGGGCATCCGCATGCGAGCCGCGCATCTGGTCGCGGCATTCACAGGCCTTGCCGGCGCAGCCGTTGCCATCCTGGGCTCTGGCACGTCAGGCGGAGGCTGGGCCTGGGGCTACCTGCCAGCCTTGGGCGCGGCATTCATCTGGGCGATCTACTCGCTTCTCACGCGGCGCGTGAAGGCATTCCCTACTGCAGCGATCGGTCTGTTCGGGCTTGTGTCGGGCACGCTGTCGCTGGTTTGCCACTGGGCACTCGAACCGCGTGTTGCGCTCTCGGTGACCGATTGGGGACTGATTGCCATCATGGGACTCGGCCCACTGGGCGCGGCGTTCTTCCTCTGGGACAAGGCCCTGAAACTCGGCGATCCGCGCCACATCGGAATCCTCAGCTACATCACGCCTCTGGCTTCAACGCTGTTGTTGATGATCGTGAGCGACCGGCCGATGACATGGAGCATTGGGGCGGCGGCGGTGTTGATCATCGGTGCCGCCGTCGCAGGCACGCGCGTGCGTTAGCGCAGAGCCGATCAGGCCTCGAGTGCGGCGGCCGGGTCTTCCGAATCCATGATCGCCTGCGCCCACGGCGTGAGCCTGGATGCATCGGAGCGCAGCACCTCCTGCTTCACCGCCAGGATCTGGGCCGGATGCATGGAGAAGCTTCGCAATCCCAGTCCCAGCAACAGTCGGGTGAGCGTCGTGTCACCGGCCATCTCACCGCAGACACTCACCGGCTTGCCCTGCACATCGCACTCGGCAATCGTTTCGGCCACCAGCCGAAGCACCGCCGGATGCAGCGGGTCGTAAAGATGCGCGACCGACTCGTCAGCGCGGTCGATCGCCAGCGTGTACTGGATCAGGTCGTTGGTGCCGATCGATAGAAAGTCGAAGTACTTCAGGAATATCTTCACCGTGAGCGCAGCGGCCGGAATCTCGATCATCGCGCCGAGCGAGACAGGCCCGTACGGGGTCCCGCGGTTGTCGAGCTCCGCCCGCGCAAAATCGATCAACGACAAGGTGTGCCGGATCTCGCTCCCATGGGCAAGCATCGGGATCAACATGTTGACCTTGCCATGCGCCGCCGCCCGCAGGATGGCGCGCAATTGCGTGAGGAACATTGCCGGGTCAGCCAGGCTCCAGCGGATCGCGCGCAAGCCCAGCGCGGGATTCAGGTGCGCCTCATCGCGGCGCGTGTCGTCCAGCGGCTTGTCGGCGCCCACATCCACCGTGCGGATCGTGACGGGCAGCCCCTGCATGCCTTCAACGGCGCGCTTGTATGCCTGGAATTGCTCTTCTTCATTGGGCAGATGCCCGCGCCTTCCCATGAACAGGAACTCGCTGCGGAACAGCCCGACACCCGCCGCTCCCGCTTCCATTGCACCGGGTGCATCCTCGGGCAACTCGATGTTCGCCAGAAGCTCGATCTTCTGGCCGTCCAGCGTCAGCGCTGGCGTATGGCGCAGGCGCGACAGGCGCCCGCGTTCGAGCTCGGCCTGGCGCTGCTTGAATCCGTACTCGGCCAGGATGATCGGCGAGGGATCGACGATCATCACGCCTGCATCGCCATCGATGATGACCCAGTCGTCCTGACGCACCAGCTGGCTCGCGCTGCGTGCGCCGACCACCGCCGGAATATCCATGCTGCGCGCCACGATCGCCGTGTGCGAATTGCGTCCGCCCACGTCTGTGACAAAGCCCGCGAAAACACTCTGCTTGAACTGCAGCATGTCCGCGGGTGACAGGTCATGCGCGATCATCACCAGCGGCACGTCGATGCTGTCGTCGAGCAGCAGGTCCTGCTGGGTTTTGCGGCGGCTGGCCGCAGGTGGCGCCACCGGCAAGGCAACGCCCTTCATGTAGCGCAGGATGCGGTCGGCGACTTGCTCGAGATCGGCCTTGCGCCCCCGCAGGTAGTCGTCTTCCATGTCGTCGAATTGTCGCGACAGCACATCGAGCTGCGTGGTCAACGCCCACTCGGCGTTGTACAGGCGATCCGAGATCCAGTGCTTGACGCCGCCGATCAGCTCTTCGTCCTGCAGCAGCATCAGGTGCACATCGAGAAGCGCGCTGAGTTCGTGCGGTGCCTCCTTGGGCCCCATCATCGAAATGGTGTGCTGAAGCCGATGCAACTCATCGACCACCGCGTTGCGCCCATCGCGCACGCGTTCGATTTCGGACTCAATCTTCGCCGGCTCGATGAAATAGTGCGCCACGTCCGCGCGGCTCGATGCCATGAGCACGGCTCGCCCGATGGCGATGCCGCGCGCAACGGCCAGGCCGTGGACGCTGAAGGTCATTTCGCCGCCCGGCCGCCCGTAGGCGAAATGCAGCCCCCTCGGGGGGCAGGGAGTGACACGCAGTGCACGACCGTGGGGGCCATTTACTCCCCTTCTCCAAATTTATCGTGGATAAGCGCCAGGATGGCGTCCATCGCCTCCTGCTCCTTTTCCCCGATCGTCTCGATCGACACTTCGGAGCCGATACCGGCGGCCAGCATCATCACGCCCATGATGCTCTTGGCATTCACACGACGCTCGCCGCGTGTGATCCAGACCTCGCACGGATAGCTTCCGGCGAGCTTGGTGAGCTTGGCCGAGGCGCGGGCGTGCAGGCCCAGCTTATTGCTGATGGTCGTCGTGGTCCTGGTCATTGCTTCTTCGTGGCTGGTTTTGTGGTGCGGTGATGGCCACCTGCATCACACCCTGCGTCCCGCCGATCACTGCGCGCGATACGAGCGCATCCAGTGATTCGGCGCGGTAGCTGACGCTGCGCAGGAGCATGGGCAGATTGACACCGGTGATCAGGCGCGACTTGACGCCATCGACAAGCTTCTGCGCGACGTTGCTGGGTGTCGCGCCGAAGATGTCGGTCAGCACGAGGATGCCGCGATCTTCATCGCCCAGCTGCTTCATGGCGATGCGAGCGGTGTGTAGCGTTTCCTCGGGCGGCATGTTGGGTTGCACGTCGATCGCCGCCAGGAGCGCGCCGCAGTCCGGAAAGACGTGGAGCGCGCATTGCCGCAAGGCGTGAGCAAGCGGCGCGTGGGCGATGATGAGGATCGCATTCATGAGCGGGAATTATCCTTTGCGCGCAGGAAGTAAGCGTACGACAGCATGCTGCAAACCAGAAAGACACCCATTGCGGCGCGAAAAGCAGACACCTCGGCCATCCCGGCAGCCTTGAAGCCGTCAATCAGCAGGCCGATGCCCCACTGCACGACAAACACCCCGCCGAAGATCACCAGGTTATAGGCCGACAGGGCGCGCCCTGCCAGGGCCGGCGGGAACGCCATGCCCACCGAAGGCTGGGCCAGCGACACAAAGGTCGAAGAAATGCAGAACAGCGCCCAGGCCCAGGCGCCGGCCGCAGGACCGGCAACGATGATCGCCAGCAGGACCACAAAGCTGATCGGAAGGCCCCACGCAATGAGCCGCTGCGTCGAGATGCCGCGCCGGGCCAGCGCAGGCGCGAGCATGCCCCAGCTCCAGAAGGTGCACAGCATGCACAGGTTGATGATGAAGAGCCCGCCTGCGGCTTCCAGTGGCGCATAGCCCGCCACGCGCACCATCCACGGCCCGGCCCAGAGGGTCTGGATCGCAATCATGCCGCCATAGCTGAAGAATCCCACTGGCGACAGACGCCGGAAGTACGGGTCTTTCCACACCTGTGAGTAGGTGCCCGGCCGGTCGCCGGGTTCCGACTCGGTCGGCTCCCACCGCGGAACCTTCCATGCAATGGCGACCATCGCCAGCACGATGGCCACCGCCAGCCCCCAGAACAGCGGACGCCATCCGAAGACCGGCATCAACCATTGCACGGGAAGCGTCGCGCCGACCATGCCGAAGGAGCCGGTCATCAGCATCCAGGAATTGGCGCGCAGCTGTGCAGTGGGTGTGAGCCAACGCCGAAATCCGGTGAGTGGCGCCATCAGGCAGGCACTGACCCCCACACCGCACAAGACTCGCGCCAGGAGCAAGGCCGTGAAACTGGTCGCCATCGAGAACGCAATCACCCCGCCCACGGCTGCCAGCAGGAACCACAACAGCACGTTACGAGGCCCGTGCCGATCGAGCCACGTCCCCAGCGGCAGTTGCGTGATCGCAAAGCCGAAGAAGTAGCCACCCGCCAGCAGGCCGAGTTCCTGCGCGCTGAGGTTGAATTCGACGGTGAGTGTTGGCGAGAGCGTCGCCGTGATCGCCCTGAGCAGCGCCGAAAAGAAATAGGTGAACGCAAACGCCAAAAAGACGGCAATCGCGGTGCGGCGTGCCAGCACTGTCATTGAAACTTCAGGTTCGAAAAGAACGGGTCGGTCATGTCCATGCGCAGCTCATCCGCGTAGATCACGGCCTGGAAAACCTGGCTGCCTTGCGCGAAATAGGCTGCATGGCTCTGGACCTTGCTGCCGTCCGCGCGTTGTCCGGTTGCCACGACCTGCGCGGACTGCGCAAGGCTCGCCCCACCGGCAATTACGAATGGCGTGTCCCGCGCAGACGTACCGCGCAAGTTCGCAAGCGTTGCAATCCGCCATTGACGGATCGCATCGCCAGCGCGCGCTGGATCAACGATGTCCGCGTGGAGCAATGCAAACGTCGCGCCTCCAGCTTCGCAGCCGAGCACTTCCAGCGCGACCTTGCGCTCAACCATCGTGACTTCGCGCGAGGCTTTGTCCGGCTTGCAGGGCAGCATCGCTTTCAGGTTGGTGGGCTCCAGGCGCACGTCGCGCCAGTTGTAGGTCGGGCTGCACGCAGTCAGCGTGGACGCGGCGAGGAGCACGGCGGCAAGTGGCGCCCAGGTGCGGGTAATTCGGGGCATCGCGCGATTATCGGGTTTGCGCTGCGAGGTGTTGTTTGGGGACAGAATCGCGTGCATGAACTCACTGGATGGCATTCGCGTTCTCGATCTCTCCCGCGTTCTTGCGGGCCCCTGGTGTACCCAGACCCTGGCCGACCTGGGCGCCGACGTCATCAAGGTTGAGCGTCCCGGCACCGGCGACGATACCCGCACGTGGGGTCCTCCGTTCCTGAAGGACGATGCCGGCAATGACACGGCCGAGGCCGCTTATTACCTGGGCGCCAATCGCAACAAGCGCTCTATCACCTGCGACATCGCCAGCCCCGAGGGCCAGGCGCTGATCCGCGACCTGGTTGGGCAATGCCAGGTGTTTGTCGAAAACTACAAGGTCGGTGACATGGCTCGCTACGGCCTGGACTATGAATCACTCAAGGCGATCAACCCTGCCCTTGTGTACTGCAGCATCACCGGGTTCGGGCAGACCGGGCCGTATCGCGAGCGCGCAGGGTACGACTACGCAGTGCAAGGCATCGGCGGGCTCATGAGCGTGACCGGTGAACGCGACGACCTGGGTGGCGGACCGCAAAAGGTGGGCGTCGCTGTCGCGGACCTTTTCACCGGCATGTATGCGACGGTGGGCGTGCTCTCGGCGCTTCGCCACGCGGAGCGATACGGACAGGGGCAGCACATCGACATGGCGCTGCTCGACACGCAGGTAGCCATGCTCGCAAACCTGGGCGCCAACTATCTCGTGAGCGGAAAAACACCCGGCCGTGCGGGCAATGCGCACCAGAACATCGTGCCCTACCAGGTGTTCGAAGTCGCGCCTGACCCTCAAGGCAATCGCGATTACCTGATCCTGGCGGTCGGCAACGACAGCCAGTTCGCCAAGTTCTGCGAGGTGGCCGGCGCGCCGGAATTGGCGAAGGACGAGCGATTCGCGCGCAACCAGGGGCGCGTGCGTGACCGCGCCGTCCTGGTACCGATGCTGGAGGCGCTGATGCGCCAGCGAACCAAGCCGCAGTGGCTGGCTGCACTGGAGGCCGCCAAGGTGCCTTGCGGCG
The DNA here is from genome assembly GCF_001044395.1 of Caenimonas sp. SL110. Classification (GTDB taxonomy): domain Bacteria; phylum Pseudomonadota; class Gammaproteobacteria; order Burkholderiales; family Burkholderiaceae_C; genus Ramlibacter. The sequence goes on from NZ_JANU01000032.1 coordinate 48,868, forward strand.
CCATCAACAACCTCCAGGAGGTCTTTTCAGATCCGCAGGTTCTGGAGCGCGGGATGGTCTCCACCTGGGCGCACCCCTTACGCGCCAGCCTCGACCTGGTCTCCAGCCCGATTCGCATGAGCGTGACGCCCGTGCGCAAGGACTTTCCCCCGCCGCTGCTGGGCGAGCACACGGCCCAGGTCCTGCGTGAGGTGCTCGGGCTGCCCGATGACAGGATCGAGCAACTGAAAGAAGACAAGGTGATCTGAATGGCTGATTTCGTTCTGGTGCATGGCGCCTGGCATGGTGGTTGGTGCTGGCGCGATGTGATTGCCCTGCTGGCTGCCCAGGGGCATCGCGCACATGCCGTGACGTTGACTGGCGTCGGCGATCGCGCGCACCTGATGTCGCCCGCCATCACGCTGGAAACACATATTGCCGACGTGATGAAGGCGATCGAGGCCGAGGAAATGCAATCGGTTGTGCTGGCCGTGCACTCTTACGCCGGAATGATTGGCACTGCTGTAGCCGATCGAATGCCCGAGCGACTGCAGCACCTGGTCTATGTCGATGCCGTCGTGCCAAAGCCTGGCGAAAGCTGGAGCAGCACACACGCAGTGGCGACCCGGGAAGCCAGGCTTGCCGCTGCGGCGAGTTCGCCGGATTTCAGCTTCCCGCCGCCCGATCCAGCCGTTTTTGGACTGGCCGATGCACCCTACGATTGGGTCAAGCGGCGGCAGACCCCACACCCGGGGCATACCTACACCGCGCCATTGGACTTCGATCCAGGACGTGTGGCGGCCATTGCCCGCACCTTCATCAACTGCACCCAGCCCGCACTCGCGACCATCGACTCGATTCGACCGCGCCTGGGTGACAGCCGGTTCTGGGGTGGTGCCTGGTTGGGTGGCGCAGGGGTGCGGGTCGTGGAAATGAAAACCGGTCACGACCCGATGGTGAGCGAGCCCGATTTACTTGCCCGCGTCCTGATGGAGTGCGCCACAATGAAAGCTTCAGGATGAGAGGGACTCCATGGGGTCAGGCAAGTCCGCGCGAAGCGAGTCACAGCGAAAACGCATAGCGAAGACGGCGCCTGCGCCGGCTGCGCCAGCCGTAGCGGGACTCACCCCGGTTGCCGCCGCCACACTCCCGGCCATCATCGGGGCTGAACTCGCCCATGACGTCGCCATCATGCAGAACGTGCTTCAGGAAGTTCGAAGCATGCGCAGCATTTCGAGAGGACAGGTCGCCACACTGGAGGCCTGCCTGGAGTCTGCACACCGGATTGCGATGCAGAGCCAGCAGATATCGCGCCTGGCCAGCGGACGGCTGCGCCAGTCGCATGAACGGCTTCCGCTCGACACGATCGTCAACGACGTTCTCAATGGCATGACGCTACGGTTCAAGCTGGGCGGCTATGAGGTCACCCATCGGCTGCGGCCCGTCGAAGTCATCGTCGATCCCGGGCTGCTGCTGGGACTGGTGCAGGTGGCGATCGACTGGTCTGCAGACCAGGGACAGCGCTTGCAGGTTCGCCTGGACGTCAAGAATTGGCCGGAGCATGCTGAACTGGCGATCAAGTCCAGCCAGTCGGTCGCGTTGTCTCAGGCTGCATCTGGAGAGGAGAAGGTTCGTGATGACCTCAACTGGCAACTGCTCCTGCAGACCGCGATGGCGATGGGCGTCACAGTGGACCGCGTCGTCGCGGTGGATCACACCATGCTCTCGATCGAGTTTCCGCGAACGGTTCGCCAGATCGAGGGACTCATGGCGATCGACATGGAAAGCAATTCGGGCATCAGTAGCGGCCACTCCAGCACGTTCCTGACCGAGGCACGCCCGCTCGCGGGTCACCGGGTCCTGCTCGTGTCCGCTGATGCCGGCGTGATCGGAGAGTTGAAGGCTGTTTGCGACAGCATGGGGCTGACACTTGACGTTTGCCCCACCAGCGCAGGCGCCGTGCGTCACTGCGAAGCAGACATGCCTCACCTGATCGTGGTGGAGGAGCGGCTACGCGACCATCAATTCGAGGAGCTTCGCGCTGACATCGTCCGCTCCGACGTGAACTTTCCGGTTGTGGAAATCACCCGGGCGCCCAACATCCTGGAAATGTCGAACTGGATGGGAGACAGCGTGAGTCGCATCAGCCGCGATTCGCTACGCGCCCACCTGCCTTCGTTTCTGGTGATGGAGCTGGCCAAGATCGGTTGAGGGCGGCAATGCGGATGCGGAACTAAAATCGACGCATCCCCTCGAACCTGGACTCATGAAACGCGTTCTTATTGGCTTGGCCCTTGCGGCCGCGATTGCCGCCGGCGGTGCCTGGTTGGCGTTCTCAAAGGAGGCCGCCCCGCAGTCGACGTTCGTGCTGCTCGACGGATCGAGCAGGACCACTTCAGACCTCAAGGGCCGGGTGACCCTGGTGAATTTCTGGGCCACGAGTTGCACGACCTGCGTCGCGGAGATGCCCAAGATCATGGCGACCCACGACAAATATCAGTCGCGCGGCTACGACACATTGGCAGTTGCGATGAGCTATGACCCGCCCAGCTATGTCGTCAACTATGCGCAGACGCGCAAGCTGCCCTTCAAGGTGGCGATCGACAACACAGGAGCAGTGGCGAAAGCGTGGGGCGATGTGCAACTCACACCGACGACCTTTGTGGTGAACAAGCGCGGCGAGATCGTGAAGCGTTATGTCGGCGAGCCCAACTTTGCCGAACTGCACATACTCATCGAGAAGTTGCTCGCAGAAACCTGAACTTGCTTACCCCCAACAGAAGCGCCCGGCATTACCGGGCGTTTCTGTTGGGACGGACGCTGCGTCAGTCGCGGCGATAGGCGTCATGGCAGGTCTTGCAATTGCCCGCGGTGGCACCGAACGCTGCCTTTAAATTGTCCAGATTGTTGGTTTTGGCTGCCGCGACCAGCTTCGTGCTGTCTGCGATCAGCTTTTCGCCATGTTCCTTGAACTTGGCTTGTTCTGACCAGATTTCAGCCTTTGCGCGACTTGGCGTTACCTTGTCATATCCGGGGCCGAACCCCGCCCACGCGAGTTTGGCCATGTCGGCGACGATTTCCGCATTCTCGGTGGCCACCCTGGCGTCGTAAGGAACTCGACCGCTGGTCATCGCACCAAGGCGACCAACGTGCTGCGACATCACAAACATGACGCCCTGACGGTACTTGGCTGCGTCCTCGGGTTTGGCGAATTGCGCGGATGCAGGTCCTGCCATCACGGCAACTGTGGCGGCAATCGCCAGCGATACGGGAATCCTCATGAGCTTTTTTCTCCGGGTTGTGGGTTCTTTGGACTCTATGCTGACTCGCAAGTCTGTGAAAAAGTTCTTGGGAACTTTGAATGCTAGGGAATCCACCAATGCCCGTGCGTCGCAGTCGAGTCGGACCTGTCGCGTCACAATGGCAGCCGAATCTCATCGATCAACTGAAGGAAACGCACATGCCCACACCCGTACGCGTCTGGGACCTGCCCACGCGGATGTTTCACTGGGCACTGGTGGCATGCGTCATCGGCCTGGTTATTTCGGGTTATCGCGGCGGTGCGGCGATGGAGTGGCACGCGCGCATTGGCTATGCGGTACTGACCCTGCTTTTGTTCCGTATCGTCTGGGGTTTTGTAGGTGGGCGATGGTCGCGTTTCGGCTCTTTCATTTATTCGCCGAGGTCTGTCATGAATTACCTGCGCGGGCAGGCGCACCCCGATCACCTGGTGGGCCATAACCCGCTGGGAGCAGGATCAGTCTTCGCCATGATTGTCGTGTTGCTGGCCCAGGTCGGGACCGGGCTGATTGGCGATGATGAAATTTCGTTCACCGGCCCCCTGAACAAGTTTGTCGAAAGCAGCCAGGGTCTGGCCGCGACCTGGTATCACAAGCGCGTTGGACAATGGCTGATCCTTGGCCTGGTCGCGCTCCACATTTGCGCAGTCCTGTACTACCTCTGGAAAAGGAATGACAACCTTATCAAGCCGATGATTGACGGGGACAAGGCGCTGGAAAGCCCGGCGGCCGCATCGAGGGACGATCTGGGTTCAAGGGTCGCCGCGCTGGTGATCTTTGGGCTTTGCGCAGGGTGCGTCACCTGGGTCGTCAAGCTGGGCAGCTGAGATTGCGGGCCGAATCCCGCGCTAAACTGGCAGGCCGCCTCCAACCGATCCACCTGCAGCTTGGTCACGAAGTTACCCGTTGTCGAACTATTCTCCCCTGTGACCCCCGAGGAATTGGGAGCCGTCCGGGAGATTTTTCGCGACTACGCCAGCGGACTTGGCGTGGACCTGTGCTTCCAGGACTTCGACCAGGAACTCGCTACGCTTCCAGGTGACTATTCGCCGCCGCGCGGGGCGCTGCTCCTGGCGCGAGTAGCTGGTCAAATCGCCGGCTGCTGCGCGCTTCGGCCGCTGGACGCCGCCGATTATCCCAATGCCTGCGAAATGAAGCGTCTGTTTGTGCGCAATCAGTTCCGCGGAATTGGGCTAGGGAGGCAGTTGGCCGACGCAATACTCGATGCTGCACGGCAAGCGGGGTATTCCAGCGTGCTACTCGACACGCTGGACGATATGGAGGCTGCGCGTGCGCTGTACGAAGAGCTAGGCTTCGCCGAGATCCCTCCTTACTATCACAACCCCATTGCCGGCGCGCACTACCTCAAAGCCGATCTTTAGGCGTTCAAGCCCCTGGCTTGCGCAAGCATCGTGGCAGCGTCGCTGACTTCGAACTTGCCCGGAGCCTCGACATTGAGAGCTACAACCTTGCCATCCTTGATGAGCATCGAATAACGGGCACTACGGACGCCCATGCCGCGGCTGGTGAGATCGAGCGTGAGGCCTGTGGCCTTCGCAAAGTCGGCGCTACCGTCCCCGATCATTCGCACCTTGCTTTCAGTCTTTTGGTCGCGCGCCCAGGCGCCCATGACGAATGCGTCATTGACCGACAAGCACCAGATTTCGTCGATCCCAGCTGCCTTGAGTTCGGCCGCCTTCTCGACAAAGCCGGGAACATGTTTGGCTGAGCACGTCGGCGTGAATGCGCCGGGGAGTGCGAACACGCAAATCGTCTTTCCCGCCGCCGCTTCTGCGGTCTTCACCGGGTTGGGTCCAATAGAGCAGCCATTACCCTCAACTTCGGAGTACTCCTGAAGCGTCACGCTGGGAATGTCATCGCCGACTTTTATCATCTGGTTCTCCAAAAAGGAATCGGCCCACATTGTGGGCCGATTCATGGGAGTTTGCGTTGGCGCAACGCAGGCGCCAGACGCTGAGCAGGGTTTAAACCGCAGCGGCCTTCTCGACCAAACGGGTCGCAACCCAGTTCTTGGTCTTGGAGATCGGGCGGCTCTCGGTGATCTCGATCACGTCACCCGTGTGGTACTCGCTCTTTTCGTCGTGCGCGTGGTACTTGCTCGACTTGGCAACGATCTTGCCGTAAAGCTCGTGCTTGACGCGGCGCTCGACCAGGACCGTAACAGTCTTGGTTCGCTTGTCACTCACCACTTTGCCGATCAGGGTGCGCTTGAGGGAAGTCTTGGCTTCAGTCATGTTCATCCTTACTTGGCCGATTTCTTGTCGGTAGCTTGCGACGCGGACTCAGCTTGCTTCTGGGCAAGGATCGTCTTGGCGCGCGCAATATCGCGGCGCGTGATGCGCAACGTACCGGTGTTGGTGAGTTGTTGCGTAGCCTTCTGCATGCGCAGGCCGAAGTGGGCCTTTTGCAGTTCCTTGACCTCGGTCACGAGGCCGGCAACGTCTTTCTTGCGCAGTTCAGTAGTTTTCATTTTTCATCACTCCTGAATTACGAGCCGATCATGCGGCTGACAAACGTCGTGCGCAGCGGGAGCTTGGCAGCAGCCAGGCGGAACGCTTCGCGAGCGAGTTCTTCAGGGACGCCGACGATCTCGAACACGACCTTGCCGGGCTGGATTTCAGCAACGTAGTACTCGGGGTTGCCCTTACCGTTACCCATACGCACCTCAGCAGGCTTGTGGGAAATCGGCTTGTCGGGGAACACACGAATCCAGATACGGCCGCCGCGCTTGACGTGGCGTGAAATCGCGCGACGCGCAGCTTCAATCTGACGGGCCGTCAGACGGCCACGATCCGTGCACTTCAGGCCGAAGTCACCGAATGCGACCGAGTTGCCCCGTGTAGCGACACCGGTGTTACGGCCCTTTTGCTCTTTGCGGTATTTCCGGCGAGCGGGTTGCAGCATGTTTACTCTCCTTTACCGTCTGCAGGTGCGGCGGTGCCGCCTTCTGCAGGTGCGGCCTTGCGGACGCGCTTAACGGTAGATTTCGGTGCATCGGCACCTGGCGTTGCTTCGGCAGGCTTGTCGCTGCCGTCAACCGGCGCTACGTTACCTGCCCCGGCTGCGGGACGTCGGGCTGGCGGACGACGATCGCCAGCCGGGCGATCACCCGGGCGGCCATCGCGGCGCGGGCCACGGGGACGACGTTCTTCTTCGGCACGGGGCTCGACGATGGCTGGCAAATCATTGCGGCCAAGCGTGTCACCCTTGTAGACCCAGACCTTGACGCCGATGACGCCGTAGGTGGTCTTGGCTTCGGAAAAACCATAGTCAATGTCAGCGCGCAGCGTATGAAGCGGCACGCGACCTTCGCGGTACCACTCGGTACGCGCGATCTCGATGCCGTTCAGGCGACCAGCGGACATGATCTTGATGCCCTGCGCGCCCAGACGCATCGCGTTCTGCATCGCGCGCTTCATGGCGCGGCGGAACATGATGCGCTTCTCGAGCTGCTGCGTGATCGAGTCGGCGATCAGCTGGGCATCGATTTCTGGCTTGCGCACTTCCTCGATGTTCACAGCGACCGGCACACCCAGGCGCTTGCCGAGCTCTTTCTTGAGCGCTTCGATGTCTTCGCCTTTCTTGCCGATCACTACCCCCGGGCGAGCCGAAAAGATGGTGATGCGGGCGCTCTTGGCGGGACGCTCGATGAGAACGCGCGAAACTGCAGCGTTCTTCAGCTTGGCTTTGAGGTATTCGCGAACCTTGATGTCTTCGGCAAGCATGCCGGCGAAATCACGGTTGTTGGCGTACCAGCGGCTGGCCCAGTTGCGGCTGACCGCGAGGCGGAAGCCGGTAGGATGGATTTTTTGTCCCATATTGTCCTGAGCCTCTTAGTTGCCAACGGTCAAGTACACGTGGCACGTGGGCTTGACGATACGGTTGCCGCGGCCTTTGGCGCGCGCGGTGAAACGCTTGAGCGAAGCGCCCTGCTCGACATAGATGGTCTTGACCTTCAGTTCGTCGATGTCGGCGCCGTCGTTGTGCTCGGCGTTCGCAATAGCGGACATCAGCACCTTCTTGATAATGCCGGCGGCCTTCTTTTGCGTGAACTCAAGCGTATTGAGCGCCTGGTCCACCTTTTTGCCTCGAATCAGATCGGCGACCAGACGGCCCTTGTCGACCGACAGACGGACGCCCCTGAGGACTGCACGTGTTTCTGACATGGTCTTTCCTTACTTCTTCTGGACTTTTTTGTCCGCAGGGTGGCCCTTGAAGGTGCGCGTCAAGGCGAATTCGCCGAGCTTGTGGCCCACCATCTGGTCGGTGATATAGACCGGGACGTGCTGCTTGCCGTTATGCACGGCGATCGTCAGCCCGATGAATTCGGGCAGGATCATGGAGCGACGCGACCAGGTCTTGATCGGCTTCTTGTCCTTCGTGGTCACGGCCTTGTCGGCCTTGGCCACAAGGTGATGGTCGACGAAAGGACCTTTTTTGAGTGAGCGAGTCATTCGTTAACCCCTTACTTCTTGCGACGCGACACGACCATGACCTGGGTGCGCTTGTTGTTGCGGGTACGGTAACCCTTGGTCAGGTTGCCCCACGGATCGACAGGATGGCGCCCTTCGCCGGTCTTGCCTTCGCCGCCACCGTGCGGGTGGTCGACCGGGTTCATCACGACGCCGCGAACGGTCGGGCGAATACCCATGTGACGCTTCACACCGGCCTTGCCAAGCTGGCGCAGGCTGTGTTCTTCGTTGGCGACTTCGCCGATTGTTGCTCGGCACTCAATGTGGATCTTGCGAACCTCACCAGAGCGCATGCGAACCTGGGCGTAGGTGCCTTCGCGCGCCAGCAGCGTTGCGGAGGTGCCCGCAGAACGCGCGATCTGCGCACCCTTGCCTGGCTTGAGTTCAATACAGTGAATCGTCGAACCCACCGGGATGTTGCGTACAGGCAGCGTGTTGCCAGCGCGGATCGGGGCTTCCGAACCTGACAGCAACGCAGCTCCAACTTCCAGGCCGCGCGGAGCGATGATGTAGCGACGCTCACCATCGGCGTACACCACGAGGGCGATATGTGCCGTTCGGTTCGGGTCGTACTCGATGCGCTCGACCTTTGCCGGGATGCCATCCTTGTTGCGGACGAAATCGACGACGCGGTAGTGGTGCTTGTGACCACCGCCCTTGTGACGGGTGGTGATGTGGCCGTTGTTGTTGCGGCCAGATTTCTGGATCTGCGGCTCGAGCAACGGCGCGTACGGATCACCCTTGTAGAGGTGGTCCCGGGAGATCTTCACCGCGCCACGTTGGCCCGGTGAAGTTGGTTTCATCTTGATGACTGCCATGATTTACGAGGCCTCCCCATTGAGGTTCAGCTCCTGGCCTTCCTTGAGCCGGACGTACGCCTTGCGGACGTTGTCGCGGCGGCCGACAGAGCGACCAAAACGCTTGGTCTTGCCCTTTGTATTGACGACGGAGACACCCTTGACTTCGACCTTGAACATCAGTTCAACAGCAGCCTTGATCTCGGGCTTGGTGGCGTTTTGCAGCACCTTGAAGGTGACCGCATTGGACTTGTCAGCGACCATCGTTGCCTTTTCGGAAACGATGGGTGCGACCAGAACCTGCATCAAGCGACCTTCGTCAAACTTGCGTGCTGCGGGTGTGGGATTGACGCGGCTCATGCGAACATCTCCTTGAGCTTGTCGATGGCACCCTTGGTGACGAGCACCTTCTTGTAGTGCACCAGCGAGAGCGGGTCGGCGTAACGCGGCTCGACGACGAGGACGTTCACCAGGTTGCGCGAGGCGAGGTACAGGTTTTCGTCGATTTCTTCGGCAATCACCAGAACCGATTGAAGATTCATCGCCTTGAAACGGGCAGCCAAATCCTTCGTCTTGGGCGAATCGACCTTCATCGAGTCAACCACAGCCAGACGGCCCTCGCGGGCCAACTGCGAGAAGATGGACGCCATGCCTGCGCGGTACATCTTCTTATTGATTTTCTGGGTGAAGTTCTCTTCCGGGCTGTTCGGGAATATCCGACCACCGCCGCGCCACAGTGGCGAGGAGGTCATACCGGCACGGGCGCGGCCCGTTCCCTTTTGCTTGAACGGCTTCTTGGTCGAGTGCTTGACCTGCTCGCGATCCTTCTGGGCGCGAGTGCCCTGACGGGCATTGGCCTGGAACGCAACGACGATCTGGTGGACCAGGTCTTCGTTGTATTCACGGCCGAACACGGTCTCCGGCGCGTCGTACTTCGACGAAGCCTGGCCTTGTTCGTTCAGGAGTTCGAGTTGCATTACTTGGCTCCCTTCGTGGCAACCTTGTCAGCCGCTGCGGAAGCGGGCTTGGCCTTGATGGCAGGGCGCACAGTGACGAATCCGCCCTTCGAACCAGGAACAGCACCCCTGATGAGGAGCAACCCACGAGCCTCATCGATGCGCACGACGTCGAGATTCTGAGTGGTGACAGTGTCGTCACCGAGGTGACCAGTCATTCGCTTACCAGGAAACACACGCCCCGGGTCTTGCGCCATGCCGATAGAGCCAGGCACATTGTGCGAACGGCTGTTGCCGTGCGACGCGCGCTGCGACTTCATGTGGTGACGCTTGATGGTACCGGCGTAGCCCTTACCGATAGTCGTGCCCTGCACGTCCACCTTCTGGCCCACAACAAACACATCAGCAGCAGGAACGGCGGCACCGGCAGCGTACTTGGCTGCGGTATCGGCGGTCACACGGAATTCCTGGATGATTTCACCGGCTTCCACACCCGCCTTGGCGAGGTGACCGGCTTGTGGCTTGGTGACGCGCGACGATTTGCGCGAACCGAACGTGACCTGAAGGGACACGTAGCCATCATTCTCTTGGGACTTGACCTGGGTCACACGGTTGTTCGATACGTCGACCACCGTGACAGGAACTGCGTCCCCGTCATCGGTGAAAAGGCGCATCATGCCCACCTTGCGGCCCAGCAACCCGAGGGAGGTGCTCAGACTCATTTTTTTGACTCCATTACTTTCGCCGCAGCCGCTGCAATTGGCTTCTGCGTTTGACGTTCCCACTAGGGTCACGGCGAAAGAAGGTTGATAAATTCACCCGAACAACCAGGCCATTCGGCTAGATCGCTCGGCGAAACTGCCTTCACCCTTTTTCGGGGAAGTCTTGGATTATAGCCTGCCTGTTGCAGCCCTGCATAGCCCTGCCACGCGACCTTTTTCGAACCACGCCGCAGTGTGAAGCCGCTACTGAGCTGCAAAAACTTAGCTGCGTAAAAAAGCCGCCCTAAGGCGGCCTCGGATGATGCCAAGCCGTCTTTACTGCAACTTGATTTCGACGTCGACGCCAGCAGGCAGGTCCAACTTCATCAGCGCATCAACTGTCTTGTCAGTCGGATCGACGATATCCATCAGCCGCTGGTGCGTGCGAATTTCCATCTGATCGCGGCTGGTTTTGTTCACGTGCGGCGAGCGCAACAGGTCAAAACGCTTCATGCGCGTCGGCAGGGGTACAGGACCCTTCACAATGGCGCCCGTGCGCTTGGCGGTATCGACGATTTCAGCGGCAGATTGGTCAATCAGCTTGTAATCGAACGCCTTGAGGCGGATGCGGATTTTTTGTTGAGTAGCCATTTTGATTACTCCAAAATCTTGGCGACGACGCCCGAACCTACGGTCTTGCCACCTTCGCGGATAGCAAAGCGCAGGCCTTCTTGCATGGC
>NZ_JANU01000033.1 GCF_001044395.1 Caenimonas sp. SL110
CGAATCAAGCACTTGAGTGGTGTTTCTTAAGAGTCCGCAATGACAGCCTCATGACTTGTCATGCCGGGCTTGACCCGGCATCCACCGCGCAGCGGCGACAGCCGTCATCACTCGTAAACGATCTGCGCCTGCCCCTGATCTGCCTGCGCCATCCAGCTGGCCAGTGCTGCGTCGCTCGGATAGAACTTGCCCTCATCCCCCAGCTGCAACTCAACCGACGCCGCATCGCGCCGCACCGCGAGCCGCACCGGCAAGCCGCGCAGGAACTCTCCCTGCTCTGACGTCACCCGCTGCGGCGGGAAATCGCGCACGAGGCGCTTGATGTCGGGCGCCTTGCCGTTGACCGACACACGCAGGAACTTGCCGAATCGGCATCGTGCAGTCGCGAGATCCCACACCTGGTTCACGCTCAGGCGATAACCACCGGTGAAACGATCCGGCTGCAACTTCGCCATCACGACCACGAACTCATCGTCCTTGAGCAGGTTGCGATTTGCATTGATCACGGCCTCATCGGCTGTGGCTTCAATCGTTGCCGACTTGTCATCGAGCTTGAAGATCGCGAGTTTGCCGCGCTGACCGTTGATCACACGCATGTCGCTGACGATACCCGCGAGCAATTGCGGCTCGCGCGAATCGATCAGGTCTTCGATCTTGCGTTTGACGAAGCGCCGCACCTCGGCCCCCACCTCATCGAACAAATGGCCCGACAGGTAAAAGCCGACCGCGGTCTTCTCCAGCGTCAATCTTTCTTTCACGCCCCACGGCGTGGCTTCGACCAGTGGCGGCTCCTGCGTGCTCGCAGCGTGCGAGTCGCCCATGTCAAAGAGCCCGCCCTGGTTCGCATTCGCCACCGTCGCAGCCGCAAAATCAAACGCGCGATCAACCGACGCCGACAGCGACGCACGATTGAGCTGCAGTGAATCGAAAGCGCCCGCACGAATCAGCGCCTCGACCGTGCGCTTGTTGATGCGCGTGCGATCCACGCGCACACAAAAATCGTAAATGCTCTTGAACGGCCCACCCTCTTGCCGCGCCTTCACGATTGCATCGATCGCCTGATGGCCCGTGCCCTTCACCGCGCCCAGGCCGTAGCGCACGACCTTGTCCGAAATCGCCTCGAACCGGTAGTTGCCGCGGTTCACATCCGGTGGCTCGAAGGTGATTGCAAAGTTGTTCTGCGCATCCTCGAACAAGGCCTTGAGCTTGTCCGTATCGTCCATTTCCACGGTCATGTTCGCGCAGAAGAACTCGGCCGTGTAATGAACCTTCAGCCAGCCCGTGTGATAGGCGAGCAATGAATACGCGGCAGCGTGCGACTTGTTGAAGCCGTAACCCGCGAACTTCTCCATCAGGTCGAAAATCTCGTCGGCCTTGAGCTCACCGATGTTCTGCTTGGCGGCACCATCGCGAAAGATCTGCCGGTGCAGCGTCATCTCTTCGAGCTTCTTCTTGCCCATCGCGCGGCGCAGCAGATCGGCACCGCCGAGCGAGTAGCCGCCCAGGATCTGCGCGGCCTGCATGACCTGCTCCTGGTACACCATGATCCCGTAGGTTTCGGACAGCACCGGCTCCAGCAGCGGATGCGGATATTCCACGTCTTCGCGGCCGTTCTTGCGCGCGCAAAAGCTCGGGATGTTCTCCATCGGGCCGGGCCGGAACATGGCGTTGAGCGCGATCAGGTCCTCCAGCCGCGACGGCTTGGCATCTTTCAACATGCCCTGCATGCCGCGCGATTCGAACTGGAACACCGACTCGGTCTTGCCGTCGGCGAACAGCTTGTAGGTCGGCGCGTCATCGAGCTTGACCGCTTCGAAGGTAAAGCCTTCCTGACCCGCGTGACGCGCGCGGATCATGTCCTTGGCGATTTCCAGGATCGTCAGCGTCGCCAGGCCCAGGAAGTCGAACTTGACCAGGCCAGCTGCTTCAACGTCGTCCTTGTCGTACTGGCTCACCGCCGACTCGCTGCCAGGCTGCTGGTAGAGCGGCGTGAAATCGGTCAGCTTGCCCGGCGCAATGAGCACACCGCCTGCATGCATGCCGACGTTGCGCGTCATGCCCTCGAGCTTTTGCGCGAGTGCCAGCAGCGTCTTGACGTCGTCTTCTTTTTCAAGCCGCTCGGCCAGCACCGGCTCCTGCTTGATTGCCTGCTCGATCGTGATGTGAACGCCGGGCTTGTTCGGAATCAGCTTGCTGATGCCGTCGCAGAACATGTAGCTCATGTCCAGCACACGACCCACGTCACGGATCGCCGCGCGCGCAGCCATCGTGCCGAAGGTGGCAATCTGGCTCACGGCTTCCTTGCCGTATTTGTCCTTGACGTAGTCGATGACGCGATCGCGATTGCCCTGGCAGAAGTCGATGTCGAAGTCGGGCATCGACACACGCTCGGGGTTCAAAAACCGCTCGAACAGCAGGTTGTATTCCAGCGGATCGAGGTCGGTGATCTTGAGCGAATACGCCACCAGCGAACCCGCACCCGAGCCACGGCCCGGGCCGACCGGGCAGCCGTTATTCTTGGCCCAGTTGATGAAGTCGCCCACGATCAGGAAGTAGCCCGGGAATCCCATCTTGAGAATGGTCTCGATCTCGAACTCCAGGCGCGCAACGTAGCGCGCCATTTCCTTTTCGCGGCGCGTCTCATCGGGGTACAGAGCAAGCATCCGCTCCTTGAGCCCCTCGTGGGACAGGTAGCGGAAATACTCCTCGATCGGCATGCCGTTGGGCGTCGGGTAATCTGGCAGGTGCGCCTTGCCCAGCTGCAGCACCAGATTGCATCGCCTGGCAATCTCCGTCGTGTTCGCAATGGCCGAAGGCACATCAGCGAACAGCTGCTCCATCACGGCTTGCGGCTTGAAATACTGGTCGCGCGTGAACTTGCGAACACGCCGCTGGTTGCCCAGGATTTCGCCTTCGGCAATACAGACGCGCGCCTCGTGCGCTTCGTAGTCGTCGGGCTCGGTGAACTGCACGGGGTGCGTCGCAACCACGGGCAGGTGCATGCGCGCGGCCAGCTGCACGGCGGCGCTCACATGCGCCTCGTCATCGACCCGCCCTGCACGCTGCAACTCGATGTAGAAGCGATGCGGAAACGCCGTCGCAAGCAGCAGTGCCACATCTGCCGCACGTTGCGCATCGCCTTGAACCAGCGCCTGACCCACCGGCCCGGCTTGCGCGCCGGACAGCAGGATCAGCCCCTCGTTCAACTCGCGCAGCCATTCGAGCTTGCAGACGGCTTGCGCCTTGACGACGTTTTGGGTCCAGGCGCGCGCTAGCAGCTCGCACAGGTTCAGGTAGCCCTGGCGGTTTTGCACCAGCAACAGCACGCGAGAGATCTGCGTGATGTCCTTGCCGACGCCTTGCAAAAATACTTCCGCGCCGATGATGGGCTTGACGCCAGCGCCGCGCGCGGCCTTGTAGAACTTGATGGCACCGAAGAGGTTGCCCAGATCGGTGATGGCCAGTGCGGGCTGGCCGTCACGCTGGGCCGCTGTCATGGTGTCGTCGATGCGATTGGTGCCGTCGACGATTGAAAATTCTGTGTGGAGGCGCAGGTGAACGAACATCCGTCCATTGTAGAAAGTGCGCGGCCCTTGACAGAACCTAAAATTGCGTCCGCGTGAAAAACATACTCAACATTTCTGCCTACCTTTTTGTGGGCATTTCCGATCCGCAGCTATTGCGCGAGCAATTGCTCCAACAGGCGCGGCATGCCCGCGTGCTGGGCACCGTGCTGATTGCGACCGAAGGCATCAACCTCTTCCTGGCCGGTCAAGCCGATGGTGTTCGCGGATTTCTTTCATGGTTGCGTAGCGACGGGCGGTTCGCTGCAATCGAGGCCAAGGAGAGCTGGTCCGAAGGCTATCCGTTTCGCAAGCTGCTCGTGAAGGTCAAATCCGAAATCATCCGGATGAACCACCCCGCCATACAACCCTCGCAGGGCCGCGCGCCTGCTGTCGATGCGCAGACGGCGCAGCGTTGGTTAGCGCAAGGCCATGACGACGACGGGCGACCGGTCGTCACGCTCGACACCCGCAACGGGTTCGAAGTGGATCACGGCACATTCGATGGGGCCATCGATTGGCGGTTGGACAAGTTCAGCGACTTTCCTGCGGCTCTCGATGCGCACAAGACGCAGTTTGAAGGAAAGACCGTCATCAGCTTTTGCACGGGCGGCATCCGCTGCGAGAAAGCCGCGATCTACATGCGCGAAGCGGGGCTGCAGAACGTCTGGCAACTCGATGGCGGAATCCTGAAGTACTTCGAAGAAACGGGCGGGGCTCACTTCAAGGGAAGCTGCTTCGTGTTCGATGAGCGGCGTGCGCTCGATGCAGGGCTGGAGGCCGAGCAGGCCTGAACTGGATGGACGGCCCGTTCAATCCCGCAGCACATGCAGCACTTCCGACCTGAACTCCCGCAGATAGAGCACGGCGACCACGACAGCAGTCGCAACCGCAAACACCAGTGGCGAGAAAAACCAGGCCATCGCGGCGAATGAAAAGTAATACGCGCGGATGCCGTCATTGAACGTCTCTGCCGCCATGCCCAGCAGCTTGCCGGCCTTGTCGGCGAACTGTTCGCGCTCGAACTTGCCCGACGCAAAATCTTCTGGCGGTGGCATGGAGCCCAGCACGAGCGCACCGAACGTGTACTGCCGCATCGACCAGGTGAAGCGAAAGAACGCGTTGATGAAAATGGCGAGCAGCACCAGCGCCTTCAACTCGAACACCAGCATGGTCGTTCGCGCTGCAAACGGAATTTCGCGCACAAACTCGGCTGCCTTGTCGGTGGTGCCCAGCAGCGCCAGCAAGCCGCCCAGAATAATGATCGTGGCCGACGCGAAAAACGAAGGGCTGCTTGAAAGACTCTGGGTGATGATGCCGTCCAGCACGCGCGGGTCGCGCACCGTGGCCTGCAGCATCCAGTAGCGGCGGTAGCGATTGGTGGTTGCAAGCAGCGAGGGCCTGCGGGCGCCCCAGTACTTGGCGAACCAGGCATAGCCCACCCAGGCCCCGAAAAACCAGGCGAGCGCCAGCCAGTCATACCAGGGCAGGAGCTCGAGGACTTTCATCCTCCAATCTTAGCCGTCGATTTCGTGCTCGACGGGCAACGCGCTTTGCAGCGGCAAAGGCACGGACTGATGCGGCGCGACCCATGTCCACCTGGCCGCAAGGCTCGCGCGTTCTGCATCGATTGCTTCCAGTGTGCGCACCAGATTCACCTTGGACTGCTCCAGGCGCGCGCTCTCGATCCTGGCCTCGTCGCCGGCTTCCACCGTCCAGTTGCGTGGCTGGCGAGCCTTGGCAATCTCGATGTCCGCGGTATCAATCGCAGCTTGCGTCGAAGCGCGGAAAGCTTCGATAGCCGCAATCCGCTTCTCGAGATCGGCGCGTGCATGGCCCTGCAGGCCACTGGACGACAGCGATGCCCCCCAGGACTCACCTTCGCGCGCCATGGTCGCATCCTGCATCGATCGGACGACCTTGAGCGTCTCCAGTTGCGTCTTGAGGGTGTTGCGCCTGCGATTGGCCTCGTCGATGGCCTCGCGCGAGGAGTTGCGTGGCTTTGTGGCACCGATCTGCTGGGTGACGGCCAGGATGGAAGCATAGGTCTGGTCGTGCTGCCTGATCAGCTCCGTCATGGGCGGGGCGTCGCGGTGCTCGAAAACGGGGACTACCTTTCGCCTGCTCGCGCTGGTCTTCGCTGGCCCATAGGGCATGCGGATGGATCGGACGGCATCGCGAAGCGTCGCGCCCAGATTGCCTGCCGTGCCCTGCGTTGGCGGGGCTTCAGAGCGGGAGAGCAGTTGTTGTGATTCATTGCTGTCCGAAATCGTCCAGTGGCGCTCCAGCGACTGCTGCGGCGCAGCAGTTTTCGGAAAGCTCAAGGCGTCGGCAGCCTGGTTGTCCTCGGGCAACTTTCCATCCGGGCCCGTCGGGTAAACGTCACTGACAACCGAGGTGCGGGGCGAAGATTCGTTGACGCGTAAATCGGACATGACGTGTTCCTTCTCGAAGTTGAACGTCGTGCCACCTGTACTTTTGCGACATCGACTTCCACTTCGTAACGCCACGGTCTGATGCGTTCCCGCGTACCTCGGGACGAAAGTCTACGAGAGCGGCTCCGGCGGCGTGAAGCGTGTGGGCGGTAAAGGAATGAATTCGTTCTCACCTGGCACCTGCCCCATGCGTTGCGCCTCCCAGTCATCACTGGCCTGGATGATCCGCTCCTTGCGCGACGACACGAAGTTCCACCACATGTGGCGCGGGCCGTCGAGCGCTTCGCCGCCCACCACCACGAATCGCGCACCATGCGTCGATGACACGCTCGCTGCGCCACTTTCGAGCACGCCCATCATGAAGGCCGGCAGCGCCTGACCGTCCACTGCGATATCGCCTTCGACCGCATACACGGCCAACTGTCCAGCCAGTGCAGGTATCGCGATCTCGCCGCCTGCTGGCAGTCTCACGTCCAGGTAGACCGTCTGCGAATAGACCTTGACGGGCGATGACTTGCCGAATGCGTCACCGATCAGCACGCGCACCTGCGCCGCGCCGACCTGGACTTCAGGAATCGCCGATGCAGGCGTGTGCTCGAAAGACGGCGCGTCTTCTTCGTTGGCCCTGGGCAGCGCCGTCCAGAGCTGCAACCCGTGATTGACGAACCGCTTGCCCCGCAAGTCATCGGGCTTGCGCTCCGAATGCACGATGCCGCGACCCGAGGTCATCCAGTTGATCGCGCCGGGCTCGATGCGCTGTTCGCTGCCGATGCTGTCCCTGTGCATCATCGCGCCGTCGAACAGGTAGGTGACCGTGGCAAGGCCGATGTGCGGATGCGGCCTCACGTCATGGTTCGCGCCGGGCTCCTCGGTGACCGGGCCGAAGTGATCGAAAAAGATGAAGGGCCCGACGCTGCGCTGCTGTGCAGCGGGCAACAGGCGTCTGACCTTGAATCCGCCGCCCAGGTCTTTTTCATGAGGCGAAAGCTGATGCGCGATCGGCATGGTGACTCCTTCAGGTTTGCAGGCGGGCGGCGATAGCGGCGACGCGCGCGCCGAAAAGCCGCGCAGTTTCAAGATCGCCCGGCGCCATGTCGCGCGCACCGGAATCGCCAGGCGAATACGCCGTTGCTCCACTGTACGAAGCCAGGTGGTTCAGGTCATTGCGCTGGGCTGTGCTGGTGTTGTTGGGCATGACGCCCTGGCTCACCCAGATCATCCCGTGCTGCATGGCAAGGGTGAACATGGCTGCGAGGGTGCTGTGCTTGTCACCGTCAGGGCCCGATGCTGTGGTGAATCCGGCAGCAAGCTTGTCCTTCCAGTGCTCGGCGTACCAGGGTTTGGACGACGCATCGGCGAACTTCTTGAACTGCCAGCTGACGCTGCCCATGTAGGTGGGCGAGCCGAAGATGATCGCGCGGGCCGCCTTGAGCTTGTCCCATCCGCCTTCGGGCAGGTTGCCGTCGGCGTCGATCGCGATCAGTTCAGCGTCTGCGCCAGCAGCCACAGCCTGCGCCATGCGCTGCGTGTGGCCGTATCCCGAGTGATAGATGACGATGATCATCTGCGGGATTTTGCATGGGAGTGGGTTGTCACGCCGGACCTGATCCGTCATCCAGGATGTTCAGCGGCAGCCGAAGTCATGGATTGCGGGTCGAGCCCGCAATGACAGCGATCCGGTGTCATGCCGGACTCGATCCGGCATCCAGGATGTTCGACAGCAGCCGAAGTCATGGACTGCGGGTCGAGCCCGCAATGACAGCTGGTTTAGCTTTGGCCCTTGTCCACACCCCAGCGACCGCCGCCAAACGCGGCAATGACAAGCAGTCCGCCGACGATGGCCATATTCTTGAAGAACGCCTGCTTCTGCATCATCACTTGCGCCTCGGGAACCGCCCAGAAGCCGTGAAAGATCGGCGTGATCACCGCAGTGAAGATCGCAATGCCGAGCGCCGCCCAGCGTGTCTGCCAGCCCACCAGCATCAGGATGCCAAGGCCGAGTTCGACCGCAATGGCGATTGCGGCGCACACTTCGGGCATAGGGATGCCCTTGGACGCGATGTACCCCACGGTGCCCGCGAATCCGGCGATCTTGCCAAATCCCCCCGGAATAAACAGCAGGGCGATGAGCGCGCGGCCAGCGAGTGCGAGTGCGTCCTGGATCGGTGCGCGGGAAAGTGGGTGGGACATCTGAAAAGCTCCTTGAATGTTGGTTGGAGTGGTTGAAAAAAATCAGCTGGCGAGATCGAACACGAGCACTTCCGCGCCCTGCCCGTTGGAAAGCGAGATCGACGATTCATTGGCGAGCAGCGCGGCATCACCGGCAACAAGCTTTTGTCCGTTCACTTCGATCTGGCCGCGCACCACGTGCACATAGCCCTTGCGCGCCGGATCGACAGCGGTCGTGAAACTCTCGCCGCTATCGAATAGCCCTGCATAGACGCGGGCATCGGCATGGATCAGCACGGAGCCTTCTGCGCCATCGGGCGATGCGACGAGCCGCAGACGTCCACGCTTTTCGGCGTCGGGAAACGACTTCTGTTCGTAGCTTGCCGGGATGCCGGTCACGTTGGGCAGGATCCAGATCTGCAGGAAGTGCGTGGTGGCGTCAGGCGCGTGGTTGAACTCGCTGTGCTGGACACCGGTGCCCGCGCTCATGCGCTGGACGTCGCCGGGTGGGATGCCCTTGACGTTGCCGATCGTGTCCTTGTGCGCGAGGTTGCCCTCCAGCACATAGCTCAGGATTTCCATGTCGCGGTGGCCGTGCGTACCGAAGCCGGTGCCGGGGGCAATGCGGTCTTCATTGATGACACGCAGGTTGCCCCAGCCCATGTGCTTGGGGTCGTGGTAGTTCGCAAACGAAAAGCTGTGGAACGACTTCAGCCAGCCGTGGTCGGCGAAGCCCCGGTCCTGTGATTTGCGAAGTGTCAGCATGTCGTGTCGTCCTTGCGGTGGTGGGATGCCCTCAATGTAGGTGCGCGATGCCTGTCGTCCGACCACCCGTTTTTGATGGCATCATTCAAAAAAACTGAATGAGTCTTTTTGGCGGGCTCACCTCATCCATGCCAACAGCCCGCGAGGCGCTCAACGCAGAAGGCCTGATGCTCGTCCAGACGGTTGCGCAGACCGGCAGCTTTGCCTCGGCCGCGCGTGAGCTGGGGCTGGTGCCCAGCGCCGTCACCTACCGCATCCGCCAGATCGAAGATGCCCTGGACGTACTGCTGTTCGATCGCAGTTCCCGTCAGGCGCGCCTGACCGACGCGGGCACCGAGTTGCTGCGCGAAGGCGCACGGCTGCTGCAGGAGATGGACGCCGTGGCCAATCGCGTCAAGCGCGTTGCCACCGGATGGGAGTCGCAATTGACCATCGCAGCGGACACCGTGATCGCGTGCGGCGTGGTCATGGAGCTTGCGCAAGCGTTCTTTGAACTCGCGCCGACCACACGGCTGCGCCTGCGTGACGAATCCCTTGCCGGCACGCTGGAGGCCGTGGCTTCAGGGCAAGCCGACCTCGCCCTGGGCATCGCCGTGGAAACCGCCACATTCCCTGACGTGCAAAGCGCCATGCTCGGCGACTTGCCTTTCATCTACGTTGTTGCGCCGCACCATCCACTCGCGGCGGTGGAGGGACCGCTTGCCGATCAATTGCTGCTCAAGCACCGCGCCATTGCGGTTGCCGATTCGGTCAGGCAGGGCGTTCCCGTGACGTTCGGCCTGCTACCGGGTCAGGACGTGCTCACCGTCCCCTCGATGGAGGCCAAGCTCGATGCACAGCTGCGCGGACTCGGAGGCGGATTTGTTCCTGAACCGATGGCACGCCCCTATGTGCAGACCGGGCGCCTGGTGGTCAAGGAAGTCGAGCGCAGCTCCCGTATTCCGCGCATGACGTATGCGTGGCGGACCAACCCGCCGCCGGGCCGCGGCCTGCAGTGGTGGCTGTCGCAACTGGAAAGCCCCAAGACGCGACGCGCATTGCTCGAACACCACGGAAGAGCCTGATGTCACAATGGACCGCAATGGATAAAAGCAACAGCAACATCGCCGTCATCGGCGCAGGTATCGCAGGCCTCGCCTGCGCCCGAACACTCATGAAGGCCGGACACCGCGTCACCGTCTTCGAAAAGGCCGATCGCGTCGGCGGACGAATGGCGAGTTGCGAAACCACGTTCGGCACCTTCGATCATGGCGCGCAGTACTTCACCATCCGCGACGAACGCTTCGCACAGGCGCTCGCCGCCAGTGGCGGGGCCTACAAATCCTGGAGCGCCAACGCGGTTCGCGTGCTTGACCCGCACGGCCGCGTCGCCGAAGCGCCACTGCCCGCGCGCGAAGCGCATTGGGTTGGCGTGCCCGAAATGGACTCCTTGCCGCAGCGCTGGGCCAAGCCCATCGTGGATGCGGGCCAGCTCGAACTCGGAACGCGGGTCACGCGAATTGAACGCGATGCCATCGACCCGAAGCGCTGGCAATTGCAGACCAGCGGCCCGCAGGATTCGGTGCATGTGTATTCGGGTTTCGACACGGTGCTGCTCGCAACGCAGCATGGGTTTGCCAGCGGCCTGTTGGCGCAGACGCCCGGCACCAGGGCCTTGACCGAGAAGATGGAAAAGGTCGATGTGGCTCCGTGCTGGGTACTCATGCTCGCCTTTCCGCAAGCCGTGCAGCCCACGCTGACTCATCTGGGTCCGCAATGGAATGCCGCGCTCAGCACCCATCACCGCATCGCGTGGCTCGCACGCGAATCGTCCAAGCCGGGCCGATCGCCGGTCGAGCGCTGGACGGTGCAGGCCAGCGCCGACTGGTCGCAGGAACACTTCGAGGATGACGGCGCGCGCGTGCAGGCCAAGCTGCTCAAGGCGTTTTCTGAAATCACCGGCATCCTGGCCGAACCGGCGGAAGCCACGGTGCATCGCTGGCGCTGGGCCAAGACGCGCACGCCGCTGGGCAAGAGCCATCTCTGGGATCGCAAGAGCGGAGTCGGCATCTGCGGCGACTGGTGCCTGGGTCATCGCGTCGAGGACGCTTTCGTGTCCGGCCTCGAGCTGGCTCTGAAGGTCCACGCAGCCTGAGAGCCATGCGGGTGGGGAACTATGTGGGTCGCTTTGCGCCCTCGCCCACCGGTCCACTGCACGCAGGCTCGCTCGTCGCGGCGCTGGCCAGTTGGCTGGATGCCCGCGCGCATGACGGGCAATGGCTGGTTCGCATTGAAGACATCGACACACCGCGCTGTGTTGACGGCGCAGCCCAGACCATCCTTGGGCAGCTTGCCGATTGCGCCCTTGTGCCGGATCAACCGCCGGTGTGGCAATCGCAGCGCAGCAGCCTTTACCAGCACGCACTGGACCGGCTGATCGCTGATGGTGCCGCGTATCCCTGCGGCTGCTCCCGAAAGGACGTGGAAGCAGCGCTCGCCGCGCAAGGCAGGCCGCATCAACGCAATGCTGAACTGGTCTATGCGGGTACCTGCCGCAATGGGCTTCGTGGCAAGCCCGCGCGAGCCTGGCGATTGCGCGTTCCAGCCGGCATCATGCATTGGCAAGACCGGCGACTGGGTATCCAGCAACAGGATGTTGCGCATGAGGTCGGTGATTTCGTCCTGAAACGTGCCGACGGGTTGTGGGCCTACCAGCTTGCGGTCGTGATTGACGATGCAGATCAGGGCATCACGCATGTCGTGCGCGGGCAAGACCTGGCGGACAACACGGCGCGGCAGATTGCATTGCAGCGGGCACTGGGTCTGCCGCAGGTGAGCTATTTGCACACGCCGCTGGTTCTCGGGGCCAATGGGGAGAAGCTGTCCAAACAGAATGGGGCGGCGGCCATTGATACAAGCGATCCATTGAGTGCGCTCAATGACGCGGCGCAGGTGTTGGGGTTGTCGAAGCAGTCTGGCGCGATTGCGCAGGCGCTGGACGAATGGCAACGCCAGTGGGGCACGAAGATGGATGCCGGATCGAGTCCGGCATGACAGCCGGTTGGATGTCATTGCGGACTTGATCCGCAATCCAGACGGCGCCTTCTGCCGCACGCCCTAAAATTCGCTAGTGACAGACGACAACAAAACCCATCGCCCCATCCGCAGCTTCGTGCGCCGCATCGGCCGCGTCACCACCGGGCAGGCCCGCGCATTCGAATCGCTCGGCCCCCAGTACATCCTGCCCTACGAGCCCAGGCCGCTCGACCTGGCCGCCACCTTCGGCCGCACCGCCCCCACCGTCCTGGAAATTGGATTCGGCATGGGCGAGGCCACAGCGCACATCGCCACACTGATGCCGGAAAAAAACTTCCTCGGCTGCGAAGTTCACGACCCCGGCGTGGGGGCGCTGCTCAAACGCATCGGCGAACAGGGCCTCACCAACATCCGCATCCTCAAGCACGACGCGGTTGAAGTGCTCGACCACATGCTGGTCGATCAAAGCCTGGCCGGCGTGCATCTGTTTTTTCCGGACCCCTGGCACAAGGCACGCCATAACAAGCGCCGCCTCTTGCAAGCGCCGCTGGCGGCAAAGCTCGCATCACGCCTGGAACCGGGCGGCTACCTGCACTGCGCCACCGACTGGGAGCCGTATGCGGTGCAGATGCTGGAAGTGCTGGGCGCGCAACCGCTGCTGGTGAACACCGCGAACACGGCAGACGGGTTCGCGCAACGACCCGACTACCGGCCCCTGACCAAGTTCGAAAACCGCGGCCTGAAACTGGGCCACGGCGTATGGGACGTCGTGTTCAGGCGGCGCGACTAAAGCCGCGTCAAACGATCTCGCGCGCGGTGATCTGGTAGCGGAATTCGTCGGGCGCGTAAGAATCGATACGGCCCCGCGAATTCTCGGCAGCCGGGTACATGAAGAACCCGAGCTTGGCGTGTTTGGAGTTGGCCAGCTTCACGTCGTGGGCCATGTTGTAGCCGACCCAGTTGCCTTCCCATCCGCCGTAGAGCGACTTCGCAACCGGAGCGACCAGCGGATGCTGCGTGGACTTGATCCACTCGCTCGTTTCCTGGCGCATCACCTTGGCGACGTCCGCCGGGTCCATCGCAACCCAGCCTTGCGCCTTGAGGTACACCTCGGCCCGGCAATGCTGGGCACCCTTGAGGCTCGCCGGGTTGCCGCCGAGTTCCTTGTAGCCGAAGGCCGACGACGCCAGCCGCAAGCCGTACACGTCGCGTGCCGGCACGCCGACCGAGCGGCAAAGCCCCACGAACAGCGCATTGATGTCGGCGCATTTGCCGCCCAGGTTGCCCGTCTCCAGCATGGCGGCGATATCGCCTTCGCCGCAACCGCGCACCTTGGGCTCGCGCCACGCGTTGGCCAGCACCCAGTCGTAGATGCGGCGCGTCTTGTCTTCATCGGTGCGCGCATCGCCGATGACCTTGAGTGCCGTCCTGCGCACGATGCCGCCGGTAGGAATGAGGGATGTCGGGCGGGTCCAGTAGCGCAGGGACTCTGCGTCTTCGGCGCCCGGCTGGCGGGCCGACCAATCGACAGCGCGATTGCGTGTCTGCACCCGGCTCGTCATCTCGACCACGGGCTGCGGCTCGCCTGCATCGAACTCCACATACAGCATGCGAGCGCCTTCCTCGGCATCGCTCGTCATCCTGGCCTGGCCGTTGCTGCTGTAGCTGCTTTCCAGCGAGCGCTGCCAGTCGGTGTTGATCGAAGGCACCGGCAACCACAGGCGTGTGATGCCCTTGGGATCGAGCACCTCCACGCGGGTCGTGACCTCGAATGTGCGCCACGCACCGGGGCGTGGATCAAAGGTGCGCTGCTGGGCAGCGGAAGGAAGGGACCATCCGGCAGCAGCGAAGGCGGCGGAGGTTTGGACGAGGAAGTTGCGGCGCGAAGTCATGGCCGATTATGGCAATCGATTGCCCTGAACGTGCAACACCCTCGCACGCTACTTCAGCAATCCCCGGATGAGTCGCGACGCCTCGTCGCCCACCCAGTCGAACTCGCCGCGCACACGCCAGCGCAACTGCCCATCGCGCGCAATCACCACCGTGGTCGGAAAAATCTTCACGCCCCAGGCCTTTGCAACGCTGCCATCGGTGTCCAGCAGTATCGGCACGTTCGGCGCAGCGTCGCGCATGAACCGCTCGGCGCGCGATGCGTTTTCCTTGAAGTTGACAGACAGCACTGCGATGCGCTGGTCGCTTGCGGCCAGTTGCCCCAATGCCGGCATTTCGACCCGGCAGGGTTCGCACCATGTCGCCCAGAAATTAAGCAGCACAACCTTGCCGCGAACATCAGCCAGCGTCCAGGTGCGTCCCTCCGGATCCATCGCGCTGAATGCAGGCGCACGGCGCGGCGGCGGCCACGCGATCACCTCGGCAGCGCGCGATGGAACGGGGATCGCAGCGCCGGTAATCAATCCGACTGCATATAGCAGCGAGGCACGTCTCGTATGTGCAGATTGCATGGTGCACGGCAGTGTCAAAGGCATTTCCTTATTGTGCCGGTCTCGTCGTACGTTATCGTTTCAGGCATTAAAGTTGCGATCGCCAGGGAGCAGGAGTAGGCACATGAATATCAATCGTCGAGATGTGTTGGGAACTGGATTGGCCGCCGGAATCGGCCTGGGTGCGGGCGCTGTATGGGCACAGGCGGCCAAGGGCTCACGCAAGATCGTGATGGGCCAATCGGTGCCGCTCACCGGCGCCGCCAGCGAGATCGGCCTGGCATTTTCAGCAGGCGCCAAGCTTTACGTCGACTCTTTCAACGGCCGCAAGAACAATCCCGGCTGGACCTTTGAATTGCGACAGGTCGATGACGGTTACGACGCGGGCAAGGCCGCGGCGAATGCAAGGAAGCTGCTGGCCGATGGGGCCGACGTGCTCTTTGGTTTCGTCGGCACGGCAAGCAGCGCCGCCGGCGCCGAAGTAGCCAAGGCTGAAGGAGCCATTTTCTTCGCGCCTTTTGCAGCGTCGGACACGCTGCGCGACGGGGCGCACACCAACGTGTTCCATGTGCGCCCCAGCATGGCCGACGAGGCCTTCAAGATCACGCGCCATTGCGCGACGCTGGGGCAGACGCGCATGGCAGTCGTTGCCGAAGACGACGCGATGGGTCGCGCGGGCCTGGCCGCCGTGCAGCAGGCACTGGCCGACCAGAAGCTTGCACCACTGGTGGGCGCAGCCTATGTGCCGGTCAATAGCGACCGGGTCGATACGGCGGTCGCTGCCCTGTCCAAGTTGCAGCCGCAGGCCATCATCCAGGTCTCGCTGTTCAACTCGACGGCGGCCTTCATCCGCAAGATGCGCAAGACCGGCTATGCGGGCGCGTTCCTGAACTTTTCGGTGGTCGGCATCGATCCGCTCTTCACCGCGCTGGGCAAGGAAATCGGCGGTGTCGTGGTGTCGCAGGTGGTGCCATCGCCGCGCAGTTCGGCCACGCCCATCGTCAAGGAATACCTGGCCGCGATCGACACATCGGACCAGACGCCTTCTTATGAAAGCCTGGAAGGATTCATCGCTGCAAAGGCATTTACCGAAGCGGTACGGCGCTCGGGCAAAGGGGGCGACAAGGCCGCCTTGCAAAAGGCGATGGCCGGCATGAACGACTACGACGTGGGCGGCTTTCGCATCAACCTGCGCGCCGGCATTCGCGACTCCGTGCGCGCAGTGGACCTGGTGACCATCACGCCCGACGGCAAGGTCGTGCGATAACGCTTCACATCTGCTGGAACAGGTGCAGGTAGCTGCGGCTCACCGTGAGCCGTTCGGTGCGGCCTTTGAGGTGCACCTCGCCCACATCGCCGGGTCCGTGGGTGAAGTGACTCACACGGTCCAGCGCAACGATGGCCGAGCGGTGGATCTGCACAAAGCGATCGGGGTCCAGCGAATCGGCCAGTTCGCGGATCGTCTTGCGGATCAGCGCTTCGCCGCCCTCCCACACCACCATCGTGTATTTGTTGTCCGACTTGACGTAGAGCACCTGGTCTACCGGTATCAGGCGCACCGTGCTGCCCACCGAAGCCTTGATCCACTTGAGCAGCGGTGGCGCGGCCGCTCGATCGCGAATTCGGGCGGCCAGGTGTTCCAGTGCGGCGTGCATATCGTTGGATGGGTTGGCCGCCGGTGCCTCCAGCCGCTTTCGCAAGCGCGCGACCGTGTCGGCGAGCCGATCCGTTTCCACGGGCTTGAGCAGATAGTCGATCGCGCCCTGACGAAACGCCTCGACGGCGTATTGATCGAAAGCCGTGACGAATACGAGTTGCGCGCGACTGCCGATGCAGCGCGCGGCCTCGATCCCGTTCATGCCGGGCATGTGCACATCAAGGAAGGCCACCTGCGGCAGCAGCTGGTCGAACAGCTCGACGGCCTCCCGGCCATTGCGCGCCTGCGCGACGACTTCGAGTTCGGGCCACAGCTTGCCCAGCAGCGTGACCAGCCGTTCGCGCAGCAGGGGTTCGTCGTCGGCGATGAGCGCCCTGGTCATCTCGGCCTGACCCGGATGTCAGCTTGCAGACCGTGAGGCTGCAATTCGCTCAGTTCCACGCGCGCGTCATCGCCGAAAAACGCACGCAGCCGCGCGTCGAGATTCGCCAGGCCTGTGCCCGGTCCCGCGTGCTCCGTCATGCCCACACCCGTGTCCGACACCCACAGATGGATACGTCCGTCGAAACCGGTGCGCGCGCCGACCTCAACCCGACCGCCTTCCATGCCCGGGTCGATGCCGTGCCGGATGGCGTTCTCCACCAGCGTGAGCAATGCCATTGGCGGAAACGGCATCGTGCGAAGTGCGGGCTCGATATGCGTGGCGTATTGCAAGCGGTCGGGCATGCGCATGTGCATGAGGTCGAGATACGCGCGGACCAGTTTTTCTTCGTCGCCCAGCGTGGCATCGCCGGGTTGCAGCCGGGGCATCGCGGCTCGCAGGTAGTCGATCAGGCTGCGAAACACCGGCGCTGCGCGGGGTGAGCCGCTTTCGACCAGCTCCTGCACATTGGCCAGCGTGTTGAGCAGGAAGTGCGGCTGTATCTGCGCGGTCATCAGGTTGAGCCGTGCGTCGGCCGCTTGCCGCTGCAGCGTCTCGCGCTCCAGCGCGAACTCCAGCGCCTGCGATTTGGCCTGCGCGTCACGCTCGCTGTAGAGCGCGGCCAGCGAAAAGATCGTCCCAATGATGGTGGCCCCCACCGTCACCAGCACATAACCGTGCACATGCGGCTTGGACCGGGCGAACGCAGAAAAGTCGCCGCCGAACGACATCATGTGAACCACCAGAGGCGCCACCAGTGCAGCGACCGCAATGGCGGCCACCTGCAGGATCCACTGCGGCACGAAGCTCTGGCGCAGGCCGCGCGCGGCGGTAAAGGCAAACAGCAGCGTCATGCCGACGAACAGCATTTCGCCAGCCAGCTCGATGAAGGTATTGCGGGTGTAGAACAGGAGCGCGACGGCCGATGCCAGCGCAAGCACGGTGACCACGGCAAGCTGGCGCCCGCCGGGAAGAATGGTGCGCAGCCCTTTTGGGGCCGCATCCTGTCCGGCACCCAGGGTGGGGGCTGCGGAACTCATGGGCGCACGATAAATGGGCGCACTTGCGCGGGTCAAGCCCGGCGCAGTGCCGACTGCGACGAAACGCGGTTTGGCGGGTATGAACGACGTCCGTTCACGAAACCTTGCGCCGCGCGGTCACTTCAATTTCGATCTTCATGCGTGGATCGGCCAGGCCCGCCGCAAACATCGTCGCAGCCGGGCGCGCGTCGCCAAAGTACTGCCTGAGCACCGGCCAGCAGGCTTCGAAGTCCTGGGCCCGCAGCAGGATGTACTTGACCCGCACCACGTCGGCCAGGGAACTGCCCGCCTGCGCCAGTGCCGCCTGAATATTGCGAAAGCACTGCTCGCACTGCGCCACCACGTCGTCTTCGATGGTGCGGCTGGCGTAGTCGAAGCCGGTCGTGCCCGAGACGAACACCCAGTCGCCTTCGACCACGGCCCGTGAATATGCCATCTGCTCTTCAAAGATGGAACCTGAACTGATCAGCTGCCTTGCCATGCCGGCCCTCCTGCGGTGATGCCGCGACTGTACCGAACGCGGCAAATCCCCCAAGGCTGCCTAAGCCGTTTCCCTAAGCCCACCGGAGACCCCGAACCTACAGTGGAGCCACGGGGAAACCCAGCCATCACGCAACTACCGGAGAGAGACCATGGGACAAGCTCAACGCCAGGAATACCTCTACGAGACGCTGTACGGCAACGGCGAGCCCGGCACCAGCCCGATGAACCTGGGCCAGCGCGACGTACTGCGCCTGGAAGACCTGCTGGGCGATGCGGTGGCATACGAACTGTCGGATTTAGCGCAGGTTCAGATCTGAGCGGGTTGTCGTGCCGGGCTTGACCCGGCATCCACCGCGAAGCGGCAACGACTGTTGAAGGTATGGATTGCGGGTCGGGTCTGGTATGACAACCGGGGGGCTGTCATGCCGGGCTCGACCCGGCATCCACCGCGAACGGCTACGGCCGTTCAAGGCATGGATTGCGGATCAGGTCCGCAATGACAGCCGGGGAAGGCTGTCATACCGGGCTTGACCCGGTATCCACCGCGAAGCGGCCATCGCTTGCGCCCCCCGGGCGCCCCGTGCAATGCGGGGCTGTGTCAGTCGCGATCAAAAATCGCTGCCCAACTACAATCCCCTCCCCTTGAAACGGCTAATTCGGCCCCAAGTTGCTTCGCAGCCCCTCATTTCCAGCTAATAAAAGAATGACCGAACCGATACAGCCCGAATCGACCCAGGCCCTCTCAGGCGACCCCACTCCCGAAGAACTCGAAGCCGCGCAGGCAGCCAACGAAGCCGACATCGGCGAGTTGCAGGCGCAGCTGGCCGAGGCCACGGCCAAGAGCGCAAGCCTGGCCGAGCAATACCTGCGTGCCCAGGCCGACATGCAGAACACCCGCCGCCGCGCTGACGAAGAAATGTCCAAGGCCCGCAAGTTCGCGGTCGAAGGCTTTGCCGAGGCTATGCTCGCCGTGGTGGACAGCCTGGAAGCCGGCCTGTCGATCAAGGACGCCACCCCTGCACAGATGCGCGAAGGCGCCGAGCTCACCTTGCTCCAGCTCAAGTCAGCGCTGGAGCGAAACAAGGTCGTCGAGATCAACCCGGCTGCCGGCGCGAAGTTCGATCCGCATCACCACCAGGCGATTTCGGTCGTGCCGCTGCCCCCAGAATCCACACAGGAAGCCAACAGCGTCGTGTCGGTCCTGCAAAAGGGCTACTCGATCGCAGACCGAGTTCTGCGACCCGCGCTGGTCACAGTGGCGGCACCGAAATAGGCGATCGAAATAGCACCGAAATCACCCTTGTGCCGAGCTTGAAACCCAACAGCTTATCCACAAGTAACCCACATCGAATCTGAATTGGCCGAGCGGCCGCAAGACTAGGAGAAAAATCATGGGAAGAATCATCGGCATTGACCTGGGCACCACCAACTCGTGCGTGTCCATCATGGAGGGCAACACACCCAAAGTGATCGAGAACAGCGAAGGCGCGCGCACCACGCCTTCCATCGTCGCCTACCAGGAAGACGGCGAAGTGCTGGTTGGCGCCTCGGCCAAGCGCCAGGCCGTGACCAATGCACGCAACACGCTCTACGCTGTCAAGCGCCTGATCGGCCGCAAGTTCGACGAAAAGGAAGTGCAAAAGGACATCAACCTGATGCCCTACACCATCGCCAAGGCCGACAACGGCGACGCATGGGTCGAAGTGCGCGGCAAGAAAATGGCGCCTCCCCAGATCTCCGCTGAAGTGCTGCGCAAGATGAAAAAGACCGCCGAAGACTACCTCGGCGAAGCAGTGACCGAAGCCGTCATCACGGTTCCGGCGTACTTCAACGACAGCCAGCGCCAGGCGACCAAAGACGCCGGCCGCATTGCGGGCCTGGACGTCAAGCGCATCATCAACGAGCCCACCGCAGCAGCCCTGGCCTTCGGCCTGGACAAGCAGGAAAAGGGCGACCGCAAGATCGCCGTGTATGACCTGGGCGGCGGCACGTTCGACGTCTCGATCATCGAGATCGCCGATGTCGATGGCGAAAAGCAGTTCGAAGTGCTCTCCACCAATGGCGACACCTTCCTGGGCGGCGAAGACTTCGACCAGCGCATCATCGACTACATCATTGGCGAGTTCAAGAAGGAACAGGGCGTCGACCTGACCAAGGACGTGCTCGCCCTGCAGCGCCTGAAGGAAGCCGCCGAAAAGGCCAAGATCGAGCTGTCGAGCAACTCGCAGACCGACATCAACCTGCCCTACATCACCGCTGACGCCAACGGCCCGCGCCACCTGAACATCAAGCTCACGCGCGCCAAGCTCGAATCGCTGGTCGACGAGCTGGTCGAGCGCACGATGGCGCCCTGCCGCATGGCCATCAAGGACGCAGGCGTGTCGATCGCTGACATCCATGACGTGATCCTGGTCGGCGGCCAGACCCGCATGCCCAAGGTGCAGGAAAAGGTCAAGGAGCTGTTCGGCAAGGAGCCGCGCAAGGACGTGAACCCCGATGAAGCCGTTGCCGTGGGCGCGGCCATCCAGGGCCAGGTGCTGGGCGGCGAGCGCAAGGACGTGCTGCTGCTGGACGTGACCCCCCTGTCCCTGGGTATCGAAACCCTGGGCGGCGTCATGACCAAGATGATCAAGAAGAACACGACGATCCCGACCAAGTTCGCACAGACCTTCTCGACCGCTGACGACAACCAGCCGGCCGTGACGATCAAGTGCTTCCAGGGCGAGCGTGACATCGCCGCAGGCAACAAGCTGCTGGGCGAGTTCAACCTTGAAGGCATTCCGCCGTCGCCGCGCGGCCTGCCGCAGATCGAGGTGAGCTTCGACATCGACGCCAACGGCATCCTGCACGTGGGCGCCAAGGACAAGGCCACCGGCAAGGAAAACAAGATCACCATCAAGGCCAATTCGGGCATCTCCGAAGAGGAAATCCAGAAGATGGTGAAAGACGCCGAGCTGAACGCCGAAGAAGACAAGAAGAAGCTCGAACTCGTGCAGGCCCGCAACCAGGGCGAAGCGATGACGCACAGCGTTCGCAAGAGCCTGGCCGAGTACGGCGACAAGCTCGAAGCCGGCGAAAAGGAAAAGATCGAAGCTGCCCTGAAGGACATGGAAGAAGCGCTCAAGGGCGAGGACAAGGCAGCGATCGAGTCCAAAACCAACGAGCTGATGACCGCAAGCCAGAAGCTCGGCGAGAAGATGTACGCCGACCAGCAGGCACAGCAGGCTGCGCAGGCCGCTGGCGACGCGGGCGGCTCGCAGGAGTCGCAAAAGCCGGCTGACGACAACGTGGTCGACGCCGAAGTCAAGGAAGTGAAGAAGGGTTGATGACAGGCGCATAGCGCCGTATCAACTCGCCGCGTTCGACTGAGACCCTCACGGTCTCATCAGCGCGGCGTCTTCGTTGATGAAGGTATGCAGTAACAGGCGAATGACGGAAGAACATGGCCACCAAGCGCGACTATTACGAAACCCTGGGCGTTCCCAAGAACGCCTCGGACGAAGAAATCAAGAAGGCTTATCGCAAGCTTGCGATGAAGTTTCACCCTGACCGCAACCAGGGCGACGAAAAAACTGCGGAAGTGAAATTCAAGGAGGCCAAGGAGGCCTTCGAGATGCTCTCCGACTCCGAAAAGCGCGCCGCGTACGACCAGTACGGGCACGCAGGGGTCGATCCCAACATGCGCGGCGGTGGCGGTCCGGGGGCTGAAGGCTTCGGCGGATTCGCGGAAGCCTTCGGCGATATCTTCGGCGACATCTTCGGCCAGCAGCGCGGCGGTGGCGGCGGTGGTCGCGGCAAGCAGATCTATCGCGGCAGCGACCTGTCGTACGCGATGGAAGTCACGCTCGAAGAAGCGGCTGCGGGCAAGGAAGCGCAGATCCGCATCCCCTCCTACGAGCAATGCGAGCCCTGCCACGGCTCGGGCGCCAAGCCCGGCACGCAGGCCAAGACCTGCACCACCTGCCACGGCCAGGGCGTCGTCCAGATGCGCCAGGGCTTTTTCAGCGTGCAGCAGACCTGCCCCACCTGCCGGGGCTCCGGCAAGATCATTCCCGAGCCGTGCACCGTGTGCCACGGCCAGGGCCGCGGCAAGAAGCAAAAGACGCTGGAAGTGAAGATTCCGGGCGGCATCGACGACGGCATGCGCATCCGCAGCGCCGGCAACGGCGAGCCGGGAACCAACGGCGGCCCGCCGGGCGACCTCTACATCGAGATCCGCCTGAAAAAGCACGACATCTTCGAGCGCGAGGGCGACGACCTGCACTGCGTGGTGCCCATCAGTTTCACCCGGGCTGCGCTCGGCGGCGAGATCGAAGTGCCAACGCTGCAAGGCAAGGCCGCGATCGACATCCCCGAAGGCACGCAAGCCGGCAAGCAGTTCCGCCTGCGCGGCAAGGGCATCAAGGGCGTGCGCAGCAGCTACCCCGGCGACCTGTATTGCCACGTCTCGCTGGAGACGCCGGTCAAGCTCACCGAGCACCAGCGCAAGCTGTTCAAGGAGCTGGACGAGTCGCTGAAAAAAGGCGGCTCCAAGCATTCGCCGACTGAAGAGAGCTGGGGCGACAAGCTCAAGGGGTTCTTCGGGGCGTAGCGGTCAGGAAGATCCCCGCAGGTCTGCAAGAAACTCAGAAGCGGGGTCGGCGCGATTTACCGAGCGACTTCAGCCACCACGCACATCGGTTGACCTCGCAACCCCGGACTTCCTCAAGTCTGCTGGTACGGCGATGGGGCAGGAAGTCGGGGTCGCCATGGTTGTGAATCAGGATTCGAGTGCGTCAGGTTTTTTGAGCACCAGCTTGTCAGCGGCAGCCAGACGACGCTCGACCTTTTTCACGTCTTCGGCCGGCGGCAGGCTCTCAGGGCGGATCCCGCGTTGCAGCAGGGTGTCGCGCACGGCCTGATTGTTGGTGACGTGCTCTCTGGCGATCGCAGATTCGCTACCCATCTGGTGCTGCCGTGCGTTGAAGATAGTGATCTCCGCGGCGAAGTCCTTGGCCTTGAGAATGATGGTGGGCGCAAAGTCGGCCAGTGGGCGGCTATCCGGTACTTTCCATTGCGACTTCATGGCTTGCGTGGACCTGCCAAACAGGGCGCCATCGCCTTTGCTGCGAATCAGCGCGAAGTCCTGGTTGCCGCCGGTTCTTTCGTAGATCACGGCAGACAGTTCTTTTTCTGTTTCCGACAATTTCTTGCGTGCCATTACCCGTTCGGCTTCCAGCAGGCGTTGCTCGATCAGTTCGGCCTTGCGGGTTTGCACTGCAAAGTAGGTCTGGGCGAAGGCGATTGCCTGCTTGCGTGGATCGCCGTTCTGGGCAATCAGGTAGCAGGCGTAGCGGGTGAGCATGAGGTCGTCCACCTCTTTCTCGGCACCCTTGGGCATGGCGATCGTTTTGTTGACGTCAACAAAATGATCTGCCACCGAGTGTCCAGACAGTTCACAAGCAGTTTTGGCCTTGCTAATCACGGCACCAAAGTTACGCCACTCGGTATAGCCCAACAGGTGTTGCAGATCACGGGCCAACCAGTATTCCACCCCTTGTTCGGTGCGCTGTGCGTGACCTTCAAAAGTGTCGGTCAGCGTTTGAACGATTTCGGTCTTCATGGATTCCTATTCGTAGGGGTGCCGGCTGCAACGGCGTCGCTTTATGGCGCACCCGATCGCTTGGTCGAGTGTCTCTGACTGGCTGCGATGTTTTTAAACGACCGCCATGTTAGCTGGCTCGCCGCGCCATGCCATGCCCGAGGATGCTCCTGCTGCGTCTGATTCCGCAAACGCCACCGCCCCTCCCCCCGGTCTCGTCGCCACCGGGTGGACTCCACCGCGATATCTCATTCCTCTAGCGTTTTTTCCATGGTTGAGCGCAGAATGCGGTGATCGTCCCAAGAGGGCCATGCCATGTTCGAATCCCGCGCTCCGGCTTTCAGCCAGCTCATCGCCTGGCAGATCAACAGCACGTCCGATGCACTGCGACGCGAAGCCGCGATGCGCATGAAGCGCGATCACGACATCAGCCTGGTCGAGTGGCGCACGCTCGCGCTCATCGAGGCCATGCAGCCCGTGCGATTGCGGGACGTGGCTGCCGAATCCGATTCCGACAAGGCGCAGATCAGCCGCATCGTCAGTGGCCTGGTCGAGCGCGGCCTGGTCGAGCGCCAGGCGGTCGCGCAGGACGCGCGCTCTGCGCATCTGCGCCTGACACCGTCGGGCACCGAACTGGCCGCCAAGCTCGCGGCGCTGTCGCAGGACCGCGACCGCATGCTGCGCGCAAGTTGCGATGGGGCGAGCATGGAGGTGATGCTCGCAACGCTGGCAGTCATCAAGGAAAAAGCGAGCGAGCTGAACGAAGCCGGGGAGCGGCAGCAGCCTGCCTCCAACCCGGCTGCCAACCCAGGCTCCAATCCGGTCTACAGTTCCGGCACGTAGGCAACGCCGGTCTGTGCCAACCCGGCCAGGTCGATGTGCAACACGTTGAAGTCGACCTCGGCGGCCAGCATGCCGAAGACGGCCTGCGTATTGCCCATGTCCAGGAACGCGATGAGGTCGGCCACCACTTCAAGCGAGGGCGGCGCAAAGCCCGCGATGTTCTCCCACACCTGGTAGACGAAGTCCTGGTTGCTGTGGGAACCCGCGAGCGCTCCGAAACGGTCTGACGCAGCCGCGTACCCGGTGACCTCTTCGTAGGTGTTTCCGGCGTCTAGCATCGCGATGTACTCACCCACCAGCGCCTTGTCAGCCAGGCCGTCCAGGCCGAACATCGCACCGACGATCTTGGCGGCTGTGCCCGCGTTGCCCGACATCACGTCGTAGGCGCGCGAGTAGTCGTTGAACGACACGCGCTCCACGTCGATCAGCTGCGCCGTGCTGAGGCCCGCAAGGTTGACCGACAGCCCGAAATCATTGTGGCTCACGATGAAGCTTGCGGCCGGTCCGTGGAACAGCGCGCGATCAATCCCCGAGCCGCCCAGGATCGTGTCATCACCCCCGACGCCATCGAGCAGGTCATTGCCCTCGCGCCCGGAGATGTAGTCCCAGCTGGCGCCTGCGACCAGCTGGTCGTCGCCTTCGGTTCCAGGCGTTGTCGATACGAAGCCCTGGTTGTAGCGGATCGCAGCCGGCAGCGGCGGCGTGTAGTCCGCCGCGATCACTGCCATCCCAGCCTGGGTGATGAGGCCCGCGTTGAGGTACCCGGCGAACTCGCCCAAAGTGGCCGCGTCAGGCAGCGCGCCAGCCAGGTTGAAGTAGAACTCGTTGACGAATGCTTCATTCGAATGCGATCCGGCCGCCTGAGCGAAACGATCCGAGCACACGATCGCGGTGGCGACTTCTTCCAGGTTGAAGCCGCGATCGAACATGTCCAGGTAGTAGCCGATGGTGTCCGCCTCTGCGACGGCTTCAGCGCCCAGCAGCGTATGCACGATCTTGACCGCCAGGCCGCCCGAGGCACCCATGTCGATGGCCCAGGTGCCGTCGGCAAACTGCAGGCGCTCGAACGAGGTGAGCGAGTCATTGCCGTCGGCCGCCGCGCCTGTGGCGCTCACGGTGTACGAGTCGGGCAGCAGGCTGAGGGCGTATTCCACGCGCGACTGCGTGTAGGTCGCCGTGTCGATGCCCGCGCCGCCATCCATCGAGTCGTCGCCGCCGTTGCCGGCGACCTCGTTGTTGGTTTCGTTGCCAGTGATCGTGTTGGACAGATCGTTGCCGCTGCCGCCCAGATCGACCACGCCCGGTGCCAGCACCAGGTTCTCGACAAAGTTCGCCAGCGTGATGTTGACGCTGGCGATCACGGTGTCGATGCCGCCGCCGATGCTGGAGGCCAGCGGTGCGTCTTCGCCATCGGGCGCCGATCCGTCGCCCTCCACAACCACATCGTCCTCGTCATCGACCACGTATTCGTCATCGCCGCTGCCGCCGGCCATGGTGTCCACGCCGGTGCCGCCGTCCAGGTAATCAGCACCCTCGCCGCCGATGATCGAGTCGACGCCTTCGTCGCCGTAGATCGCATCGTCGCCTTCGCCACCGTTGATGCTGTCGTCGCCGCCGCGCCCTTGCAGCAGGTCGGCTTCGCCGGTGCCGGGGAGTTCGTCTTCGGTGTCGCTGCCTTGTTTGATGACGAGCGTTCGGTTGTCAAATTGCAGGGCTTCAACGTTGCGCACACGGTCGATTCCGTCGGGGCCGATCACGATGAGGTCGAAGTTGCCCACTTCCACCAGCACCTGGTACTCCGACAGGTTGCCGGTGAAGACAGCCGTGTCGAATCCCAGCCCGCCATCGAGCAGGTCGTTGCCCGCACTGCCCACCAGCGTGTCGTCGCCGTCACCACTGTCGATGGTGTCGTTGCCCGCGAGTCCGTCCATGTAGTTGGCTTCGGTGCTGCCGATCAGGCTGTCGTCGTGGTTGTACGAGCCGCGCACGCCTTCGATGCTGATGAGGGTGTCAGCACCGTCGCCTCCAGCGGACGTTCCGAGCTGCAGATTGACAAGAACCGCGCTGGTCGAGTTGTAGTAGTCCGCGACGTCCAGGCCCAGCCCGCCGTCGAGCGTGTCTGCGCCCTGCGCGCCGCGCAGGCGGTTGTCGCCGTCATCGCCAGTCAAGGAGTCGTCGTGCTGGCTGCCGCGAATGCGCTCGATGTTGATGAAGGTGTCCACGCCATCAGGGCCGGACGAAGTGCCAGTGACCAGGCTCACGACGACAGGACCTGAGGCCTGGAAGTAATCCACCGAATCCTTGCCGTCGCCGCCATCGATGATGTCGTTGCCGCCGTTGCCGCGAAACACGTTGTCGCCATTGCTACCCGTGAGCGTGTCGGCCACCGAACTCGCGAACACGCCCTCGATACCGCTGATCGTGTCATTGCCCTCAGCGCCCGTCACAAGGCCGGTTGCGAAGTTGAGATTGATCGCGCCGGACGCCGCGGAGTAGGAGACCCAGTCCGGCCCGAGCAGCGGATCGTTGGAGCCACCGTCCATGCTGTCGTTGCCCATGCCACCGTACAGGGTGTCCTGGCCCGCGCCGCCCATGATCGTGTCATTGCCGCCTCGCCCCTGCAGATCGTTGGAAGCGGCCGAACCGGTGATCGTGTCGGCGCTCTCGGAGCCGCGCGCGTTCTCGATGGAGATCAGGGTGTCGCTTCCAGTGCCGCCGGTGGCGGTTCCCAGCGCGAGATTGACGTTGACGGCGCTGGTGGATTCCCAGTAGCTCACGCGGTCGGCCCCGGCGCCGCCATCAATCGTGTCATTGCCGCCGCGAGGTTCGATGTGGTCGTCGGTGTTCGTGCCTGTGAGGACGTCGGCGTACTCGCTGCCAATGAGTCCACGAAACCCGGAGATGACATCGTGGCCGTCTGCGCCAAATGCCTGCCCGAGCTGGAGATTCACCGAAACACCGCCCGTGGCAAACCGGTAGTCGACCAGGTTGAAGCCGAGGTCGGTGCCGGTGGAGTGGCCGCCATTAATCGTGTCGTTGCCCGGGCCGCCGCGAAAGATCTCGTTCATCGCGCGGTTGGTGCCGGAGATGAAGTCGCTGAAGCTCGATCCCACGACCTGCTCGATGTCGATCAGCACGTCGTTGCCGCCGCCGCCCGCGGAATTGCCTGCCGTGCCGGCGGCACCCAGGACCACAGTGACAGCGGAGCCGGCGTCGCCGTAATAGGCGGCGTCGTATTCGGAGTTGATGTTCGCCGTGTTGGACAGCGACAGGTTGGCGCCGCCGTCGAGTGTGTCGTTGCCCGAGCCGCCGCGCAGGAAGTCCTGGCCTGCACCGCCCGAGACGCTGTCATTGCCGCCCCGGGCCTCGATGTCATTGGCCGCGCCGTCGCCAACAATGGTGTCGCCGGATTCCGAACCACGAACATTCTCGATGCCGATGAGTTGATCGGTGCCGCCCCAGCCGTCGCTGGCCGTGCCTGTTGCCAGATTCACGTTGACGCCGGCCGGCGAGTTCTGGAAGTTCACCCGGTCGGTGCCGCCAAAGCCATTGATCGTGTCGTCGTCGCCCAGGCCCTCGAACGACTCGAAACCGGCCGTACTGCTTCCGCGCAAGGTGTCTGCAAAGTGCGAGCCGCGCGCTTCCTCGATGCTGATCAGCGTATCGGTGCCGCCGAATCCATCCAGCGCCGAGCCGGTGCTCGTGCCGCCGAGCAAGACGCTCACCGGATTCGGACTTGAGCTGTAGGACACACGGTCGTATCCGGCCCCGCCGTCGATCAGGTCGTTGCCGCCGTAGCCGGTGAAACCTTCGAAACCGTCGGTCGCCCCCGACCCATTGGCGGGGTTCCCACCGGTCAGCGTGTCCGAAAGCGCAGAGCCCAAGACCAGCTCAATGCCCGAGAAGAGATCCGAGTTGCCCCAGTTGTCGATGGCCAGACCGGTCGCCAGATTGACGTTCACGCCAATACCTATCGGCGGCGGCCCGTTGTCGAAGGTGTCGTCCTGGTAGCTCAACTGGTCGAAGCCCGCACCGCCGACGATCACGTCGTTGCCACTGCCGGGCATGAAGTTGTCGTCGCCGTTACCGCCTGTGAGCGAGTCGTTGCCGGCACGCGCGAAGACGTAGGCCGCGCTGTTGCCCAGAATCACCGTGTCGTTCAGGTAACTGGCGTGCACATTGCGGATACCGGTCAGCTGGTCGTTGCCCGCGCCCGGCCCGGTAGCCGTGCCGGCCAGCAGGTTGATGGTGACAGCGCCGCCATTGCCTTCGTACATCACCACATCGCTTCCACCATTGCCCACGATGGTGTCGTCTCCGAGCCCGGGGCGGAAAAAGTTGGTGCCGGTCGAGCCGGTCAGCGAGTCGTTGAACTGCGTGCCGTTGACGGCGTCGATGCCCGAAATGGTGTCGGTGCCGCCCTGCCCATCGCTCACCGCACCGGTCGCAAGATTCACGACCACCCCAGTGAACGCGCCATCGAAGGCAACGGTGTCGAAGCCGTTGCCACCGATCAGCGTGTCGTTGCCCGAGCCGCCCTGCAGGTAGTCATCGCCTTCGCCGCCGTCGATGGAGTCGTTGCCCGAGCCGCCGCCCAGGTTGTCGTTGCCGCCAAACCCGAAGATCGTGTCGTCGTCAGGCGTGCCGAAGTAGTTGTCGATGCCCGATCCACCGTTGAAGACTGCCATGTTCGCTGCTCCTGAAAGTTCGACTTCAAACCACGCTGTACTCAAGTCCCGTCAACTCAAGCGCCGGCAGGTTGACGTTGGCCAGGTTGTAGCTCACCTCTGCCGCCTGCACGGCGAACCACGCCTGGGTCTGCCCTGCTTCGATGTAGCCCACCAGCTCCGCGCGCACTTCGGGCGAAGGAAAAAAATTCGCAATGTTGTAGTACACGCGGTCCACAAAGGCTTCGTTCGTGTGCGAACCCGCCTCGCTGCCAAACCGCGTCGATGCCGCCGCCGCGCCCGCCACCTGCTCGTACGTCATGCCGTTGTCGAGCATGCCCAGATAGGTCGCCACCAATGCCTCGTCTTGCAGCGCAGGCACACCAAAGAGCGCGCCAATGAGCTTGGCGACGGTGCCTGCGTTGCCCTCGATATCCCACGCCACTGCGAGGTCGGTGAACTGGGTGCGCTCCACCGCAACCAGCCGGTCTGTTTCAGCGCCGACCATGACTTGCAGGCCCTGGTCGTCGCGCGTCAGGATCGCCTGGCTCCTGGCCGACGCAAAGATTGCAACGTCCAGGCCCGAGCCACCATCGATCGTGTCGTGGCCCGCGTCGCCTGTCAGCGTGTCATTGCCAGCGCGGCCCGTGAGGTGATCCGCGCCCGAGGTGCCCAGCAGGAAGTTGCCGAACCCGTCACCCGCAGCAACAGATGCAGCCTGCTGCTCGAACGCGATGCCCGAAACCGAAAGCGACGCAAAGCCGATGCGCGATTCGAGCGCGTCCGTGTCCGCTGCCAGCACCGAGATGCCCGCCTGCGTCAATGCGCCCGACGCCAGCACGTCCAGCAGGAACGCCTCGAAGCCCGCGTCATGAAAGCCGGCCACGTTGAAGAACATGTGCGAGACGTAATCGGCGTTGCCGTGCGAGCCTGCCGCTTGCGCGTAGCGCGGCGACGCCAGCATCGCATCGGCCACTTCCTGGTAGGTCATGCCTGCATCGAAGAGCGCCAGGTAATGGCCGACCAGCTGCGCGTCGGAGATGGCGGATGGTCCGAACAGCGTGCCGACCAGCCGCGCCGTGAGGCCCGCATGGCCATCCATGTCCAGCGCAACCCGCGCATCGGCGAACTGCAGCCGCTCAACCGCTGTCAACTCGTCCGCGCCCTCTGCGCCCGAGGTGACAGTGTGGGCTTCGCCTTGGGCAGCGATGGCATAGGCGCTGAGCGTATCGGCATAGATGGCGGTGTCGGTGCCTGCGCCGCCGTCGATCGAATCGTTGCCGCCTGCGCCCGTGATCGCGTTGCTGCCACTGTTACCTGCAACCGCGTTGTCCAGTGCATTGCCGATGGCGTCGATGTCGAGCGCACCGGACAAGATCAGGTTCTCGACACCATCGGTGATGGCGTAGCTCACGCTCGCGATGATGGTGTCTATGCCCGACCCGATGCCCACTTGCGGCTCGACACCCGGCATCGGGCGCGCGTCGGGGCCTTCGGTTTCAATCACGACATCGTCTTCGCTGTCCACGATGTAGGTGTCGTCGCCAGTGCCGCCGGACATGTGGTCCGCACCGGTGCCGCCATCGAGCAGGTCGATGCCACCGCCGCCTACGAGTGAATCCGCATCTTCGTCGCCATAGAGCGCGTCGTCGCCCTGCCCGCCGTTGAGCGTGTCCGCGCCTTCCAGTCCGCGCATCAGGTCGCTGAGCGATCCACCTGCGAGCTGCTCGGGTTCTGCCGTACCGATCTGCACCGCGTAGTCCTGGTCGGCGAAGCGCAGCAGCTCGACATCGCGCACGACGTCGATGCCGTCTATCCCCTTCACAACCAGGCCACCTGCCAGTTCGGAGACCGTGTACGCGCGGAAGTCGTTGCTGAACACCGCGATGTCATCGCCAATGCCGCCATCGAGCGTGTCGTTGCCCAGGCCGCCGGTGAGCGTGTCGTTGCCGGCGAATCCGCTGATGCTGTCCTGTCCGTCGCCGCCTTGCAGCGTGTCGGGGCCATCGGTGCCGTCGATGATGGCAAGGAACGAAACCGTGCTGACCATCTGGTCGGCCAGCGCGCCTCCGGTGCCCTGCAATCCGGTGTTGCCGTCCGAAAACGTCCAGACGATGTGCTTGTCGGCTTGCGACACAAGCACGGTGCTGGAATAGGCGATCTGGTGCATCACCGCATCGAGCAGCGCCTGCGTGGTGTTGCTGTTGAATTGCAGGGTGAGCTGGCCGCCGCCGTTCGTGACCACCGTGCCGACTTGCACCGATTGCACGACCAGGTTGTTGCCCTGGGTCAACGCCGAGAGCGAACCGCCTGCCTTGGCCGCGAAGTGATCCGACGCGATCGCGCCGCCCTCGCGCATCAAGGTCAGGGTGGTGCCCGCGTAGTTGCCGGTCATCGCATCTTTGGTTCCCAGCTGCGAGTCGAAAACCTGCACCTGCGAATCCAGCACGATGGCTTGCCCACCGAGCGTGTAGGTGTGGTTGTCAGCCGAGAACGTCGGGTCCAGGCTGCCATCGGGCATGTAGCGCGCCATGCCCAGGTCCAGGTAGAAGCCGCCGCGACTTTGCCCGACCGCAAGGATGCGGCCATCGGGCAGGATCTCGAAGTCGTAGATCGTGTCGTCGCTGAATTCGTCGAGCTGGTCGCGCGCGAAGTCGGTGATCACCACGCCGCCAGTGCCAAACGACGGGTCGAGCGAGCCGTTGTCCAGGTAACGCACCAGCACAAAGTCCCACAGGACAAAGTTGTCCGGGGTCGCGGCATACCCACCGACGACGATCTTGCCGTCCTGCTGCATCTTGACCGTGTACGCCCCGCCGCCGGCGGCCAGGCGGGTGGTGACGACACCATCGCCGCTGAAGCTCGTGTCCAGGGAGCCATTGCTGTTCAGGCGCACGAGACCGATCTCCCATCCCTGCGGCGTTGCCGGGGTGGAGAGATAACCGGCCACCAGGATCTTCTGGTCAGGTGTCACGATCACGCTCTGGGCGCGATCGCCACCCGCGTTCGGGTAGGTGAACAGGCCGCCGCTGCCGAAAGACGCATCAAGGCTGCCGTCTACATTGAACCGTGCCACCGCAACATCGCTGGATGAGCCGGTGGCACCAACCGCCACGATCTTTCCATCGGCCTGCTGCGCCAGGCTCACCGCCGCATCGGAACCCGATGGGGTGAAACTCACAGAGGCCTTGCCGTCCAGGCTGAAGCTGGTGTCCAGCGATCCGTTTGCATGGAGGCGAACGATTGCGAAGTCACCACTGTCACCGGAGGTGAGCCGCGTCTGGCCGGCAACGACGATCTTGCCGTCCGACTGGATGATCAGCGATGCGGCGCGATCGAGCCGGGTGCTGAACGCGACCTGGGTCGTGCCGCCATCGCCAAAGCTTGTGTCGAGCGAGCCATTGGCATTGAGGCGCGCGACAAAGATGTCCTCTGTGGCGCCGCTGGAGATGATGCCCGTCACCAGCAACTTGCCGTCGTCCTGCAGTGCGATAGCCCGGCACGATTCCCACAACGGACTGAGCGCCGTGGTGCGAAATCCGCCGGTGCCGAATGTCTCGTCCAGGCTGCCATCGGCGTTGTAGCGCGCGAGCCGGATGTCGCCGCCATTGATCTCGTCCGCATCGACGCGAAAGTTGCCCTGAACCACGAACTTGCCATCGGGCAGCACGACGACCTTGTTGGCCGCGAAGTTCATGCCGGACCGGTTCACGATCGTTCCCGGCTCCTGGGGCACGCTGAAATACGGCGCGCTGTTTGCCCCGGTGACCACGATGCTCGCCGTATCGGTTGCCGCGCTGAACTGGGGCAAGAGGATATGGTTGGACACGCCGCTTTGCTGGAACATGCCGCTCACCTGGCCGTCGCTCATGTCCCAGGCGCGAAACCGGATGAAAGCCTCGCCCGTGTCATCGCCCGATGGCAAAAAGCGGATGCGGGCCGACGCATCGAGCACGTAACCGAAACCGCCCGATGCATACATGTTCTGCCAGTTCGCCCCGGCGTCAGTGCTGAACTGCCAGGTCCCCAGACCCACGCTCACCGAGTCGGTCACCATGATCGC
Source organism: Caenimonas sp. SL110 (assembly GCF_001044395.1). GTDB lineage: Bacteria > Pseudomonadota > Gammaproteobacteria > Burkholderiales > Burkholderiaceae_C > Ramlibacter. The sequence goes on from NZ_JANU01000033.1 coordinate 33,144, forward strand.
TTCAACCGTGCCATCTGCGTCGGTGATGGACCCATTCACGACCAGCGCTGCGACGGTGACACCTTGAGGGTTTGTGGCGCTGGAGGCAACCGAAGGAAAAATCGGGGTCGCCGATGGGTCGAGCACGGGTTGGGCCATTTCAAATGCTCCAGGCACTGTATCGAGGTGTATCGTTCGCCCTTATAGCCCATAGGGATGAGTTTGTCGCCACCCAATTGCCGGGAGACGGCCGCAGCTCACCCGCAGCTGGAGGACACGATGAGAATTTCTGACGTTGCGCAGGCGGTGGCGCTTTTTGCTGCCCTTGGTCCGGTGGCCGCGCTCTCGCAACCGGCTGCTGCCGCTGCGGGCGCCGAGATCGTGCTGCTCGTGGGCAAAGGCGAAAAGCGAAACACCGAACAGGCGCCCTGGTCCGGCGCCAACGTCAACGAAAAGGTCATCGCCGGCGGCTACGTCCGCACCCTGGTCAACAGCCAGATGGGCATTTACCTGCCCGACCGCACCCAGGTGCGGCTCAACCAGAACAGCCAGCTGCAGATCAAGACGATTGCCGATGCCGCGCAGTTCAACCAGACGCAATTGCAACTGACCGCCGGCCGCGCCTGGAGCCAGGCCAAGCCGCAAACGGCTCCCGGCGGGGCCAACACAGGACAGCCCAGGGTGACAGTGCAGACGCCGACCGCGACGATGGGCGTGCGCGGCACCGACTGGGAAATCGAAGTCGCGCCCAATGGCGAGACACAGCTGGTGGTGTTGTCCGGCGTGGTCGAGATGAGCAACGACAAAGGCTCGCTCAGCGTGGGTGCAGGTGAAGCCGCCGTCGCGCGCGAAGGACAGGCGCCGGTGCGATTGACGCTGGTGAACCCTGCGGGCCGTGTGCAGTGGGTGTCGTCGTGGCGGCCGCAGCCGCGCCGCTGGGCAGGCGGCGATGCGACGCGTCATTCGCAGGCGATCGCGCGGATCGAGGCGGGCGATCATGCAGTTGCAGTGGCGCAACTCAGGCCGCTCGCAGCCGCCGATTCCACAGCCGCGTTGCTGCTTGCCGACGTGCTGCTGCATCAGGGCGACATCGCAGGCGCGGCGAATGCGCTCACGCCGCATCGCGCATCGGGCGACGCGCGTGTCGCATCCTTGCTTGCCCGCGTGCTGGCGCGGCAAGACCAGACGGCGCAGGCGCGGCAGGTCGCTTCCGAAGGCCTCGCAAGGTCACCGCGCAACGTCGAATTGCTGCTCGCACAGGGCGAACTCGCTGCGCTCGATGGCGATGCATCTGGCGCGCGCGAGGCGTTCTCGCAGGCGCTGGCCGTCGAGCCGCGCAACGCCGATGCGTGGTACGGCATCGGCCTGATCGAATCGCAGCGCGAGAACGTGCGGCAGGCGCGTTATGCGCTGGGCGAATCGCTGAAGTCGGATGCTGCGCACTCGCAGGCCAACGCAGAACTGGCCGCAACAGAAACATTCGCAGGCAACCTGCAAGCCGCACGCGTGCTGTTAGAGACATTGCTCGCACGCGAGCCGGACAACTACGCCGCGCTCACATCACTGGGCGTCTACAAACTCAAGAGCGGCCAGACGGCAGCCGCGCTCGATGACTTCCTGAAGGCGGGCCTGATCGAGCCGCGCTACACGCGTGCGTGGCTGTATGCGGGCGTGGCGTTCTATCAGCTGGGCGAAACCAGCCGCGCGCAGGAAGCATTTGCCAAGGCATCGCAACTCGATCCGCGCGATCCCCTGCCCTACATGTACCAGACGATGGCGGCAACTGATGCGCTGCAATACGGCGCGGCGATCGACTCGGCGCGCAACGCACAGCAGCGCATGCCGTTTCTCAAATCGCTCAACCAGATCGCCAGCGACCAGAAAGGCAGCGCCAACCTCGGCAGCTCCCTGGCCGACTTCGGCATGGAGGAATGGGCCGGCTACTACGCGAACGAATCCATGTCGCCGTACTGGGGCGGCAGTCACCTGTTTTTAGCGGACAGGCAAACCGGCAAGTTCAATCGCAACTCTGAACTGTTCCAGGGCTTTCTCACCGACCCGGTTGCGTTCGGCGCGCCGACGCGGCGATCCAGCCTGGTGAGCGTGCCGGGTCACTACGCACGCGTGGACCTGATGGCCGAGCGCGGGGACTGGAAGCAGGTCGCGAGCACCGTCACACTCAACGGCCTGTCGGTGATGCCTGCGCCCATCGCCTACTTTGCAAGCGGCGACTTCGGGCAAGCGGATGCGGTCAATACGGGCAGCTCGGCGCGCCTGCGCAATTTCACCTTGGGTCTTGGCATGAAGCCGCGTCACGACATCGGCGTGTTTGCATTCGCGACCGAGACGCGCATGAAGGGACAACTGCGTGATCCATCGCTACCCGACGACCGGCTGGTGCAGGACGAGTCGCGCGCGGACATCGGCCTGAACTTCAAGCTCACGCCGGTCAACCAGTTCTGGCTGAAGGCCGGCAGCGGCCAGCAGGCGAACCATGTGTCGGGCACGATCTTCTCGCCCGACACCGCAGCGGCGCTGAACACCGCCCTGCGCACCAACATCATCCAGCCGAACGGCCTGCTCAACGGCTTCAATGCCGACATCGCGCAACGCGATGTGCAGTTGCGTCACGCGTTCGATGCGGGCGGCAGCCAGTGGTCCTGGGGCGTCGAGCGATCACGGCAAGAGCGGTCGGGCGGACTCACGACCACGCTGGCGCCGGTACGCATTGCCCTTGCCGAGCAATACAGCCTGCGCGCGAACGATGTCTGGGGCTCGGTGCGCCATCGCTGGGAGCAAGGCCATGAGACGCAGCTCGATCTGTTCCGCCAGCACTCGACGATTCGCCGGTCGGACTCGGATGCGCTTTTTGTTCTGCCGAACCCGAAGGCATTGGGTGCGAATACGACGAATGCGCAAAGCGACGAATCGCAGTGGAACCTGCGATTGGGCGCGCGGTTTTCACTGGCGCCGCTGCAGTCGCTTCGCGTGGTGGGCCAGCGGTGGCGCAGGCCCGCATCGGTGGGCACGCTGAGCCCGGTGGACACGCTGGGCGTCGCCGTCAACGACAGATTGCCTGCACCGGGCGGCATGTACCAGCGCACGCGCATTCAGTACGACGGCGAGTTCGGCGGCAACAGGTTCGCGCATGCATTTGCAGATCGCGAGCGCGTTGACAACGGCCTTGCAGGACAGCGATCACCCGTGTCGGACTTCGAGCTCACACAGCTTGAAAGCCTACGCGACCGGCCGGACGTGTTCAGCGCAAAAAGCGAAATCGAAGAGACACCGCGATTTGTAGAAGGCCGCATCTCCAGTATTGGTGGCGCGATGAACTGGCTGGTCAGTCGCCAGCAAAGCATTGCGGTGCGCTATGTGCATAGGGATGCGAAGCAGACGGGCGCGATGGCCGGATTGCGCATTCCGTTCCTGCCGCGCAACTACCTGCGCGTGGGCGCGCAGTGGGCGTTGCCCGATCGCTGGCTGCTGGGAGCTAGCGCGACCTGGCGCAGCGAACGCTATCGCGATGACGCCAACCGCGACCTGATCGATGCGGGTTGGGCTTTCGGTGTGACAGCGTATTGGGAAAGCGCCGACAAACGCACCAGCCTGCAGGCGATTGCAGACAACTTGCTCACGAAGAAGTCTGCGGGCAAAAGTAGTGAACCGCGGTTGCTGGTGCGGTATTCGTATAACTTTGATTGGGGGCGTTAGCGGGCAGGCTCCCCCGGATGTCATGCCGGACTTGATCCGGCATCCACCGCGAAGCGGCGACTGCGCTTGAGCAACCATGGATTGCGGGTCAAGCCCGCAATGACAACCTGAAAGCCTGTCATGCCGGACGCGCGGCTGTCATGCAGGGCCCCAGCTGTTGGAGACGACTCCGTGATGGGCGGAGCTGGCAACGATGCACTGTGGGGC
>NZ_JANU01000034.1 GCF_001044395.1 Caenimonas sp. SL110
GTGCCGGCCACGCCCTGCACATCGGCCTGTCCGCCCAGCTTGCCTTCGGTACCCACTTCGCGCGCCACGCGCGTCACTTCGGCAGAGAAGGTGCCCAGCTGCTGCACCATCTTGTTGATGATCATCGCGGTGCGAAGGAACTCGCCTTCCAGCGGCCTTCCGTCGGCTTCCAGCGCCATCGACTTGGACAGGTCGCCTTGCGCCACGGCGCCGATCACGCGGGCCACTTCGGAGGTCGGGTGCACCAGGTCAGAGATCAGGGAGTTGATCGACTCGGCCGAGTCGCGCCAGAAGCCGCTGGCGTTGGGCACGATCGCGCGCTCCTTGAGCTTGCCTTCCTTGCCGACCACGCGCGACAGGCGGGCGAGTTCGTGCGACATGCGCAGGTTCTCGTTCACCACATCATTGAATGCGTCTGCAATCTTGCCGGAAACGCCGCTCCAGTCCTGGGGCAGCTGCGCCTGTGCGTTGCCGCGCTTGAATTCGTTCAAGGCCGCAAGATAAGTCAGGGCATGGTCGGCCAGCCCGTCCACCTCATCGAGGATGGTGTTGACGACGGCAATATCCGCTTGCCAGAAGCCCGTGAGGTTCTCGTCGGAGACGCGCCGGGGCTTGGCGCTGGAGCGAGACGCGGTCTCTACCGATTTGAGCTTCTGCGACGTGCGCGTGGTCTGGGCGGTGAGCTCATTGAACTCAGCGGCAATCTTGCCGAGCACGCCGTCCCATTCGGTGGGCAGCGTCACGCCGGGTTCGCCCCGGCGAAGAGCGCCGAGCGCTTTGAGTATCTGCCTGAGTTCGCTGCTCTGCTGATCTGCCGCCGGTAACTTTGCCACTACTTCCATGCCTGCCCCCATACGGTATGCGGCCGTGCCCCGGCCAATGGCGTGGAGGGTACTGGACCTGTGGCTCATCCACAACCGGCAGGCATACCCCAACACCCCGCAAAGCCAATGCTGGCGCGGGTTGTAGGAGGACGCTTACGAAATCAATCGCGTGGTGCCTACGGCTATCTGCATTGCTGGTGCATGGCCTCCATGCGTTGGCGCATCTCCGGCGTCATGGCCTTCATGCGTTCCTGCATCATGGCCTGCTGGTCGGCAGGGGACTTGCCAGCCATCATCTTCTTGTGCATCTCGCACTTTTGTTGCATGTCCATCATGCCCATGCCACCCGATCCGCCCATGCCGCCCATGCCGCCCATTCCTGGCTTGGCGGACTTGTCAGCGTGAACATGGGCGTCGCTCTGGGCCGGGGTGGCGGCGCAGCCGGCCAGGCCCACCGCCAGGATCATGGAAGACACCAGGGGGATGAATCGGAGATTGAGTTTCATGGGGAATCCTTCGGTTAAACCAACAGTACGCGGGTGGCGGCCCAGCGCATTGACTTGCGTCAACGCAGGCTGAACCACACCACTTCATTTCGCCGGTTCGATGGCTGTCACGACGTAGCTGCCGTCTTTCTTGTCAGCGGTGAACCGAACCTTGTCGCCCTGCTTGAGGCCTTCGAGCAATTTGGGCTGCGCAACGGTGAACACCATCGTCATGGCCGGCATGTCGAGATTGGCCAGCGGCCCGTGGCGCAGCGTGACCTTGCCCAGTTCCATGTCCACCTTGCGGACCTCGCCCTCGGACTGCGGCGCGGCAGACGCCGCAGTGGCCAGATGATGAGCAGCGTGATCGACGGCTTGTGGTGCCTGCTGGGCACCGACGGATGCCGACAGCAGGATCGCAGAGAGAGCCAGCGTGTGTTTTGCGTTCATTTCATTTCTCCGATCAGGACTTGGCATAGCTTGAAAAGACACGGGTGCGGCCGGCCTTGTCGACCAGCAACACCTGGTAGGCATCCTTGCGCGAGCCCACTTCCATGCCCGGCGAACCCACCGGCATGCCGGGGACGCTCAGGCCGGCGGCGGAGGGTTTCTCCAGAAGCAGGCGCTTGATATCGGCCGCCGGGACATGGCCCTCGACCCCGTAGCCACCGACCACGGCAGTGTGGCAACTGCCCAGCGCATCGGGTATGCCGTGGCGTTTGCGCACGGGGGCGGTGTCGGCTGTCTCGTGCACTTTCACGACGAAGCCCGAGGCCTTGAGATGATCCACCCAGGCGCCGCAGCAGCCGCACTCGGGGTTCTTGTACACATCGACTTGCGGCAACGACGGCTTCGCCAGTGACGATTGCGCCAATGACGGCAGCGCCGCTGTTGCCGCAAGGGCTGCGGCCAGTGAGAGAAGATTCCTGCGTTTCATTTGACTGCTACCTTTCCAACCATGCCGGCCTCGAAGTGGCCGGGGATCAGGCAGGCGAACTGGAATTCGCCGGCCTGCGTGAACTGCCAGACGATCTCGCCGCTGGCGCCGGGCTTGACGTGCGCCATGCTGGGCTCGTCGTGCTCCATGCCCGGATGCTTTTTCATCAGCTCGGCATGGTCCTTGAGCGCCTGGGCGGTTCCCAGCACCATCTCGTGCAGCACGGCGCCCTTGTTGGCCACCACAAAGCGCACTGTCTCGCCCTTGCGCACCGTGAGGTCGCCGGGCGTGAACCGCATCTTGTCGCTCATCGACACCCGGATGGTGCGAGTCACTTTCTTGGGGTCGCCCTGCTGCCCGAACGGCGTTGCCTCGACCTGGCTCGCGTCAAACTTGTGGGCCGTCTTGCCTGCGTCGCCGTGGGCCATGGCACCGCCCGCCACCATGAGCGCAGCAGCTACAGCGGCGCTGTAAAAAAAGTTCGGTTTCATCTTCATGGGTTCTCCCTGGATATCAATGTTGGGTGTGGCCGGAAGGCCGGCGCACAGAAAGGTTGGTCTTGCCGGGCGCTGTGGGCGCAGCGCGCGTGGGCTCCTGCAACTGGCCCTTGTATTCATAGGCCACCGTGCCCGGTGGGTGCTTGTAGGCACCAGGGTCCTTGAAGTCACCGGGCTTGAGGTCATCGCGCACCTTGACCACGCTGAACATGCCGCCCATGCCGACAGGGCCGAACGGACCCTTGCCCGTCATCATCGGCAGCGTGTTGTCCGGCAGGGGCATCTCCATCTCGGCCATGTCGTGCATGCCCTTGTCGCCCATCACCATGTAATCGGGCACGAGCTTGGTGATGCGCTCGGCCAGGCCGCGGTGGTCCACACCCACCATCGTCGGGACGTTGTGGCCCATCGCGTTCATGGTGTGGTGACTCTTGTGGCAATGGATGGCCCAGTCGCCCGCGACCGCATCGAACTCGATGGCGCGCAGTTGCCCGACGCCGATGTCGGTCGTCACCTCCGGCCAGCGTGCGCCCCTGGGCACCCAGCCGCCGTCCGTGCCCGTCACTTCAAAGTGCGGGCCGTGCATGTGGATCGGGTGATTGGTCATCGTCAGGTTGCCGATGCGGATGCGCACCCGCTCGCCGGTGCGGGCCACCAGCGGATCGATGCCCGGAAACACGCGGTTGTTCCAGGTCCACATGTTGAACTCGGTCATCGTGCTCACGCGCGGCGTCATCGCGCCCGGTTCCACGTCGTACGAGGCCAGCATGAACATGTAGTCGCGGTCCACTTTCATGAACCGCGGGTCCTTGGGATGCACGACCAGGCAGCCGTACATGCCCAGGGCGAGCTGCAACTGTTCGTCCAGGTGCGTGTGATAGAAGTGCGAGCCTGGCCGCAGCAGCGTGAACTCGTACACGAAGGTTTTGCCAACCGGGATCGGCGGCTGCGTCAGGCCCGAGACGCCATCCATGCCGGACGGCAGCAAGATGCCGTGCCAGTGAATCGCCGTGGGCTCGGGCAGCTTGTTGGTCACGAAGATGCGGATGCGGTCGCCCTCTACCGCCTCTATCGTGGGGCCGGGGCTGGAGCCGTTGAAGCCCCACATGTTCACCTTCATGCCCGGTGCGAATTCACGAACGCAGGGCTCGGTGACCAGGTGGAATTCCTTGACGCCATCTTTCATGCGCCACGGCAGCGACCAGCCGTTGAGCGTGATGACCGGGTTGAACGGCCTGCCGGTCGATGGTGCGGGCGGCGGCTGTGTGGCGGCAGATGACTGCACCACGGCTTCAGGCAATGATGCGGCGCCCACGCGGCTCACAGCAGATGCGCCGAGCGCCACGGCACCGGCAGCCTTGAAAAAACTTCTGCGATTGGACATGTGTGTTGTTTCCTCAGTGGCCTTGGGCTCAGTGGCCTTGCACGGGGGCTGCGCCCGCTGATGTGTTGGGCTGCGACATGCTGGCTGCGCCGGGCGACCGGCCGGTGAGTGCCGTCTGCAAATTGGTTTCCGCGACCCAGAAATCGCGCAGCGCCTGCACATAACCGGTCACGCCGGCCACCTGCTCGCGCGCATCGGTCAACAACTCGAACACGCTGATCAGCATGCCGTTGTAGCGAAGCAGGTTCTCTTCGGAGATCTGTTTGCGAAGCGGCACCACCTCATCGCGGTAGTGCCTGGCCAGCTCGAACGCTGTGCGATAGGCCGAGTGGGCCTCGCGCACTTCAGATCGCGCGTTCACGGCCACCTCGGCGGTGTGGTTCACCGCCTGCATGTAGGTGGCCTCTGCGCGTGCAGCGCGCGTGCTGCCGAAATCAAAAAGCGGCAACTCCAGTTCGATCTCGTAGCCATTGGCGCGCGAGGCGCCCGACTCGCTCTTGTTGTGGAGGCCGACCTCCAGCACATTGATGAGGCGGGTCGCCTTCGTCAGGTCGAGCGACCGGGCCGTCGCCTCGGTCTGCCGTTTGGCCATCAAGACGTCCAGGCGCTTGTCCATGGCTGTCTGCTCAGCGCTCTGCAGTTGCAGCGTTTGCCTGGGCAGGTCGGGCAGGCGGTCCGGCAGCCTGAATTTCAACTGCTCGCCGTCCAGGCCCAAAAGGCGCGTGAGCTTTTCGCGCTCGGCTGTCGCCTGATGCGTTGCGCGCGCAAGCTGTGCGGTTGCATCGGCATAGAACGCCTGCTCGCGCATCTGCGTGAGCTTGCTGAAGTTGCCGGCCTTGAGCATGCGCCTGGCGAGCTCGTTGGAGATATCGGCCGTCTCCTTGACCTGCCCGAAATACTTGACCAGCTCCTGCGCTGCGACCGCGTCGAAGTAGGTGCGGCGGGTATCGGCCGCCAGGGTCACCGCGTCATACGCGGCCTGCAATTGCGCCTGCTCGAAGCGGCGCTGGCCGACTTGCGTCGCCACCGGCATGGTCAGCAGGCCCAGCACGTCGAAGAGCACTGCGCGCTCGATCTCGACGGCGCCGTTGCCGCTCATGCGCCCGAAGCTGAACGAAGGGTTCTTCAACCGGCCCGCACGCACCAGATCGGATTCCGCGATCTGCAACTCGCCGAGCCGGGCCTGCAGGCCACGGTTGTTCAAGAGCGCGATCGCTACAGCGGATTCGGCGGTCAGGGGCGCCTTCAGCAGCTCCCCGACGCGGCTGCGCGCGGCCTGCGCATCCGCATCCGTGCGATGGGCCATCACGCCCTGCCCTGTGCGTTCTTTCGTCAGCGCCGAGACCTGGTCGAATCCGCCATCGGGCGAGAACGAGGCACAGCCCGCAAGGAACGCAGACGCCGCAGCCATGGCGGTCAACCGCAATATCGCCGGGCTTGCCCAGCTTGTTTGTTGTTTCATTTTCGAATCATCTGAACTGCCGACTCAATACAGGTCGGCCGAAGCCCGTGCAGACGCACGAGCGCCATCAGGCCTCGGGGCGAGGCCTCAATGGGTCAGATGGTTCGCGGGGGTCGCTCCTGGCCGTCCGAGACGAAACTCGGAGACGGAGCGTGGAGGTGCGGGAAAACAGCCGGCACAGGCTGCGGCCCGGTAAAGGCCATGGTGCCGCTTACGAGGCCAGGCGCGCAGCAGGAAGTGGAGCAAAGGTTGCACTTGTCTGCTGCGCCGGCGTGGTCGTGCGCGCTGCTGTCCGCGTGGTCTTGAGCGGCAGCTGGAGCGTGCCCGTGAGCCGGCTGCGCAGTCGCCTGATGGTCATCCATGTGGCCCATCTGTTCCATCTGGTGCATGTCGTGTAGCGGCTGAGCGTGCTCCACCTGCTGGACCTGTGTGCGCTGCGATGACCCGTGATCCGCACACTGCACAGCCACGGCCAGCGCTCCCCGAACGGGTAGCAGCACAGCAAGCAGCAACAGGAGCCAGACGCGAATCGTTTTCACAGGAGTTAGGTTAGCACGGGCCGGAAAGTTCAATTTATCAGGCTTGCCCCTGTAGCAAGGTCAAGCGAAAAAAAGTTCTTGACCCTGACATGATGGGAAGCTTGATCCTTGCTGCACCAACCACTCAAGGACACAGCAATGATCACCTTCCAGGTCAACGACATGACATGCGGCCACTGCGCAAGCGCCATCACCCGCGCGATCGCAGGCATCGACGACAAAGCGCGGCTGGACATCCGCATCCAGGAGAAACTGGTTCGGGTCAGCAGCACGGCCTCGACAGCAGAACTGGCCCAGGCCATCCAGGAAGCGGGCTACACGCCGCGAGAAATCCAGCAGGCGCCTGCCGCTTCTGCATCCACCTCTGCATCCACCTCAGCTCCAGCGCCAAAGAGCGGCTGCGGCTGCGGATGCGCAACCCGCAAGGCCGCTCCAGTTGATGCCGGTCAACCGCCGGCCCCGGCGCGGGGATCATGCTGCGGCTAGCAGGGGATTGCCATGGAACACAGCCACGACCACCATCATCATCACCACGCTGCGCCCGCGACGCCCACCTCCGCGGTGAAGCCTGGCGAGGCAGGCGAGTACACCTGCCCCATGCATCCGCAGGTGCGCCAGATCGGGCCAGGCAACTGCCCGATTTGCGGCATGGCGCTGGAGCCTGTGATCGCAACCAGCGACACCGGTGAGAGCCCCGAACTGCGGGACATGACCCGCCGCTTCTGGATCGGCCTGGCGTTGACGGCGCCGGTCTTCATCCTTGAGATGGGGGGCCACATCTTCGACATCGGCCACCTGATCGGGGCGCAGACGTCGAACTGGGTCCAGATGTTGTTCGCCACGCCGGTGGTGTTGTGGGCCGGCTGGCCGTTCTTCACGCGCGGCTGGGCTTCGCTGACAAACCGCAGCCTCAACATGTTCACACTGATTGCGCTGGGCACCGGCGCAGCGTGGCTCTACAGCATGGTCGGCACCTTGCTGCCGGGTCTCTTTCCTGCCGAACTGCGTCAGCACGGCGGCGCGGTCGCGATCTACTTCGAGGCTGCGGCGGTGATCACCGTGCTGGTGCTGCTGGGGCAAGTGCTGGAGTTGCGTGCACGCGAGAAGACCTCCGGCGCGATCAAGGCGCTGCTCGATCTCGCACCCAGGACCGCGATCCGCGTGAAGGCCGACGGATCGGACGAGACGGTGCAGATCGACACGATACAGCCCGGCGAAATGCTGCGGGTGCGACCCGGCGAGAAAGTCCCGGTCGATGGCGAACTGGTCGAAGGCCGGGGCACCGTCGATGAGTCGATGGTGACCGGCGAGCCGATGCCGGTGGTCAAGGCGATGGGTGCCAAGGTCACCGCCGGCACGATCAACCAGACCGGCGGCTTCGTGATGCGAGCCGAGAAAGTCGGAGCCGACACCTTGCTGTCGCAGATCGTGCACATGGTGGCCGCCGCGCAGCGCAGTCGCGCGCCGATACAGCGCATGGCCGACCAGGTCGCAGGCTGGTTCGTTCCCCTCGTCCTGCTTGTTGCTGCGCTCACGTTTGCCGTGTGGCTGATCTGGGGGCCGAGCCCTGCGTTCTCGTACGCCCTCATCAACGCGGTTGCCGTGCTGATCATTGCGTGTCCGTGTGCGCTGGGCCTTGCCACGCCGATGTCGATCATGGTGGGAGTCGGCCGGGGCGCGCAGCACGGTGTGTTGATCCGCGATGCCCAGGCGCTGGAGCGCATGGAAAAGGTCGATACGGTCGTCGTTGACAAGACCGGCACGCTCACCGAAGGCCGGCCGAAAGTCGTTCACATCGAAGCGTCCCCCGGCTACCAGGCAGATGAATTGCTGCAAAGGCTGGCCAGCGTCGAGCGAGCGAGCGAGCACCCCCTGGCGATGGCTGTGGTTGCCGCAGCGCAAGAGCGCAAGTTGCAGTTGCTGGAGGTGGCCGACTTCGATTCACCTGTGGGCAAAGGCGTGGTTGGCAAAGTCGGTGGTGCCCAGCTGGTCAGTGGCGCTGCGCGGTTCCTGGCCGAACACAGCATCGATGTGGCACCGCTGAACGCTGCCGCCGAGCTGCAACGCGCCCGTTCGGCCACCGTGATCTTCGTGGCACTGGCCGGAAAGCTCGCCGGCTTCGTGGCCATTGCAGACCCGATCAAGCAGACAACGCCTGCGGCCCTCAAGGCATTGCGTGAGGCCGGTGTGCGCATCGTGATGCTCACCGGCGACGGCAAGACGACAGCCGAAGCCGTGGGCAAGGAACTGCAGATCGACGAGGTTGTTGCCGAAGTGTTCCCGCAGGACAAGGCGACCATCGTGCAGCGGCTGCGCGCCGAAGGCCGTGTGGTCGCGATGGCAGGCGACGGCGTGAACGACGCGCCTGCGCTCGCGGCAGCGGACGTCGGAATCGCAATGGGAACCGGCACCGACGTGGCGATGGAAAGTTCGGGCGTGACCCTGCTCAAGGGCGACCTCATGGGCATCGTTCGCGCGCGGCGGCTGTCGCACGCCACGATGAAGAACATCAGGCAGAACCTGTTCCTTTCCTTCGCCTACAACGTGGCCGGCATTCCGCTTGCGGCCGGTGTGCTCTACCCGTTCTTCGGCCTGCTGCTGTCGCCGGTGGTTGCAGCGGCTGCGATGGCACTGTCGTCAGTCAGCGTGATCGCCAACGCGCTTCGACTGCGGACGGTTTCGGTGGACTGACGGCGCTCGGGTTTGCACCAATGCCGCATCGTGACTTTAGGAGAAAGCTGTGCTGACGACTCCTGGGGACCGAGATGCATATGCGAACCCTGCGCCCAATCCTGGCGGCCGGCACCTGGTGCTCACTCCTGGCGGCATGCGGCGGCGCCAGTGATCCGGTGGCGCCCTCGGCCCCACTGACCCAGCCCCAGGCCCGGCCGCAGGCGCAGGCCACAGTCAACGCCTCGGTTTCCGCACAGATCGTCGATGCGTATGACGCTGCCACGAACACCCTGACCATCCCACTCATCCAGGTGGGGATCGGCTTCTACCGTGATGTGCAGGTCACACTGCGATCGCTCGAAAGCATTGGCGTTGCGAGCAACACCTCCGGGGTTTTCGACCGATACGACCCCACCACGAACCAGCTGACGATTCCGGTGCTGCGACTGGGCGATACCCTCTACAAAAACCTCGTCGTCACGCTGGACAGCCTGGTGTCGTACGGCGACGCAGTCGCCAGTTATTCGGTACCGCTCGATTTGTCGCTGATTTCATATCCGCAGAGCTACCTGACGCCCACCACCACCGAAGCCGACATCAACCCCGACCCCTGCAACCTGAACCTGTCCACGATTACCTACCCGGCCAGCTGGATCGGCCAGTTCCCCTTGCCTGCGGTCCAGGGAGCGCCGCTCAAGCCCGGCATCGGACGCGCGGTCACGCTCAAGGATATTGGCCTGCAACCGGGCAATCCGGCGTTCATCGGCAAAGGCGCGCCAGGCGCGCCGGCGGGCTGTAGCGGCGACCTGCGCGCCGCCCTCACCCGTACCGTGGGCCGGCTCAAGACACTGGGCACCGAATACGTGACGATCATGCAGTGGCACTGGGCGTCAAACCGGGTTGACGGCTCCTGGTACATCACGCCGGCCGAGCTCACAGACGGTTCCATGACAGACGCCGACCTCGCGTTCTTCGTGCAGGCGGCCCACGGCGCCGGCATCAAGGTGATCATGAGAAACCAGATCCAGGGCTTCTTCGACCGGTCGAATCCTACGGCCCTCAGCGTCCCGGCGCGCACGCTCGACAACTACGCAAAGTGGTTCGGGGCCTACCAGGAGTACATCCTCGAACGCGGGGTCTTTTTCCAGGGGCTGGGCGTGGATGTCTGGGAGCTTGGATGCGTGGCCTGTTTCTTCCATGACTCAGGGGACGGGTCGGATCAGGCCGTCGCAGTGTTCTACGCGGGCTACAAGACCGCCCTGGCCAACCTGAAGCTGAACTACAGCGGCAAGACCTTGATGGGAAGCAGCTCCTGGTTGCATGAAAAGGCCGACCTTGCCTCGCAGATCGACATCTTTGAAATCGGGCTGGGAGCGCCCTATCCGGCCGACCAGACCGGATCGTTGACCGTCGCCGCCTACAAGGCTGCCCTGGCTGGCATGGCCCCCCAACAGATGGTCAACCTCTATGACGGGTTCGGCAAATCCATCATGGTGTCCTACGGGATGCAGTCGCGAAGGAGCATGTTCTCATCACCGGGGTACATGGAGGAGACCTCGTGCACTTCAGAAATCGGCGCCATCGACATGTCGCCGGACGGATGCATCCAGCGAGAAGCCATCACAGATTTTTCGATGCAGGCGATCGTGCATGAAGCCTCGCTCGAACTCATCAACCAGCTGAGTGCAAGCTCCACCCTGATTGCTTCGGTCGGCGACTATTGGGAGACGGATTCATTGATGCCGTTCACTGCTTTTCCAAATATCGCGGTGTCGTTTCGCAACAAGCCAGCCGAAGGCATCGTGAAAGCCTGGTTCGCGAAATGACGCGCCCACGAAAAAGCCGCCCGAGGGCGGCTTTTTCTGGTGGACCGAAGTCCGATTAGCGAACAACAGCCAGCTGGTCGCGCTTGCCGGCCTTGTACGTGTACAGGGTCAGGGCGCCGTTCTTCACGTCACCCTTGTTGTCGAACGAGATGTTGCCCGTCACGCCCTTGTAGCCTTCGGTCTTGGCCAGCACCGGCAGGTACTTGGCCGGGTCGGCGGAGCCGGCCTTGACCATGGCAGCAACCATCACGTTGACCGCGTCATAAACGTACGGTGCGTAGACCTGCACGTCAGCGTTGAAGCGCTTCTTGAACTTCACGCCGAAGTCTTCCATGCCCTTTTTCTGCGTGCCTTCAACGCCGCCTGCTTCCGCGCAGACAACCTGGCCGTCAGCCATGCCGTCGCCGGCCAGCTTTGGCAGCTCGCTGGAGCAGATGCCGTCGCCGCCCATGAACTTGGCGTTGATGCCCAGCGACTTCATCTGCTTGAGCATCGGGCCGGCAACTGCGTCCATGCCGCCGAAGAACAGGACGTCAGGCTTCTTGCCCTTCATCGTGGTCAGGATCGACATGAAGTCGGTAGCCTTGTCGGTGGTGAATTCACGGCCGGCGATCTTGCCGCCAGCGGCCTTGACGGCCTTTTCGAATTCGTCGGCGACGCCCTGGCCGTAGGCCGTGCGGTCATCGATCACGCCGATCGTCTTGCCCTTGAGTTCCTTCACGGCATAACGGCCGAGCGTGCCACCGAGGTGCACGTCGTCAGCCACGACGCGGAACGTCGTCTTGTAGCCCTGGCGGGTGAACTTGGGGTTGGTCGCCGAAGGCGAGATTTGCGGGATGCCGGCTTCGGAGTAGATCTTCGAAGCGGGGATGGACGTGCCGGAGTTCAGGTGACCGACCACGCCGTTGACCTTCTGGTCGGCGAGCTTTTGTGCGGCTGCGGTGCCTTGCTTCGGATCGGCTGCGTCGTCTTCGGCGATCAGTTCGAACTTGGCCTTCTTGCCACCGATGGTCACGCCCTTGGCGTTGAGTTCCTCGACTGCGAGGCGCGCGCCGTTTTCATTGTCCTTGCCCAGGTGGGCGATGCCGCCCGACGTGGGAGCCACGTGGCCGATCTTGACGACCAGGTCTTGCGCGGAGGCAATGCCCCAGGCTGCAGCGATCGCAGCGGCTACCGTCAACTTGAATTTCATTTGCATAGCGAACTAACCTCCAGAGTAAGGAATTGGGTTGAGAATTTTGTTTCTAGCTCAACGGGCGCGACCATATCGCAATTTCCGGACCCGAACCATAGGGGAAAGGCCGATCAGGGGAATTACCCAAGCTATCGCCGGGCTAATGCAGGGGTTCTAACCCCGGCGTGCCTGCGCCGCCAGCTCCTCGCTGAACGCCTGTTCCACGGTGGCTCGCACCACCTGCTCGATCTCTACCCGCAGCAGCGGCGTGATCGTGCGGGTTTGCTCCAGGATGGTGGCGGCAATCGCTTCGCGCAGGCGCCGCTCCAGCGCCAGGTCTACCCTTTGCATGACGCGGGTCACCAGCAGCTCCTGGGTTGCCTTCGCAGCCAAAGGGGCTGCCTCGCCAGCCCGCACGATTTCGGTCAGCGTCGGCACGCTCTGGGGCGGTTTCCTGGCCAGTGGCATCAGGCCTCCTTCAGCACGAGGTCGCGCCGTGCGATGGCATAGCCCCTGTCTGCATAGTGGCGATAGCGCCTGCGGGCTCCGACCTTGTCGTCTTCGTCCAGCGACACGACCTCGATCACGCGCTCGAAGCGCTCGAATCCGTCGGGGACTTCGCCGCCGAAGTTGATCAGCACCTGCGCATGGGGGGCCGAGCGCGCCGAATCGCAAAGCACCACCGGCGAAACGTCACGCACCTGCGGCGGTGCGTCATGCACGCAATGGGGGACAAAGGCCACCGGGTCGAAGGTCCACAGCGTGCGGTCGAGCTCACGCAGAAAGTCCGCGTCAGCCGTTACGGCTACCCGCGACCCCTTGGCCGCAGCCTTGCGCAGCAACCTGCACGCGTAGGCCATCTTGTCCGGGGCGTTGAAATGAAACTCGACATCGGTCATGCGTTGACATCGCCCATCGCGAGCAACACGTTCATCGGGCCTTGGCCTTCGTTGCAGCCTTCTTTGCAGCTTTCTTTGCAGCTTTCTTCACGGCCCCGGCAGGCGCTACAGGTGCAGCCGCTGCAAGGTCGAGGATGTATTGAACGAGCAGGCCCACCGGGCGTCCGGTCGAGCCCTTGGCTGCGCCGCTCTTCCACGCCGTGCCGGCGATGTCCAGGTGCGCCCAGGGGAACTTGGTCGCGTAGCGCTGCAGGAATTTGGCTGCGGTGATCGCGCCACCGGCTCGGCCGCCGACGTTGCCCATGTCGGCAAAGTTCGACTTCAGTGCGTCGCCGTACTCTTCGTCCAGTGGCATGCGCCAGCACGGGTCCAGCGCCGTTTCACCTGCCGCCTGCAGACCTTGCGCCAGCTTGTCGTCCGTTGCGAACAGGCCGCTGCGCACACCACCCAGGGCCACCACGCAGGCCCCGGTGAGCGTTGCGATGTCGATGACCGCGCTGGGCTTGAAACGCTCTGCATAGGTCAGCGCGTCGCACAGGATCAGGCGCCCTTCCGCATCGGTGTTGAGGATTTCAATCGTCTGGCCCGACAGGCTGGTGACGATGTCACCCGGCTTCACGGCTCGGCCGTCCGGCATGTTCTCGCAGGTAGGGATCAGGCCGACGATGTTCAGGGCCGGCTGGATCTCGCCGATGGCACGGAACGCACCCAGCACGCTGGCCGCGCCACCCATGTCGAACTTCATCTCGTCCATGTCGGCAGACGGCTTGATCGAGATGCCGCCGCTGTCGAATGTGATGCCCTTGCCCACCAGCACCAACGGCGCTTCGCTGGCTGCCGCGCCCTGGTACTGCATCACGATGAATCGCGCAGGCTCTTCGGAGCCCTTGGCTACCGACAGGAACGAGCCCATGCCGATCTTTGCAATTTCTTTCGGGCCCATGACTTCGCACTGGAAGCCGTATGCCTTGGCCAGCCCCTTGGCTTCCTGTCCCAGCCGGGTCGGAGTGGCGATGTTGGGCGGCAGGTTCGCGACTTCGCGCGCGAACTCGATGCCGTTGGCCGCACCCTTGGCGGCCTCGAAGGCGTCCTGGTGCAGCTTGGGGTCTGCCACCGCGATGGTCACCATCTGCAGTTCACGCCCTTCGGGCTTGGACTTGGTCATGACGTAGACGTAGCTGGCCTCGGCCGTGGCGGCTACTGCAGCCCGCACCGCGTCGTCGCCTGCATCGGCTGGCAGGCAGATCATGAGACGCCTGGCCTTGGAGGTTCGAAGCGAAGCGATCGCAGCAACCACAGCCTGGTGCACTTTCTTGCCCGAGCCGTCGCCCGCACCGGCCAGCACCACGCGCGTGGCCGCAATGCCTGAGCTGCGGTAGGCCTGCAGAAGCTTGCCCGCCTTGGTTTCGAGGTGCTTTTCCTTGACCGCATGGGCCGCGAGCGAGGACAAGGCGTCCTTGCCGGGCTTGAACGTGTCGCTGACCAGCAGCACGATCGCATCGCATTTTTCTGACGCGGCGCCAGAGAGATTCAGGGGCTTGAGTTCAAAGTCCATAATTGCCTGTTCTTTTCTCGACAAGAGTCCATCCGCGCCCGATGTTATTCCATTCGTCACTCCGCAAGGAACTCGCCCGCACTTTCGGAGCAACGCTGGTGGTGCTCGTCACCATCGTCATGACGATGACCTTGATCCGGACGCTGAGCCAGGCGACCCGTGGCAGCGTCAACCCCCAGGAAGTGATGATGGTGATGGGCTACACGGTGCTCGGCTATCTGCCGCCGGTGCTCACGCTCTCGCTGTTCATCGCCATTGTCGGCACGCTGTCGCGCATGTACGGCGATAGCGAAACCGTGATCTGGTTCGGCGCGGGTCGCGGGCTCTCGTCGTTTCTGCGGCCGCTCTTCGGCTTTGCATGGCCCATTCTTCTCGTGGTCGCCGGCATGGCGCTCATCGTGTGGCCGTGGGCGAACGCGCAGACACAGGAACTCAAGGACCGCTACGGCAACCGCGGCGACCTCGAGCGCGTCGCGCCCGGGCAATTCCAGGAATCGGCCAGCGGCAAGCGGGTGTTCTTCCTGGAAAAGGACAGCGCCGATACCAAGTCGGGCCGCAACATCTTCATTTCCACCAACGAGCATGGCAAGGAAACCGTCACGTCGGCGCGCAGCGGCCGCATCGTGACCATCGGCGAAAGCCAGTTCCTGATGCTGTCCAACGGCCAGCGGCTGGAGACCACCGGCAAGACGCAACTCAAGATCAGCGAGTTCCAGGAGTTCCTGAACAAGGTCGGCGAAAACGAGGTCGGCGCAAGGGACAACCTGCCGGCCAAGACCCGCTCGACCCGCGCCCTGTTCCAGGACCCCACGCGGATGAACCTGGGCGAGCTTTCATGGCGCATCGGCCTGGCGCTGGGCGCGATCAATTTCGTCATCATCGCCATCACGGTCTCCAGCGTGAATCCGCGCGCGGGCCGCAGCGGCAACCTGGTGTTCGCGCTCTTTGCGTTCGTCGTGTACTTCAACCTTCTGAACCTGGGGCAAAGCTGGATCAGTTCGGGCAAGGCGACCTTTCTCGCTTTCCTCATAGGCCTGCACGGAACCGTATTTCTGGGCAGCATCTTCTGGCTGGCCAAGCAGCACAACAACTGGTCGTTCAAGGACCTCTTTGCGCGCAAGCGCAGCACTGCGAGGGCCTGATCGCCCGATGAAAACGATTCGCCGCCTGATCTACCGCGAGGTGCTGATTTCCGTCCTGTTTGTGACGGTCGGCTTTCTCGCCCTGTTCTTCTTTTTCGATTTCGTCGATGAGCTGCCCAACATCAACCGTGGCGTCACGGGTTACCGGTTGACGCAGGCCCTGGGCTATGTGGTGCTGCGCCTGCCGAGCCATCTTTATGAGCTGCTGCCCATCACCGTGCTGATCGGCACCATCTTCGTGATGGCTCGGCTGGCGCAAAGCTCCGAATACACCATCTTGCGCACCAGCGGCCTGGGCCCCTGGCGCGCAATGCGAACGCTGCTGGCGCTCGGCGCAGTCTTCACCATCCTGACGTTTGCAGCGGGCGACTACCTGGCCCCCGTGTCTGATCGCAATGCGCAACTGCTCAAGGCCCGCGTCGATGGCGGCCTGAGCATCGGGCAGACGGGCGCGTGGCTGAAGGAGCGGCAGTCGAACAAGACCTACAACGTCAATGTCGCGGCCATCACGCCGCAGGGCGACATGGAACGGGTGCGCATCTTCGAATCCGATGCGCAGGGCTTTCTTGTTTCAGTGACGCAGGCGCCCAGGGCGAAATTCGGCAGGGACGGCGCCTGGATGCTCGAGAACCTGGAGCGCAGCGAATTCAGCTCGCCGGGCGCGGAGTCAGCAAAGGTGCAGCGAGTCAACCTGCCCAGCCTGCGCTGGCCGACTGAAATCACGCCCGAGATGGTCTCGGTGGCGCTGCTCAAGCCCGATCGCATGAGCACGATCGACCTGTTCCAGTACGTCCGCCACCTCGAAGCCAACGCCCAGTCGGCGCAGCGCTACGAAATCGAGTTCTGGCGCAAGGTGTTCTATCCGCTCAGCTGCATGGTGATGGTGGTTCTCGCCCTGCCCTTTGCGTACCTGCATTTCCGTTCGGGCGGCATCACGAGCTATGTTTTCGGCGGCGTGCTGATCGGCATCAGCTTCTTCTTGCTGAACAACGTGTTCGGCTACGTCGGCAATCTGCAGAACTGGAGGCCGTGGCTCACCGCTGCTGCGCCGGGGCTGATCTATTCGGCGTTGTCACTGGGGGCATTTGGATGGCTGGTGTTACGACGATGAGGACAAGATGACGCGGGCTATTGTTCTCTTTGGCCACGGGTCGCGCGATCCGTTGTGGCGTGCGCCGATGGATGCGGTTGCGGCACGGATTGCGCAGCGATCGCCCGCAGTGGTGGTGCGATGCGCGTTTCTCGAGCTCGCGCAACCTGATCTGGGGACTTCAGTGCGCGACCTGGTAGCGGCAGGAACGACGCAGGTCACGATCGTTCCGATGTTTTTGGGCGCGGGTCGGCATGTCAGGGAGGACCTGCCCGTGCTGGTGGAAGCCTTGCGGCGTGACCATCCGGCGCTCGACATTGCGTTGATGGCGCCTGTTGGCGAGCATCCGCTGGTGCTGGATCTGCTCTCGGAAATTGCCTGTCCGCGATAAGCGCCTGATGCCGTCATTGCGGACTTGATCCGCAAGCCATGCAGCGTCCGGCCGGTTTGCCATTGCGGCAGCGGACATCATCCAAGCATGCATAATGAACGACTCTCTTAGTAGAAATTCGATATGAATCTCCACCAGTTCCGGTTTGTGCAGGAAGCCGTACGTCGAAACCTCAACCTGACAGAGGCGGCGAAGGCGCTCCACACCTCGCAACCGGGCGTGTCCAAGGCGATCATCGAA
Source organism: Caenimonas sp. SL110 (assembly GCF_001044395.1). Taxonomy (GTDB): domain Bacteria; phylum Pseudomonadota; class Gammaproteobacteria; order Burkholderiales; family Burkholderiaceae_C; genus Ramlibacter. The sequence continues at coordinate 17,119 of NZ_JANU01000034.1, forward strand.
CTGGAAGAAGAGCTGGGCGTGGAGATTTTTGCGCGGCACGGCAAGCGTCTCAAGCGTGTGACCGAACCCGGCCAGCACGTGCTCAAGAGCATCGAACTCATCATGCGCGAGGTGGGCAATCTCAAGCGGATCGGCGAGCAGTTCAGCGCTGAAGACAGCGGCACCTTGTCCATCGCCACGACCCATACGCAGGCGCGTTATGTGTTGCCAGTGCCGGTCGCAAAACTGCGCGAGGCCTACCCCAAGGTCAACGTCAGCCTGCACCAGGGCTCGCCCGATCAGGTCGCCCGCATGGTGATCGACGAAATCGCAGAGATCGGCATCGCGACCGAATCGCTGTCGGACTACCCGGAGCTGGTCACCCTGCCCTGCTACGAATGGCAGCACGTGCTGGTGTTACCGCTCAACCATCCGCTGGCAAAGAAGGAACGGATCAACCTCGAAGATCTCGCCGCCGAGCCGATCATCACCTACCACCCGTCATTCACGGGACGCACGCGCATCGACAAGGCGTTCGCAGCGCACAAGCTCACGCCGCGCATGGCGCTGGAAGCCATCGACTCGGATGTGATCAAGACGTACGTGCGGCTGGGATTGGGCATCGGCATCGTGGCCGAAATGGCCGTGCGCGATGACGGCAGCAACGGCGACCTGGCGGTGCGTCCGCTGGGCGCGCTTTTTGGACAGAACGTGGCACGCGTTGCCTTCAAGCGCAGCGCCTACCTGCGCAATTTCGTCTTCAAGTTTGCCGAGCTGCTCTCAGATCGGCTTGACCGCAACCTGATCGCCAAGGCCATGACCGGCCATGTCAATGACTACGAGATGTGAGCGACTGGCCGACTCCAAAATACTGACTCTCATTATGTGCAAATTTAATATTTTGTATAAAATGAGACTCATATGCCAGCAGCAGCTCCGCAGATTAGCGCTCACGCCAAAGCCCAGTTGAAGCATCTGGGGGGGCGCCTGCGCGAACAACGCCGCCGCCTGGGCGCGAGTGCCGTTGAAACTGCCGAGGCTGCGCAGATCTCCCGCCAGACCCTTCATCGCATCGAGTCGGGCGAACCTTCGGTCACCGCTGCTGCCTGGGCGGCCGTGGCACAGGCGCTCGGGCTGGGACTGGCATTGCATGAGTCCAATGGTGCCCCTGAGGCTCTGGCTCACGCCAGGGGCAGCATACCGATCCGCATCCGCCTGACCGACTACCCCGAGCTCAAACGCCTTGCATGGCAACTCGATGAAGAGGCGATCCTCAGCCCTGCGGAAGCGCTGGGGATTTATGAGCGCAACCAGCGCCACCTCGATGAGAAGGCGATGCAGGCGCCAGAACGCCAGCTTCTGGAAGACCTCAGAACTGCCCTGCGAGACGAGCATCGCGATGTTTGAGCGTCAACACCATCAGGCGATTGCCCTGGTGCTCTATGCACTGGACGGCGCACTTCTGGCCGCACACCGGTGCTGGTTCGGCGGAGGCACTGCCATCGTTTTGAAATCTCATGAATTTCGCGAATCGGTCGACCTCGACTTCATGGTCTGTGATCTGGCGGCATACCGGGAGTTGCGGCAGCGCCTCACCACAGAACGCGGCATTTCGGTGCTCCAGCGCGAAGGCGCGCAGCCGCTGCGTCAGGTGCGCGAGGTACGCGCGGACCAGTACGGCATCCGCACGACAGTGAGCGGCGCAAATAAGGACATCAAGTTCGAGATTTTTTTCGAAGCGCGAATCGCATTCGAGACACCTGGCCCGGCTGACCAGATTTGTGGGGTGCACACGCTTGGGGCCGTCGATCTGGCGGCATCCAAGCTGCTGGCCAACTCCGACCGATGGGCCGACGATTCGGTGCATAGCCGCGACCTCATTGACCTGGCCATGCTGAACCCCGGTGCCGACGTACTGCGCGCCGCGATGCAAAAGGCAAAGGGCGCATACGGCGATGCTGTGCCGCGCGACCTCGGCCGGGCGATCGACAAATTGCAAGAGCGCACCGGCAGGCTTGAAGTGTGCATGCATCAACTGAAGATGACGGCGCCAACAGTCACCGTGTGGCGCCGTATTCGGGCGCTGCGCAAGCTGGCGCAATTGGCTTGATCACCCGATGCACAATCATTGATCTCACGAGCAAGAGCCACGCAATGAATCAACCACGCACACCGCACCTCGAAACCAAGCTGCCTTCCGTCGGCACCACGATCTTCACCGTCATGTCGGCGCTCGCCACAGAAAAAGGCGCTGTGAATCTCGGCCAGGGCTTTCCGGATTTCAATTGCGATCCGCGGCTGGTGCAAGCCGTGACAGATGCGATGACCAGCGGACTGAACCAGTATCCGCCGATGCCAGGCGTGCCGTCGCTGCGCGCGGCGGTCGCAGCCAAGATCGAGGCCATGTACGGGCGCAAGTACGACCCGGCCACCGAGATCACCATCACGGCTGGCGCGACGCAGGCCATCATCACTGCGGTGCTCGCCGTCGTGCGGGCAGGCGATGAAGTGATCGTGCTCGACCCCTGCTACGACAGCTATGTACCCAACATTGAACTGGCTGGCGGCACTGCCGTGCGCGTGCCCCTGACACCAGGCACTTTCCGCCCCGATTTCGCGCTGATTGCCGCCGCCATCAACAGCCGCACGCGAGCGATCATCATCAACAGCCCGCACAACCCCAGCGGAACTGTCTGGACGCGCGCCGACATGCTGCAACTGCAGGATCTGCTGGCGCCCACCGATGTGCTCCTGATCAGCGATGAGGTGTACGAGCACATGGTGTTCGACGGCCAGGAGCATCAAAGCGCCGCGCGGTTTCCGGGGCTGGCTGCGCGCGCCTTCATCGTGTCGAGCTTTGGCAAGACCTATCACGTGACCGGATGGAAGGTGGGTTACGTGGCCGCGCCCGAGCCGCTCACGACCGAGTTTCGCAAGGTGCACCAGTTCAATGTGTTTACCGTGAACACGCCGGTGCAGCATGGCCTGGCCCAGTACATGGCCGATCCGCAGCCGCATTTGCAGCTCCCCGCGTTCTACCAGCGCAAGCGCGACCTGTTTCGAGAGGGTCTCAAGCGCACCAAATTTCGCGTGCTGCCCAGCGAAGGCACCTACTTCCAGTGCGTGGATATTTCGCAGGTCAGCGATCTGGGTGAGGCCGATTTCTGCAAGTGGCTCACGACCGAGATCGGGGTCGCTGCGATTCCGCTGTCCGCGTTTTACGAGAGCGGGTTCGACCAGCGCGTAGTGCGCTTTTGTTTTGCGAAGAAGGATGAAACGCTGAATCTGGCGATTGACCGGCTGGCGAAGCTGTAGGCACGGCCGCTGAAGTCATGGATTGCGGGTCGAGCCCGCAATGACCCCACTGGTTGTCATGCCGGACCCGATCCGGCATCCACCGCGCAGCGGCGAGTGCCTTCAATAAGTCAACACTGGATCGCGTTCCTGCAGAACTTCTCCAGTTCACGCACCGTCGCCTGCGCACCCACGCGATGCTTCGCTTTCGCACCGACATCCAGGCTGAGTTTCATTTCGTACTTTCGAAAGAACTCGTCAAACAACTCACCACCCAGCGTCGCATACGCCGTCAAGGTATCGGCCCTGGCGTCGTGCTCCAGCAGCACCGCGCACAGGGGCTGCGGCGCCGGCCCCGACATCACGCGCGCGCCTTGCGCGGGGTCGTACTGGCTGTGCTCGGCGCAGCAGTGGATCATCCCGTCCTGGACGCCCTTGGTCGCCCTGCCTTTCCTGAAGCTGATGAAGCTCACGTCGCGTGTCGGGTACACCAGCTGGTGCGCGCAGATGGCCGAATAGGCGACCACGCTTTTGCCCGTTCCCACACCGCCCGGCCATGAATAGGCATCACGGTCCCTGGTCGAAAGCGAGTGCGGCGGCGCTGCCTTGCCCAGGTCGAGCAGGAAGACCGGCGTCGCCTCGAACGGGTAATGAAAGACATAGTTGACCTGCCGCTTCAGGCGAGATGCGCGGATCGCATCGCCCTTCTCATCGACCAGCAAGGAGCGCTGGTACAGGCGCGGCTTCGCGTCACCGGCAATGGCGCGCGCCTGGAACGCCGCAGACGCGGTAACACATGCGGCAGTTGCCGAACATGAGCCGATAAAACTGCGCCTGTCCATGACTTAAAAAGGTACGCGCGTGCGCCCCGGCCGTCAAACAGGCTTTGTACCGAAGAACAAAGTCCGCATCGACCCGCGATCACCCCCCAATGGTTCCCGTTCAGCTGGTGAGCTGGCCCCACAACCGGTCCAGCCGCTTGATGCTCACCGGCTGCGGCGTGCGAAGCTCCTGCGCGAAAAAGCTCACGCGCAGCTCTTCCAGCATCCAGCGGAATTCCTGCATGCGGTCGTCGACCGCGCCCTTGCGCTCGGCGACCAGTCGCCAGTAGCGTTGTTCTTCGGGTCGCAACTCCGCAAGCTTGGAGGCATCGCGCGCCGGGTCGGCGCGCCATTTTTCCAGGCGCAACGTGATCGCCTTCAGGTAACGCGGAAAGTGCTGCAACTGCGGCCACGGCGTCGCCGCGAGGAAGCGTTTGGGCATCAGGCGCTGCAACTGCTGCGTCGCATCGGCAGTCGCTTCGGGCGCGGATCGGGTGTCCTTGATCTTGCGCGCGGCAATGGCGTATTCGGCCAGCACGGTCGCGGCCAGTCGCGCGACTTCGTTGGCGATCAACGTCAGGCGCGCGCGGCCCTGATCGACGCGGGTCGCAAACTCCTGCGCAGCGGCAGGCAACGGATCCATCAGGAATGCGCGGTCCAGGGCGACTTCGATGATCTGGTCGCGCAGCTCTTCCTGTGTGCCCAGCTGCAAGTATTGCACGGCCATGCGCTGGAGATCGGGGATGTTCTTTTCGAGGTACTTGAGCGCCTCTTTGACCTGCAGCGCGAAGAGACGCCGCAGGCCCACACGGTGTTTGGCCGATGCGACCTCGGGTTCGTCGAAGACTTCGATGGTGACGGCGTCGCCCTTGTCGATGAGTGCCGGAAAGCCGACCAGGCTGGTCGCGCCTTTGCGCACTTCCATGAGTTCGGGGAGTTCGCCGAAGGTCCAGGTGGTGAATTTTTCGTCCGACGCTCCCCTCACCCCAGCCCTCTCCCCCGAGGGGAGAGGGAGTTTGACTCCCCTGTCCGCTACCGCCTGCCGGGCTATTGCTCCCTCTCCCGCCTGCGGGAGAGGGCCGGGGTGAGGGTTCTGCGGGCTTGCCACCTTCATACCCGCCAGAGCCTGGAACGCCCCCCGTGCCTGCGCCCCCAGTTCAGCCTTCAGCGCACCCAGGTTCCTTCCGGTTGCCAACTGCCTTCCATGCTCGTCCACCACCCGGAAGTTCATGAACATGTGAGCCGGCAGCATGTCCAGCTTGAAGTCGGCACGCTTCACATCCAGGCTGGTCTGCGCACGGACGATCTTCAGCATCGCGTCGGTCAGCGAGCCCACGGCCCACTTCTCGATCTCGACCAACTCACTCGCAATCCGCATCGCTGATTCGGGCAGCGGGACGAAACGTGAACGCGGCCTTTGCGGCAAGCTCTTGAGCAGCGCCTGCACCTTGTCCTTGAGCATGCCCGGCACCAGCCACTCGGCGCGGTCTTCGCTGACCTGGTTCAGCACGAACAGCGGCACCGTCACGGTGAATCCATCGCGCGCATCACCGGGCTCATGCAGGTAGGTCGCGGCGCAATCGACGCCACCCATGCGAACGGTCTTGGGAAACGACTCGGTGGTGATGCCCGCCGCCTCATGGCGCATCAGCTCGTCACGCGAAAGCTTGAGCAAGGCGGGCTCGGTGCGCGAGGCTTCGCGATACCAGCGCTCGAAGGTCGCGCCGCCGTACACATCGCGCGGAATGAACTTGTCGTAGAACGCGTAGATCAGCTCGTCGTCGACCAGCACGTCCTGCCGGCGCGACTTGTGCTCGATGTCCTCGACCTGTTTCACCAGCTTCTGGTTGGCCGCGAGAAACGGCAGCTTGGTCTCCCACTGCCCCGCAACGAGTCCCTCGCGGATGAAGATGTCGCGCGCGCCTTGCAGGTCCACGCGCGCAAACGGCACACGACGCCCGCTGTAGACGACCAGGCCGTACAAGGTCGCGCGTTCCAGCGACATGACCTCCGCCGCCTTCTTCTCCCAGTGCGGATCGAGCAGCTGCTTCTTGAGCAGGTGCCCAGCGACATGTTCGATCCACAGCGGCTCGATGTTGGCGATGCCGCGTCCGAACAGGCGTGTCGTCTCGACCAGTTCCGCAGCGACGATCCACTTGCCGGGCCGCTTTTTCAGGTGCGCGCCGGGGTGCTTGTAGAACTTGATGCCTCGCGCGCCGAGGTACACGTCTTCCTCATCGGGCTTCATGCCGATGTTGCCCAGCAGGCCGGACAGCATCGACTTGTGCAGTTCCTCATAGCTGGCAGGCGTGGTGTTCAGCCGCCACTTGTGCTCTGCGACGACCGTGTGCAGTTGCGAATGGATATCGCGCCATTCGCGCACGCGGCGCACGTTGATGAAGTTTTGCCGCAGGAGCTGCTCGTACTGCCGGTTGGAGAGCTTGTGTTCCTTGTTGTGGCCGCCCCTGGCGTCGTGAATCCACTTCCACAGGTTCAGGTATCCCGAGAACTCGCTTTTTTCGTCATCGAACTTGGCGTGTTGCTGGTCGGCCTGTGCCTGCGCATCCATCGGCCGGTCGCGCACGTCCTGCACCGACAGGGCCGATGCGATCACCAGCACTTCGTCGAGTGCGCCGCGTTGCCGGCCTTCGATGATCATGCGGCCCACGCGGGGGTCCAGCGGCAGCTTCGCAAGTTCAGCGCCGGTGGCAGTCAGCTCATTCGCATCGTCCACCGCACCCAATTCATTGAGCAACTGGTAGCCGTCCGAGATCGCGCGGCCGGTGGGCGCTTCGATGAATGGAAAGGTCTCTACACCGCCCAGGTGCAGCGACTTCATCCGCAGGATCACCCCTGCGAGCGACGACCGAAGAATCTCGGGATCGGTGAATCGCGGCCTGCCGGCGAAGTCTTTCTCGTCGTACAGGCGGATGCAGATGCCGTTGGCGACCCGGCCGCATCGCCCCGCCCGCTGGTTGGCCGACGACTGGCTGATCGGTTCCACCAGCAGCTGCTCGACCTTGCTGCGAAAGCTGTATCGTTTGACGCGAGCCGTGCCGGTGTCGATGACGTAGCGGATGCCGGGCACCGTGAGCGATGTCTCCGCCACGTTGGTTGCCAGCACGATGCGCCGCCCGCCATGGCTGTCGAAGATGCGATCCTGCTCGGCTTGCGACAGCCGCGCGAAGAGCGGCAACACTTCGGCATTGCGCGTGAGCGGCTTGTGCGACAGGTGACCGCGCAGGTGATCCGCCGCCTCGCGAATCTCGCGCTCGCCCGGCAAAAAGACCAGGATGTCGCCACCCGCCCCGCCTTGCCACAGCTCATCGACCGCATCGGCAATCGCTTCGTTCAAACCGAAATCGCGCGTTTCCTCGAAGGGCCGCCAGCGCTGCTCGACCGGGAACATGCGGCCCGAAACATAGATGACAGGCGCCGGGCCTTTGGCCGAAGCAAAGTGCTTTGCGAAGCGGTCGGCGTCGATGGTGGCCGACGTCACGATCACTTTCAGGTCAGGCCGCCTGGGCAGGATCTCGCGCAGGTAGCCCAGCAGGAAGTCGATGTTGAGGCTGCGCTCGTGAGCCTCGTCGATGATGATCGTGTCGTAGTTCTTGAGCAGCGGATCGGTCTGCGTCTCCGCGAGCAAGATGCCGTCTGTCATCAGCTTGACCGAAGCGTCTTTGGACAGGCGATCCTGGAACCGCACCTTGAATCCGACCACTTCGCCCAGCGGTGTCTTCAGTTCCTCGGCGATGCGCTTGGCCACGCTCGATGCGGCAATCCGGCGCGGCTGGGTGTGGCCGATGAGCTTGCCCCGCACTGCAGGTGCGCCGTCACGCACTGCTGGTGCGTTGAGCTTGCCGCGACCCATCGCGAGTGCGATCTTGGGCAACTGTGTGGTCTTGCCTGAACCGGTCTCACCGCACACGATCACGACCTGGTTCGCCTCGATCGCGGCTGCAATCTCGTCGCGCTTGGCGGAAACCGGAAGGGATTCGGGGAAGGTAATGCTGGCGGGGGACAAGGGCGACGCGTTCAAAGCCCTCGATTATCTCAGGCGACCGCCGCCACGGGGGCCTGCAGGACGGCGCCGGTGTCGCGTTCCTGCCATGCCACGCGGCTGGGAAAGGTCCAGGCCGTGCGCGCCATGTCTCTCGCGGTGCTGATGACGACCGACGGACGCTCCCCCGGTTGCGCCGACTTGACGCCAACGCCCACCTGCGCTTCCCAGTAAGCACTGCCCGCCTCCAGGTCGGCTGGCGCGGCGCTGGTGCTGAGCGCCACGGGGCGCTGCAACCTGTCGGCGACGGTGGCCGCCAACCCGGCCAGCATGACTTCATCGTCGAAACCGCGCACCAGCAGCAGGAACCCATCGTCGCCGAGCCGGCCTGTTTCGACCTGCGCCGGAACGCAGCGGCGCAGGCGGCTCGCGCAAACAAACAGGGCATGGTTCACCGCTGCGCGGCCATGAAGTTGCTCCAGCGTGTAGAAATTGCCGATGGCCACCGCAATCACACCGAGCGGTTGCGAGCCGCTTCGGGCCTTGTCGAAAAACGCGAGGCCCACCATTTGCCCCGTCTCCGAATGGGATCGCATGCGCGTGATCGGGTCATAGCTCGGGCCGTGTGCCACCACCTCGCGCAGCTCGATCAGGTACGAATAGCGAATCCACAAGGCCACAGCCATCACTGACACATACGCCATGCCCGAGACAGCGCTCACGGCATGAATCCAGGTTGCGGCCCCGGCAGGATCGCGCGAAATCCACGCAACGCCGGCGATGGCCACGATCATGAAAGACACCCCCGTCACGGCCCACCAGGCCAGGCGGTCACCGCGCTGCGCGCTGCGCACGCAAACCACCAGCATGCCCACCGCCATCGCCAGCGTCGCCACGGTCGACAACAAGGCCGCATCGGGCGCAGACAGCAGCCAACCTGCACCGATGACGCCCAGGGCGAAGACCAGCTGGCCGACTTTCAACTGCCGGGCCCGCACCGGGTTGCGCATCGTGCCCAGCATGGCGAGCACCATCAACCCCAGCACCGATGCCGAAATCACCGAAATGTGGGCGAGCCACCGCCAGCGGGTGGACGCATCACCGAACGCAATCCAGCCGATGTAGGCGGCCATGAACACGGCAGAAATGAGCGCGAAGAGGAACGCCGTCAGGCCCACCCTGCGCATCGACTTGTGAAAGCCGCCGAGCGAGCCGGCCATGAGCAGCGCCACCGTGCCAAAGTAGCCGCCCCAAAAGCCAACTGCAATCGAATCCATGGCGCAAACCATAGCGTCACGCGCGCGCGCTGGCAACGAGCCTATCCCTTACACTTTGCCGCGATCCCCTGCGCCCCAGCCCAGCGCCCTCCCCACCACCCTTTGCCAACGCCCACCGCGAGCCTCGATGTCCACCGTCTTCAATTTCACTTTCGTTCCGTGGTTTCGCTCGGTGGCGCCCTATATCCACATGCACCGCGGCAAGACCTTCGTGGTCGGCATCGCCGGTGAGGCGATAGCGGCAGGCAAGCTGCCGCACATCGCGCAGGATCTGGCACTCATCCAGAGCATGGGCGTGAAGGTCGTGCTGGTGCATGGCTTCCGGCCGCAGGTCAACGAGCAGCTCAAGGCCAAGGGGCACCAGGCGAAGTACTCCCACGGCATTCGCATCACCGATGAAGTCGCGCTCGATTCGGCGCAGGAAGCCGCAGGCCAGCTGCGCTATGAGATCGAAGCCGCATTCAGCCAGGGCCTGCCCAACACGCCGATGGCCGGTTCGACGGTACGGGTCATTTCGGGCAACTTCATCACGGCGCGTCCGGTCGGCGTGCTCGACGGCGTGGACTTCAAGCACTCGGGGCTGGTGCGAAAGGTGGACGTTGGCGGCATCACACGCACGCTCGACTTCGGCGCGATGGTGCTGCTGTCGCCTTTCGGCTTTTCACCGACCGGCGAGGCGTTCAACCTCACCATGGAAGAAGTGGCGACCAGCGTTGCGATTGCGCTGCAGGCCGACAAGCTCGTCTTTCTGACCGAAGTGCCCGGCGTGCGCGTGAAGCCGCTGGAGCCCGAAGATGAAGACAACCCGATCGACACCGAACTGCCCCTGGCTGCGGCCGAACAGCTGCTGGCCCAGTTGCCGCCGGCGCGAACGCCGACCGACACCGCTTTCTACCTGCAGCACTGCGTGAAGGCGTGCAAGGCCGGCGTCGAGCGCAGCCACATCATTCCCTTTGCCACCGATGGCGCCTTGCTGCTGGAGGTGTACGTGCACGACGGTATCGGCACCATGGTCATTGATGAAAAGCTTGAGGAACTGCGCGAGGCCACACCCGATGACGTGGGCGGCATCCTGCAACTGATAGAGCCGTTCGAAAAGGACGGGACGCTGGTCAAGCGCGACCGCACCGAGATCGAACGCGACATCGCCAACTACACCATCATCGAACACGACGGCGTGATCTTCGCGTGCGCGGCGCTGTACCCCTACCCGGAATCGCGCACCGGCGAGATGGCCGCGCTCACCGCCTCGCCCCAGAGCCAGGGCCAGGGCGACGGCGAAAAGATCCTCAAGCGAGTCGAGCAGCGCGCCCGCGCGATGGGTCTCGATAGCATTTTTGTACTCACCACCCGCACCATGCACTGGTTCCTCAAGCGCGGGTTTGTGCAGGTCGATCCCGAGTGGCTGCCTGAAGCGCGCAAGCGCAAGTACAACTGGGACCGAAAGAGCATGGTCTTTGTGAAGAAGCTCACCTGATCGCTGTGCAGGGTTAACCGCCACCCGCTATTTGTAAAAATTCACAGTGGGCGGAATTTTCAGTGCTATAAATTGGTAGTTACTTACAACTGGATACTACAGAGGAGCGACCATGGCACGCGTACGGTACGACGGCGAAATCATTTATTTGTCAAGCTTTGACTCGGAGTGGGGCGATGCGCCAACACTCTCTTTCGAAGTTGGCGGCGACGATATTTTCATTGGCGAAGACCACGCCATCAACGTCACGGCCTACGGCGACGGCGAGGACATGTACGGCTCAGCCCGCGGCGGAGCCGATGCTATGACTTCGGGCTCCGACGGCGAAGACATCTTCTTTGCCGGTGACGCGCTGTTCATGAGCGGCCATTCGGTGGGCGGCAGGGATTACCTTTCCGCCGACAACAACTCCGAAGTCCGGTTCGTCGGCGATGCGGGCGACACCATGTCTGGCAATGCCAGGGGTGGCAACGACACCATCATGGGCTCTGGTGCCGTCTCTGACAGCTCCACCAGCACCACTTTCCTGACGGCCTCGTTCGTGCCGGTGTCGCAGGGACCTTCGTACGCCAGCAGCATACTGGTCGGCGACGCCTACTCCTTCGGCAATTGCGACAGCGATCTCGACATGAACGCGCGCGGCGGCAAGGACGAGATCATCGGGCGTGGAGCCCACGCTGGCGACGGCGGCGACGCCTACTCCACGACCATCGAGGTCGGCGACGCCTACTCGATGTGGGGTGACAGCAAGGGTGGCAATGACTCGCTGGAAGGCGGCAGCTCCGGCGCCTCCGATGATGGCCAGGCGGTCAGCATCAACATCATGAACGGCGATGGCTACCGTATGGGCGGCGCCTCCCAGGGCGGCAAGGACTCCATGTGGGGTGGCGGCGCGTGGGCAAGCGATGGAGGCGAGGCGGTCGCCTACAACATCATGGCTGGTGATGGCTACATGATGGACGGCACATCCGGCGGTGGCAACGATGCCATGTACGGCGGAGACGCCGAGGTGGGGTCCGACGGCTATGCAGTCGTATTCAACGTGATGGCCGGTGACACATTCGACGTGTATGACACCGTGGAAATGGGCAAGGACAAGCTCACGGGTGGTTCGGGCGACAACGGAAACGATGGTTACGGCATCGCGATCAACCTGATGTTCGGCGATGTGGGCGAGGTGGACTCGTTCATGTTCTCCGACTCGTTCCCGATCTTCTTCCCGCCAATGAGCGGCAAGGTCGCTACCGACGAGATCGCCGGAAAGCGCGGTTGGGAGCCCATCGATCACGGCAACGACGTGCTGACAGGCGGCGAACACAACGCGCTGAACATACTCATCGGTGATGCGATGCTGATCAGCGACGGCGACGTCGGCGGCAACGATGAGCTGTATGGTGGCGGAGCCGATACGATCAACCTCATGGTTGGCGACGGCTACGTCATGTACGAATACGGCGTCGGCGGCAACGACAAGCTGTATAGCGGCGTCGGAAACGACATGATGTTCGGTGATTCGATGCAGGGCTACTTCATGCCGGCCCGCATCGATCTGATCGCGCTCGACGACGGACCGATGGACGCCCAGTTCGGCGGTGCCGACAAGTTCTACTTCGACCGCAACAACGGCCACGACCAGATCGGTGACTTCAACGCCTGGCAGGGGGACAAGATCGTCCTGCGAGCCCTTGGCGACGAAAGCGATGACTTCGCCTACTTCGCGGCGTTCCAGGCGTCTGGCCGCATCGAAGAAGTCGAAGGTGGCGTGCTGCTGCGTCTGGACGTCCACAGTGCGGACAGTGAGAGCAACACGGTGATGCTGGTCGGGGTGAACATTGAAGAGTTGACCGCTTCCGCGTTCATCTTCTGACGCCCTGCCCTTGCGTTGCAAGGGCTTGAGGCCATGAGGCGCCGGCTAACCCCCGGCGCTTTTTTTTGTTCGAGCGAGAATAGCTACATGAATATCATCGACGCCATCCGGCACCACTCGCGCGTGCGGCCGTTCGACATCGCGGTCATCCACTCTTCCGGAGCCGCCAACTACCTGCAGCTCGCCACCGCTGTTGCCGGCCTCGCCGCGCGGCTGCGCAGCGAAGGCATAGAACCCGACACGACTGCGGCGATCTATGTGTCCGACGGCTACCTGCACCTCGTACTGATACTGGCCGCCATGCTCAACGGCACGCGCACGGTGTCGGCCCAGCCCAACTATGAGCCCATCCCTGCCGGCGTCCCGGTGGACCACTGGCTTTGCGACCGAACACTCGGGTTCTCGCCAAAAGGCAATGTGGTGCAAGTCAGCGCCGCGTGGATCCCCGACACGGGTCCCGATGCGCGTCCATCGTTGATGGGCACCGGTTTTCCAGATCCCCATGCGGTGTGCCGCATGTACACGTCGTCGGGCACGACTGGAACGCCCAAGGTCATCGGCCACAGCACGCACACGCTGGAGATGATGGCCACCCGCCAGCTGTCGCTCGAACCCATCAGCCAGGGTCCCAACCTTTGCATGATGTGGCTGTCGACCATCGGCGGATTTGGCACGGCGCAGACCACGCTCTGGCACGGCGCAACGCTCGCGCTCGCAGTCAATCCGCAGAAGGTGCTGCGCTGGATCAACCTGCACAAGGTCGTGAACCTGCGTGCTTCGCCGCAGCAGCTGCAGGGCCTGGTAGCCATGGTCTCCGGGCGACCGGTTCGCTTTCCGAGCCTGCAGCGCATCGAAGTCGGCGGCTCGTCGATTCCGCCCGCTGTGATGATGGGTGCGCGCGCAACCATGTGCTCCAACCTCGTGGGCATCTACGGTTCGACCGAAGCTTCACTGGTCGCGCAGGCGCCGGGTTCGGTGCTGTACAAGCATCCCGACGCGGCTGGTTTCGTGGTGCCGGGCGCCGAGGTGCGTATCGTCGACGATGCCGATCAACCCGTCCCCCACGGCGTGGAAGGGCATGTGCAGATCCGCACGCCCTACATGATCAGCGAGTACATGGGCGATCCGGTCAACTCCGCCAAGGCCTTTCGAGGTGGCTGGTTCGTGCCCGGCGACATGGGCATCCTGCGCGCGGACAACCTGCTTCGCATCACCGGCAGGTCCGACGAGATGATCAATGCGGGCGGCGTGAAGCTGAGCCCAATGGCTGTCGATGAGTTCCTGCTGAAGGTCCCCGGGGTGAAAGACGCCGCGACATTTGCATACCGCAGGCCGGGCAAGAACGACGAGGTCTGGGCCGCAGTGGTTGGCGGCGAAAACTTCAACGAACAGGCTGTGCTGGCGACCGCCCGTGCGCATCTCAACTCTCGCGCACCGGTCAAGCTGGTGCTGATGGACGAGATTCCGCGCAACGCCATGGGCAAGGCGCTGCGCCAGCAACTGTCGCAGGAAGCCAGCGGTACCTAGACCGGCCTATCGACGAAGTTGCCGCACCGCGAGGACCAGCCCGACCAGTGCAAAGAACGCGAACCAGAGGAACGACCAGTTCGCAATCGACGCACCGAGAAAGGTCCAGTCGATCTTGGTGCAGTCACCGCTGCCCCTGAAGATCATCGGGATCACGCGCTGTAGCGGAAAGGTCTCGATCATTCCGTAGAAGTCGCGGCCGCACGATGCGACCTCGGGCGGATTCCATTGCAGCCAGCTCTGGCGTGCCGCGACGAAAGCGCCGAACCCGGAAACCAGCACCATGAGGCCGCTGCCAGCCGCAAGCAGCCTCGGGCTCCTTGCGATGGCGGTGATGCCGGCAATCAGCGCCACCAGCACGAGCGCATAGCGCTGGACGATGCACATGGGGCACGGCTCAAGGCCAACCACGTGTTGCAGGTAAAGGCCGAAGGCCAGCATGCCCACGCAAACGGCGGCTACCAGGGCCAGCACCTTGCGCGGTGCGCCAAGCGCCCGGCGCGCTTCATTCACAAACCAGTGGAACAACTTCGCTACCCTCCAGACCGGGCGGCCTTCAGGCGGCGCCCTCCACAAACACACGCGCGCGCCGCGGTGTCACCACCAGCGTCTCGCCCTCTCGCAACCCCATCTCGCTGAACTGCTGCGCCGGAATCTGCGCCTCGATGATGGAATCGTCATTGCCTCCCGCCGGTTGGTTGTCGCCGACGGGAATAAGTTCCAGACGGGCAATCGGGCCGACGACGATCGCACGGCTCAATTGCACCACGATTCCGCGCTGCCGCCCTGCTTCGTCCACATCCTGGCCGGGCGTGTAGCGTTGCACATCGAGATCGTGCGGCCGCACATAGGCAGAGGCCTTGGCGTTTTGCGCGCCCGCGTGTTCGGGCGAGACGATCTGCATGCCTTCCAGATGCACCTCGCCTTCATGCGCGCGGCCGTGGAACAGGTTCACATCACCCAGGAAGCCATACACGAACGGGCTCGCAGGATGGTCCCAGACCTCTTGTGGCGAGCCGATCTGCTCGATGTTGCCCGCATTCATCAGGACGACCCGGTCGGCCACTTCAAGCGCTTCTTCCTGATCGTGCGTGACGAAGATGCTGGTGACATGCAGCTCGTCGTGCAGGCGGCGCAGCCACCGGCGCAATTCCTTGCGGACCTTGGCGTCGAGCGCACCGAACGGCTCGTCGAGCAGCAGCACCTTGGGCTCCACGGCCAGCGCGCGTGCCAGCGCAATGCGCTGGCGCTGCCCACCCGAGAGCTGCGACGGAAAACGATCGGCCAGCCAGTCGAGCTGCACCAGACTGAGCAAGTCATGGACCTTCTTCTTGATCTGCGCTTCGCTGGGACGCTGCGAACGCGGCTTGACCCGCAGGCCGAAGGCCACGTTCTCGAACACGGTCATGTGCCGAAACAGCGCGTAGTGCTGGAACACAAAGCCCACCTGGCGCTCGCGCACATGCACGTCGGTGGTGTCTTCACCCGAGAACAAAATGCTGCCCGCATCGGCCGTCTCCAGGCCCGCGATGATGCGCAGCAAGGTCGTCTTGCCGCATCCCGATGGCCCGAGCAATGCGATGAGTTCACCCGACTCGATGTCGAGCGACACATCGCGCAATGCGTGGAAATCGCCGAAGCGCTTGCTGACGTTGCGGATTTCGATACTCATGATTTGGACCCTGTGTTTTCGCTCCCTACCCCGCTGGGGGTGGACTGGGGTGGGGGCTGCGGCCGCTCCGGCGGCGTCGCCCCCGCAGCCTTCATCTCCTGCTCGTGGCGCCACTGCACCACCGACTTGATCGCCAGCGTGACCAGCGCCAGCAGCGCGAGCAGCGACGCCACCGCGAACGCGGCGACCGACTGGTATTCGTTATAGAGAATTTCAACGTGCAGCGGCATGGTGTTGGTCTGCCCACGGATGTGGCCCGACACCACCGACACCGCGCCAAACTCGCCCATCGCCCGCGCGTTGCAGAGAATCACGCCGTAGATCAGGCCCCACTTGATGTTGGGCAGCGTGACATACCAGAACGTCTGCCAGCCGGTTGCGCCGAGCACGATAGCTGCCTGCTCTTCTTCCGTCCCCTGCGCCTGCATCAACGGGATCAGTTCCCGCGCAATGAAGGGAAACGTCACGAAGATCGTCGCCAGCACGATGCCGGGCACCGCAAAAACGATCTTGATGTTGTGCTCGGACAGCCACGGACCGAGCCAGCCCTGCGCGCCGAACACCAGCACATAGATCAGGCCTGCGACCACGGGCGACACTGAAAACGGCAGGTCCACCAGCGTCGTCAAAAAGGCCTTGCCCCGGAACTCGTACTTCGCAATACACCACGCCGCTGCGATGCCGAACACCAGATTCAGCGGCACCGAAATCGCCGCTGTAATCAGCGTCAACTCGATGGCCGACCAGGCATCGGGCTCCTGCAACGCAGCGAAGTAGGCGGCACCGCCCTTGCGCAAGGCTTCGACGAACACAGCGCCCAGCGGCAACACCAGAAACAGC
Source organism: Caenimonas sp. SL110 (assembly GCF_001044395.1). Classification (GTDB taxonomy): domain Bacteria; phylum Pseudomonadota; class Gammaproteobacteria; order Burkholderiales; family Burkholderiaceae_C; genus Ramlibacter. The sequence goes on from NZ_JANU01000034.1 coordinate 33,873, forward strand.
AGGATGAAGACCAGCGCAATGCCGGTCAGCGTGTAGCGCACCCACGGCGCCTCGGTCGTCTGGACCCGTTTGCTTGCAAGTGATGTCATACGCCACCCGACCTTCTGCGTTGCCAGCCCTGCAAGGCATTGATGACCAGCAGCAGCACGAACGACATCATGAGCATCACCACGGCGACAGCCGTTGCACCTGCGTAGTCGTATTGCTCCAGCTTGCCGATGATGATGAGCGGCGTGATCTCGGAGACCATGGGCACGTTGCCCGCGATGAAAATCACCGAACCGTACTCACCGATCGCGCGGGCAAACGCCATCGCAAATCCCGTGAGCAGCGCCGGCGCAATCGCCGGAAAAATCACCCGCGTGAAAGTCTGCCAGCGCGTGGCGCCCAGGCACATCGCGGCTTCTTCGAGTTCGCGCTCGTTGTCTTCGAGCACGGGTTGCACCGTTCGCACGACGAATGGCAGGCCGATGAAGATGAGCGCGATCACCACACCTGCCGGCGTGAACGCCAGCTTGATGCCCATCGGTTCCAGGTATTGCCCGAGCCAGCCATTGCCCGCGAGCAGCGCAGTGAGCGAAATACCGGCAACGGCGGTCGGCAACGCAAACGGCAGATCGACCAGCGCATCGACGATCTTCTTGCCCGCGAATTCGTAGCGCACCAGCACCCACGCCACCAGCAGGCCGAACACCACATTGACCAGCGCGGCGATCAGCGAAGCACCGAACGTGAGCCGATACGACGCGACCACCCGGGGTGAACTCACAGCCGCCCAGAACTGGTCCCAGCTCAGCGTGAAAGTCTTGAACACCAGCGCCGACAACGGAATCAGGACGATGAGGCCGAGATAAAAGAGGGTGTAGCCCAGCGTCAGGTTGAAGCCGGGCAGCACCTTGCGGCTGCCGCCGCGCACGGTGCTCATCGCGTCACTTCACGGTGTAGATCTTGTCGAACTGTCCACCGTCGTTGAAGTGCACCTTCTGCGCCTGCGAGAGCGAGCCGAACAATTCCTCTACCGTGAACAGCTTGACCGGCTTGAAGGTCGATGCGTACTTCTTGAGCACCGCAGCCGAACGCGGGCGGATTGAATGCTTCGCCGCGATCTCCTGGCCTTCATCCGAATAGAGGAAGTTCAGGTAGGCCTTTGCCAGATCCGCCGTGCCCTTTTTGGCGACCGTGCGTTCAACAACCGCAACCGGGTTCTCGGCCACGATGCTGGTCGAGGGATACACCACATCGACCTTGTCCTTGCCGAATTCCTTGTTCACCGACTCGACTTCGGACTCGAACGTGACCAGCACATCGCCGGTATTGCGCTGCAGGAACGCGGTGGTCGCATCGCGGCCACCACGCGCCAGCACGATGACGTTCTTGTACAGCTTCGTCATGAACTCCTGCGCCTGCGCATCGGTGGCACCCTGCTTCTTGATATAGCCCAGCGCGGCCAGATACGCGTAGCGGCCGTTGCCGCCGGTCTTGGGGTTGACCACCACCACCTGTATGCCAGGCTTGGTCAGGTCGTCCCAGTCCTTGATGCCCTTGGGATTGCCGTTGCGGGTGAGCAGCAGCATGGTCGAGGTGGTCGGTGCTGCGTTGTCCGGGAAGCGCTTGTTCCAGTCTTTCGCGACAACGCCCTTCTCGGCCAGGAACTCGATGTCGGTCGTGGTGTTCATCGTCACCACATCAGCGTCGAGGCCGTCGGCCACAGCGCGCGCCTGTGCGCTCGAACCACCATGGGCCTGGTCGATCTTGACGTCCTTGCCAGTGGCTTTCTTGTAGGCCGGGACAAACGCTGCGTTGATGTCCTTGTAGAACTCGCGAGCGACGTCGTACGAGGCGTTGAGCAGCGTCTGCGCGCTCGCGACACTGCTGGCGGCCAGCAAGGCGCCGGCCAGGATGAGATGGATTTTTTGTTTCATGATTTCAATGCGTTACTGCAGGCACGCATTTTGGGACGCATCCCACCGCTTCCAACGACCGTGTTGTTGTTAGCTAATGGGCAATCGGTATAAGCCGCCCACCGTGTTCAGAGCAGGGGCCGCAACTCCCTGGCGGCTTCCAGCAACAGGGGCAAGAGGTCGCTCTGCATCTGTGCAGCCTGCAACTTCTGGGGCGGCGCGACGACGTTGAGCGCTGCAACGGTCTGGCCCTGCATGTTGCGAAGCGGCACGGCCAGCGCGTGCACACCGAGCTCGTGTTCCTCGCTGGCCACACAAAAATCCTGCGTCCGCACCTGGTCGATCACCGCGCGAAATTCACGCGGGTCCACGGTGGTGTGCGCTGTCAGCCGGGCCAGTTCGCGGCCCTTCATCCAGGCATTGAACGCAGCGCGGGTCGTCGCGGCGAGCAGCACCCTGCCCGTGGACGTCGCGTGTGCGGGCAGGCGCGCACCCAGATGCAGACCATACGCGAGCACGCGCGTCGAGCCGCTGCGGGCAACGATCACGACATGATCGCCATCGAGGACCACAGCCGAAAACGACTCCGATGTGTGCACGGCCAGTCGATTGAGCGTGGGTTGCAGCAAGCGCGGAAGCCGCGCCGAAGCGAGGTAGCTGCCGGAAAACCGAAGCACCTTGGGTGCCAGCCAGAAGTAGCTGCCGTCGGTCTCCAGATACCCCAGATGCGTGAGCGTGAGCAAATGCCTGCGGGCCGCCGCACGTGTGATGCCCGCGCGCTGCGAGGCCAGCGTGGCGTTGAGCCGCTGGCGCTCGGTGTCGAAGCTTTCGAGCACCGCCATGCCCTTGGCCATGCCTTCGATGAAGTCCGCTTTGGCGATCATGTGTGTCGTCCCGAGATTGCGCGATCATCGCGCAGACTGCGCAATGATCGCACAACACCCGATTCGCGCGATGGCATGGAGTGCCGGGGGGCCCTACGCTCGCGGTTCACTTCCAAGGCATCTCATGCGCACCCAGGTCGCCATCATCGGAGCGGGCCCATCCGGCCTGCTCCTGGGCCAGCTCTTGTACAAGGCTGGCATTGACAACATCATCTTCGAGCGCCAGAGCGCGGACTACGTGCTGGGCCGCATCCGGGCCGGCATCCTTGAAGAAGTGACCGTTGCACTGCTGAACGAAGCCGGGGTGGGCGAACGGGTGCAACGCGACGGCGTCGTGCATCACTCGATAGAGCTGGTGTTCGCGGGGGCGCGTCATCCGATCGACGTTCACGGCCTGACGGCCGGAAAGGTCGTCACCGCCTACGGACAAACCGAACTCACGCGCGACCTGATGGAAGCGCGCGCGGCTGCCGGTCTCACGACGATCTACGAAGCGGGCAACGTCGTGCCGCAAGGATTCGACGGCGAACAGCCGTTCGTGACGTGGACGATAGATGGCGCGACGCATCGCATGGATTGCGACTTCATCGCAGGCTGCGATGGCTTTCATGGCGTGAGCCGCGCAACCGTGAAAGATCGCGTCCGCGAATTCGAGCGGGTGTACCCGTTCGGCTGGCTGGGTGTGCTGTCCGATACACCGCCCGTGTCCCCTCACGCCATCGTGTACGGCAACAGCGAGCGGGGTTTTTCGCTGTGCTCGATGCGCAGCCTCACGCGTAGCCGCTACTACGTGCAGTGCCCGCTCGACGACAAGGTCGAAGACTGGAGCGATGCGCGGTTCTGGGATGAACTGCGTCGACGCCTGGACCCCGCTCTGGCCGAGGCCATCGTGACCGGCCCGAGCATCGAAAAAAGCATTGCGCCCTTGCGCAGCTTCGTGGCCGAGCCGATGCGCTTCGGTCGCATGTTCCTGGCCGGCGACGCCGCGCACATCGTGCCTCCGACAGGAGCCAAGGGTTTGAACCTTGCAGCCACGGATGTGAAGTACCTCTCGACGGCGCTGATCTCGTACTTCAAGGACAGCACGAACGAAGGCATCGACAGCTACTCGGGCAAGTGCCTGTCTCGCATCTGGAAAGCCGAGCGTTTCTCGTGGTGGCTCACCAGCCTGATGCACCGCTTCCCCGACACCGCAGGCTTCGGGCAGCGCATGCAGGACGCGGAGCTCGATTACCTGGTCCACTCACGCGCGGCATCGACGGTGCTGGCAGAGAACTACGTCGGGCTGCCACTCTGAGGCGGAGCCGCTTCGCGGTGGATTGCGGATCAAGCGAAGTAATCGGCCCC
>NZ_JANU01000035.1 GCF_001044395.1 Caenimonas sp. SL110
CGGCTTGCCGACGCGAGTCGGCTCAAGCCACTGGTTAGGCATTGAGAACATATGGCGATAGATCGCGCCGCCACCTACTTTGCATTGCCCTTCCAGCTCTTGAATTCGCACAATGAGGTTACCTCAGGCTTCTGACTCAAAGTAGCACTGAAGCACTTCATCGCATCATCCTCGTACACCAACGGATCGATTGGTGCCTGCCGAACTTGGCAGTTGTTCTTAGACTGGAGCTCCACATTTGTCGCAATGACTTGCAACCTGCTGCTCACCATCGTGTAGCGAGCCGCTTGCTGCATTGCCCCCTTATCAGAGATCTCGCCCTCAACAAGAGTAAGCGCGATCTTCTTGATGTTGTGGTCAATTGTCCGGTCCAGGCTTGCGCAGACCGCTGGGTCCGGTGCCTTGGCACAGGAAGAGAGAAGCGTAGCGAGCAAAACTATTGCAAATAGACGCATGGACGTGTGGCCTGTGGCCAATTTGGTTGAAATGCATTAAGCAAAGTTAACCGGCGACTTGCGTCAGGAGTGCGCGCAGCGCACGGACGCCGCAGGGCGTCGGTGTTGAACGACATGTTGTACCGCATGCGCTTCACTCGCGCGGGCGTTGCATGCGGGCTACCAACCACCACGCGAGGCCACCGATAAACAAACCCGCCATATTGCCGATGCCAGTCCGGTACTGCTGCCCCTGGGATTCCTGTCCGACAGCAACCAGCACAATTCCTACCAGCCAGCCAACCAAGAAGGCAACAAACTTGATGAAGGTTTTCATGGCTTCTCCTGTCGTGAGCTACTGGGTTTTCAGGTGAGCAGACAACTTCTTGACGAACTCGCGGAGTTCGCTGAGGGAGATAACGGCATTCAGCCCTCTGTCGTTCCGAAACTCGAAGGCGTTGACCTCTCCCTCTTTCGGCACGGGCTGTATGCGGAAGTGCGCGACCGAGTGACGTAGGTTGGCCACCAACCCACGCAACGTCTTTGGATCTGGATCTTTTGTACCCCGCGACCTGCCCGGATCTCGAATTGAAGCCGGTTCGATGCCCCACTTTTTCAACTCGCTCAGCGGCGTATCCGGAATCGCATTCAGCACCGTTTCCTTTGGAACTACGAGCAAACCTAGCAAGCAGTTGATCAAGAGCGTTGCGTCATACGTGCCGCTGTACTCCTCGATGACCGCCAAGGTGTGCTCGCTGAATGAGCGCTCGAAGTTTGACAGATAGCTCACAGCGTCTCCTTATGCGGTACAAGATGAAAATGACCGGCCCACAACACCAGCGGCGAAGCCGCAGGACTGCGGTTGTGGGTCCGTGTCGATTGGCATGTTGGACAGTGGCGCACGCGCTTGACTCACTTCTTTTCCTTCTTGCGACGAAGCTCATGGAAGTCTTCCAATAGCTCACCCAGACCTCGGGGGCCAAACATCGCCATCTTCTGGATTTCGTCTTCAGTGAATCCTTCGTCATCCTTTAGGGGGTCTTCGTGGCCGGCGGGCCATCGCACGAACCGATAGAGGACGGCCAACGACTTCAACGATAGCGGCTCTCGCACGTCGTCAGACCATGCATAGAGGTGGTCCGGCTTCTCGGCGTAATAGCTGCTCGGGAACCCCTCGTTGCCTGGGAGGATTAAGTCATGCAACTTACCTCTCCAGTACTCGAGCTTCTCCTTCCAGATCTGTACGTGGCTTCGATCCGTGATTCGTCTAGCGATCTGTTCAGATTTCCTCAGAAGGCGAGCGGACGTGAGCCAATTGATGCGGCTGTTCTTGGGTCGTCCCGCGTCATCCCTGTCGTTCAAAACCTCGTAGGCCTTCTCAATGAGATCGGTCGCACTCTCCAAGTAGTCCTTCGATGCCTCCCGCCTTCGATTCAGGAGCAGCGATACCAATGCCAGGAAGACCCCCGCTGCCACGAAAAAGGGGGCCACCTCCGCTGGACTGCCGGTAGCTGTGTCGGAAGCGAGGCGTACTGCGATCCAAATAGTTACGAGGAGCAGGTCGACGGCGAGGAGACCCATGAGCGCGGCGAGAAGAAACTGCATGGCTCTGCTGTCTAACGTAAAAGTGACCGGCGGTTCATAGGCACGCGACAGCGTGCCGCGTGAACGTCCGCGTCGACTGCCAAGTTAGATCTCAAACGCGCGCGTGTGGTCACGAGGGTCAATCAAAATGATCTTGTCCCAGCTATGCTGAATAGAAACTTGCTCTCGGAACATCTCCTGGTCGAAGTCGTCCAGCGCGTAACCAATGTGATCGACTAGAGCCAGCCACCAGGTCGAGTAATTCGGCCGCACCTTCGCGATTTTTCTCGCCTTCTCGCTGGCACAGTAACGAATGTTCGTTTCCATTTCGGCGAGAACCCATCCCCCCGACTCTTCATCCGAGCACCCCGCCATCACGAACATCGACGCATGGGGATTGGAAGTACGGCAGAAAACCTCAAGCTCGAATCCCTGCCCTGTCGCGACAACGGTGCGACCTTTGGTGGGTGAGGCCATGAAACTTGTGAGTCCCGCGCGCAACTTGGGTTCCAGGCTCTTCCATGGCTCGACGGGCCGCCCGTACCTGAAGTGAACAAACCAGCTTTCGCCGCTGATTGGTGGTCCCATGCTCGTGAAGAGCGCCTTCACCTTCCGCCACAGCGGAATGGCGACCTGCTCCAGCCCTTGCGCACCCGCAGCGTCAAAATAGTTCTGATTGAGGCGCCGCACTTCAACCGCTGTTGAACTGTCAAGAAGGAGGTCCGGCGGGATGTTCCCGTCAGGCTCGTACACGATGCTCTTGAAGCCGCGGTGAACAAAGTAGTCGTGGGCAATTTTTTCAGAGGCGTCCATGTGTCCCTTTGAGATTTAGCGTTTGACATGAGGAAGGGTTAGAACGCTACTCTCGAACCTCAGGCGCCTTCAGAACCTCGCCCCCTTCAAACGCAATCGACTCGGGCTCGAACGTTGCCTTCATGGACGAGAACTCTCGGCCGGCAATCTTCTCGATCTCTCCGTTTCTAAACTCATTCAGCTTCCAGCCGCGACCAGTAGTTGTTTTCAACGTTTTGCCTGCACCGACTGGCTCATCGAAGTCGACCGGGAGCCAGCCCACAAGATCTCCGGTGGCGTCTTTAAATACAGCGCGGCCTTTGAGCTGGAGAAAAGCCTTCTCAGATTTGTTCTCGATTGCATACGAAATGCTGAGCATTTCGCTGTAGCGGCCAGCATCGTAGTTTTTCGGGAGAACACGTGTTCCGATGATCGCGACGACCACGCTCGACGAAATTCGCTCCATGATTGCTTTTCGTTCTGCCAGAACCTTAGCTTTCAGTGCTTCGGCTTCCGCCTCACGCTTCTTGGCCTCTGCCTCTGCGGCCTGTACTCTCTCTTTCCACGCTCGCGCGTCGGCTAGTACTTCGCCAACCGTTCGGCCTGTTGGTGACTTGGTTTCAGCCCCGAATGCCTTGCCAATTTGCGTGACCCCGAGGTATGCGACAAGTAGCGTTCGATCTTCCTCAGGCAGTTTCTTGAATTGATCCCCTTGCTCGCTGATCTGTCTGAGCGGCTCAGGGCCGAAGACGATGTCTTGTGGCTTGCTGCAGGCCAAGGTTAGCGTAGCAGTAAGAATTACGGCGAGAGCATTTCGCATTTTTTCCCTCTATGGAAGTTCACAGTTGATGGGTAAGCGTTCTAAAGTCGGAGCTGACCGGAACCCGCCATTCGCCGCGAGGCCGCCCCATGCAAGTGTGTTTCCGTCTCGAGCGACATGTTATGCAGCAGTTCCCCCTGGACCTTTGAACTTTGTCTCGAGTTCGCTAGCCAAGACCCACCCCGTCGCTTCGAGCATGACAACGGCGATGCTAGGCGCTATGACTTGTCCGAGACCAGGAATCAATTTAGAAAGTTCTCTCGCGAGCGTCTTTATCGGCTGCTTTAGCGCCGTGTTTTTCAGAGCCGCGATTGCTAGCGATTTCGCCGTCTCTTGTGTGATGCTGCCACCAAAAACGGCGCATAGCGCCATTGTCATGGTCGTCATAGTCACAACATCAACGGCTATGCCAAGTCCTGGAATTGGAATGACATTCCCCGCTGCAGCCGCCGCAGCATGGCTGTGAATGATCGCGTGGCACTTCGTCTTTTGATCTTCCGTCACAAGCTACTCCTCTAGAAAAACCAATTGTTCACTCGGCTGCATAACGTTCGAGTCGACCGGCGCCCATTAGGCGAGCGAAGCCGACCGATCGGACGTCCGCGTCGAACGACCTGTTAGACCTCATCTCGGCCTCTTACGGAGAATCTTTTTTGGGGCGTGTTTCTTAACACGTGGCTGCGTCAACCTTGTGCAGCCATCCTCAATGAGCTTGATGAAGTCCCGCGCGTCCGAGAAGTAGTTTCGAAATGCGATCCGAACTTCGTCGCTCGTGTCCGCCCGCACGAGAACGATGTCGCGATCGGGCATTTCCTTTTCCAATTCGAACAGTGCGCGGAGGGCATCGGGTGCCTCCCGGTACATCTTTACTTCAAGTTCGCCGTTGGCCGACATAATGAGAATCGCGTTCCTCTTGGCCGATACTGCTTTGTCAGTGGCGTTTAACCCCCGAAGCATTCGCAGCAAGTGGAGCTCGCGGTCAAGCGCTAAGAAACCCCTCACCAAATCTCGATCTGAAAGATAGGGATAGGCTCCCTTCGCAGATTCGTGAGCTCTGGCAAGTATCTCGCTTGCCAGAGCCATCGCACGTTCATAGCGTTTGTCGCCTTGTTGAAACTTTGGCTGGCTCTCCGTCACGAAGCCAATTACTTCTACCGCCGTAGCCCACGCGTGCTGCACCAGCGTCCGGTACTGGATTTCGACATACAGGCCCGTCAAGCTCTTGCCGACGTCGGAGTTCACGTCGTATTCGTACACGTCGTGTACGCCGCGATACCCCGTGTCCTTGGGTTGTTTTATGTAGTCGTACTTATCGAGGTCGTTCCGTCTCTGGTGCTTGAAGCGAGCTTCGTGGAACTCCGTTCGAAATGCGTAAAGGTCTTCTACTCCTCGAAAGATCAATCTACAGCCCGCAACGTCATCCATGCGTGCTAGTTGCATTTGCGAAAACCGACGAAGCTTGTCAAAGATGGTCCGCTTCCGTTTGTGCCGCTGAGCGACTGCGATGCTGGTATCTCTCGTTCTATTCCGCAGGATCGCTTGAAAGGTGTTCAGCACTCCGCGATGCGCGGCTCTCCACTCGTCGATTACCCGAAGATCCTCGTCAATTGCCAAACCATCCCGAACTGCGGCGCCCGCGCGAGTTACGCGCTTCTTCGAGCCACCAGGAAAGTTAGATATGGATTGGGCCATGAACGTGAGGTCTAGCGTCGGAGCTGATCGGCGCGCAGCAGCATTGCGCCCCAAGGTGTAGCTCACCAGTATGCTTTGCAGCGCAAGGCCGCGGCGTGTCCGCGTCGAACGACCTGTTAGAAGGCAAAGCGTTCCTCACTTGAACCGCCACGGACCAGACAGAGGGACGCGCTCAACCTCGCCTTCTCGCGCATGATGGCAACAACCCAGTATTGCTGGCTCGAGGACGTAGCCTTTTCGTGCTCGCCCCAGTCGAAGCCGCAAGCACGAAAGATCGGGGACAGGCGCAAGCTCTCTCTTCCAGGCTGGCAAAGGTCCGACGCCTGCTCGTACTGGTAGACCAGCGCTTTGGCCTCGGCCCGAATACAGTTACCTCTCTCCTCAAACTTCCTCATGCCGTCTCCTCCAAGAATCAGCGCTCTTATTCTTGCCGTCTAACGTAATGCCTGGATCAACCGCTGCTCGATAAAAGCGGCGCAAGGCGAAGCCTCGAGGCGCGCACCTGCGCTAAGTCCTTGCCTCTCCAGCATTAACTTCCTCCCGCGCCAAAGTTCTGACCACCTCTGCGCAATGTATATCAAGCAAGCTTACAAACGCGGTCTATCACTGCTCGCTTTTCTGTGACTTTTGCTGGATAAAACTTCCTTCGACGACGCGGCCCTCGCAACTTCGCGTCACGCCCGCAGAAGGCAGCACCACGTTTCCCATCCACCCGCCTGCTGGACCGAGTCCGCGAGCGGGACTGGTATCTGCACTACAGCCTCAAGACCGAGAACGCCTGTACCTACTGGGTGCGGTTCTTAATCCGCTGGCACAACCTCAAGCATCCACGCGACATGGGCTCGGCCGATTTGGTGGCGTTCCTGGGCATGTTGGCCACCCAACGCAAGGTCGCGACGTACACGCGCAACCAGACTGGCGTCACCTTTCGGTAGCGAAGTGCTAATGCGTCGCTGCGCTCTGCCCCCACTCACTCCTCTTTCCCCTGCTGCTGCAACGCCCACATTTCCGCATACCGCCCCTGCTTCGCCAGCAGTTGCGCATGCGTGCCCCGCTCGATGATGCGGCCGGCGTCCATCACGAGAATCTCATGCGCATCGACCACCGTCGATAGCCGGTGGGCGATCACCAGCGTCGTCTTGTTCTGCGCTGCGGTCTTGATCTCTGCCTGTATCGCGCGCTCATTCGCGGAGTCAAGCGCGCTGGTCGCTTCGTCGAAGATCAGGATAGGCGGGTTCTTGAGCAGCGTGCGTGCAATCGCCACGCGTTGCTTCTCGCCGCCCGACAGCTTCAGCCCGCGTTCGCCCACCATCGTCTGGTAGCCCTTGGGCGTGGATTCGATGAAGCCATGGATGCGCGCGGCCTTGGCCGCTTCTTCAACCTCGGCGCGCGACGCGCCGGGGCGGCCATAGGCGATGTTGTATTCAACCGTGTCGTTGAAGAGCACCGTGTCTTGCGGGACGATGCCGATCGCCTGCCGCACGCTGGACTGCGTCACTTCACGGATGTCCTGTCCGCCGATGGTGATGCGGCCGCCGTCCACGCTGGTGTTGCCGGGGATGCCTACGTCGTAGAAGCGGTAGAGCAGCCTGGCGAGTGTGGACTTGCCAGAGCCAGAGGGGCCGACGACGGCCACTGTTTTGCCGGCGGGGATTTCAAAGCTCACGTCGTGCAGGATGACGCGGGCGGGGTCGTAGGCGAAGGTGACGTGGTTGAAGCGGACGGTGGGGTCTTGGGGTGAAGAGGGAGAGCCCTCACCCCGGCCCTCTCCCGCTTGCGGGAGAGGGAGGAAGTCCGCGGCGGGGGACAGAGCAAGGGGCACGGCACCGGGGCGGTCGGCTACTTCGCGTTCGCGCTCCATCAGCACGAACATCTTGTCCAGGTCCGTCAGGCTCTGCTTGATCTCTCGATACAGCACACCCAGAAAATTCAAGGGGATGTACAGCTGGATCATGAAGGCGTTGATCATCACCAAATCGCCCAGCGTCATGGTGCCAGCCACCACGCCCTCAGTCGCGCGCCACAGCATGCCGACCAGACCCACCGCGATGATGACCTGCTGCCCGGTGTTGAGCAGCGACAGCGTCGTCTGGCTCTTCAATCGCGCGCGGCGCAGGCTTTCCAGGCTGGTGTCGTAGCGGCGCGCCTCAAATTCTTCGTTGTTGAAATACTTGACCGTCTCGTAGTTCAGCAGCGAATCGATGGCCTTGGTGTGCGCAGCCGAATCAAATTCATTGGCCTGTTTGCGAAACTGCGTTCGCCATTCGGTCACGGTCACCGTGAACACGATGTAGACGGCCAGCGCTCCGAGGGTGATCCACGCAAACCACGCATCGAACTTCACCGCCAGGATGGTGAGCACCAAAGACACTTCGATCAGCGTCGGCACGATGCTGTAGAGCGAATACGAGATCAGCGATTCGATGCCGCGCACGCCGCGTTCGATGTCGCGGGTCATGCCGCCGGTCTGACGCTCCAGATGGAACCGCAAGCTCAACGCATGCAGATGTTGAAAGGTCTCCAGCGCGATGCTGCGCGACGCGCCCTGCGTCGCCTTGGCAAAGACCAGTTCGCGCAACTCGGTGAAGAACGATGTCGACAGCCGCAGCAAGCCATAGGCCACGAGCAAGCCCATCGGCACGACCAGCACCGCCGTCGGGTCGCCCGGCTTGAACGACATGGCGTCCACCAGGTTTTTCAGCAGCAGCGGCACGCTCACGTTGGCGACCTTTGCGCCGATCATGAACACCAGCGCGGCCATCACGCGCCACTTGTACTGCCACAGGTAGGGAAACAGGCGCTTGAGGGTCGCCCAGTCAGAGCGGTCGGATTTGCGCAGCGCCAGGTCGGCGGCCACGGCGGCGGGGGAGGCAATTTCGCCAGAGCGGCGCATGAGGGACAATCTTGGAGTTCTTTCGGAGATTGTGCCCATGTCGGCGAATTCAAGCGCGTTCCAGTCCACACTGCCCTCGGACAAGGAGCTGGTGCTCAAGGTCATTCCCATGCCCGCAGATTGCAACGCCAATGGCGACATCTTCGGCGGCTGGGTCATGGCCCAGGTCGACCTGGCCGGGGCCGTGGTCCCGGCCCGCTATGTCGCAGGCCGCATGGCGACGGTGGCCGTCAACCAGTTCATCTTCAAGCAGCCGGTGCGCGTCGGCGACATCCTGTCGTTCTTCGCGCATGTCACGCGAATCGGACGAACCTCGATCACCGTCCAGGTCGAGGTCTATGCCGAGCGTTTCGGCAGCCAGCGGCAGTACGTGAAAGTAACCGAGGCGTCGCTGACCTATGTGGCGATTGACGATACCGGCAGGCCCCGGCCCATTCCCACGAACGACGGCATTTCCATCTAGAACTTTCCGTGTCGTCCCTCGCCGCCTGCAAAGCGGCCCGCGCCGGCAATGCCATCGGCGATGCGCTGCTTGCTGCGCTGCCATTCCATCAGCAGGGCATCCTTTAGCGGCAAGTCCCACTGCGCATAGGCGTTCATCCGGTCGGCCAGCATCGTGGCCTGCGGAAATTTTGCGATTTGCGCTGCGAGTTCCATCGCTGCTTCCAGCGCCTTGCCCCTGGCGACGACGCGGTTGCACAGACCCATCTGTAGCGCCTCGGCCGCCTCCACTTTTCTTCCGGTAAGGATCAGGTCGATGGCATGCCCCATGCCGACCAGGCGCGGCAGCCGCACCGTGCCGCCGTCGATCAGCGGCACGCCGAAGCGGCGGCAGTACACGCCGAAGTAGGCGTCTTCTTCCATCACGCGCATGTCGCACCACAGGGCCAGCTCCATGCCGCCTGCAACCGCAGCGCCGGAGACAGCCGCGATCACAGGCTTGGACAGCAGCAGGCGCGACGGTCCCATCGGCCCGACGGGCTGCGACTGCAACGGATCGAATTCCAGTTCGGCGATGACCTCTTGCGGCTTCTCGGCCAGCCGCGCGCCGGCCTGCAAATCCCAGCCCGCGCAGAAGTGCCCGTTCGCGCCGTGGAACACCGCAACCCGCGCGTCCTCATCCGCATCGAAGTCGATGAAGGCCTGATGCAGCGCAAGCGCGGTTGGCGCATCGACGGCATTGCGCACATCGGGGCGCGCCAGTGTCACCAGTGTGACCGGGCCCTGCCTGGTCACTTGAACCGCGTCTGCGTCTGTGTCTCTCATCGCGCGATTACACCACCCCATTGGGTGAGAACCCTGTATCGGAGGCCCGCGCTTAAAGCTATAACCAGCCGGCACACGAGACAAGATTGGAGCGCAGGTGCAATTCATTCAACTGGTAATCAGCGGAGTCGCACAGGGGTGCATCTACGGCCTGATTGCGCTGGGCTTCGTGCTCATTTACAAGGCCACCGAGACGGTGAGCTTCGCCCAGGGCGAGCTGATGATGCTCGGCTCGTTCGCGGGCCTGGCGCTCATGACGATGCTGGGTTTTCCGTTCTGGCTGGCCGTGATCAGCGCCATCGCGGCGATGGCGGTGTTTGGCGTGCTGCTGGAGCGAATCGTCATCCGCCCCATCCTGGGCCAGCCCGCGTTCTCCATCGTGATGCTGACGATCGGCATCGGCTACGTGGCGCGCGGACTCATCACCATGATCCCCGGCATCGGCACCGAAACCCATACGCTGCCCGTGCCCTACAAGGACCAGATCTGGAATGTCGGCGCACTCGTGCTCAACGCAGAGCAGATGGTCGTGATTGGCGCGACCGCAGCCCTGTGCGTCGTGCTCTTCACCATCTTCAAGTACAGCAAGATGGGCATCGCGATGCAGGCCTCGTCGCAAAACCAGCTCGCCGCCTACTACATGGGCATCCCGGTCAAGAAGCTCAACGGGCTGGTGTGGGGCCTGGCCGCAGCGGTTGCGGCAGTGGCCGGACTGCTGCTCGCGCCGATTACCTTCGTGCACGCCAACATGGGCTTCATCGGCCTCAAGGCATTCCCGGCAGCTGTGGTCGGCGGATTCGGCAGCCTGCCTGGCGCCATCGTCGGCGGGCTGATCATCGGCATCGTCGAATCGCTCTCGGGCTTCTACCTGCCGCAGGGCTTCAAGGACATCGCCGCGTACATCGTGGTGCTGGTCATGCTCATGGTGAAACCGAACGGCTTGTTCGGCGAGAAACTCCGCAAGAAAGTCTGACGTGAGATTCATCTTCAAGACCGACTACGGCCAGGACATCAACCTGGCCAAGCACGGCGGCCATGTGTTCTGGTACAGCGCGCTGGTGCTGCTGTTGCTCGCCGCGCCATGGCTCTTTGCCGAGTACTGGCTCGCCCAACTCACCTTCGTGTTGATCTATTCGGTGGTGGGCCTGGGCCTGATGCTGCTGGCGGGGTTTACCGGGCTCTTTTCCATCGGGCACGCTGCATTCCTGGGCGTGGGCGCGTACACGCAGGCGGTGTTCGTGAACATGGGCGTGCCGTTTCCGATCGCGCTGGTGCTGGCCGGCTTGCTCTCGGCTGCGGTGGGCATCATCGTGGGACTGCCCGCGCTGCGCGTGAAGGGCATCTACCTGGGTATCGCAACGCTCTCGTTCGGCTTCATCGTCGAGGAAGTGCTCGCACGATGGGAATCGGTGACGGGCGGCAATTCGGGTATTCACGTCAAGCACCCCGATCTCTTTGGCTACAAGGTCGATTCAGCGATTGGCTTTTACTTCCTGTGCCTCTTCGTGGTGATCGTTGCGACGCTGGGCATCCTCAACCTGCTCCGCTCGCCGACGGGCCGGGCCTTCGTTGCGATACGTGATTCGGAGATCTCTGCGCAGAGCATGGGCATTCACCTGGCCCGCTACAAGACGCTGTCGTTCGCGCTCTCGGCAGCGCTGGCAGGCATCGGCGGCGCGCTGTATGCGCACAAGCTCACGTTTATCTCGCCCGACCAGTTCAACATCCTGCAGTCGATCGACCTGCTGCTGATGGTGGTGATCGGCGGCCTTGGGTCGGTGCACGGCGCATTCCTTGGCGCGATCTTTTTGATCTCGATGCCGCAGGTGATCTCGCTGACCAAGGACTACCTGCCCGCCGTCATCGGCCAGGCACCGGGACTGCAAGGGCTGGTGTACGGACTCGTGCTCATCATGTTCGTGCTGTTCGAGCCGATGGGCATCTATGGCCGATGGCTCAAGGTGCGAACCTACCTGCAGATCTTCCCGTTCTATCGCAAGGGCCTGTTCAAGCGGCAGAAGTCCTTCCTGAAGTCGGATCGCCTCAAATGACCACTTCGACAAGCTCAGGACAATCGGCGCTGTTGTCCGCCAAAAACCTCAGCGTGCGCTTCGGCGGCGTGCTGGCGGTGAACAACGTGAGCTTCGACGTGAAGCGCGGCGAAGTCTTCACACTGATCGGCCCCAATGGCGCGGGCAAGACCACCGTGTTCAACCTGATCAGCCGCATCTACACGCCCACCACCGGCACCATCGAATACGAAGGCGCCCTGCTCACCGAGCAGCCCCCGCACAAGATTGCATCGCTGGGGATTGCACGCACCTTCCAGAACATCGAGCTGTTCGAACACGCGACGGTGTTGCAGAACATGCTGATCGGGCGGCACACCCATCGCACGACAAGCCTGTGGAGCGACATCTTCTTCACTGCGAAGGCGCGGCGCGGCGAGATCGATGCGCGCGAGAAGACCGAACGCATCATCGACTTTCTCGATCTGCAGAAGCACCGCGATTCGATGGTGGCGGGCTTGCCTTACGGCGTGCGAAAAGTTGTTGAGCTGGCACGCGCCCTGTGCACCGAACCCAAGCTGCTGCTGCTCGATGAGCCGTCATCCGGCCTGAACGTGGAAGAGACCGAGGACATGGCGTTCTGGATACAGGACATCAAGAACGAACTGGGCATCACGGTGCTGATGGTCGAGCACGACATGTCGCTCGTCTCCAAGGTATCGGACCGCGTGCTCGCGATGAACATGGGCGAGGTGCTGGCGATGGGCACACCGCGCGAAGTGCAGACGCACCCCGGCGTGATCGAGGCCTATCTCGGCTCGGTAGACGATGTCTCTTCGCTGCGAAGGGAGGCCGCGTAATGTCCCAAAGTCCTCCGGCAGTGTCCGATACGCCCGTGCTCAAGCTGTCGAATGTCGAGTCGGCGTATGGTCCGATCCGAGCGATTCGCGGCGTGAGTTTGCAGGTGCGTCGCGGCGAGATTGCGACGGTGCTCGGCTCGAATGGCGCGGGCAAGACGACGATCTTGAAGACCATCTCCGGCATCATCGACCCGCGCAAGGGCACGATTGAATTCAAGGGCGAGAGCATCACCGCCAAGGACCCGGCGCACATCGTGCAGCAGGGCCTGTCGCATGTGCCTGAAGGCCGCGAAGTGTTTCCGCTGCTGTCGGTGCACGACAACCTGTTGATGGGTGCCTACACGCGCAAGGACAAGGACGGCATCGCGCGCGACATGGAAGCGGTCTACACCTACTTTCCAATTCTTCGCGAGCGGGCCGCGCAGGATGCAGGGCTGCTCTCGGGCGGCCAGCAGCAGATGCTGTCGATCTCGCGCGCGATCATGGCGTCGCCCGACCTGATCCTGCTCGATGAGCCCAGCCTGGGCCTGTCGCCCAAGCTCACGAAAGAGATTTTCGAGATCGTCGTTCGCATCAATCGCGAGCGCGGCACCACCATCTTGCTGGTCGAACAAAACGCCAACATGGCGCTCAATGCCAGCGACTACGGCTATGTGCTGGAGAACGGCCGCATCGTGATGGAAGACACCTGCGCGCGCCTGCGCGAAAAGGACGACATCAAGGAGTTCTACCTGGGCATGAAGGAAGCAGGCGTGCGCGGTGAGCGGCGCTGGAAGAAAAAGAAGAACTGGCGTTGATGGTTTTTCTGCTTCCCCCTTTGGGGGAAGGCCGGGATGGGGGCACGGCAACCTGTGCAAGCGCTGCAAGCCCCCACCCCAACCCTCCCCCGGAAGGGGAGGGAGCGATACCGAAAGGCAAACAAGTAATGAGCAACCTCTGGGACCTCTCCCACATCCAGCCCGAGACGAGCATCAAGCTGGAAGGCGACACCGTCAGCGCGATGTTCTGGAACGGCGTGCACAAGCGCGGCGCGCAGACATGGATGCGGCAAAAGAAGCTGGGCATCTGGCGCGCCTGGACCTGGACGCAGACCGGCGAAGCCGTACGCGAAATCGCAGGCGGCCTCATGGCGCTGGGCTTCCAGCGCGGGCACACCGCATCCATTCTGTCCAACACCGTCATCGAATGGGTGCTCACCGACCTGGCCGTGCTGTCGTGCGGCGGCGTCTCCAACGGCATCTATCCCACCGACGCGGCGTCGCAGGTGCAGTACCTGTGCGAGGACTCCGGCACCACCGTGCTCTTCGTGGAAGACGACGAGCAGCTCGACAAGGCGCTCGAAGTGCGCGAGCAGCTCGGCGCACTCACGAAGATCGTGGTGTTCGACATGGAGGGCCTGCGCGACCTGGATGACGCCGGCGTGATGAGCCTGGACGCACTGCGCGAGTTGGGCCGCGATTACAACGCCAAGCATCCCGACGAATTGATGCAGCGTGTGCAGGCCTGCCGCCCTGAAGACCTTGCCATGCTGGTGTACACCTCGGGCACGACGGGCAAACCCAAGGGCGCGATGCACAGCCACAAGGGCATCGTGTACACCGTGCGCGGCTACAACACGCTGATCGCCCAGGACGAGCGCGACGAGCGCATGTGCTTCCTGCCGCTGTGCCACATCGCCGAGCGCGTGGGCGGCGAATACTTCGCGCTGTACACCGGGGCCATCCTCAACTTCGTCGAAAACCCCGAGACGGTGCCCGAGAACGTGCGCGAGATTGCACCGACTGTTTTCACCGCCGTGCCGCGCGTGTGGGAGAAGTTCTATTCGGCGGTGATGATCGCGCTGAAAGAAGCCAGCCCGGTGCAGCAGGCCGCCTACGCATGGGGCATAGGCGTGGGCCGCGAGATTGCAGACAAGGTGATGGCGGGCCAACCGGTCGATGGCGCGTTGAAGTTCAAGTTCACCATCGCGCGGTGGCTCGCGCTGGACAACGTGCGCAAGCTGATCGGCATCCATCGCGCGCGCTTTCTCGTGACGGGCGCGGCGCCGATTTCGCCCGAGCTGGTGAAGTGGTATCTGGCGCTGGGCGTTCCCATGCTGGAGGTGTGGGGCATGACCGAATCCTGTGGCGCGTCCACCGGTGTGCCGGCGCTCAAGATGAAGCCCGGCTCCATCGGACCTGCCGCTTCATTCAATGAAGTGAAGCTCGATCCGCAAACCGGCGAGCTGATGGTGCGCGGCGACAACGTGTTCATAGGCTACCTGAACCAGCCCGAGAAAACAGCCGAGACCATCGACAAGGACGGCTGGTTGCACACCGGGGACGTGGGCGTTGTCGATGACGACGGTTACTTCCGCATCACCGACCGCATGAAGGACATCATCATCACCGCGGGCGGCAAGAACATCACGCCAAGCGAGCTGGAAAACGAGCTGAAGTTCTCGCCGTACATCACCGATGCGGTTGTGATCGGCGACAAGCGGCCGTACCTCACGGTGATCGTGATGATCGACCAGGAGAACGTCGAAAAGTATGCGCAGGACAACGACGTGCCGTTTTCCAACTACGCGAGCCTCACCCGCACCCCGCAAGTGCAGGAGCTGATCCAGGCCGAGCTGGAGCGGGTCAACGTGAAGTTCGCGCGGGTGGAACAGATCAAGAAGTTCTTCCTGCTCGACACGCAGCTGTCGGCGGAGGACGAAGAACTGACGCCAACGATGAAACTCAAACGCAAACTGGTGCAGCAGAAGTATTCACCGCAAATCGAGGCGATGTATTCGTGAGGACAGTGGCAGGGTTCAGCCCTAAGTGAATACGCCAGCTTGACACCTTGGGCCACGGGGCAAAAATGCAGCGGATCACCAGCAAGTTTCACGCGGTGAAGATTCAAAGGAGACACATCATGAAAATCAGGACCGCTGCCACGCTCGCCATCATGGCGCTGGGCGCATCCATGGCCACCGCCCAGAACTCCAACCAGGGCGTGAGCAAGACCGAGATCACGCTCGGTTCTATCCAGGACCTGTCCGGCCCGATCGCCGGATTCGGCAAGCAGGTGCGCCTGGGCATGATGCTGCGCGTGGACGAAATCAACGAACAGGGCGGCGTCAACGGCCGCAAGATCAAGCTGATCGTCGAAGACTCGGCCTATGACCCCAAGAAGGCGGTGCTCGCCGCGCAAAAGCTGGTGAACCAGGACAAGATCTTTGCGATGGTCGGCCACATCGGGACCGCGCAGAACATGGCCGCGATGCCGGTGCAGTTCGAAAAGAACGTCATCAACTTCTTCCCGGTCACGGCTGCGCGCGAAATGTACGAGCCCTTCCACCGCCTGAAGTATTCGTTCGCTGCGACCTACTATGACCAGATGCGCACGGCGGTGCCCAAGCTGGTGAAGGACAAGGGCGCCAAGAAGGTCTGCACCATGTACCAGGACGATGAGTTCGGCCTGGAAGTGATGCGCGGCGCCGAAGCGGGCCTGAAGGCTGCCGGAATGGACCTGGCCGAAAAGACCAGCTACAAGCGCGGCGCAACCGACTTCTCGTCGCAGATCGCCAGGCTCAAATCGTCCGGCTGCGACATGGTGGTGCTCGGCACCATCATTCGCGAAACCATCGGCGCTATCGCGGAAGCCAGGAAGACCGGCTACAACCCGACCTTCATCGGCTCCAGCGCCGCCTACACCGACCTGATCCACAAGCTGGGCGGCAAGGCGATGGACGGCTTCTATGCAGCGCACACGGCGCAGCACCCTTACCTGGACGAGACTTCGCAGCCCATCCGCTTCTGGGCCAACAAGTACAAGACCAAGTTCAACGAGGACCCGACGGTCTTCTCGGTCTATGGCTACCAGCTGATCGACTCCTTCCTGGCTGCCTCGCAAAAGGCCGGCCCCAATCTGAACACCGAGTCGTTCATCAAGGCGATGGACACGATGGTCATACCAGCGGACATGTTCGGCAGCCCCGAGTCGAAGTTCGGCCCGAAGAAGCGCCTGGGCAATGAGTTGTCCCGCCTGTCGCAGCTGCAGGATGCACGCTGGAAGGTCGTGTCGGACTACGTGAAGAACTGAAAGCCGATTGCGCCTGATTTCAAAGCCGCCTTCGGGCGGCTTTTTGCCGCCCGGAGGCGGCATCTGCGTTCAGGCCGGTGTTAACCTTGCCGGCGCCCATGAACGATACCGATCCACTCAATTCCCCGTCACTGCAGAGCAAGGCATTGCTCTGGCTCGTGCTGATCATCACGCTGCTGTTTCTGGCCATCCTGTGGCCGATGTCAGGTGCAGTGTCCTGGGCTGTCTTCATGGCGATCGTCTTCTCGGCGCTGCAAAGACGCTCGGTCGAAGTCTGCGGTGGGCGCGAGGGCTGGGCCGCGTTCGGCACGCTGGTCGTCATCATGGTGAGCGTGCTGCTGCCAATGGCGATGCTCAGCGTCTCCATCGCGCATGAGGCGACTGCCTTCTATGAGCGCTTCAAGTCCGGCGAGATCCAGGTCGCCACCTATTTCCAGGCGGTCATCGATGTGTTGCCGCAGTGGCTGCGCGGCGCGCTGGAGCGGTACGGCGTGGCGGACCTCGCTGCCGTGCAACGCAAGCTCGTCGATGCACTGGGCCGCAGCAGCGAGGTCATCACCTCGCGCGTATTCACCATCGGCCAGAACACGCTCGACTTCGTGGTGAGCTTTTTCGTGATGCTGTACGTGCTGTTCTTCCTGCTGCGCGACGGTCACCGCCTTGCCGCGACGGCTGCACGCGCCTTGCCGCTCAAGCCCGAACACACCGTGCGCTTGCTCGACCAGTTCGCGGTTGTCGTTCGCGCCACGGTCAAGGGAAACGTGGTCGTCGCACTCGTGCAGGGTGCCCTGGGCTGGCTGGCCTTCTGGGTGCTGGATATTCCGGGCGCGCTGCTGTGGGGCGCGCTCATGGCGCTGCTGTCGCTGCTGCCGGCAGTGGGGGCCGCATTGGTGTGGGGGCCGGTGGCGCTGTACCTGCTGGCGACCGGCGCTGTCGTCCCTGCTCTCGGGCTCATCGCCTGGGGCGTGCTGGTGATCGGTCTCATCGACAACGTGCTCCGTCCCATCCTGGTTGGCAAGGAAACACGCATGCCTGATTACCTGGTGCTGATTGCGACGCTGGGCGGGCTTTCGGTGTTCGGCCTGAACGGCTTCGTGATCGGCCCGGTGATCGCGGCGCTCTTCATTGCGGCGTGGGAGATCTTCACGGATGCGCGGCAGGCGGAGAAGCCGCGAGGCACGCCTGTTCGCGAGCGAGGCACGCCTGTTCGCGAGCGAGGCA
>NZ_JANU01000036.1 GCF_001044395.1 Caenimonas sp. SL110
GGCGTAGGGCCGGACGTGCTGGTGGCCATCTGCGTGGAACGCTCCATCGAGATGGTGGTCGGGCTGCTGGCCATCCTCAAGGCCGGTGGCGCCTATGTGCCCATCGATCCGGACTATCCACCCGAGCGCATTGAATTCATGCTTCAAGATTGCGCGCCAAAGGTGCTGCTCACCCAGGCTCGCCTGGCCGACACGCTGCCCACCACCAGCGCAGTGGTGGTGCAGCTGGATGCCGATGGGCAGACCTGGCAAGACCAGCCGCGCACCTGCCCTGTGGTTGACGCAGGCGCCACCGACCTGGCCTACGTGATTTACACCTCTGGCTCGACTGGCCAGCCCAAGGGGGCGATGAATGAGCATCGCGCCGTGGTCAACCGGCTGCACTGGATGCAGCAGGCGTATGGCCTCAATTGCGATGACCGCGTGCTGCAAAAGACTCCGTTCAGCTTTGATGTCTCGGTGTGGGAGTTCTTCTGGCCGCTGGCTTGCGGAGCGACTCTGGTGATGGCGCGCCCGGGCGGTCACAAGGACCCCGCCTACCTCACCGAGGTGATCGAGCGCGAACGCATCAGCACGCTGCACTTTGTGCCTTCGATGCTGCAGGCGTTCGTGCAGGCGCCGCAGTTGCAGCAGTGCACGAGCTTGAAGCGGGTGATCTGCTCGGGCGAGGCGCTGCCCTTTGCATTGGTGCAGCGCTTTGTGGACCAGATGCCGCAGGTCGAGCTGCACAACCTGTATGGCCCCACCGAGTGCGCCGTCGATGTGACGGCCTGGGCTTGCTCGGTCGATGAACCGTCAGGGCAGGTGCCCATCGGGCGGCCGATTGCCAACACCCGCATGTACGTCCTGGATGCACGCCAGCAGCCGGTGCCCATCGGTGCGGCCGGGGAGCTGTACATCGGCGGTGTGCAGGTGGGGCGTGGTTACCTGAACCGACCCGAACTCACAGCTGAAAAGTTCGTCGCCGATCCCTTCAGCACACAACCCGGCGCGCGCATGTACAAGACCGGCGATCTGGCGCGCTGGCGCGCTGATGGCGCCATCGAGTACATGGGTCGCAACGACTTCCAGGTCAAGATTCGCGGGTTCCGGATCGAGCTGGGCGAGATTGAAGCGCGGCTGGCCGCGCACCCGGCAGTGCGCGAGGC
>NZ_JANU01000037.1 GCF_001044395.1 Caenimonas sp. SL110
TATCGGTCTGACTTAAACCAAACAGCCTCCACGAGATCCGGGGTGGTTCACAACCCTTGTCCACAAAGACCCGGAGTTCGAACTGATCACGGGGCTGCGCGAAGAACGCCTTCCCTACAAGTTGTCTTGAGAGTGTTACAGCACCGCCTGCGTAGGACGAGGCGCTCATTTGAAGCGCTATGTGATCTGGCGCACAGAGGCAATTCGCGCATGAGCCTCACACTGCAGAGGTTCCAGGAGAGATCTATGGTCATCGCGAATCACCCTGCAAAGCTGCCCAGCGTGCGCCAGCAAATCGAGCTGCATGAAGCCCTCAGGATGGACCTCGCTATCCGGGCAGAGGCTCTGCGCCGCGGCCTGGAAGCAACCCAACCCTTGTCGATCGCACGGCTGGCGGAGCTCTGCGAGGTCGGCGAGCGCATGCAGGCGAGTGCGGCGCGTGTGCTTCGCGCTACGCACGAGCTCGACGCTGTGTTGCGCTGAGCCGGGTTTTGAAACGACGCCCAGCGAGGCCGGTTACCGCCTCAGCAGGAAAGAAGTCGAAGCGGGCCTATCCGCAATCGATAGCGAGCTTGCAGCTTCCGGTGTTTGCGCGAGCAACTTGCCGCGCCTGAAAACCCGCAGACGATTGGCTCGCAACCGGATTGCATCCATCGAATCGGGCGCCTGCAGGATCACGAAGCTGGCGTCGCATCCGGCTTCAATGCCGTAACCCTGGAGGTGCATCACCTTTGCAGCGTTGACCGTCACCGCATCGAAGCACGCCCTGATGCCGCCCTGGCTGGTCATCTGCGCGACGTGCAGCCCCATGTGGGCCACTTCCAGCATGTCGGCCGAGCCCATGCCGTACCAGGGGTCCATCACGCAATCGCCGCCGAAGGCAACGTTGACGCCTGCGGCCATCAGCTCGGGCACGCGCGTCATGCCGCGGCGCTTGGGGTAGCTGTCGTGGCGACCCTGCAGCGTGATGTTGATGAGCGGATTGGCGATGATGCTGACACCGCTTTGTGCAATCAGCGGGATCAGCTTGCTCACGTAGTAGTTGTCCATGCTGTGCATGGAGGTGCAGTGGCTGCCGTTGACGCGGCCCTGCAGGCCCAGGCGGTGCGCCTCGAATGCGAGCGTCTCGATGTGGCGCGACATCGGGTCGTCGGTTTCGTCGCAGTGCATGTCCACCAGCTTGCCGCGTTCGGCCGCGATCTCGCACAGCAGCTTCACGCTCGCCGCGCCTTCGCTCATCGTGCGTTCGAAATGCGGGATGCCGCCGACGACGTCCACGCCCAGGTCGAGCGCGCGCTGGAGGTTGGCCACGCCGCCAGCGCTGCGAAGCACGCCGTCCTGCGGAAAGGCGACGAGTTGCAGGTCGATGTAGCTGGCAACGCGCCTCTTCACTTCGAGCAGCGCCTCGACCGCAAGCATGCTGGGGTCGCTGGTGTCGACGTGGCTGCGGATGGCCAGCAGCCCACGCGCAACAGCCCAGTCGCAATAGGTGAGGGCGCGCTCGATGATGGCGTCTTGCGTCAGGCTCGGTTTGAGTTCGCCCCACAGCGCGATGCCTTCCAGCAGCGTCCCGCTTTCGTTCACGCGCGGGTTGCCGTATGAGAGCGTTGCGTCCATGTGGAAATGCGGATCGCAAAACGGCGGCGTGACGAGATTGCCCTTGGCATCGAAGGTTTCGAGGCCGGGGGCGGTCATGCCCTGGGTCACCTCGGCGATCTTGCCGCCCGCGACGGCAATCGACATGTTCGTCCGGCCGTCGGGCAGGGTGGCGTTGGTGATGAGGAGGTCGAGCATGGTGAATATCTTAAGAGCGCGCCGTCCTCTGCCTGTCATGCAATGACAGCCACTTCCTTCAGAACGGCCCACCCTGGATATCGAACGCTCGCTGCACGAACCACCACAGCGCAACCAGCGCAACCAGCAGCGAGCCGACCTTGAGCACGCCCACGCGGTAGAACGCTGTCTTGCGCAGCGCAAACGCCACCGGCAAGAACACCGCCACGATGGCAAGCTGACCCACTTCCACGCCGACATTGAAGCCGATCAGCGCGAGCAGCAGCGCATCCTGCGGCAAGCCCAGGTCGGCCAGCACCGAAGCGAAGCCGAATCCATGCAGCAGGCCGAAGGCAAAGGCCATCACCCAGCGCTTGCTACCCACCCCGCCGCGCAGGTTGTTCAGCGCGGCGACGATGACCGACAGCGCGATGGCCGACTCGACGATGCGCGACGGCAGCGAGATCAGCTGCAGCGCAGCCAGCGTCAGCGTGATCGAATGCGCGAGCGTGAAGGCGGTGACCACCTTCACCACTTCGACGAAAGCGCCCCCAAAGCGCGGCGCCGCTTCGATGCGGCCCTCGCGCTTGACCAGCACCGCCGGCAGCAGCAGCGCCAGCAGGAACAGGATGTGGTCGTAGCCGATCCAGATGTGCCAGACGCCGTCCAGCAGGTATTGGCGCAGGGTGCTCCAGGGGCCCTGCGGCTGCAACGCCAGCATCTGTTCAGCGGAGGTCGTGGAAAAAATCAGGGCCTGCGAAGAGTCACTGCCGGGCGCCTGCCATTGCACCAGTCCGCGATGGGACGGATCGACGTCGAAGAACAGGGAGTAGCGCAGCTTGAGTTCACGCGGGTTGCCCGATTCGCACTTCGCGTTCATCGTGAGCACTGCATAGGTGCCGTCGCTGTGCTTGTCCAGTTGCAGGGGCGCGGGCGGCTGCCATGTGCAGGCTTTGTCACCGGCAGTGAGCGCGAGGTGTTCGGTGGCATAGCGCGTGATGTCGGCGGTACGCGAGCGGACTTCGCCCCAGTTGAGCTCGCCATTGCCATCGCGGTCGAGTTCGAGCACGTAGTCGAGGTCGCGCAGGGCGATGTCCCAGCGCACCCTGATGTCTTCGCTGCTGGACGAGCCGCGCAGCGTCAGGTAGCTGTCGCTGGGCTTGTGGGCCAGGGCCGCCGAGTGAAAAACCATGGACAGGACGACCACCGCGATGTGGGCAAGGATGCGCTTCATCGCGACGCTCCTGCGGCCACCAGCTGGTCAGCCATGGCGGCGAAGGCGGGGTCTTCGTACTTGCTGGTGCGCAACCAGTCGAGCGCGGGCTGGGCCGACTTTGCGCTGTTCGCGGCCAAGGCAGCACGCATCAGGATCTCGGCGTCACGCGGCTCTTTTTGGGTGAGGTAGTTCTTGGTGGCATAGCTCAGGGCGCGGGTCGGGCTGGCTTCGATGTCGAGCTCGAATCGCGCGGCTTCCTGCTCGTGCAGGCTGTCGCCCCGGCGAGCTGCTTCGGTGAACCGGTCGCGCAGGGCATTGGCCCACGCCTGCGCCTTGGGGTCCTTGCTGGCCTTGCCGGCGAGCGCGAGCCGCAGCAGCAGCACATCGGAGCGCTCCCAGTCGGCCAGCAGCTTTATCACTTCGGCGGGCTTGTCTTGCATGAGCAGGAAGTCGGCGTAAGAGGCCAGCAGGAACTGGTCGGTCACGCCCAGTGCGCGAGCTTGCGCATAGTGCTTCTGGGCATCGTCGATTTTTCGCAGACGCGTTGCCATCTCGGCCAGCCGCGTGCGAACCCACAGCGCGAACTCGGGGGGCTGGCCGGCGCCCTCGCCGAAGGCCCGTGAGAGTGCGTCATAGGCGGGCGCAAGCTGGCCGGTGGTCGCCATGACGTATGACGTGCAGCCTTGCGCCTGAACCGGTTGCGCCAGGGGCGCGAGCCGCGTGCATTCGGCCAATGCGCGCGGGTAGTTGGCCTGCACCATGTGGATGGCCGCGCGCCAGGCGATCGGCTCTGCAGCGGCCCCATCGAGTTCGCTCGCTTTTTCAAGGCTCTGCACCGCGCCGTTGAAATCATGGCTGTACTGCTGGATCAGGCCCAGGGCCATCCAGTACTGCCAGTTGCCAGCTGCCGACTTCGCAATCGGCCCCAGCGTGGCAGACGCATAGCCAACGTAGCGCGGATCGCCCTGCGCCATCGCCAGGTCGAAGTAGCGGCGCCCGATCTCGATGCGCAGCGCCGCATCATCGGGGCGTGCGGCAAGTTGCTTGCGCAACGACTCCACACGGCGAATGGACGGATCGGACGCGGAGACCGGCAGGCGCTCGACGACGTCGGCGTCGGATTTGGGCGTGAAGGGAGCGGCGAGGGCAGCGGTGCTCATGAGAGCGAGGGCCAGGGCGATGGATCGGGAGATGGAGGGCATTGTGTATTTGGCTGTCATACCGGGCTCGACCCGGTATCCATGCGGCGCGTTGATCAGGGGCCGTCTGGATTGCGGATCAGGTCCGCAATGACAGCTGACCAGGTGATGACGGCTGGCTATTTGGTCCCGAAGATCCGGTCACCCGCATCGCCCAGGCCCGGCAGGATGTAGCCGTGGTCATTGAGTTCGCGGTCGATGGCGGCGGTGTAGATGGGCACATCGGGGTGCGAACCGTGGAAGGCGCGGATGCCTTCGGGGCAGGTGAGCAGGCACACGAACTTGATCGACTTGGGCGACAGTTCTTTCAATCGCTCCACCGCTGCGATCGCCGAATTGCCGGTGGCGAGCATCGGATCGACCACGACCACATCGCGATCCTGCATGTTGTGCGGCATCTTGAAGTAGTACTCGACTGCTGTCAGCGTCTTGGGGTCGCGGTAGAGCCCGATGTGGCCGACGCGCGCGCCCGGCACCACCGACAGCATGCCGTCCAGGATGCCGGTGCCCGCGCGCAGGATGGATACGAAGACGAGCTTCTTGCCGTCGATGACCCTGGCCGTCATCTTCTCCAGCGGCGTTTCGATCTCGACGTCCTGCATCGCCATGTCGCGTGTGACTTCGTAAGCCATGAGCATCGAAAGCTCATTGAGCAGGCGCCGAAAGCTGTTGGTGCTGGCTTCCTTCTTGCGCATGAGTGTCAGCTTGTGCTGAACCAGGGGGTGATCGATGAGGTGGACGTCGTTCATTTGCAGTTGTTGTGGTTCGTGGCTGTCATGCCGGACTCAATTGACTGTCATGCCGGACTCGATCCGGCATCCATGCATTCTGACTTCGGGCTTAGAAAACGGTTCCGTCGGTTGCAACCTGCAGCGGCGGCAAACCCCCACGCAAGCGCTGGGCCATCTCGCGGCCCGCTGCCCAGCTGCCGCCTTCGAGCACACGCGCCAGCGGCATTTGCGATTCGTTCAATCGTAGCTGCTCGCGCACCGCATGGGCCAGCTCATCCATCAGGGACACGGTGAGCGCGCGCCATTCCACGATGATTTCATCGCCTGTCTGCCAGACCTGGGCGGCTGCCTGCGGGTCACGCAACTGCACCAGGTTGCTGTCGATCATCAGGCCGCCGTTGCGGTATTCGGGCAGCGCGGTGAGTGCGTCCACGCCCTTGACCTTGACGCCCGACCACTCGAACGGCTCCAGCAGCGAATAGGTCAGCCACTGCGAGAGCTTGTGAAAAGGTACCCAGCCGTCAGTCAGGCCATCGCCGCGCGCCGCCGCGTGACGCCAGCAATCGCCCAGCGGCACGGTGCGAATCGCGTTGGATGCCGGCCAGATGTCCGAAAGCGATGTGAGCAGCAGCGACAGGATGTCGTGCGCCGCGACATCTGCGGTGTGCGGCACGCCATGGCCGAACGGGCTCACCAGCATGTCGAACATGCCACCGGGGCGGCCCTCGTGGCCAAACACTTCGGGCTGCTCGGCCATGACTTCACCCAGTCGCCGCAAGAGGATGGCTCGTTCTTCGATGCCGACCAGCGGGTTGGATGCGCTGACCTGGAAGGCCGAGGCGAGGTGATCGGTTTGCAGGGCGCGAAGCCCTTGCGAATCAGCCTGCAGCAGGCGCGTCTTGTCGCTGGAAAACAGGCCCGCCGTAAAGGCATGGAAGCTGGCGACGCCCAGGCCTTCGGAGCGGGTGAAGGTCTTGCCACTGGCCGGCTCGACGTACTTCCAGTCGGGACCGGCGCCGGCGTCGAGCAGCACGCTGATCACCGTCAGGTCGATCATCGCGTGGGCACGCGAGCCGTCTGGCATGCCGGCCATCAGCGTGTCGAGTTGCGCCTTGCGGGCTATGCCACCGGCCTCGAAGTGACGCCACCGGCTGTGAACCGGCACATGCAGGTTTGGGTAGCGCGACCGGGTTGCGTCAACGATGGCGCCTGCAGCAGTACCCAGGAATCCGTCATCGACGATGAACCAGGGTGACTCACCGTGACGCGCCCGGGTCAGCAACTGGCGCGAGCGGTCGCGGATGGCTGCGGTGGTCCTCAAGGCGGCTGCTGCCGCATGCGCCTGGCTGGTTTCGCGTCCGGGGTTGGGCGAATTCATGCGAGCCCCCGGCCCTTGGCTTTCTTGAGTTCACCGGAATCGGGCACCGAGCCGGTGGTGAAGTAGCCGGCTGCAACCTTGGCATCCATCTCGACGCGTGCATCGAGCGGGATCAGCGAATCGGGAATGTTGACGCGTTCGCCGATCTCGATGCCCGAGCCGGTGATCGCATCGAACTTCATGTTGCTCATCGAGACCAGACGGTGAATCTTGCGCACGCCCAGCCAGTGCAGCACGTCGG
This sequence comes from Caenimonas sp. SL110, assembly GCF_001044395.1. Classification (GTDB taxonomy): domain Bacteria; phylum Pseudomonadota; class Gammaproteobacteria; order Burkholderiales; family Burkholderiaceae_C; genus Ramlibacter. The sequence continues at coordinate 6,539 of NZ_JANU01000037.1, forward strand.
GCATCAGTTCCTGGAAGCGCATGTCCTGCACGCCGGCCACGCATTCGGTGCGGGCGAAATATTGATCGGCGGTATCGCCGCCCACCTGCCGCTTGCGTGCGTTGTAGACGAGGAACTTGGTCACTTCGCCCAAGGCGCGGCCCTCCTTGCGCGAATAGGCCACCAGGCCCACGCCGCCGCGCTGCGATGCCTGTATGCATTCCTCGATCGCGTGCGTGAGGTAGGGGCGGCAAGTGCAGATGTCCGAGCCGAACACGTCGGAGCCGTTGCATTCGTCATGCACGCGCGCCGTCAGTTCGACATCCGGGTTGGCGAGGTCGCGCGGGTTGCCGAAGATGTAGACCGTCTGCCCGCCGATCGGTGGCAGGAACACTTCAAGGTCGCTGCGGGTGACCAGTTCGGGGTACATGCCGCCGGTTTCTTCGAAGAGCACGCGGCGCAGGTCGGTCTCGGAAACCTTGAAGCGCGCGGCCACGCCGGGGAGCCACCACACCGGCTCGATGGCGGCCTTGGTCACCATGGCCGCGCCGGTGGAGGTCAGGATCTTTCCGTCGGCCTTCAGGCGGCCGGCCAGCAGGCCTTCGATCACTTCAGGAAGGATGACATGGGCCTGCGTGATCGCGATGGTCGGGCGGATGTCGTAGCCAGCTGCGAGCTCGGCCGAGAACACATCGGCCACGATCGCGCCCCACGGGTCCAGGCTCACGATCTTGCCCGGCTCGCTCCACTGCGGATACGGGCCGATGACATCGGTCGGCGCAGTGTTGGTGAGGTCGGCGCGGTGTTCGCGCTTGAGCGCGCCCGCGGCCACGGCGAGTGCGCGATAGACGCTGTAGGAGCCGCTGTGCGTGCCGATGACATTGCGATGGGCGCGGGTGGTGGTGGTGCCCACGATGGGGCCGCGCTCTTGCGGCGTCGGCGCGTCCCAGCGGATTGGAAGCGAGCCGTGGCCCGATGCATGGGAGGTCAGGCGGATGTGTCGGGGCGGGGCAGCAGGTGTGCTCGGATCAGGCATGTGTGTCGGATCGGTAAAGACGTCAATGTACGCCTTTGCGAGAGCGTAAACAGGGTGTTGCGGCTGATAAGCTCATCCGCGTAACAACGAATCGGGATTGATCAGATGGCTGTCTGGCGTTTGGCTTTGGGGTTGGGCGCGGCGATCGCGATGGGCATGGCGTTGGGCGGGTGCGCGACCGGCAAGACGCAAGAAGCCGAGACTGTGTTGATCGAGCACGGCGTGAAGTCCGGTGTGTCGATCGAGCGCACAGGATTGCTCTTTGGTTCGATCGGCTTCGTTCCGCGAAGCGAGACCGTCAGCGCGCTCTCATTTCATTTGCGCTCGCTCGACAACCCAGGGTATCGCGTGGAGGTGTTCGCCACCAATCGCGCAACGCATGGGCGCTGGCGCACGCCGGATATCGACAGCGAATCGCAGCGCCTGTGGGTCTTTTCTGGAAACCTTCCGGTCGGTCGCTACGAGATAGCGTTGGCCGCCGTGAGTTTTGTCGACGCGCGCGACATTCACTGGATCAACTTCAAGGACCCGATCCCGGTGGACGTGACGACCGATGGCGCCGTTTATGTCGGACGCTGGCAGATCACGCCCACGGATGTCGCGGTGGTCGGCACGCAGTTGCGGGTGCCGGGCACGCCGCTGCTCCTGCGCGACTCGCCGGATGAGGATCAGGCGCTGCTCGCGCGCAGGCTGGGCATTTCTCCAATCGGCAAGCGGGCGATCGTCGATGCGCTGCGGGACTTGATGGAGCAGGGGCGGACTTGAGGTGTGTCGTTCCTTACGTTCCAGCCGAAACAGTTGACCGCCTGTATCGAATTCGATACATTCGAGTGCCGATTCGATCCCCAAGCGCATGAATTCCATAGTCAGCACGGCCGAGTTTTCAGATTGGTTTGACAGCTTGGAGGATCGGACAGGCAAGGCTCGAATTGCCGCGCGAATTGCTGCAGCGGCGGCTGGAAACTTTGGCTTCTGTGAACCAGTCGGGGCCGGTGTCAGTGAGATGAAAATCGATTTTGGTCCGGGCTATCGTCTTTACTTCAAGCGATCCGGCAATGTCGTTTATGTGCTGCTTTGTGGCGGAGATAAATCGACCCAGAAAAGAGATATCAAGAGAGCCCTCAAGCTCGCAGTCCAGGTTTAGTTGAACTCGGAGATCACTCATGCCAAGGAAAGAAAAATCCATCGACCTCGCGCCCTTCGATGCGGCTGAATATCTGACTGATGAGGCTATGGTCGCCGAGTTCCTCAATGAATCTTTTGCGATGAACGATCCAGCGGTGACGCTCAACGCGCTCAATACAGTGGCGCGTGCTCGGGGAATGACGCAACTCGCAGCAGCCGCCGGAGTCGGTCGCGAGAACCTGTACAACGCGCTCAAACCGGGAGCCAAACCTCGCTTTGAGACCGTGATGAAGCTGATGGATGCCATGGGCCTTCAGTTTCACGCTGAAGTGAAGGCATCCATGACCACAAGAGCCAAGGCGCCTGCACCTGTCATCCGGCGCAAGAGCGAAGTGCCAAAGGTTGTACATCCACGCCGGAATCGGGTGAAGACGAAGTCAGCGGTGACAACCGGGAGTGCCAAGGTCGAGCGCGCCGCGCCCATGGCCAGGGCAGAAAAAAAGACCTAGCGGGGTCGGCACTTCGCTCCGCCTCAAACTACCGTCCCGAACATGGCTCCCACCCCGGCCGTGACCGCCATCGCCAGCGCGCCCCAGAACGTCACCCGCCAGGCGCCTGCCAATGGGTTGGCGCCGCCAGCTTTCGACGCCAAGGCACCCAGGCCCGCCAGGAAGATGAGCGAAGTTCCGCAGATCCAGTAGATCAGCCCATTGCCGGGTGCGATGGCGACCACGGCCAACGGCAGCGCCGCACCCCCGGCAAAGCTCGCAGCCGATGAGAGGGCGGCCTGCACCGGACGGGCGCGGTGCGGCCCCGAGATGCCGAGTTCGTCACGTGCATGGGTGCCCAGCGCATCGTGATTCGTCAATTGCTCGGCAACCTGTGCGGCCAGCTCAGGCTGCAGGCCCCGGCCGACGTAAATGGCAGTCAACTCCCGCAGCTCGGCAGCCGGATCGGCGGCCAGTTCGGCGCGCTCCCTGGCGAGGTCGGCCTCTTCGGTGTCCGTCTGCGAATACACAGAGACGTACTCACCTGCCGCCATCGACATCGCACCGGCGACAAGGCCGGCAACGCCGGTCATCATCAGGCTCGACGCACTGGCGTTGGCGGCAGCAACGCCCACCAGCAAGCTCGCGGTGGACACGATGCCATCGTTGGCACCGAGCACGGCTGCGCGCAGCCAGCCGATCCGGTCGGTGCGGTGAGTTTCGATGTGGCGGCGTATGGATCTCATGGGCTGACTATCGCCGTTTTGTTCCCATGATGCCGCCCAACACGCCGCGAATGATCTCGCGCCCCACGGCACTGCCGATGCTGCGCACAGCCGATTTCGCCATGCTCTGGGCGAGGCCTTCGCGCACACCACCACGCGGGCCGACGGAGCCGAACACGGCATCCTTCAAGCCGTCGAGCAGGCCGCCCTCGGCAGGCGCGGCGGCTGCACCACCATTGCTTGCCGTGCTGTTGGGCATCGTCGGCGTTCCCGATGGCGCTGCCGTCGCGGCGCGTCCCTTCAATTTCTCGTAAGCCGATTCGCGGTCCACCGTCTTTTCATAGACGCCGGCCACGATGGAGTTCGCAATCAGCGCCTTGCGCTGCTCGGGCGTGATCGGCCCGATCTGGCTGCCCGGTGGCAGCACGAACGCGCGCTCGGTCACGCTCGGACGGCCCTTGGAATCCAGGAAGCTCAGCAGGCCTTCGCCCACGGCCAGTTCGGTGATCGCGGTTTCAATATCGAGGCCCGGCTTTTGCCGCATGGTCTGCGCAGTCGCCTTCACCGCCTTCTGGTCACGCGGCGTGTAGGCGCGCAGGGCGTGCTGCACGCGGTTACCCAGCTGTGCGAGCACGCTGTCCGGTATGTCCAGCGGGTTTTGCGTCACGAAGTACACGCCGACACCCTTGGACCGCACCAGCCGCACCACCAGCTCGATGCGCTCGATCAGGATCTTGGGCGCCTCGTCGAACAGCAGGTGGGCCTCGTCGAAGAAGAAGACCAGCTTGGGCTTGTCCGGGTCGCCGATTTCGGGGAGTTGCTCGAACAGCTCGGACAGCATCCACAGCAGGAAGGTCGCATACAGGCGAGGCGAATTCATCAGCCGGTCGGCGGTGAGGATGTTCACCACCCCGCGTCCCTTTTCGTCGGTCTGCAGGAAGTCCTGGATGTCGAGCATGGGCTCGCCGAAGAAGTTCTCGCCGCCTTGCGATTCGATCTGCAGCAAGCCGCGCTGGATGATGCCGATGCTCGCTGCGCTGATGTTGCCGTAGGTGGTGCGGAAGTCGCCTGCGTTGTCGCCGACGTATTGCAGCATCGCCCGCAGGTCCTTCAGGTCGAGCAGCAACAGGCCGTTGTCGTCGGCGATCTTGAACACCAGGTTGATCACGCCGGCCTGCGTTTCGTTCAGGCCCAGCATCCGGCCCAGCAGCAGCGGCCCCATGTCGGAGACAGTGGCGCGAACCGGGTGGCCGTTCTCGCCGAACACATCCCACAGCGTCACCGGCGCGGCAAACGGCTCGGGCGTGGGCAGGCCGCGCTCCTTGATGATGCCGGCCAGCTTTTCGCCGATGGTGCCGGTCTGGCTGATGCCGGTGAGGTCGCCCTTGACGTCGGCCATGAAGACCGGCACGCCGATCTTGGAGAAGTTCTCGGCCAGTGTTTGCAGCGAAACCGTCTTGCCGGTGCCGGTGGCGCCCGTGATGAGTCCGTGCCGGTTGGCAAGCGCTGGAAGCAGTTCGCACTGGGTTTCGCGGTTCTTCGCGATCAACAGGGGGTCGGCCATGGTGTCCCAAACTAAAATGTTCGATTGCACAATATATCAACTGCATGGCAGTAGAAGGATTTCATCAGTGGCCGGACACAGCAAATGGGCGAACATCCAGCACCGCAAGGGCCGCCAGGACGAAAAGCGCGGCAAGATCTGGACCCGCGTCATCCGTGAAATCATGGTGGCAGCGCGCCTGGGCGGCGGAGACCTCTCCATCAACCCGCGCCTGCGGCTTGCGGTTGAAAAGGCCAAGGCGGTGAATCTGCCAGCCGACACCGTCAAGCGCAACATCGACAAGGCCACCGGCAACCTCGAAGGCGTTCACTACGATGAGATCCGCTACGAAGGCTACGGCATCGGCGGCGCGGCGATCATCGTCGACACCATGACTGACAACCACGTGCGCACTGTGGCGGAAGTGCGTCATGCATTCAGCAAATACGGCGGGAACATGGGCACGAACGGTTCGGTGTCGTTCCAGTTCAAGAATGTCGGGCAGCTGATTCTGGCGCCCGGCACCAGCGAAGACAAGGTGATGGAAGTCGCGCTGGAAGCCGGCGCTGAAGACGTCATCACGGGTGATGACGGCGCCATCGAAGTGATCACGCCGCCCAGCGAATTCGAAGCCGTCAGGAACGCGCTGGAAGCAGCCGGCTTCAAGCCCGAAATCGCCGAGGTGACGATGCGCCCCGAAAGCACGATTGAATTGACAGGCGATGACGCCACACGCATGCAGAAGTTGCTGGATGTGATCGAAGACCTGGATGACGTTCAAGCGGTCTTCCACAACGCGGAAATCCAGCAATGAAAGTTCTCGTCATCGGCGGCGGCGGCCGCGAACATGCGTTGGCCTGGAAGCTTGCGCAATCTCCCAAGCTTCAAGCGGTCTACGTGGCTCCCGGCAACGGCGGAACCGTGCTCGATTCGCGCCTGGAAAACGTGGACATCACCGATATCGTAGAGCTGCGCAAATGGGCCGAGGACAACAAGATCCAGCTCACCGTCGTCGGCCCCGAAGGCCCGCTCGCAGCCGGAGTGGTCGATGAGTTCCGGGCTCACGGCCTGCGGATTTTCGGCCCGACGAAAGAGGCCGCGCAGCTTGAAAGCTCCAAGGCATTTTCCAAGGCGTTCATGAAGCGCCACGGTATCCCCACTGCCGAGTACGAAACCTTCTCCGATCCGGTTGCCGCCCACGCCTACATCGACCAGAAGGGCGCGCCTATCGTCGTGAAGGCCGATGGCCTGGCGGCGGGCAAGGGCGTTGTCGTTGCGATGACGGCAGCCGAGGCGCATGAAGCCGTTGACTTCATGCTGGTGGACAACAAGCTGGGTGTCACCCACAACGAAGGCGGCGCGCGGGTCGTCATCGAGGAATTCCTGCAGGGCGAAGAAGCCAGCTTCATCGTGATGTGTGACGGCAAGAACGTCGCGGCGCTGGCCACGTCGCAAGACCACAAGCGCCTGCTCGACAACGACGAGGGGCCGAACACCGGCGGCATGGGCGCCTATTCGCCGGCGCCCATCGTCACCCCGGATGTGCACGCACGCGCCATGCGCGAGATCATTTTGCCGACCATCAAAGGCATGGAAAAGGACGGCATCCCGTTCACCGGCTTCTTGTATGCGGGCCTGATGATCGATGCGCAGGGGCGCCCCAAGACGCTCGAATTCAACTGCCGCATGGGCGACCCCGAGACGCAGCCGATCATGATGCGGCTCAAGACCGACCTGTACGACGTGATGATGGCCGCAACGTCGGGCACGCTCGACCAGGTCGAGTTGCAATGGGATCGCCGCACGGCGCTGGGGGTGGTGATGGCAGCGGCCGGGTATCCGCTGGCCCCGCGCAAGGGCGACCTCATCACCGGCCTGCCCAAGCCGACCGAGGAAGTGGTTGTGTTCCATGCGGGCACCGCTGCGCAGGGCAATGGCACCGTGACCGCCGGTGGGCGCGTGCTCTGCGTCACCGCGCTGGCCGATTCGGTCAAGGCCGCGCAACAGCTCGCCTACGACGCAGCCGACCGCATTTCGTTCGACGGTGCCCAGTACCGCCGCGACATCGGCCACCGCGCCATCCGCAATTGAAGGCCGCGCTATGACCGATGTCGACATGGTGCGCGAGTACCTGCTGGAATTGCAGGACCGGATCATCACGACCTTCGGCCAGATCGATGGCGGCAAGTTCGTCCGCGACAAGTGGAAGAAGGAAGTGGGCGAGCCGCTGCAGGGCGACGGCGTCACCCGCATCCTTGAAGGCGGTGAGGTTCTTGAACGCGCGGGCTGCGGCTTTTCGCATGTGGTCGGGCCGCGCCTGCCCACGTCTGCAACCCAGAACCGGCCGGAACTGGTCGGTGCGTCTTTTGAGGCCCTGGGTTGCTCGCTGGTCTTTCATCCGCGCAACCCCTACGCACCCACCGTGCACATGAATGTGCGGATGCTGGTGGCATCGCCCAGGGATGCCGAGCCCGTGTTCTGGTTCGGCGGCGGCATGGACCTGACGCCTTTTTACGGCTACGAAGAGGATGCGAAGTTCTTTCACCAGGTGTGCAAGGACGCGGTCGAGCCTTTCGGCGCTGACAAGTACCCGCGCTTCAAGCAATGGTGCGACGAGTATTTCTATTTGAAGCACCGGGATGAGCAGCGCGGCATTGGCGGGATCTTCTACGACGACTTCTCGGAGGGCGGCTTCAACAACTGTTTCGCCATGATGAGTTCAGTGGGCGATGCCTTCAGCCGGGCCTACGAGCCCATCCTCAATCGTCGCAAGGACACGCCCTATGGCGAGCGCGAGCGAGATTTCCAGCTGTACCGCCGCGGGCGCTATGTCGAATTCAACCTCGTCTGGGACCGTGGAACCCACTTCGGTCTGCAGTCGGGCGGGCGCACCGAGTCGATCCTGATGTCGATGCCGCCCGAGGCGCGCTGGGCCTACCAGCGGCAAACTCGCCCGGGAACACCCGAAGACGATCTCTACAGCAAGTTCCTGGTCCGAAGGGACTGGGTTTGATGCCCCAACGCCGCATCGGCATGTTCGGCGGCGCCTTCGATCCACCGCACATCGCACACGTCGCGCTGGCGCGCGCGGCGGTCGAGCAGCTGAAGCTGGACGAACTGCGTATCTTTCCGACCGGAAAGGCGTGGCACAAGTCGACCGACCTGACACCCGCGCAGCACCGGCTCGCACTGGCCCAGATCGCTTTTGAACGGCTGCCCAACACCGTTGTCGATGACCGCGAATTGCTGCGGCCCGGTCCCACCTACACTATCGACACGCTGCGCGAGCTGGCTGCCGAGCATCCGAAGGCCGAACTCTTCATTGTCATGGGACAGGACCAGGCCGTGCAGTTCCAGCGCTGGAAAGACTGGGAAGCGATTGCCCGGATGGCCGTGATCTGCGTTGCGGCGCGTGCACACGCTGAGTCCGTCGACTCATCCGACGCATCCGCGCTGGCAGGACTGCCCCAAAACGCACGCGTTTGCACGATCGAGCTGCCCCACATGCCCGAGAGCGCCACCGAAGTGCGCGCCATGGTGGCGCACGGAGAAGGGATCGCACATATGGTCCCGCCGGGCGTTGCACGTTATATTGACACCCATAACCTCTATACCCCCGCCTGATGACCCAAGAAGCCGCCGCCAAGAAAGACACCCAGAAACTCCAGCGAGCCATCGTCGATGCGCTCGAAGACGTCAAGGCGCAGGACATCGCAGTCTTCAACACCGAGCACTTGTCGCCGCTGTTCGAGCGCGTGATCGTGGCGTCGGGCACCTCGAATCGCCAGACCAAGGCCCTTGCTGCCAGCGTTCGCGACAAGGTGCGTGAAGCCGGTTTTCCCAAGCCGCGCATCGAGGGTGAGGAAAACGGCGAATGGATCATCGTGGACTGCGGCGCTGCCGTGGCGCACATCATGCAGCCCGCCATCCGCCAGTACTACCACCTCGAAGAGATCTGGGGCGAGAAGCCGGTGCGACTGAAGTTCGGCGCGCCCAAGCCGATCGCGCAGGCGAGCGAGCCCGAGCCCAAGGCGACTGCGAAGAAGACAACTGCCAGGGATTCGAAGAACCCGAAGGGCTCGAAGCAAACTGCTGGAAAGTCGAGCAGGGCAGCCGGCAAGAAGGCCGCCGAGCCCACGTATGCGCCGGAAAGGCCCGTGACTGGCAAACCAGCGCCCGCAAAGAACACGGCAACTGCGAAAAGTGTGAAAGCTACCAAGAGTGCGCCATCCAAGGCACCTGCAACACCGGTCAAGGCGCCTGCCAAAAAAACGCCAGCCCGATCTTCCGCGCCTGTTAAGTCCGCTGCGGCCAAGCCTGCAGCCCGCAAGCCGGCAGCCAAGAGCCCCGCCCGCAAAAAGTAAAGCGCACCGAATGAAACAGGCGCGATGAAGCTGCTGGTCGTCGCGGTGGGCCTGAAAGTGCCCGACTGGGCGCAAGTGGCATGGGATGACTACGCCAAGCGGTTTCCACCGGAGCTGAAGGTGGAGCTCAAGGCCGTGAAGACCGAGCCGCGCGCCTCCAAAACACTGGACAACATCTACGCCGCCGAGCGGCAACGCATTGCCGCGGCCATTCCGAAGGGCACGCATGTGGTCGCGCTCGATGAGAAGGGCACCTCCCTCACCACCCAGGCGCTCGCTTCCCGGTTGACTGCATGGCAGTTGCAGGGCGGGGATGTGGCGATGGTGATTGGGGGGCCCGATGGGCTCGACCCCGCATTCAAGCAGTCCGCACAAGAGCGGATTCGCCTGTCGGATCTCACGCTGCCGCACGCGATGGTGCGGGTGCTGCTGGTGGAGCAGCTCTATCGGGCCTGGTCGATCAATGCGAACCATCCGTACCACCGTGAATGAGGCCGTTGCCGCTTCGCGGTGGATACCGGGTCAAGCCCGGTATGACATCCAGAGAATGGCTGTCATTGCGGGCTTGACCCGCAATCCATGACGTCGAAGGCCATCGCCGATCTGCAAGACAAACCCATGACCTTCATCTACCTCGCCTCCCAAAGCCCACGCCGCCGCCAATTGCTGGAGCAGCTCGGCATCCCCTACGAACTGCTGCTGCCCGATGAGGGCGAGGACACCGAGTCGATCGAAGCAGCGATGCCTGGCGAAGCCCCTGCGCGCTACGTGCAGCGCGTCACCGGCCTGAAGCTCGACGCCGCCCTGCATCGCGTGGTGCGCCGCGGCCTGAAGCCTGCGCCTGTGCTGTGCTCGGACACCACGGTTGCGATGGGTCGCACCATCTACGGCAAACCCGAAAATGCCGCCGACGCCGCCCGCATGCTGCGCGAACTCTCGGGCGCGACGCATCGCGTGCTGACAGCCGTCGCCGTGCACTCGGGTCGAAAGCGAGAGACCGCGCTCAGTGACTCGCGCGTGACCTTCAGCAAGCTCACGCCTGCACAGATCAAGTCGTACGTCGCCAGCGGCGAGCCGATGGGCAAAGCCGGCGCCTATGCGATTCAGGGCAGGGCGGCTGCCTGGATTCCGCACATCAGCGGCAGCTACTCGGCCATCATGGGGCTGCCGGTCTACGAGACAGCCGGGCTGCTGGCGAAGCTGGGCTTGCGACCCTAGTCCGCTCGCAGTGGAACTGGCTGGTTGCGCTGGTTACTCAATCCCTATCTACCGATGGGGAAATGACGTGAGTTTTCTAAACCGCATTCCAGGTGCTTTCCGGCGCGAGACTGCGCCCAAATATCAATCGCTTGACCAGCCCAGGGCCGGCAGCGCCAGCCAGCGCCCGAAGGCTGACAAGCGTATTTCGCCAGATGCGGTCCAGGAAGAGCTCCAGGGCTTCCTCGAAGTCGATGATCAGGTCGACCAGTTGCGCCAGGCAGTCACTGGCGGCGTGAAGAAAATGCTGGCGGCCCTGTACCAGGGTGATCGCGAAGCGATGATGGATGCGCAGCACGATCTGTACCTTGCGACCCAGGGTCTGTTTGACCTGGGCCTGTCGGTGGGTGAGGAGTATGTCGCGCTGGTCGAGGAGGTGCTGGGAGACCTGCCGGGCGAGGAAGTGGCCGCCATCGACGAAAGGCTGGCTGAGCTGGATTGGGAGGGCAGTGAAATGCGCGAACACTTCCAGCTTCTGGATCGGGCCCTGAAGGCGCAGCTCTACGCCCGCGCCATGCCCAACCAGGACGGGCGCAGCCGCGAAGTCGCCCAATGGAAACGCGACCACCGCGACATCAGCGTGCAGTTGAATTGGCTGGCCAGGCCGATTGTGGGTAGCGCAACGCTGCATCGCGCAGCGGCCACCTTGACCTCGCTGATGCCAGAAGAGGTTTCATTGCTTCGCCCCGACGACCCCCAGCGGGCGCAACGCGAACACGGGTTCCAGCGGCATGTCAAATTGCTGCTGGCCGACTGGAGCCCGGAGTGGTTGGTCTGCCTGGACTACAACCTCAAAAGCCTCGCGCCGTCCGCTGATCCCGATGTGCAGTTGCGCGTCAGTGTGATCGCGCGGCATTTGTGCGACGTGATGGAGCGGCGCCGTATCGAGGAACCTTCGCCGGAGCGCTTGATGCTCAGGCTGGCCGACGGCGCAATCGATCCTCACGTGCTCGCTGGCTGGATGCACGACAGGCGCGTCGATCCTCCAGAGGTCGACGCCGCCATGAGGGGGTGGCCGACCCACATACTCTGGCAGATTGTGGCCAGGCGGGATCGAAACCCGTTCGTATTCACGCATCTGTCCGACATGGCTGAAGTCATTGTTCGCGAGCGAGCGTCGCAAGGTGTGGTGCCTGAATCCGGACAAGGCGATACGACGCGGTTCTTTCGATTCTTCGACGAAGACGACAGCGTTGCGCCGCTTGCACAAGCCGCCGAAACGGCGCGCAAGGCCATCGACAGGTACACCACCTGGGGTTCGCGCTTCAGCGTGGGATCGGTGCTGAATCAGGCCTTGCGTTACCTCACGCTCAGCGAGCCTGCCCGCAAGTTCGGCAACTGGGTTCAACGTGGGCACGATTCGGGCGTGCAGTACGCCGCCGGCGCAGTGATCAAGGGGCTGGCGAGCATTACGGGCGCGGCATCGGCGGTCGTCGCCAGTGTCGTGACAGTAGCCGAGACGATCGTTGCGAATGTGGTGGGCACCACACTTCGAATCGTCGGCAGCGCGGCATTGGGCCTGGCGGGCGTGAGTGCCAAGCTGGTCGGCCTGGCGAGTCCATCCGCGAGCCGTGCAGGCGACAGGATCGTGGGCACAGCCAAGGGCCTGGTCAAGGGAATCTCGCTGGTCAACAACACGGCGCGGCAGGAGACGATTCCGCCTCACATGATGACGCGTGCCAGAGACATGGCGCGGCTCGCACGAATCACCGGCAGCACCACCGCTGACGTGAGGGCGCAGAAGCTGCCTGAAGGCTTTACGCGGGCGAACCGCGGCGTCGTTCCCAGGGAAATCCTTTCGATCGAAGGCGGGGGCAATGGCAAGGCATCCAAGCTGCGTTTTGACGAGGCGTCGGGCACGCTGAGCGGCGACCGGTGGTCCGGCCTGAAGGTGGGCGTCTATGTGGAGGAGGACGCGCAGGGCAACGGCATTGCGTATCACCTGTCATTTGTCGGCACCCAGGCGGGCCGCCCGGCAACCTTCAAGAGTGATGCGGCCCAGAGCTTTTTGGGCTTCGAGGACAGCGCCTTTCATGAGGCCGATGCGATCGTCAAGGCTTTCGTGGCGCGATACGGCGCTGACAGGATCAGGCTGCAGGGCCATTCGCTCGGCGGGGGTATTGCCCAGTGGGCGGGCATTCGAAACAGCGGCGGCGACCACCCTGTGAAAGTCACCTGCTTCAACGCGGCAGGCCTGCACATCAACATGCGAAACCGGCTGGGGCATGCGCTGATTGCCAAATCGGACATCGAACACTTCAATACTGCAAAGGACTTTCTCAGCCAGAAGGCAGAAGGCGCTCGCTCGCCTTTCCTGGGCGCACAGGTGGGCAGGCGCTATGTCATTCCAGAGAGCAGAGGTCACTCGCTCAGGCACCACGTCGAAGGGCTGGACCGCCTGGCTGCATAGTCCATAGCGGCTGGTATCCTGCTGTTCAATGCAGCAAGACATCCTGATCAATTGGTCTCCTCAAGAGACTCGCGTAGCGGTCGTCGAACACGGCGCAGTGCAGGAACTCCACGTTGAACGCACCCTGGAGCGGGGTCTCGTGGGCAATGTGTACCTCGGCAAGGTGGCGCGCGTGTTGCCCGGCATGCAGTCGGCCTTCATCGATATCGGCCTGGAGCGCGCGGCGTTCCTGCATGTGGCGGACGTGTGGCATCGCCAGCCCGAGGGTGAGCCGCCGGCGTTCGTTCGCAACAGCCAGCCGCAAGTGCCGATCGAAAAGCAGGTGTTCGAGGGCCAGGCGATCATGGTCCAGGTCATGAAGGACCCGATCGGCACCAAGGGTGCAAGGCTTTCGACGCAGATCAGCATCGCGGGCCGCTTGCTGGTTTTCCTGCCGCAGGACGATCACCTGGGCGTCTCGCAGAAGATCCCATCGGTGCAGCGCGATGCCTTGCGTGCGCGCCTCCAGGCACTGGTGGGCGCCGATGGCGGCGGCTTCATCCTGCGCACCAACGGCGAGGACGCCACCGATGCCGAGCTTGCCGAAGACATCGCCTACCTGCGCAAGACCTGGAAGCGCATCCGCGATGCGTCCGTCCGCCTGCCGCCCACATCGCTGCTGCACCAGGACCTGAGCTTGCTGCAGCGCGTGCTGCGTGACCTGGTGAGCGAAAGCACGCAGACGATCCGCATCGATTCCAACGAGCAGTTCGCGCACCTGCAGGCCTTCGGGCTGGAGTTCATGCCGGCAGCGGCGGGGCGTCTGCAGCTGTACAAGGGCGAGCGGCCGATCTTCGATCTGTACTCGATCGACGATGAAATCGCCAAGGCGCTGGGTCGGCGCGTGGACCTGAAATCGGGTGGGTATCTCATCGTGGACCAGACCGAGGCGCTCACGACCGTTGATGTGAATACCGGTGGGTTCGTCGGTGCCCGCAATTTCGACGACACGATTTTCAAGACGAACCTGGAGGCGGCGCAGGCCATTGCGCGGCAATTGCGGCTGCGCAACCTGGGCGGCATCATCATTGTCGATTTCATCGACATGGGGCGCGAGGACCATCGAGACCAGGTGCTGGCGGAGTTCCGCAAGCAGCTGTCACGCGACCGCGTGAAAACCATGTCGGGCGGGTTCTCGCAACTGGGCCTGGTCGAGATGACGCGAAAGCGCACGCGCGAGTCGCTGGCGCACATGCTGTGCGAGCCGTGCGATGCGTGCCAGGGCAAGGGCACCGTCAAGACGGCGCGCAGCGTGGCCTACGACATCCTGCGCGAGATTCTTCGCGAGGCGCGGCAGTTCGATCCGCGCGAATACCGCATCGTTGCCTCACCGCGTGTGATCGAGCTTTTCCTGGATGAAGAGAGCCAGCATCTGGCCGGGCTCTCGGACTTCATCGGCAAGCCGATTTCATTGCAGAGCGAAGGCGCGATGGGTCAGGAGCAGTACGACATCGTGCTGATGTGACGGGCTGCATGGATGCCGGATCAAGTCCGGCATGACAGCCAGGAGAGGCTGTCATTGCGGGCTTGACCCGCAATCCACCGCGCAGCGGCAACGGCCTTCGAATTCATGGATTGCAGATCAAGCCCGCAATGACAGCAACTCGCGTGCCTGCTCCATCACGCGCTGCGCGCTGATCTCCATCAGGCAGTCACTGCGGCTTTGGCGATGGTCTTCACATCCGGCCTTGCCGCAGGGCACGCACGGCTGGCTACCCTGCATCAATGTCACGTTGCCGACGCGTTGCTCTGCCGCCACCTTCTGGAAGAGGGACGCCGCCTCGGCCTTCGCGGGCCAGGGTGCCCAGCGCACCGGATTGGTCGGCCCGAAGATCGCGATCACCGGTATCCCGGTTGCGGCTGCAAGGTGCGAGACGGATGTGTCCGGGCCGATATAGAGCGCAGCACGCGCAAAGAGCGTGACGAGCTGATTGAAGTCGAGCTGGCCCGAGGTGTCGAGCAGCTGCGGCGCCGGCGCAATGGCACGCAGCGGTGCGATGCATTCCTGGTCACGATCACCGCCGCTTCCGGTCAGCACCACCTGCCGCCCCTGGGCGATCAAGGCACGGATCAGTTCGTCGAACTTCGCGATCGGCCATTGCTTGTAGTTCCACATGGAAGGCGCATGGACCACAACCGCGCCCGGCTTCAACGCTGCATCGACCCAGGCCGGCAATGGCGACCCCGGAGGCGGCACCACTCGGGGCACCGCTGTCGTGCCCGCTGCAAGCCACGGTTCGATCAGGGACAGCTTTTCTACCGCGACATGCGTGGTGCCGAGGTCCCCGGCAGCCTCGACGACATGGTCCAGGATTTCTCGCTTGAGCCAGTTGCTGCCTCCGTGCGCCGGGATGATTCCGCTGCGGCAGGGCGCCGCGATCCAGCCGAGCAGATGTGCGCGGTCTCCAGGATCTGTCACCAGTGCCAGGTCGTAGCGTCGCCAGATCTGCCGGATGAGCGCGCGAGCGCCCTGAAAGCCTGCGCGCGGCCGCGTCTCGATGAAACCGTTGATCGCAGGATTGGCGCGAAGCATGCCGAGCGTGCCGGCGAAGCCCAGCACGTCGACGCGGGCGTCCGGCCAGCGCGTTCGCACGGCCTCGATCAGCGGTGTCGTGAGAAGCACATCGCCGATCTGCCGGGTTGCGATGACCAGCACGCTCTTGAGTTCGGCCGTCCGCTTGTCCTGCGCGCAGGCGTAGCGGTTTTCGGCGATGACCCAGGCCAGCAGCGCCATGTAGATGTGGCCCTCGACGAAGTCCAGCAGCAGCGAGTTGAATGCCGACCCGATGATGAATGCGAGCACCAGGCCCGTCATCAGTGCGCCAATGCCGGGGCGGGCCCGGGCAGCGGCACGCAGCGTCAGTGCAAGCCAGGCGACAAAGAGCGCGAGCGCAATAACGCCGCCGCTGATCAGGTGCATCAGGAATTCGTTGTGCGGGTTCGTGCTGCGCATCCAGATGGCGTTGACGTGATCGACCGGCGTGCGATAGCGGGCCTGGGCCGCTTTTTCGTGTTCGCCCGCGTAGTTCGCGTAGCCGGCCCCGGCCAGCGCGTGGGTGCGGGCGAGGTCGCCAGCCACGCGCATGAGCTCGATGCGAATGCCGGTTGAAGTGATGCCTTCAGCACTGGCACTGCTGGCGCCGGCGATGCCTTCCTTGAGGCGATTGCCGACGGCATCCGAACTCATGGCCAGACCCAGCGCCACCACGAATGCGGCGAGTGTGACGACACCTCGCCAGCGACGCGGGCTGTGCAACCATGCGGCCACCGACACAAGGGCGAGCAGCACCAGGTGTCCGGTGCGCCCGTCGATCGCATAGAGCACCGTGAGCGCGAGGATCGCGGCGAGCCCCCGCGCGGGCCAGGGCCCGGGCCGGCCGCGAGCACGCATGACCAGGATGAATGCGCAGGTTGCCAGCGCGAAACCTGCCGAAATGCGCCGCGTGCCCAGGAAGGTCCCAAGCGCCGGGACATAGATGCCGATCCAGTACAGCGCCGCAAGGAAGGCGCAGCCCGCCATCAGTCCATGCACCAGGATCTGCCGATGCCGTGCATCCTGCAGCATGGCCACCAGGAGCGGCGCGAAGAGCAGCTCGTGATACCGGTTGATCGCGCCGAAGGTCGCGCCGTCGATGGCGCTCATCACCAGCGTATGCAGGGCAATGAACGCAAACAGGATCAGTCCCGTGGCCATCACCGGATCTCTCCACGGTGCAGCGCGTATCAATTGCCGTGGCCGCATCGCAGCGAGCGCCAGCAGCACGCCCATGCTGATGGCCACGCCCGCAGAAGAAAACGGCAGGAAGAATCCGAGCGACGCCAGGGCAAAGGACACCCAGCTGTGCCAGATGCGGATGCCGCCCGTTGCCTCGACCGCGCTCATTGCGCGCCGAACTGCAAGGCGTGCAGCTTTGCGTAGAGACCGCCCTGCGCCAGCAGTTGCGCGTGCGGGCCGCTCTCCATGATGCGGCCCTGGTCGAGCACCACCACCGTATCGGCGTGTTCAATCGTCGAGAGGCGGTGCGCAACGATGAGCGTGGTGCGTCCGGCCATCAGCCGCTGCAGGGCTTCCTGCACCAGTCGTTCGGATGCGGTGTCCAGCGCCGAGGTAGCTTCGTCGAGGATGAGAACCGGCGCGTCCTTGTAAAGGGCCCGCGCGATGGCAACACGCTGGCGCTGTCCGCCCGAAAGCGTCACGGCGTTGTGGCCCAGCACTGTTTCCAGCCCTTGCGGCAAGGCCGTTGCCACATCCGCGAGGTTCGCGGCTTCTATGCAGCGGCGCAGCTTGTTGTCATCTCGCGCATTGCCCAGGGCGACGTTGGCGGCCAGCGTGTCATTGAACATCACCACGTCCTGGCTCACGAGCGCAAACTGCCTGCGCAGCGCTTCCAGGCTCCAGTGCGTGACGTCGTGACCGTCGAGCAGCACGCGGCCTTCGGTGGGTGCGACGAAGCGTGGCAACAGGTTGGCCAGTGTCGTCTTGCCCGAGCCGGACGGCCCGACCAGCGCGATGACCTGCCCGGGTTCGATGGACAGCGACACGCCGTCGAGTGCGGCCGGACCGTCTTCGAGATAGCGAACGGCCACGGCCTCCAGGTCGATACGGCCCTGCGCACGATCGGGCGCATAGGTGCCGCCCGATTCGGCCGGGGTCTTTTCGATCAGGTCCATCGCCCGCTGCACGGCAGCCAGGCCGCGCGCGATCGGATTGGCAACCTCTGACAGTCGCTTGATCGGTGCGATCAGCATCAGCATCGCGGTGATGAACGAGGCGAACGTGCCCACGGTGATGCCGTCCCGGCTTTGCCAGAGCGCAATGCAGATCACGATGGACAGCGCCATGGCAGCCAGCATGTGCGTGAGCGGCGTGACCGAAGCCGACGCCACCGCCGTCTTCATGGCCAGGCGTCGCAGCGCAGACCCCAGCGCGAGAAAGCGGCTGGCCTGCGCAGGCTGCGCGCCGTGCAGGCGCACCACGCGCGCGGCGAGCACGTTTTCTTCGACGACATACGCCAGTTCATTGGTTGCTTCCTGCGTGGCACGCGCGATGCGATACAGGCGCCGGGACACCGTGCGGATCAGCCAGGCCACGCCGGGCACGATGAGAAACACGATCAGTGTGAGCTGCCAGTTCAGCAGCAGCAGGTAGACGAGCAGGGCAACCAGCGCCACGCTGTCCTTGAGCAGGCCGATGACGGCGTTGACCAGCAGCGTTGCGCCGTTCTGCACTTCAAAGACGACGGTGTTGGAAAGGGCGGTCGCGTTCTGTTCGCGAAAGAGCGACAGGCGCGCGTCGAGCAGTCGAGCGAACATGTCGCGCCGCAGCAGCAGCAGGCCGTCTTGCGTGATCTTGGCCAGCGCGATGTCGGCGAGGAACCCGGCGGTGCCGCGCACCGCGAAGATCAGCAAGAGGGCGGCCGGCACCGTCCACAACTCGATACCCTTGGGCGAGAAGCCGCGGTCGAGCAGCGGCTTGAGCAAGGCGGGCACAAGGGGCTCGGTTGCCGAGGCGACGATGGTCGCCAGGATTGCCAGCAGCCATGCGCCGCGCGCGCGGCCGAAATAGGGCGCGAGCCAGCGAACCGTCGACCGGACGGTGACCATGTCGGGCCGGATCATTTCTGCGGGGTGGGGAACAGGCTAACCCTCATAATCAGTCAAGCAACCTCAAATTATCTTCGACTCGCGTGTCATCTCCTGCTGCCGCCGGCCTCTCTGTCATCGTCATCACCCGGGATGAGTCCGAACGGCTGCGCGGCTGCCTTGAATCCGTGTCTTTCGCCAGCGAAGTCGTCGTGGTCGATAGTGGCAGCAAAGACGACACAGCGAGCATTGCAAGGAGTATGGGTGCTCGCGTCACCGAAACGTCCGATTGGCCCGGTTTCGGCCCCCAGAAAAATCGCGCACTCGACCTGGCCGCCGGCCCGTGGATTCTGTCCATCGATGCCGACGAGCGCGTGACACCGCAATTGCAGGCCGCCATCATCGCCGCGATCAGTCGCACCGATTTCGATGCCTGGGCCTTCGATCGGCGATCGAGCTATTGCGGCCAGTTCATGGCGCACTCGGGCTGGAGCCCGGATTACCTGGTGCGGCTTTTCCGCAAGGGCAGCGCGCGATTTTCAGACGACCTCGTTCATGAATCGCTGCGGGTCATGGGGCCCGATAGCAGGATTGGCCGCATCGACGCCAGCCACGGCCAACTGCTGCACGAGAGCTTTGCCGATTTCGAATCGGTGCTCGACAAGGTCAATCGTTATTCCACCGCAGGCGCGAGAGCCTTGCACGGCAAAGGCGTCAAGGGCTCGCTGGGCAAGGCCATCGGCCATGGCCTCTGGGCGTTTTTGCGCACCTACATTTTCAAGCGCGGCTTTCTCGATGGACGCCTGGGCCTGGCCCTGGCGATCTCCAATGCAGAAGGCACCTATTACCGTTATCTCAAACTATGGTTGATGCAGCGCCGTGGCACGCCCGGATGAAGATTGCTTTCGTTGTTCTGACCTACAACCGGCCCGACGCCTTGCTCGCCGTCCTGCGAGCGCTCGCGCCGCAGTGCCCGTCCGATGCAGTGGTCATCATTGCCGACGACGGTTCACGCGCTGACGCGGTTGCCGCGATGCGACAGGGCCTGCCGAAGTTTGCATGCCCCGTGCGCCATGTGTGGCACCCCGACATTGGTTTCACCGCGTCGCGCGCGCGCAATCTCGGCGCCTTCGATTCGCATGCGGACTATGTCGTGTTCCTCGATGGCGATTGCGTGCCGAGTCCCCACTTCGTCAGGGCGCACATCGCACTCGCGCAGCCCGGCTACTTCGTCAATGGCAACCGGGTCCTGCTCAGTCCCGACATGACGCGCCGCGTGTCGGCAACCGATGCGCCTGAACACATCGGCATGCTTGAGTGGCTTCGACTGCGAATGGCCGGCGACGTTAACAAACTGACGCATCTCGTTTACTGGGCAGGGGCTCCGGGTCGTGTAGAAAGCACGTTCCGCTGGAAAAGCATACGCAGCTGTAATTTTGGTGTCTGGTATCGTGACTTCGAGCTGGTGAACGGCTTCGACGAAACCTTCCATGGCTGGGGTCACGAAGATGCGGACCTGGTGCTGCGGCTGCATCACCTGGGATTGAGCCGAAAGAACGGTTTCCTGGCCACCGAGGTGCTGCACCTGTGGCACGACGAGTCGAGTCGCGACAGCGAGGAGCTCAACCGTGAAAGGGTGCTGCAGCGGATGAAGGGAAACCTGGTGCGTGCACAAAAGGGTCTGGCTGAGCTTGCGAGCGACCCCGCGCCAACCGTCACCACATTGAATTGAATTGAACCCAATCGACGATAGAGAGACTAACGAGCATGAATGAAACTCTGCAATGGCGCCGGCGCCAGATCGTGGGCTTGCTGGGTGCCACGGCTGCGCTGCCGGCGCTGGCCCAATTCCGGGTCGAAGTCACGGGCGTCGGCCTGACCCAGTTGCCCATTGCGATCGCACCGTTTCGCGGTGAAGCGGGCTCACCGCAAAAGATCGCCGCGATCATCCAGGCCGACCTCGAGCGCAGCGGCCAGTTCCGCGCCATCGATGCATCCAGCGCCAACCTCGACGATGCGAGTCCGCCCGACGTGGCACCCTGGCGGCAACGGGGCGCCGATTCGCTGGCTGTGGGCAGCGTGACGCGTCTGGCCGACGGCCGCTTCGATGTGCGATTTCGACTGTGGGACGTGGTTCGTGCGCAGGGCCTGGGCGCGCAGAGCTATGCAGTGACGGCGGCCGATTTGCGCCTGGCTGCGCACCGCATTGCTGACTTCATCTACGAAAAACTCACCGGCGAGAAGGGCATCTTTTCAACGCGCATCGCCTACGTCACCAAGGCTGCGAACCGCTACAACCTGTGGGTCGCGGACTCCGACGGCGAGAACGCGCAATCGGCTCTTGCGAGTGCCGAACCCATCATCTCCCCGGCGTGGTCGTCCAATGGTTCCCAGCTGGCGTACGTGTCGTTCGAGTCGCGCAAGCCGGTTGTGTACGTGCATGACGTCGCCACCGGCAGGCGCAGGCTCATCGCCAACTTCCGCGGCTCCAACAGTGCGCCCGCATGGTCGCCCGACGGGCGCACGCTGGCTGTCACGCTCAGCCGTGACGGCGGCTCGCAGCTCTACACCATCGATGCCAACGGCGGCGAGCCCAGGCGGCTCACGCAGTCAGCAGGCATCGATACCGAGCCGACTTATTCGCCTGACGGGCGCAGCATTTTCTTTGTGAGCGACCGCGGCGGCGCGCCGCAGATCTACCGGATGGGCGCCACTGGCGGCAACCCGGAACGCGTCACCTTTACCGGGAGTTACAACATCTCTCCCGCACTGAGCCCAGACGGCAAGTGGTTGGCCTACATTTCCCGGATCAATGGGCAATTCAAGTTGCAACTCATGGAACTGGGCGCAGGTAGCGTTACTTCCATCACCGATACGTCGGCTGACGAATGCCCGAGCTTTGCACCCAACGGCCGGCTCATCATGTACGCCACGCGCCAGGCAGGCGCCGAGGCGCTGATGACCACCACCCTCGACGGAAAGATCAAGGCCCGGCTTCGAGGGCAGGGCGGCGATATTCGCGAGCCCGACTGGGGTCCCTTTCAGAAATGATCCAGACCACCCGGGAACTGATTCCAGAATTCACACCATCAGGAGGTATTTGAATGATCAATCGCATGTTGCTGGCCCTTGGCCTTGCCGTCGCCATCGCAGGCTGTTCCAGCGTGCCACTTGAAGAGGCGCCCGTCGTTGACAAGGCGCCTGTCGTCGTGAGCGCAGGCGGTGCGGGCACGGGCGGAGTCGGCCAGTCGAGCGTGCGTCCGGTGCAGGCTGACGAGGTCGGCCCCAATCGCGGCGGCCCCGTCAATGTGTCGCGCCTGGTGTACTTCGACTACGACAGCTATTCGATCAAGCCCGAGTTCCAGAACCTGATCTCCGCCCACGCCAACTTCATGAAGCAGAACCCCGGCCGTCGCATGAACATCGAAGGCCACACCGATGAGCGCGGCGGGCGCGAGTACAACCTGGCGCTGGGCCAGCGCCGCTCCGAGGCAGTGCGCCGCGCTCTGGGGCTGCTCGGCGTGCCCGATGCGCAACTGGAGGCCGTGAGCTTCGGCAAGGAAAAGCCAGCGGTGCCGGGCTCGGATGAGTCGGCTTATTCGCAGAACCGGCGCGCAGAAATCGTTTACCGCTGATGAACGCGCCAACTAATTATTCGGCTGCTGCTGCTGTGCTGCAGCGCAGCACCGGCTGGCGCTCTTTGGCCCCCGCTGTGATGGCGGCTGTGCTCCTGGGCACGACGTCGTTCGCTTCGGCTGCGCTCTTCGAGGACGACGAGGCACGCCGCGCCATTCTTGACCTGCGCCAGCGTGTCGATGCCAACCGATCCGCAGGCGATCGCCTGGTCGACGACCTGCGCAATGACACACAGCAGATGCGGCGCAGCATGCTCGACCTGCAATCGCAGATCGAAACGCTGCGCGCTGAAATCGCCCGCATGAACGGCACCAACGAGCAGCTGATGCGTCAGCTCTCCGAATTGCAGCGCGGCCAGAAAGATATCGCCCAGGGTGTTGAAGAGCGCCTGCGCAAGGTGGAGCCCGCCAAGGTGTCTGTCGATGGGCGCGAGTTCATTGCCGACCCTGCCGAGTCGCGCGAATTTGAAGCGGCGCTGGCTGCGTTCCGCAAGGGCGAATTTCCGGCAGCGCAAACCGCGTTCGCAGAATTCATCCGCCGTTTTCCGCAGAGCGGATTTCGCCCCACGGCTCTTTTCTGGCTGGGCAACGCGCAGTACGCCAACCGCGACTATCGCGGTGCCATCGGCAACTTCCGAGCGCTGCTCACGGCTGCGCCAGATCATCCGCGTGCCGCAGAGGCCGTGTTGTCGATCGCCAATTGCCAGATCGAGTTGAAGGACAACGCTGGCGCCAGGCGCACGCTGGGTGAAGTCGTTGCGTCGTATCCGCAATCGGAAGCTGCACAAGCGGCCAGGGAACGGCTCGCTCGCCTTCGCTGAACTCAGCCGGTTCGTTCAGTATTTCGGTTCGTGTTTCCGGATAGCGTCCTTGACCCGGGAGGTCAGGGCGAATCCGGGGCCGTACTTTTCTGCCAATTCGGCGGCGCGTTTCTCGAACGCTTCAATGCCCGTGCCGTAGATGAACTGCATTGCGCCGCCCGTCCAGCCCGGAAACCCGATGCCGAAGATGGAGCCGATGTTGGCGTCATGCACCGTGGTCAGCACATTCTCTGCAAGGCAGCGTGCCGTCTCGACCGACTGGCGATAGAGCAGGCGGTCTTGCAGGTCGCGCATGTCCCACTTCACATCCGCGCGCTCGAACAGTGACTTGAGTTCAGGCCAGAGAAATTTCTTCGCGCCTTTTTCTTCGGGGTATTCGTAGAACCCGCCGCCAGCCGCACGGCCGTTGCGGTCCCATTCCTTGACCATGCGCTCCACGATCAGCTCGCCCGGCGTCGCAATGTAGGTGCCGCCTTCCGCCCGCATGTCTGCGCGGGTCTGGTCGAGCACGTGCACCGACAGCGAGAGGGCGGTTTCATCGAGCACGGCAAGCGGACCCACCGGCATGCCGGCCTGGATGCCAGCCTGTTCCACCACGGATGCGGGAATGCCTTCACCGATCATGGCCGCGCCTTCCATCACGAAGGTGCCGAACACGCGTGAGGTGAAGAAGCCGCGCGAGTCGTTGACAACGATGGGAATCTTGCCGATGGCCTGCACGTAGTCGAATGCGCGCGCCACGGTCTCGTCGTCGGTCTCCTTGCCGCGAATGATTTCCACCAGCTTCATCTTGTCGACCGGGCTGAAGAAATGGATGCCGACGAACTTCGCCGGGTTGGAACTGGCTTTGGCAAGCCCAGTGATCGGCAAGGTGGACGTGTTGCTGGCGAAGAACCCGCCGGGCGCCAGCAGGGGCTCGGCCTCTTGCGTGACCTTTGCCTTGAGTTCGCGGTTCTCGAAAACGGCTTCGATGATCAGGTCGCAGCCTTGCAGTGCTTCGACCGACGCCGTTGGCGTGATGCGCGAGAGCAGCGCCTGCTGGTCGTGCGGGCTCATGCGGCCCTTCTCGACGCGCGGCTGCGTGATCTTCACGCTGTAGTTCTTGCCTGCATCGGCCCTGTCTTGCGTGACATCGCGCAGCACGGTCTCGATGCCACGGCCGGCCTGCACATAGGCAATGCCGCCGCCCATCATTCCCGCGCCCAGAATGCCGACTTTCTTCGGTTTCCAGGGGGCGGTTCTGGCACCGCCCGCTGCAGCATCGGGCCGCGACTGCCCCGACTTGATCGCGTTCATGTTGAAGAAGAACGTGTTGATCATGTTCTTGGCCACCGGGCTCACGATCAGCTTGGCCAGATAGCGTGATTCGATGCGCAGCGCAGTGTCGAAATCAACCTGCGCACCCTCGACCATGGCCGCAAGCGCGTACTCGGGCGCGGGGTAGCGTCCGCGCGTTTTTTGCCGGAGTACTGCGGGCGCTACGCTGAGCATGGCCGCGATCTTGGGGTTGCTCGGCGTGCCGCCGGGCATCTTGTAGTTCTTGTCGTCCCAGGGTTGGTGGATCGGGGTGCCGGTGTGCTTGCCGATGAAGGCGAGGGCGGCTGGGCGCAGCGCTGCCGCGTCAGGCACGAGCTCCTGGACGAGACCCAGCTCCAGCGCTTCGCGCGGTGAGAAGAGCTTGCTTTCCAGGATGTACGGCTGCGCGCCCAACAGACCGAGCAGCCGCGTCATCTTGGTGATGCCCGATGCGCCAGGGATGAGGCCCAGCGTGATTTCGGGAAGGCCGAATTGAATCTTGGGGTTGTCCACCGCGACGCGGTAGTGGCCGATGAGTGCTACTTCCCAGCCACCCCCGAGCGCGGCGCCGTTCAGGCAGCTCACCACTGGTATGCCGAGCGTCTCCAGCGTGCGGAAGTTCTTCTTGGTTTGCTCGATCCCACGAAAGACCGCGGGCGCGTCGGCGGGCGTCAGGCGCATCGTGCCTTTCAGATCGGCGCCGGCAAAAAACGTTGTCTTGTTCGAAGCCAGGACGATGCCCTTGATCGCGTCCTTGTCCCTGACCACTTGCGCCGTGACGGCCGTCAGGTCTTCCTGCCATTGAGCGCACATCGTGTTGACAGGCGAGTCCGGCTCATCGAAGGTGATGGTGGCGATGCCCGATGAGAGTTCGTACTGGATGGTTTTCATATTGGCTGTCATTGCGGGCCTGACCCGCAATCCATGTTGAAAGCGTTAGTGGCGTTGAGATGGATCCCGGCTCAGGGCCGGGATGACAGCCCACATCAGATGCGTTCGACGATCGTCGCGATGCCCATGCCGCCGCCGACGCAAAGCGTCGCAAGCCCGTAGCGCAGATTCCGCCGGTGCAATTCATCGATCAGCGTGTTGAGGATCATTGCGCCGGTCGCACCGAGCGGATGCCCCATCGCGATCGCGCCGCCGTTCACGTTCACCTTTTCATGCGGCACACCCATCTCCTTCATGAACCGCATCGGCACTGCAGCGAATGCCTCGTTGACTTCAAAGAGATCGATCTGGTCGATGGTCAGGCCCGCTTTTGCAAGGGCCTTGCGCGCAGCCGGCATAGGTCCGGTCAGCATGATGGTCGGGTCGGCGCCAGAAAGCGCAGCCGCCAGGATGCGAGCGCGCGGCTTCAATCCGTGCGTCTTGCCTGCTGCTTCACTGCCGATCAAGACAGCAGCCGCACCATCGACGATGCCCGACGAGTTGCCGGCGTGGTGCACATGGTTGATGCGCTCGACCTGCGGATAGCGGCTGATCGCGACGTCGTCGAAGCCCATGTCGCCCAGCTGCTGGAAGGCGGGCTTGAGTGATGCCAGACCTGCCATCGTCGTGTGCGGCTTGATGAATTCGTCCTGCGCGAGGATGGTCTGGTCCAGGAAGTCTTTGACCGCGACGACCGAGCCGGCAAAGTAGCCGCCTTCTCGTGCGCGGGCTGCGCGTTTCTGGCTTTCCATCGCGAATGCATCGACATCGTCGCGTGAGAATCCTTCGATCGTGGCGATGAGGTCGGCGCCAATGCCCTGCGGCACAAACGATGTCGCACTGTTGGTTTCGGGGTCTTGTGCCCAGGCGCCGCCGTCGGAGCCGATCGGCACGCGGCTCATGCTCTCGACACCGCCTGCAACGACCAGGTCTTCCCAACCGGAGCGCACTTTCTGCGCGGCCATGTTGACGGCCTCCAGGCCCGATGCGCAAAAGCGATTGAGCTGCACGCCTGAGCACCGGTAGTCCCATCCGGCCTTGAGCGCGGCGACCTTGGCGATGACGGAACCCTGCTCGCCGATGGGGGAGACCACGCCCATCACCACATCGTCGACCTGGCCGGTGTCGAAGTCGTTGCGGCGCTGCAGTTCGGTGAGGACGCCCGCCAGCAGGTTGACGGGCTTGACTTCGTGGAGGCTGCCGTCTTTCTTTCCCTTGCCGCGCGGGGTGCGAACGGCGTCGTAGACAAAGGCTTCGGAAAAGGCTTCTCGCATGTCGGCTCCTCGTACGGCGCGTGCCGTGGCAATCGGAAGCAGCCAGTATATTCACCGCGCCAGCAGGGGCGGCGTGCGAGCAAGGGGCTTAGAGCACCGGCAAACCGCCGCAACTGAGGGGCGTGCGCAGTTCGTAGAGATCGAAGGTGTAGTCAACGCCGTCCTGCCCTTTGCGGGTGGTGCGCGGTTGTGCTTCGCTCAGCAGGCGGCAAGGCGCCGGCACGCGAACGGTCAGGTAGCGGGCCTTGAGAAGATCGAGGACATGGGCATCGCGCCCGTTGATGGTGAGCACCAGGGGTTGCTGCTGGGACACGGTAGTCCGGGTCCATATCCTTTCCAGGATGCCGGCGTTCGCGCGGCGTATGGCGTTTCGTCCGGCAGTACAGAGAGAATCGATGATGGGTTCCATGAGAACTTTCAAGCAAGAGCCAAAGCAACGGCAGCTGCAGTCGGTCGCCGCAAAGTCTGCCGATTGAATCACAAGGTACTGCTTTTAGAAGCGCGACTATATCTAAATAATTCACAAAAAAAGGAACTATCTGATGATCGAACGCACACTATTTGGACCGGACCACGAGGCATTTCGCGACAGCTTTCGCCGCTTCATCGAGAAAGAGATCGCGCCGTTCCATGCCGATTGGGAAGAGCAGGGCTACGTTGACAAGGCGGTCTGGAACAAGGCGGGCGCCAATGGATTTCTCTGCGCCACCTTGCCGGGTGAGTACGGGGGCGCCGGTGCTGACAAGCTCTATTCGGTCGTGCAGATGGAAGAACTCGCGCGCAGCGGGTTCACCGGCATCGGCTACAGCCTGCACAGTGAAATCGTCGCGCCGTACCTCCTGCATTACGGCACCGACGAACAGAAGAAGCGCTTGCTGCCCCAGCTCGCGAGCGGCGAGATGGTGGGCGCAATCGCCATGAGCGAGCCGGCTGCGGGCAGCGATTTGCAGGGCGTCAAATCCACAGCGATCAGGCAGGACGACGGCAGCTACCTGCTCAACGGCAGCAAGACCTTCATCACCAACGGCTGGCATGCCGACCTGGTCATCGTCGTCGCCAAGACCAACCCGCAGGCGGGCGCCAAGGGAACGAGCCTGCTGCTGGTCGAGCGCGGCATGGCGGGCTTCGACAAGGGCAAGCGGCTCAAGAAGCTGGGGCTCAAGGCGCAAGACACGTCAGAGCTTTTCTTCGACAACGTTCGTGTGCCGGCAGAAAACCTGCTGGGCGGCGAGGCGTTCGAGAACAAGGGATTCATTTGCCTGATGGAACAGTTGCCGTGGGAGCGGATGCAGATCGCAGTCACAGCTGTTGCTGCCGCGCAGGCCGCCATCGACTGGACCGTGCAATACGTGAAAGAGCGCAAGGTATTCGGCCAGCCTGTAGGCGCCTACCAGAACACGCGCTACAAGCTGGCAGAGTTGCAGACCGAAGTGCAGGTGGCGCGTGTGTTCGTGGACAAGTGCCTGGAACTGGTCTGCGACAACAAGCTCGACACGGCGACCGCCAGCATGGCCAAGTACTGGACCACCGACCTGCAGTGCAAGGTGATGGATGAGTGCCTGCAGCTGCACGGCGGCTACGGGTACATGTGGGAATACCCGATCACCCGCGCCTACGCCGATGCGCGCGTGCAGCGCATCTACGGCGGCACGAATGAAATCATGAAGGAAGTGATCACCAGGGCGATGGGGCTGGGAGGAAAGTAGGGCGGCTTGTCACGCTTGGCAATAACTGATGCGCTTGAACGCTACTTCTGCGCGCCGCACTGTGGCATCGTTAGCTTGAACAACCACGGCACAGCCATGAACCTCGTAGTAGCAACCCGACACACTGGCCCCCACATGCGTTTCGACGTCGAGGGTCGCTGGCAAAACGGCGATGCGTTGAAGCTCGCTTACATGATCAAGGCGGCCGCGGCCCGGCTCAAGCTCGATAGCGTCATCATCGACCTGCGCAGGGTCGTGACGCCACCCGATGCCCAGGGCAAGTTTCTGATTTGCGATCGCCTGCGCCGCGCGCTCACCATGAATACACGTGTGGGTGTGGTTGCGTTGCCGGAGCTGGTGGACTGCGAAGCGCCGTCACTTGATCAATGCCCGGATGTGGCCCGGTTCGATGCGGAGTCCGAGGCACTTCGCTGGTTGGACCGCCAGAAAGTCGTGCATTGAACCGTCGCTCGCCAGGCGAGTCGATTTGAACTGCGGTCTTAAAGGCTAGTATTTCCATAGAAGGCTAAATCTTCGGTGTTATATTCCCGCTTTGCGGGACCTCGGTGGTACCGCACAACGCATACCCCGGAGCTCAGAAGATGCTTATCACCGCAGCGTGCGCGCATGCGCACCATCAGGGTCTTTTTGACGTTTCTCCCGTTGAACCCATTGCCAGCAGTCCAAATCTCAACACGGAATTCCTGGTCGCCCTTCGTGAAGTCGGGCTCGGGCGCGCCCCAGGCAAGCGGGCGGACTGGCGGTCGGACTGCCGAGCGCACGCAGCCGATCAACCTGACCTGCAAGGCCTGGCCGCCGACTTCTGGGCTGCGCTGAGCAGCCGTGATTTGGTGCTGGATGTGCCTCCCGCAGACGCCCGCCTGATTGCCGATCTGCCGTTGCAAACATGGGCGGCATTGCGCGAACTGGTCAGGGAATCCGGCGAAGGCGCCTTGTCCCAGGCCAGCTTCGGGCCCGAGTTGGCACAGGGGAGCGCAACGATGGCCCAGGGCTTGCGCCTGCTCGGCGTCAAGCATCTCGAATTGCGTGCACCAGTCAGCAGCCGCGCCATGTATTTCAATGCGTCGCGCAGTACCTTCGACGAGGACACTTCGCCCTGGCGACCGACCATTGATGTGTTCTGTACCGAGAGCGATACGCTTCTCCAGGATATCTATGTGAATGACGGTTCCGTCGTTGTGGGCCACGGCCTGGATGGCCTGGATGTCACGGTGCACTACACCGATGAACAGGGCTATGTGTTGAGGTCTTCTCCTTTGCAGGTGCGATCGGCCGAACCAACCCGGATGGAGTTGCTTTTCGCCGATCTTCATCAAAGCAGGCGCGGCCGCGTGCTGGACCTTTCGGGTTGGACAGGGGAGCAAGCGCAAGCCGTACTCGCGCTAACCCAGAGTGATTGGAAGAACTGGCGCGCGAGTCTCTGGAAGGATGTTCTGGACATGGTGCTTGTCGGTCCGGACCTTGACACCATGAGCCCGCTGATCGACGGCGTCTACCAGCTGTGCACGCTGGACGTTGATGCAGAGGTTGATGCCGGCAGCCCTTCATATGCACTCCCGCTGCCTCCAGCGGCGACCGGCCAGGACGCGATCCTGCGCGCCGACCGGCAAACGCGAGATGCATTCTTCCAGTCAACCGGGAATGTCCAGGACGCCTTCCCCGACTTTGTGGCGGACGAGTGGTTTGACCGGCTGCTGGACGCCATCGATCCGGAGACTGGTACGACGCTGGACTTGTCCGAATGTCCGCAGGAAGTGGTCGACGTGCTGCACGAGTTCACACCCGCAGCATGGGACGCGATCGTCAAACATCCCGACGCCAAGGCGCTGAGCTCGATTTTCATGAGCCCAGAGCTGTACCGGGGCGGCTTGCTTCCGGTAGGGCTCGCGCAGTTTCTGGCCTGAGATTCCTGCGGTTCAGGATGTCGTGTCTGGGCCGGGGTCCGGTTTGGCGTCTGGCTTCTTGCTGAGGGCGCTGGCCCCCAGCTTTGCCAGGAATGAGCGTCGAACGGCGGCAGGTGCCGGCTCGGCGGGAACGGCTTGACGATCGGCTTCGGCCTTTTGACGTTGTTCGTCTTGTCGCACGAATTCCTGGAGCCGGCTTCGCATGCCGGGTGCACTCTGGGTCAAGTCGTACACCTGGTCGGCGACAAGGTTATGCACTGTCTTGAAGGCGAGCGACAGAGGGCCAAACAGGTCGATAGGGCTTCCGGGGGTCGTGGTGCGCCAAAGTTCGAGCAGCCTTTCCACATCCGCGCCAAACAAATTCAGTCGCGAATCGCTCAAGGCCCGGTCGGAGATGCATTGCTCGATCACCTGCGCCAGCACCAGATATCGGTCCTTGTCATTTGCGTCGATGTAAACATCGCACAGCTTGAAAAACAGAACCAGCTCGGGCGAAAGCTTCAGCATGTCCAGTATCTCTTGCTTGGCTTGCGCAATACTCATCCATTGCGCGAACTGAGCGGCTCTCGGGTTCGGTAGTCCTACAAACCACCGTGACTCATCGGTGCGCTCTGGACGAGTTGTCGAGCGTGCGATCGCCTCGACGGCTTTTGCCAATGGAATTGGCTTTGGTACGCCTGCTTGCTGCACAGCAAAAGGAGAACTGGTTTCGCTTCCATAAGAGTCAGTCTCCATGGACGATTGCGATTGGGAGCGCCTGAGCTGATTTTTCCTCGCATTCGCATCGGCGTGCTCATCGGGGAGCGAAGGGTTGTCAGTCGAAGAACTGGCGCCAAAACGGTCAACGGACCTTCGCGGGCTTCTGGCAGTCGCCCCGCCGGTGGAAAGCCATTGATTGCGTCTGGCCTGGGCCCTGGCGTCTGGGGTTTCGTGCTTTGACTCCGCAGCACGCAAGGATTCCGGCTCAGGCGGCTCCGGGAGTTGCATGTCTGCCGCAGGGCGCGGGTCCAGGCCCTGATTTTGAGTGACCGCGCCAAGGCCCATGAAGGAACTGGACCTGGGCGAACGGCTGGGGGATCGCAAGCGCAGCCCGCCGAGAAGACTTCTCAGGCTGCTCTGCGATCCGCTTCGCGTCAGGTTGGGGGACCTGATGTCGGCGTCGACCTGCATTCCACCTGTACCCGTGGAAGCACTGCTACCAGAGCCAGTGGGCGACTCTGCGCTCGCTGGCGGTGGCGTGCTCGGGTCAACCGAGACCGTGAGGGGCGCAGGCCGTGTTCTCAGGGCGTTTCGCGAAGGGGCTGATGAGCTGTTGGACATGATGAGTCTGGATGTGATGGGGTGAAGACAGATAGAGGTAGCAAGGTGCTGTGAGGTGAGGCGTCTGTCAGGCAAACCGTGAGATGTCGTGCGCGACTCTGGCCTGCATCGACGAGCTGCCAGGATCGACAGGGACAACGACGTCGTCATCGGCACCGCCCGGGCGCCACTGCTCGACCATCACCACGCCGCGCTCAATCAGGGCGTGCAAATCGTGCGGCGTGGAATCGAAGAGCTTGAAGACGCACTGGAGCAGTACGTCGCCGGTATCGGGGTTGCGGCTGAAAACGGGTGGGTTGACCTGCAGGGGTGCGAAGTTCGCATCCATCAGGGCTTGCAGGCCGGCCGCTGCATCGGGGCCGTCTTGCCCGAGAGGGCCGAATTCGAAGAGCACGAACACGTAGTCCGGGCAGGCGTGCGGGCAATGCACCAGGTTCACTGTCGCCCCGCGCAGCACCACATGGAACCCGACGCGCCCGACGGAGTCCTCTTTCAGGCGCGGGGTCGCAATCCCGACCAAGTCGCACAAACCGGCGCACAGGCCCTCGAAACTCGCAACAGCCATGAATGTTCCTACGAAACTCGCGTCACAACAGATTCCTATTACGAACTGTGTAACTTCACTTGCGGTTTCGTTCCGGGACGGGCCGGAAAGAAAAAATCCCCCGCCCTTGCGAGCGGAGGATTGAAGAGCCGGGGGAAGAAACTTGAAGAAAACCCGACCAGCCGGTTGGAGCGCGCAACGGTTGCAAGGTTCCCTGTTTGTTCAAGGTGATTTGCGTATCGGTTTTGTCCTACATGTGAATTTTTCACGAGCCCATCTCTACAGAGGGCAATAGCCAACTTCCTGCTGGCTTGACACGAGCTGTTTATGTAGGATTGCTCCGACACGACGCCTGTGCGTCATGAAAGAAGTCGGCCATGTCTGAACTCTCGGGAAGTGCGAACCCATCCAACCCGACCGAAGGCGATGCGCCTTCGTCGCGAGCCACGCGCAGTCCGTGGCTCGGCCTCAAGAAGATGGTCAACCGTCTGCAGGACTGGTTCGCGATCCAGTCGAACGGTGTCAAGGTCATGGTCATTGCACTGGCATTGACCATTCCGGCGCTGGCAATTTACTCGGTGACGCTTGTGCAAAAGCAGGCTGCCGTGGCCGAACAGGTCAAGCTCATGGTGTCTACCGAGAACGCAGCACCGTGGACCATCAACCCCAAGCTGCCAGTCGTGTTCGGCACGGGCTCGGTGCTGAGCTTTCTGGACAACAACCCGGCCGATCGCATCACCGTCATCTACAAGGCGCTGATGTGGAACGTGTCTGAACGCATCGTGCTCGTCGAATCGCAAGGCAAGCAGGTCGCCTATTACCCCAGCGACATGGAAACCAAGATCTTCGCGGACAAGGCCGTGACCGCGAGTTGGGGCAACAAGCTCGCGTTCGTGCCGCGCGCGGACCTCGACCCGGCAACGCTCGATGTGCTCGAGCGTCTGGACCAGCGGTTTGCCGGCGCGCGTCCTCAATCCGAGAAAGACGGCTGGAAGGCCGGCGTGAGCGCGCTGCTCTCGGCCACGTTGACCGTGGGCCTGCTGGGCTTTCTTTTCTTCCAGCTCAAGGGGCAGTTCAAGGCGCTGAAATTCCTGGAGCCATCACAAGTCAACGGCTCCATCCACGACCTGGTCGGCATGGACGACATCAAGACCGAGGTCGCGCAGATCAAGGACCAGTACCTGCGCCGCGCCGAGTACGCCGAGTACGGCATCATGAAGCCGTTCAACGTGATGTTCAGCGGCCCGGCCGGCACCGGCAAGACCAAGCTCGCGAGCTACCTTGCCAAAGAGCTGAACCTGCCGATTCTTTTTCATTCGGCTGCAAACCTCGAAACCGGCTACGTCGCAGGCGGCTCCAACACGCTGGCCCGCATTGTCGCGATGGCCAAGCGCCGCAAGCGCTGCATCGTCTTTCTGGATGAAGCGCAAGACCTGTTCATGAAGCGCGGCGGCCACCGCAAGTTCGATGACGACACGCAGAACATGCTGCTCGCCATCCTGGACGGGGTTCGCACCAAGAGCGAAGCCGAGATCATCTGGATCGTCGCCAGCAACTTCAACAGCGAGTCGATGGCGATGGACGAGGCGATGCTGCGCCGCTTCCAGATGAAGGTCGATTTCCGCATGCCCAACAAGCAGGAACGCCACGCGATCATCAGTCACTACCTCAGCCAGCGTGCCGACAAGGTGCTGCCCGATCTGGACATGCGCCATCTGGTGGAGCTGACCGAAGGGCGCAGCCCCGCCGATCTCGAAACCATCGTGAACCAGGCCGGCATTGCAGCCGTGCAGGTGGGCGGCATGATCGGTGACGCAACGCTGATGAAGGCCGCTGAACGCGTGATGGTGGGCAACGTGAACGAGAACACGACCCGAGAGCGCGAGCGCGATCGCCGCGTGATCGCAATCCACGAGTGGGGTCACTTCCTGGTGGATTTCGAGCTGGAACGCAAGCGTGCGGGCGGCGATTGGGAAGCCATCCAGTCCGACATGAAGACGATCAAGATTTCACTCAAGGCCAACCCGCGCAACAACGCACTGGGCTTCGTGTTTCACAAGCAGGGCGCGAACCTGCTCAAGACCAAGGGCGATATCGAACACGACGTGCGCGTGCTGCTCGGCGGCATGGCCAACGAAGAACTGTTCTTTGGCGAAGAGGGCACCACCAACGGCGCACACAACGACATCACGCGCGTGACCCGGCTGCTGCATCACGCGGTGGGCGAGATGGGCATGTACCGCAAGACGCGCCTGAACTTCGGTGCGCTGGCGAGCGAGGGCGGCGCAGGCCGCAATGTCGATGAGGAGACGCGCGGCATCATGGAGCAGCAAAGCGAGCGCCTCTACAGCGAAACAAAGCAGCTGCTGGCACGCCTGAAGCCGCTGACCGAGCACCTCACAGGCAAGTTGCTCGAAAAGGGCGAGATGAGCCTGCAGGAAGCGCTGTTCGAAATCCGCAGCTTTGAAGCGGCGTGCTACGAATTCAGCAGTCGCGTGGGGCTTGCCAGGGCACTTTGAGGACCGTGTTTCCTCTGTGCGCCGCTTCCTGCGCCAGGCTCGTTGAGCCCGGCGCGAACTGCCCCTATTAGGGCTTGGCTGGAGCCTTGGGGGCTGCCGCCTTCGGGGCAGCCGCTCCGCCAGCGGCTGCGGGCGGCGTTGTAATACCAAGCCGCTTGGCGACCGTCGCCTCCAGCGCGCGCACCTTCGGTTCAATCGTGCTGCGCGTTTCGGTCACGAGCTTTTCAACCAGCACCTTTTGCATCTCATCGGCCATGCGCTGGAACTTGGCGTATGCCGGCGATTCCATGATGGCGATGACTTGTTTGAGTTCGTCTTCGGTCAGCTTTTCTTCCAGCAACGCCCCGATCGTGCTGGGTGCAAGCCTGACAGCGCGCGCCTGAACGACAGGCGTCGCTTCTTCAAGGTACTTGCTGACGTCGGCCTTGATCTCGGCCGCGACGGCTTCCTGCCGCTCTTTCGGCACGCGGGCTTGCAGGGCGCCGCCTGCGTTGTTCATGAGTTCGACGGCGGGTTGCTCGACCAGCGTGCGGGCCATGGCTTCTATGCCGGGCTGCTGCTGCTTGATGATGCGGGCCGCGAGTTCTTTCTTGGCCGGTGTGGACTGAGCCTGCGCGGCAACGGCCACGACGAGGAAGGAGGAAGCGATGAGTATCTTTTTCAGCATGAGGCAATCTTAAACGGCAAGAAAAAGCCCGGCATGGAGCCGGGCGGTGCAAATTGTGAGCAACTGGCTCAGCAACGCGCGATCAGCGGCGGCGCGGATCGTTGGGAGCGGCATCCCGACGATTCGGAACTCCATCGCCGTCACGGTCACGG
Source organism: Caenimonas sp. SL110 (assembly GCF_001044395.1). Taxonomy (GTDB): domain Bacteria; phylum Pseudomonadota; class Gammaproteobacteria; order Burkholderiales; family Burkholderiaceae_C; genus Ramlibacter. Next base: position 41,877 of record NZ_JANU01000037.1, read on the forward strand.
TCCACACGGTTAGGAATTCCGTCGCGGTCGCGATCACGTTCCCTGCGCTGGATGTAAACGGGATGGTTGGGCGCGTAGTAGGTGCCACCATCGTAATAGGCGCCACCGCCATAGTACGTGCCGTTGTAGTAGCCCCGATCAACGTAATACCCGCCGCTGTAAACCGGCGCGGTGTCGTAGTAGACGCCAGAGCCGTAGCCATAGGGGTTGCCGCCATAGGCTACGCAGCCGGACAGGCCGGCCACGGCCAGAAGGGAAAGAAGCAGTTTCATGAGGTCTCCTAGGAGGGCGTGGTGCCCGATGACCTCATTGAATGCCTGTCCGATATCGCGGGTGTATCCGGAATGTACCGTTCGCGTGTCGGACAGTTACCGACTGTGTGCTCCGCGCGGGGATCAGCCGCCCTTGTGCGGACGCTTGCCCGGGTTCTTCTTGGAGCGGGTGGCGGTGCCGCGCTCAAGCGACACCTTTTGTCCGCCGCCGCTGCGCTTGGTGGCCAGACCTTCGACGGGCTTGGGGGAGACGGTGCGCTTGCGGTCGGCTTCAGTGATGATCTTGTTGGCCATGATTTCTTCCTTATGGTGGATTGCTCAACCTTCTATTGTCGTTCATCACGGGCAGGTGACGACGGGGCCTTGGGCAATACACGGGCCGCGCGGCGGTCCAGGGCTTAAGAATTTCCCTTAGGTAGAGCGCCGGTTTTGCCTAGGGGCGGCATGTGCCTGCATGGTTTCATCAGGTAACAGCTTGAGGAAACCCCATGAATTCCAGCCATCCCGCGTACGAAGAAGAGCACGAACACGACGCACGCGTTCCCCGCATCCTGGTCGTCGACGATATGCCGGACAACCTGTTTTTGATGCAGGGCCTGTTTGAAGACCGCTTCGAGGTGGTGCAGGCGCAATCGGGGCGTGAAGCGCTGCAGATCGTCATGGGCAAGAACCCGCCGGACATGGTGTTGCTCGACATCATGATGCCCGACATGGATGGCTACGAAGTGCTGCGCCGCATCCGCCAGCACACGCCCACCGCACACATTCCGGTCATCTTTCTCACCGCGCTGGCCGGCCAGCAAGACCAGGCGCTCGGCCTCAAGATGGGGGCGGTCGACTACCTGACCAAACCCGTGGACCCGGAGCTGGTGCTGAGCCGCGTCGAGACGCGCGTGCGTGAATCGACCCATGCACGCCGCGTCGAAGCGCTTTCCGAAAAGCTCGCACGCCACTTGCCGCCCAATGACTGGCAGCGCCTGTTCCAGGGCGAGGGGCAGGATGCAATTCGCTTCGAGCAGAAACGACAGACGGTGTTGTATGCGGAGATCGCCAATCCAGGCACCCTGACGCCGCATGAGCGCGAGAACTTCTCGGCCGAAGTCGAGTGGCTCGCGGCAAGACATATGGGAACCGTCGATCGCTATGTCGATTGTGCAGCGGTCGTCTTTTTCAACGATCCCGCAGCGTGCATTCGCATGGCGATGGATGTGCACCGCAACGCAGGCGAGCTGCGCCTGCGCATGGGCATCCACACCGGCCTGTGCGAAATCGGCACCTTCCGAAATGACTTCCTGGGCAGCTGCACGCTGATCGGCGGAGAAACCCAACTGGCCGCGCGCGTTGCCGCGTCGGCTGCCATCGGAAGCATCGCCGTATCGCCTGAAACCTACGTCACCGTGCGCGACTGCATTGCCGAAGAAGCGGCTGGTTGCCTGCTCACCGAAGAATTCAACGACGCCGACCTGGCGCAGATCTGCCTGACGCCGGCGCCAGTGCGCGGTGGTGAGCATGCGCTGAGCAGCTTCGCGGGGCTGGGCTTGCTGGGTTAGACGGCACATTTGCGGCAAGTCAGACCAGAGTCGGGGGCCTGACACCCCGGGAACCGATGCCCTGTTGGTGTTACTTAAGACGTAACTACAGGAGCACTCATGGATTCCAGGACACCTTCCGACGCTACGACTTCAAGGTACAGGCGCGACCCCAACAAGTCGCCCCAGAGAAGGTCAGCCTTACCACCAGGGCTCCTGGTCTCCGGCACGCCTGCCGCAACGGTTTTGCTTGCAGGCGCTCCGGCCGGAAAGACTCACGCGCAGGGCAATCCGGCGGGAACCCCTGCAAGCGTTGCGGGCCGGTCGACGGTAGCTGCGCCTTTGTTGATTCGCGCTGGAGAGGCGACCCCAGCCGACCAGCTTTGCGCTGTGTTGTGGAACTCGGACAGGGAGGTCGTGATACTTCCGCAGTCCCCACGGCCAGTGCATTCGCCCAGGAGAGCAATCGACCCTGTGGTGCAGCCTTATCGACCCGCGATCGCATCGGTGCCCGTGTACCTCACGGCGCAGGTGACGCCAGAGGAAGATGGCGATCTGGTCTTTTCTGGGCCGCTCGCACCACCGGACGAGGTCAGAGTCATCCCACGCGCAGACCTCATCAACACCAGGAGGCGCATCGAGTCGCTCGTCCCACGCTTGCTGCGCGAAATCGCTGAGCAGGACCCCCGAAAGGGTTCGGGTAGCAACGCAAGGTTCACGTTGTTGTACGAGCTGCAGGAGTCCGCTCAGATGATGTCGGCGCATGGGCATGACTTCCGGCAATTCTTCGAGCGCACCCTCAAGGCGAGCCTTGAAAAGCTGGCCGGGTTCGAAGGTGACTTTCGCCAGTTGAACAGGAATCTGGCGCGCATTGCGACCATGACCGGTGAAGCGCACCAGTCGGTCACCGATCATTACGTGATGAAGGCGATCGGCGACGGTGCCAGGCTGTTGCTTGTTCAGATGGAGGCCAGGGGCCCCAAATCCCCAAAAACATCTGGGTCCCCTGCGAGCAAGGCGATGCAGCAGCGCGAGCGGGTGCAAGAAGCCGTCAGCAGGCAGATCAGCAGGTTTTGCGAGCCAATGGAAACCCAGGAGATGCTGGACGCAGCCCGCGCTTTGGCCGGGACAGTTGCGCGCACAGGCCCGCAACCTGCCCTCATTGCTGACGCCATGGTGGTTCACATCTCCAGCGATCTGCTGGCACGCTCTGACGCTGACCTGGCGATGATTGCTCGCAACCTGATCAATTCGGCGAAGGCTCTGCAGCCGAACGACGTCCATCTCAAGGCGCTCAGGAATGTGCTGGCAGACTTGCTTGAGCTGCGCGGCGGCCTGCCAGAAATCGTGGCCACGCTTCGCCAGACCATCTTCGGCCTCAACCCTCAGGAGCAGGCGGCAGCGGTTGTCGAGTCGATGTCTTTTGAGGACCTTGCGAGCTACAACACGACCACGAATGGCAAATCGGTAGCGCATGAGTTTCCAGACAACGACGCGTTGATGCGGCTGGCCATCAAGAGGGAGCTGGCCCGTCGCGTAGACGCACCGGTCCAGCAGGCGATCGCCGACGAGTTCCGATTCCTCTTCAGGAGCGCCGATCCACACCGTCCCGCCAACACAGCCGCGCAGGTGTACGCAAACCTGACCCGCCAGGTACGGCAGCTGATCGGTCACGGCAGTCGACAGGACGCTTTCACGTCGATCTTTGACGCGCTCGCAACGCAGGCCACCACGGCGCAGGGCAAGCGAGACGTCGAGTGGTTCATGCAGCAGTTGCCTGCCGCCGAATTGCAGAAATTTGCGGGTGCCCGCGCATCGGGCCGCCGAGCCGCGCAGGAGCATGCAGCGCTTGCCGGGATCGCCGCAGACGCATTGGCCCAGGCGCTTGAAAGGCAAGCTGAACTCGATTGGGCGAATGGCCTGCTGGAGCACCTGATGGCGCAGGCCCGGCAAGAACATCCGGACTCGCAAGACGCCCAATGGGTGCTGGTCGTCGAGCAACTCTCCCTTCAGCTTGCCGTTGACCCAGGCACGGTGGATCGGCTTTTCACGAACTTGCCCGCCGAAACGCTGGCAAGGATCATCGGGACCCCGAAACTGGCAGGTGCCAATCAGCACGAGCACGAGTTGCTGATCGCCGTAGCTCGGGAGAGCCTGGCCGATCGATAACGCCTGAGCACGGTACCGGGCATGGGTTGATGGCCGCGCGAAGGGACTTTGGTAGCTGGTGCGCCGTGACGGCAGGGGTGTCTGGAACCGATGGGTGCAGGCTGTTACTCAGTCGATGAATCCAGATGGAGAGATCATGAGCTCGAGTTTGACTATCAACGCCCCGGCATCCAGCACTGCAAGCGCGACTGCGGCACAGGGTGCGAGCGGCGGCTTCCGCAGGCCGGGCCACTTCACGAAAGTCAGCTTCCTGCCATCGGGTGAGCCGGCAGTGAAGGCTCATCAGGTCGATGCGCGACACAAACCGGTCACGGACCCATTCAGCCGTCGCCTTTCCGAGGAACAGCCGAACTCTGCGAGAGTCAACCCTGAGCAGGCGCACGGGGACGTTGAGGACGATCTCCAGGAGCACGCCGACCTTTCCGGCGATGAAGCGAGTTCGAACTCCCTCACGCAATTCGCTGAGCACTTCAGTGAGGACGATGACGACCTCAGTGATTCGGAAGCGGATGAACCGTCAGAAGCCTCAGAACCCGCAGTGGCACCAGAACCCTCAGTCGTCCGGGAACTCTCGTTCAATTCAGCTGTGGATGCTCCGCCCGAAGTTGAGGTCGCACACGAATACGAACACGCTCTTCCCGTGGGTCCGGCACCCTTCAGGTCTGGCGCGATGATGCCGGTCCCTCATGGCCAGCCCTTCGAAGCAACGGTTGCCAAGGTCTTGCAAACGATTGCAGACCCGGCAACGCTGTGGGGGCCAGAGCTGGCAGCCATCTGGTTTGATGCGGCAGCGGGCAATAACGTCGACAGGGCGCTGATCCAGACGGTTGAAAAGCAGGTTCGGGCCATGACGCGTGAGCAGCTCGAAGCGATGGAGGCCGGTCTTGCCCACGTCGACGACGGCTACCTCAGCACGATCAGGAAAGATGATCCGAACCGGCTGAAGCTGGAACGCGGCCAGCAGATCGGCCTGTTGATCTCCGATGTGGTGCATCGCGAACTGGGCAACAGACCTGTCCCCCAGGTCGAAGTGCGGTATCGATTCTTCGCCAAGTACCGAGCCAAACGGGCTGAGCGCACGCGATTGCTGGCCAAACCCACCAAGGCGCAAGCCGAACGCGCCAGGACCCAGGCTGTTCACGCCAGAAAGCAGGCCGTTGTGGACGGCAGCCTGCATACGATGACGCAGCCCCTGGGCAACACCAGGGCAAGGGTGACGGAGGCTGGGAAAGTGTTGCCCAGTCGGCCCAAGGTGGACATCTGCCTGAACCAGTTGTTTCGCGCCTTGCCCGTGCGCTCACCCAGCCCAAAAATCAGGAGAGAACTCGTCTGGGAGTCGAAGCCGACGCCCGAATCGGACGAGAAGTACATCAACCAGTTCCGCGGACACATCGGCCGCACGCTGCTGCGGATGGACACGCACCACCTGGTCAATGTCCTTGCCAACCTGGACCACGCCAGCGACGCGCACAAGAACGATTTCCGGTTCGGCATCCTGTGCCAGGCGGTGAAGGACCAGCTCACACATCGCGGTTACGAAACTGCACAGCAGGCCTTGACGTTTGCCGGCGAAGTCCTCGATACCCTCAGGACGCCTGCTGACCGCGCCGACCCTGTGCAGGTCGCATCGAAACTCAGGCAGTTGATGGAGCAACTGACCAATCTGGCCATCGGGGCCAGGATGCCGGCCGAGACCTTCCACGCGATGGTCTTTGACACCCTGGCCAGCTATGCCGACCAGCCGGCCTACCGGGAAGCTGTCAGCGCATTGATCAGGCAGATGCCAGACGAGCTGTTGTTCGCCATTGCAGATTCGGGTGGCACGCGCGTCATGAATACGCAAGGCGATCGGTGGATCACCTCCCTCGCGGCAAGTCGCAGGCAGGTCCTGAAAACAGGTGCCGAGTGCACGGCAGCCGTGACGGCCGCCACAACGATGCTGGGCGGGGGTGGCGCGGGTGGCGCGGTGGACCCAGCAGGCCTGGTCTCGGCGCTGGCCCGGGTGCAAAAGTCCTATGAGCACATCACAACTTCTTCCATCCCGCTCAACGAACTCGCAAGCGACATTGGGCAACTGGGCGACAGCCTGAATTCACTGGAAGCCAGCGTCTTCAACGCGATGACGCTCACGCAGCTTCGGTCTGTGGTGTCGTTCTTTGCCAGCACGCGACTTGATATGGGTGACGCGTTCATTTCGGTCATCAGCGCGCGCCTGCATATCGGCGAATTCGTTGACGCTGCTGCGGGTCTTGCAAGAGCGCTTGACCCTCAAGTGCTCAGTGAGAAGACGGAAGGCTTCGTGCCCATGCTCCTTGCAACACAGGCTGCTCACGAAAAGATGAAGGCAGTCGGCGTTCAGGTCACCGACCCCACCAGCCAGGATCCGATTCCGCAGCATGCCAATGAGATGCTGATCGCGGCGAAGCACCTGTTCGTCACTGTGCCTGCAGACACGTTTGCCGAGATGAAAATGGTCGATTTGCTCAAGGTGCAAACAGCGTTCAAGGCGCTGCAAATCGACCCCGGACTTGCAAGCCGGATGGTCATCGCTCGGCGACTCGGCCTGGCTTCTGACGTGCAGGAAGTGGACGAGGAATTCAATGCGCAACTGGCCGACAAGTTTCCACTGGCCGAGCTGGAGCTTGAGGACGACGTGGTTGCCGCGCCCGTTCCTGGCGCCGAGCTGCCAATTGGCCAGACAGCCAGGCTTCTCGCCAATATCACCTCGATTGTGAAGTCCGGACGGGACAACGCCTGGCGCAGCGTCACGCTTCAATACGATTCGCTCATTGATGAGGTGGTAGCCAGCGGTGCGAAGTTCGACCCGTCGGATGACGATCAGCTTGCACAGGCCAACGATGCCGCCGTCTCGCTCGTCATGGATGCGCTGGCTCACGCCGCGCAGACTTCGACGGGTGCCACTCAAGTCGGGGTGCTGCTGCGGCACTTGCCTCCTTCGTATCTGAAGACGATCGGAACTTCCACGCCGAGCGCACGGGTATCGCCGGCCACGCACAACCGCCTCATCGAACTGGTCAATGACACCTGGGCGGCAGAAGCGACAGCTGTCAGTGCGCGATTCGACGCGGCGGTTGCCCAGTGCCAGCCGGCCAGCGCAGCGGCCTTGCGTCTCGTGCTTGCGCGGCACTCGGAACTCGCTGCATGGGAGATCTCCCCCCGAAAGTCTTCCCTGGACCTGCTGGCCACCGCGCTCCTGGATCAGGTCAGCCAGATTGCAGAACTCGACGCCGCGGAAATCGCGTCGCTGAGCAACATGGGCCTGGGCCCGGACTTTGCCCAGAAAATCGGGCAGGCAAGTGCCGTGCGCGCAACCGCCTTGAGCGCGCGCCACGCAAGCCTTTGGGCCCAAGGGCTCGCCGGTTTGCGCGCGGGCCGACTGGACGACGCCGTGCGCGCCCTGAGGCGGGCGACGCATATCGCAGGGGAGATGAACCTTGCCCATCATCTTCCGGTTGCAAACGCGCCGATGACGACGGATTCAAGCCGCGATTTCCACGATGCGCTGATGCAGCGCATGTGGGACGAGTTGGGCGCGGACCAGCAGGCAGAGGTTGCACGCCTGATCACCACACCCGAAATTCGGGGATTGATCTGGGTCCTGGAGGCTCCGTCCGTGACCGGCGCGAGCGGCGTGGACCCTGAGCAAGTGAGCCAGCGCAAGATGCTCAGTGATGACTTGAAGCGCTTGGGGCCGCCGGGTGCGGTGTTCGACAACGCTCGCGCATCGGTCGCAGTGCTGGAAGTGGTGGAGCAAGCATTTGCCGGCGATCTGGGTGAAGACATTGCATCTACGCAGCCGCTTCCGGTTGCAGCGCCTGAAATCGGGCAATCCAGCCCAGTGCCCGCGCGGCGGTCTTCTTCAATCGACGCGGCCCAAGAGGTCACGCTTCGGCGGTGGCGCAATGCGATGAGCCTTCTCAGTCAGGGCGAGTTGGCTCGCGGGTTGGTCAATCTGAAGGATGCGGTGTCTCTGACAGATGAAGTTGCGCAGCTTCAATGGCAGGAGGGGGGAGGCATTGGCACAGTTTCAGAGCACGACCGACAGGCGACGATCACACAGATGAAGCTCAGCGAAAATCAGATGACGCTATTCGCGCAGGCTCTGAACCGGCCTGATGTTCGCGAGCTGATCGAGGCGCTCAGGGCTGTCGCAGGTTCGGCGCGCGCGGATACAAACCCTGCATTGCCGGTCATGAGGGCTGTGCTCATGGACCTTGAATTGGTCCGCGAAAAGCTGAATGCCGTACCGGAGCTGGATCCCGTACCAGAATTCGAATCCTTGCGGATTTCGGCCGCGATGCGCGAGGTCGTCATTGAAGGCTTTCGCACGGAACTTGGATTGCGCGGGGAGCGGCTTGCCAAGGAGGCGTTCGAGTCCCATTCCCCGGTCCGTCCAAGGCGGCCCTCGCCAGTTTGAACGGCGAGCCCGGGCTCAATCTTCAGTTGACGAGGGGCGCCGGAATAGGCACCCCCAGCTTCGCCGCCCAGGGCTCCAGCATCGGCGCAATCGACGGGTGCAGTTTCACACCCGTTTCCAGCTGGTAAGTCGCCCGTTCCAGCCCCCGCTCGCCGGGCGTGCGCACGGTCGTGCCGGGCTTGCTGGGCCGTGACTCGCGGCATTGCTGGGTCACGGCGCTGGTTTGCCGTGTGAAAGCATCCAGGCCCGCGAACGCGCGTGGATCGATCATCTGCAGGAATACCGTGGCGCCCCAGCCCTCGTTGTCGTCGGCCCGGCCGTGACCGGCAAGACCGCCTGTCAACGCCTCCACCAGCAGCGTGAGCCCATAACCCTTGTGCCCCGAATCCAGCCCACCCAGCGGCAATATCGTGCCCGCAGGTTTGCTGAAAAGCACGGACGGGTCATCGGTCGCATTTCCGTTGCTGTCGATGACCCAGGCCGCTGGCAGCTTGCCGCCTTCGCCGTGCAGGCGCTTGGTGAGCCCATTGGTGGTGGCTGAAGTTGAGATGTCGATCAGCACCGGCATGTCGCTGGTGGGGATGCCTGCCGCCACCGGGTTGGGCGTGAACACCGGATCGAGCCCGCCGAAAGGCGCAACGCTCGCGGACGCCGGATCGGAGCATGCCAGGATCATCAGCAGGCCCCGATCGGTCGCCCGCTTGAGGTAGGCGGCCAGGCACGCGATGTGATGGCTGCGCCGGATCACCACGGTGCCGGTGCCGAACTTTTGCGCGCGCTCGGCCGCCAGGTCCATCGCCTTGAGCACCAGCCACGGGCCGGGCAGGCGACGCCCGTCCCATGTCACGGCTGCAGGTGCATCGGCGACGACTTCGGGCTCGCCGTCGACCTGCATCGTCTTTGCTTCGATTGCCGCGAGGTAGGGGGCGAGCAGCGCAAGTCCGTGGGTGTCGTGCCCCATCAGGTCGCCATCGACCAGGATTCGCGCAACCGCGTTGGCCTTGCGCTCACCGAGTCCGGCTGCGAACAGGAGTTGGGTTGCGAATTCAACAAGCTTGTCGGCGGGGTAGGCAAGGGCAGTTGCGGGGGCTGCTGTGGTCACTTTTGTCTCCTCGGTTTTTTTGGTAGTCCTCGCGCACGAGAGGTTTGGTAACACTCGCGTGCAAAGGATGCTGCGCATCATCGCTTAAGCTCGCGCCGATGACGAGTGGCTCCGGTGTTCGGGATGAAGCGATGGCGGTAATTGCCTGGGACGTGGCGCACAACGCGCTGGGCCGGGCATGGGTGTTGGCCGAGATCCTGCGCCGGGCGGGACACCCGACAGACCTGGTCGGAGCGCTCAAGGGCACCGACGATGTGTGGCTTCCGCTGCGCGGCGCCGTGCCCCCCGTCCATACGCTGGCCTATTCCACCTGGTCGGAGCTCGTGCGCGGCATCGTGACCTGGGTCGAGACGCATCCGCTTCACACCGTGGTCGTGTCCAAACCCCGCTTTCCCTCGATGTTGATGGGGCTGGAATACAAGCGGCGCTGGGGCGCCCGCGTGATCGTCGATGTCGATGACTGGGAGCTGGCGCTTGTCGGGCGCACCGAGCCCCTGCACCCGTCGGCGGTGTCCCATGCGCCCGACTTCGCGCTCAAGGTGCTGCCGGGGCATCCCTACTGGAGCCGCGTCGCCGAAGGGATGATGAACCTGGCCGATGCAGTGACGGTGTCGAATCCGAATCTGCAGCGCCGGTTCGGCGGCACCGTGATTCGCCATGCGCGCGATGAACGTCTGTTCGATGCGTCACTGTTCGACAAACGCGAAACCCGCCTGCGCTTTGGCTTGCCTGCGGACAAGCGCATCGTCATGTTCCTGGGCACGCCGCGCCGGCACAAGGGCCTGCAGGACGTGCTCGCGTTCATGGAGGCGTGCGGCGCCAACGACCTGCTGCTCTGCGTCGTGGACAGCATCGGTGACCCCGCATTCAGGAGCGAGCTGGCGGCAGCCGGTGGCGAAAGACTGGTGTTCGTGCCGGCCCTTGCCTTTGCCGAAATCCCTGCGTTGCTCAGTACGGCCGACTTCGTGTGCCTGGCCCTGGACACCGCGTCCGATGTGACGGACTACCAGGTGCCCGCCAAGATCACTGACGCGATCGCCATGCGGGTCCCTGTGCTGATGGCTTCATCGCCCTCGGTTGCCGACCTTTTTGAGCAACGCATCTTTGTCAACGAAGGGCCGCTGGATGCATCCGCCTTCCAGCGGGCTGTTCACATGCCCCAGGCCGAGCTGGACGCCGTGACAGATCGGGCCTACCGGGTCTTTCTGGATGAGTTCTCGATGGCGGCGTCGGCCCGAAAGCTCGAACAGTGCCTGCAGGCCACCGGCAACAAGCCCCTGCCGCCCTGGTCGCGGCACATCAATGCCCTGGTGGCCCGGCTCGGCGGCAAGAGCGTGCAATACCCATCCTGAGCCCTGAAAAGTGCTGGAGGACCTAAAATCGGGCCTTCCCCGAAAGCCTGCATGAACGCCCCCGTCGACGTTTCTTTTTTCGCGCGCGCCGCAAAGCCCATCACCAGTTACCGCAAGTACTGGGCGAGCCGCTTCGGCACGTCGAAATTCTTGCCCATGAGCCGCAAGGAAATGGACGAACTCGGCTGGGACAGCTGCGACATCATCATCGTCACCGGTGATGCCTATGTGGACCATCCGAGTTTCGGAATGGCCGTGATCGGGCGGACGCTGGAAGCGCAGGGGTTCCGTGTCGGCATCATTGCCCAGCCCGACTGGCAGAGCGCCGACCCGTTCAAGGTGCTGGGCAAGCCGAACCTGTTCTTCGGCGTCACCGCCGGCAACATGGATTCGATGATCAACCGGTACACCGCCGACCGCAAGATCCGCTCTGACGACGCCTACACGCCGGGCGATGTGGGCGGCAAGCGCCCTGACCGCGCGGCCATCGTCTACAGCCAGCGCTGCCGCGAGGCGTACAAGGATGTGCCCATCGTTCTCGGCGGTATCGAAGGCAGCCTGCGGCGGATCGCGCACTATGACTACTGGTCGGACAAGGTCCGCCGCTCGATCGTGGTCGATTCCAAGTGCGACATCCTGTTGTACGGCAATGCCGAACGCGCCATCGTCGAGATCGCGCATCGCCTGGGCGCAAAGGAGCCGGTGCAGGACATCGTCGATGTGCGCGGCACCGCGTATGTTCAACGCGAAGGGCGCAGCGACTGGTTCGAGATCGACTCGACCGAAGTCGACATGCCGGGCCGGGTCGAAGACCACATCAACCCGTACATGACGACGCAGGAGCAGGCGAAGGCGCAGGGCTCGACCTGTGAGAAAGACCCTGATTCGCTCCCTGCCCCGGAAGTCGGTGATTTGCTCCCTCCCCCTCTGGGGGAGGGCGGGGGTGGGGGCGAGGCGAAGCCGCTGCTCTTCATGCCGAACCCGAATCTGTCGAGCCGGGTGCACCCTCACCCCAACCCTCTCCCGCAAGCGGGAGAGGGAGCAATGCCTGAGGGGACAAAAAAACGCCCACCCCCTCGTGACCGCACCGTCATCCGCCTGCCTTCCTACGAACAGGTCAAGTCCGATCCGGTCCTCTACGCCCACGCCAACCGCGTGCTGCACCTGGAAACCAACCCGGGCAACGCGCGCTCGCTGGTCCAGGCGCATGCCGACCGCGATGTGTGGCTCACGCCGCCACCCATCCCGCTGACCACCGCCGAGATGGATTACGTATTCGGCCTGCCGTACGCACGCAGCCCGCATCCGGCCTATGCAGACGAGAAGGGCGGCCACGACGGCGCGACCAAGATCCCGGCGTGGGAAATGATCCGCTTTTCGGTGAACATCATGCGCGGCTGCTTTGGCGGCTGCACCTTCTGCTCGATCACCGAGCACGAAGGCCGCATCATCCAGAGCCGCAGCGAAGACTCGGTCATCCGCGAGATCGAGGAGATGCGCGACAAGGTGCCGGGCTTCACCGGCATCGTCTCGGACCTGGGCGGGCCGACCGCCAACATGTACCGCATCGGCTGCAAATCGCCCGAGATTGAAGCGGCGTGCCGCAAGCCGAGTTGTGTCTATCCGGGTATTTGCTCGAACCTCAACACCGACCACTCAGCGCTCATCAAGATGTACCGCAGGGCGCGTGCGCTCAAGGGCGTCAAGAAGATCCTGATCGGCTCGGGTCTTCGCTATGACCTGGCCGTGCAGTCGCCCGAGTACGTCAAGGAACTCGTTCAGCATCACGTGGGCGGGTATCTCAAGATCGCGCCCGAACACACCGAGCAAGGTCCGCTGACTCGCATGATGAAGCCGGGCATCGGCAGCTACGACAAGTTCAAGGCGATGTTCGACAAGTACAGCGCCGAGGCCGGCAAGAAGCAGTACCTCATTCCGTATTTCATCGCGGCCCACCCGGGCACCAGCGACGAAGACATGATGAACCTCGCTATCTGGCTCAAGAAGAACGGGTTTCGCGCGGACCAGGTGCAGACCTTCTATCCGAGCCCGATGGCCACGGCCACCGCGATGTACCACTCGGGCCGCAACACGTTGCGCAAGGTGCGCCGCGAGGTGACGCCCGAAGATGGTGTGGACATCGTGCGAGGCGAGCGCCGCCGCCGCCTGCACAAGGCATTTCTGCGTTATCACGACGCCAACAACTGGCCACTGCTGCGCGAAGCGCTCAAGGCGATGGGCCGCGCAGACCTCATCGGCAACGGCAAGCACCACCTGATTCCGTCGTTCCAGCCGATCACCGACGGCAGCTACCAGAGCGCGCGAAAGAAGAACTCGACGCCGATGGCCAAGGCGCCAGTCGCAGGCAAGCCTGCGCGGGGCAATGTGCTGACCCAGCACACCGGCCTGCCACCGCGTGTGACCGGCGCTGCCAAACGCAAGGCGCGCTGAGCCAGCCGGTTGTCATGCCGGACGTGATCCGGCATCCACCGCGAAGCGGCTACTGGGCTTGAAGACATGGATTGCGGATCGAGTCCGCCATGACAGCCTGTGCGCTCAGCGTCCCACGACACGCGCGCCCTGTTGCACACTCGGCGCATGAGAGACAAGCAACACCTCATCCTGGGTGAACACAAAACGCGGCGCGTCATGCTCGCCAGGGCCATCGAGCAGGGCGATGCACAGGGCAAGCTGCTGGGCGAAGCCGAACGCGACCGTATCGACCAGGAGTCACGGCGGACAGCATCGCCTGATTCCAGGGCCCGCATGGGCGAGTTCATTCACGACCGGGCGGTGCAGGTCATCTCCACTGTCGAGCCACGCGACCCCTGGCTTGCAGGCCTGCAGAACGCGCGGCCCTGGCAGCTCTGGCTGGCAGCGGGCATTCCGGTGCTCGCATTCACCCTGGGCGTGGTGTCCAACATCATCGGCAATCCGCATCGCGTGGACCTGGTGTCATTGCCGCTGCTGGGCATCGTCGCGTGGAATGTCGTGATGTACCTGGCGCTATTGGCCGGATGGGCAATGGCGCGCAGCGGGCAAAAGTCATGGATCGGGGCCCTGGGCCGGTGGAGCGATGGCAACCGCGCGTTGTCCAGGCGGCCCGGCAATGCGCGCGCGCAGGTCACGGCCCATTTCTGGCGCGAGTGGTTCAAGGTGACGCAGGGGCTGCACACCAGCCGCATCAAGCGCGTGCTGCATCTTTCGGCAGCGGCATGGGCAGGGGGCGTGATTGCTTCCTTGCTGGTTCGCGGACTCGTTGTCGAATACCGTGTCGGTTGGGAAAGCACCTTTCTCGACGCGTCGCAGGTCAACACGCTGCTCAATGTCTTGCGCGTGCCTGCGCAATTGCTTTTTCCGCTGGCGCCATTCACGACCGAACAGGTTGCCCGGTTGCAGTTCAGCGCCGGCGGCGGGACGGCTGAGGGCGCATCGACATGGGTGTTCATGTATGTGGCGTTGCTGCTGGTGGTCGTGGTGATTCCGCGACTTGTGCTGGCAGCGATCGCGTGGGTGCGCGAACGCTTTCAGGCCGGGACTATGTCCATCGACGCCGCCGAGCCGTATTACGAACGCATTGCCAGCCTGCTCGATGTGGCGCGCGTCGAGCTGTGCCTCATCACGCATTCGGACGAGGACCGAGGGCGGCTCATGCGCGTGCTCGCGCAAGAGGCGGACATCGCGCACACGCTGGTCAGCAGCGACCAGGGCGATGTCCTGCGCTTCATTGACCTGTCGGGCAAGCAGCCGCCTGCGCTGGGGGTTGCGCAGCCCGTCGCGCAAGAGGGGTCATCGGCATTTCATTCGTGGCTCGACATGGTCAAGGCCAAGCTCATCGCGCCTTCGGTTTCCGCGATTCCACTTGCTGATCCAGCGCTTCAACAGGCCTGGGACCATGGGGATCTCGTCGTGCATCTGGCACGCAGCGATGCGGATATCGATGCAGCGCGTCCGCTGGTGGAGTGGCTGGGCAAGCCGGTGCTCGTGGTCGGGGCTTCAGAACTGATGCGCGGTGCAGTCTCCTTTGATTCTTTCGCCCGGAACTGGTCGCGCGAGCAGCATTTCTTTGACGCCATCGCAAAGCTGCTGCCCAAGCCTTCAGCCGCCGCCTGCAACCGGCTGGCGAAGGCGTGGGACCAGCGCAACCGGGCCCGATTCGGACGGTCGATGGACATCGTGGCAGAGCATCTCCTTTTGGCCGCCAAACAGTCCGGGGACGTGCCGGAAAGCGGCTTTCCGGCTTTGCGCGCGACAGAGCGGCAGGCCAGGGAAGAGGCGCGCGCCCAAGCGATGCGGGGCATCGTCGCGCGGCTGGACGAATCGGCTCGTTCCATGCTCTCGCGATTGCGCGAGCTGCATGGCGTCAGGCAGGAGGGCGAATCCGCGTTGCAGCATCGGCTGGAGCGCGAGCAGCTGGTGCAACGGCGTCTGGGCCAGGGCAACAACATGCCGGTGGCCGAGACGGCGGGCGGGGCAGCGGTCGGTGCGGGCGTGGGCTTTGCACTGGACCTGCTGGCCGGGGGCCTGATGCTCGGCGCGGCCACGGCGGCAGGCGCTGCCATCGGTGGCTGGGTCGGCGCAGCGTGGACCAAGCGCGGCACCTCGATCACCCTGAGCAACGAGATGCTGCAGGCCATGGTCGAGGCCGCGCTGCTGCGTTATCTGGCGGTGATTCATGACGGCCGGCTGCCCGAAGGCGAGGAGCCCGTGACTGCATGGACCAGCGAAGTGGTTGCGCAGGTTGCGGCGGACAACGAGCTCTACACCCCGTTCTGGACGGTCGCCCGGTCGGCGCAAACCGCGACCGAGGTCCAGTCTGCGCTTGGCAGGCAGCTGGAATCGACCGCGCTGAAAGTGCTGGCGCGCGTTTGAAGTGTCCGCAAATTTCGGTCAGCGGGCATAGGCGCTGTCCTACAAGAACATGGTTGAGCTTGGGTCAGCATGGTGGTCCCGAATCCCCTGAAAGCCAAGGAGCGCACATGCAGGAAGTCACCACCGCCATCATCCCCGCAGCCACCACCGAGAAGCGCCTGCGTGGCTTCGCCGCGATGTCGCCGGAGAAGAAAAAGGAAATCGCCAGCATGGGTGGCCGCGCCGCTCACGCCTGTGGCCGAGCCCACCAGTTCACCAGCGAAGAAGGCCGCGCTGCCGGCAAGAAGCGTCACCAGCCGTCTGACCGTCCGGCTTGAAGCCAGTGCTCTGTGGGGCGGCTAGATGGCCGCCGCCCAGAGCATGGTCAGTCCCGCCAGCAACAGCAATCCGTCCATCAGCAACCTGAATCGCGACGCATCGAGCTGGCGTACGTACCGCTTGGCGATGAACGCACCCGCAAACAGCGAGGTGCCGATGATCAATCCCTTTCCGACGGCCTCTAGAGGCAGCGCGCCCAGCGTGCGGAACGTGATGGCTTTGGCGGCGTGCACGGCTATCGAGGCCATCGCTTCGGTTCCCAGGTATGCGCCTTTCACAAGGCCGTAAGCCAGGAAGAAGGGCGCATTGATCGGGCCCGTCGTCGCCACGATTCCAGTGAGAAAGCCGATGAACAGGCCCACCACAGCCAGATGCCACGCCTGCAGCTGGAGCTCTCGTGCGGCCATCCAGCGGCGCACCGGAATCATTGCAATGAAAAAGCAGCCCAATCCCATCTCGACCCATCGCGCGGGCAGGGCGAGTAGCGTAGCGGCGCCAAGCGCAGCAGCAGGAAAACCTGTAGCGCTGTAGATCGCGACCGCGCGCCAGTCCACGTCTTTCCACCAGGCCGCGACTCTTGATGCGTTCGCCAGCAGCGAAGCCACCGCCATGATGGGCACGGCGTCGCGCGGGCCGAACACGATGACCAGCGCGGGCATGAGCATGATCGACGTGCCAAAGCCGACGATGCCGCCGAGCGTACCGGCAACGAGTCCCAGGACGAGGACGAGGGCGAACTCCACCGGGCGATTATTTGCGCTTGCCCAGCGCCCGTGCAAACCACCACCCGATGGCGGGAAGTGCGACGGCGGGCACGACCAGCATCGCAACGTAGCCCCACTGGTCGAATGAATAGCCAGCGATGCTCACGCCGATGGCCTGCCCGACGAAGAGGCAAAACGCGAACACCGAAACGGCAGTGCCGCGCGCCTCGGGCGCCATCTGGGTCGCGTGCGTCTGCAGCGTGTTGTGAAACAGGTAGGTGCCGAATCCGACAAGCAGAGCAATCGGGCCCGCCAGCATGTAGAGCGGACTCACCAGCCATCCGATGAAGCCTGCACCAATCATCACGCCGCCCCACAGCACCATGCGTCGCTCGCCGAACCGGTGCACGATGTGCCGGGCCAGGATCGCGTAGAGCAGGCCGCCCACTGCGTACAGGGCGATGAGCGCAGCTGCGGTCGAAATCGCGATGCCAAAGCGCAGGTGCAGGTAAGAAGGCAAGTAAGCCAGCGGCCCGAGCAGGAAGATTCCTTCGAGGCCAACCGCAATGAGCACATAGCGTGACCAGGGCATCCGCAGCACTGATCGCAGCTGCGACACGAAAGCGATTCGCGTAGGGCCCGCGCTGGCGGCGGCAGGTGCGTCCCGCAGCCAGAGAAGCATCGCCACGCCCACCACCGCGTATCCCGCGCTGATCATGAAGAAAGCGCCACGCCAGCCCGCCGCAGATTCGGCGAAGAGCCCGCCTGCCAGCTGGCCGGCCATCATTCCGGAGATGGTGCCCGTCAGCATCCGGGCCAGCGTGGCCTGACGCTGGTCGTAGGCAACGGCGTCCCCTATCCAGGCCATGCTCAGGGGGATCACGCCTGCGGCTGCCATGCCCCACAGCACGCGCATCACCACCAGAACGTCAAAGTCGGTTGCCGCGCCGCACAGGCCCGCACCGACAGCGCACCCCATCACCGCGATCAGCACCATCCTGGCCTTGCCGAACCGGTCGCCCAGCGGGCCGAAAACAAGTTGCATCAGCCCATAGGCGACGGAAAAGGAAATGACGACGCGCCCGGCAACGCCTGCGGTGATGCCGAAATCGCTGACCAGCCGGGGAAGCAGGGCGTCGCAGATGCGCATGCCTGCGCCAGAGAAGAACCCGGCCATCGCCAGCAGGGCAATCGTCCTGCCGGAGCCTGCAGCGCTGGCGGTCGCCACGGTCAGCGCGCGTTCTTGCGGTTGCGGTACTTGCGGCGTTTGTCCAGGAACCACGCGAGGAAGGGCAGCAAGATCACCGAGCCGGGGAGCGCCCAGATAAAGAGATAAGGACTCACCGCCGATGCCGAGCGAACCATGGCACTGAGCTCCTGCTTTTCCTCGGGTGTCCACTTGCCGCCGTTGCGCTGCTTCATGAGAAGCGGCCATGCACCTTTGATCATCACCAGCTCATCGCGCAGGCGCACCTTTTCGCGGCTATTGCTGGCAAGGAAGGAGCAAAACCAGATCGGCGCCCGCTTCATCTTGGTCTGGAAAACGGTGGTGGAGGTGCCGTCAAATGCGGGGGCTGGCGCCTTTTGGGCCGCTACCGGGTGGGCGACTGCAACTTCTTTGGCAGGTTCGGCGCGGACTTCTTGCATCGCCCGATTCTAGGTGTCGCGCACAAGGAAAAGGGGACCGCAAGCGGTCCCCGGGGTCATTTTTCACAAGGCCGTCAGGCTTTGTCGACGGCATCCTTGATGCCTTCTTTCAGGTCGCCTACGCCCTTTTGCAGCTTGCCTTCGACCTGGCGGGCTTCGCCCTTGGCCTCCTGCTCCTTGCTGCCGATCACCTTGCCCAGGTTTTCCTGCGCCTCGCCGGCGATGTCCTTGACGGTGCCTTTGACTTGATCCTTGTTCATATCTGCTCCTTTGGGTTGCTACGGGTTGAAAAACAGGCCTTGCAGGGCGCGAGCCCTACGCGGCCTTCTTGCGGGGTTTGGGTTTGACGCTCGTGGTCGAACGGGCGGGCTTCTTGGCGGCCGCCGCCTTCCGGGCTTTCGCAGGTGATTCGTCGTTGGCGGCCTTGCGCGCGCCCGTGCTGGGCTCGCCCTTGCGCAAGCTGCGCTTGAGCAGCTCGGTCAGGTCGATGATGTCGGCGCTGCTGTTGATCTCTTCGCCTTCCAGCGGCTTGACGATGTGCTCGCCCTGGCCGGCCTTTACCTTGGCGGCAACGACCTCTTCGAGCTTTTCCTTGAACTCGTCGTGGAAAGCGTCAGGGTTCCAGTCGTCCACCAATTCCTTGACGAGCTGCTCGGCCATCTTGAGTTCCTTGTCGCTGATCTTGGTGTCGGCATCGGGCAAGGGCAGGCCGGCTGTGTCGCGCACTTCGTCGGACCAGCGAAGCAGTTCGAGCACCAGCATGCCGTCGCCTGGAATCAGCGCTGCGAGGTGCTGCCGGGTCGAAATGACGACGCGGGCAATGCCGACCTTGCCGGTGCGGCGCATGGTTTCCAGCAGGAGCTTGTAGGGCTTCTGGCCCTTGGCGGCCGGTGCGACGAAATAGGGTTTGTTGAAGTAGGCCGTCGGGATCTGGCTGCCGTCCACGAACGACTCGATTTCGATCGTCTGGGTGGAGCGGGGCAGGGCCGTCCTGATCTCTTCGGGCGTCACGACCACGTACTGGTCTTTTTCGTACTCGAAGCCCTTGACCACCTCGTCGCTGGCCATTTCCTTGCCGGTGGACTTGTTCACCTGCTTGTTGCCGACCGGATTCATGGTCGACTTGTCGAGCAGGTTGAACCGCATGCGGTTTTCCTGCGTCGCAGAGTGCAGCGTGATGGGAATGTGGACCAGCCCGAAGCTGATCGCGCCTTTCCACAGGGTTCGGGTGCTGGATGGTGCGGGCATGAGGCAACGTTAGTTGCCGTGCTTCATCCAGGATGTAGGACGCTGTAGCGAAACAGCGTGCGTACGAATCAATCGATCAGCTTGTTCTTCAGCGCGTAGTAGGTCAGGTCGCTGTTGGACGCGAGGCCCATCTTTTCCATCAGGCGCGTGCGGTACGTGCTGACGGTCTTGACGCTCAGTGAAAGCGCATTGGCGATGTCACCGGCCGTCTCGCCCTTGGCGAGCTTGAGGAACACCTGGAATTCGCGCTCGGACAACAGGTCGTGCGCGGCGCTGCCTTCCTTGCGATTGAGCTGCTGTGCGATGAGTTCAGCCACCGATGGCGAGATGTAGCGTCGGCCCAGCGCAATGGTGCGGATGGCGTTGACGATCTCCATCGGCTCGCATTCCTTGTTCAGGTAGCCGCTGGCGCCCTGGCGAATCAGGTTCACTGCGTACTGCTCTTCGGGGTAACCCGAAAGAATCAGGATGCCCACATCCGGTGCCTTGGCACGGATCATGGCCAGCGCGTCGATACCGCTTTGTCCGGGCATGGACAGGTCCATGATGATCACGTCCATTTCGGTGGTGCGAACCAGGTCGATGGCCTCGCGTCCGCTGGACGCTTCGCCCACGATACGCAGGTCCACCATCTCGGACAGGAACTGCTTCAGCCCGGCCCGCACGATGGCGTGGTCGTCGACGATGCCTACTTTTACGATCGAATCATTCATGGTCTTGTTTAGCGAAACTCATCAGCCTGAAGTGTGTTCCCAAAAGCGCGGCAGTGGGTCGAATTGAGACTTTTCAGGCGCAAATTCAGGCTTTGTCCTACAAGGCGCTTTCGCATTGGTAACGAGTCGCGTCAGGCCATGGTGAGGATCGGCAAATCACGTTCAGCCGCCAGGCGATCCAGTTCGGCTCGGGACTGGCCCAGGAAAAATGCAGCGATCGCCTGATGTGTGGCCGGTGCAAACATGGTGCGCATGTCAGATGCGTCCAGACCCGCCGCCGCGCACAGGCCGGCTGCAAAGTGCGGCTCCAGCGCGGCCACGGCCACGCGGCCGTCCTTGCAGGGAAAAACCCTGTACCCCGCGTGTGCGCCGCCGACCGCGCCTGCCGGCTGCGTGAGGCCCCAGTGCCGAGGCAAGGCGAGGTAGGCTGCAGCTTCAGACAACGCTACTTCAATGAACGCTCCCTGCGGATGCGTTTGGCCGGAACCCGCGTATCGCTCGCTCTGCGCGAGGGCCGCGCCGAGCACGGCTTCGCTGGCCATCAGCGATCCGCTCATGTCGGCGTACAGCGTTGCGGGCAGTTCAAGGCCGGGCACCAGGCCGTTGTCTGCGAGGTAGGTGAGGTCGTGTCCCGGCTCTTCACCGGCAGGGCCGGGCGCGCCCACGATCGCGACATGCGAAAGCTCGGGGTAGGCCGCGTGGAGCTTTGACCATTGCAGGCCCAGCTTCGTGATGGCAGACGGGCGAAACGAGGTGAGCAGCACATGCGACCTGGCGAGTTCGCGATGCAACACCTTCTGGCCGTCGGGGGTTTTCAGATCGGCCGTGATGACCTTGACGCCTTCGCTGAGTTCGTCGTAAGCCCCCTGGTTGTAGTGACGCATCGGGTCCCCCGCAGGCGGCTCGATCTTCACGCAGGTCGCGCCCATCTTGCGGCAGCGCATCAGCGCCGCAGGGCCGGGCAGGTTGAGGGCAAGGCTGAGGATCCGGGTCCCGGCAAGCACTGTTGTCATGGTGCGTGATGATGACAGAGCACGGGAACATACCGATTGCTGCGCCGATTGCGTGGGCTACGCTGGCCTCGTAGTCACACAACCATTCGGAGACATCGATGAATTTGCGTCGTACCCTGCTCGTTGCCGGTCTTGCAGTCACTGTTTCAGGCGCGGCGTTCGCGCAAGCCTGGCCGACCCGGCCGATCACGCTGGTCGTGCCGTTTGCTGCCGGCGGACCCACCGATGTCGTCGCCCGCACGCTGGGCGCATCGATGAGCAAGACGCTCGGCCAGACGGTGGTGATCGAAAACAAGCTGGGGGCGGGCGGCACTGTCGCGGCCTCCTATGTCTCCAAGGCCACGCCTGACGGCTATACGTTCTTCATCCACCACAACGGCATGGCGACATCGACCGCGCTGTACCGCAAGCTGGCCTACAACCCGCTGACCGATTTCGAGTTCGTGAGCCAGGCGGTGGATGTGCCGATGACCTTGCTCGCGCGCAAGAATTTCCCGGCCAACAACTTCCAGGAGTTCGCGGCCTACGTCAAGGCGAACAAGGACAAGATCAATCTCGCCAACGCAGGCCTGGGTGCTGTGTCGCAGCTGTGCGGCATGCTGCTGGAAAACGCCCTGGGCGTGAAGATGACGGCCGTGCCGTTCCAGGGCACTGCGCCTGCGATGAATGCGTTGCTAGGCGGGCAGGTCGACATCCTGTGCGACCAGACGACGCAGACCATTCCGCAAATCAAGGCGGGCAGCGTCAAGTTCTATGGCGTGACCACCAAGAACCGCATCAAGGCCTTGCCCGATGCGCCCACGCTTCATGAGCAAGGCCTGAAAGACTTCGAGGTTGTCGTGTGGCACGGCATCTACGCCCCCAAGGGCACGCCCAAGCCTGTGATCGATCGCATGAACGCTGCGGTGCGTAGCGCCCTGAAGGACCCCGATGTCATGAAGCGCATGGCCGACCTCGGCGCGGAGATCGCCCCGGATAGCAAGCTGTCGCCAGAAGGCCTGCAGACCTGGCTCAAGTCCGAGATCGACAAATGGGGCCCGATCATCCGGTCGACCGGGACTTTCGCGGACTGATTGGAATCATTGGATGTCATTGCGGACTCTTAAGAAACACCACTCAAGTGCTTGATTCGTAATG
>NZ_JANU01000038.1 GCF_001044395.1 Caenimonas sp. SL110
TTTGCGGCCCTGAGCCGACGCCGCCGTGCCCCCACCCCAGCCCTCCCCCAGTGGGGGAGGGAGCGGGGGAGGAATACCGCGACTGCATCGTCACCGAGGCCGGCAAGGCCTCACGATGCGCAAACGGGTCCTGCTCGATCAGATAAGGAATGTCCGTCGCCTTGGCCCATGGCAATGAATCCAGGGGCAGCCGGAAACCCATTGGCGAATCGCCGGGATAGAGATAGAGGCGGTCATCGCGCAGGAACCAGGGACTCGTCACCCAGCGCGGTCCACCCAGCTGCGGATTGCCTTCGGTCGCCACGCCCAGCGGCAGCACATACCCCACGACCGTGTCGAGCTTTTGCTCGAACACACGGCGCAGGCGCACGCGTTCCATCTCGTCGTCCAGGCGCGAATCGAACGGATCGACGTTGACCGGGAGACGCCGCTCACGCCACAGGTAATAGAAGGTGTCTTCGTAGCCGTCCAGGATGTATTCGTTGGTGATGCCCAGCTTGCGCGTCAGCGCGTTGATGAAGCGCCCGGCGTCCTCGCCGGTGTAATGCTCGGGCACGCTTTCATCGCCGAACAGCGAAGCATCGCTCCAGCACGGCTGGCCGTCGGCGCGCCAGTAGATCGACAGCGCCCATCGCGGCAGCTGCTCGCCCGGATACCACTTGCCCTGCCCGAAATGCAGGAAGCCGCCCTTGCCGTATTCATCGCGCAGCTTGTGGACCAGCTGGGTCGCGTAGCTGCGCTTGGTGGGGCCCAGCGCATCGGTGTTCCACTCAGCGGCGTCGCGATCGGAGGTCGCGACAAAGGTCGGCTCGCCGCCCATCGTGAGGCGCACATCGCCCGCCACCAGTTCGCGGTCGACAGCTTCGCCGAGCGCGAGCACCTTGGCCCATTGCTCGTCGTCGTAAGGCTTGGTCACGCGCGGCGATTCGTAGATGCGCGTCACCTGCATGTGATGCGCGAACTCGACTTCGGCGTCGTCCACCAGGCCTTCGATAGGCGCTGCGCCTGACGGCTGCGGCGTGCAGGCCAGCGGTATGTGGCCTTCGCCGGCGAGCAGGCCCGAGGTCGGGTCCAGCCCGATCCAGCCTGCGCCCGGCAGATAGACCTCGCACCAGGCGTGCAGGTCGGTGAAATCGACCTCGGTGCCGCTCGGGCCATCAAGCGCCTTCACATCCGGCGTCAGCTGGATCAGGTAGCCGGAGACAAACCGCGCCGCCAGCCCGCAATGCCGCAGCAGCTGCACCAGCAGCCAGCCCGAATCGCGGCAGGAGCCGCTGCCGTTGACCAGTGTTTCTTCAGGCGTCTGCACGCCTGGCTCCATGCGGATCAGGTATTTGACGTCGCCCTGCACCTGCTGGTTGATGGCGACAAGAAAGTCGATGGTGGCCTTCTCGCTGCGATCGACGCGTTCGAGATAGCCCTTGAGCATGGGCGTGAGCGGCTCGGCGGCGAGGTAGGGAGCGAGCTCCTGCGCGAGCAAGGGCTCGTACTTGAACGGAAACTTTTCTGCGCTCGGTTCCAGGAAGAAATCGAACGGGTTGTAGACCGCCATCTCGACCACGATGTCTACCGTGATCTTGAACTCGGTGGTTTTTTCGGGAAAGACCAGCCGCGCCTGGTAGTTGGCGAACGGGTCCTGCTGCCAGTTGATGAAGTGATCGGCAGGCTCGACCTTCAGCGAATACGAGATGACGTTGCTACGCGAATGGGGCGCGGGCCGCAATCGAACGACCTGCGGCCCGAGCTGGACCGGGCGGTCGTATTTGTAGTGGGTGACGTGGTTCAGCGCGGCATGGATCGACATGCTGGGGATACTAGCAAGTCTGGGGCCGGGAGTGTGTTTTTGGCAGTAGTGCGCAGCGGCTTTCGTGCTGTAGGCGCATCGGCAGGGCGCGCCGTTGAGCAGCGTCATGCTGAATCAGGAGACCGCAAGGGGAGGCCAGATCGCGCCGGCGTTGCTGGGCGTGGTGCTGGGCACGGCTGCGCAATTGCAGCAGGCGCAGCTATGGGGCTGGGAGGCCTATCTGTTCCTGGCGCTCTGTGGCTTCCTGTCTTTCTCCCTCCCCCGCTGGGGGAGGGCAGGGGTGGGGGCAGCCCTACGCTCCCTCACCATCTTCCTCTCCGCCACCCTCCTGGTGTTCTCCCTCACCGCCCTGCGCGCCACCGCCTTCCTCGCTGACGCCCTGTCCCCCTCCATCGAGGGCCGCGACATCACTGTCACCGGCATCGTCTCGGCAATGCCGCAGCGCTCGGACATCGGCATCCGCTTTCGCTTTGACACCGAGTCCGCGCGCGTCGCCGACCAGCCCGTGCGAATCCCGCCGCGCATCTTGCTCGGCTGGTACAACGACGCGCAGCGCGCCTCGCCCGAGCTGCGCGCAGGCGAACGCTGGCAGTTCAACGTGCGCCTGAAGGCACCGCACGGCAACAGCAATCCGCACGGGTTCGACTATGAGCTGTGGTTGTGGGAGCAGGGCTTGCAGGCCACCGGCTATGTGCGAACCGACCCCCGGGACGAGCCGTTGCGTCTGGCCCAGACGTGGCGGCGACCGATCGAGCTGGCACGTCAATCGGTGCGCGATGCCATCCTGAATCATGTGCAGGACCGAAAGGCGGCCGGCATCCTCGCGGCACTCGTCGTGGGTGACCAGAATGCCATCGAGCGCGCCGACTGGGATATTTTTCGAGCGACCGGTGTTGCCCATCTCATGAGCATTTCCGGGCTGCACGTCACCATGTTTGCGTGGGCTGCGTCATTGGCCATCGGGTTTGCGTGGCGGCGCAGCCGCAGGCTTTGCCTGCGGCTGCCCGCCCAGCATGCGGCGCTCGCAGGCGGCATCGTGCTGGCCACGGCGTATGCACTTTTTAGCGGCTGGGGCGTGCCCGCGCAGCGCACGGTCTGGATGCTGGCGACGGTCGGCATCCTTCGTTTCTCGGGCCGCCGCTGGCCGTGGCCCCATGTCTGGCTGGTCGCCTGTGCAGTGGTCGTCGTCATCGATCCGTGGGCCTTGCTGCAACCGGGTTTCTGGCTGAGTTTTGTGGCGGTGGGCGTGCTGTTTGCTGCCGGTCCTGCAGCCAGCGACAGCGAACCCGCCAGCCGCATGCAGAAAGGGCGCGCCATGCTGATGTCCGCATGGCGCGAGCAATGGATCGTGACGGTTGCGCTCACGCCGCTCACGCTCTTGCTGTTCGGCCAGGTGTCGGTGGTCGGCCTGCTGGCGAACGCCTTCGCGATTCCCTGGGTCACGCTGGTAGTGACGCCCTTGTCGCTTCTGGGCATTGCCCTTCACCGTATCTGGGATGCGGCTGCGTGGGCGGTGCAGGCGCTGGCAGCATGGCTTGAGTTGCTGGCGGCATTTCCTTTGGCCACGGTGTCGCTGCCGACGGCGCCGCTCTGGGCAGGCGTTGCAGGCGTGGTCGGCGGATTGCTGCTGGTCATGCGCTTGCCTGCGGGCATCCGCCTGCTGGGGCTGCCGCTCCTGTTTCCGGTGCTGGTCTGGCAGGGCACCCGACCGGCGCAAGGGCAGTTCGAGTTGATGGCCGTGGACATCGGGCAGGGCAACGCTGTCGTTGTGCGGACGGCGTCGCACACCCTGATGTACGACGCGGGTCCGCGCTACAGCGCTGAAAGCGATGCGGGTCATCGGGTCATCGTGCCGCTGCTTCGTGCCAGGGGAGAGCGTGTCGATGTGCTGATGCTCAGCCACCGCGACAGCGACCATACCGGCGGCGCGGCGGCAGTGCTGGCGATGCACAAGCACGCCATGCTGCACAGCTCACTCGAAGAGGGCCACGAATTGCAGGCGCTGCGGCCATCGAGGCGATGCGAAGCGGGCCAGCGCTGGCAGTGGGACGGCGTGGACTTCGAGGTGATGCACCCTCGCGCGCAGGACTATGAGTCGGCCGTGAAACCCAATGCGATTTCTTGCGTGCTGCGCGTGTCCAACGGCGCAAGCACGGCGCTGCTCGCTGGCGATATCGAGGCGGCGCAGGAAGCGCGGCTCGTGCGTGAATCGATGCAGGGGCAGCTTCGGGCCGACCTGCTGCTCGTGCCGCATCACGGCAGCAAAACCTCATCGACAGGCGATTTTCTCGGCGCGGTTGCGCCTTCGCATGCCATCGTGCAGGCCGGCTACCGCAACCGGTACGGGCATCCGGCACCGGTTGTGATGGACAGGTACCGCGAACGTGCGATTGCGGTGACGGCGTCACCGGATTGCGGCGCCGCGACCTGGGACTCGGCCCGTGCTTTCACAGTTGCGTGCCACCGGACTGGCGATCCGCGCTACTGGCGTCACCGGTCGGCACCATAATCGCCAGCCATGCCTCATCGCCCCGAATCCATCGCCGCTGTTGCAGTCATCCTGCCCGCCTACAACGAAGAAGCTACGGTAGAAGCGGTGATCCGCGCGTTCCGTGCGGCCTTGCCCGACGCGGCGCTCTACGTGGTTGACAACAACTCGCAGGACGCCACGGCGCGGGTCGCGGCAGACGTTTTGGCCGCCCTCGGATGCGAAGGCGGCGTGATCCACGAGCCGCGCCAGGGCAAGGGCAATGCGTTGCGCCGCGCGTTCATGGAAGTCGATGCGCAGGTGTACCTGATCGCCGACGCAGACCTGACCTACCCCGCCGATCGCGCGATGGACCTGATCGCGCCTGTGCTGCAGGGCCGCGCCGACATGGTCGTGGGCGACAGGCAATCGGGCGGCCATTACGAGCGCGAAAACAAGCGCCGCCTGCACGGCTTGGGCAACCGGCTGGTCGGCGGCCTGATCAACTTCTTTTTCAGCAGCCGGATTCGCGACCCCATGAGCGGCTACCGCGCCTGCAGCCGCACCTTCATCAAGAACTATGCGTTGCTGGTCGAGGGCTTCCAGATCGAGACCGACATCACGCTGCATGCGCTCGACAAGCGTTTTCGAATCCTGGAGCTGCCGGTGGAATACGTGGACCGTCCGCCAGGGAGCGAGTCGAAACTGAGCACGGTGACCGATGGCGCCAAGGTGCTGTTCACCATCCTGCAGATCCTGCGCTACTACCGGCCGCTCGCGTTTTTCACGACGATTGCTGCGGTGTGCGTGGCGGCGGGGCTCATCGCAGCCATCCCGGTCTTTGACGATTGGCTCCGGTATCGCTACATCTATCACGTGCCGCTGGCCATCCTGGCTGCTGCGCTGGAGATCGTGGCGGCGCTCATGCTGGCAGTGGGCCTGGTGCTCGACAGCATCGCGCACCAGCAAAAGACCAACTACGAGCTGCGACTGCTCTCCGGGCGATGACAGTGGCAGACGGATTCGTGCGGCGGTTTCGCTCGCAGGTGGGCTGGTATCTGGCCGTGGGCGCCATCGGTTTCGCGGCCGATGCGCTGGCGTATCTTTTCTTTGCGCATGTGATCGGATGGCCGGTCGTGGCCTCGCGGCTGGCTGCGTTCGTGCCGGCGACCCTGATCACCTGGGCCATCAACCGCCGCTGGACTTTCGCGCGGGCGCCGGGTGAGGCCGACAGGCCTGTGCAGCAATACCTGCGTTACCTGTCGGTGCAGGGCGCGGGCATCGTCGTGAGCTTCGTCACGTTCCAGATCGTGCTGTCGGCGCTGCCCGGACGCGATTTTGTAGCGCTGGCCGCCGGGTCTGCCGTGGCCCTGCTGCTGAACTTTGCCGGTTCACGCTGGCTGGTGTTCACCGGCAAGCAGGGCGACCCTTCGCTGCTCGTGGTGGCCGCGTTCGGTGCGGTGTCTATGGTCCTGGGCCAGGACACGAACTGGGACCTCTATAACTACCACCTGTACAACGCCTGGGCGTTTCTCACCGGTCGCCTGCACACCGACCTGGCGCCTGCAGGCATGCAGACCTATTTCAATCCGCTGATCGAGTTGCCGTATTACTGGATGGCGATGAACCTGCCCGCGCCTGCCGTGGCCTTCATCATGGGTGCGGCCCACGGCATCACGCTGCTCCTGGTGGCGTCCATCGTCCGGCGCGTGAGGCCCCAGGCGTCCACGCGAGAAGTCTGGCTGCTCGCGCTCGCCGGCTGCACGGGCGCGGCCTTTCTCGCAGGCTTCGCCACGACGATGGGCGACAACACCACGGCGCTGCTGGTGCTCGGCGCGTTCGTGCTTTGCCTCAGGGGTCTGGGCAGTGACCGCGTTGCCATCTTCGTCGTCGCCGGTCTGATGGTCGGCGCGGCCACGGGCCTCAAACTCACCAACGCGGTCTATGCGGTCGGACTGGCTGCTGCCTTGCTGGTCACCGGCATGCCGTGGCGCTGGCGGCTTCGCTCGGTCACTGCGCTGACGGCGGGCGGCATCGCAGGCATCGCGCTCACGGCGGGCTTCTGGTTCTGGATGATGTGGCAGCAGTTCGGAAACCCGCTGTTCCCGCAGTTCAACTCGATCTTCGGATCGCCGATGGCCAGCCCGATGGGCATGGGTGATCCACGCTGGGGACCCAAGACGGCTTTCGAGTGGGTGGCGTATCCGTTCGTGTTCATACACAATCCGTTTCGTATTGGCGAAATGCCGCTGCGGCAATTGCTCTGGCCTGCGGTCTATGTGGCTTTCATCGCATGGGGCGCGGTCACTCTGGTCCGGCGTGACAAGCCAATCCTTGCCGATGGCAGCCGGATGGTTTTTGCATACGTCAGCGTGAGCTACCTCTTGTGGCTCGCGATTTTCGGCATCGGCCGCTACACCGTGGCGATGGAAGTGCTGCTGCCCCTCATGCTGTGGCTGCTGCTGGAGCAGATCTGGCCCGATCGCGCCTGGGCTCGCAGGGCAGGCATTGCGGTCATCGCCGTGGCCGTCCTCACCAGCGTGATTCCGTTTCGCACCTGGGGTCATGCCTCGTTTGCCGAACGCAGCTTCCGCGTGCCCGACCTCGGCCTGGCCGATCCGTCCCGCGACACCCTCATGCTGATTGCGCAGCCGGTGGCCTGGATGGCGGTTCACCTGCCGCCCGAACTCGCCTTCGTCTCGATGTTCAACTTCCCGGAATCGCCGGCCTACATCCGCCGCGCCGAGGAGATCTTCAAGGCGCGCGGCGGCCAGGTCTGGGCCGTGCTGCCCGCTGCCACCGACACCACCGCGCGAAACGTGGGCCGCTTCAACGAGTGGGCGGGCCGGCAGAACTTTGCGGCTGATGGCACGGCTTGCCTGGGCGTGAAGGCCGCACTGAAATTGTCCAGCCGCTATCGTGCGTACAAGCAGCGTCCGGGCGGCCTGTGCCAGTTCGATCCGCCTGCCAACGAGGTCAGGCGCGACCTGGACGCAGAAGACCTGGCCACCGCGCAGTTGTGGGCGACTCACCTTCGCACCCGCTCTTATGAACTGGACATCGCCAGCTGCAAGCGGCTGACGGCCTACATGGGCCAATCGCCGCAGGCCTTTCGCCTGTGCCGCGTCAAGCGCTGATCGCACGCCGCCCTCTGCACGGACCCCGGGCAAACATGAACTGATTTTGGCCCGCAGGGGGTCCGGAACTTGCTAAGCTAGGGGCGGAGAAACGCTACATGCACAAATTCGACGAGATGTTCGAGCGCTTGCCCGAGAGCGGCAATTTTCAGTTCCAGAGCCAGTCCATGGGCGGGATGAACCAATCGCAGATGCAAGGGGTGCGGGAGCACTACCGGGACTATGCGCAGTGGCTGGCCCGCCAGCCCGAAGAGTCCATGCGGGCCCGGCGCGAAGAAGCGGAAATGATCTTTCGCCGGGTCGGCATCACCTTTGCCGTCTACGGCGCCAAGGATGAAGACGGCGCGGGGACCGAGCGGCTGATTCCGTTCGACCTGATCCCGCGCATCATCCCGGCCCACGAATGGGCCAGCATGGAAAAGGGGCTGGTGCAGCGCGTCACCGCGCTCAACCGGTTCCTGCACGACGTCTATCACGACCAGGAAATCATCCAGGCCGGCATCGTTCCGGCCGAGCAGATCCTGAACAACTCGCAGTTCCGCAAGGAGATGATGGGTGTCTACACGCCGCATCATGTCTATTCGCACATCGCAGGCGTGGACATCGTGCGTGCACCCAATGCGCAGGGCGAAGGCGAGTATTACGTGCTCGAAGACAACCTTCGCGTGCCCAGCGGCGTGAGCTACATGCTCGAAGACCGCAAGATGATGATGCGGCTCTTCCCCGACCTTTTCAGCTCGCACCGCGTGGCACCGGTCATGCATTACCCCGACCTGCTGCTGGAAACCCTGCGCGCCTCGGCCCAGCCCGGGGCACCGGACCCGACGGTGGTCGTGCTCACGCCCGGCATGTACAACAGCGCGTACTTCGAGCACGCGTTCCTGGCGCAGCAGATGGGCATCGAGCTGGTTGAAGGGCAGGACCTGTTCGTGAAGGACCGCTACGTCTACATGCGTACGACGCGCGGACCCAAGCGTGTCGATGTCATCTACCGCCGCGTGGACGACGACTTCCTCGATCCCAAGGTGTTCCGCCCGACGTCCACCCTGGGCACCGAAGGCCTGGTCGATGCGTATCGCGCGGGCAATGTGACGATCTGCAATGCGATCGGCACCGGCATCGCCGACGACAAGTCGATCTATCCCTTCGTGCCCAAGATGATCGAGTTCTACCTGGGCGAAAAGCCGATCCTGAAAAACGTGCCAACCTTCGTGGGCCGCGAAAAGGACGACCTGAAATACATGATGGCCAACCTCAAGGACCTGGTCGTCAAGGAAGTGCACGGTGCAGGTGGCTACGGCATGCTGGTCGGCCCGGCCTCGACCACCGCAGAAATCGAAGACTTCCGCAAGGCGATCGAGGCGAACCCGTCGGGCTACATCGCGCAGCCGACGCTGTCGCTTTCCAGCTGCCCGACGTTTGTCGAGAGCGGCATTGCGCCGCGCCACATCGACCTGCGCCCGTTCGTGCTCTCGGGCAAGGACGTGCAGATGGTCCCCGGCGGCCTGACGCGGGTCGCGCTGAAAGAAGGCTCGCTGGTGGTGAATTCGTCGCAGGGCGGCGGCACCAAGGACACCTGGATCATGGAGGTCTGAATGCTTTCAAGAACCGCAGATCACCTCTTCTGGATGTCGCGCTACACCGAGCGCGCCGAGAACACCGCGCGCATGCTCGATGTGAACTACCAGACATCGCTGCTTCCCCAGTCCAAGGCCGTTGCGCAGGTCGGCTGGCAGGGGCTTTTGTCCATCAGCGAACTGCTGCCCGCCTATGCCGCCAAGCACGGCGAGATCACGCCCAAGGCGGTGATGGAGTTCATGGTCAAGGACGAGAGCAATCCGTCTTCCATCGTGTCCTGCCTGAAGGCCGCCCGCGAAAACGCGCGAGCCGTGAGAGGCTCGCTGACCACCGAAGCCTGGGAAACCCAAAACCAGACCTGGCTCGAAGTCAACCGCATGCTGCGCCAGAATGAATTCGAGCGCGACCCCGGCCAGTTCTTTGAATGGGTCAAGTTCCGATCGCACCTGTCTCGCGGCGTGACCGTGGGCACGATGCTGATGGACGAAGCCCTGCACTTCATGCGGCTGGGCACCTTCCTGGAACGCGCGGACAACACCGCGCGGCTGGTGGATGTGAAGTTCCACGCGGTGCAAAGTGACTTCTTCGGCAACGCCAGCGAGAAGGACCAGGAGTACGACTTCTATCACTGGAGCGCCATCTTGCGCAGCGTCTCGGGCTTCGAGATCTACCGCAAGGTTTATCGCGACGTGATCAAGCCCGAGCGAGTCGCTGACCTCTTGATCCTGCGCGCCGACATGCCCAGATCGCTGCATGCCAGTCTGAATGAAGTGGTGCTGAACCTGGCGGCAGTGGCCAACGACCAATCGGCCGAAACCCAGCGCCGCGCGGGCAAACTCCGGGCCGATCTTCAATACGGCGATATCGAGGAGATTCTGGCCACGGGCTTGCACGCGTTCCTCACGCAGTTTTTGGACCGCGTGAATGAACTGGGCAGCCGCATCAGCCGCGACTTTCTGGTGCCTGCGAGTATTTGAAAGTCGTCGACATATCCAGGCTCCCCGATTGCGTCGAAACCCGGCGCCTGATCATTCGGATTCCCCAGCCGGGCGACGGCCATGTGCACTACGAAGCGCTGGTGGAATCGCTACCCGCGCTCAGGCGCTTCCTGGCGGCGCTGCCCTGGATTGCGGGCGAGCAGAGCGTGGAGTTGTCCGAGGCGATAGCGATGAACGCGCGCAACAATTTCAACGAGCACAAGGACTTCCAGTTCTTCATCTTCGAGAAGGCAGGCGGCCGGTTTGTGGGCGGCTGCGGTTTGTACCGGCTCGACTGGACCCTGCCTCGGGCCGAAGTCGGTTACTGGTGCCGCACGTCCAGCACCGGGCAGGGGTTCATCACCGAAGCGGTGGATGCGATGGTCGGCTATGCCGTCACGCATCTGTCTGCCGTGCGCGTGGAACTGGTGACCGATGAGGACAACCTCGAATCGCGAAAGGTCGCGGACCGCTGTGGCTTTGACCTGGAGGGCGTGCATCGCAACGCCCGACGCGCGCTGGACGGGCAACTGCGCGACATGTGCATGTACGCCAGGGTGATTTGATTCGCGTGATTCGCGTGATTCGCACTGCCCGCACAATCGGTGCCACACCATGAGCCACAACCCGTTCACCCCGCCCACCGCCGAAGTTGCCGACCCGGTCACTTCGATTCCTCCCCAGCCGTCGTCGGTACGGCTTGCGCTTCAACTCGTGATCGGGGCGCTGGTCCTGAGTGCTGCGGCTTACGTCATCCCCGGCATCCGGGTGCCGACGCCGGAAGAAGGCGAGATATCGCTGGTGATGACGATCGTGCTGCTGGCCGTTTTCGGCTCGCTCACGCTGTTCCTGGCGTCGCGGGTGATGAGGGGAAAGAACTGGGCGCGCTTCGTCTTGCTTGCCTATCTGGGCCTGGGCTGGCTCATGGTCGGCATGGAGCTCAACGACAACTTTGTGCGCTCTCCGCTTTCGACCGTGATCGACATCGTGTGCGTCGCGATGGAGGTCGCTGCGATGGTGCTGCTGTTGGGTGGTGCGAGCCAGAGATGGTTCAGTGCGATCCGGCTGTCGCGCGGGAGTTGAATTCGGTATCAGGCTGTCATGCCGGCCCCGGATCGAGTCCGGGGTTGCAATTCATCCGGCATCCACCGCGAAGCGGATGCGGCCGTCGAAGTCATGGATTGCGGATCAAGTCCGCAATGACAGCCAGGGGGTCCGGCATGACAACCTGGGAACAGACTTCAACAGCAGCCGTCAATGACAGCCGTCACGGCCTGTTGTTCAGCGCCTCTTTCACCTCGCGTCCCAGCTCGATCACCGCCATCGCGTAATAGCTCGACCAGTTGTAGCGCGTGATCACATAGAAGTTCTCGGTGCCGGCGATGTACTGCGGCTCCGCGTCGCCATTGAGCAGTTCGACCAGCGCGAGTGGTCCCTTGTGCTCCAGCGCTTTCCCTTCGAGCACGGCGCCGTTCGCAGTGAAGCTGGCGACGCTGAAGGTCGGCAGGATGTCAGGCGCGAGCAGCACGTCCTTTTGCAGCTTCGCCATGTCAAAGCTCACCGGGTAGTGCGTGGGCATTCCCGTGTTCCAGCCGTAGCTCTTGAAGTAGTTGGCCACCGACCCGATCACGTCTGGCGTGCTGCGGGTGAGATCGATCCTGCCGTCGCCGTCAAAGTCTACCGCCCACTTCGCCCAGCTGGTCGGCATGAACTGCGGCATGCCGACAGCGCCCGCATAGCTACCCAGCGGCGCGAGCGGATCGGTGCCTGCGCTTTCCTGCAGCACGATGAACTGTTCGAGTTCGCCCTGGAAGTACTTGGTCCGCTCGGCGGCGCGTGGGTGGGACGCGGGAAAGTCGAACGAGAGCGTGGCCAGCGCATCGATCACTCGGAAGTTGCCCAGCTGCCGGCCATAGATGGTCTCGACACCGATGATGCCCACGATCATTTCCGCCGGAACGCCGTATTCTTTTTCTGCCCGCTCCAGCACGGCGCGGTTCTCCGTCCAGAACCTGACGCCGGCGCCGATGCGGATCGGATCGATGAATCGGCTGCGGTAGACGCGCCAGTTCTTGGGGCTGGTCGCCGGGGCGGGCTGCATGAGCCGTGCGACCACCGGCAGCATCTGCGCCTGGCCGATGATGCGCCGTACGCGTTCGGGATCCAGGCCGCGGCGCTGCGCCACGCCATCGGCGAACGCCATCGCCGCTTCACTCGATGCATAGGGAACGCCGCGCGCACTGTTGCGTTCACCGTTGGCAATCGACTGCCTGGGCTTGGCTTGCGCAACGGACTCAGATGGGGCGCTGGCGAAAGCTGCCAGCAGTGCAATTGCAAAAACGCGAGAGATCAAGGGAGATGCATTCAAGTGGTTCGGGCCGGCCACGCAAGGCGCTTGAATTCACGTTGCAGCGCGGCCAGGTCGGTATTGGGGTTTCGAGAATATCGCAGGGTTTCCAACCTCAGCAGCCAATCTGCCAGCGCGGCGCCGGCATCGCCGAAGCGGTGTGTGACAACATTCGCAATCTGGCGCGGTGGCGCTGCCGATGGAAGCTCGACGCCGTGCTCTTGTAGCCGCTTGCGCGTCTTGTGCAGCAACCTCAGCCAGGGGTCGTGCTGCCGCCGGTCCCACAGGGTCCACAAGGCGCCGGCCGACGCCACTGTGACGATGATGGCGATCAGCACATAGCTCAGGTCTTCCCAGCTCGGCGATTCGAAGCCCAGGTCCTTGAGCATGTTCAGCTGCTTGCTCTGCGTGTAGTTGAGCACCCACTGGTTCCATGAATTGTTGAGCGCCTCCCAGGCGGCACGCATGTTGGCCGACAAGGTCGGCGTCACCGAACTGAAGGCGGACGCCAACACGCCTTGCGGCGCCTGCAGGCGCTGGAACGAACCCGTGCGGCCCGGCGCCACCGCAGAGGTCGGGTCTACACGCACCCAGCCGCGCCCGTCGAGCCAGACCTCGGTCCATGCGTGCGCATCGCTTTGCCGGATCACCCAGAAGCCATCGACCGTGTTGCGCTCTCCCCCCTGGTAGCCGGTCACGATGCGCGCGGGTATGCCCGCTGCACGCATCAGGATCGCGAACGCCGAAGCAATGTGTTCGCAAAAACCTTCCTTGCGATCGAACCAGAATTCATCTGCGGTGTGTGTGCCGTAAACGCCGGGTTCCAGCGTGTACTGGTAGTTGCCATTGCGCAGGTGGTCCAGCGCGGCGCGCACGAAGGCCTCGGACCCGCCCTCGACCACACCGGGCTTGCGCCCGAGTTCGCCTGCCAGCATCAGCGTGCGCGGGTTGAAGCCCACCGGCAGGTCGACGTATTCCGGCAGCACCGCCGAACGCGCGCCCGACCCGTGCCTGAACGTGACGTGGCTTTCGGCGCGATAGCGAACGAGGTCGGTGATGGGGCGATTGGCCAGCCACAGCAACTCGCTGGTCATCACGGTTTCGAAGCCGGGCACCACGGGCGGCTTGATGGCCGCATCGAGCACCATCAGCCAGGGGCGATTGTTTGGCTCCATCGTCACTTCGTAGCGCACCGGCTCGCCTGCGACCTGCAGGCGCGATGGGCCGGTCACGCTGTTGAAAGTGCGCGTGCCCAGACGCGGCTGCAACGCGCGCCACTCGCGGCCGTCGAACGTGGTGAGCACCGGGCCGCGAAAATACAGGTCGCTTTGCTGCGGCGTCACGCCCTCGAACTTGACGCGCATCGCGATGCTTTCGTCCAGCACGAGGCTCGCGAGATTGCCAACCTGCATGTTCGCGGACAGGCCGCTGCGCCCGCTCATGGCATCGCTGGGAATGCCCCACAGCGGCGCGAAACGCGGAAACAGGACGAACATCACCGCCATTACCGGTGCGCCCAGCAACGTCATCCATCCCGCCGTGCGCAAGGCTTCGCGCAGCGGCGGTTTGCCAACCGGCATGTGGGCGTTGACCAATGCAGTGAGTAGGCCCAGCAGCGCGATGAGCATTGCAGCTGCCGTGAGCAGTGACTGCGAGAAAAAGAAGTTGGTGAGCATCGTGAAGAAGCCCAGGAAGAACACGACGAAGATGTCGCGCCGGGCGCGCAGCTCCAGTGTTTTCAAGGCGAGCAGCACCACGATCATCGTCACGCCCGCATCGCGGCCCAGCACCGTGCGGTGGGTGAACAGCGTCGCGCCGACAGCGATGATGAGCAGCCCGAAGATCCACCATTTGCCGGGCAGCGGCTTGGCGAGCACCGCCAGACGCGCGCGCCACAGCAATACAGCGGCGGCCAGCGCCACGCACCACACCGGCAGGTTGGTCACCTGCGGCAGCACGATCCAGCCGATGACGAGCAGCAAGAAGAGCGTGTCGCGGCCATCGCGTGGCAGGGCGCGCAGGTTGCGAACAGGGTCCATCAGCATGTGGCGAGTGCCTCCAGGCAGCGCCTGCGGTGTGCCTCGCCCGAGTCAGGCTTGATCTGCTGGGTGGGCAGGCGCAGGCCGAAATCCATGCCGAGCTTGTCGGCCTGCAACACCCAGGCCGTGAGGCGCGAGAGCTTGGCTTCGGTGTCCAGGTGGCCGGCGGTGGCGAAGTCGAGCCACAGCTCGAAACGCTGGGCCTGCTGGGTATCGCGGCTCACGAGTTCGTCTGCCTTCGCGGCTTTTTTCCAGACGACCATCTTGAGTGGGTCGCCGCGCCGGTAGGCACGCACGCCATCGAACTCACCGGTGTTTTGCTGGCGCGCGGCGCCGCCGCCGCCTGATCGCGGCTCGCCCGGTGGCAGCGGCGGGGGAAAGGGTTCGGGGCGTGGATAGACCAGCACCTGCGCGGCGGGTCGCCACACGGTCCAGACGCGGAATGTGCCCAGCGGGAAGCGTGTCTCTGCCGTGAGGGGCGGCACGCGATGCAGGCCGCGATGTTCGGGTTTGAAGGCGACATGCACCATGGCGCTGCCCTGCGCGGGCACGTCGGTCCAGACCCAGCGGTCGTCGTGCGTGGCGTCGAGCACAGCCATGCCGATGCCGTGCCGGGTGGCGTTGCGCTCGTTGATCAATGAGATGGAAAGCGTGGCACTGACGCCTGCGAATTGCGCATCCGGCAACAGCAGCTTCATCGTCATGCCGCGCAGCGTGGCGTGACAGACGTGCATGCCGACGACGGCGCTACCGGCCAGCAGGAAGGTCAGCAGGTAGCCGAGGTTCAGCTGATAGTTGATCGAGCCGATGAGCAGGATGACGAGCGTTGCGAACAGCATGAAGCCGGGGCGGGTCGGCAGGATGTAGACGTTGCGCTGCGTCAGCGTGATCGTGTCCGACAGCGGCAGGCGCGATTGCCACCATTGGCGAAAGCGCCCGCGCGCGAAGGTGAAGGGGTTGAGGGTGATCGCGTTCACGATATGGAGCGGCCGTCATGCCGCCGTCGCAGCCGCATCTCACCCCGCCTGTCATGCCGGGCTTGACCCGGCATCCACCGCGAAGCGGCGACGGCCTTTGAAGACATGGATTGCGGATCGAGTCCGCAATGGCAGCCGGCAGTCATGGCAGCGGGACCGCCTCGATCATGGCGCGGACCTGTTCGATGGGGCCGCGACCCGCGTCCCCGACAGGTACCAGCCGGTGCGCAATCGTCTGCGGCAGTATTGACTGCACGTCGTCCGGCGCCACGTAGTCACGCCCGCTGAGCAGCGCTTGCGCTTTTGCCGCGCGAATCACCGAAATGCCGGCACGCGGCGAAAGGCCCTGCAGGAACCACCGACCCGAGCGGCTCGCGGCAATCAGGTCCTGCACGTAGTTGAGCAGCGCGTCCGACGAATGCACCTGCAGCACCTGCTGCTGCAGCAGCTGCAGATCCACCGGCGTCATCGTGCTGTGCATCGTCTCGACCATGCCCCGTCGATCCGCGCCACTGAGCAACTCACGCTCGGCGGCGCGATCGGGATAGCCCAGCGATATCCGCATCAGGAAGCGATCGAGCTGTGACTCGGGCAGCGCGAACGTGCCGAGCTGGTCATGCGGGTTCTGCGTGGCAATGACGAAAAATGGCGAGGGCAAAGGGCGCGTCTCGCCTTCGACGGTGACCTGCTTTTCTTCCATCGCTTCGAGCAGGGCGCTTTGCGTCTTGGGACTGGCCCGGTTGATCTCGTCGGCCAGCAGCACCTGCGCGAACACAGGCCCCGGATGGAACACGAAAGCCTCCTTTTGCCGTTCATAGATCGACACACCTGACAGATCGCTCGGCATCAGGTCGGCGGTGAACTGCACCCGTGAAAAATGCAGGCCGAAAGCCCTCGCAAGCGCATGGGCCAGCGTGGTCTTGCCAACGCCGGGAACGTCCTCAATTAATAGGTGTCCTCCAGCGAGCAGGCATGCCACGCAGTCCTGCACCTGGTCGGCTTTTCCGACAAGCACCGTGTTAAGCTGATCGAGGAGGGCCTTGAGTTTTTGTTGAGCTTCCATCAGGCAGCACGTTATCCCAAATTACCCTCAAGCGAGCGCGAGACATGGGCAAAACCGGGTATTTCACTCACCCAGACTGCAGGCGACACGAGATGGGCCCAGGGCATCCTGAATGCCCCGAGCGACTCGACGCCATCGAAGACCGGCTTCTGGTCACCGGCGTTGGCGACGCACTGGAGCGGCGCGAAGCGCCGATGGCCACGCCTGAAAACATCACGCTGGCGCACGCGCGCAGGCATGTCGAGGCCATCGACGAATTGCGCACCCGCCTGGCGAAACACATCGCCGACGGCGGGCGCGCCTACGCGCAGATCGATCCCGATACGTCATTGAACGGCAGTTCATGGAATGCGGCCATGCGGGCCAGCGGCGCCGTGATTGCTGCTGTCGATGCAGTGATGTCCGGCGAACTGGAGAACGCGTTTTGCGCCGTGAGGCCGCCGGGCCACCACGCCTGCCATGACCGGTCCATGGGCTTTTGCATCTTCAACCAGGTGGCGGTCGGCGCGCGTTACGCGATCCAGCAGCACGGACTCAAGCGCGTGGCCATTGTCGATTTCGATGTGCACCACGGCAACGGCACCGAAGACATCCTGTCGGACGATCCGCGTGTGCTCATGGTCGGCATCTTCCAGCACCCTTTTTATCCAGGCACCGGCTACGACTCTCCCGCCGACAACATGGTCAACGTCCCGGTACCCGCCTACACCAAGGGCGATGTGATCCGCGGCCTGATTGAAAAGAACTGGATGCCGCGCCTGGAGGAATTCAAGCCCGAGATGATCTTCATCAGCGCGGGCTTCGATGCGCATCGTGAAGACGACCTGGGCCAACTGGGCCTGGTCGAAGCGGACTACACCTGGATGACGCAGCGCATCAAGGAAGTCGCCAACAAGTATTCGCAGGGGCGCATCGTGTCGTCGCTGGAGGGTGGGTACAACCTGAGCGCGCTGGGCCGCAGTGTTGAAGCGCACCTTCGGGCCCTGGCCGATCTCTAGATCTTTTCCCGGGAATGCACATGGAAGACGCAGTTTTGTATCAGCGTGACGACCGGGG
Source organism: Caenimonas sp. SL110 (assembly GCF_001044395.1). GTDB lineage: Bacteria > Pseudomonadota > Gammaproteobacteria > Burkholderiales > Burkholderiaceae_C > Ramlibacter. Next base: position 17,446 of record NZ_JANU01000038.1, read on the forward strand.
CGTGATCACGCTCACGCTTAATCGCCCGGCCAACTTCAATTCACTGAGCGAGGAGATGCTCGCAGCATTGCAGGCCGCGCTCGACAAGGTCGCGCAGGACGAGTCGGCGCGGGTGGTGGTGATCGCTGCAGCGGGCAAGGCGTTTTGTCCGGGACACAACCTCAAGGAGATGGTGGGAACGCCCGAGTTGGCGTACTACCAGAAGCTCTTTGCGCAGTGCAGCCGGGTGATGCTGGCGATCCTGAAGCTGCCGGTGCCGGTGATTGCGCGCGTGCATGGCATTGCAACGGCGGCTGGTTGCCAGCTGGTTGCGCAGTGCGATCTGGCGGTCGCATCCGACAACGCGAGCTTTGCGGTCAGTGGCGTGAATTACGGCCTGTTCTGCTCCACGCCCAGCGTGCCCTTGCTGCGCAACATGGCACCCAAGCAGGCGATGGAAATGCTGGTCACGGGTGACTTCATCACGGCGCAGCAGGCGAAGGAGCGTGGTCTGGTCAATCGTGTCGTGCCGTTGGAGATGCTGGACGCCGAAGTCGCGAAACTCGTCGACAGTGTGCTCGCCAAGCCTCGCGCCGCGATTGCGATGGGCAAGGAATTGTTCTACCGCCAGCGAGAGATGGGCATCGAGGCTGCCTACCAGCTGGCAGGGCAGACGATGGCAGTGAACATGATGGATTCCTGCGCGCAGGAAGGGTTTACCGCGTTCACCGAGAAGCGCAAGCCGAACTGGTCCTAGATGTATGTCATGCCGGACTTGATCCGGCATCCACCGCGCAGCGGCGACGGCCTTTGAAGACATGGATTGCGGATCGAGTCCGCAATGACAGGCCTGTCCGATAGCCGCATCACTTCATCAGCGACGGCAGCCACAAGCTCAATTGCGGAAACGCGATCAGCAGGCCCAGCATCAGCACCATCACCGCCACGAACGGCCAGCAGCCGCGGAAGATCTGGCCCAGCCCCACATCGGGCAGTAGTGAATTCAGCACGAAGAGATTCATGCCCACGGGCGGCGAGATCAAACCGATCTGCACCACCATCACGATCAGCACACCGAACCACACCGGGTCGAAACCCAGCGCCGTCACGATGGGAAAGAACAGCGGAATGGTGAGCAGCACCATCGTGAGCTCTTCCATCACCGTGCCCAGGATCACGTAGATCACCATCATCGCGGCGATCACCATGACGGGCGACAAGCCCAGGTGCGTGATCCACTCTTTCAAGTCGTTGGGCATCGTCGTGAAGTTGACGAAATTGGCGAAGATCGTGGCTGCGATCAGCAGGGTGAACAGCATTGCCGTGGTGCGCGCAGATTCAACCAGCACCTGGAACAGCACGGCCCATGTCATGCGCCTTCTAGCCAGGGCAAACAGGAACGCGCCGAACGCGCCGAAGCCCGCGCCTTCAGTGGCAGTGAAGAGCCCGCCGTAGATGCCGCCAAGCACCACCACCACCAGCAGCGCCACACCCCAGATACCCGCCAGCGCCTTCCAGCGATCGGGCCATGAGGTGCGTTCGCCGGGCGGTGCATGTTCGGGGTCACGTGCCGTCACGATGGCAACGACGCCCATCAGCGATGCAGCAGTCAGCAGACCGGGAATCACGCCTGCAGCAAACAGCTTGCCGATGTTGGTCTGCGTGATGATTCCGTAGATGACCATGATGGTCGAGGGCGGAATCATGATGCCGAGCGTGCCGCCCGCGGCCATGACGCCGGTGGACAGCGGGGCGCTGTAGCCGAGCTTGCGCATCGACGGGTAGGCCACCTTGCTCATGGTCGCTGCTGTCGCAATCGACGAGCCGCAGATTGCGCCGAACCCTGCGCACGCCGCGATGGTCGCGTGTGCAAGGCCGCCGCGCACATGGCCGATGAAAGCGTAGGCGGCCTGGAACAACTCGTGGGCGAGCCCTGCGCGCGCCACGAAGTTGCCCATGAGGATGAACAGCGGAATCACCGATAGTGTGTAGGCAAAGCCCGTCTCATAGACCACTTGCGCCGTGCTGGCGAGTGCGGGCTGCAAGCCACGGGTGAGCCAGACGCCGCCAAAGCCGACCATGCCCATCGCGAACGCGAGCGGCACGCGCAGCAGCGCCAGGAAAAAGATGAGGCCAAATCCGATGAGGGCTTCGATCACAGCGCGGCCCCTTCGCCTTCGGCGCGTTCAACCGGCGGCGATCCCGCGATCACGAGGTGCACCACCCCGGTGAAGGCGCACAGCACGCCCATGCCCCAGATGAAAGGCGCTTTCAGGATTTTCAGTTGCGCCGTGGTCTCGCCCGTTTCCAAAAACTGGTTGCCAGTCTTGAGCATGAGCCAACCCAGCCCGACCAGCATCACGGCGCACAGCACGTTGACGACGACCGATTGCGCGCGAAGTACCCAGCGCGGCATGTAGTGATCGAGCGAATCGAAGGCGACGTGTTCGCCGCGTTCGGACACCAGCGGCAGCGCGGCGAAGATGACGACGACCATCATCAGCTCGGTGAGTTCCAGCGATCCGGGGATCGAGTGATCGAAGAACTTGCGGCCCAGCACGTCGAAGAATGTGAGCGCCATGATGCCGAAGAGCGCCGCACCGGCGAGCAGCCCGCAAAGGATTTCGAGGAGTTTTTTCATGTGTGTGGAGTGCCCTCGCCGGCCATTATGGTTCCTGTTCCCTCTCCCTTTGGGAGAGGGTTAGGGTGAGGGCGGGGGTTCAGGGTAAGGGACGCCCCCCCCCCCCCCCCCCCCCCCCCC
>NZ_JANU01000039.1 GCF_001044395.1 Caenimonas sp. SL110
TCCGGTGGCGGGTCGGGCGGCGGCGGCTCCAGCGCAGGCGGCGGCGGGTCGGGCAGCGGCGGCGGCGCTGGCAGTGCCGGCGTCGGTGCAAGCGGTAGCGGACCCAGTGCCGGTGGCGGCGGTTCCGGCGGCGTTGGAGTGGGTTCCAGTGGCAGCGTGGGAGTCGGTGGAGTCGGCGTCGGCACCAGCACCGGCACCAGCGCGACCGGAGGCGGATCTGCCAACGGCGGAAGCTCCGGTGGCGCTCCGTCTGGCAATGCAGGCGGCAACGGCGGTGCGAACGCGGGGACCGGTAACAGCGGCGCCGGCGTTGGCAACACCGGCCCGGGCAACCAGGGCAACGGCCCGAATGGTGATACCGCTGGCAATGCCGGCGGTACCGCGTCGGGTGGAGTCGGCGTGGGCGGCGGTTCTGGCTCCGGTGGAGGCTCCGGCGGCGGGTCCGGCTCCGGCGGTGGCTCGGGCGGCGTGGGTGTCGGCGGCTCTGGCGGCGGCTCCGCCAACGGGGGCGGCGCAGGTGGCGCGCCCTCAGGGAATGCAGGCGGAAATGGCGGCGCGAACGCCGGCACCGGCAACAGTGGCAATGGCGTAGGCAACAGTGGGCCAGGCAACCAGGGCAATGGCCCCAATGGAGACACTGCAGGTAACGCAGGTGGTGGCTCTACCGGCGGCGGCACGGGCGCCGGTGGCGGCACGGGCGCCGGTGGTGGCACGGGCGTCAGTGGTGGCACAGGCGTCGGTGGTGGCACAGGCGTCGGTGGTGGCACGGGCGCCGGTGGTGGCACGGGCGTCAGTGGTGGCACGGGCGTCGGCGTCGGCACAGGCGGAAGCGCTGGGACCGGGGGCACGGCTGGCGTCGGCACGGGTGTAGGGACGGGCGGCACCGCTGGCGCCGGCACCGGTGTAGGCACCGGAGCCACTGCTGGCGTCGGCACCGGGGGGACCGGTACAGGTTCTGGTGCGGGTGCAGGAACCTCAGCAGGTGTTGGCACCGGGGCCGGCACAGGAGACACGGCCGGCGCGGGTGCTGGCGTTGGCAGCGGTCCCGGCTCGACGGCATCCGGTACGTCCAGTGGAACAAGCACTGCCGTGATCAACGTACCTCGCTCCGACGTCGCTGCGGGCAGCACCCCTTCCTCGACCGGTGTCGCCGGCATGAGTGGCGGGCCTGTCAGCGCCGGCGTCAACACCAGCAGCCAGAGCATGGGCGCACCGGCCTCGATGGGCGTCGCGCAAGGTCCGTCGGCCAGTCCTTCGACCAACAGCACGGCCATGGGTGCCCCGGCAGCGAGCACATCGTCGACCTCAATGGGTGCTGCACCGACCCGTCCGGCCCGCGCTGCCAAGGCCGACCGCAACTAAGCGATCAAGCCCCCAATGAAAAGCGGCCGCAGGCCGCTTTTTTTATCCACTCACCAGGCAGGATCAGGCGGCGACGCTGTCAGCCAGCTTCTTGTAATCCTCGAGCTTGTCGAAATTCAGGTACTGGTACACCGTGCTGCTGGCAGCCGTGAGTACGCCCATGTCGGCCATGTACTCTTCCTTGGTTGGGATGCGCCCGAGCTTGGAGCAGATGGCCGCGAGTTCGGCAGAGCCCAGGTACACGTTGCTGTTCTTGCCCAAACGGTTCGGGAAGTTGCGCGTGCTGGTGGAGAACACCGTCGCGCCTTCCTTCACCTGCGCCTGGTTGCCCATGCACAGCGAGCAACCCGGCATCTCCATGCGCGCACCGGCACTGCCCAGCACGCCGTAGTGACCTTCTTCGGACAACTGCGTGGCGTCCATCTTGGTCGGCGGCGCTACCCACAGCTTCACCGGAATGTCGCGCTTGCCTTCGAGCAGCTTGGAGGCCGCACGGAAGTGACCGATGTTGGTCATGCACGAGCCGATGAACACTTCATCGATCGTGGCACCGGCCACATCGGCGAGCGTCTTCACGTCGTCCGGATCGTTCGGGCACGCGACGATAGGCTCGTGGATATCGGCCAGGTCGATCTCGATCACGGCTGCGTAGTCGGCATCGTCGTCGCCCTTGAGCAACTTCGGATCCTTCAGCCAGGCTTCCTGGGCGGCGATGCGGCGAGCCAGCGTGCGCGCATCCGCGTAGCCGTTGGCAATCATCGAACGCATCAGCGTGATGTTGCTGTTGATGTATTCGATGATCGGCTCTTTGTTCAGGTGCACCGTGCAGCCCGCAGCAGAACGCTCGGCCGATGCGTCTGACAACTCGAACGCCTGCTCGACTTTCAGGTCTGGCAGTCCTTCGATCTCCAGGATGCGGCCCGAGAAGATGTTCTTCTTGCCCTTCTTCTCGACCGTCAGCAGGCCTGCCTTGATCGCGTACAGCGGGATCGCATTGACCAGGTCACGCAGCGTGACGCCGGGCTGCATGCTGCCCTTGAAGCGAACCAGCACCGACTCCGGCATGTCCAGCGGCATCACGCCGGTGGCGGCTGCGAATGCAACCAGTCCCGAGCCTGCCGGAAAGCTGATGCCGATCGGGAAACGCGTGTGCGAATCGCCGCCGGTGCCCACGGTGTCGGGCAGCAGCAGGCGGTTGAGCCAGCTGTGGATCACGCCATCGCCCGGACGCAACGAGATGCCGCCGCGCGTCGAGATGAACTCGGGCAGCTCGTGGTGCATCTTCACATCGACCGGCTTGGGATAAGCGGCGGTATGGCAAAACGACTGCATGACGAGGTCGGCCGAGAAGCCTAGGCAAGCCAGGTCTTTCAGCTCATCGCGCGTCATCGGTCCGGTGGTGTCCTGCGAGCCGACCGAGGTCATGCGCGGTTCGCAATAGGTGCCGGGACGAACGCCCTGGCCTTCTGGCAGACCACATGCGCGGCCCACCATCTTTTGCGCGAGCGTGAAGCCCTTCTTGGTGTCGACGGGCGCTTGCGGCAGGCGGAACAAGGTCGAAGGTCCCATGCCCAGCGCTTCACGCGCCTTGGCGGTGAGACCGCGGCCCACGATCAACGGAATGCGGCCGCCGGCGCGCACTTCGTCAAACAGCACATCGCTCTTGACGCGGAACTCGGAGACGACTTCGCCGCCCTTGAGCGCCTTGCCTTCGTAGGGACGCAGTTCGACCACATCGCCCATCTCCAGCTTGCTCACATCCAGCTCGATCGGAAGCGCTCCCGCATCTTCCATCGTGTTGTAGAAGATCGGCGCGATCTTGCCGCCCAGGCACACGCCGCCAAAGCGCTTGTTGGGCACGAACGGAATGTCCTGCCCCGTCCACCACAGCACGCTGTTGGTCGCCGACTTGCGCGAGGAGCCTGTGCCGACCACATCGCCCACATAAGCGATCAGATTGCCCTTGGCCTTGAGTTCCTGGATGAACTTGACCGGGCCGCGCTTGCCCTCTTCTTCGGGCGTGATACCGGGACGCGGATTCTTGTGCATCGCCAGGGCGTGCAGCGGAATGTCGGGACGGCTCCAGGCGTCGGGTGCGGGCGACAGGTCATCGGTGTTGATTTCGCCGGAGACCTTGAAGATCGTCACGGTGATGCTTTGCGGCACTTCGGGGCGGCTGGTGAACCACTCGCCGTCGGCCCAGCTTTGCAGCACGGCCTTGGCGTTCTCGTTGCCCTTGTCGGCCTTTTCCTTGACGTCATGGAACTGGTCGAACATCAGCAGCGTCTTCTTCAGCGCGTCGGCTGCCACGGTGCCGACTTCGGCATCGTCCAGCAGGTCCACCAGCGGGCTGATGTTGTAGCCGCCCAGCATGGTGCCCAGCAGTTCAGTCGCACGCGCGCGGCTGATGATCAGGCAGGTTTCCGTGCCGTGGGCGACTGCCGCCAGGTACGAGGCCTTGACCTTGGCCGCATCGTCCACGCCTGCAGGCACGCGGTTGGTGATCAGGTCGAGCAGGAAGCTGGCTTCTGCGGTCGATGGATTCTTCAGCAGCTCGATCAGGTCGGACGTCTGTTTGGCCGTCAGCGGCAGGGGTGGGATGCCGAGCGCCGCGCGTTCGGCGACGTGGGCTACGTAGGCTTGCAACATCGTGATTCTCCGTTTCTTGACTTCAGGTATCGGGGTGCGGCTATCAGGCCGCGGCTATCGGGAGGCCGGTACTGCCGGCAGCGCTGCAGCAGCGGGAACGGCTGCCTCTGGTGGCGCCACAGGCGGCTGGGTTACAACAGGTGCAGCGACTGGCAAAGGGTCTAGCAAGCTTGGTGCCGCCGGTGCTCTTTTCATGGCCTCGGCAACGACTGCCTGCGGTGGCGCCATGCATTCGTCTGCGAGACGGCGTCCGAGCTTCTGGCTCATGAGCATCGACTTGTTGGCCAGCTGGAGCCACATGGCACCGCCCACCGGGTCTTCGAGCCGAATCGCGCCGGTCTTGCTTTCGACCGGGTGCATGCGAAAGCGCTGCAGTCCGGCGCGCACGATGAAAAATCCCTCGCGCTTGTGCTGCGTGACATGCACCGTGGCACCGAGTTCGCAAGGGATATCGCCGATATGAATCTTCTTGGCGACCTCCAGGTCGGCTGGCGTGAGCTTGACGGACGGATCGTCATCGACGTTGATGCTTTCTTCCAGCGTCTTGGGCACGACCGCGCCACCGCGCTTGGTGACGGTGGGCCGGGTGCCGTCAGCCGCGGCGGGTGCCAGCGGAACAGGCTTGACCGCCGGCGCTCTGGCAGCCGCCTTGGGAGCCGCTTTGGGAGCGGTCTTCGGTGCGGGCTTGGTGGTCGTGGCCTGCGCGAGCGCCAGGGCAGGTGTGATTGCCATCAGCAACGTTGCCAAAACAAATTTCATGCTGCGTGTCTCCGTCGGGTCATTGGTTATGGTTTGGTGGCGGCCGCCGGTGTGTCCAGCCAGCCCCGTACTTCTTCGGGCAGCGTCCTGCCGGTGCGGTGCGCCCGCTCGAGCACTTGCCAGTGATACCGGTAGCTCGCCCGGTCCTCCAGCTTGTTGTCATGGCTGATGGGCGCCCAGTCGGCTTTGGCTGCAGCCACGATCACGCTGGCCGCGCGCCCGATTTCATCGGCTCCAGGCGCAAAGGCCTCGAGGATCGGCCGGATCTGGTCGGGGTGGATGCTCCACATGCGGGTGTAGCCGAGTTCGGTGGCAGCGCGGCGGGCCGCTGCGGCAAACGCATTCGTGTCCTTGAACTCGGTCACGACACCATGCGACGGCACCTTGCCGTGTGCGTGGCAGGCCGATGCGATTTCGAGCTTGGCGCGCACAACCAGCGGATGCGTGAATTGCCCATGAATGCCCATGCCGTCCGACGGAATTGCACCGCCATGCGCGGAGACAAAATCCATCAGGCCGAAGCTGAGCGACTGCACGCTCGAATGCGCGGCAATGTCGAACACGCGGTGCACGGCAGCCGGGGACTCGATGAGGGCGTGCAGCGGCAACTTGCCGGCGCCGACCGCAGAAAGCGCCTGCACGGCTGCATCGACATCGTTGGACGATTCGACCTTGGGCAGCATGATGTGGCAGAGCCTGCGGCCAGCCTGGCCGGCAATGATGGCGATGTCTTGCTGAAAGGCCGGATGGTCCACAGGGTGGACGCGAACCGCCACGCGCGCCTGCGGGTCGGCTTCGAGTGCGAGGCCCACCACAAGCTGCGCGTGGTCGCGCTCACCACCCACCGGCGCGCCGTCTTCGCAGTCGAGTGTGACGTCAAAGACGCATTCACCAAACTCGCGTGTCATCTCGGCCTGCAAGGCCAGGGAGCGCCGCATCCGGGCCTCGACGCCGCTGTAGTGGTCGCAGACCGGCAGGAAGCCGGTCTGCGCCTGCGCGCCCAGGAGGACTTGTCGAGGGTGGGTCATACGTGGCATGTCATTGCGGGCTCGACCCGCAATCCACCGCGAAGCGGCGACCGCGCCCGATCCGGGCCATCGTCTTGCGAATCACCGATGACAGTCATTGGCTCAGAGCAGGTGCGAAACCCCAGCCTGCTCGTCCTGCAGTTCCTTGAGCGTCTTGTCGATGCGCTCCTGGCTGAATGCATCGATGTCCAGGCCCTTGACGATTTCGTACTTGCCGTCTTTCGTCGTGACCGGAAATCCGAACATCACATCCTTGGGGATGCCGTAGTCGCCATTGGACGGGATGCCCATCGTGACCCACTTGCCGTTGGAGCCCAGCGCCCAGTCGCGCATGTGGTCGATGGCTGCGTTGGCGGCCGATGCAGCAGACGACAGGCCGCGCGCTTCGATGATCGCGGCGCCGCGCTTGCCCACCGTCGGCAGGAAGGTATCAGCGTTCCAGACCTGGTCATTGATCATGTCCTTGATGCTCTTGCCGCCGGCGGTGGCAAAGCGGTAGTCGGCGTACATCGTGGGCGAGTGATTGCCCCACACGGTGAGCTTTTCGATATCGGCAACGGCCACACCGGTCTTGGCGGCAACCTGCGACAGCGCGCGGTTGTGGTCCAGGCGCAGCATGGCGGTGAAGTTCTCGCGCGGCAGGCTGGGCGCGCTCTTCATCGCGATGTAGGCGTTGGTGTTGGCAGGGTTGCCGACCACCAGAACCTTGACGTTGCGGCTGGCGACGGCGTCGAGCGCCTTGCCCTGGCCGATGAAGATCTGGCCGTTGATCGAGAGCAGCTCGGCGCGCTCCATGCCGGCCTTGCGGGGCATCGAACCCACGAGCAGCGCGTAGTCGGTGTCCTTGAAAGCGGTCATCGGATCGCTGTGGGCTTCCATGCCGGCCAGCAGCGGGAAAGCGCAGTCTTCGAGTTCCATCATCACGCCCTTGAGCGCCTTTTGCGGACCTTCGACAGGCACTTCGAGCAGTTGCAGGATGACGGGCTGGTCCTTGCCCAGCATTTCGCCGGAGGCGATGCGAAACAACAGGGCGTAACCGATTTGACCTGCGGCGCCGGTGACGGCAACGCGGACGGGCTTCTTGCTCATGAGGGAATCTCCGAAGGTGATGAAAGACGGCGCCGGCAGGGTCTGGAAACAGGGCGCGAAACGCGCTGGAAATCGCCGGCCGGACAGCCCGCGAGTGTACTCGCGCAAACCCTGACTCGTCAATTTGTCTTATGTCTTATATAAGATATGATTCGCCGACCCTCCCGAAGACTTCCCGGACATCTCGCTTCGCTCACGATCATGGCCGCAACACCCGCATCCAACGCCGAAAACGGCCCGGCCGACGTCACTGCCGTGTCGTCGGCGACGCCGGCTTTCAGCCCGCTCTACCAGCAGATCAAAAGCCTGATCCTGCAAAGCCTGCAGGCTGGCGAGTGGAAGCCCGGCGAGGCCATCCCCAGCGAAATGGACCTGGCCGCGCGCTTTCGCGTGAGCCAGGGCACGGTGCGAAAAGCCATCGATGAACTGGCCGGCGAAAACCTCGTCGTGCGTCGGCAGGGCAAGGGAACTTTCGTCGCCACGCATTCCGAGCAGCAGGTCCAGTACCGCTTCCTGAAACTCATGCCCGACAGCGGCGACCGCGATGACGAAGGTCCCGCGCAGCGCACCGTGGTCGAATGCAAGCGCGTGCGAGCCACCGCCGATGTGGCGCGCCTGCTCGCGCTGCGGTCGGGCGACGCAGTTGTGCAGGTGCGCCGCGTGCTCGCCTTTGGCGGCGTGCCCACCATCGTCGAGGATCTCTGGCTGCCCGGCAACGCCTTCAAGGGAATTTCCGCAGAGCAGGTCGCGGGCTATCACGGCCCGACGTATGCCATGTTCGAGGAAGAGTTCGGTGTTCGCATGGTCCGCGCAGAAGAAAGAATCCGCGCCGTCGCCGCCGACCCGCAGCAGGCCGAGCTCCTGAAAGTGGAGCAAGGCACACCGCTGCTGAGCGTGGAGCGCGTCGCGTTCACCTACAACGATGCGCCGATGGAGTTGCGCCGCGGCTTCTACCGCACGGACACGCACCACTACCGCAACGAGTTGAATTGATGCGTGAACAAAAGTGCGGGTAAGTCGGGATTGCTGAAGGCTTCGAGTCAGTTTGATGCGTTGCAATAGAATTTTGGGTTGTTTGCTCATAAACCGAAAGCCATGACATGACAGAGTTAGCCAGAAAACGTCCGGAATTCCGGAACATCAACGCCATCTCTGACCTTCCGACTTACCGCCTGCCCGCTGCGGGTTGGGTTTCGATCCTGCATCGTGTGAGCGGCGTGCTCATGTTCCTTTTGCTGCCGTTCATCATCTGGATGTTCGACACCTCGGTCTCTTCCGAATATTCGTTTGCGAAATTCCGAAGTGCCTTCAACAACGGCATCTGGTTTTTTCCAGGCTTCTTCCTCAAGCTCGTGGCCCTGGCCCTGATCTGGGCTTACCTGCATCACTTCATCGCCGGCGTTCGCCACCTCTGGATGGACGTGAGCCACAAGGCCGTGAGCAAGCAGTTCGGCACGACCTCCGCAATAGTCACACTGGTCCTGAGCGTCCTGCTCACCGTGGTGCTGGGCGCCAAGCTCTTTGGCCTCTACTGAAATCTCCACAGAACAACAACAAGGCTGCAATCAATGACTGTCAACTACGGCTCCAGGCGCACCGTCGTCGGGGCACATTACGGACTCAGGGACTGGCTCAGCCAGCGCGTCACCGCCACGCTCATGGCGCTCTTCACGCTGGTCGTCCTGGGTCAGGTGATCTTCAGCCGGGGCCCGATCGGCTACGACAAATGGGCAGGAATTTTCTCCGCGCAGTGGATGAAGGTGCTGACGTTCACCGTCATCGTTTCGCTGCTGTGGCACGTGTGGGTCGGGATGCGCGATGTCTTCATGGACTACGTCAAGCCCGTCGGTCTGCGCCTGGCGCTGCAGGTCTTCACCATCGCATGGCTGACCGGCTGCGCCGGCTGGGCAGTGCAAGTGCTGTGGAGACTCTGAGATGACCTATACCAAAAAGAACATCACCCGCCGCAAGTTCGACGTTGTTATCGTCGGCGCGGGCGGCTCCGGCATGCGTGCCTCGTTGCAACTGGCACGCGCAGGCCTGAACGTCGCCGTGCTCTCCAAAGTGTTCCCGACGCGCTCGCACACGGTCGCCGCCCAGGGCGGCATCGGCGCATCGCTGGGCAACATGTCCGAGGACAACTGGCACTATCACTTCTACGACACGGTCAAGGGCTCCGACTGGCTCGGCGACCAGGACGCCATCGAATACATGTGCCGCGAAGCTCCGCGCGTCGTCTATGAACTTGAGCACATGGGCATGCCGTTCGACCGCAACGCAGACGGCACGATCTACCAGCGGCCCTTCGGCGGACACACCGCCAACTACGGCGAAAAGCCAGTGCAGCGTGCCTGCGCCGCGGCTGACCGCACCGGCCACGCCATGCTCCACACGCTGTACCAGCAGAACGTGAGCGCCAAGACCAGTTTCTTCGTCGAGTGGATGGCGCTTGACCTCATCCGCGACGCCGAAGGCGACGTCGTCGGTGTCACCGCGCTGGAAATGGAAACCGGCGACCTGCACATCCTCGAAGCCAAGACCACGCTGCTGGCCACGGGCGGCGCGGGACGCATCTTTGCGGCATCGACCAACGCCTTCATCAACACCGGTGACGGCCTGGGCATGGCAGCGCGTTCAGGCATTCCGCTGGAAGACATGGAGTTCTGGCAGTTCCACCCCACCGGCGTGGCCGGCGCGGGCGTGCTGCTGACCGAAGGCTGTCGCGGTGAAGGCGCCATCCTGCTCAACAGCAATGGCGAGCGTTTCATGGAGCGCTATGCGCCCACCCTGAAAGACCTGGCGCCGCGCGACTTTGTTTCGCGCTCGATGGACCAGGAAATCAAGGAAGGCCGTGGCTGCGGTCCCAACAAGGACTACGTGCTGCTCAAGCTCGACCATCTGGGCGCCGAGACCATCCACAAGCGGCTGCCGTCGGTGTACGAGATCGGCGTGAATTTCGCCAACGTGGACATCACGCGCGAACCGATCCCGGTCGTGCCCACCATCCACTACCAGATGGGCGGCATCCCCACCAACATCCACGGCCAGGTTGTCATCCAGAAGGGTGACGTTCACAACGCCATCGTCAATGGACTGTATGCAGTGGGCGAATGCTCATGCGTCAGCGTGCATGGCGCCAACCGCCTGGGCACCAACTCGCTGCTCGACCTGCTGGTCTTTGGCAAGGCGGCGGGCAACCACATCGTCGAGTTCAACAACAAGAACAAGACGCACAAGCCCATCCCGGCTGACGCTGCTGACCGCACGCTCGAACGACTCAATCGCCTCGAAGAGACCAACTCGGGCGAGTACGCACAAGACGTGGCCAACGACCTGCGCGCTTCGATGCAGCTGCACGCAGGCGTGTTCCGCACGCAGGCGATGATGGACAAGGGCGTCACGCAGATCGCGGCCATCCGCGAGCGCGTCAATTCACTGGCGCTCAAGGACAAGTCGAAGATCTTCAACACCGCGCGCATCGAAGCGCTGGAAGTCGAGAACCTGATCGAATGCGCGCAGGCCACCATCGTGTCGGCCGCCGCACGCAAGGAATGCCGTGGCGCGCATACCGTCAACGACTACGAGCGCCCGGTCGATGACCCGGTCGCACCGATGGGCCGCGACGACGCCAACTGGATGAAGCACTCCCTGTGGTACAGCGAAGGCAGCCGTCTTTCGTACAAGCCGGTCCAGCTCAAGCCGCTCACGGCTGAGTCAGTACCGCCAAAGGTTCGTACGTTCTAGTACGTACTTTCATTGCCCGATCAAACCGCCTAGATTCAAAGACCGCACGACATGCAAAAACGCACCTTCCAGATCTATCGGTACGACCCTGACAAGGACGCCAAGCCGTACATGCAGACCATCGAGATCGAACTCGCTGGTGATGAACGCATGCTGCTTGACGCGCTGATGAAGCTCAAGGCACAAGACCCGACACTGTCGTTCCGGCGCTCGTGCCGCGAAGGCGTGTGCGGCTCCGACGCCATGAACATCAATGGCAAGAACGGCCTGGCGTGCCTGACCAACATGCTCACGCTCAAGGGCACCATCGTGCTCAAGCCGCTGCCAGGCCTGCCTGTGATCCGCGACCTGATCGTGGACATGACGGACTTCTTCAAGCAGTACCACTCGATCAAGCCGTACCTCATCAATGAGGGCATCCCGCCAGAGACAGAACGGCTGCAGTCACCGGTCGAGCGCGAAGAGCTCAACGGCCTGTACGAGTGCATCCTGTGCGCGAGCTGCTCGACCAGCTGCCCGAGCTTCTGGTGGAACCCCGACAAGTTCGTCGGCCCCGCCGGCCTGCTGCAGGCGTACCGCTTCATCGCTGACAGCCGCGACGAAGCCACCGCCGAGCGCCTGGACAACCTCGAAGATCCGTACCGCCTCTTCCGTTGCCACACCATCATGAATTGCGTTGACGTTTGCCCCAAGGGCCTCAACCCAACCATGGCGATCGGAAAAATCAAAGAGCTGATGGTGCGACGGGCCGTGTGATGGAAATTGAAGAAGCGCTCATCGACGAAAGGTCGCTCAGCAAGCTGAAGTGGCGTTGCCGCCGTGGCCTGCTGGAAAACGATCTCTTCATCGAGCGCTTCTTCACGCGGCATGAGTCCAGCCTGACAGTGAATCAGGCCGCAGGGCTCACCGCGTTGATGGATTTGGCAGACAACGACCTGCTGGACCTGCTGCTTAGGCGCCGGGAACCCGAGGGCGAGATCAATACAAGCGACGTCAGACAAGTGTTGGGAATGCTGCGGACCTGAAACGGCCGCGCTCCATGACAAACGGGTATAGAAACAAGCAGGAAACCGATATGAAACTCGCCGACAACAAAGCCACCCTCTCGTTCAGCAACGGCAGCCCCAGCGTTGACCTGCCGGTCTATCACGGCACGGTGGGCCCGGATGTCGTGGACATCCGCAAGCTCTACGCACAGACGGGCATGTTCACCTATGACCCGGGCTTCCTGTCCACCGCCGCCTGCCAGTCGGCCATCACCTACATCGACGGCGACAAGGGCGAGTTGCTCTATCGCGGCTACCCTATCGAGCAACTGGCCACGCAGTGCGACTTCATGGAAACCTGCCACCTGCTGCTGTACGGCGAGCTGCCCGATGCGAAGGGCAAGAAGGACTTCACCAACCGCGTGACCATGCACACCATGGTCAACGAGCAGATGCAGTTCTTCCTGCGCGGCTTCCGGCGCGACGCACACCCGATGGCCATCATGACCGGCCTGGTCGGCGCGCTGTCGGCCTTCTATCACGACAGCACCGACATCAACAATCCCGAGCACCGCGACATCTCGGCCATCCGCCTGATCGCCAAGATGCCCACGCTGGTTGCGATGGCCTACAAGTACAGCGCCGGCCAGCCGTACATGTACCCGAAGAACGACCTGTCCTACTCGGGCAACTTCCTGCGCATGATGTTCGCGACGCCTTGCGAGGAATACGTGGTCAATCCGGTGCTCGAGCGTGCGCTGGACCGCATCTTCATCCTGCACGCCGACCACGAACAGAATGCATCCACCTCCACCGTGCGCCTGTGCGGCTCGTCGGGCACCAACCCGTTCGCGGCCATTGCCGCTGGCGTGGCCTGCCTCTGGGGCCCCGCACACGGCGGCGCGAACGAAGCTGCGCTCAACATGCTGGAAGACATCCAGCGCAATGGCGGCGTGGACAAGATCGGCGACTTCATCAAGCAGGTGAAGGACAAGAACTCCGGCATCAAGCTGATGGGCTTCGGGCACCGCGTCTACAAGAACTACGATCCTCGTGCCAAGCTCATGCAGGAAACCTGCAAGGAAGTGCTGGGCGAACTGGGCCTGCAAAACGACCCGCTGTTCAAGCTGGCAATGGCGCTTGAGAAGATCGCGCTCGAAGACGAGTACTTCGTCTCGCGCAAGCTCTACCCGAACGTCGATTTCTATTCGGGCATCGTGCAGCGCGCCATCGGCATTCCGGTGTCGCTGTTCACCGCGATCTTCGCGGCAGCACGTACCGTCGGCTGGATCGCCCAGCTCAACGAAATGATCGGCGACCCCGAGTACAAGATCGGCCGTCCGCGCCAGCTGTTCACCGGCTCGACCCGCCGCGACGTCAAGGCACTGGACCAGCGCTAAACCTGCAGGGATCCGGCCTTTGGCCGGGAGGCTGCAAGCTCGCGCAAGACCGAGCGAACGACCTCCACGAAGGCTGAAGCAGCCGGCGAGAACGAACGGTCCCGCCGGCTGTAAACCCCAATGGTTCGCGAAAGCGGTGGGTTGACCAGCGGCCTGGAGGTCAAGGTCGGGTGACCCGCCACCGGCAGTGCGATCACCGGCAATACCGAGACGCCAAAGCCCGCTTCCAGCATGCCGTGCACCGTGGACAGGTGCGAGACCGGCGTGCTGCTGCCCAGCACCACGCCCTGCCTCACCATCTCGCCCCGAATCATCTGGTGGGTGCCGCTGGTGGTTGAAAGCGCGATGAAACGAATGCCGTTCAGGTCGCGCCATGCCACACGCTTCTTGCGGGCCAAGGCATGCTCACGCGGAAAGACCACATGGAAGCGGTCCTGCTGCAGCGGCTCGAACGCCATGCCTTCGCCCAGTTCGGCCGGCTCTATCGTCAGGCCGAAATCCGCTTCGCGTGAGCGCACCGTGTTGAGCACACCCATCGCCACGTCGTCGTGCACCGTCACATCGACTTGCGGATAACGCTCGGCGCAGCGTTCCAGCGCCAGCGGCATGACGCGGCCCGCGATGGACGACACGCACGACACCACGACACGCCCCCGACGCGACTGGGCCACTTCGCCCACCTCCTGCACCAGCCGGTCGAAGTCCGCCAGGACGCCACGCGCGCCCTGGACAAACGATTCGCCCAGTTCGGTGATCGCGACCGAGCGTGACGTCCGGTCGAACAGGCGCACGCCCAGCTCGCCTTCCAGCTCGGAGATGGCCAGCGAGAGCGCAGGTTGCGACAGATGCACGGTCTCGGCCGCGCGGCGAAAGCTGCCGGTTGTGGCAACGGCCACGGCAGCGCGCAGGTGACGCAAGGTCACATTCATATATTCATACGATTTACGGATCAATCCATAAGAACAATAAACTTGTCTGAATGATAGGGGTGGCCTACGCTCGTGTCCATTCGAACGGAGCACCCATGACAGTTCTCGATATTGCCGGCGACGCCCGGCGAGCTTTTGACACGCTCAAATCCGGCGGCATCGCCATCTTTCCGGTGGACGTCGGTTACACCATCGCAGGCGGCTCGCAGCATTCGCTGCAGCGCATCTTCAAGGCCAAGGGGCGCGCCCCGACCAAGCTCAACGCGATGGTGGGCGACATGGCGATCCACCGCAGCCTGCACCGGCTGCCGGCGCGTGAAAGCGCGATGGTTGCGGCCATCGCCGAGGAATACAACCTGCCCCTGGGTGTGATTGCGCCCTACGACACGTCGCACCCACTGATCCGCAAACTCGACCCTGCGGCGCTTGCAGGCAGTTCGCTGGACGGAACGATTGCCATGCTGGTCAACGCCGGTCCGCTCCATGCAGAGCTTTGCCGGTTGAGCCGCGAAGAGGTGTTCCCGATCTTCGGCTCGTCGGCCAACCTGACGAACACCGGCACGAAGTTCCGGGTGCAGGACATTCCACAGGAACTCACCTCGATTGCCGACACGGTGATTGATCACGGGCTTCGCAAATATCACCTGTACCAGCGCTCGGCCACGCTCATCAACTTTGCCACGATGGAAGTCGTGCGGCAGGGGTCCTGCTATGAGTTGATCGCCGATGTGCTCGCACGGCACTTCGATGTGCAGCTTCCTGCGGATCGCGCTGCGAGTGCGCTGCAGACACGCCCAACGGCCAACGCCGCATGGATTGCGGGTCAAGCCCGCAATGACAGCCCCCATCCCGTCATGCAGGCCCCAGTCCCTCAATGACAGAGTGAGTTTTTGCTGTCATGCCGGACTCGATCCGGCATTCACCGCAAAGCGGCGACAGCGCATAGTCCTTCACAGAATTCCACGGAGACAAACACATGACCAACCCATCCCTCAACCGCCGCCTGCTGTGCACCCTGGCCGCAGCCGCAACCCTCGCCTGCACCCCCGCCCTCGCGCAAAAATTCCCCGACAAGCCGATCAAGCTCGTCGTGCCATTTGCCGTCGGCGGCGGCACCGACATCCTGGCGCGCGAAATCGCGCCCAAGCTGGGCGAGATGCTGGGCCAGGCCGTCATCGTCGAAAACCGCGGTGGTGCCGGCGGCAACGTCGGCTCCGACGCTGTCGCCAAGTCGGCGCCAGACGGCTACACCGTCCTGTTCGGATCCAACACACTCTCGATCAATGCCGGCCTCTACAAAAACCTGCCGTTCGACCCGGTCAAGTCGTTCGCGCCGGTCGGCGTGGTCGCCACGGCGCCGCTGGTACTCGTCGCCAATCCGTCATTGCCGATCAACAGCGTGGCCGACCTGGTCGCGCAGGCCAAGGGCAAACCCGGCGCGTTGAACTGGAGCGCGCCCGGCAACGGCACACCCCACCACCTCGCCTCGGAGCTGTTCAACAAGATGACCGGCACCAACATCGTTCATGTCCAGTACAAGGGCGGCGGCCCCGCCATCAACGACCTGCTCGGCGGTCACACACAGGTGAGCATCCTGACGCTCGCATCCGTCAAGGCATTCATCGATGCCGGCAAGATGCGCGCGCTCGGCGTGGCCACCGCCAGGCGCTCGTCGCTGCTGCCGGGCGTGCCTGCCATCGCAGAGTCGGTGCCCGGCTATGAAGTCGAACTCTGGTACGGCCTCTTCGCGCCCGCCGGCACGCCCGACGCCGTCGTTCAAACGCTCAACACGGCGCTCAACAAGGTGTTCGCCGACAAGGCGCTGCAGACCAAGTTCGCAAGCCAGGGCTACGAGGTGCGCGCTGGTTCACCAGCCGACCTGCGCACGCTGCTGGCCAGCGACCTGGCGCGCAGCGTGAAGCTCATCAACGACGCGAACATCAAGGCGGAGTAACCCCGCAGGCCCTGGCACGCAATGTGTCAGGGCCGGTTTCAATGAAACACGTGCAACGCGTGTTTGCAGGCCTTTAACTCCCCTGTCCAGCAAAATCAACGACTTACGTCATTCAGTGCGTCGGCACGCTTTCTGCTGACTGCTTCATGTGGGCCTGCCCGCGACATCCAACCACCATCAGGAACCAGACATGAAACACATCGGAAACGGACACGTGCCACAAGGCGACGCACTGCGGCAGGAAGCCCGCGAAATCTTCGGGATCATGGGCGCGGGCGGCGTGGCGATCGTGCCGTTCGACGTGTCCTACGCGATCTTTGCGCACACCGCGCGCGCCGTGGAACGCATTTACGAAATCAAGAACCGCAGCTCGGCCAAGCCCAACGGCGTGCTCGGAACCTGGGACACGTTCTCCGAGGTTCTGGAGACCACCCAGGCCGACAAGGACCTGGTCAGCTGCATCATCCGCGACAACAACCTGCCGCTGTCGGTCGTCGGCACGTATCGTCCCGATCACGACTTCCTGCGCACCACGCAATTCGGCGCGCTGCGACGCTCGACCAAGGGCCCGACGATGGACCTGCTGCTCAACGCAGGCGCGATCCACGGCGAGCTGGCCCGCATGTCGTTCGAAGCGGCCATCCCGCTCATGGGCTCATCGGCCAATCGCTCACTCACCGGCAACAAGTTCAAGCTGCAGGACATCGAGCCTGAAGTGCTCGCGCAAGTGGACATCAACGTGGACCACGGCGAATGCAAGTACGCCAACCAGTGGCTGGTGGGCAGCACCATCATCGAGATGGGCACCTGGCGCGTGCTGCGCTTTGGCACCTGCTACGAGCAGACGCAGGCCATCATCAAGCGCGAATTCAAGTTCGACATGCCCAATCGCCCGACCTCCGGCAGCATGAGCCTGGTCTGACCCCGCGCACCCAGCAACACCCATCACGAGACAAGCACATGCAAAAAATCCGAATGAACCGTCGCTCTGTTCTGGCCGTCCTGTCGCTGGCCTTCGCAGCGGCCGCGCCGGCCGTGGCGCAGGGCCAGTACCCCGACAAGCCGATCCGCGTGATCGTTCCGTATGCAGCCGGTGGCGGCACCGACCTGTTCGCGCGGGTCGTGAGCGCCGAGATGGGCCGCATCCTGGGCCAATCCGTGGTGATCGAGAACAAGACCGGCGCTGCCGGCATGATCGCCGGCACGGCGGTAGCGCAGGCCGCGCCCGATGGCTACACGCTGCTGGTGGACCAATCGTCGATTGCGACCAACCCCGCGCTCTACGCCAAGGTGCCGTTCGACGTGACCAAGGACCTCGCCCCTATCGGTGTAGGCGTCACCCTGGAAAACGTGTTGCTCGCAAGCCCCAAGCTGCCGGCCACCACCGTCAGGGAAGCGATCGCGCTGGCCAAGGCCAAGCCCAACGGCCTGAACTACGCATCGACCGGCATCGGCTCGCCGCAGCATCTGTCGATGGAAATCCTGAAGGACCAGGCCGGCGTGCAGATCGTTCACGTGCCCTACAAGGGCGGCAATCCGGGCATCCTCGCCACGAGCATGGATGAAGTGCAGCTGTTTTTCATCAGCGTCTCCACCGCCTTGCCGTTCATCAAGGGCGGCAAGGTGAAGGCGCTCGGAAGCGGCGGCCTCAAGCGCTCGTCGCAATTGCCTGATGTGCCCACGCTCAATGAATCGGGCCTGCCCGGTTTTCAGGCGGTCGGCTGGCTGGCGTACTTCGCACCCGCAGGCACGCCGCCTGCCATCGTGAAGACGCTCAACGACGCGCTCAACAAGGCCCTGAAGAATCCGAAGATCGCCGAGCAGTTGAAAGGCCAGGGGTTCGAGCCTGCCGGTGGACCTCCAGAAGATCTCGGTTCACTCGTGCGCCGCGATCTGGATTTCTACGGCCGCATCATCAGGAAGGTCGGCATCAGGGCTGAATAACCTCGCCGGGGTCACCGTCCTGCGCCACCTCGCCCTCTGCGCGCAACCAGCGCCAGAGTGTCGAGCGGCTGATGCCCAGACGCCGCGCCGCCTCCTGGCGGTTGCCGCCTGAAAGCCGCATCGCCTGCGCCACGCGTTGCGCCATCGGCAACTCCTGTCCCAGCACTCGCACCTGAGCCTGCTCAAAAAGCTCCGGGCAGTCTTCAGGCAGCAGCGCAAGATCAATGGCCGATTCGCTGTCGAACTGGATCACGAACACCGCCAGGCGCTCGCAGATGTTCTCCAGTTCGCGCACATTGCCGGGCCACGCATAGGCTTGCAGCAGCGGCAGCAATGGCTCGATCACGACTTCGGCGCGATGGCGCGATCCCTGCTGCTCCAGCGACCTGCGCAGCAGCATCGTCGCCAATACTGCGACATCGCCGGGCCGCTCCCGCAGCGGCGGCAATGCAATGCGCAGCGTGTTGATGCGGTAGTACAAGTCCTGCCGGAATCGCCGCTCGCTCACCATCTCCTGCAGCGGTTGATGCGTGGCCGCAATGATCCGCACATCGACCGGAATCGCGGCGGTCGCGCCCAGGCGCGTGATCTCGCGCTCTTGCAGCACGCGCAAAAGCCGCGTCTGCAGCGACTGCGGCATGTCGCCAATTTCGTCCAGGAACAGCGTGCCGGTATGCGCGGTTTCGATCAGGCCCCGTTTGCCGCCGCGACGCGAACCCGTGAACGCGCCATCTTCGTAGCCGAAGAGCTCGCTTTCCAGCAGGGTCTCGGGGAACGCAGCGCAGTTCACAGCCACGAATGGCTTTCCCTGGCGACGGCTTTCGTTGTGGATGGCCTGCGCGAACAGCTCCTTGCCCGAGCCGCTCTCGCCCACGATGAGCACCGTGAGGTCCGTGGCTGCGTACCTGCGCGCCGTGTTGACCGCGCGAAGGAACGGCTCACTGCTGCCAATCAGGCCCGAGAAGCGATGCCGCGCCGCGTGCTGCCGGCGGCGCTGCTGGATGCGCACGCTGGTGTCCGCATCCTGGATCGACTTCACGTCGTAGAGCGTGAGCGCCGCACCCGTGATGCTGCTGCCCTCGCGAATCGGCGTGCGATTGGCTACCCAGTCGCGATCACGAAAGCGCATCACGACGCCGCGATCCTCGTTGCCTCGCTCCAGTGCCGATGTGAGCGCGAGTTCGGGCGCGATCTCATCGAGTCGCTCACCACTCAACTCGGCGCGAGGGCGGCCCAGCAGCAGTTGCATCGCACCGTTGACGGCGATGATGCGGTGCGCCCGGTCGACCGCAACCACTGCCTCCTGGATGTTGCTGAGCACGCTCTCCAGTTGTGCGTAGCGGGCGGCCTCTATCCTTGCCACGCGAGCCAGCTCAAGCGCCTCCTCGAAGCCTTTGCGCACCGATCGCTGCGAGTACGCCAGCAGCGCCGGCAAGCCGACTGCCTGCGCCAGATCCACCACCAGGCTGGAACCGACCACTGCGCCGTAACCATCGCGGCGCAGCTGCTCGAACTTGTCCTTCGCGTCTTCGGGCGTGAGGTAGGCGTACTGCGCAACATCGAGGTCCAGCAGCGGCTTGACCTCTTCAAGCTCTGTGATGGTCGCGCCGTAGGTCACCACGCCAACCTTGCGCGAAATCTGCCGGGCGCGGATCAGCGCCTGGAGGATGTCGAAGCCCGTGGCTTCGATGGTCGCGACGGGCGCGCTGAGGTTCGCGCGCAGGATCGCCGCGTTCGATCCGGCGCTCACGAATGCGTCGACAGCGCCACGCCGCAGGCGCTCCCTGGCATTGGCCAGCGCGTCTTCGAACACGCCGTCGACCACGTCGATCACCGCGCGGTCGGTAAATTCTTCCAGCACCGGCGCCGCGAACGCACGAATGCGCGGGTAACTGATGAAGCACAGGCGGGGCAGGTCCGTTTTTTTTGCGGATGGGGTGGCGGATGGGGCGGCGTTGGACATGGAACCCACAGTGTCGCACGGCGTGTTTCATGCGACATGCACCCTGACCCCGTCTGCAGCGGCCTTCAATGAAATCAACGACTTGCAAGCGCTGCGGTCTTGGCACGGACGCTGCAATGGTTCACCTCACCCGAACCGGAGAACTTGCGCATGGCCCTCGAACACATCACCGTCCTTGACCTCACCCATATGCTTTCCGGGCCTTACGGGACGATGCTGCTGGCCGACCTGGGCGCCCGAACGATCAAGGTCGAGCCGCCCGGCAGCGGCGAAGGCACGCGTCGCCTGCTCGAAAACGACCCCGCGTATTCACGCGACGGCATGGGCGCGTACTTCCTCACGCTCAACCGCAACAAGCAAAGCGTCTGCATCGACCTGAAGAGCGAAGCGGGCCGCGCTGTCTTCATGGACCTGGTGCGGCACGCCGATGTGGTGTTCGACAACTTCGGCGCGGGCGTGACGCAGCGCCTGGGCATCGACTACGAGACGCTGTCGCAGGTCAATCCGCGCATCGTCACCTGCTCGGTCACCGGCTTCGGCCAGACCGGCCCCGACACACAGCGCCCGGCCTTCGATCAGGTCGTGCAGGCGATGGGCGGCGGCATGTCGATCACCGGATCGCCCGAGACCGGCCCGATGCGAAGCGGCATTCCGATGGGCGATCTGGGCGGCGGCATCTTCGGTGCGATGGGCGTGCTGGCCGCCATTGCGGAACGTGAGCGCACCGGTCGCGGCCAGCATGTGGACGTGTCGATGCTCGACGTGCAGATCTCGCTCTTGAACTACATGGCCACCATGTACCTCATGTCCGGCAACATCCCCGGCGGCATCGGCAACGGCCACTTCGTGCATGTGCCCTACAACTGCTACCCGACGCATGACGGCCACATCATCATTGCGTGCATCGGCGATCCGTTCTTCGAGCGATTCGCCGAGTTCATCGACATCGACGCATTGCGCGATCCCGAATTGCGCAAGCAGCCCGTGCGCTACGCCGCGAAGGACCGCATCGACGCCATCG
Source organism: Caenimonas sp. SL110 (assembly GCF_001044395.1). Classification (GTDB taxonomy): domain Bacteria; phylum Pseudomonadota; class Gammaproteobacteria; order Burkholderiales; family Burkholderiaceae_C; genus Ramlibacter. Next base: position 20,829 of record NZ_JANU01000039.1, read on the forward strand.
TCGGCGAGAAGCTGCGCACGATGCCCTCGGCGCACTGGCTCGCGAAGCTGCGCGAAGCCCGCATTCCGTGCGGGCCGGTCAACAACTTCGAGCAGGCGATGAACGATCCCCAAGTGCAGGCACGAGACATGGTGACGAGCGTCACGCTGGCAACCGGCGAGACGATTCGCATGCCCGGCAACCCGATCAAGCTTTCGGGCGCGAAGAAGATGGAGCACACCGCACCGCCTGCGCTCGGCTCGCAGACCGACGAGATCCTGGGCGGGATGCTGGGCTACTCGCAAGCACAACTCGATGAACTGCGCACCGCAGGCGCAGTGGGTTGAGCGCGATGGAATCCATCGTCATCACCGATGTCTCGCCGCGCGACGGCCTGCAGAACCAGGCGATTCATCTGTCGACTGCGGACAAGCTCGAATTTGTCAGGCTGCTCGCTCGAGCCGGGGTCACGAGCGTCGAAGCCACAAGCTTCGTGTCGCCGAAGGCCGTGCCGCAAATGGCCGATGCAGCTGATTTGCTGCCGCTGATTTCGCAGGCCTTGCCGCAACTGCGTGTCTCGGTCCTGGTACCCAACCTCAAGGGCCTGGAACGCGCACGCGCTGCGGGCGCCAAAGAGATTGCGGTAGTGCTCTCAGCCACCGAGACGATGAACCAGAAGAACATCAACATGACTCTGGCGCAGGCCACGGCGGTGAGTGTCGAGACGCTGCAAGCCGCTCGCGCAGCAGGTTTGCGAACACGCGCCTATCTGGCCGTTGCGTTCGAGTGCCCCTTCGAGGGAAAGACACCGGTGGAGGCCGTGCTTCGCCTGGCGGCTGTGCTGCATGAAGCGAGGGCTGACGAACTGGTGATCGCCGACACGATCGGTGCGGCCGGGCCTGCGCAAGTGCGCGACCTGCTGCGCGAACTCGTGGGCGTGTTGCCTGTCGATGAGGTCGGCGCGCACTTCCACGACACACGCGGCATGGGCGTGGCCAACGCATGGGCTGCGCTGGAAGCCGGCGTGCGCCGATTCGACGCGAGCGCGGGCGGGATCGGTGGATGTCCTTTCGCGCCCGGTGCGGCGGGCAACCTCGCAACGGAAGACCTCGCATTGATGGCGCATCAAGCCGGATTCGCCACCGGCGTCGAGCTCACAGCGTTGCTCGAGGCCGTGCAGTTCGCCCAGGACCGCTTGCAGCGTCCGCTGGGCGGGCGTTCGAGCACGTGGCTGCGCAAGCAGGCGCTGCGCGCCGCCAGCTGATTTCATGAAGCAAGGAGACAAAGTGATCGCCATCCAAAAATCATTCACGCGCCTGGTCCAGGTCGTTGTTGCAACCGGGGCGCTTTGCGGCCTGGCCGCACCGGCCTTCAGCCAGCCCTACCCTTCGAAGCCGATCAAGCTGATCGTTCCGTTTCCGCCCGGCGGCGGCGCAGACGGCCTCGCCAGGCCGCTGTCCGAGCGGCTTCGCGCCAAGCTCGGCCAGAGCGTCGTGATCGAGAACAAGACCGGCGCCGGAAGCAACATCGGCACCGCCGAAGTAGCGCAGGCCAAGGCTGACGGCTACACGCTGCTGATCAACACCGACGCCGTCGCGATCTACCAGCACCTGTACAACAACCTGCGCTACGACGTCTTCAAGGACCTCGCGCCGGTTGGCTATCTCGCCAGTTCGCCGCTGGTGCTGGCGGTGAACAACAACGTGCCTGCGAACAACGTGAAGGAACTGATCGAACTCGCCAGGAAGTCACCCGGCACGCTCAACTTTGCCAATCCCGGCCAGGGCTCGCCGCATCACCTCGCGTGGGAACTGCTGGCTCGCACGGCGTCCATCAACGTCGGGCAGGCCACCTATCGCGGCGGCGGTCCCGCGCTGAACGACGTGCTCGCAGGGCATGCGCAGATCGGCATGTTCACCTACGGCGCAGTGCGCCAGTTCATCGAGTCCGGCAAGATCAAGCCACTGGCCCTGATGACCGAAACCCGCAGCGACCTTGCGCCCAATCTGCCCACGGTGGTGGAGTCGGGCCTGAAGAACGTGCACGTCGCGCTTCGATTCGTCGTGATGGCGCCGGCCGGCACGCCCAGAGAAGTCGTCGCGCAGCTGCAAACGGCGATGGCTGAGATCGCTGCCGAGCCGGAGTTTCGCCAGGTGCTGCGCCAGCAGGGCTACGAGCCCTTCGTCACCACGCCCGCCCAGACGGCGACCCTGCTGCGCACCGAATACGAGCGCTGGGGGCCGATCCTCAAGGCCGCCAACATCAAACTCGAATAGCGACAGCCATCCTGGGGGAAAGAGGGTCATCTCCAAACGCGATGGCTTTTTTACCTCTATTCAGGGAAAATGCCATAAGTCATCGCAATCCGCGACTGCTCCCACCCATGCGCCCCTCCGAACGTTCCTTCGCCCGACGGATAGACCTCACCTCGCTGCAGCTGTTTGTAGCGGCGGTCGAGCTCGGCTCCATCGGCCGCGCGGCGGAGCGGGAGTCGATTGCGGCATCGGCAGTGAGCAAGCGACTGTCCGATCTGGAAGCCACCGTCGAGACGACGCTGCTGTATCGCCACGCGCGCGGCGTCGATCTGACACCCGCCGGCGAAAGCCTGCTGCACCATGCACGCTCGATGTTGTTCAGCCTGGAGAAGATGCAGGGCGAGTTGTCCGAATACGCCGATGGCGTGCGCGGTCATGTACGGGTTCACGCCAGCATCTCGGCCATCGTGCAGTACCTGCCCGAAGACCTGGGCGCGTTCATCGGCCAGCACGCGCAGGTCAAGATCGACCTTGAAGAGCACCTGTCCACCGAGATCCTGCGTGCCGTCCAGGAAGGCACTGCCGATCTGGGCATCTGCAACGCGAGCGTGCGCAGCGACCACGGCTTGCAATCGCGTCACTATCGCCAGGACGAACTCGCGCTCATCGTGCCGCGCCGACATCCGCTGTCTCGTCGCAAGTCCATCGCGTTTGCCGACACGCTCGACTTCGACCACGTCGGGCTGCACGCCAACAGCTCGATCTCCATGGCGATGCATGATGCGGCGGCCGCTGTCGGCCGCTCGATCAAGCTGCGCATCCACGTCACCGGGCTCGATGCAATGTGCCGCATGATCCACAACGGGCTGGGCGTGGGCGTGATGCCGCGTCGTGCTTTCGAGTTGATGCACGGCGTCGGCGAACTCGAGTGCGTGAAGCTCACCGATGCGTGGGCGCGACGCAGCCTGGACCTGGTGGCGCGCGACTTTGACACCCTGCCGGTGACCGCGCGCTTGCTCGTAGACCATCTGTCCTCGCAGACGCAGAACGCGGACATGCGCCTCGCAGCATAAAATTTTCCGAAAAGCTGAAGCTGAAAGACTGGACAAGCCCCATGGCAAGAACCCTCTACGACAAGATCTGGGACGAACACGTCGTCCACACCGAAGAAGATGGCACGTCCATCCTCTATATCGACCGCCATCTGGTGCACGAAGTCACCAGTCCGCAGGCCTTCGAAGGCCTGCGTGAAGCGGGCCGCAAGGTCTGGCGCGTGAGTTCCATCGTCGCGACGGCCGACCACAACACGCCCACCACCGGCTGGGAGCGCGGCTACGACGGCATCGACGATCCGATCAGCAAGGAGCAGATCACCACGCTCGACAAGAACATGGCGCAGTTCGGCTCGGCCGCGTACTTTCCGTACCTCTCGAAGCGTCAGGGCATCGTGCATGTCATGGGGCCTGAGCAAGGCGCGACATTGCCCGGCATGACGGTTGTCTGCGGCGATTCGCACACGTCCACGCACGGCGCATTCGGTGCGCTCGCCCACGGCATCGGCACCAGCGAAGTCGAACACGTCATGGCCACGCAAACCCTGTTGGCCAAGAAGGCGAAGAACCTGCTGGTCAGGGTCGAGGGCAAGCTCGCCCCCGGCGTCACCGCCAAGGACATCGTGCTGGCCATCATCGGCCGCATCGGCACGGCCGGCGGCACGGGCTACACGATTGAATTCGCCGGTTCGGCCATCCGCTCGCTCACCATGGAAGGTCGCATGACGGTGTGCAACATGGCAATCGAAGCCGGTGCGCGTGCGGGCCTGGTGGCCGTGGACGAAAAGACACTGGACTACGTCAAGGGTCGCCCTCTTGCCCCGACGGGCGTCGAGTGGGATCACGCGGTCGCCTACTGGAAGACCCTGAAGTCCGACCCCGATGCGAAGTTCGACACGGTGGTCGAGCTCAACGCCTCTGACATCATCCCGCAGGTGACATGGGGAACATCGCCCGAGATGGTCGTCGGCATCGATGGCCGCGTGCCCGATCCGGACAAGGAGAAAGACCCGAGCAAACGCGACGCCATCGAACGCGCACTTGCCTACATGGACCTCGCACCCGGCAAGCCGATGAACGATATCTTCATCGACAAGGTGTTCATCGGTTCCTGCACCAACAGCCGCATCGAAGACATGCGTGACGCGGCAGCGGTGGTCAAGAAGCTCGGCCAGAAGATTGCGAAGAACGTGAAGGTCGCGATGGTTGTTCCCGGCTCCGGCCTCGTCAAGGAACAGGCCGAGCGCGAAGGCCTGCATGAGATTTTCAAGGCCGCCGGTTTTGAGTGGCGAGAACCCGGCTGCTCCATGTGCCTGGCGATGAATGCCGACCGGCTCGAGCCGGGTGAGCGCTGCGCATCGACCAGCAACCGAAACTTCGAAGGACGGCAAGGCGCGGGGGGACGCACGCACCTGGTCAGCCCCGCAATGGCTGCTGCTGCTGCGGTTCACGGCCACTTTGTAGATGTTCGACAATTCGCTTCCTGACTCAACCATGCCTGGAGCCACCATGAAGACCATCACCACCCTGATCGCCCTCTCATTTGCCTGCCTGCTCGCCGGTTGCAACACCGTCAAGGGTGTGGGCCAGGACGTGCAGAAAGCCGGCGAGAAGATCGAAGACGCTGCCAGGAAGAAATAACGATGCAAAAATTCAATGTGCACAAGGGCCTCGTTGCCCCGATGGATCGCGAGAACGTCGACACCGACGCGATCATTCCCAAGCAGTTCCTCAAGTCCATTCGCAAGACGGGCTTCGGGCAGAACCTGTTTGACGGCTGGCGGTACCTCGATCAGGGCGAGCCTGGGCAAGACCCGGCTTCACGCAGGCCCAACCCCGATTTCGTCCTGAACCAGCCCCGATATGCAGGCGCATCGATCCTGCTCGCCCGCAAGAACTTCGGCTGCGGGTCGTCGCGCGAACATGCGCCCTGGGCACTGGACCAGTACGGTTTCCGCGCCATCATCGCGCCGAGCTATGCCGACATCTTTTTCAACAACTGCTTCAAGAACGGCCTGCTGCCTATCGTGCTCAGCGAGGCACGCGTCAGCGAGCTGTTCGACGCGACGCTCGCATTCCCCGGCTACGAAATCACGGTCGACCTCGACCGGCAACTGGTGCTCAAGCCCGACGGCGGTGCATTCGAATTCGACGTGCAACCGTTTCGCAAGTACTGCCTGATGAACGGGTTCGACGACATCGGCCTGACCTTGCGCCAGTCGGACAAGATCAAGGCGTTCGAGGCAGAGCGCCTTGCGACGAAACCCTGGCTCGCGCATACGCTCGCCAGCTAATCACTTTCCCGTTCCAGGATTCCTCCCATGAAGATTGCAGTTTTGCCGGGTGACGGCATTGGCACCGAAATCGTTGCCGAGGCCGTCAAGGTGCTCCAGGTTCTCGATCTGAAATTCGAACTTGAGACCGCACTGGTCGGTGGCGCCGCGTATGAAGCGCACGGCCACCCGCTTCCCGAATCCACGCTCAAGCTCGCAAAAGAGTCGGATGCCGTCCTGTTCGGCGCTGTGGGCGACTGGAAGTACGACAAGCTCGAGCGGCCGCTGCGCCCCGAGCAGGCCGTGCTGGGCCTGCGCAAGAACCTGGGCCTGTTCGCCAACTTCCGCCCGGCCATCTGCTATGACGAACTGGTGTCCGCTTCCAGCCTCAAACCGGAGCTGGTGTCCGGCCTGGACATCCTCATCATTCGCGAACTGACGGGCGATATCTATTTCGGGCAGCCGCGCGGCCGCCGCGTTTCGCCCGATGGCAACTTCCCCGGCGCCGAAGAGGCTTTCGACACGATGCGCTACTCGCGCCCGGAGATCGAGCGCATCGCCCGCGTTGCATTCGAAGCTGCCCGCAAGCGCAGCAAGCGGGTGACCAGCGTGGACAAGGCCAACGTGCTGGAGACGTTCCAGTTCTGGAAGGACGTCGTCACCGGTGTCGGCAAGGAGTACCCCGACGTCGCGCTCGACCATATGTATGTCGACAACGCAGCCATGCAGCTCGTGAAAGAGCCCAAGAAGTTCGATGTGATCGTCACCGGCAACATGTTCGGCGACATCCTGTCCGATGAGGCATCGATGTTGACCGGCTCGATCGGCATGCTGCCATCGGCCAGCCTGAACGCCAGCAGCCAGGGCCTGTACGAGCCGTCGCACGGCAGCGCGCCCGACATCGCCGGCAAGGGAATCGCCAATCCATTGGCTACAATCCTGTCAGTTGCCATGATGCTCCGCTTCTCACTCAACCAGCCCGAGGCCGCCGACCGAATCGAGTCCGCGGTCAAGCACGTGCTTGCATCGGGGTTGCGTACCGGGGACATCTACTCCCAGGGCACGAAAAAGGTTGGCACGCGCGAAATGGGCGACGCTGTCGTGTCCGCTCTTTCCGCCATTACCAAGACGACCACCAAGGGCTAGATAAGCTCCGGTTCGTCGCGCCCACCCCGGCCCGAGCGAGCCGGGGGAACAAAGGTTTGAAATCACAACTTTGAAAGGCGCAGAAATGAAATTTGACAACGGACAACAACCCCTGGTCGGCCTTGTCGGCTGGCGCGGCATGGTCGGCTCGGTCCTGATGGACCGCATGCAGGTTGAAGGCGACTTCGGCCTCATCGAGCCCGTCTTCTTCTCGACTTCCAATGCAGGCGGCAAAGCGCCCGCCCAGGCAAAGAACGAAGCGACGCTCAAGGATGCGATGGACATCGAGGCACTGAAGAAGTGCGACATCGTCATCACCTGCCAGGGCGGCGACTACACCTCCGAGGTATTCCCCAAGCTGAGGGCCGCCGGCTGGAACGGCCACTGGATCGATGCGGCCTCCACGCTGCGGATGCAGGACGATGCGGTCATCATTCTTGACCCGGTGAACATGCCGGTCATCAAGAATGCGCTTGCAAAGGGTTGGCGCAACTGGATCGGCGGCAACTGCACCGTGAGTTGCATGCTCATGGGTGTCGGCGCACTCTACAAGGCGGGTCTGGTCGAGTGGATGTCGAGCATGACCTACCAGGCAGCATCGGGCGGTGGCGCCCAGCACATGCGCGAGTTGCTCACCCAGTTCGGCACGCTCAATTCAGAGGTACGCCCCCTGCTCGACGACCCGAAGTCCGCCATCCTCGAAATCGACCGCAAGGTGCTGGCCCGCCAGCGCGCCATGTCGTCGGCCGAGACAGAGAACTTCGGTGTGCCGCTCGGTGGCTCGCTGATTCCCTGGATCGACAAGGATCTGGGCGATGGCATGTCGAAAGAAGAATGGAAGGCCGGTGCCGAAACCAACAAGATCCTGGGCCAGGGTCAGGGCTTCGCAACACCGGCGGTGCCTGTCGACGGATTCTGCGTGCGCGTGGGCTCGATGCGATGCCACAGCCAGGCGCTAACCTTCAAGCTCAGGAAGGACGTTCCGGTCGCCGACATCGAGCAGATGATCGCGGCCGACAACGACTGGGTCAAAGTGGTCCCGAACAACAAGGAAGCCACGTTGCGCCACCTGACGCCGGTCGCAGTGACCGGGACGATGGACATTCCGGTGGGACGTATCCGCAAGCTGGCGATGGGGCCAGAGTACGTGGGCGCCTATACGATTGGCGACCAACTCTTGTGGGGTGCTGCAGAGCCGCTGCGTCGAATGCTGCGGATTTTGCTGGATACTTGAGCGTTCGCACTTTGCGCGCGTCCGGTTGAGCGTTCGCGCGATGCACGCGTCCGGTTGAGCGCTCGCGCAAAGTGCGCGTACTGCGCGACGGCCTGTAATGTGTAGTTACAGGCCGTTGTCACATCACAACATCGAATTTGACTCCCGGCAAGCTCAGGCGGATGCTGCGGGAAGTTAAGAGATGTCTCAGCTTGTCAGTCTAAGACATTGATGTTATGGTCCTTTTAGCAAATTCAGTGTCGAGGCGTATGTCCGCATGATGAGAAAAATATTGCCTGCAGACCGAGCAGTGGGGGCGCACAAAACGACCGAAAAGCCGAAATGGCGCGCCACCGCTCTGGCAATTGCAGCGGCTGCGCTCCTGGGGTTTTCGGCATCGGATGCATCCGCACTGGGCTTGGGTCGCATCACGGTTCAGTCCGCATTGGGGGAGCCCCTGCGCGCCGAGATCGATATTCCTGAGATCAATGCGGAAGAGCTTGCGTCGCTGCGCACGTCGGTTGCGTCCCCCGAGGCGTTTCGCGCCGCCGGCCTCGAGTACAACCCCACCGTTTCCAACCTCAAGATCACGCTGGAGCGTCGCGCCGATGGGCGCCACTTCCTGCGTCTGGTCAGCGCGCGTCCCGTCAACGAGCCCTTTGTCGACCTGATCCTTGAAACCCAATGGGCCGCTGGCCGTATCGTGCGCGACTACACGATGCTGTTCGATCCGCCGAGCATGCGTGCACCCGCTGCACCGCTGGCTGCGCAGATCACTCCCGCACCTTCTTCCCCGTCGGCGGCCGCACCGCGTGCCGCCGCGTCTCCCGCACCATCGCAGCCAGCCCGGGCGGCAGTTGCCCGGGCACCGAGCGAGCCACGCGCCGCTACTGCACGTCCACCTCGCGCGGCTGGCGTGGGCGGCAGCGAAAAGCAGGTCACCGTTCAAAGCGGCGATACCGCAGGCAAGATCGCAGCCCAGTTCAAGCCGGCCAATGTGTCGCTGGACCAGATGCTGGTCGCCCTGCTGCGCGCCAACCCTGACGCCTTCATCAATGGCAACATCAACCGGCTGCGCGCTGGCGCCGTGATGGATGTGCCGGGCAGCGATGAGGCCAACCTGGTGCCTGCCGGTGAAGCGCGCCAGACACTGGTCGCGCAAAGCCGTGACTTCAACGAATTCCGCCGCAAGCTGGCAGAAGGTGCCCCGACCACTCGCGCCGCCACCTCCGACCGCCAGGCCACCGGTCGCGTGCAGGCGCAGGTCGAAGAAAAGCGTCCCGGTGCCACTGCGCCCGACAAGTTGCAGCTTTCCAAGGGCTCGGTGCAAGCCAGGGCTGCCGAAGACAAGATCGCACGCGATCGCGCCGCCCAGGATTCCGCCTCGCGTGTTGCAGAGCTGAACAAGAACATTGCCGACCTGAACCGGGTGGGCACGGCCAGCGCCCCTGCGGGCTCCGGTGCAAGTGCCGCCCGTCCGGGCGTTGCGCTTCCGCTGGGAACACCCGTCGGCACAGCCAGTGCCGCGCGTCCGGCTTCCGCGACCGCACCCGCTGCGGTCGCCAGTGCCGCTCGCCCGGTGGCAGCGCCGCCTTCGATTGCTCCAACGCCGGCGCCAGTGCCGGTCCCTGCTGCGGCCACGATCGCCGCATCGGCGGCCGCTGCCGCAAGACCCGCGTCTGCAGCAGTTGCCACCCCGGTCATCGCTTCCGCATCGGCGGCCAGGCCCGCATCGGGACCTGCCACGACAGCGGTAACGCCAGTCCCGGCTGCTGCCGCATCCTCGGCTGCAGCGCCGGCGACACCTTCGGCGACCACCGCAGCGGCCCTCGCGCCTGGAGCCAGCGCGCCTGCAAGTTCTGCGGCCGCAGCAGCATCCCCTGCTTCCGCGACCAACGCGTCCGCTTCTGCTGCAAAGCCCGTTGTACCGACCAAGCCACCGGCTCCCGCTCCCGTCGAGACCAGCCTCATCGACGACATGCTCGAGAACCCGATCGTGCCAGCGACGCTGGGCGGCATCCTGGCACTCTTGCTGGGCTTCGGAATCTATCGCGCACAACAGCGCAAGAAGTCCACACAAGTCGACAGCTCGTTCCTGGAAAGCCGCCTGCAGCCCGATTCATTCTTCGGCGCCAGTGGCGGTCAGCGCATCGACACGAATGAAGGCGGAGCCACCGGTTCTTCGATGGTTTATTCGCCCAGCCAGCTTGATGCGGCCGGCGATGTCGATCCCGTTGCCGAAGCCGATGTGTACCTGGCTTATGGCCGCGACCTTCAGGCCGAGGAAATACTCAAGGAGGCAATGCGCACGCAGCCCCAGCGCGTCGCCATCCATAGCAAGCTGCTCGAGATCTACTCCAAGCGCCGCGACGGCAAGGCGTTCGAACAGGTGGCGACTGAGGCCCATGGCCTGACGCACGGTGAAGGTCCCGAGTGGGAACACATCTGTGAACTCGGCAAGGAACTCGATCCCTCAAACGCGCTTTATCGCCCAGGTGGAAGCCCTTCAGCAGTGGGTATCCCGAGTTCCTCGATGGCGACGCAGGCGTTCAGCGCCTCCACCCAACCGATGGCTTCGGCGCATCTGCCGGCGGCGCAACCGCAGCCAGCACCCGACTTTGATCTCGACCTCGATTTCTCGCTTGACGATCCTGTGCAGGGCAGTACGGCGGCACCGCTGACTGCCTCGAGTGACGAGCGCACCCAGGCGATACCGGCGGTAGCGCAGCAGGCACCTGCCCTGGACATGGACTTTGGAGACGAGCCCGTGTCGCTCAACGCTCCTCCCGTGAACACGCCTGCCCCAGTCTCACAGACAGAAACCGTTCGGCTCGATGCCCCTGACCTCATGCTGGACCCGAACAGCCTGAGCTTCACGACTGAACCCCCCAAGCCGGCACCTGCACCGGTTGCAGTGGCAAAGCCGCCTGCAACTGACACCGGCATGATCGAGTTCGACCTGGGCGCGCTTTCCCTTGACCTGGGTCCTGACACGCAGGGCGCGGAAAATGACGATGCCCCGGTCAGCACCGCAGGCTCACCACTGGGTGCCGACAACAGCGCCAACGATCCGCTGGCAACCAAGCTGGCGCTTGCTGAAGAGTTCAATGCCATCGGCGACCCCGAAGGCGCTCGCAGCCTCGCTGAAGAAGTTGTCGCCGAGGCCACCGGCGACCTGAAGAATCGCGCCCAGCGATTCCTGGCGGAAATCAGCTGAAGGGGCGCTCGCGCCTCATCCGCTGCTTGACGGGCCTGCCATGAGGCTGGCACTGGGTATCAGCTACAACGGCCAGGCCTATCAGGGCTGGCAGAGCCAGTTGTCGGGTTTGACCGTTCAGGACAAGCTCGAAAAGGCGCTTGGCCAATTCGCCGTGCAACGCATTTCCACCGTATGCGCCGGACGCACCGATGCCGGCGTGCACGGCCTGATGCAGGTCGTCCATTTCGACACGGAAATCGAGCGAGACGAGTTCTCGTGGATTCGCGGAACCAATCGCTTCCTGCCGCACGACATCGCCGTGCAATGGGCGCGCCCGGTCCCCGACGCTTTTCATTGCCGCGCAAGCGCTCTGTCGCGGCGCTACGCCTATGTCGTGCTCGAATCCCCGGTGCGGCCCAGCATTGATTCAGGTCGGACCGGCTGGGTTTATCGGCCGCTCGATGAGGCCGCCATGCGCGAGGCAGCAGCAATCCTGATGGGCGAGCACGATTTCACTTCTTTCAGGGCATCGGCCTGCCAGGCGCTCTCGCCGGTCAAGACCATGAAGCGGATCGACATCTCGCGTCGTGGCGCTTACTGGCGTTTCGACTTCGAGGCCAATGCGTTCCTGCATCACATGATCCGCAACATCATGGGATGCCTGTTGCAGATCGGCCAGGGGATGCAGCCACCCGGGTGGATGGCGCAGGTGCTGGCAGCGCGCGACCGCGACGCCGCCGCGCCGACGTTCTCGCCGGACGGACTGTATTTTCTGGGGCCGGTGTACGCACCGGAGTGGGGGCTTCCCGATCGCACTGCTGCGTATGATGGACTGCCATGAGCACTGCACCATTGCCCCGCACCCGTATCAAGATCTGCGGCCTGACACGCGAACAGGACATCGACGCCGCGGTTGAAGCCGGCGCCGATGCGGTCGGCTTCGTGATGTATCCGAAGAGCCCGCGATTCATCTCGCCGGGTCGCGCCGCAGAACTCGCGCGCCGGCTGCCACCCTTCATCACGCCGGTGCTTCTCTTCGTCAACGAAACACCGAAAACCGTTCTGGAAGCATGCGCACGGGTGCCCGGATGCCTGGCCCAGTTCCACGGCGACGAGACCCCCGAACTGTGCGAGGAGTCCATCGGCCATGGCAGGCTCGCCTATATTCGGGCCGCAAGAATCCCTCTGGATGACACGCCTTTCGACTTGCTAAAATTCGCATCGGATTACCGCCGCGCAAGAGCGATCCTTCTCGACGCCCATGTCGAGGGATACGGCGGTGCCGGGAAAACATTCAATTGGTCACAGCTGCCCGCAAACGTCAACGTTCACCTCGTCTTGTCTGGTGGGTTGACGCCTGCAAACGCGGGCGATGGCATCTTGCAGGTCCGGCCGCGCTGTAAATCGCTGGCCGTCGATGTGAGCTCCGGTGTCGAACTGGACGGCCCTGGCAACAAAGGCCTGAAAGACCCGGAAAAGATCAATCGGTTCGTCGCGGCCGTGCGTGCCGCCGACGTTCTCCTTGCAAAGAGCACCCATGGCCTCCTATCAACAACCTGACATCACCGGGCACTTCGGCCCCTACGGCGGCAGCTTCGTCAGCGAGACGCTGACTCACGCGATCAACGAGCTGCGCGCGGCCTATGCCAGGTACCAGAACGACCCTGAGTTCCTGGAAGAGTTTCGCTACGAGCTCAAGCACTTTGTCGGTCGCCCCTCGCCGGTCTATCACGCAGCCCGAATGAGCCGTGAGCAGGGCGGCGCACAGATCTACCTCAAGCGCGAAGACTTGAATCACACCGGCGCCCACAAGATCAACAACGTGATCGGCCAGGCGCTGCTGGCACGCCGCATGGGCAAGCCCCGTGTGATTGCCGAAACGGGCGCAGGCCAGCACGGCGTGGCCACGGCCACGATCTGCGCACGCTACGGCCTCGAGTGCATCGTTTACATGGGCATCGAGGATGTGCGGCGGCAAAGCCCCAACGTCTATCGCATGAACCTGCTCGGCGCGACGGTGGTTCCGGTCACCTCCGGCAGCCGCACCTTGAAGGACGCGCTCAACGAAGCCATGCGCGACTGGGTGACCAACGTCGAAAACACTTTCTACATCATCGGCACCGTGGCGGGTCCGCACCCCTATCCGATGATGGTGCGCGACTTCCAGAGCGTGATCGGCAACGAGTGCCTCACGCAGATGCCCGAACTCGCCGGCAGCCAACCCGATGCCGTCGTTGCCTGCGTGGGCGGCGGCAGCAATGCGATGGGCATCTTCCATCCGTACATCCCGCACGAGAACACGCGCCTCATCGGCGTTGAAGCTGCAGGCGAGGGTCTGGACAGCGGCAAGCATTCGGCGTCACTGCAACGTGGCAGCCCTGGCGTGCTGCACGGCAACCGAACCTACATCCTTCAGGACGACAACGGCCAGATCACCGAAACGCACAGCGTGAGCGCGGGCCTCGACTACCCGGGCGTCGGTCCCGAGCACGCCTGGCTCAAGGACATCGGACGCGCGGAGTACGTCGGCATCACCGACAAGGAAGCGCTCGAAGCGTTCCACTACCTGTGCCGCACCGAAGGCATCATCCCCGCGCTCGAATCCAGCCATGCGATCGCGTATGCGATGAAGCTCGCCAAAACCATGAAGCCCGACCAGAAGATCCTGGTCAACCTCTCGGGCCGTGGCGACAAGGACATCGGCACGGTGGCCGACCTCGCAGGTGTCGAGTTCTACGACCGGCCTTCCATGCGCGGCATGAAGGTCAAGGGAGCGCAGCCATGAGCCGCATCGCACCGAAAATGCAGGCGCTCAAGGCCGCGGGCCGCAAGGCGCTCATTCCATACGTCACGGCCGGATTCCCCTACGCCGACATCACGCCCGAGCTGATGCACGCGATGGTCTCGGCAGGCGCCGACATCATCGAACTCGGCGTGCCGTTTTCCGACCCGATGGCAGACGGCCCCGTCATCCAGAAGGCCGGCGAAAAGGCGCTGACCTTCGGCATCGGCACGGCGCAGGTGCTCGCGATGGTCAAGGACTTTCGCGCGCAGGACAACGTCACGCCCGTCGTGCTGATGGGCTATGCCAATCCGCTGGAACGCTACGACCTGATGCGCGGCAAGGACGCATTCATCCGCGATGCGTCGCAAGCCGGCGTGGATGGCATCCTGGTCGTCGACTACCCGCCGGAAGAATGCGAGGAGTTCGCCGCGAAACTGCGCAGCAACGGCATGGACCTCATCTTCCTGCTGGCACCCACCAGCACCGATGAGCGCATCGCGCTGGTCGCCAAAGTGGCCAGTGGCTATGTCTATTACGTGTCGCTCAAGGGCGTGACGGGTGCGGCGAGCGCCGATGCAGGTGCTGTCGAGCTGATGCTGCCGCGCATTCGCGAACACGTCAAAATCCCGGTGGGCGTTGGTTTTGGCATTCGCGACGCCGCGACCGCGCAGGCCATCGGCAAGGTGGCCGATGCAGTAGTCATCGGCACCAAGATCATCCAGCTGATCGAGAACGAACCGCGCGAGAACGTGGCGCCTGTCGTCTCCAGCTTCCTGCAACAGATCCGGCTCGCGCTGGACGTATGATGAACGATTCACGAGGAGTCTCCCACCCATGAGCTGGCTCGAAAAACTGCTTCCGCCCAAGATCCAGCAGACGGATCCCGCTGACCGCCGCCAGGTGCCCGAGGGCGTCTGGGTCAAGTGCCCGAGCTGCGAAACCGTGCTGTACAAGACCGACCTGGAACAAAACCAGAACGTCTGCCCCACCTGCAGCCACCACCACCGCATCGGCGCGCGTGGTCGGCTCAATGGCTTCCTCGATGCCGAGGGCCGCTACGAAATCGGGCAGGAAGTGCTGCCGGTCGATGCGCTCAAGTTCAAGGACAGCCGCAAGTACCCCGAGCGCCTGAAAGAAGCCCTGGAAAACACCGGCGAGACCGATGCCCTGGTCGTCATGGGCGGGGCGGTGCACAGCATCAGCCTGGTGGCAGCCGCGTTTGAATTCGACTTCATGGGCGGCAGCATGGGCAGCGTCGTCGGCGAGCGTTTTGTGCGCGGCGTCGAAGCGGCGATCGAACAGAAAGTGCCCTTCCTGTGCTTCACCGCAACCGGTGGGGCGCGGATGCAGGAAGGCCTGTTGTCCCTGATGCAGATGGCCAAGACCAATGCGGCCCTGACCCGGCTGGCCAAGAAGGGCCTGCCCTACATCAGCGTGCTCACCGACCCGACGATGGGCGGTGTGAGTGCAGGCTTTGCGTTTGTTGGCGATGTCGTGATCGCGGAGCCCAAGGCGCTCATCGGCTTTGCGGGTCCGCGCGTGATCGAGTCCACGGTGCGGGTCACCCTGCCCGAAGGCTTCCAGCGCGCCGAGTTCCTGCAGACCAAGGGCGCCGTCGACTTCATCTGCGATCGGCGCGAACTGCGCAAGACCGTGGCGAGCACACTCGCCATGCTGCAGCGCCAGCCCGCCGACGCGGTGGACTGATTCGCCTCAGCGCAGGACGGCGGCCTGCAGGTACGCCAACGCAATTGCGGCGACCTGCAACAGCACCAGAAGCGCCAGCGGCGACAGGTCAATCCCGCCCACCAGCGGGATCAATTTCCTGAACGGGCGAAGCAGGGGCGCGCAAAGCCGGTCGATGATGTCCACGATCGGCGAATCGGCGCGAACCCATGACAGGATGGCGTGGACGATGACCAGGCCCGTGAGGAGCGAAATGATCAGCCGCACCACGCCAAACAGGGCGAGCACAGGCAGCATCTCGAGCCCGCCCAGCCGCGTGAGCAGCCAGAGGATCGAGAACTGCGCGAGCTCCACCAGGAACACGCCGACCACACTGGCCGTATCCACCTTGCCGATGGCGGGAAGCACCCGCCGCAACGGCAGGACCAGCCAGTCAGTGAGCGCAAACACAAACTGGCCGACCGGATTCTTGAACGGGACTTTCTGGTACTGCATATAGGCGCGCAGCAGAAAAGCACCGCCCAGCAGACCGGCCGCAACGTCCAGCACAAACGAAATGATTTGGTAAAACATGGATGGGTTCTCTCGTGGGATGATAGCGGGCAGAACGGGAAATCGATGTCGTCAGCCCTCACCCTGCAATCCCTGCCGTTGTTCCCACTGGGCACGGTCCTTTTTCCTGACGGCGTCCTGCCGCTTCGCATTTTCGAGGTCCGCTACCTCGACATGATCGGCCGCTGCCACAAGGCGGGCGCGCCCTTCGGGATCGTCTCACTCACCCAGGGTAACGAAGTCCGTCAACCAGGCGCCACGGAATCATTTGCCAATGTCGGCACGTTGGCCACCATCAGCCACTTCGAAACCCCTCGCCCGGGCCTCATGATGATCCGCGCGCATGGGGCGCAACGCTTTCGGATCACCTCGCGCGACCAGCTCAAGCACGGCTTGTGGATTGCCGATGTGCAGGGGCTCGCCGTCGATATGGCAGTGCCGATTCCGGACGACCTGAAGATCACGGCCACTGCGCTTTCAAGGCTGATCGATTCGCTGCAGCAAAAGGCCGATGCGCCGGGGCAACTTCCGATCGAGGGACCCTACCGGCTCGACGACTGCGGATGGGTCGCCAATCGCTGGTGCGAATTGCTGCCGCTGGGCGTGCAACTCAAGCAGCGGCTGATGGAACTCGACAACCCGCTCGTGCGGCTGGAACTCGTGAGCGATGTGTTGGCGCGTACGGGGATTGCGCAGTAGCGTCTGGTGGCTGCGCAACGATCGCTGCCGATTCGCGGTGGATGCCGGATCAAGTCCGGCATGACAGCCCTGGTACTTGTCATTGCGGACTCGATCCGCAATCCATGACTTCACTGCGACAGCACCGCAGCGCTTACCGCGGCGTGTACTCCGGCACCTGGCTGCGCAGCCAGTCGCGCACAGCCCCGCCCGCCGGAAACGGCCCCGCTTCATTGATCCATTGCGTGACGCCAGCCACATCGGGCAGCGAGGTTGAATTCTTCGCGACGCGCAGTTTGGGATGCGGCGTCGGCTCGGTGGTCTCGTCGTCGGCAAGCAGTTCCTCATAGAGCTTCTCGCCCGGCCGCAGGCCCGTATAGGCAATCGGCACTTCCTGCTCGGTGCGCCCCGACAGGCGGATCAGCATGCGAGCCAACTCGACGATCTTCACCGGCTCGCCCATGTCCAGCACGAAGATCTGGCCCGAACTGCCCATAAGGCCTGCCTGCAGCACCAGCTGCGCCGCTTCAGGAATGGTCATGAAGTAACGCACGATGTCCGGATGCGTCACCGTGACAGGACCGCCGCGTGCGATCTGCGAGGTGAACAACGGCACCACGGAACCGCTGGAACCCAGCACATTGCCAAAGCGCACCGACACGTATTGCGTGCGATCGAATTGCGCTGCCACGGCCTGCACCATCAGCTCGGCCAGGCGCTTGCTCGCGCCCATCACATTGGTCGGGTTCACCGCCTTGTCGGTCGAGATCATCACGAATCGACGCGCGCCACACTCACCCGCGACACGCGCCGCATTCAGGGTGCCGATCACATTGGTACGCAGCGCCTCGATCTCGTTGAGCTCTTCCATCAGCGGCACGTGCTTGTAGGCTGCCGCATGAAGGATCACCGTGGGCTTGTGCTTGTCCGCGATGGCGCGCAGCCGGTCCAGCTCGCGCACATTGGCGGTGTAGTAGAGCCCGTGCATCTGCGGATGCGAATCGCGCATTTCCTGCTCAAGCCGGTATACCGCGTACTCCGAAACATCGACGCACACCAGCCGCCCCACGCCGAAGCGGGCGACCTGCCTGCACAGCTCCGAGCCGATGGAGCCGCCGGCGCCGGTCACCATCACCGTCTGGCCGGAGAACAGGTCGGCCAGCTGCGCCGTGTCCAGCTGCACCGGTGAGCGTCCCAGCAAATCCTCGAGCTCGATCTTGCGCGGACCGGGGCTGTCGGTCTTGAGCCACTCATTGGGCCTGGGCATGGTGAGCAGGGTCAGGCGCGCACCAGCCGCATTCATCAACGCCTCATGCCGCTCGGGCGAACCGGGAGGACTTGCGACCAGCGCCGCATCGGCCTGCGCCATCTCGCACACGTCGATCAACGATTCAGACTGGCCCAGCACGCGCACGTTCTGGATGGACCGGCCAACTTCACTGGCGACCGGAGACGCAATGGCAACCGGCTCCCATTGGTGCGAACCCTTGAGCGCACGCAGCGCATCGGCGGCATCCTGCAGCGAACCCACGATGACCAGCCTGCGGCCGATGCCTCGCCCCAGCGTGCGACGCTCGATGAAGGTGCGCCAGCCCGCGCGCGCAGCGCCCAGCAGCACCAGGGCGATCAGCGGCTGCAGCAGCAGCACCGAACGCGGAAAGTTTTGCATGCGCAGCATCAGGATCGCCGCAGCGGACAGCAGCCCGCCCAGCAGGATACCGACCGCGAGTTGCCGAAGTTCAGGCAGGCCGATGTAGCTCCAGACCTGCCGATACACGCGAGCCAGCGACAGGCCTGTGGCGTATCCCGCGAGCGTCCATGGAATGCTGTGCCTGGCAAGGCGATCAAACTCACCGGGGATGTCGAAGTTGAACCGCAGCCAGAACGCGACCCAGCCGGCGACCAGCACCAGCGCCAGATCCACCGCCACCAGCACCAGCGTGTTCCTAGACAGTCGCACGCGCACCCGCCTGTTGCAGCGCACGGCGCAGCTGGTCGATCACACGACCCTGCTGCTCCTGCGTGAGGTTCGAGCCCGAGGGCAAGCACACACCCGACTCGAAACACGCTTTCGAAAAATCGCCGCCCTCATGCGCGAAGTACGGCGCATCCTTGAAAAGCGGTTGCATGTGCATCGGCTTCCAGACCGGACGCGCTTCGATGGAATGCCGCTCCAGCGCCCGCAGCAGGCGATCGCGCCTCGACTGTCCATCGGTACCCGGCAATGTGAAGCAACTCAACCACCGCGTGGACCGGTAGCCCTCGGGTTCCGGCATCCACTCGATCGCCGCATCGGCAAGCTCGGCGCGATAGATGTCGAAGACCTGGCGTCGTTGCTCCACGCGTTGGTCCAGCACCCGCAGCTGGCCGCGGCCGATGCCCGCCAGCACATTGCTCATGCGGTAGTTGAAGCCGACCTCGATGTGTTCGTAGTGCGCCGCCGGCTCGCGCGCCTGCGTTGCGAGCTTTCGTGCCCGTTCGGCCATCTGCGCATCGTTGGTCACCAGCATTCCACCGCCGGACGTGGTGATGATCTTGTTGCCGTTGAATGAAAAGATGCCAATGGCGCCGAAGCTGCCACTGGCGCGCCCCTTGTACTTTGCGCCCAGGGACTCGGCCGCGTCTTCCAGCAGCGGGACGCCATAGCGTTCGCACACCGCAAGCAAAGCGTCCATGTCTGCGCTCTGCCCGTACAGGTTCACCACGATCACGCAACGCGGCATGCGGCCTTCGCGCTGCGCCCACTCGAACGCGCGCTCCAGCGCCTGCGGACACATGTTCCAGGTCTGAGGCTGCGAGTCGATGAAAACGGGCCTCGCATTGCAGTAGAGGATCGGATTGCAGCTGCCCACAAACGTCAGCGAGGAACAAAAAACCGTATCACCAGGCTTTACGCCCAGCAGCAGCAATGCCAGATGAATCGCAGCCGTGCCCGAGCTCACCGCTGCGCCGTGGCCCACGCCCGCGTAACTCGCGAGCTCACGCTCGAAGCCATCGACATGCGGGCCAAGCGGCGCGATCCAGTTCGTCTTGAACGCATCTTCGACAAACGCTGTTTCTTCTTCGCCCAGGTGCGGCGACGAAAGCCAGATGCGCTGCGACAACTCGCGCCTGAACATGATGTCGACGGCGCGGCCGGCTTCATCGACGACCGGCAAATGATCGATCTGGTGCTTGTCGAGCACGGCCATCGCAGTGGGCAGGCCTGCATCGAGACCAACGGTGACAGGCGCCTGCTCGGGCAGGGCCGACACCGCGGAATCCTCGGGCACGTGACTCAGCGCAGCGCGCCGCAGGTCCCCGTCGGTGAGCGTTCGCTGCAGCGAGCCGTCCGCACGGGTGACGAGCAGGATGCCGCGACCGGTTGCATTGAGGGCTTCAAGGGCCTGGTGCAGCGTCGCCGTCGCAGGCAGGCAAAGGGCGTTGAACTGGTCGGCGTTCACTTCAATCTCCTGGCGGGAACGCCGGCATAAACGCCCGCTTCGGCGATGGGCTGCGTGACGACAGCGCCTGCCCCGATGGTCACGTCGTCGGCAATGCCAATTCCCGGCAATACCGTCGAGCCCGCGCCCACCAGCACACGGCGTCCCACACGCACACCGCCGCCGAGCACGGCGCCCGGCGCGACATGCGAAAACTCGCCGACCACCACATCGTGATCGACAACCGCGCCGTGATTGACGATGACCGCGCGGCCTAGCACTGCACCCGGGGCCACCACCGCCTGCGCAGCAATGAAACACCCGGCAGCGACGCTGGCATGGACGGAAACCGATGCATGGGGATGAATGACGGTGACGTGCTGTCTGCCGGTGGCGGCAGCCGTTTCTGTCTCACGATTCGCGGCGCGACCGATGGCCACATGCAGCGTGCACGACTGCGTGAGCGTCGAATCAATCGCGAGCAGCGCAACACCGGGCAACAACTCACCGCTTGCACGCGCCGGGTTGCGGTCGCACGCAAACACACGCGACCATGCGCCGCTCGCCAATGCCGCGTCCGCCACCACGCGGCCATGGCCGCCCGCACCCAATATCAGCAATTCCGCCAAGCGATTCGCGCCTTCTTCAGTACGTCAGAAACGTCAAAAACTGTTGGTTTTGTCCAGGAGATGAGGGCCTGCCGGCAAGCTTGCCAGCAGTGCGGCGATGCGCTCGCCCGCCTTCCCGTCACCCCAGAGATTGTCCCACGGCCAACGACCGTGTTCGATGGCAGAACGCAGCGCTGATTCGATGGCATCGCGCTCGGGCGGCACATCCGTGACGTTTGGATTGCGCTCGCGCAAACGCTGCCTGTCACCGATGTTGACCACCGGCGTGCCGAATGTGGCCGCTTCAATGATGCCCGCCGAGGAGTTGCCTGCGAGCACCGCGCAATGCGCAAGCGCCGCGGCAAACTGCGCCCGTGGCAGATGGCGGATTCGAACTGAACCGTGCGCAAGCGCCGCCCTGTCGAGCGCCTCCAGGATCTCGCGCGAGCCGGCATCGGCATTGGGGTCCAGCCACACCACCGGTAACCCGATGCTTGCCAACGCGGCCAGTAATGCGTCGGCTTGCGCCCGTGCCTGCCCTGCCTGCTGCACCACTGGGTGGAACATGGCGAGGACGAACGGTGAGTTGCTGCTCAAGCCGAGCACTCGAATCGCTTCGGCTCGCGGCACGGCGCCAAGCTCAGCAAGCCCATCGAGCCCCGGCGCACCGGTTACGAAGATTCGTGCCTCATCCTCGCCCAATCCGATCAGGCGCTCGCGCGAGCCCTGCGTCGCGACGAAGTGGTAACTTGCCAGTTTGGAGATCGCGTGACGGATCGGCTCGTCGACCGTGCCCGACCGCTCGCCGCCGTGGATGTGAACGCAAGCAACACCCGTGTGCAGCGCGGCCAGTGCGCCCGCCAGCATCTCACCGCGATCACCGAGCACCACCAGGAAATCAGGCTTCTCGCGATCGAGCAGTTGCGTCATCGCGCGCAGACAGTCAGCCAGCGCAAAGGCCATCCCGGCACCTGTGCGGTTGTCCATGTCGAGCGCGAGTTCCGCGCAAATTCGCAGGCCGCTCGCGCGAACCTCATTGACCGTTTCGCCGTGCGCGCGGCTCAGGTGCATGCCGGTCACCGCAATGCTCAAGTCGATGCCCGGCGTCGATGCGACGCGCTGCAACGTCGACTGAAGCAGGCCAAAATCCGCACGCGTGCCAGTGAGGTAAACGATGCGGCGCGGCGCTTGAGTCATGCGCCGCTCCGGCCTTCAACATCAAGATCGCTCCACTGCAGCACGGTGCCCGCAGGCATGTTCGTCCTGGCCTTAGCACCCACCACCTGCGGCAGCTCGCGAGGCGCCATGCCTGTCGCGGGACGACGGCAAGCCAGCATCGCCTCCGTCATTCGCGTTCCTGCCTTGATGTCGACTGCAGCGACAACGCTGCGACGCGCCACGCGGGCCGTGTTCCGTTCTTCAGCGGTAGGCGCCTTCACACCGTCACCCAGCATCGCCGACACGCGCCGGATGCCGGCCACCATGCGCGCGAACTCAGCGGGCTCCAGCGAGGCACTGTGATCGGGACCGGGCAGTTCGTTGTCGAGTGTGAGGTGCTTCTCGATCACGGTCGCGCCAAGGGCCACCGCCGCCAGATCGGCCTCTATCCCCAGGCTGTGGTCGGAGTAGCCGATCGCCACGCCCAGGTCGCGCGCCATCGAGACGATGGCCGTGAGATTGAGCGCGCTGTCAGGCGCAGGATAAGCAGAGGTGCAATGAAACACGGTGACATCGACCAGACTGCCGCGCGCCTGGCCGATCCAGTCGAGCGCCTCGCGGATTTCTTCCATCGTTGCCATGCCAGTGGAAACCAGCAGCGGAAGTTTCTGCGAAGCCGCATGTGCCACCAGCGCGCGATGCGTCAGCTCGCCCGACGAGAGCTTGATGCGCCTGACGCCAAGCTGCACCAGCATGTCCACTGCATTCACTGAAAACGGCGTCGAGAAAAACTCGATCCCGATCGCATCGCAATGCGCCTTGAGGGCCTCGTGCTGCTCGCGTGACAACTCCAGCGCGCGCAGCATGGCGAACTGGTCCTGCGCGCCGGTCGCCTTGGCCTGGTAGTCGGCCGTGGGTGCGCCCGGCACGACCAGGTCTTCGGCGCGAAAGGTCTGGAACTTCACCGCGTCTGCGCCAGCCGCATGGGCCGCATCGCACAAGCGCAGCGCCATCTGCAGATCGCCGTTGTGGTTGACGCCTGCCTCCGCTATGACGAACACGTGATGGGGCGGCAACATCGCTACCACACCGTCCATCCACCATCGACGACCAGGTTGTGGCCGGTCACGTACTTCGACGCATCGCTTGCGAGGTAGCGCATGGCATTGGCCATGTCATCGGCCTGGGCCATGCGGCCCAGTGGCGCGCGGCTGGCGTAGTTCGCGACGAAGGTTTCGTTCTGCCCGCTGAAGACGCCGCCCGGCGTGATCGCGTTCACGCGGACGCCCTTGCTGCCCCAGTAGCTGGCGAGGTACTGGGTCAGGCCCCACAGTCCGGCCTTGCTGGCCGCGTAGATGGCGGGCGTGTTGATCGCGCGGCCCAGGTACAGCGAGCCTTCGTAGATGCGCTGATCCGGTGCGACCACGCCATAGATCGAAATCGTGTTGATGATGCTGCCCTTGCCGCGCGCGGCCATCGGCGCGCCGAACGCCTGCGCGCAGAGCATGGCGCCGGTCAGGTTCACGCCCATGACCTCGTTCCAGTCGGCGAGTGGAAAAGTCTCGAAGGGTTCGAAGAAGTTTTCGGATTTGGTGGCGGCGTTGTTCAGCAGCGCGTCGGCCACACCCCACTTCTCCTGCAACGACACGCGCGCCCGCATCACTTCGTCCGGCCTGGAGATATCGGCGACGCAATGCACCAGCTCGCCCGTTGCCGGCCCCAGGTTCTGCTCCAGCAGCGCAGCATCGCGATCGATCGCGAAGACGCGCGCGCCCGCCGCCAGAAAGTTGCGGGTGACTTCGCTTCCGATGATGCCCGCCGCTCCGGTCAGCACGACCACCTTGCCATCAAGCCCGAAGGCATCACTCATGTTGTTCCCTTTTGTCTTTTCATCAGCAATTCGACAAATTCAAAATCCAGCGGATGGTCGATGTCGATCGAACGCTCACGCGGCATCACATGCAGGCGAATGCGCGGATGCGCCCAGAGCGACGAGGCCAGTGTGCGCCGGTGCCACACATAGATCGACGCATTCATCGCATACACCCTGGGTGCGAGCTGACGGCCTGCCACTTCGCTCGCCGGCGGACACACGCGCTCATAAAAGCCGCCCGGCTTTTGCTCGACCATGTTGAAGTACGGATTCTTGTCCGATTCGTAACCCGTGATCACTGCATCGGTGTCTTCGTCCAGCAGCGCGTTGCAGGCGACGATATCGCTCACTTCCCGCAAAGGCGAAGTCGGATCGAGGTCGATGATGCGATCGACCGGCATGTCGTTGGCTTCCACCCACTCCACCAGATGCTGGATCACCGGCAACTTCGCGGCAGTCGATGTCGCAAGTTCGGCAGGACGCACGAAGGGCACAGTCGCACCATGGGCGCGCGCCACTTCTGCAATCTGCTCATCGTCGGTCGAGACGTAGATTCCACGCGCCAGGCCGCTGCGCTGCGCCTGTTCTATCGTCCATGCGATCAGCGGCTTGCCCAGCAAGGGACGGATATTTTTGCCGGGCAGGCCCTGCGAGCCGCCGCGTGCGCAGATGGTGATGATGGTGTTCATTGCGCGGCCCCACCAGCAGTACGCCAGGCAGTTGCTTCGAGGGCGATCATCCAGCGAGTGACATGCATGGCGCGCTGCAGGTCGTAGCGCGTCTTCGATCCCGTGCGCCATGCATGGAGCAGGTCCTGCATCGCCAATGGGTAGGTGCCGGCCATGTCCCAATCCGATGCTTGCGTTTCAATGACGTGGCTCCCGTTTGCATCCTGCAGCGTGAGCTGCCGTCCCACGATATCCAGGCGCAAGGTTCCCCGGTCGCCCACCACCAGGTACTCGCGCACCGGCTTTCGGCTCACATAATCGAGGCCGACCTGCACCGGCAGTCCGCTCTTCATCGACAGCGTGATCGCCGCCGCATCGTCACTGTCAATCTGCAGGCTGCCACTGTTCGAGGCCGCAGCCTGTCCCATGCCGATTTCGCCAAAGAGGTATGCCGCGCTGTCGATCTCATGCACCAGGTCGAAGATCACGCCGCCGCCATCATCACGGTGCGCGCTGTAGCTCTGGCGGTAATCGCGACCGGCGCGCCAGTCGGGCAACCACTGGCCGACCTGCAGGGTGGCGCGAGCGATGCGCCCTGCTGCTTCGCTTTCGCATGCGGCCTTGAGCTTGTTCACCGCCCCCAGGTAGCGCAGGTTGCAACCGACCACACTGGGGCGATCCCACCCCGCCTCGATCCGGCGTTGGATCGCGCGGAGCGAAACCGCATCAATGACCACGGGCTTCTCGATGTAGAGCGCATCCACGCAATCCATCAGCGCATCCAGATCAGCCGCATGCTGGGCCGACACGCTGCAAACCACTGCGATCTGCGGCCTTGCCGCAAGCCCCGCCGCGACGCAGGCGACCGGCGTCGCAGCAAACTGGCGCGCCCACCCCACGGACTCCTCGCGCGTGGCGACCATGAAAAGCTCGGCTCCTGGCACCAGCGCGCGAATGTTTTGCGCATGCCGCCGCCCTATCGACCCGGCTCCTGTCAACAGCACCCGTGGACGGTCGCTCGCGGCTCGGTTTTGCATAATGGCGGTCATTATTTCATTCCCCGGAACACCCCGGACAAACGATGCCTGATCCTGTCTTGCATATCGTCCATTGCATTGACACGGAAGGTCCACTGCAAGAGCCGCTAGCCGCCACTTTCGATCGCCTGAAAGGCATTTTCGGGCTCACCATCGAGCCGACCGCCGACAACCTCAAGCGCCTGCAGCAGCGCCAGATCGACCTGGGCGGACTCGAAGCCGAGGTGGCGCAGGTCATCAAGCCTGAACTGCTGGCCTACAACGGCGACTGGGATGCCGTGGGCGCGATGCTTGAAGACGCGATGGGCGAGCCCTTTCGCACCGAAACCATCGACGACTTCGGCGGCGGCTGGATCTACAGCTGGCACGTGATGGACCACGTCGGTTACGCCAGCAATCCACGCAACAAGGCCCTGGGCTATGGCGCGGTGTTGCGCTTCTACCGCGAGGCGGTGAAGCAGTCAGGGCCAGCGGACGAGATCAACTGGCACTTCCACCCGCTGTTTCCCGACGGCGATCCGCTCAAGGCCGCGACGTCGTACACCAACAGTTACGCGCAGCTCAACCAGATCCTGGCCCGCAGGCTGATCGACCACGGCTGGTTTCCGGTTGCGAATCGCCCGGGTTTTCACAGCGAGCGGCCCGACAGCCACGCTTTCCTGGAGCAATGGATTCCGTTCGACTATGCCAACCAGTCCTACGAAGAAGAGTCGGGCCAGAAGGATCTGCGCGGCGGCCGCTTTGGCGACTGGCGGCGCGCGCCATCATCTTGGGTCGGCTATCGGCCTTCGCACCGCGACTACCAGCAGCCGGGCGACATGAACCGCCACATCTTCCGCTGCCTGAATGTGGGCACGCGGTTTCGCGAGCTGGGCGAGCAACATGTGGATCAGGCGTTTGAGGATGCCCGGCGCACTGGCAGCGCGATTCTTGCGTTTGCGGATCACGACTACCGCGACATCCGACCCGATGTGCGACGCGTGCGTGAGATGGTGCAGGCGGCCCGATCGCGGTTTCCCGATGTGAAGATCAGGTTCAGCGGTGCGGTCGATGCAGCGCGCGCACATCTGGCTTCACGCGGCGAATTGGCCCGTCACGCGCCGCTCGCGCTGGCGCTGTCCATCGAAGACGCCGTGCTCAGCGTGCGTTGCACTGCCGGCGAGTGTTTCGGCCCGCAGCCCTTTCTTGCCTACAAGACAAAGAGCGGCCTGTACATCCACGACAACTTCGATCTGCAGGAGCCCGAGCGGCACTGGACCTACATCTTCGACTCGCAGACCGTTCCCCTGGACGAGATCGAGTCCATTGCGGTTGCAAGCGCCGGCGCCGACGGCAGCGTTGCGGTGACAGGGCGCGTGTTGTGAAGCGAGTCCTCGTCGCCGCATATGGCGGCGCGCATGTGGCTGCGGCCATGCCGCTGTACCGCGAACTGCTGGCTGCGGGGCTGCAACCGGTGATGCTGGGCCTCACAACAGCGGCAGACACGCTGCGCCGCCACGGCATCCCCTTCGTGCACTTTCTGGACCACGTCGATATCGGCGATCCGGCCGTGGAACGATGGGGCAATTTCCTGTGCGAGTTTCATCATCGTGACGGCATCGGCATCACGCGAGATGAATCGATGGCCTACCTGGGCGCGAGCATGGCCGAGCGGGTCGCGGATGTCGGCGAAGAAGCGGCTCTTGCCAGTTACAGGGCAAGGGGACTGAACGCGCTGCTTCCGGTTCGCACGTTGAAGCGAATCATCGAAGCGCAGCAGATCGACGCCGTCATCGCCACCGACTCGCCTCGCGCGGAACGGGCAGCACTCAACGCAGCCGTCCAGATGGGGCTGCCTTCGGTTTGCCTGCTCACGAGTTTTCCCCACATCGGCCTGGATTACCTCCAGCGCAGTGACAACGGCGCTGTCATTTGCGTGCTCAATGAGCGGATTCGCCAGCAACTCATTGACGCTGGACGCCAGCCTGCAAGTGTGATCGTCACAGGCAACCCCGCCTTTGACGCACTGATCGCACCGGATGCGCAAGCGCGCCGTTCAGAGCTTCGCAAGCAGGCAGGAATTCCTCCCGAGCAACGCGCCGTCCTCTGGGCCGAACAACCCGAGCCGGGTAATCCTGACCTTCCCATTGCCATGCGGGAAGGCCTCGCGGCAACCTGCGCAAGCCACGGATGGAAGTTCATCGCGCGCCTGCATCCCTCCAGCCAGGCCGGCGCGAGCATCACCTTGCCCGAGGGTGCGCTGCTGAGCCCTCGCACGCAAGGCGTGCGCGACGCCCTGCTCATGTGCGATGCGGTCGTGACTTTCACATCCACCATCGGATTCGAGGCGCTGGTTCTCGACAAGCCGGTTGTCGTCGCCGCCGTTTCGCAGTACAGCCATTTCGTGGATTACCGCGAAGACGATGGTGTCTTCGTCGTTCCATCGATGTCTGCGGTGGAACCGGCGCTCGCCAGTTTTTTCGCCGATGACGAACACGCCCAGCGCCTCGCACGCTTTCGCCGTACGCTCCCACAGAACGGGCAAGCTGCCCGCGCCATCGTCCAGTGCCTGTTGGCGCAGGACACGACGCCTTCCTTCACGACTGCAACGCCATGAATTCCCCCGCAACACCGCCGCCCCAGGTTGACCTCCACGCCAAGGGTGACGCGTATCTCGCCACCTCGTACAGCCAGGAGAACCGGCCGCTCAGTCCGTATGTGAAGGTCATGTCCAGGCACCTGCACGACACCGTGTTCGGCGGGCGCAGCGGAAGATTGCTCGACATCGGTTGCGGTCGAGGCGACCAGATGCGCGCCTTCGCAGAACTGGGCCTTGAATGCAGCGGCACCGATATCGCCAACAGTGCCTCGCAACTGGCGAGCGGCTTCGATGTTCGCGTGGCCAACCTTGAAGTCGATCCGCCGCCGTTTGGCGACAGCCAGTTCGACTTTGTGTACAGCAAGTCGGTCATCGAACACATGCGCCAGCCCGACCGATTCCTGGACACCGCGCTCACCTCGCTCAAGCCCGGAGGCACAGCCTGCATCCTCACGCCGAGCTGGTTTCACACGTACCGTATCTTCTACATGGAGTACACGCACGTCACGCCCTTCACCATCGAGTCGCTCAAGACAGCGATGACCATGGCCGGCTTTGTTGACGTGGAAGTGCACTATTTCTACCAGCTGCCTTTTCTGTGGAAGAACCGCGCGTGGATGCCGCTCATCAAGGCGCTGGGTGCACTGACCGGCATGCTGGGTCTGCCCTACCGGCCTATCCGCAACATGCCGTGGCCCACCCAGATGAACAACGTCATCCGCTTCTCGCACGACGTGATGCTGATGGGCGTGGGACGACGCGCACCATGACCACCATCGGGCTCGCGGACCTCGATCCGACGGGTCACACCTCGTTTTCTTTCTACGACCTCCTGCCGGGCAACCAGGTGACGGTGGAGGGCGCGCCGGATGCGGCGGACGCGCTCGCACTCGCTACCCGGTTGCTGCGCACCGATCTGCTGGAAGCAGGCGATCAAGAGATCGACAGCTTCGCGGCCCTCCTGGTCACGCACGGCCATCTCTTGCCGCCCTCGGGAGAATTCAAGCAACTCGCCGACGCTACAGCGCGCGGCTTTGCAGCCTTGATCGGCAATGAGGCCCGGCGACCGCGACGCATGCGCCTGACCCGGCTCTCACTGATGCTGCGCGTCGTGCTGGATCGCACCGAGTCCACCGCTGGCGTGCTGTCCGACACGACGCTGCCCTGCAAGAGCCCGTGGGATTTCATCGCGATGGATGGGTCATCACAGGACGGATGGGTGGCAAGCTGCGACGAGAACAACTTCCGTCGCCTGGAGGCAGGTGCCTGCGTGTGGAGTCGCCGGCTCGGCCTGCCAACGCAGCTCGACAGACTGGGTGACGGCCTGTGGGTCGGGTCGCACTACAGCGACGGCGGGTTCATCGTGACGCAGGCGGAATCCGCAGATCCGCAAGTGCTGGAAATCGCGCACAGCTGCCCCCTGGTGCTGGCTTTCGAATTTGGCGGTACGCGGTATGCGCTGGACTCACGTGGCGCATTGGGCAAACTCGCTGGCGATCAAGTGGGGCCTGCGCTGCTGCGACTGCCGGGCACGATTCATCGGGCGCGGATCATCGGCGACAGCCTGTACGCCTTCGATTGGGGACAGGCCGGCGTCGGGTTCCGCATCGACCTGCGAACCCTGCAGGCCGTCACGATTCGCACGGGCGACATCATCGTGTGCAACGACATCTGCGCGCAGGGTGACTGGCTTTACGGCATCTGCAAACTGCAAGGCCGAGTCTTCAAGATGACACGCGACTGGACACCAGTTTCGACACGCCTGGGTGCGGGCACCGGACCGGGTCAGCTGCTGGACCCGATCATGATTCGTTGTGAGGCGGACGTGCTGGGCGTGGTGAACTGGTTTTCGTCGCGGATCGTGCGGCTGCCCGCGTTCTAGATTCAGCTGTCATTGCGGGCTTGACCCGCAATCCATGTCTTCAGCGACCGCTGCCATGTTGCATCGTCACAAAAACTCCGCCGCCCAGATCGCCACCGCAGCCAACGCCCTCAACTCGCGCGTGTAGTTCGCCGCGCCATCGCGATGTGCATCCAGCATCCGGTCGATCGCCTCTGGCCTGAACAGCGACTGCAGCAAGGGACTGTCACGGAGCGTCTGGCGCAACCATCCGTGGCTTTCGAACCGGAACCAGTCGCCCACCGGCACGGTGAACATCTGCTTCTTTCGATAGGCCAGATCCTGCCCGATCAGCGGCGTCACGGCCCGCTTGAACCAATGCTTCTTGTCGCCCAGGTGCAACTTGGTCTGGGCGCGCGAGCGAAACGCGAACTCCATCATTCGCCAGTCGAGAAACGGTGTCCGTGCTTCTATCGACACCGCCATGCCCATGCGATCGGGCTTGACCAGGTTGTTGCCCGAGAGCAGCAATTGCATGTCCAGATAGAGCGCCTGGTTCAATCGACTGAAGTGCGCCGACTCCTCAAACCACGGTTTGGCCGCCTGCGCAAAACTGTCAATGCCCGCCAGCTGGCTCGCGATTCCGGGTCGATACAACGCCATCTTGTCTTCGGGTGAAAACAGCGAGATCGAATCGAAATAACTGCGCTGGAAAACGTCATCATCCAGGGTGTCGACATCGGGCCTGCCGAAGTAGTCGGCATACTTTTCGTAGCCCGCAAAAAGTTCATCGCCGCCATCACCCGTCAGCACGACCTTGACATGGCGCGCCGTAAGCTCGCTCACGCGCAAGGTCGGCATGAACGACGCATCGCCGTGCGGCTGGTCCAGGTGATGCAGCACCTGCGGCCAGCGGTCGAGCATGTTCAGCTCGGCGGTCTCGCTCGTGTGGTCGCAGCCGAAACGCCGCGCAGCTTCGGCTGCAAAAGCCGACTCGTCATAGCGCTGATCGGCAAAGCCGATGCAGAAGGTCTTGACCGGCCTGTCCACATGACGCGCCATCAGGCCCACGATGGTGCTCGAATCAACCCCGCCCGACAGGAAGGCACCCCAGGGCACATCGGCGCGAAGCCGAATGCGCGTCGCATCATCCAGCGTCGCCAAGAACTCTTCGCTCCACGCGCCGAAGTCATGATCGCGCTCTTGCTGGTCGGCCAGATTCCACCAGCGATGGGTTTGCACTCCGCTGCGCGTGAACTTCATCCAGGTGCCCGGCATCACATGGCGGATGCCCTGCCACACCGTCCACGGCGCGGGGATGTAGTTGAAGGTGAGGTAGTGGTGGATCGCTTCGAGGTCGATGGCGGACAGACCCTCACGCGCGCGGGTGAACGGCAGCATCGCCTTCATTTCAGAGGCAAACACCACGCGAGCGCCATCGTCGGCGACGTACAGGGGCTTCACGCCAATGCGATCGCGCATCAGGTACATCGCGTCCTCGCGTGCGTCGTCGACAGCAATCGCGAACATCCCGTTCAGGCGCTCCAGCCCCTTGATGCCCTGCTGCTCGTACAGGCGCAGGATCACCTCGGTGTCCGAATGCGACCTGAGTTGCACACCCTGCGCGCGCAGTTCGTCGGCAAGCTCGATGTGATTGAAGATCTCGCCGTTCTGCACAACCGCGATCTGGCCGTCGTCGGAGACAAACGGCTGATGCCCGCCGCTAATGTCAATGATCGACAGGCGGCGGTTTCCGATCGCCACGCCGCGCTGCGGCTGGCTCCAGATGCCCTCGTCGTCCGGTCCGCGGTGCACGAGCTTGCTCGCCATCACAGCCAGTGCCTCATCGGGCATGGCGCGCCCTGCACGGTCCCAGTAGCCGAAGATGCCGCACATGGTCTAGTTGCTTCCCTTGCCGGTGAGGCGACCCAGCGTCCAGACGGCTATTTGCAGGTCGAGCCGCAGGTTGTGTTCACGCGCATAGCGCAAGTCCATCGCAAGGCGCTCGGCCTGCGTGCCTTCGGAACGCAGCAGCGCCTGTGCGAGGCCGGTGATGCCCGGGCGAACGCTGCATCGCTCGGTCCACTCGGCTTCGCCATACAGGGCGCGCTGCGCAGGCACATCAGGGCGCGGGCCGATCAGGCTCATGTCACCCTTGAGCACATTGATCAATTGCGGCAGCTCATCGATGCTGGTGCGGCGCAGGATGCGGCCCGCCCGTGTGATGCGTGCATCGCCTGCCGAGGTCTGCCACGACCCGATCGCTGCAGCGTTCTTCACCATGCTGCGGAATTTGTACATGCCGAACTCGCGACCACCCAGGCCGATGCGAACCTGGCGAAAGAACACCGGGGCGCCACTTTCGATCACGATGGCAAGCGCCGCCGCAACCAGCAACGGCGAAAGCAAAAGCAGCGCGATCAATGCGACCGCGATATCGATCAACCGCTTCATCGCGCGGATTCCATTGCAGCGGCGATGCGATGGATGATGGCGTGAATGCGCTTTGCGTCTTCGTCGATTTGCGCGGACGTGCGAAGCGACAGCTGCACCTCGGCGCTGCGCAGTTTCGCAACTTCGTCCTCGAAACTGTCGCCCTCTCCGGCGCGATGGAAAGTGCGCGACAGGATCACCGCAGATGACCCCAGCCGCAGGTGCTCGGCCAGCACATCACGGCCGGGCAGATGCCCCTCGTCCATGCGGGCGATTCCGCCGAACCCAAAGGAAAGCCCCTGCGCATTCGCTGCGGCGGCAACGCGATCGACCATGCCCAATGCCAGCGGCTGGAACATGAAGCGATGTCCCAGCGAGATGTGCAAGTCGTTCAGGCCGACATACACCTGCCCCAGGCCGGGTGTCGCAATCCATTCGTCAACGCAAGCAAGCGCCTGCGCGGTTTCCAACAGCGGGATGACCGGCACACGGCCATGAACGATGTCCACGAACTCGCGCAGCTCAGAGGGCGTGTGAAACATCGGAAGCATCAGCAGATCAGCGCCTGCGCCAATCACGGCATCGACTTCCGCTCGCGTGCCTTCATGCAATGGATTGACGCGCACCATCAACTGCGAGTGCCGCAGCGCGGACTTGACGCGGCCAACATCCTCTAGCGAATGCACGCTGATGAACGTATTGCGGCCGGCCTGGCGCTCGGCCTTGCCCATGCGTTCCAGGTCGACCCACAGACGGAATCCGCCCATGTCGTCGCATCGACGCGCAAACTCAACGTCGTTGGTGATCTGTATCAGTTCAAGCATGGCAGGCGCTGATTATCGGGCCAGCGCCGCGCGCAAATCGGTACTGGACAGCCATGTCACGACGGCCACGAGCCCCGCAGCGATTAATGCAGACGCGAGTCCCGCAACCAGCGATGGCGTCAGGGAGAGCAGTCGTGACACAGCGGCCACACCGAGCAGGCATGCCAGCGAGACCGCCATGGCTTTCCACGGCATCCAGCGCGCCACGTTGTGTCCCAAGGCGCCAATGCAAACGATCGCTACGCCAGAAAGCAGCAGATTGATCACGACCATCAGCTGCGCGCCGCCTACCCATCCGAACGCCGGCGCCAGCAACAACATCGCCACCGCACTCGCATAGGCGGCGACGGCGGCAGACATCGAAGCACGCGCCGCCAGCACCGTGAGCGCGACGGCAATGAGCGCTTGCGGCAGCAATCCCCATGCGCCCAGCGATCCCCATTGCGCAATGCGCTCCAGCGCCTGCGCATCCATGCGGCCCCAGCCGAACAGCAGGGAAGCGATGGCCGGCGCACCGACGATCAGTCCTGCGGCGGCTGCGCACGCCAAGGTCCAGGCGAGCGCGAATGCGGTTCGCACTGCAGTCGTCGTCAACGCTTCATCACGCTGTGCAACCGCACGCGCAATCGCGGGGAACGCCAGCGTCGCCACCAGTTGAATCGCAAGAATCAGCGGCAACTCGACGAGTTTCCACGCGTAGTTGAAAGTCGCGAGAGCACCCTCGCCTTCGCGCGATGCGATTGACCTCGCAACGAAGGGCAATGCCAGCGGAAGACCCGCTGACAGTGCTGCCCATAGCCACACGGGCGGCGTCGGCAGTGCAGGGGCAACTGCTGTCACGGCAGTGAGGTCGACGGCTGGCGCCCTCCAGTGCAGCCATGCGAGCCGCAGCAGCATCGCCGCGACCAGACCGATCCCCAGGAACTGCACCGCGTTGCCGACAGCAGAGTTGGCCGTCCACACGATGGCCGCGATCAATGCCACATTGACGACCAGGTTCGCGCCATACATCCCGGTGAAGTCGCGTTCATGTTGAAGGCGGGTCACCCAGAGCGCGGCCAGCAACGCAGCAGGGAGCGCGACCGCACTCCAGATCAATGCGGTGGACGCCGCCGGCGCCTGTGCCGTTGAGAGCCCGCCGGCGAGCCAGCCCGCAGCGGACTGCCGCAAGACAAGCAGCCCCAGCGCCAGCAGCACGCCCCCCACAATCACCCAGATCGCCACCCGTCGCTGCGTGGCCGCAACGCTCGCCCTGTCTTGCCCGGCCCAGGCCGGCACCAGCACATACGCGAGCGCCCCGCTCGCCAGAAAGCCTGCCAGCCAGTCGGGCAAGGTCAGCATCAGCACGACCACATCCGCCAGCCCCGACGCGCCAAATGCCGCCGCCTGCGCCGATTCGCGCAAAAGGCCCAGCAACCGGCTGGCCAGCAGCAGGGCCAGGGACAGGGCGCCGGCTTTCAAAAACATGGGGCCTGATTATCGAGTCCGGGTGGGCTTGGGCCGCAAAAACTTAGAATCGACGGTTTGGCCGACCATCGGCCTTTTTGTCTTTTGCACTGGCGCCTCCCATGTCCGACACCAAGAACCCTGCCCTTCCCGTGCCTCCCGCCGCACCGGTCGATGAAAACCAGCTGATCTCCGAGCGCCGCGAGAAACTCAAGGCGCTGCGCGAAGCCCAGCGAGATGGCAAGGGCGTCGCTTTCCCCAACGATTTCAAGCCCGGACACCGCGCGGCCCATTTGGTCGAGCACCACGACGGCAAGACGCCGGAAAAGCTCGCCGAAGAAGGCATCTTTGCCAGCGTCGCGGGCCGCATGATGCTCAAGCGCGTGATGGGCAAGGCAAGCTTTGCGACCATCCAGGACGCGACCGGCAAGTTCCAGCTCTACGTGACGCGCGATGAGATCGGCGAAGAACTCTACGCAGCGTTCAAGCACTGGGACCTGGGCGACATCATTGGCGCCGAAGGCAAGCTGTTCAAGACCCGCACCGGCGAGCTGTCGCTGCACGTGACGAAGCTGCGCCTTTTGACCAAAAGCCTGCGACCCATGCCGGACAAGTTCCACGGCGTGGCCGACCAGGAAGTGAAGTATCGCCAGCGCTATGTGGACCTGATGATGGACCCGGTGGCGCGCGACCGCTTCACCGCGCGCAGCAAGGCTGTGAGTGGCATTCGCGACTTCATGGTGAACGCGGGCTTTCTCGAAGTCGAGACCCCCATGCTGCATCCGATTCCCGGTGGCGCCAATGCCAAGCCGTTCGTCACGCACCACAACGCGCTCGACCAGGAGATGTTCCTGCGCATCGCGCCGGAGCTGTATCTCAAGCGCCTGATCGTCGGCGGTTTCGAGAAGGTCTTCGAGATCAATCGCAGCTACCGCAACGAGGGCATCTCGGTGCGCCACAACCCCGAGTTCACCATGATGGAGTTCTACGCGGCTTACTGGAACTACCGCGACCTGATGGACTTCACCGAAGCGCTCATTCGCGACGCGGCGCAGCGCGCAACCGGCACACTGCAACTGACTTACGCGGGCAAGCCGGTAGACCTGGCCAAGCCGTTCGAACGCCTGACGATTCGCGAAGCGATCATCAAGCACACCGAGGCAGGCGACAAGGTCGATGACCGCGAGTTCCTCACCAACGCCCTTCGCAAGCTCGGCATGAATGAAGAAAAGGACAAGCTTTCCGCGCGTTCGCTCGCCAGCCTGCAGGTGATGTACTTCGAGGAAACCGTGGAAGAAAAGCTCTGGGAGCCGACTTTCATCATGGAACACCCCACCGAGATTTCGCCGCTGGCACGCGCCAACGACGACAGGCCCGAAGTGACCGAGCGGTTCGAGCTCTACATCACAGGCCGTGAGTTCGGTAACGGCTTCTCGGAACTGAACGACGCCGAAGACCAGGCCGCGCGCTTCAACGCGCAGGTCAACGCCAAGGACGCGGGCGACGACGAAGCCATGTTCTACGACCACGACTTCGTGCGCGCCCTCGAATACGGCATGCCGCCCACCGGCGGCTGCGGCGTGGGCATCGACCGGCTGATGATGCTGCTGACCGACAGCCCCAGCATCCGCGACGTGATCCTGTTCCCAGCGCTGCGCCGCGAAGCGTAAAGGCTGGGGTCCAGCGATGACGGGTGGTAAAGCCGAAGCGCTCGGCATCGACTTCGGCACGTCCAATTCGGCTATCTCCTATGTCGGGCCTCGCGGGCTCGCGCAGCTGGTGCCGCTGGAAGGCGGCGAAGGAACGATTCCCAGCGCCGTTTTTTTCAACGCAGAAGAGCGCACGATTCACTTCGGACGTGAAGCCATTGCCCTGTACCTCTCGGGTGTCGATGGCCGCCTGATGCGCTCGCTCAAAAGCCTGCTGGGCAGCAGCCTGTTGCACGAGCAGACGCGCGTGCCCGAGGGCATGGTGAATTTCCAGGATGTGATTTCGCGGTTTCTGAAGGAACTGGCGACGCGCGCCAACCGGCACCTGGGCCACGAGGTACGCCGCGTGGTCATCGGGCGTCCGGTTCACTTCGTCGATGACGCCCCGCAGCGCGACAAGCAGGCGCAGCAGGCGCTGACCAAGGCAGCCACAGCGGCTGGTTTCGATGAAGTGTCGTTCGAGCTGGAACCCATCGCGGCGGCCTTCGACTACGAGCGCCGCGTCACGCGCGAATCGCTGATCCTGATTGTCGACATCGGCGGCGGCACCTCCGACTTCACCGTCGTGCGCCTCGGGCCGGGCCGCATCGCCAAAGCAGACCGCAGCGGTGACATCCTGGCGACGAGTGGCGTGCACATCGGCGGCACGGACTACGACCGCAAGCTCAGCCTGGAGCGGGTGATGCCGCTGCTCGGATTGCGCCATCGCGGACCCACGGGGCGCGAAGTCCCCAGCTCCGTGTTCTTTGACCTGTCCACCTGGCATCTGATCAACTGGCTCTATGCTCCCAAGTCGCTGCGCGACATGCAGGAGCTGCGTACCAGCTACAGCGACACGCGACTGCACGATCGCCTGATGACCGTGCTCAATGAGCGCCTGGGGCACCGGATCGCGAGCGAGGTGGAGCTGGCCAAGATCCGCAGCTCGCAGTCGGATGCCGGCACGGCGATCGACCTTTCGCACATTGAAGCCGGGTTGGGCGCGCAGCTCGACGCGCAAGGCATGGGCGAGGACCTGCGCGGATTGCTCGAACAGGTGGTGGCCTGCGGCCAGGAATGCGCCAAAGCAGCGTCGGCAACCGGTGCCATCGACGCGCTCTACCTCACCGGCGGATCGTCGGCACTCAAATCGTTCCAGCAGGCGCTGGCGGTTGGCTTTCCGGGTGTGCCGATTGTGGAGGGCGACCTGTTTGGCGGTGTCGCATCGGGACTGGCCTACGCGGGACAGCGGCGTCACGGCACCGCGATTCCTCGTTAAGGCAGCAGCGACAGCGCGTGTATGTATTCGGGACTGCGCATGAGCGTGTCCCAATCCAGCGCTGGCTTGGACGGCAGCAGCGACAGGCGGCGATGCTCGCTGGCCGCCCTTCCCCGCCACTGGTCCTTGACCATGGCTTCACCCAGCCCGTCGAGCAACTCATCAACAGCGCTGCCGTCACCTGTTGACTGATTGCACAACAGCACGAGATCGCATCCAGCATTGAGCGCGGCAATGCCGGCCTCGGTGTAGCTCACTTCACGGCCGTCGATCACGCGCGCGCCGGCCATCGACAGGTCGTCGCTGAAGATCGCGCCGCCGAATCCGAGTTGCGCGCGCAGGATGTCGTTGAGCCATTTGCTGGAGAAACCTGCAGGTCTAGAATCGACCTTGGGATACACCACGTGGGCCGGCATCACGCTCGACATCACGGTGTTGAGCCACTTGTAGGGCACAGCGTCGTCATTGAGGATGGCGCGCAGGCCACGCTTGTCGACCGGGATTTCGGTGTGCGAGTCGGCCTTGACGAATCCGTGCCCCGGGAAGTGCTTGCCGCAGTTGGCCATCCCGGCCAGCAGCAGGCCGTGCATCAGGCTGCGTGCCAGCAAGGCGGTGATTCGCGCGTCGCGGTGGAACGCGCGGTCGCCGATGACGCTGCTGCCGCCGTAGTCCAGGTCGAGCACCGGCGTGAAGCTGAAGTTCACGCCACAGGCGCGCAACTCCGCGCCCAGCACAAACCCGGCAGCCGATGCCGCATTGGTTGCGGCCATCGCGCCTGCGCCCTCGCCGCCCCGGCCGTCCTTCATCCACATCTCGCCGAACGCCCGCATGGGCGGCAGGTGCGTGAAGCCATCGGTGCGAAAACGCTGGACCCGCCCGCCTTCATGATCGACGCAGATCAGCAGGTCTTCGCGAATCGAATGGATCTCGGCGGTGAGTTCGGTGAGCTGCTGGCGGTCTTGCCAGTTGCGCGCAAAAAAGATGAGGCCGCCGGTCAATGGATGGGCAAGCCGCTCGCGGTCCACCGCGCTGAGCGTGGTGCCG
Organism: Caenimonas sp. SL110; assembly: GCF_001044395.1. Taxonomy (GTDB): domain Bacteria; phylum Pseudomonadota; class Gammaproteobacteria; order Burkholderiales; family Burkholderiaceae_C; genus Ramlibacter. Next base: position 59,545 of record NZ_JANU01000039.1, read on the forward strand.
GCGATATCGAGGATGAGGGGTGCGTGTACGGGCATTTTGTTCACCGGAAAATGGGTTTCACGAATTCTTTTCAACAACGACGAAGCTCGCGGCGTAATCGGTTTCGTCGGTCACGGTCACGTGCGCGGTCAGGCCTTGGCCCTCGAACCATTCCTTGAGCACGCCGTGCAGCACGACGACCGGTTTGCCGCTGGGCAGGTTCGCGATCTCGCACAGCCGCCAGGTCATCGGCATGCGCAGGCCCATGCCGATGGCCTTGCTGAACGCTTCTTTCGCCGAAAACCGCGTGGCCAGATAGCGGACGCCGCGCTCGGGCCAGCGGGCCGAGCGCGCTTTCCAGACGCGCATCTCGCCATCGCTCAAGACCTTTTGCGCGAAGCGTTCGCCGCGCCGCTCCAGCGATTCGCGGATGCGTCGCACATCGCAGATGTCGGTCCCGATGCCGTAAATCATGACGCGCGCGAAAAGGCCCTGTCGATGCTGGCAAGGTAGGCCTTGATCGCACCTGCGTAGCCCATCTCCAGGGCGTCGGCGATGAGCGCATGGCCGATGGAAACTTCTTGCACCTGCGGCGCAGCCTTGAGGAATGCGGTGAGGTTGGCGAGATTCAGGTCGTGGCCCGCATTGACGCCCAGCCCTGCCGCCACTGCCGCTGCGGCTGTGTCGGCGAAGGATTTGAGAATCGCATCTTGCGTTGGTGTGCCGAAAGCCGAGGCGTAGGTTTCGGTGTAGAGCTCGACGCGATCGGCGCCCACGGCGTTTGCGGCTGCCATCGCCTGCGGCAATGGGTCCATGAAGAGGCTGACCCGCACGCCCAGGTAGTGCGCTTCGTCGATCAGCGGCCTGAGCCGGTCCGCATCGGCTTTCAGGTCCCAGCCGTGGTCACTCGTGAACTGGCCTTCGCTGTCGGGCACGAAGGTGCACTGATGCGGGCGCAGGTCGCGCACGAAGTCCATCAGGTTGTGGAACGGGTTGCCCTCGATGTTGAACTCGGCCTGCGGCCAGGACGTCTTCAGCATCGAATGGAGTTCGTACACGTCGCCCCGGCGAATGTGACGCTCATCGGGCCGCGGGTGGACGGTGATGCCCTGGGCGCCCGCTTCCAGGCACAGGGTTGCCGCGCGCGTGACGCTGGGGATTCCAAGGTGCCGGGTGTTGCGCACCAGCGCGACCTTGTTCAGGTTCACCGAAAGGGCTGTGCGGGATGGGGAAGATGTCATAGCGCCTGCAGGTCGATCATGAGCTGGCGGGTGCGCAGCGTGGAGACACCGCAATGGTAGTGCAGCAGCGCGCGCAGTTGGGGCTTGAGCTCAGCCATGACGGGCGCGGCGCGGCGCACGGTTGCATTGAACGGCGCTTCGTCGTCGAGCGCGAGTTGAAGCGCCTGCCATTGCGCGCCCGACAGGCTGCCACGCGCTTCCTGCTCGCGTGAAGCAACCAGGCCGGCTTCAGGCACGAGGCTATAGCGTGCGTCGGCGTCCAGCGGCCCCAGCGTGAGCGTTTGCCGGTCCAGCGCGGGCAACAGCCCAATCTCGCGCAGCAGCATGAGCTCGAACGTGCGCAGCACCGGCTCCAGGGCTTCGGCGTGCTCCGACGCAAGCACCGCGACTGCTGCTGCATAGGTATCGAACAGCTTGGGATGCGGATCGTCGCGTGCGAGCAGGCGGATGAGCAGTTCGTTGAGGTAGTACCCCGACAGCAATGCATCGCCGGTCGGCATCACGTGACCACCGACCCACTCCGCGCCCTTGAGCGTGCGAATTTCCGCGTCGCCACCGAACGAAACTTTGAGCGGCTGCAACGGCAGCAGCACCGGGCGGAAATTGGAGCTGGGCCGCTTGGCACCCTTGGCGACGAGCGCAATACGCCCGTACTGGCGGGTGAATACTTCCAGGATCAGGCTCGACTCGCTCCAGTCGTAGCGGTGGACGACGTAAGCGGGCTCATCGCCGATGCGCTTTGCGGCCATGTCGCTAGGAGCTCAACAGATGATCACTCGTAGCCGAAGCTGCGCACCCGCTGTTCGTCGTCGGCCCAGCCGGATCGCACCTTCACCCACACTTCCAGGAACACCTTGCAATCCATCAGCTTTTCGAGCTCCTGGCGCGCCTCGGTGCCGATGCGCTTGAGGCGTTCGCCCTTGTCACCGATGACCATCGCCTTGTGGCCGTCGCGTTCGACGACGATGGTGGCCGCGATCTTGACGAAGCGCTTGTGCTTGGGGCTTGGCTCTTCCTCGAACTTGTCGATGACGACGGTGGACGTGTAGGGCAGCTCATCGCCCGTGAAGCGGAAGAGTTTTTCGCGCACTGTTTCGCCGGCGAGAAACTTCTCGCTGCGGTCGGTGAGCTCATCTTCTGCGTACATCCACGGTTGCTGTGGCAGGTACTTGTCGAAGATGGCGAACAGCCGCTCCACATCTTTCGCATTCTTGGCCGACATCGGCACGACTTCGGCGAACTCATGCCGCGTGGCCATTTCCTGGATCCAGGGCGCGACGTCACCACGCCTGTGGATTTCGTCCAGCTTGTTGGCCAGCAGCACCACTGGGATACCTGGCTTGAACAGCGCAAGCACCTTCGCGTCGGCCGGCGTGAACTTGCCCGCCTCGACCACGAACACGACCAGGTCCACGTCGCCGACAGCGCCCAGAACCGTCTTGTTGAGCGAGCGATTGAGCGCCGTTGCATGGCGGGTCTGGAACCCCGGCGTGTCGACAAAAACGAACTGCGAATCGGCAACCGTGCGAATGCCGGTGATGCGGTGGCGCGTGGTCTGCGCCTTGCGCGAGGTGATGCTGATCTTCTGGCCGACGAGCGCGTTGAGCAGTGTCGATTTGCCCACGTTGGGCTTGCCGATGATGGCGATCAGGCCGCAGCGCTGGGAATCCGTGTTGGGCGTGGCCGGTTCAGCCGAGTCCGTCGGCGGCACGGAATCATCATCAGGAATGGAAGAAGCTTCGGTCATTTGCCCTTGGATCTGAGGGAGAGCAGCATGGCGGCCGCGGCCGCCTGCTCTCCGGCCCGGCGCGAAGCGCCAATGCCTCGCTCGACCGTGTTGAGTTCTGGAATTTCGCATTCCACGTCGAAAGTCTGCTTGTGCGCAGCACCCAGCGTGGCGGCCACGCGATAGACCGGCAGCTTCATCTTGCGACCCTGGAGCCACTCCTGCAGCTCTGTCTTGGGGTCTTTCGCAGCGGCGGCCATGCCCGGATTCATCTCGACATCCTTGTACAGGCGGTGCACCAGCGCTTCGGCCGGGCCGTAACCGGCATCGACATACACCGCGCCGATCACCGCCTCCAGTGCATCGGCCAGGATGGACGGGCGCTTGGTGCCGCCCGAGCGCATCTCGCCTTCACCGAGCTTGAGGATGTCGGGCAGGCCGAGGCCGACGGACAACTGGTGCAGTGTTTCCTGCTTGACCAGGTTGGCACGCACACGAGACAGATCGCCTTCAGCCAACGTACCCAAACGGGCGTAGAGGAGCGAGGAAACCGCCAGGTTCAGCACCGAGTCGCCGAGAAACTCCAGGCGCTCGTTGTGGTCGGACGAAAAACTTCTGTGGGTCAGCGCGCGCGAAAGCAGGCCCGCGTTTGCAAACTGGTGCTGCAAGCGGGTTTGTAATGCGGCAAGCTGTCCATCCACGGTTACTTTGACTGGCCCTGGTACTTCAGGAGCAGGTGGGCGGGACCGAACATGTGGATCTCGCGGTTGTAGGCGAAAGACACGACCACTTTGTCGTTGACCTTGGAGATCACGAGATCCTTGCCGGTGATGGACTTGATGTCGTCGATCTGCGCGGCCTTGTCAAAGATCTGCCTGACCTCAAGGACCGTGTTTCCGGCCGACGCCTTTTGCGCCGCCTTCAGCGTTGCCTGGTATTCCACGACGGTCGGGAAGGCCTGCGCGCCGAGCACGCCAAGGCAGGCCAGCACGCCGACCACGAAGAGCAGGCCGATGAAGGAAATGCCCCGCTGCCCAGTTCTGATTCCACGTTTCATGCTCATTACCCTCGATGCCTTCAATATCAACCAGACCTATTCAAACGACCCGATGCGCTTGAAGCTGCCGAAATTCATCCAGATGAAAAAGGCCTTCCCCACGATGTTGCGATCGGGAACGAAGCCCCAGTAGCGCGAGTCGAGCGAATTATCGCGGTTGTCGCCCATCATGAAATAGTGGCCCTCGGGGATCTTGCAGACAACCCCCTCGACACTGTAACGGCAATTCTGTTTACCCGGAAAGTTCTCGGCGCCGGGAATGAATGCGGGCCGCCGGTCGTCGTTGAGGATGCGGTGCTTGCGCCCGAGCAGGTCTTCTTCGAATTGCTTGAAATACTCCATCGAGTCTTCTTCGAAGAAATCGGCAACCGCCGTCTTGGTGACCGGCTGGCCGTTGATCGCAAGCTGCTTGTTGAGGTAAGACACTTCATCGCCCGGCACACCGACCACGCGCTTGATGTAGTCCAGGCTGGGCTTGGGCGGGTAGCGAAACACCATCACGTCGCCCCGCTTGGGCGCTGTGCCATCGGTGATCTTGGTGTTGAGCACGGGCAGGCGCAGGCCGTAGGTGAATTTGTTGACCAGGATCAGGTCGCCCACGAGCAGCGTGGGAATCATTGAACCCGATGGAATCTTGAACGGCTCGAACAGAAAGGACCGCAGGACGAAGACCGCGATGATCACGGGGAACAGGCCGGCAGTCCAATCGAGCCACCAGGGCTGCTGCATCTGACGGTGTTCGACGACCGCACGGGCCGACTCGCTGACCTGGCCCCCGCGGGCAAGCTGCTCGCGCTCCCATTGACGCACGACTTCTTCGGCGGCACGCCGCCTCTGCGGCAGGAAATACAGGCGCTCGGCCACCCAGAAAAGTCCGGTGACGACGGTGGCCAGGAAAAGCAGGAGCGCGAAGTTGCCTTCGACAAAACCGAAGTACCAGGCACCCGCGTACCCGAGAAAAGCCGCGAGTACCGCAGCGGTGAGAAATGGCATGTTTGCTTTAATCCTCGACTTGCAGGATGGCGAGGAACGCTTCCTGTGGCACTTCGACCGAACCGATCTGCTTCATTCGCTTCTTGCCTGCTTTTTGTTTTTCAAGGAGCTTGCGCTTGCGGCTGATGTCGCCACCGTAGCATTTTGCCAGCACGTTCTTGCGCAACGCCTTGATGGTTTCGCGCGCAATGATATTCGCGCCAATGGCCGCCTGGATCGCCACGTCGAACATCTGCCGGCTGATGATCTCGCGCATCTTGGCAACCACCGCGCGCGACCGGTACAGCGACTGGCTGCGGTGCACGATGATCGAGAGCGCATCGACCTTCTCGCCGTTGAGCAGGATGTCCACCTTCACGACATCGGAAGCGCGGAACTCCTTGAAGGTGTAGTCCATCGAGGCGTAGCCGCGACTCACCGACTTGAGCTTGTCGAAGAAGTCCAGCACGATCTCGCCGAGTGGCAACTCGTACGTCAGCATGACCTGCTTGCCGTGATACGCCATGTTGAGCTGGACGCCGCGCTTCTGGTTGGCCAGCGTCATCACCGGACCCACGTATTCCTGCGGCATATAGAGATGCACCGTGACGATGGGCTCGCGGATTTCTTCGATGCGGCCCTGGTCCGGGATCTTGGAGGGGTTCTCCACCATGATGGTTTCGCCGTCGGCCTTGACCACCTCGTACACAACGCTGGGTGCGGTGGTGATGAGGTCCTGGTCGAACTCGCGCTCGAGCCGCTCCTGGACGATTTCCATGTGCAACAGGCCCAGAAAGCCGCAGCGAAATCCAAAGCCCAGCGCCTGGCTCACTTCGGGTTCGTAGTGCAGCGATGCGTCGTTGAGCTTCAACTTTTCCAGCGCGTCGCGAAGCGAGTCGTACTGGTTGGCTTCGGTTGGATAGAGTCCCGCGAACACCTGCGGCTGGATTTCCTTGAAGCCGGGAAGCGCCTCGGTGGCCGTGAACGCCGCGCCGCCTGTGCCCGGCTTGATCAAGGTGACGGTGTCGCCCACCTTGGCAGCCTGCAGCTCCTTGATGCCGGCGATGATGAAGCCCACCTCGCCGGCTTCAAGTGCCTGGCGCGGCTCGCTGCCCGGCGTGAACACACCCAGGTTGTCGGCGTTGTACATCGCGCCGGTGGCCATGAGCTTGATGCGGTCGCCGCGCGCCAGGCGCCCGTCGACCACACGCACCAGCATCACGACGCCGACGTAGGTGTCGAACCAGCTGTCGACGATCATCGCGCGCAGCGCACCGTCGGGATTGCCGCGCGGCGCCGGAATGCGCGCGACGACGGCTTCGAGAATGTCGTCGATGCCCATGCCGGTTTTGGCCGAGCATGGAATCGCGTCGGTTGCGTCGATGCCGATCACTTCCTCGATCTCGGCCTTCGCGTTGTCGGGGTCTGCGTTGGGCAGATCCATCTTGTTCAACACCGGCACCACTTCAACACCGAGGTCGAGTGCGGTGTAGCAGTTGGCAACGGTCTGCGCTTCGACGCCCTGGCTTGCATCGACAACGAGCAATGCGCCTTCGCATGCGGACAACGAACGCGACACTTCATATGAGAAGTCGACGTGACCCGGTGTATCGATCAGATTGAGGTTGTAGATCTGTCCGTCGCGCGCTTTGTAGCGCAGCGAAGCGGTCTGCGCCTTGATGGTTATCCCACGCTCTTTTTCAAGATCCATCGAGTCGAGCACCTGCTCTTCCATCTCTCGATCAGACAGACCGCCGCAGCGTTGAATCAAGCGATCAGCGAGCGTCGATTTGCCGTGATCGATGTGCGCGATGATTGAAAAGTTTCTGATGTGATTCATCAACGGGAACGCTTAAGTGATTGAATTCAAAAGGCAGTGGACAAGAAAAAAGGGCGCGTCGAGTAGTGACGCGCCCTAAACCAACAATCTATGGCAACTGCGATAGTTGGAGCTTCATTGTAGGCAAAAAGCCCCGGACGTACAGCCAGTGCCATGCTCAAAAGGGGTCGTTGCAGACCAGCAACACGATTTTTATACACAAGTTATCAACAGAATCAGGGGGCAAGGTTTGGGACAACATGTGGGCGATCTGTGGACTGACTGTGCACGTCGCAGATTTGTCCCGTATCGTGGATTTCGAGCTGGCCGATATGCCGGTAATGGCCAATCTGGTTGCCCGATTCTATCCAAAAAGGTCGTTAGGCTCCGAAAAAGTTAGCGTTCGCAAACTTATCAGCCCGAAATACCGGCACCAAAATTTCGAGTCGAGCACCGTCTTTTTTTTCTGACTCCCCAAAATAAAGCCCCAAACCCGACTCCGGGATGGGGCTTTGTCTCAAGGTGGACCCGGTCTGTTACCGTGCCGGCCGGATCAGCAGGTAGGTTGCCAGCTCGCCGCGGCGAAGCAGAACCGGGATCGCCTTGGTCTTGTCGGCCTTGGCGACTACGGCGTCAAACTCTTTCACGCTGCCTACTTCGGTGTTGCCGATAGCGACGATCACATCGCCTTCGCGGATGCCGGCGCGCGACGCGCCTTCTGCCACAGCCTCGACCTTCACACCGCCCTTGATCTTGAGTTCCTTGCGCTGTGCGTCCGTGAGGTCGCTGACCGTGAGACCCACCGACTGCGCGGCCGGCGACGACTTCGGCTTTTCTTCCTTGGCTGCCTGGGCTGTGCGCGCTGGCTTCTCGGGCTCGACTTCTGCAATCACCACAGCCAGGTCCTTGAATCCACCACGGCGGAACACGGTCACGCTGCTGCGCGTGCCCGGCTTGACGCTGCCCACCAGGCGCGGCAGGTCGGTTGCACGATCGATCACCTTGCCGTCGAACTTCGTGATGATGTCGCCGGCTTCGACGCCCGCCTTGTCAGCGGGCGAGCCGCTTTCGACGCTGCGCACCAGCGCGCCCTGCGCCCGTCCCAGACCGATGGACTCGGCGACGTCCTTGGTCACCTGGTCGATCTGCACGCCGATGCGTCCGCGCTGGACGCGTCCCGACACACGCAGTTGCTCACTCACGCGCATTGCTTCATCGATGGGGATCGCAAACGAGATGCCCATGAAGCCGCCCGAACGTGAATAGATCTGGCTGTTGATGCCGACCACCTCACCTCGCATGTTGATGAGCGGTCCGCCAGAGTTTCCGGGGTTGATCGCCACGTCAGTCTGGATGAACGGCAGGTAGTCGCCGGTGTCGCGGCCCTTGGCGCTCACGATGCCGGCAGTCACGCTGTTCTCAAGGCCGAACGGCGAGCCGATGGCCATTACCCATTCACCGACCTTGAGGCGATTGTTGTCGCCGATCCGCACCGCCGGAAAACCCGCGCCTTCGATCTTCACGACAGCAACATCGGTGCGCTTGTCGGCGCCGATGATGCGCGCCTTGAATTCACGCTTGTCAGGCAGCGTGACGACGACTTCGTCGGCGCCTTCGACCACATGGGCGTTGGTCATCACGAAACCGTCGCTGCTCAGGATGAAACCAGAGCCCACGCCGCGCGGTTGCGTCTGCTCTTCATCCTGCTGCGGACGATTCGGGCGCGGCGCCTGTCGCGGCTGGCCGGGCGTTCCCGGCATGGGCTGGCCGAAGAAGCGCCGGAAAAACTCCTGCATCTCTTCGTCCATGTTGCCGGGAAGGCCGGAAGCGGAGCTGCTGCGAACGCGCTCCACGGTACGAATGTTGACCACCGATGGCCCGACCTGTTCGACCAGGTCGGTGAAATCGGGAAGGCCACGAACTGCCTGTGCGGAGACCGGCCGGGCTGGGACCAGCGCGATGGTCGTGCCCACTGCGAGCGCGGCCACGACCGCATACGCGCGAATTTTTTTCAAGTCGATCGTCTTCATGCTGGACATACTTTCCTTGGGAGATGGCGGGCTCGGGCAGCCCTCTCTGCTGAGAATGAAAACCTGCGAAATGGTTCAGCGGCTGATGTGCGAAACCTGGGTCGCATGGGGCCTAGATGGGGGCTTACTTGCGCCGCTCAAGGCTCTGCGCAAAGGCATTGAGCGTCTGCGAGGGCACTTCACCCACGGCAGTGAGCCACCAGTCCTGGATGCGGCGAGTCAGCGTCTGGGTCGCGCCGGAGGCGAAGATGCCTTCCTGCGCGTGACGCTTGGCGTCGTATTGCTCGACGAAAAGCGAGACAGCTGCAAGACCATCCGAAAAAATCCAGTGAATAGCGCCATCGCTGCCCGCACCGCCAGCGCCAACGGGACGCTTGTAGCAATTGATGGGCTTGAAGCCGGCAATCGCCGACTTCAGGTGCCATCCTTCAGCGGCTGCAGTGGTCTTGAGCGCTTCAGCCTTTTCAATGCGCCAGCCTTCAGTGGCCGACATCATCTGGTTCAACTTGTCGATGCGCACCGGCGCATCGAGCTGAAGCTCCGAGAAAGCGGCCTGCTCCAGCACTGTGCCGTCGGCATCGATGGTTTGAAGTTTCACCACCAGGCCCGACTTGCGTTCGCTCCAGATGCGGTAGCCGTAGCGCAGGTTGTCTTTGGGCGCCAACTGCACCACGTCGGCAGCGAATCCGGCCACACGGTCGCCACCCAGACGGCGTGCCGAGTAGAAATCAGGGATCGAACTGTCGCTGGACTTGATCAGGTTGGGAAACAGCCCGAGCGACTCGCGCTTTTCGGTACGCGCGACGCGCAGCTCCGGCAGGAAGGTCACGACTTCGTTGTTGCGACGGAAGGTCGAACGGGGTGCGCCGGTCAGCGACTCGACGCGCTCGACCTGCTGGTCGCCCTCGCACGCATGCCAGATGCGGGCACTGGACATGCTGCCGTTGTTGGAGAGCACCACAAACGTCCCGATGTAGCTTCGAAGCTTCGAGGCCTCGTGCATGCGAAGCAGCCACTCGCTGACACTGCGCTCGGGATAATGTGCGGCCGACGAAGCCTGCTGTCCGTGTGCAGGCGCCTGTGCCAGGACCAGGGCCTCTTCGGCCTGGGCCATTGCTGCGCCGCCTGTCAGCAGCGCGGCCATGATGAATGAGGTCCGTGGGAAGATTTCCATGCGCGAGCAGCCGCCTTCAGCGGCCCGCACCCTCATAGGTGGCGTTACGCAGGAAGCCTGCTGGCATTTGCAGCGCCGATGCGCCGCCGAGCTGGCGATGGGCCGCGAGGAATTCATCGAGCTTCGGGTCGCGCAACATCACGCCGCCCTTGGTACCGACCGCGCTCGCCAGCACTGGCACCGCCGATGCCGCCGGCGCAGCCGCAAGCTGCGCTTGCCCGGCAGACCCGGCGCCGGAGCCGGTCGCCATCGACCAGCCAATGGCGGCCACCGCAGTCACAGAAGCGAAGCCCGCAACCATCTTCCAGCGAAAGTTCGAGTCGTTGGCGGCCGGGCCATTGGACATCGCTGAAGCCGCCAACGCAGGCACAGGCTTGACTTCGACAGCCGGCAACGCGTGCTCCTGCTGCAAACGCATCTGCAAGCGGCCCATGAACACCGACGGCAAGGTGCCTGCCGCGTGCTCGCCCGATCGCAGGACGTCACCGATCAGGTGATAGCGGTGCCAGAGCTCGCGTGAAGCCTGATCGCCGCTAGCCAACGCCAGCCCCTCGTCGAACTCGACGCCCTGGAGTTGTCCGTCGGCCAATGCCGAGATGATTTCGTTTTTCTGCATGTCGTCCATCACAAACCTCGATCCCCTCGATTCCCTGATTTACCTATACCCATCTGGACTCACCAGCGCTTGCCTGTCTGGTTCTCCAGCATCGGTTTCACCTTCGCCGAAATCGACTCGCGTGCGCGAAAAATCCGCGACCGTACCGTGCCGATGGGGCAGTCCATCACTTCCGCAATCTCTTCGTAACTCAGGCCTTCGATCTCGCGAAGGGTCACGGCCTGGCGAAGCTCTTCAGGCAGCGCTTCCATGGCGGCATTGACCGCATTGGCGATTTCCTTGGCGGCCAACACCGTTTCCGGGGTCTCCGAGGTGGTTAGTTCGTTCTCGACGGCGGAAGTTTCATCTTCGTCGTCACCACTGCCGCCTCTCAGCGCAGATTCAGACACCGTCGGGTCGCGCTTCATGTCCACCAGCGCCTTTTTGGCGGTGTTCACTGCGATCCGGTACAGCCAGGTGTAGAACTGCGCTTCGCCCCTGAACTGCGCGAGTGCACGGTATGCGCGAATGAAGGTTTCCTGTGCGATGTCTTCGACCAGGTCCGAGTCTCGCACCATGCGGCCGATGAGCCTTTCGATACGCCGCTGGTACTTGAGCACCAACAATTCGAACGCCCGCTGGTCACCCGCGACCGTGCGCTCGACAAGCATGAGGTCGGTGTCGGCGGGACTGGGGGGTGGTGCTGGAGGAATCTTCGTCATGATGCCGCCGCGCCTGGCGCTTGCGGTCTGGGGCGCGAATATACCGCACGGCGCATGTCATCCCAGCGCTCAGGCCTTGCGCGGCGTTCAACCCACAACCATTGCGAGCCGGCTTCGGCCCGCCATTGCAGCAAGATCCACTGCTGCAGGTCGAGCGCCACTGCGACCGCGCCACCCGACGGCGTCTGGTGGGCCGACAGGTTCCATTTCTCGCCGTCCCACGCCATGCTACCGACCGGACTGCTTCGCCAGGTGATCGCTGCCAGACAACCGCTCCCTGCCACGAGCAGGCAGGCCACGACTGTGCGCCAACCCGGTGTTTGCGCCTGTAGCCACCACGCGCCAACAGCGGCCGCGCCGAGCAGCCACAACGCAATCATGGCAAAGCCTGCAAAGCGCGAACGCCCCACCGGATAGGTCACCGATGGGGCGCTGTGCATGGATGGCTGGATTTCAGGACAGCTGCTACTGGAGGCGCTTGAACACGAGTGTGCCGTTCGTGCCGCCGAAGCCGAAGTTGTTCTTCACTGCGATATCGATCTTCATCTCCCGCGCCTCATTGGCGCAGTAGTCCAGGTCGCACTCGGGGTCCTGGTTGAAGATGTTCATCGTTGGGGGACTCTTTTGCTCGTGCAAGGCGAGTACGGTGAAGACGGATTCGATTCCACCTGCGCCACCGAGCAAATGCCCCGTCATCGACTTCGTGGAATTCACCACGAGCTTCCTGGCGGCATCGCCAAAGGCTGCCTTGATCGCATTGGTCTCGTTGAGGTCACCCAGCGGTGTCGATGTGCCGTGCGCGTTGAGATAGTTCGCCTGGTCCATGTTGAGACCTGCATTGCGCATCGCATTCACCATCGAACGGCGCGGGCCGTCGATATCGGGTGCCGTCATGTGAAACGCATCGGCGGTCATGCCGAAACCGACCAGCTCCGCATAGATCTTCGCGCCGCGCGCCTTTGCGTGCTCGTACTCTTCGAGAACGACAACGCCAGCACCCTCACCGAGAACGAATCCGTCGCGGTCCTTGTCCCAGGGACGGGACGCCGTGGCGGGATCGTCATTGCGCGTGGAAAGTGCACGAGCGGATGCAAAGCCGCCAATACCCAGGGGGGAGATGGCGGCCTCGGAACCACCGGCGATCATCACGTCCGCGTCACCTGCCTGAATGAGGCGGGCAGAAAGACCGATCGCATGCAGGCCGGTTGTGCAGGCCGTGACAACGGCGATGTTGACGCCCTTGAAACCATACTTGATCGACACGTGACCGGAGATCATGTTGATGATCGAAGCCGGCACGAAAAACGGGGAAATGCGGCGCGGTCCGCGATTGGTAAGCTCGGCGTGCGTGTGCTCGATCATCGGCAAGCCACCGATGCCCGCACCGATGTTGCAGCCGATGCGGGTCGCTTCCTCCTCGCCCAGCGCATCGCCGGTGGGAAGTCCCGAGTCAGCAACGGCCTGGCAGGCCGCAGCCATCCCAAGATGGATGAAGCGATCCATGTGACGGGCTTCCTTCTCGGGAATGTAGTCCCCGATATTGAACCCCTTGACCTCGCCGGCAAACTTGCACGCAAAGTTCGACGCATCGAACAATGTGATCGGGGCAATGCCCGACTTGCCCGCCAGCAGGTTAGACCAGGACTCGCCCACCGTGTTGCCCACGGGGCTCACACAGCCCAGTCCCGTAACGACGATCCGGCGTCCGGTTCCAGTCATCGGCAATCCGTCAGGCCTTCTGGTGCGTGTTCGCGTAGTCGATCGCGTTTTGCACCGTGGTGATCTTCTCGGCGTCCTCGTCGGGAATCTCGATGCCGAACTCGTCTTCGAGCGCCATCACCAGTTCCACGGTGTCAAGGGAGTCTGCGCCCAGATCTGCCACAAAGGCTTTTTCACTGGTGACCTGGGACTCTTCCACGCCGAGTTGCTCGGCGATAATTTTTTTGACACGTGCTTCGATATCGCTCATGGTTCCCTCAGAGGGTTGTAAATGAATCCGCGATTTTAAGCTGCCCACGCCTTGGATTTCTGTAGGCCAGCACCGGGCGGATCAACCGGTGGGGAAAATCAATGCATCGTCACATGTACATGCCGCCGTTGACGTGTATTTCTTGTCCGGTTACGTAGCCGGCCTGCGGCGATGCCAACCATGCCACGGCATGTGCAATGTCGGCTGGCTTGCCCAGGTGCCCAAGGGGGATCTGGCCTAGCAATGCCTTTTGCTGCTCTTCGGGCAGGCTGGCTGTCATGTCGGTTTCTATGAAGCCGGGTGCAATGCAATTGACGGTGATGCCGCGGCTGCCCAGCTCCCGGGCGAGCGATCGGCTCATTCCCGCGACGCCGGCCTTCGCAGCCGCATAGTTCGCCTGCCCCGGATTTCCTGACGCACCGACCACCGACGTGATGCTGATGATGCGGCCGTAGCGCTGCTTCATCATCGTGCGCATCACCGCGCGACTCATCCGGAACACGGCCTTCAGGTTGGTGTCGAGCACCGCGTCCCAGTCGTCGTCCTTCAGGCGCATGGCAAGCATGTCGCGCGTAATGCCGGCGTTGTTTACCAGAACCTGCAGGCCGCCGTGCTCCTTGGCGATGGCGTCGATCACGGCTTCGGCAGCCTTTGCATCATTGACGTCGAGGGTGGCTCCCCTGCATCCCGCGTACGCCGACAAAGCAGCCGAAATCTTCGCGGCGCCGTCGTCGGTGGTTGCAGTGCCGATCACCTTCAGGCCGCGATGCGCCAGCTCCAGCGCGATGGCAGCGCCGATCCCACGGGAGGCGCCGGTGACCAGGGCAACCTGCCCTTCAAATTGGATACTCATTGAACCAGGCCCTTCACTTCGGCCAGCGACGCCGGATCGAACATCGCTGCGCCTGTCAGCTCCCCATCAATTCGCTTGACCATGCCCGCCAGCACCTTGCCCGGACCGCACTCGACAATCGTCGTGATGCCACGTGCCTTGATGGCCTGAACGCACTCGACCCAGCGCACGGGGCCAAAGGCCTGCGCGTAAAGCGCCGCGCGAATGCGGTCAGCATCGGTCTCGACCTTGACCTCGATGTTGTTGATCACCGGAATTTGCGGTGGCGAGAAAGACGTCGCAGCCAGTTTCTCACGCAGTTTTTCAGCCGCCGGTTTCATGAGGCTGGAGTGAAAAGGCGCCGAGACGGCCAGCGGCAGTGCTCGCTTGGCGCCGTTGGCCTTGAGCACCTCGCACGCCCTGTCCACTGCCGCCTTGCTGCCGGCAATGACCGTCTGCGCCGGATCATTGAAATTCACGGCCTCGACGACTTCCGGGGTGCCGGGCCCGAAGCTGCGAACAACTTCTGCGCAACCTTCAATGACCTTCTCGGCGCCCATGCCAAGGATGGCAGCCATCGCACCCGTGCCCACTGGCACCGCCTCCTGCATCGCCTGCGCCCGAAACCGCACCAGCGGCGCGGCCTGTGCGAGTGTCAACACACCAGAAGCAACCAGCGCCGAATACTCACCCAACGAATGACCGGCGACAACCGAGGGAACTGAACCGCCTTCAGCCAACCATGCGCGATAAGCGGCGACGCCAGCTACCAGCATCACAGGCTGCGTGTTCGTGGTGAGGCCCAGCACTTCCTTGGGCCCAGCCTTGATGAGCTGGCCAACGTCCTCACCCAGCGCGTCCGATGCTTCCCTGACAGCTTCCGTGACCGCCGGATGGTCGCCCCATGCGTCAAGCATGCCGACGGATTGGGAGCCTTGCCCCGGAAAGACAAATGCGAACGGTTTCATGAATGGAATGTGATTTGGGTTGGGGGCCGGGACAACGCTAGAAATCAACCAGCACCGCGCCCCAGGTGAAGCCGCCGCCCACGCCTTCGAGCATGAGCGTGTCACCCTTTTTGATCTTGCCACTGCGCACTGCAGCATCGAGTGCCAACGGAATCGAAGCGGCTGATGTGTTGCCATGCTGGTCCACCGTGACAATCAATTTGTCCAATGGGAGCTTCAGCTTCTTCGCCGTGCCCTGCATGATGCGGATGTTGGCCTGGTGCGGGATCAGCCAATCGATATCTTCTGCCGTCCGGCCAGCTTTGGCGAGCGTTGCACGCGCGGCATCCTCCAGCACGCCGACCGCGAGTTTGAACACGGCCTGGCCATCCATTTTCAGGAGCGGGTCGCCCATGACTTTGCCACCAGAGACCGTTCCCGGGACGCACAGGATGCCGACGTGCTTGCCATCGGCGTGAAGGTCGCTGGCCAGGATGCCCGGTGTGTCGGAAGCCTCGAGCACCACGGCACCAGCCCCGTCTCCGAAAAGCACGCAGGTTGTCCGGTCGGTGAAATCGAGAATGCGCGAGAACACTTCCGCGCCGATAACCAGCGCCTTGCTGGCTGCACCTGTCTTGATGAGGGAGTCGGCCACCGTCAGCGCATACACAAAGCCACTGCAGACGGCCTGCACATCAAATGCAGCGCAGCCGGCAATGCCGAGCTTGTTCTGCAGGATGCACGCCGCCGATGGAAACACCATATCCGGCGTCGACGTCGCAACGATGATGAGGTCTATCTCACCTGCGGCGATTCCCGCCGCTTCCAGCGCGTTGCGTGCTGCTTGCGCACCCAGATCGCTGCTGGTGACATCGGTCGCTGCGAAGTGCCGGGCGTGAATCCCGGTTCGGTCGACGATCCACTGGTCTGACGTTTCGACGCCGCTTGCCCCAAGTTCGGCCGCAAGGTCGGCATTCGTCACGCGGCGCGGCGGCAGGTAGCTGCCAGTGCCGGTAATTCGCGAATATCTGTTCATGTAAGTCAGGTGACGACGGCATCGGCCGTTGCTTGGGTCTCTTCACTGGCTGCCAGCAAGGGCCGCGCATGGGCGATCCGGGCCTGCACACGTTCCAGCAGCTTGTTTCGGGCCGCATCATACGCCCGGTTCAAAGCCTGCTCGAAAGCAAACTCATCTGCAGAGCCGTGACTCTTGAAGACAAGCCCCCGCAGGCCCAGCAATGCAGCTCCATTGTATCGACGGTAATCGACCCGGTTTTTAAACGCAGATAGGATGGGATAAGCAGCAATTGCCGCAATTTTCGTCAATGCGTTACGGGAAAACTCTTCCTTGAGGAACCCTCCGATCATTGAAGCCAGGCCTTCGCTGGTTTTCAGCGCGACGTTTCCGACAAAACCGTCACACACCACGATTTCGGTCGTTCCCTTGAAGATATCGTTACCTTCGACGTTGCCGTAAAAATTGAGATCGCCATTGTTGGCGGCAGATCGAAGCAATTCACCTGCCTTTTTGATCACTTCGCTACCCTTGATGATTTCCTCACCAATGTTGAGCAGACCCACGCTGGGCGACTCCACATTGTTCAGCGCAGAAACCAGGGCGGACCCCATGACCGCAAACTGCAGCAGATGATGCTCCGTGCAGTCCACATTGGCGCCGAGGTCCAGCACAGTGGTAGACCCGCCTTTGGCGTTCGGCAACGGAGATGCAATGGCTGGGCGATCAATGCCGTCTTCAGTCTTCAGGAGATAGCGAGCCAGCGCCATGAGCGCGCCGGTATTGCCCGCTGAAACGGCGACCTGCGCGTTGCCATCCTTGACCTGCTGGATCGCGACGCGCATGGATGAATCTTTTTTTCGCCGCAATGCCACTTCGACGGAGTCATCCATGGCAACCACTTCGGTCGCTGCGATGACTCGAGCGCGGGAGTGCTTGAAAGCGGCCAGCCTGTCGGCTGCACCCACCAGAAGCAGTTGGGCTTGCGGGTGATGATCCAGGAAATTCTTGCAGGCGGCGAGTGTGACGACAGGGCCGTGGTCACCACCCATGCAATCGACGGCCAGAGTAGTCATGGCACTAAATGTAATCGCGACTGACAAATGAAAAGGCCCGCACTGCGAGGCAGTCGGGCCTTAATCGATGCCTGTCAGGTTCAGGCGTCGTGCTTTGTTTTGAGCACCTTGCGGCCACGATAAAAGCCGGTGGGGCTGATGTGGTGGCGAAGATGGATTTCGCCGGTGGTCGGCTCGACTGCAATGCCTGGCGTCACCAGGGCATTGTGCGAACGGTGCATGCCGCGCTTGGACGGCGATTTCTTGTTTTGCTGGACGGCCATGATGGGCTCCTGGATTCAAGGCCCAGTGCCATGAAACATGACGCAAGGGCGGTTGGTTGGTGATTGCTGGGCGAAGCCCGCGATTATAGCCCACCGTCTCCCGCACGGCCATCACTAGCCCTTCTTGACCCCGGACTTGAGCGTCTCCAGGACGGCAAACGGGTTTTCCCGCGCGCCCCCAGCCTCCTCAAAACCGTCATCGACTGCAGACAATTGCACGCTTTCCGGGCAGATTTCATGGAACGGGGCGATTGGCATCTCCATCAGGATTTCGTCCTCGATGAGCTCCACCAGGTCGAAAGTCCGGCTCAGCGCGAGCACGTCTTCTTCCGACTCGTCATCCTGCGTGGCGGCGGTTTCCTCGTCGGCGACAAAGCGAAAGGACCGGTCGAAAGCAATGGGCACGTCCACCGGGCCCATGCATCGCTGGCAGGTCAGGGGCAGCTCGGTCGAAGCCTTCAGATGCAGCCAGACCTGCGGATTCACGTGACCAGGGTTGCGCAACTCCCCTTGGGCGCTCCAGGCCACCTGCGAATCGACTGCGCGACCTTGCGTTTCCGCAAAAATGCGCGCGAACTCGCGCACCGGGACTTCACCGTGGAGTGACGATCCATCTTCCGCAAAAGACTTCACATCGAGCCGACCTGCCGAGAACTGCCTTGTCATGCGGCCCAGTGTAAGAGAATCGAACGATGCCTGAAGCCGCCACCATGCCCACCAACCGCTCCATCGTGCTGGGTTCGAGCTCCATTTACCGCCGTGAGCTGCTGTCGCGCTTGCGATTGCCATTCGAGGTCGCAGTGCCTGACGTGGACGAATCGCCACTGCAAGGCGAGTCGCCGCGCGAGCTGGCCTTGCGGCTGGCGCGCGCGAAGGCTCTTGCAGTCGCAGCACGATTTCCGGATGCGGTCGTGATCGGGTCGGACCAGGTCGCAGATCTGGAAGGCGAGCCACTGGGAAAACCCGGCAATCACGCCAACGCAGTTGCCCAGCTCGGACGAATGAGCGGCCGCAGGGTCGTCTTCCAGACGGCGGTCGCGGTGGTTTGCAGCGCTACCGGGTTTGAGGCGGTCGACCTTGCGCCGGTCGAAGTGCGTTTTCGCGACCTCGGCGCTGCCGAGATCGAAAGTTACCTGAGGGCAGAGCAGCCCTACGACTGCGCAGGCAGCGCCAAGAGTGAAGGCCTGGGCATTGCACTGCTGGAATCGATCGAAAGCGACGACCCCACAGCGCTGGTCGGCTTGCCGCTCATCCGCACCTGCCAGATGCTGCGCGAAGCCGGCATCCGGCTGTTCTGAATTCAGCCCCCCATGCCACACGGCAAACTCTTTCTCGTCCCCGCGCCCCTGGATTTCGGCACCGGCTCACCGGGGCCCCTGTCGGGCGTGATGCCCGACAAAACACTGCACACGGCCTCGCTGGTCACGCACTGGATCTGCGAAAACGCCAAGAGCGCGCGGGCTTACCTCAAGCGCATTCATGAGGTTCATCCGCTCGCGCTGTCCCTGCAGGAGCAGTCAATCGTTGAACTCCCGCGCGAGGTGCACAAAAAGGGCGACCACGGCGGCGAATTCGATGCGCGACCCCTGCTTGCCGCAGCCCTGCAAGGCAGGGACATGGGACTGCTGAGCGAAGCCGGAATGCCTGCAGTGGCCGATCCGGGCTCGTCGGTCGTGCGCGCCGCTCACGACCTCGCCATCGACGTGGTGCCGCTGGTGGGTCCGGTCTCGCTCCTGCTGGCGCTGGCTGCCAGCGGATTGAACGGGCAGAACTTCGCCTTTGTGGGCTATCTGCCCCAGGATGCAACGCAGCGCGCCCAGCGCATTCGGGAGCTGGAGGCGGCGGCGTTGAAAGGACAAACCCAGATGTTCATCGAGACGCCCTACCGCAACCTCGCGATGTGGGAAGCGCTCGTGAAGACGCTGCAGACCCAGACCCGGCTTGCCGTGGGCAGCGCCCTGACGCTGCCAGCCGAGGTCACCGCAAGCCGCGCGGTGAAAGCATGGCGGGGCGCCCCCTGCCCGGTCGCCAACGATACGCCCGCCGTCTTCCTGATTGGCCGCTGAAGGGCCGGCCCGGCTACAGCAATCAGCGAATCGCCGGAATTGCCTTGAGGGCGCGCACGGCACCTTCGCCGATGGAAGCGCCGAACTTCTTGGCCAGCCGCTCTGCCACATTGTCACGACGGGTGTAGTCCACCAGGTCTTCGGCCTTGACCACTTCGCGGGCCACATAGTCGAGATTGCCCAACTGGTCGGCCAGACCCATGTCCACGGCCTGTTGGCCGGTCCAGAAGAGGCCGGTGAAGAGCTCAGGTGTTTCCTTGAGGCGCTTGCCACGGCCTGCCTTGACGGCATCGATGAACTGCTTGTGAATCTGGTCGAGCATCCCCTGGGCGAACACGCGGTGCTTTTCGGTCTGGGGGCTGAACGGGTCGAGAAAGCCCTTGTTCTCGCCGGCCGTCATCAGGCGGCGCTCGACGCCAAGCTTGTCCATGAGGCCGGTGAATCCGAAGCCGTCCATCAGCACGCCAATGCTGCCCACGATGCTCGCCTTGTCGACGTAGATGCGATCGGTGGCTGCTGCGATGTAGTAAGCCGCAGATGCGCACGACTCCTCGACCACTGCATAAACAGGCTTCTTGTACTTGGCCTTCAGGCGGCGGATTTCGTCGTTGATGATGCCGGCCTGCACCGGGCTGCCACCGGGCGAGTTGATGAGCAACACCAGCGCCTGCGCACCGGTGTCCTCGAATGCGCTGCGCATGGCGGCGACCACCGTCTCGGCGCTCGCATCGCTGCCCGAGGCGATCTCGCCCTTGATCTCGATGACGGCGGTGTGGGGCAGCGACTTGTCGGTGCTCGCGCCACGATGCATCAACGACCAGAACAGCACGACAAAGAACAGCAACCACGCCATGCGCGTGAACAGGCGCCAGCGGCGGTTCGTGCGCTGCTCTTCCAGCGTCGCAAACATGAGCTTTTCGAAGGTGGCGCGCTCCATGGCCAGGAGGCGTTCGGTTTCCCGTGCCGCAGCAGATGCCTGCGCGTGCGGCTCCTCCGGATAAGTCGCCGGAGGCTGTGTATCTTGCATGTCAGAACTCGATCGGTTTTAGGTTGTAGTCAGTATGCCAGTGCACCACACCCCCGTGTTCCGAGAGGATGATGCGAACAAGCCCTCCGCGGCAGGGCCCACTGGCACATTCGCCCGTGTCGGGCTGGTACACCGCGCCGTGCGTGCTGCAAAGCAGCCATCGGCCAGAGTCGTCGAAGAACCGGTTGGGTTGCCAGTCCATTTCCATCGCCACGTGCGTGCAGCGGTTGAGGTATGCATGAACCTGCCCCTGCCAGCGCACAGCAAACGCCCGGCAGGTCTGGCCGCCATAGGAAACATCAAACGGCACGGCCATGCCGCCATCTGCCAGATCGGTCGAACTGCAAAGGGGAATGACTTCTTCCATGGGGCTATCGCAGGCGCTGGGGATGGTCACGCATTTTCAAGTAGCCAGGCCCGCAGTTCGCTGACGCGGTGCGCGACGAACAACGGAGAAAGCGCATCGAATGCAGCGGGTTCGTGCGCGCCATAACTCACGCCG
Organism: Caenimonas sp. SL110; assembly: GCF_001044395.1. Taxonomy (GTDB): domain Bacteria; phylum Pseudomonadota; class Gammaproteobacteria; order Burkholderiales; family Burkholderiaceae_C; genus Ramlibacter. Next base: position 80,557 of record NZ_JANU01000039.1, read on the forward strand.
ACAGACGCGCAACCGGCGTTCACGGCCATCTGCAAATCGTGCGTCGTGTCGCCGATCATGAGTGTGCGCTGCGGTGTGCAGCCGAACTCCTGCATCAGCTCCCTGAGCATCAGGGGGTGGGGCTTGCCGGCGGTTTCATCAGCGGTGCGCGAGCCGTGGAACCGGCCCTTGAGTTGCACGGTGCGAAGCGCGTCGTCCAGGCCGTGGCGCGACTTGCCCGTGGCAACCGCCAGCAGGTGCTGCCGGCCCCGCAGTTCGTCCAGCATTTCCAGCACGCCGTCGAACAGGACCAGGTCGTCCTGGTGCTGCGCGTAATAGTGCCGATAGCGCTGGCCCAGTTCAGGGTGTTTTTCCCTGGGCACGTCAGGCGCTGCGTGAGCCAGCGCCTGCGATAGCGCCATGCCGATGACATAGGAGGCGGCCTCCTCGGTCGGCTCGCGTCCGCCCACGTCGACCACGGCGCGCTGTATGCAGCGCACGATGATCTTCGTGGAGTCGAAAAGGGTGCCATCCCAATCGAATGCAATCAGGTCGAAACGGCGGGGGCGCGGCTGGGTCATGACCTGATTATCAAGGGCGCGCTGTGGCAGCGCTTGCAGGTATAAAGATGCAGCCATTGACACCGCCCTTGAAAAAAGCCCGACCGACCGCCCCGACCCCACAAGCAATTGCAACGGACCAGGCAATGAACCTGCTTGCGGGCGCGACTTCAGCACTGCGGGGCGGCAGGTTCGAGCAGGCCCGAGCAGCGTGCCTGAACGTGCTGGCCGATGACCCGGCAAACCCGCACGCCTGGCATTTGCTGGGCGGCGTGTTACTCCAGTTGGCCGACTTTGCAGGTGCGCAAGAGGCATTCCTGAAGGCGCTGGCGCTGCGCGACGACCCGCTCTTCCACCTGAACCTGAGCCGGGCGCTCCGGGCGCAAAAAAGACTGGATGCCTGCGAGAAGGCCCTGCGGCGCGCAATCGAGCTTGCGCCAGCCGCCGTTGAGATGCGGCACGAACTCGCTGACGTCCTGTACCGTGCCGGCCGATTCGAAGCGGCAGAAGGCGAACTGCGCAAGGCCATCAGGCTCAGCCCGCCATTTGCGCAAGCCTGGTTCCTGCTCGGCCACGTCCTGGGGCGTCGCGGGCGAGTGCGCGAGTCTGAACAATGCCATCGCAAAGCCCTCGAACTGGGACTCGCCACGGCGCAGTCCTGCCAGGGGCTGGCCGTCGCCTTGCATCGCCTGCGCCGCTGGGACGAAGCCGAAGCCATGTTCCGCAAGGCGCTGGCCCTCCAGTCCGACTTCGCAGCCGCCCTGAACGGCATCGGGACCTCCCAACGCGAGCGCGGCCAATTCCACGAGGCGGAAAGCGCATTCAGGCGTGCGGTCGAACTGGAGCCGGACAATTTCTGGGCCCTGAACAACCTGGGCATCGTGCTCGCGGACATGGGCCGCCGCGAAGAATCTGAAGCGGTCGTGCGGCGCGCCCTGGCGCTGCGACCGGAAAGTGGCGACTTGCAGCACGACGCCGATGTGCTGCTCAACATGGGAATGCTGCTGCTGTCGATGGGCCGGATGCAAGAAGGCTGGCCCTACTACGAAGCCCGGCACAAGCCGGACCTGTTCGATGGATCTATCCGTTCACCCGGCTATGCGTTTCCCCAATGGGCGGGCGAGCCTCTTGAAGGCAAATCGCTCATCGTCTGGAGTGAGCAAGGCCATGGCGACACCCTGCAGGTCGTGCGCTACGTGCCCATGCTCAAGCAGTTGGGCGTATCGAAGCTGACGTGGGTTTGTGGCGAACCACTGCGCGAGCTGATGGCAGCCGTGCCCGGCATCGACCAGGTGACGACAAGAGACACCGCTGCGCAGCCGCACGACTACTGGTGCTACGCGATGAGCCTGCCCATGCGCATGGGGACCACGCTCGAAACGATTCCCGCCCAGCTTCCTTACCTGCGCGCAGACCCGAACAAGGTGAGGCAGTGGCGCGACAGGATTCCCACAACGGGCATCAAGGTCGGGCTGGCCTGGAAGGGTTCGGCCAGCCATATCAACGACGCCCGCCGCTCGCTTGCGGGCCTGGCTGATCTTGCGCCCCTCTGGTCGATACCGGGCATCACCTTTGTGAGCCTGCAAAAAGGCGCGGGCGAAGACCAGGCGGTGAACCCTCCGCCGGGGCAGACCATCGTGGCGCTCGGTCACCTGTTGCAGGATTTCAGCGACACTGCTGCCGTCATTGACCAACTCGACCTGGTCATCGGTGTCGACACATCGGTGATTCACCTTGCAGGTGCGATGGGCAAGCCGACCTGGGTGATGCTGCCTTCGCTCGGCGTGGATTGGCGATGGCTCATTGGCCGGGACGATTCGCCGTGGTATCCGGGCACGATGCGTCTGTGGCGAAATGACGATCAACGCATTTGGGCGCCACTCGTGGAGCGCGTCCGAGCGGCGCTGGAACAATTTGCGAATGACCGTGCGGCAACGTCTATGAAACCCGTCCCTGCAATTGCTTCCCCCGTCGCAGAAGAATTCAAGGCCGCATTTGCTGCCCACCAGGCGGGGCGCGTGGACGAAGCGAAGGCCGGCTACGAAAGAGTCCTGCAAGCCGATCCCTCCCACGCCGATGCCTGGCACCTGCTGGGCGGCGTGATGCTGCGCGAAAAACGCTACGCCGAGGCCGAGCAGCACATGCGCAAGGCACTGTCGCTTCGCGAAGACCCGGTGTTCCTGAACAACCTGGGCCAGATGCTGCACTCGCTGCGACGCGTGGCGGATGCCAGGGCTGTCTTTCACCGCACCCTGGAGATCGACCCACACAATGCCGACGCGCATCACCTGCTGGCGGTGCTGCTGCTGCAGACCGGCAAGGTCGATGAAGCCCTGGCCGCACTCAGGGCGTCGATCGACTCGCAGGCCGACAACCCATCGACCCATCGACTCCTGGGCCACCTGCTGGAGCATTGCGGTCGCTTTGACGAATCGGAAGCCGCGCTACGCAAGGCCGAAAGCCTGGACCCCGATTCACTCGATACGCAGCTGTATCTTGGCAACACCTTGAACAACGCGGGCAAGCTGCCTGAGGCCGAGGCAGCCTACCGCCGCGCGATCGCGTTGCGGGACGATTCGGCGCCGGCCCACCACGGCCTTGGACTCGTCCTGCAGAAGCTGGGCCGCATGGACGAGGCCTGCGCTTCGTTTTCCCGCGCGATCGAAATCAGGCCCGACTTCGGCGCGGCAATCAATGGCCTTGGAATTGTCTTTCTGCACCGGGGCAAATTCCAGGAAGCCGAAGCCGCTTTCCGGCGCGCCCTTGAACTCTCGCCCAACGACTTCTGGGCCCACAACAATCTTGGCGTCCTGCTGCAACACACCGAACGCCGGGAGGAAGCGCAGGAGCGGTTTGCAAAGGCGATGAGCATCAAGCCGGGCCCGGACCAGCGCCTCAACGTCGCCATGCTGCACCTGGGCGACGGCCGGTTTTCCGAGGGCTGGGAGCTGTATGAAGCGCGGTTTGAAGCGCGGGCCGACTTCAAGACCGGCAAGCCCGACCTGCCCTTTCCGATGTGGCAAGGCGAGCCCCTGAACGGCAAGAAGCTGCTGGTCTGGCCGGAGCAGGGTTTCGGCGACATCATCCAGATGGCCCGATATGCACCCATGCTGCGTTCACTGGGTCTGGCGCGCCTCACCTGGGCCTGCGGCAAGTCACTGCGGCCGTTGCTGCTCCAGTTACCCGAGATCGATGAAGTCGTGGACCCGAAAGCAGCCCAGGCAAGCCATGACTACTGGTGTTACGCGATGAGCTTGCCGCTTCGCCTGGGCACCGAACTCGAAACCATTCCTGCGAAACTGCCCTACCTGCAGGCGCCACCAGACCGGATCGCTCCCTGGAAATCCCGCTTGCCCAAAAAAGGAGTGCGGGTCGGCCTGGTCTGGAAGGGCTCCAAGGTCCACAAGAACGACCAGAACCGTTCGCTGCCGGGCCTGGCTGCACTGGCATCGCTGTGGACGGTGCCGGGCGTCTCTTTCGTCAGCCTGCAAAAAGGCGCTGGCGAAGATGAAGCACTGAGCCCGCCCGAGGGCCAGCCGATCACTGCGCTGGGCAAACTGCTGCGGGACTTCGGGGACACGGCTGCGGTGATTGCCGGACTCGACCTGGTGATCGGCGTGGACACGTCCGTGATCCACCTGTCGGGCGCAATGGGCAAGCCGACCTGGGTGATGCTGCCCTCGTTCGGTGCCGACTGGCGCTGGCTGGTCGATCGTGAAGACTCCCCCTGGTATCCGGGCGTGATGCGCGTGTTTCGCGACAAACGCGCGCGCGACTGGGCGCCACTGATAGCGCGGGTGCGAAGCGAGCTGGAGCAATTCGTGCGCAGCAAAAAGCGTCCGCCCCCGTTCGTCCTCACGCCTGTGGGCGCCGCATCCGCGATTGCCAGCATCGACTCCGAAGAGGTGACGCCGGAAGTGCCCCTGTTCAAGCTGGTCATCACGTCGGCCATAACGACGCCCGCACCCGTTCCAGCACCAACCACCGCCGAAGAAGTCGTGCGCCTGGGCAATGAAGGCAGCCGGCTTCGCAAACTCGGCAAGACCGTCGAGGCAGAAGCTGCGTATCGCCGCGCACTCGACCTCGATCCGCAGCACGTCGAGATCGCTTTTTCGATGGCCAACCTGCTTCGCGCGCAGGGCCGTCACATCGAGGCCGAGGCGTTCTACCGACAGGTCATCCGGCTCGCACCCCAGCTTGCGAAGGCACACAACAATCTCGCCGTCTTGCTGCGTGCGATGGGACGCAGCGACGAAGCACAGGCGTCCTATCGCAAGGCCATCGAAACAGCGCCGGACTACGCCGAAGGCCATGCCAACCTGGGTAACCTGCTCGTCGCGTTGGGGCGCGAGGACGAAGCCGAGCAAAGCTATGAGCGAGCGATACAGGTAAGACCCGGCTTCGCCGCAGCTCACAACGGCCTGGGTGCCCTCTACATCCGGCAAAAACTCTGGCCGCAGGCCGAAGCGAGCATCCGGCGGGCGCTGGAGCTGCAGCCGGACCATGCCGATGCGTGGAACAACCTGGGCACGGTGCTGCAGGAATCCAGGCGCCTGGCCGAATCGGAGATGGCGTACTCGCGCGCGCTTGAACTCAAACCCGATTTTGCGGATGCAAGCAACAACCTGGGCACCGTCATGCAACGCGCAGGCCGCATCGACGACGCTGGCCAGGCCTACAAGCGCGCGATGGAATTGAAACCGAACGATCCGTCGTACGCCAACAATTTCGCCACCGTGCTCATGGACTGGAAAAACTGGGCCGAGGCTGAAGCGGCCTACACCCGCGCGATCGCGCTCAAGCCCGACTATGCCGATGCACACAGCAACCTGGGTGCGCTCTTGCTGCAGGTCAATCGCGTGGACGAAGCGCAAGCGTCGTTCAGGCGCGCGCTGCAGGTGCAACCCGACCTTCCCGAAGCGCGCCTGAACCTGGGTGTGCTGTTGCTGGGTCAGGGTCGATTCGAAGAAGGTTGGGAACACTACGAGTACCGCCATTCGAATCTGCTCAAGAACGCTGTCATGGCACAAGAGAAACTGCCGGGCCGCGAATGGAAAGGTGAACCACTCGAAGGCAAGACGTTCCTGATCTGGCCTGAACAGGGATTTGGCGATTCGATCCAGTTCGCGCGATATGCGAAGCAGTTGAAGGCACTCGGGGTCAAGCACCTCACGCTCGTTTGCCATCAACCGCTCAAGGCCCTGCTCGAAACGCTGGAAGATGTCGACACGGTGATTTCGGACCTGCGCGAAGTGGGCGAGTACGACTACGGCGCGTATGTCCTGAGCCTGCCGATGCGATTCGCAACCAACGGCGCCAACATTCCGGCCGCGCTGCCCTATCTGCAGGCGGACCCCGATCGGGTTGCGAAATGGAAGCCACGCCTGCCCGTTGCCGCAAGGCGGATCGGCCTCGTCTGGAAGGGCGCGAAGGGGCACCGCAACGACAAGGCCCGCTCGTTGCCATCGCTGGCCAGCCTGGCGCCGCTGTGGGCCGCTGCTGACACAGCGTTCGTGAGCCTGCAAAAAGGACAGGGCGAAGATGAAGCGCTCAATCCACCAGCAGGGCAACCCATCACGGCACTGGGCAGCGAAGTACAGGACTTCGCCGATACGGCGGCAATCATCTCGCAGCTCGACCTCGTCATCTGCGTGGACACGTCCATCGCCCACCTTGCAGGCGCGATGGGCAAGCACACCTGGGTGCTGCTCCCTTCCATAGGCACAGACTGGCGCTGGCTGACCGAGCGCACCGACTCGCCCTGGTATCCCGGCGTCATGCGGCTGGTGCGCCAGTCCACGCCGGGCGACTGGACGACCGCCATACAGGAGGTCGCCGATGCGCTGAAGTCAGTGGTCGCCAGCAAACCCCGCAAGACCGGGCGGAAGCGGCGAGGAGAGTGAAACCGGCTCACCCGTCGCAGGATGGGTGAACGTCAGCTTCCAGGCGTGCAGAAACATGCGCTTCAATCCCGCCTTCTGCAGCGCCTTGTTCAATTCGAAGTCGCCGTACTTGTCGTCGCCCAGTATCGGGAAGCCTTGTGAAGACAGGTGAACGCGGATCTGGTGGGTGCGGCCGGTCTTGATGGTGACTTCAAGCAGGGAGGCTGCGCAAGAATCACCCTCACCCCGACCCTCTCCCGCTCGCGGGAGAGGGAGACGAATCCGCTGGGCGACTTTGACCAGTGTGATCGAACGCATCCCGTCCGGGTCGCCCTGCGCCACCACTTTCACCCGGCGCTCTCCATCGGCCTGCAGGTATTTGTGCAGCGGTACGTCAATCACCTTCTTGTTGGCGGGCCAGTCGCCTGCCACCAGCGCGAGATAGGTCTTGCCGGTCTCGCGTTCCCGGAACTGGTCTTGCAGGTTGGTGAGCGCTGACCGCTTCTTCGCGATCAGCAGGATGCCCGAGGTTTCGCGGTCCAGCCGGTGCACCAGCTCCAGGAAACGGGCAGCCGGACGCGCCCGGCGCAATTGCTCGATCACGCCAAAACTCACACCGCTGCCGCCATGCACCGCCACACCCGCAGGCTTGTCGATGGCCATCAGGTGCTCATCTTCGAACAGCACCGGAAACTCACGGCCTGGCACGACGGCCTCGGCCTTTTCAGCGACCCTCTCGGAAATCCGGACCGGTGGCAGCCGAACCTTGTCCCCTGCCGCGACGCGTGTATCGGCCTGGGCGCGACCCTTGTTCACGCGCACCTCGCCACTGCGGATGATCCGGTAGACGTGGGTTTTGGGCACACCCTTCAAGTGCCGGATGAGGAAGTTATCCAGCCGCTGGCCGGCGGAATCTTCGTCCACATCCAGCCATTTCACCTGTGCACTTGCGGGGACAGGATCGCCCCCTATAATGTGTTTCACTAGCGTAACGCTGTAAGTGGTTGATTTGCCTTGGAGTTTAGTCCACGCACTCACCACGGGCACGCTGGAAGGTCGATGCCGCCATCGCGACTGAAGAAGTCGATGGCCAAGCCGGCACTTTGAAACATTTCGGAATATGAGTACGCCAAACCAAGATTTGGCGGACGGAACGAAGCGAGAACTCCTGTGTTGATGGCGATCCTCCTTGCATGCTGGCGGTGGCTTATGGGCCCTGCTGATGTGCCAGTGTCGCCGCTGGTTCGCCTAGCGTGGACCCCACACATCGCGCCACTAGCAGTGGCCACCCGGGCGCGCCCACGCGGCGCACCGCCTCTCGCCTTACTTCACGCCCCACTCCTCGCCCTGACACCACGCCAGCCCGGCTAACCGCCCGGCTGCTGCGTCGCGCCATCGCGATTCCTTCTCGTTTCAAAGCCGCCTGCAGGCATCGTTGGCCCGTTTTCGGGCCGTGATGTTTGAAAAGAAAAAGGTGACGCTATGAAGCGGATGCTGATCAATGCGACCCAGGCGGAAGAACGCCGGCTCGCCATCGTCGATGGACAAAAACTCCTCGACTACGAAATCGAAATCGAAGGGCGCGAACAGCGCAAGGGCAACATCTACAAGGCCGTCGTGACTCGCGTCGAGCCTTCGCTCGAAGCCTGTTTCGTCGACTACGGCGAAGACCGCCACGGGTTCCTGCCGTTCAAGGAAATCTCCAGGAGCTACTTCGCGCAAGGTGTGCCGGTCTCGCAGGCCCGCATCAATGACGTGATCAAGGAAGGCCAGGAACTGCTGGTCCAGGTCGAAAAGGAAGAGCGCGGCAACAAGGGCGCAGCCCTCACGACCTTCGTGTCGCTGGCCGGCCGCTATGTCGTGCTCATGCCCAACAACCCGCGCGGCGGCGGCGTCAGCCGGCGCATCGAGGGCGACGACCGGGCCGAGCTCAAGGAGAACATGGACCAGCTGGAATACCCGAACGGTATGTCCATCATTGCGCGCACCGCCGGCATCGGCCGCAGCGCACCAGAGCTCCAGTGGGACCTGAATTACCTGCTCAAGCTGTGGAACGCCATCGAAGGCGCGTCCAAGGGCGGCAAGGGCGCCATGCTGATTTACCAGGAATCGAGCCTGGTGATCCGCGCGATCCGTGATTACTTCAATCACGACATCGGCGACATCCTGATCGACACCGACGACATCTATGACCAGGCGCAGCAGTTCATGGCGCACGTCATGCCCGAGCACGCAGCCCGGGTCAAGCGCTACCGCGACGACGCACCGCTTTTCTCGCGCTTCCAGATCGAGCACCAGATCGAATCGGCCTACGCACGTGAAGTGAAGCTGCCGTCCGGCGGCGTGGTCGTGATCGATCACACCGAAGCGCTCGTCTCCATCGACGTGAACTCGGCCCGCGCCATCAAGGGCGGCGACATCGAAGAGACCGCCACCCGCACCAACCTGGAAGCCGCCGACGAAGTCGCGCGCCAGATGCGACTTCGCGACCTGGGCGGCCTGATCGTCATCGACTTCATCGACATGGAAGAGTCGAAGAACCGCCGCGAAGTCGAAAACCGCCTGCGCGACGCACTGCGGCAAGACCGCGCCCGCGTGCAGTTCGGCACCATCAGCAAATTCGGCCTGATGGAAATGAGCCGCCAGCGCCTGCGCCCGGCCCTGTCCGAAGGCGCATCGATTCCCTGCCCGCGTTGCGGCGGCCACGGCCACATCCGCGACACCGAAAGCTCGGCGCTGCAGATCCTGCGAATCATCCAGGAAGAGTCCATGAAGGACGGCACGGCCGCAGTTCATGTGCAGGTTCCGGTTGAAGTCGCTTCGTTCCTGCTCAACGAGAAGCGCCCTGAAATCTCCAAGATCGAACTCAAGCAGCGCCTGAACGTGATCATGGTGCCCAACAAGACGCTGGAAACGCCGAACTACCGGCTCGAGCGCCTGAAGCACGACGACCCGCGCCTGGACAACCTGCAGGCCAGCTATGCCATGGCCGAGGAAATCGAAGATCCGACGGCCGTGACGCGTCGCTCGCATGAGCGCACCAACAAGCAGGAGCCCATCATCAAGGGCGTGCTGCCGGACGCTCCTGCTCCCGTCGCAGTGCCCCGGCCTGAAGTCGTGAAGGTCGAGACCCCAGAGGCCATCAAGGCTGAACCCGCCGCAAAGGCACCGGCCGCCGCACGCGCTCCTGCACCAACGCCTGCGCCGGCTCCTGCCGAGACCGGTTTCATGGGCTGGCTCAAGGGCTTGTTCGGTGGTGCACCGGCACCCGCTGCAGCACCTGTTGCCGCGACTGTTTCGGATGCAAAGAAGCCGGAGCCGCGCGACGGCCGTGGCGGCCAGGGCGGCGAGCGCCAGGGTGGACGTGGCGACAGCCGCCGAGGCGGTCGTGGCGGTGAGTCCCGGGGCAATGGCCAGGGCGGCCAGGGCGGCCAGGGCAGCCGTGATGGCGAGCGCCAGGGTGGACGCCGTTCGGACGGACGCAATGAAGGACGCACCGATGGTCGACGCCCTGAGGGCGAGCCAAGGCGCGAACGCGTCGCAGCCGAAGGCGACAACCAGCAGCAACAGCGCGCAGGCGAAGGCCAGCGCCAGCGCGAAGGTGGCGAACAACGCCGTGACGGCCGTGGCGCAGAGCGCCAGGATCGTGGCGGCGAGCGCGGCGGTGATCGGGGCGAAGCCGGACGCGAGCCGCGCGAAGCACGCCCCCCGCGCGAGGCACGTGAGCCCCGCGAAGCGCGAGGTGACCAACGCGAGCCGCGCGAGCCACGTGAGCCGCGCGAACCCCGCACCGACGCTCGCCCGGACAACCGTGGCGAGCGACGCGATGACCCGCGCCAATCTTCCGAAGGCGTGATGCCAATGGACCCGCAGGGAACCGAGGCACAGGGCGAGCAACGTACAGACCGCGCACCGCGTGGTGATGGACGCCGTGAACGTGGTGGCCGTGGCGGCCGTGGCGGCGATCGCGGTCCACGTGACTCGGCGCAGCCCAACAGTGCACAAGAGGCCGAGGTCTCCGCACTCGCAGGCGCTTCCGGTTCAGTCGGAACCATATCCGAAGTGGGCGATTTCCAGGCACCTGCGGCAAACGCGGTGATGGAGTCGCACACCCACCAGGACGCCGCGCGACCTGACGCAGCCACCGGCGAAGAGCAGCCACGCGAGCGGCGCTCCCGCGACCGTTATGGCCGCGATCGCCGCGAGCGTGGTGACCGCGCACCGCGCGAAGAAGGTGCTACTTCACAGCTCGACGCTGAGCAACGTCCTGCCGATGCAGCCGAAGCAGCTCCGACCGGCGAGCGCCTGCGCTACCCGACCGGGTTCGCCAACGAAGATGCGTCGCACGCGCCGGCCCCAGAGGCGGTGCAGCAGGCAGAGCGCCCGGCTGCTCCTGCCCGTGAGGAGGCAGACGTCGAGCCGGCACGCGAGGCAACCCCCGCGCCGCGTGAGGCGATTCAAGCACCTCGCAGCCCAGTGCAAGCACCTGACCGTGCGGCCCCTGCACCGATCCAGACCCAGCCCCAGACCCAGCCGAAGAGCGGCATGCCCGTCGTGTCGAAGTTCGATCTTCCGGTTTCGGACCTCGCGCAAGTTGCGCAGGGCTCTGGCCTGGAGTGGGTGAACTCTGACGCCCAGAAGATCGCAGCCGTGCAGGCCGCGATCGCAGCGGAACCCAAGCCGGCGCATGTGCCGCGCGAACGTGCTCCGGCAGTCGTCTCTGAAGACGGTCCGCTGGTGCTGGTGGAAACCAAGCGCGACCTGCGCGACATGAAGCTGCCGTTCGAGCAGCCCCAGCAAGGGCAATTGCCGCTGTAAGGTGATGACATGCCGGACTTGATCCGGCATCCACCGCGCAGCGGCGTTGCGCCTGATTGACGATGGATTGCGGATCAAGTCCGCAATGACAGAAAAAACTCCCTGCCATGCAAGCCCCGGATCGATTCCGGGGCTGCAATTCATCCGGCTTACTCGGTAGCCGCGCGCTTCCAGGCCTTCGCGGCTGCGTCTTCATCGCCCCGCTCTTCCGCCAGTAACGCCAATGCGCGCCACGCGTTGCGGTGGAGGCGCACGTCACGCAGGCCCATCGCGGCCTGTCCCATGAGTTGCTGTGCCTTGCCCCAGAGCTGGCGCTTCATGCAAGCCATGCCCGCAAGGTATTGAAGCGTGGCATCTCGCGGGTTGGCTTGCTGCGCTGATTCGATACGAGCCAGCCAGGCTGCGTCCAGCGTATCGAGACCGGCTTCCAGCGCCTGCACCAGCTTCACCTTCACGGAATCGCCCAATTCGGCCTGGCGCTCCCACACCGGCGCGAGCCAGTCACGCGCCAACGCCGAATCCCCGCCCAGCGTCGTGAGCCGCTGCGCGGCATGCACGGCGAGTTCAGGCATCAGTCGCTCGGAACCCTCCAGCGAATTCCACGCGCGCTTGAGCTGCGCGACATCGTGCGCAGCATTGAGCAAGTCGATAGCGAGTCCGCGGATGATGCTCTGCGCAGCGCCGGCTGAAAACGCACGGTGTTTTGCAAGTAGTCGCGCTGTTTCCATCGCATCGGCCGAACGACGCGCCAGACGTGCCGCCTTCAGCTTGATGCGCAGGGCGATCGTGCGGCGCGACGCACCTTGCGACAGGCTGTTCAGCCACGTCATCGCGGCATCGGGTTCGCGATCTTCGAGCGACCAGCGCGCCGCACGCATCAGCGCGCCTTCGTGCGTTTCGATGGCGTCGCGCGCAGAGCTTTGCTCCAGCGCCTGCGTCAAATGCTCTTCGCGCGAGGGCCTGTCCTGCAATGCCTGTGCGCTTTCTGCGGCCAGCAAGTGTGCGAGCGTTCGCAGTTGCGTACCGTGAGGCACGCGCTGTCCCGCAGCATCCAGCGATTTCTCCTGGGCGAGTGCAACTTCAGCTGACTTGCGCGCACGGATGAATCGCCCTGCGAGCAGGTGTGACATGCCATCCAGAAAGGATGCATGCATCGCACGTTCCCTTTGCTGCGCGCGCCACCGCATGGCCTGCCTGGGCAAGTCGAACAATGCCGACAACGCCCCCAGGGCCAGGTGCAGCAGCACGAAGGCCCCGACCAGCAACAACAGCACCAGGTTCAATGAAAAATCGACACGGTACGGCGGCCAGTACAGCGTGATCGTGCCCTGGTTGTTGCCGGCGAACAGCGCCACCGCAACCGCGATGGCGAACAGGAGGAGAAGCCAGATGGCGGCGCGCAAACTGCTTACCTTCCCGCAGCTGCAGTGGCAATGACTGCCAGCGATTCATCAATGCGCGGCAACTCGACCACGCGCAGCTGCGACTGCATCTGCTGCAATTGCGCCACCGCCGCCTGGGTCTTTCGAGATGACGGATCGAAATATTTGCGCAGGGCCTGCACGGATGCCTCGACGTCGGTGCGCGCCGACTCCACCTGGCGCGAAAGCAGCGCCAGGCGCGCATTGAGCAGTCGCAGCTTGAGGTTTTCGCGCAGGAAGAACGATTGCTCGGGTGCCAGCAGGACGGCCTCAGGCTGGTCGATGCGGTTCACGCGCACGAGGCTGCGCGCTTCTTCTCGCAGGTCGTTCAGCGCGCGCTCCCACCACTGGGCCGCGCTGGTGACCTCGGCCTTGCGCGGAATCGGCGGGGGCGCGTTGCTCACCGCATTGGCCAGGGGCATGTCGTCAACTTGCCGCACCAGTTCGTCGAGCTTGACGAGCAGCCCGGGGATATCGGTGGTGCTGGCGGTGCGGATGCGGTCCATGTCGCGTCCGACGGCACCCCGCACGCGCGACAGGCGCGGCTGGCCCGAACGCTCCAGGCGCTGGTCGGCGGCGCGCAATGCCGACATCAGCGGCTCCACGCTGCCGGTGGCAAGCGCCTGCTGCTGCGCAAGCCGCAAGGCCGCCTCGATATCGACCAGGACGTTCTCATCACGGGAGCGCGACATGCTCTGCACGAGCTCCTCGACCTGCGAGCGCTGCATGGCGACTTCGCTGAGTTTGGTATCGGTCAGGGCTTGCCGCGCCGCGGTCTCGCGTGCAATTTCCTGCGCCTGCCGCGCCAATGCGCGCGCCTCGATGGCATTGGTTCCGGAGTCCTGGCTTTGGCGCGCGAGCTGCTCCTGGATGTTGGAGAGTTTTTGCCACAGCACCAGGCTCGTGCCCAGCGCCAGCGCTGCGAGGCCGAGCATGAGATAGAGCGCCCCACGCGAGACCAGCACACCGGCCGGGCGCACGATGGCGGCAGGCTCGGCGACCTCGATCGCCTGCACTGCTGTCGAGGTTGCGGGCTCGGTGCCGGGCTCTTGAGTCATCGCAAAGATTCTAGGGCCGCGCTCACTGCATCCATGTCAGGACGTGACTCGCAAACAACACCGAAACCGGCACTGCGCGCAGCTTGTGCAATGCGTGGATGAGTCGCAACGGCTCGCGACGACGACCAGTCGTGCCCGGGCAACAGCGACTGGAGATTGGCGATCGCCTGCGAGCTGCTGAAGAGCCAGACATGCGCCTGCCCTCCTGTGACCAGCGCCGAAATTTCAGCGCCCAGGCGCGGAGCCCCCCGCGCATAGGCCACGACGGTTCGAACATTCGCCCCTGCCGCTGCCAGCTGGCCCGACAGCCAGTCACGCCCTGTACCGTCAGCATCCGCGCCGCGAACAATCATGACCTCGTCGCCCTTGCGGACACCGGACGACACCAGCGTCCAGAGCGTTTCCGAATCGAACTGCGCCGAATCCGCGTCGGGCGATGCGATGAGCGCCTGGGCGACGCCCTCATCGATCAGGGCCTGGCGCGTACCCGGCCCGGTCGCCCAGGCCTGCAGGCCCTGCGGCCACTCCAGCTTGTGTCCCGCCTCACCAAAGAAATGTCGCACTGCGTTGCCGCTGACAAACATCACAGCGCGGCAAGTCGCCAGCGACGCGCGGGCGGCGTGCAGCTGCTGTGGATCAGGTGCAGGAAGAATATCGATGAGGGGCAGCGCCACCGCATCGAATCCGCGCTGGCCCAGTTGGGCCACCCAGCGGGGCGCCTCGTGCCCGGGGCGGGTGACGATGACGCGCACGGCGCGGGAGCCCGTCAACGCGCGCCAGCGGCTTGCAGCTTCGCCGCCACCTCAGCGCCCAGGTCCAGGGCGGCGCGCTGGTCGGCCACTGCCGAAGCGGACTGCACGCGGATCAGGGCGTCGGCGCGCTCAGGGTCGCCCCAGGCCGCGCGCAATTGCAGGTGCTCACCCGACCAGATCGCGTGCGCCGCCAGCGGCATCGAGCAACTGCCGCCCATCGCGCGGCTCACTTCACGCTCGGCGGTAACAGCGAGCCAGGTGGACTGGTGCGCCAGCGGCTCCAGCGCATCAAGCAGTCCCTTGTGACCGGACCTGATTTCAATTCCCAGCGCTCCCTGGCCTGCAGCGGGCAACATCGCCTCGGGCTCGAACACATGGCGGATACGCGATGCCAGGTCCAGCCGCTTCAAGCCAGCAGCCGCCAGAACGATGCCGTCGTACAACCCCTCGTCGAGCTTGCGCAGCCGTGTATCCAGGTTGCCACGCAAGGGCTCGATCTGCAGGTCCGGGCGCAGCGCGCGCAACAGCACCACGCGGCGCAAGCTGGACGTGCCCACCACCGCACCCTGCGGCAAGGCCATCACGTCGGCGTACTTGTTGGAGACAAATGCATCGCGCGGATCTTCGCGCTCCATGACGCAGGCCAGCACAAAACCCTCGGGCAGTTCCATCGGAACGTCCTTGAGCGAATGAACGGCCAGGTCTGCGCGGCCTTCCTGCAGCGCGACCTCGAGCTCCTTGACGAACAGCCCCTTGCCGCCGACCTTGGACAGCGAACGGTCCAGGATCTGGTCGCCGCGCGTGGTCATGCCCAGCAACGAAACCTCATGACCGCGTTGCTCCAGCAGCGATCTGACATGCTCTGCCTGCCAAAGTGCGAGGCGGCTTTCGCGGGTGGCGATGACCAGCTTGCTCAATCTCGTAACCTGTCTGTAATGGGTGGGGGGTTGTCGATGCTAGCATGTGCGCTGCTCAAAAACTAAGCACATCACCGTCTTGCACCCCATGCCGCAAAACCCGGAATCACCCAAGCGAAGAGCCCGAGACAACGAGCGGCCCCTGGTCGAGGACATCCGGTTTCTCGGCCGTGTGCTGGGTGATGTGATCCGCGAGCAGGAAGGCGTGCAAGCCTATGAGCTGGTCGAGCGTGTGCGCAAGCTCTCGGTGGCGTTCCGGCGCGATGCCGACCAGGACGCGGACAAGGCGCTGCGCAGCCTGCTGAAATCGCTTTCCAGCGACCAGACGGTGAGCGTGATTCGCGCCTTCACCTACTTCAGCCACCTGGCCAACCTCGCAGAAGATCGTCACCACATCCGGCGGCGCGCGGTGCATGAGCGCGCGGGCGATACGCAGGAAGGCAGCATCGAAGTTGCGCTGGCGCGCCTGCGCTGGGCCGGCATCACGACGCGCACCGTGTCGCAGACGCTCGCGCAGAGCTACGTATCGCCCGTGCTGACCGCCCACCCGACAGAAGTCCAGCGCAAGAGCATCCTGGACGCCGAGCGCGGCATTGCCAACCTGTTGACTGCTCGCGACGAGGTCAAGGCGCAGGCCTTGCCCAAGGACGCGCTGGCTCCACGCGAACTCGCATCGAACGAAGCGCAGATACGCGCACGCGTCATGCAGCTGTGGCAAACGCGCCTGCTGCGTTTTTCCAAGCTCACGGTCGCCGATGAAATCGAGAACGCCCTGAGCTATTACGAATCGACTTTCCTGCGCGAGATCCCCAGGCTGTACGCCGACCTGGAGCGTGCGCTCGGCACGCACCCCGTGGCGTCGTTCCTGCGCATGGGCCAATGGCCCGGCGGCGACCGCGACGGCAACCCGAACGTCAATGCCGAGACACTGGAATACGCACTGCGTCGCCAGAGCGAAGTAGCGCTGCGCCACTACCTGACCGAAGTGCACTACCTGGGCGCCGAACTCTCGCTGTCGGCGATGCTGGTGAACGTCTCGCCAGCCATGAAAGCGCTCGCCGAAAGCTCACCCGACACCAATCAACACCGTCTCGATGAGCCTTATCGCCGCGCGCTGACCGGCATCTATGCCCGGCTGGCCGCGACGCTCAAGGAGCTCACCGGTGGCGATGCCGCGCGGCACGCCGTCGCGCCGCAAAACGCCTACCAGCGCGCCGAAGAATTCCTGGCTGACCTGCGCATCATCGAAGCGTCGCTGCTGGCCGAACATGGGGAGGCATTGGTGCAGCAGCGCCTGCATCCGCTCATTCGGGCGGTCGAAGTGTTTGGCTTTCATCTGGCAACGGTGGACCTTCGGCAAAGTTCGGACCAGCATGAACTGGTGATCGCGGAACTGCTGGCCACCGCACGCGTCGAGGCGAAATATGCCGACTTGCCGGAAGGCGCACGACGCGAGCTTCTGCTCAAGCTGCTGAGCGATGCGCGCCCCCTGCGCGTGATCGGCGCCGCGTACTCGCAACACACACAGCGCGAGCTGGCGATCTTCGAATCGGCTCGCCGCATGCGCGATCGCTACGGCGCGCAGGCCATTCGCCACTACATCATCAGCCACACCGAATCAGTGAGCGACCTGCTCGAAGTGCTGCTGCTGCAAAAGGAAGTGGGCCTCGTGTCCGGCACGCTCGACGACAAGGCTGCAGTGCAGCTGATCGTGGTGCCGCTGTTTGAAACCATCGAAGACCTGCGCAATGCCGCGCCCATCATGCGCGAGTTCTACGGCCTGCCCGGCATTGCGAAGCTGGTGCAGCGCTCAGGCGCCGAGCAGGACATCATGCTGGGCTACAGCGACAGCAACAAGGACGGCGGCATCTTCACCAGCAATTGGGAGCTGTACAAGGCCGAGATCGCACTGGTCGCGCTCTTCGATGAACTGGCCAACAGCCACAACATCCAGCTGCGCATGTTCCACGGCCGGGGCGGCACCGTCGGACGTGGCGGCGGGCCGAGCTACCAGGCGATCCTGGCGCAACCGCCGGGCACTGTGCGCGGACAGATCCGCCTGACCGAGCAGGGCGAAGTCATCGGCTCCAAGTACGCGAACCCGGAGATCGGCCGGCGCAACCTGGAAACGCTGGTGGCCGCCACACTGGAAGCCACGTTGCTGCAGCCCACCAAGCCTGCACCGCGCGCATTCCTGCAAGCGGCAGAAGACCTGTCCGCAGCGAGCATGGCGGCTTATCGCGCGCTGGTGTACGAAACGCCGGGCTTTACCGACTACTTCTTCGGCTCCACCCCGATCCGCGAAATCTCCGAGCTGAACATCGGCTCCAGACCGGCCTCACGCAAGGCGCTGGTTCGCATCGAGGATTTGCGCGCAGTGCCGTGGAGTTTCAGCTGGGGGCAATGCCGCCTGACCTTGCCGGGCTGGTATGGCTTTGGCAGTGCGGTGCAGGCATTCCTTGCGCCCGCGCCGAAGGAACGTCTCGCGCTGCTGCAGAAGATGTACCGGACATGGCCGTTTTTGAAGGCGCTGCTGTCGAACATGGACATGGTGCTGGCCAAGAGCGATCTCGCCCTCGCATCGCGTTACGCGAGCCTGGTGACCGACGCGCGGCTTCGCAAGCGCATCTTCGGTGTCATCGAAGCCGAGTGGCACCTGACGGTTTCAGCGTTGCAGCAAGTCACGGGCGAACGCAACCGGCTCGCGACAAACCCCGCACTGCAACGCTCGATCAAGCATCGCTTTCCGTACATCGATCCGCTGCATCATTTGCAGGTGGAACTGGTGCGACGGCATCGCGAAGACGAACTCGACGAGCGGGCCAAGGTCGGCATCCACCTGTCGATCAACGGGATTGCGGCGGCGCTTCGCAATACCGGTTAGCAGAGAACTGAAGACCGGCTGTCATGCCGGACTTGATCCGGCATCCATGCTGCGACAAATCAGACGCAGCGACCGCTTCGCGGTGGATTGCGGATCAAGTCCGCAATGACAGCGGTCCTGTTGAGTTTTCAGGTCCCCAGCAACTCCCCAACCGGCTTCAGATCATCCACCCGGTCACACACCGCCTTGATCACCATCATGATCGGGATGCCCAGCAGCAGGCCCCACACGCCCCACAACCATCCCCACGCCAGCACGCCGACGAACACTGCGACCGCGTTCATCTTGCTGGCCTTGCTGGTCACCCACGGCACGATGAGATAGCCCTCGATGGTGTTGATGAACAGGGACGCGCCTGCAACCGCCAGCGCCATGTTGACCGAGCCGAACTGCAAAAATGCCACCAGCGCCGCCCCGCCCGTCACGACAAACGAACCGATGTACGGAATCAGGTTGAGCACGGCGGCAGCAAACCCCCAGACCGCTGCATGCTGCAAACCGAGCGCCCAGAACGCCAGCCCGGTCGCGACACCCACCACCACACTGGCGAGCACCTGGACCAGCAGGTAGCGCTGCATCTGCTGCGTGATTTCGTCCAGCGCCTGCACGGTGATCTTCTTGTTTGCCAGCGTAGGACCGGTGATCTTGACCAGCTTTCGTCGGAACATGTCGCCGGACATCAGCAGGAAGTAAGTGAGAAAGGTGACGACGACCACCTGCCCGATGAGACTGGCAAGGCCCAGCGTCCCGCTCCAGAGATGCTCGCGGATATCGAAGCGGGGCTTTTCGATCACGACGCGCGTCGCACCGCCGGTGGACGCCGGCGCGCCGCCGGCCTCGGCAGCGGCCTGCTCCAGTTGCGCAGCCGCCTTTTGCACCGTGACGATGGTGTCGGTTTTGGTGCTGCGCGAGCGCAGTGAATCACGCAGCTTGCGCGCCGCATCCGGCAGCGACTGAACCAGCTCATTGGCGTCGTCGCTGAAGGCGTACATCGACGCACCCGTTCCGCCCAGGATGCCGAGAATGAGAACCGCCGCGCTGATGGCACGCGGGATATGCATCTTCTGGAGCCAGTCCACAACAGGTGACAGCGCATAGCTGAACATGAGCCCGACCATCACCGGAATGAAGAATGCCGACGCCCACTTCAATGCGGCCAGCACCGCGAGCACAGTGAGCACAACCAGCATCGTGCTGCGCACGCTCTGCGGAACATGCAGCAGCACATGCGACGGGTCCTGGGGGTCATGCATCACCGAGGCCTCGATCGGGGCGCTTTCGGGTGCAGGCGACGCAGATGGTGCCGGTGGGGGAGTGTTTGAGGAATCAGTCGCCGGATTGGTCACATCTGCCATGCTTGCCCTTGAAAAAACTTCTTCTACCAGGCTGCCAACGCCTCACGAACCGCACTGAGCTGGCGGCGCGAAACGGCCAGCAGCTCATCAATGCCGTTGAGCCGCACGGCCCACCCTTCGCCCTCTTCGGCGTCGTAGTGCTTCTCCAGTGCGCGCATCGCATGCCGGGCAACCAGCGCATTGCGATGCACCCGCAGGAACTGTGCGGCGTGCCGGTCCTCCAGCTCGCTGAGGGCAGCATCCAGAATATAGCTGCGCGACGCGGTGCGTACGGTGATGTACTTGAGTTCGGCCTTGAAATACAACACTTCCGTCAATGGCACGCGCTCCGTGCGCCCGCGGTCCTGGATGAGCAGGACGTCGGCCTGCGCGCCTGCCGGCAACCCGCGCGCATGCACTTGCCGCTCGACCTTTTGCAGCGCTGCCTGCAGGCGTTCGAGCCGCACCGGCTTGGTGAGGTAGTCAACCGCCTCCAGCTCGAACGCCGAGACCGCATGTTCGGCGTGCGCCGTCACGAACACGACGGCCGGCGCATCGAGCCCGTCACGCAGCGCCCGCGCCAGTGCAAGCCCATCGGCCCCCGGCATGTGAATGTCCAGCAGCACCGCGTCGAACCGGTGGCGGCGCAGCATGTCCATGGCCTGAACGGCATTGGCCGCTTCGGCGCCCACCACGGCGGCCGGTGCAGTGCAACCGGCCAGCACGGTTCTAAGCCTTGACCGGGCCAGCGGCTCGTCATCCACCACCAGGACATGAAGCGTCATGCGGGCACCTCCACGCGCACCTGATAAAGGCCGTCCTTGAACACCGCCTGGAACTGCCCCTGCACATCGTGCAGCAACTGCAGGCGATCGCGCACGTTGTCCTGTGCGACACCGTTGCCGCGCTTGCCCTGGCCCCCAGGGGCCGTGTTGGTGACCTTGATGACGACCACGCTGCCACGCTTTTGCGTGCTCACTTTCACCTGCGCGCCTTCTGCGCTGGGCTCGACGCCATGCTTGACCGCGTTCTCCACGAGCGGTTGCAGCATGAGTGCGGGCACGCGCGCACTACCGGCGGCGGGGTCGAGCTGCCACTCGACCTGCAGGCGATCGCCGAAACGAACCTGTTCGATATCGAGATACCTGCGCGCCAATGCGACTTCTTCTGCGAGCGTGACCGATTCGCCCTGCTCCATCAATGCGTGCCGGAACAATTCGCTCAGGTCTTCGAGCACGGCCTCGGCGCGTGCCGGGTCTTCGCGGACCAGCGCAATGGCGCTGTTGAGTGTGTTGAACAGAAAGTGCGGCCGGATGCGCGCCTGCAGTTCCGACAGACGCGCTGCGGTGTCGGCTGGCATGCGGGCACGCGCGCGCAACACCAGGGCCGATACCAGCGCTGCTGCGAGCACCATGCCAGTCAGCGACGAAGCAATCCACGGCAAGCTCGGACTGATGCCGGCCACCGCCAGCACCGCGCAACCGCCCAACCCGGCGAGCCCACCGAGCAGCACACCAAAGACTTTCTGTTTCGGGCGGGACATCCGCGACAGGAACTTCTTCAGGCTGCAGGCGACCAGCAACCAGCCCAGCGTGGCTGGCAGCGCTGCGCCACTGAGGATGGAGACACGCACCAGCCAGTCGAAAGGAGTGGCCGCGCCAAACATCGCGCCCACTGCCATGACGGTTTCGACAAAAAGCACGGCCCGCAGGATCACGCCCAGATGGCACGCGTCGAAGACCAGCGCCGGCGATGCGCTGGTCGCGGACGGTGCCGCAGGGGGCCCGTCCTGGAAGGCCGATAATATTTGGGATTCCATCAAAGATGCCGCGACGTTCCGCCGGATTATTGGTGAATCTTCCCTTATGAACCAATTCGACAAAAAATCCGAGGCCTGGTCGGCCCTTTTCTCCGAGCCGATGAGCGACCTCGTCAAGCGCTATACCGCGAGCGTCTTTTTCGACAAGCGCCTGTGGAAAGCCGACATCGAGGGCTCGCTCGCCCATGCGTCCATGCTCGCGCGCCAGGGCATCATCGGCGCACAGGACCTGAACGACATCGAGCGCGGCATGGCCCAGATCACCCAGGAAATCGAGGCCGGCCAGTTCGACTGGAAGCTCGACCTGGAGGACGTGCACCTCAACATCGAGGCACGCCTGACGCAACTGGTGGGTGACGCGGGCAAGCGCCTGCACACCGGGCGCAGCCGCAACGACCAGGTCGCCACCGATGTGCGACTGTGGCTGCGCGGCGAGATCGACCTGATCTCTGCGCTGCTGGGCGATGTGCAAAAGGCGCTGGTCGATCTGGCAGAGCGCAATGTCGAAGTCATCATGCCGGGCTTCACGCACCTGCAGGTCGCGCAGCCGGTGAGCTTCGGTCACCACATGCTGGCCTATGTGGAGATGTTCGAGCGGGACCAGGACCGCATCGCCGATGTGCGCAAGCGCGTCAATCGCCTGCCGCTGGGCGCTGCGGCGCTGGCCGGCACCAGCTATCCGCTGGACCGGGAGTCGGTCGCCAGGGCGCTTGAAATGGACGGTGTGTGCCAGAACTCGCTGGATGCGGTGAGCGACCGGGACTTCGCCATCGAGTTCACCGCTGCTGCGTCCATTGCCATGGTGCATATCAGCCGGCTGTCTGAGGAGCTGGTGCTGTGGACCAGCCAGAACTTCAGCTTCATCAAGATCGCCGACCGCTTCACCACCGGCTCGTCGATCATGCCGCAGAAGAAAAATCCCGATGTACCGGAACTCGCGCGCGGCAAGACCGGGCGGGTGGTCGGTCACCTCATGGGCCTCATCACGCTGATGAAGGGCCAGCCGCTGGCCTACAACAAGGACAACCAGGAAGACAAGGAGCCGCTCTTTGACACGGCTGACACCTTGAAGGACACGCTGCGCATCTTCGCGGAGATGATTGGCGGGATCACCGTGCAGGCAGAGGCGATGGAAAAGGCAGCGCTGCGCGGCTATGCCACTGCGACGGACCTGGCCGACTACCTGGTCAAGAAGGGCCTGCCGTTTCGCGACGCGCATGAAATCGTCGCGCATGCGGTGAAGGCAGCGACATCGCACAACTGCGATCTGTCGGAGCTTCCGCTCACGGTGCTGCAGGGCTTTCATCCGAAGATCGACAAAGACGTTTATGACGTGCTGTCGCTGCGCGGCTCGTTGAATGCACGCGATATCCTGGGAGGGACCGCGCCTGCGCAAGTGCGGGCACAGATCGCGCGGCATCGCGCGCGACTCGCTTAGGCAGCACTGCCATTGCGGACCTGATCCGCAATCCATGCATTCAACGGCCGCTGCCGCTTCGCGGTGGATACCGGGTCGAGCCCGGTATGACATCCAGAGAGGCTGTCATTGCGGACTGAGACCGGAGGGCTCCTGCGAATCCGCCGCAATCCATGTCTTCGCGGGCCGTCGCCGCTTCGCTCCCGCGCACATTTCAGCTACGCTCATCCCTCACTGGAGGGCTAGCGTGAGTCGCAAAAAGAACATCCTCTCGGGCGCGGTCCTGGCGCTCGCCCTCGGCTGCGCCCATGCCGTCACGGTCACCAGTCTCACGCCGCAGGGCGAAGTGAGCAAGGTGCGGCAAGTCGTCGCGAAGTTCGACGAACCCGCCATCACCTTCGGCGACCCAAAAGCCCCGGTGCCCATCACGCTCAGTTGCAGCGACGCACAAGCCACCAAAGGCACGGCGCGCTGGAACAACGACCGCGAATGGGTGTTCCAGTTCGAGGACGACCTGCCGCCCGGCGTCACCTGCACGCTACAAACCAAAGCCGGATTCAAGTCCCCGAAAGGCGCTGAACTTCCCAAGGGAAACTGGCGCTTTTCCACCGGTGGGCCGTTCGTGCAGCAGCTTCGCCCCGGCACCTACCAGCGCATCGACGAAGAGCAGTTCTTTGCGATGCAGCTCAATGGCGACGCCACGCAGCAGAGCATGAAAGACAACCTCTGGTGCTCGATCGAAGGCTTAGGCGAGCGCGTGCCCGCGAAATTCCTGGAAGGCAAGGAGCGGGCCGACTACCTCAAGTCGCTGGGCATGGACAAGGCCGCAGAGAAACAGCCGCTGCGTTACTTCGCCTTCGCCTGCAATCGCCGCCTGGCTGCAAACGCGCGGGTGCAGATCGTGTACGGCAAGGGCGTCGCCACGCCCAGCGGCGTCGCCAACGCCCTCGAGCGCCGATTCGACTACCAGGTGCGCGAACCGTTCGCAGCCAGCTTCAGCTGCGAGCGGGAAAGCGCCCAGTCGTCCTGCCTGCCGGTCCGACCGATAACGCTGTCGTTCAATGCACCGGTCGCGCGCAAGCTGGCAGAGCAGATCAGGCTGAAGGGCGCGAAGGATTCACTCAAACCGGCTTTTGAAAACCAGGACAGCGACCCGGAAGCGGTGGTGAACGGCGTCACCTTCAAGCCCATGTTTGCAGAGCGTGCCGCGTTCACACTCGAACTGCCGCGCGACTTCAAGGATGCATCGGGCCGCGTGCTTCGTAATGCCGACAGCTTTCCGCTCAAGGTCGCCACCGGCGCGATGCCACCACTGGCAAAGTTTGCCGCCGCGCCCTTCGGCATCGTCGAGCGTTTCGCCGAACCCGATAGCGGGCCGCTGCTGCCGATCACCGTTCGCAACGTGGAGACCGCGCTGCGTGCGCAGACCTTCACCCCCGGCAAGATCAGCGACCTGCAGCCCAGGACCGACGCCGACATCATCGCGTGGTTTCGCAAGGTGCAGCAGTACGACGAGTTCAGGGTCAAGCGCTCGGTCGCTGTGCGCGATATCAAGGGCCCGCTTCCCAAGGTCGTCGACAAGGACGACAGTGAGTGGATCCAGTCCCGCATGGTCTCGCTGTTGGCGGGGCAGAGCGCGGCGAAAACGATGGACATGCCCAAGGCGGCTGAGGGCGACCCCCGGCCGTTTGAAGTGGTCGGTATTCCGCTATCGCCCGGCTTCCACGTCGTCGAGATTGCTTCGCAGCGCCTGGGCACATCCCTGCTCGATGAGCGTCACGGCGCGACTCGCACGATGTACGTGCGCAGCTCTGCGCTGGTCACCAACCTGGCCGTGCACTTCAAGCTGGGACGCGAGAACGCGATCGCCTGGGTCACCACGCTGGACAAGGGCCAGGTCGTCACCAATGCGCGCGTTCGCGTCTCGGACTGCCAGGGCAAGGAACTCGCAACCGCAGTCACCGATGCCCGAGGCATTGCGCAGTTCAAGGACCTGTCGCCCCAGCCACCGCGTTGCAGCGAAGACGACAACATGCGCGAAGCCTACTTCGTCAGTGCACGGGCCAGCGATGCCAAAGGTGGTGAAGACCTCGCCTTCACATGGAGCGACTGGCAGCGCGGCATCGAGCCGTGGCGTTTCAACGTTCCCACGAGCCGCGAGTCGCGTCCCGATGAGCGCATGCACACCATCTTCGATCGCACCCTGCTTCGCGCGGGCGAGACCGTGTCGATGAAGCACCTCGCGCGCACCGAGACACGCACGGGCTTCGGCGTGCCCGCCGCCCTTCCCGCTCAGATGGTGGTGACGCACGTCGGCAGCGGCCAGCAATTCACGCAGGCGCTCAACTGGCGCAAGACGGCAACGGGCGGCCAGAGCGCAGAAAGCGAATTCAAGATTCCGCCTGCGGCCAGGCTCGGCATGTACAGCGTGCAACTCACCCATGAGGGCGGTCGCGCCACCGATTCAGGCGAGTTCCGTGTCGAGGAATTCAGGCTGCCGGTGCTCGAGGGCCGGGTGGTGCCGACCGATCGCAAGTCACTCGTCAACGTCAAGTCCGTGCCCAGCGAGGTGCAGGTCAACTACGTCTCTGGTGGAGGCGCTGCGAACCTGCCGGTACGGGTCACGGCGCAGGTGCGTCGCAAGGGCCTTGCGTTTCGCGACTATGACGAGTTCAGCTTCCAGCCGCCGCGTCAACGTGCCGACGCAGCAAAGAGTGGCGAAGACGACGCCGCCACCGACGCGCGAATCATTGCAGACAAGCTGCCGCTCACGCTCGATCGCAATGGCGCAGGCAAGCTGACGATCGCGGAAGTACCGCCATCGAAGCAGCCGCAGGACTTGCTGCTGGAAGCGAGCTACGCCGACCCGAACGGCGAAGTGCAAACCCTGCGTAGTGTGTCCACCTTGTGGCCCGCCGCCGTCGTCGCCGGCCTGAAGACCGAAGGCTGGGTGTCGGCCCGGCAGAAGATCGGATTCCAGGCACTGGCCCTCGGTCTCGACGGCAAGCCCGCCGCGGGTGTCCCGCTCGAAGTTCATGCGACCGCTCGCATCGTCACGACCAGCCGCAAGCGCATGGTCGGCGGCTTCTATACCTACGACAACAAGACGGAGACCCGGGACCTGGGCAAGGTGTGCAGCGGCAAGAGCGATTCGCGCGGCCTGCTGCTGTGCGAGACCAGGCTCGCCGAAGCAGGCGAGGTGGAACTCGTCGTCACGGCGACCGATCCTCAGGGCAACAGCATCCAGGCGGCGAGTTCGGTATGGGTAACCCGCCAGGGCGAACTGTGGTTCGGTGGCGAAGACCATGACCGCATCGACCTGTTGCCGGAGAAGAAGGCTTATCAGGCAGGAGAGACCGCGAAGTTCCAGGTTCGCATGCCGTTCCGGTTTGCAACTGCATTGGTGAGCGTGGAGCGTGAAGGCATCGTCGATACCCGCGTGGTGCAACTCGACGGACAGGACCCGACCATCAGCTTGCAGGTCAAGGAGAGCTGGGGCCCGAACGTCTATGTGAGCGTGCTGGCGCTCCGGGGGCGTCTGCGTGAGGTGCCGTGGTACAGCTTCTTCACCTGGGGCTTCAAGGCACCTCGCGAATGGTGGACCGCGTTCTGGTACGAGGGCCGCGAGTATGTCGCGCCCACCGCGTTGGTCGACCTGAGCAAGCCCGCGTTCAGGCTGGGCCTGGCCGAGATTCGCGTCGGCAGCAAGGCGCACGAACTGGCCGTGAGCGTGAAGGCAGACAAGGAAAGCTTTCCGGTTCGCGGACAGGCACGCATCACCATCAGCGCGAAGCTGCCCGATGGCAAGCCTGCTGCGAATGCCGAAGTTGCGCTGGCCGCCGTCGATCAGGCCTTGCTCGAACTCATGCCCAACAACAGCTGGAACCTGTTGGAGGCGATGCTGCAACGGCGATCGTGGGGCGTGGAGACGTCGACCGCGCACATGGAGATCATCGGCAGGCGGCACTACGGTCGCAAGGCGGTGCCGGCAGGTGGCGGCGGCGGCAAGAGTCCTACGCGCGAACTGCTGGAAACCCTGCTGCTGTGGAACCCGCGTGTCGTGCTCGATGCGAACGGCCAGGCCGTGGTGACCGTGCCGCTGAACGACGCACTGACTTCATTCCGTATCGTTGCAGTCGCAGATGCAGGCACGGGGCTGTTCGGCACCGGACAGGCCACCATTCGCGCGACGCAAGACCTGCAGATCATCAGCGGCCTGCCACCGCTGGTGCGCGAAGACGACCAGTTCCGCGCGCAATTCACCTTGCGCAACACAACCGCCAAACCGATGAAGGTCGAAGTCACGCCGCGCGCCACGCTGATGACGATGCAGCCGCAGACGGTGGACATTCCTGCAGGCGAAGCCCGCGAGCTTGCATGGACAGTGACCGCACCCGCGCAACTCGGCCAGACGCGCGCCGAGGCCTTGCTCTGGGAGATCGAAGCCAAGGATGCCAACACCGGCGCGCGCGATGCCCTCAAGGCGCGGCAGCGCATCGTGCCAGCGGTGCCGCTCACCGTGCAGCAGGCCACGCTGGTGCAGGTCGAAGGGCCGTACACGCTGGAGGTGGCACCGCCCGCCGACTCGCTTCCCGTCGGCGGACCCCGGCGAGGGGGATTGCGCCTGGCCATGCAACCCAGGCTGGCCGAAGGTCTGCCGGCTGTGCGCGACTGGTTCGCGGCCTATCCGTTCGCGTGCCTGGAGCAAAAGACCAGCAAGGCCGTGGGCCTGCGCGATGCCAGGCTGTGGCAGACCGTCGTGGCGCAACTGCCGACCTACCTCGATAGCGACGGCCTTGCCAGCTACTTTCCGCCGCGTGACGGCGAGGCGAATCGCGGAAGCGACACGCTGACTGCCTACATCCTGGCCGCGACGCATGAAGCGGCATCAGTCAATCCGGCCTTCGCGCTGCCAGACGATGCACGCGCGCCGATGGAACGCGGCCTCATCGCTTTCGTCGAAGGCAAGATCCAGCGCGAGTTCTGGAGCCCGCGCAAGGACCTGGATGTTCGCAAGCTCGCAGCGCTGGAAGCGCTGTCGCGTTACGGCAAGGCTAACGGTCGCATGACGACCAGCATCACCATCGCGCCCAACCAGTGGCCGGCACATGCGGTCATCGACTGGTTCAACATCCTCAAGCGTGTGGCCGATGTACCGCAGCGTGACCAGCGTCTGGCCGAAGCGACGCAAGTGCTGAAGTCGCGCCTGTCGTACCAGGGCACCAAGCTCGTGTTCAGCACCGAGCGCGACGACTACTGGTGGTGGCTGATGGCCAATGGCGATGTCAACACCGCGCGTCTCATGCTCGCCGTGATGGACGACGCGGCGTGGAAGGACGACATGGGCCGCCTGGCCAACGGCTTCATCGCGAGGCAGCAGCGCGGCGCGTGGCTGACGACAACAGCCAATCTGTGGGGCGGTCTCGCGCTTGAGAAGTTCTCTGCGAAGTTCGAAGCCACGCCGGTGGCGGGCACCACACGCGCAGCGCTTGGCGCAAACCAGGCTAGCGTGGACTGGAGCAAGGTCGAGCGCGTGAAGGCGACCGATGCTGCGGGCCTTGCGCACCAGACGAGCTCGTTTGGTGCGCCCGCATCACCGGGCAACCTGCGCGGCAACACGATGTTCCTGCCCTGGGGCAAGGACAAGGAGACGCTCACCGTCACGCAGCAGGGCACGGGCAAGCCGTGGCTCACGCTGCAGTCGGTGGCAGCCATCGACCTGAAGGCACCGTTCAGCGCCGGCTACCAGCTCACGCGCGCCGTCACTCCTGTCGAGCAGGCGGTGCCAGGCAAATACTCGCGCGGTGACGTGGTTCGTGTGTCGATCACGATCAATGCATCAGCCGACATGACGTGGGTTGTCGTGACGGACCCGGTGCCGGGTGGCGCGTCGATCCTGGGCAGCGGCCTCGGGCGTGATTCGCAGATTGCGACCCAGGGCGAAAAGCGTTCGGGCTGGGCAAATCCCGCTTTCGAGGAACGCAGCTTCGAGGCCTTTCGCAGCTACTACGAATTCGTGCCCAAGGGCGTATTGAAGATCGAGTACACGGTGCGGCTGAACAACGTCGGCGACTTCGCGCTCCCTCCCAGCCGGGTGGAAGCGATGTATGCGCCGGAGATGTTTGGCGAGACACCGAATGCGCGCGTCAAGGTGGAAGCCCGATGACCTCACCGGCTGTCATCCCGGGCTCGACCCGGGATCCATCCCCTGCCCCGGCTGTCATCCCGGGCTTGACCCGGGATCCATCTGCGAGTGGGTGGCCCAAGCCCGCCATCACCGCCGTCCTGCTTACGGTACTCAGCGCGGCTGCCCACGCCCTCCCCACCTTCGACGAAGTCAAACGCGCACACCAGCCCTCCGACACCGTCATCCTCGACAGGCAGGGCGAGGTCATCCACCGGCTGCGCACGGACGCCACCATCCGCCGCGGACAATGGATCGCCCTTTCCGATATTTCCCCCGCCCTTCGCCAGGCAATGGTGCTGTCCGAAGACAAGCGATTCCACGAACACAGCGGCGTCGATTGGCGTGCCGTTTCGTCCGCCGCATGGGGCAACCTCTGGAACCACAAGACACGCGGCGCATCGACCATCACGATGCAGCTCGCAGGCCTGCTCGAAGACGACTGGCGAGCCGCCCCGGGTGGGCGTCATGCAGCCCAAAAGCTCGGCCAGGCCGTCGCCGCGCAAGTGCTGGACCGGCGCTGGCGCAAGGACCAGATCCTGGAGGCTTACCTCAATCTGGTGCCCCTGCGCGGCGAGCTGGCCGGCATCGACGCCGTCTCGCGCACGATGTTCGGCAAGGCGGCGCACGGACTCGATGAACAGGAAGCAGCGATTGCCGCCGCGCTGGTGCGCGCGCCCAATGCGAAGCCCCGCCTCGTGGCGCAGCGCGCTTGCGGTGTGCTGCGCGCCATGCGCGGGACCGATGCCAAACCCGATTGCGAAACGCTGGATGTCATCGCAACCAGCGCCTTGCAGCGGCGTGCGTTCGAGCCCGACGAAGGCATCGCTCCCCACTTCGCGCGACGCGCCGTCGCGCAGCAAACGGGCAAGCCTCCGGCACCGTCGCTGAGGACCCCGCTTCGCGCCGACCTGCAGCGCTTTGCCTCGCAATCGCTGCAGCAGCACCTGCGCGAACTGCGCCGCCGCAACGTCGAAGATGGCGCCGTGGTCGTGCTGGACAACGCCAGCGGCGAAGTGCTCGCGTGGGTCGGCTCCTCGGGCGAATTGAGCGGTGCGGCGCAGGTCGACGGCGTGACCGCGCGGCGTCAGGCCGGCTCGACCCTCAAGCCCTTTCTCTACGCGCAGGCCATCGTCGAGCGCCGCGTCACAGCCGCGTCGCTGCTCGAAGATTCGCCCGCCCATCTGGCAACGGCTTCGGGCCTCTATGTGCCGCAGAACTACGACCGGCAGTTCAAGGGATGGGTCTCGGTGCGAACCGCATTGGGCGCATCGCTCAATGTGCCTGCGGTGCGAACCGGCGTGCAGGTCTCTCCTGAATCGTTTGCCCGGCAGCTGCGCAACGCCGGTGTGTCGCTGCGCGAATCGGGCGATTTCTACGGATACAGCCTTGCGCTGGGCAGCGCGGAGGTGACGTTGCTCGACCTGACCAATGGATACCGGACGTTGGCCAATGGGGGACGGTTTTCTGAACCAGGCACCATGCCCTCACCCCAACCCTCTCCCAGAGGGAGAGGGAGCAAGGCAGTGATCGATGCGCGCGCGGCCTTCATCGTCAGCGACATCCTGTCCGACCCCAACGCCCGTGCGCGCACCTTCGGCACCGACAGCCTGCTCGCCACGCGCTTCTGGTCTGCGGTCAAGACGGGCACCAGCAAGGACATGCGGGACAACTGGGCCGTCGGCTGGTCGCAGCGTTACACCGTGGGCGTGTGGGTCGGCAACGCCAGCGGCGCTGCGATGCACGACGTGAGCGGCACCAGCGGCGCTGCGCCGATCTGGGCTTCGGTCATGGCCTTCCTGCATGCGCGCGAGCCCAGCCGCGCACCTTCACCGCCAGCCGGACTCACCCGGGCCTGGGTGCAATTCGCAGACCGCCTGGAGGCGAGCCGCGACGAGTGGTTCATCGACGGCACCCAGCAGGCGATCTTTGCGATGGCACCCGCGCAGCAACGAAACATCGCCGCGCGCATCACCGCCCCCGCCAACGGCACCATCGTCGCGCTCGACCCCGACATCCCGCCGAACCGGCAACGCCTGCAGTTCAGCGCCGCAGGCGACAAGCTGCGATGGCTGATCGATGGCAAGGAGGTGGCGCGGGGGCGCCAGGCGCAGTGGCTGCCGTGGCCCGGCAGGCACAAGGTTCAGATTGCGGGTGAGCGCGGCGAGGTGCTCGACGAAATCCGCATCGAGGTGCGCGGCGCGGGTGTCAGGCCGGTCGTGATGAACAAATTTTCGCCACCACCGAAGATTCTTCAATCCGCCGCGCCGCCAGTTCGCTAGCATCGCTCCAACGAAGGAGACAGCCCGTGCCCGTCATCACCAACATCGAAGACCTGCGAGTGCTCGCACAAAAGCGCGTGCCGCGCATGTTCTACGACTACGCCGATTCCGGCTCCTGGACCGAGAGCACCTACCGCGCCAACGAGGCCGATTTCGACCGCATCCTGCTGCGCCAGCGTGTGGCGGTGAACATGGAAAACCGCAGCACGCGCACCAAGATGATCGGGCAGGACGTGGCCATGCCCGTTGCCATCGCGCCGACTGGCCTCACGGGCATGCAGCACGCCGACGGCGAGATCCTCGCGGCGCGCTCGGCAAAGAAATTTGGCATCCCGTTCACGCTGTCCACCATGAGCATCTGCTCTATCGAGGACGTGGCCAAGGAGACCGACAACCATCCGTTCTGGTTCCAGCTCTATGTGATGCGCGACCGCTCGTTCATCGAAAGCCTGATCGATCGGGCCAAGGCCGCCAACTGCTCTGCCCTCGTGCTCACCCTGGACCTGCAGATCCTCGGCCAGCGTCACAAGGACCTGAAGAACGGCCTCTCAGCGCCGCCCAAACTCACGATTGCCAACATCGCCAACATGATGACCAAGCCGCGCTGGTGCATGGGCATGCTGGGCACCAAGCGGCACCAGTTCGGCAACATCGTCGGCCACGTCAAGGGCGTGGACAACATGGGCTCGCTCTCGGAGTGGACCGCCAAGCAGTTCGACCCTGCCCTGTCGTGGCGCGATGTGGAGTGGATCAAGAGCCGCTGGGGCGGCAAGCTGATCTTGAAGGGCATCCAGGATGCGGAAGACGCCCAACTGGCTGTCGACAGCGGCGCCGATGCGGTGATCGTGTCGAACCACGGCGGCCGCCAGCTCGATGGCGCGCCCTCTTCCATCTCCGCATTGCCCGGCATCGTCGATGCGGTCGGCAGAAAAATCGAAGTGCACATGGATGGCGGCATCCGCTCCGGACAGCACGTGCTCAAGGCCATCGCGTTGGGGGCCAAAGGCACCTACATCGGCCGCTCGATGCTGTATGGCCTGGGCGCGATGGGCGAGCAAGGCGTGGATCACGCGCTGCGCATCATTCACCGCGAGCTGGATCTTTCAATGGCGTTTTGCGGACGCACCGACATCGCCCATGTCGACAAGGGCATCCTGCTACCGGGCACCTTCTGACGGGCGCTGTCCGCTGCTATCGGCCTATTTGTTTCCGGCGGCGCGCGGCGGCACGGTCTTCAGGAATTCATAGAGCGCCTGCGCATCGACATCGTTCATCTTGCTGAGCGAATCGAACGGCATGACCTTGATCGGCGTGCCGTCCGGGCGCTTGCCCGATCGCAGCATCGCGACAAACTGCGCGCTGTCCTTGTAGTTCTTCATGGCCGAACCTTCGCCCGGCGTGATGTTGGCGGCAGCGGGCCAGTCCGGCGGGCCGCCTGCGATCTTGCCGCCCGAGAGATGCTCGCCGTGGCAGCCGATGCACATGTTCGCGACGTAGGCACCGTGCTTTGCGTTCACCGCCTCGGGAATCGGTTGTGCAGGGGGCAAGGTGTGATTGATGCGTTCGGCAGCGTCCGGTATCGCGCCGAAACCGTACATCACGCGCGCGGGTAGCGGAAGCCTGATGACCGCCTCACCCCCTGTGACCGGAGTGAGACTGCGCGCGTAAGCAACCAGTGAGGCCAGGTCCTGGTCGGTGAACCGGTTGTAGTCCTCGCTGGGCATCACCATGGCGGGCTGCCCGTTGGGTTTGACGCCATGGCGGATGATGCGCACCCAGTCTTCGGGCTTGTAGTTGCCCACCACGCCGGCCGAAGTGATATTGGAGCCACGCAGCTGCACGCTGTCGGTCTTGACGAAATCGCGTCCGGCGCCATTGGCTCCGTGGCAGTCGACGCAGCCACGCGATTCAAACAGGTACTTGCCGCGAGCAAGGGATTGCGCATCGGTCGCATAGGGCACAGCCTTGACGTTGACGGCGACGGTGCGCGACTTCTTGCGTTCGAAGAGCTGGAGACCGGCGGCAATGGCCAGCACCAGGAGAAGAACCAGCGCGCCAACGCCGGCGGCGGTCCATTTGAGCCATGGCTTCATGAAGTGCTCCTCGGCCTGCCTTGTGGGCGGCCCCTCGTG
Source organism: Caenimonas sp. SL110 (assembly GCF_001044395.1). GTDB lineage: Bacteria > Pseudomonadota > Gammaproteobacteria > Burkholderiales > Burkholderiaceae_C > Ramlibacter. The sequence continues at coordinate 113,996 of NZ_JANU01000039.1, forward strand.
TTGTTCGGGTCGAACTCGCGATTCTAGAAACTGGCAGCAAGCTCGTCAGTGAATGATTTCACACGCGCCTGCCGATCCGGTCAAGACGCAAAATCGGGCAGTGCCGCCAGCCACCCCCATCCGCCGAATTGCCCATCTCGACATGGACGCCTTCTTCGCGTCCGTGGAGCTGTTGCGTTACCCGCAGCTCAAGGGCCTGCCGGTGGTGATCGGCGGCGGGCGGCGCAAGGTCGACGAGATGATCCGCGAGCGCTACGACGGCCTGCCGTCTGGCGAGATCCCGGCGTCGGCGTTCCCGCTCCTGAAGGACTATGTGGGGCGCGGCGTCATCACCACCGCCACCTACGCCGCGCGCCAGTTCGGCGTCGGCTCGGCCATGGGAATGATGAAGGCGGCAAGGCTGTGCCCCCAGGCGCTGGTGCTGCCGGTCGACTTCGACGAAGTGCGCAAGTACTCACGGCTGTTCAAGAGCACCATCGCCGAGATCGCGCCGCTGGTGGAAGACAGGGGCGTCGATGAGGTCTATATCGACTTCACCGATGTGCCCGGCGGCCAGCGCGAAGGCGGGCGTGTGCTGGCCCGCCTGATCCAGCGCGCGATCCACGAACGCACCGGCCTCACCTGCTCCATCGGGGTTGCCCCCAACAAGCTCATCGCCAAGATGGCGAGCGAGTTCAAGAAGCCCAACGGCATTTCGGTGGTGTACCAGCAGGACGTGGAGACGATGATCTGGCCTCTGCCAGTGCGCAAGATCAATGGCATCGGTCCCAAGGCGGAGATCAAGCTCACGAAGCTGCACCTGCACACCATCGGTGACATCGCGCGGCAAGAGCGCGACTGGCTGATCGACAACTTCGGCCAGTCGTATGGCGCGTGGATGCACGACGCAGCCTGGGGCCGGGACGACCGCCCTGTCGTCACCGAAAGCGAACCCGTGTCGATGAGCCGCGAGACCACATTCGAGCGCGATCTGCACGCCGTGCGTGACCGCGCCGAGCTGGGTGCCATCTTCACCGACCTGTGCACGCGGGTCGCTGAGGACCTCAGGCGCAAGGGCTACGTCGGAAAGACGATTGGCATCAAGCTGCGCTATGAAGACTTCCGCACCGCCACGCGCGACCTGACGCTGCCCCAATTCACCGACAGTGCGAAAACGATCCGCCAGGCGGCCGGTCAATGCCTCAAGCGCGTGGACCTCAAACAGAAGCTGCGCCTGCTGGGCGTGCGTGTGGGCAAGCTGGCGAAAGCCGGTTCGGACGAAGCGATGGGCATCGCAGCCGAGCCCACCCCGGTCGGGCGCGTGGCCGAAGCAACGCCCGACCTGTTCGGCTGAAGCCGAGACCAAAGGGTTCGCGCGGAACGCCACCGTGGCAGTTCGTTACCCAGTCAGGCATCAACGATTCGCCGCACCGGCCAAGGAATACCCATTGATTCATCTGACTGCCCCTGTCACCGCGCAAGCGCTCGCACCCGCGCCCCAACTGTCTTGCGCCTGCGACGCGCAGCCGCTCGTGATAACGCTCCCGGGTCATGCCCGGGTCGACGCGCACGCATCCGCCGTACAGCACCCGCCCGAGGGGCTGGACGCTGATCGCGGCGGTGCCAGTTTGACGCTGCTGGACTTCGTGGACAGGCCCACGACCCAGCTGCTGACCTATGAATTGCGGCGTCTGCTTCGATTTCCGGTGCCGCTTCAACTTTGGGCCAATGGCGCTCTGGCGCAGGCCGTCAAGGTAGGGAACAGCGAAGCGATCCACTTTTACATGGCGTTCGTTGCCGATAGTGACAAGCTGGCAGAGGGCGACAAGCAGCGCCTTCTTTGCGGTCGCTCCCGTTTCGACCAGGGCACTTCGTTACTGCATCAGGCGGCGCGCGGTTTCGGGACGGGGCGGCCGCTCACCCGCGAGCAAACCTTTTCGGCCGGCATTTACCTGAGCAAACTCCTGTCACTGCCAATGCTGGAAAGCTTCAAGCTGGATGTGATTGGCGAGCTCAGTGTCTACGACAACCTTGGACTTCAGACCAGCGCGCGCGCCGCCATGCTCCGAGGCGATCTCGGCCTGGTCACCACAATGATGTGCGCAATCCTTGATGCACGATCGACGGCGCAGGAACGCGCCGAGCGCCTCGAAGTGCTGGGGGTGCGCCCTGACGCGCTGCTGGAGGCGCTGCAGGGTAGCGGCGATTTTCCGGGTTCGCTGATGACGCTCAAATCACTTCTGGGAGAACCTGGACACCGAGCCATCGATGCGCCGGCCCATCCGGCCCCCTGGACCGCGAGGGTGAGCGCCCGGGCAGCAGCCTTCGTCGCAGGAGCGCGCCGCACATCAGCCCAGGCACGCTGACCGCGCTCCTGAAATGTCCGCCACCGGGTCTCGCCCTTGTCCTACGGCCGGTTGACTTGACAGTGAACTTACGCGGGACTTACATTGTTCTTACGCGATTCTTACAAACAACACCCGACCTTTTGAGCCCGAAATGACCCTCGACCAGATCCAGCGAATCAAGAAGTGGCACGTCGCTCATCGCCTGGATCACCCGGTCGAATACCACCTGTGGGACCTGATCCTCACGCTGTGGGTCATGGGGCTGGTCGGTTGGGTTCCGGGTTATGTTTTCGAGCAGTGGTGGCTGATTCCGCTGAGCGGTATCGCGATGGCCGCACCCAGCCTCTATGTCCAATGGCGCCGGAAGGCCCACCGCGAACGCAGGTTGCGTTGCGACTGGATCGGCCACGCCTGACTAGAAGGCTAGCTGTCTCGCAGTTGGCAGCGCTGCGACAACCGCTGCGCTTACATTGGCGCACCGAACCGAAGGACCGCCATGCAATGCTTTTCCCTCACCGAACAGGATCACATCGCGCACCTGGTGCTCAATCGTCCCGAAGCGATGAACACCATGCATCCGCTCTTCTGGCGCGAGCTCGATGAAGCGCTGACGAAGGTGCACAGGGAAGGCTCGGCTCGCGCGCTTGTCATTTCATCCACGGGCAAGCACTTCAGCGCTGGGATGTCGCTGGACACTTTCTCTGGCAACCACCTGATGGACGACACCACGCCCGCAGGCCGCGCCGCGATCTTCGACGTCGTGACCGATATCCAGACCACGTTCACCAAAATCGAGACCTTGCGCATCCCGGTGATCGCGGCAATACAGGGCGGCTGCATTGGCGGCGCGGTGGACATGGTAACAGCGTGCTGCATCCGCTATGCGACGGCCGATGCCTTCTTCTGCATCCAGGAGATCAACATCGGCATGGTGGCCGACGTCGGCACGCTGCAGCGCCTGCCCAAGCTGATTCCGTTGGGAGTGGTCAAGGAGCTGGCTTACACCGGACGCCGAATGCCCGCAGCCAGGGCGCGCGAATACGGGCTGGTCAACGAAGTGTTCGACACGCAGGCGGTCATGCTGGAAGCCGCCATGCAATGCGCGCGTGAAATTGCAGCCAAGCCGCCTGTTGCCGTATGGGGCACCAAGCAGGTGATCAACTACACACGCGACCACTCGGTGGAAGATTCGCTGCGCCAGATGGGCTGGGTGCAAGGCGCCATCTGGAGCAACGCGAATGTGCGCGAATCGGTGACGGCGATGAAAGAAAAGCGGGCCGCAACGTTTGCAGGCTTGCCGCCAGTCGGCTCGTTCCTGGACCTCTGAAATTACTGCCGTGCGGTGCGTGCGTTGCCCGGCATCGCGCAAGGGTGGCTTGCGCGAAACGGATTGATGTCCAGGCCGCCGCGCCGCGTGTACCGCGCATAGACCGACAGGCGCACCGGTTTGCAGCGAGCCTGTATGTCCATGAACATCCGTTCGACGCATTGCTCGTGAAACTCGTTGTGATTGCGAAAGCTCACGATGTAGCGCAGCAACCCGCCCTGGTCGATCTGCGGGCCGCTGTAGCGGATCTGCACACTGCCCCAGTCGGGCTGGCCGGTGACCAGGCAGTTGCTCTTGAGCAGGTTGCTGGTCAACACCTCGTCGACGGGCTTTTCGTCCGACGCTGCCGACAGCAGTGAGGCATCGGGCGTGTATTGGGTGCACTCGATATCCAGGCGGTCGAGACTGAGCCCTTCGAGCTCCTGGGTCTTCTCGCGCTCGAACATGTCCGGCATCACCAGCCGCACGCCGACAGACGATTGCGAAGGCGCGCCGCGCCAAACCGCCTCGCTGATGTCTGCGCGGATGCGGTCGCGCACTTCATCGGATGATTCAAAACGCGTGTTGGTGAAGCTGCCCAGGTACAGCTTGAACGACTTGCTCTCGACGATGTTGGCGGTTTCGCACGGCACCGTGATGTGCGCGATGGCAACCTGCGGCTTGCCGCGCGGCGTGAGCCAGCTCAGCTCGAACGCGGTCCACAGATCGGCGCCGAAGAACGGGACCACGGGGCCAAGACCCAGTTCGCCTCGCGCCGGCGTGCGCGAGATCGGAAAAAGCAGCGATGCGTCGTAGTGATCCGCATAGGCAGCGGGTTTGCCCAGCAGCGAATCCTGCGGCTTGTTGTCGTTGGTCGTGGTCATCAGGCGAGTTTCATGTGCGGCACGAGCGGCGCGAGCAAGCGCTCCACAACGCCGGGCGGCAGGTCGTGGCCCATGCCTTCGATGCCATGGAGCCTGGCACCGGGTATGCGCCGGGCCGTGTCATGGCCGCAGGCGAACGGCACGAGCGGGTCGGCATGTCCGTGCATCACCAGCGTGGGGGCCTTGATCGACTGCAGTTCGTCCGCGCGCGCGGCATCGGCGGCAATGGCGACCATCTGTCGCATCGTGCCCTGCGGGTGGAAGTTGCGTTTTGTGGAAAGGCGAATGCGGTCACGCAGCACTGACTCGTCAACCGGAAATGCGGGGCTGCCAATCACCTGGAACAGCTTGACGAAGTGATCGACGATGGCGTCTTCGGATTTGCCAGACGGACGGCTCATCAGCGTCCGCAGCACATGCGACTTCGGCCCCGGCAAGAACCGCGCGCCACTTGAACTCATGATGCTGGTCAGGCTCGACACGCGCGCTGGAGCAGCCAGCGCGACTCGCTGCGCAATCATCCCGCCCATGCTCACACCCACAACGTGTGCCTTTGCGATGCCCAGCGCATCGAGCACACCGATGGCGTCGAGCCCCATGTCCTTCAATGCGTAAGGCGGCCTGATCGGAAACCCCACGCGGAACTTGAGGCTTGCCCACACGACATTGGGAACACCCAGTTGATCCATCTTCTGCGACAGGCCGATGTCGCGGTTGTCAAAGCGCACCACGCGAAACCCTGCGTCAACCAGCGCCTGGACAAATTCCTGCGGCCAGGCAGTGAGCTGCATGCCCAGGCCCATGATGAGGAGCACGACCGGGCGAGCGGCCTGGCTGCCATCGGCGCCCGAATCTTCGACTTCGACACGGATGCCGTTGGCCAGGACGATCACTCGAACCGCCTCTCGCGCAGCCACTTGGTGGCGATCCACTTTTCGCCGGCCAGCACCGGTGCGCCCCCGTGCAAGGTCTTGGTGGAAGGGTGCGCGCGCTCGTAGCTGAAAAACACGGCGTTGCCGCGCTTGGGCGCGACTTCAAGGTGGATGTCGGGGAAGCTCGTGCCGCCGCCTTTTTCAGGTTCGCCCAGGTACATGACGATGGTCGCCACGCGCTGGCCGCCACGCTTGAGGATTGTCGGCGTGCCGGGCTCGTTGGGATCGAAATAATCGTAGTGCGGCTTGTACTCAGTGCCCGGCTGGTAGTGCAGCACCTGCAGTCCTTCGCCGTTTTCTTCGGGCCACGAGAAGATATGAGCCAGGCGCTTTTCGATCTTGCGAACGATGTCATTTTCGCCGCGCTGGAAGAACATGCCGTTGCTGGTGCGGTCGGCATTGATTTCTTCGCCGCCGGTCTTGGTCTGCACGGTGAGCGATCGCGCCAGCCGGGGACGCGCCGCCGCGATCAGCTCGTCGCATTCCTCATCGGACAAAAGCCCGCCCAAGACGATGACGCGCGGCGAATGCATCACCTGCAAGACACAGACCTTGCGATCGCCGCCATCGATGTAAAGCGGCGATTCATCCAGGGGTGCATCGGGCACGGGCACAGCCGGTGGAAGCCCCGAATCGACAGCCTTTTGTTCGAGGTGGCCGCGCAGCGTCGACTCCATCGCCTCGATTGCCACATCCTCTGCCCATCCGGAAGCGAGCATCGACTTGAGGACGGACTCAGCGCTGTGACCAGCCTGGGCCTGGTCGACGATCCACTGGCGCAACTGGGGCGTGATCTGCTGTGAGGATTGTGTGGTGCTCATGATGTTCTACGTCGAAAAACAAGACGGTCGGGCCGCGAGGCGGACCCATCGAAAGCATAGCCTTGCTCGGTAAACCCCTCCAGCTGAGCTGGCAGGGTGACCTTGTTGAGGGTAGCGTAACGCGCCATCAGGCCGCGTGCCTGCTTGGCAAAGAAACTCACGATGCGCCAGGCGCCCGGCTTGCCCTCTTCAAACACGCAGTCGATGACCGTGGCCTTCAGGCGCTGGCGATCGACCACTTTCGCGTACTCCAGCGAAGCGAGGTTCACCACCACCGGCGTGAGGTCGGCCGCCAGGCGCCGGTTGAGATAGGCGGCAACGCGCTCATTCCAGAATTCGTAAAGGTTGCGCTTGCCCCCGACTGCAAGCTGCGTACCCATTTCCAGGCGGTACGGCTGCATGCGGTCCATGGGCCTCAGAACGCCGTATAGACCGCTGAGGATGCACAGATGATCCTGCGCCCATGCGAGGTCGTCGGCCGACAGCGTGCGGGCGGCAAGCCCGTCATAGACATCGCCGTTGAAGGCCAGGGCCGCCTGCCGCGAATTGTTCGCCGTGAATCGGGGCGACCATGCCTGGTATCGCGCCACGTTGAGTGCCGCCAGCGCGTCGCTGATGTCCATGAGCTTGCCCACCTGTAGCGGCGATTTTTCGCGCAGCACATGGATGAGTTCCTGCGATTGATCCACGAAAAGGGGCCGGGTGTGGGGCAGGTCGGCGATCGGGGAGTCGTAGTCCAGCGACTTGGCCGGCGAGAGCAGAAACAGCATCCGCCGGATTATCCCTTCCAGGCGCGCCCGGCCAGCCACTGCGCACTGGCGACAGCAAAGACGAGCGCCGCATAGGTGACCATCTTTCCGTCCACGCCAAAGTACGCAAGTCCCACCACCAGGGCCAGCAAACCTGCTGCGGTATTGATAGCAGCATGTCTCCACCACACAAGGGATGCTGCTGCGGGCAGCGCAATGCGGGCGGCAAGCGCGACCATAAGCCCCACCACGGCGGCAGGCGCTGCGAAGGCTGTCAGATGAAGAAGAAATTCCACGGGGCCCATGAATTGGGGTGTATTGATGTGTCGCAAGTGCTTGTCGTGCTGGCAAATTTTATAATCCTGCGATGGCAGTCTGGGCTTTAGGCATTAACCACACCACCGCGCCGCTCGATTTGCGCGGGCGGTTTGCGTTCGCCATCGACCAGGTCGAGCCCACGCTGCGGTCCCTGCGCGAGTCGCTTTCGCGCCAGCCTGAAGCGGCCATCCTGTCGACCTGCAACCGTACCGAGATCTACTGCGCGGGCGATCACGGCGACATCGACAACACGATCGACTGGCTGGCTCACAGTGGCGGCGTTTCGCCCGACATGCTGCGATCCCACGCTTACACGATGCAGGGCGGCCAGGCAGCCCGGCACGCGTTCCGGGTTGCCAGCGGACTTGACTCGATGGTGCTGGGCGAGCCGCAGATCCTGGGCCAGATGAAGGATGCGGTTCGCGTGGCCGATGAGGCCGGAGCGCTCGGCACCACACTCAACCAGCTGTTCCAGCGCTCTTTTGCCGTCGCCAAGGAAGTGCGCAGCTCCACCGAAATCGGCGCGCACTCCATCAGCATGGCGGCTGCCGCCGTTCGACTGGCGGGGCAGCTCTTCGAAGACCTTGGCGAAATCCGCGTGCTCTTCGTGGGCGCAGGCGAGATGATCGAGCTGGCAGCCACGCACTTTGCGGCACGCAACCCCAAGAGCATCGCCATTGCCAACCGCACGCTGGAGCGCGGCGAGAAACTGGCGTCCCGCTTCGGGGGTGAGGTAATGCGGCTGGCTGACCTGCCATCCCGCCTGCACGAATTCGATGCGGTGGTGAGCTGCACGGCGAGCACGCTGCCCATCATCGGACTCGGCGCTGTGGAACGTGCGTTGAAAGCGCGCAAGCATCGCCCGATGTTCATGGTCGACCTGGCTGTGCCGCGCGACATCGAGCCGGAAGTCAAGGCGCTGGAGGACGTGTATCTCTACACCGTCGATGACCTGGCCAATGTCGTGCAGACGGGCCAGGCCAATCGCCAGGCTGCCGTTGCGCAGGCCGAGGTGATCATTGATGCGGGCGTCCAGAGTTTCCTTCACTGGATGGACCAGCGCAGCACGGTTCCGCTCATCCAGCAGCTCAATGCCCAGGCCGATGAATGGCGATTGATGGAAGTCGCGCGCGCCAGGAAGATGATCGCGCGCGGCGAGAACGTCGATGAAGTCCTGGAAGCCCTGTCCAGGGGCCTTACGCAAAAAATGCTGCACGGTGCCATGGCTGAATTGCACACCGGTGACGCAACTGCGCGCGAGCGGGCGACGACGGCGATCAAGCATTTCTTCCTGCGCAAGGAACGTTAGCTGGGCTGACATGGGGCGTGCATCGTGGGCTCGCGCCTTCGATGCAGACCTCGCCCTTTAGCTGTCATGCCGGGCTCGACCCGGCATCCATGACCCCTCCCCGGCCCTGTGCACCGACTCAGGTCCGGCATGACAAAGTCTGAATTCCCATGAAACAGTTTCTCCGCCAGCAACTTGAGCGCTATCCGGTCCGCCTGCAGGAGCTCGATTTTTTCCTGTCGCAAGAAGACATCACCAGGGACATGGAGCGCTATCGCGCGCTCACCCGCGAGCACGCCGAGGTGAGCGAAGTCGCCGGTGTGTTCGAGCAGTTCCGCCAGCGGGAAAGCGCCCTCGCCCAGGCCAGGGAGATGCTGGACGATCCGGAAATGGCCGACATGGCCAAGGACGAGATCACCGCGCTCGAAGCAGAGATCCCCGCATTCGAAGACGCCCTGCAAAAGCTGCTGCTGCCCAAGGACCCGGACGATGTCCGCAACACTTTCCTTGAAATTCGCGCGGGCACCGGAGGCGATGAATCGGCGCTTTTCGCGGGCGACCTGCTGCGCATGTACACGCGCTATGCCGAGCGGCAAGGCTGGCGCTGCGAGATCGTGAGCGAGAGCGAAGGCGAGGTCGGCGGCTTCAAGGAGGTCGTCATTCGTGTCGTGGGCAACAACGTCTACGGCAAGCTCAAGTTCGAGTCCGGCGGCCATCGCGTGCAGCGTGTGCCCGCCACCGAAACGCAAGGCCGCATCCACACCAGCGCCTGCACCGTCGCCGCGCTGCCCGAGCCGGACGAAGCGCAGGCCATCGAGATCAACCCCGCCGACCTGCGCATCGACACCTATCGTGCAAGCGGTGCGGGAGGCCAGCACATCAACAAGACCGACTCGGCGGTGCGCATCACGCACATCCCGACGGGCATCGTCGCCGAGTGCCAGGACGACCGCTCCCAGCACCGCAACAAGGCCAAGGCGCTGCAAGTGCTCGCAGCGCGCATCAAGGAAAAAGACCGCAGCGAGCGCGCAGCCAAGGATGCCGCCATGCGCAAGGGCCTGATTGGCAGCGGCGACCGCAGCGATCGCATCCGCACCTACAACTTTCCGCAAGGTCGCCTGACCGACCACCGGATCAACCTCACGCTGTACAAGCTGCAGTCCGTCATGGAGGGTGACCTCGACGAAGTGGTCGAGGCCCTGCTGCTGGCGCGCAAGGCCGAGCAGCTCGAAGAGCTCGAGCTCGGATTGGCCGCGGGCCGGACATGACGATCGCGCAGGCGCTCGCCGCTGCCGCTGCACTCGGGCTGGAACGGCTCGACGCGCAGTTGCTGCTGCTGCATGTGCTGGGAAAGGCGCAGTCGGATCGCGGCTGGTTGCTGGCGCATGACCGCGACGAACCGGATGCCGATGCACAGGCTCGTTACGCCCAGCTTTGCGCGCGAAGGGTGGCAGGAGAACCGCTCGCGTACATCGTCGGCCGCAAGGAGTTCTTTGGTTTGGACCTTCTGGTGGATGCGCGCGTGCTCGTTCCGCGTCCTGACACCGAGGTGCTGGTGGAGTGGGCGCTGGATCTGCTGCCGCAGCAGTTGCCTTGCAAGGTGGTCGATCTGGGCACCGGGAGCGGTGCCATTGCACTGGCGCTCAAACACCAGCGGCCGCTGGCCCTGGTGGACGCGGTCGATTCGAGCGCAGGGGCGCTCGAAGTGGCGCAGGTCAACGCCCGCCGGCTCGGGTTGCAGGTCACGTTTCAACTCGGCAGCTGGCTGAGGGCTTCCACCAGCCGCTACGACCTCATCGTGAGTAATCCGCCTTACATCCGGGCTGACGATTCGCACCTCGCGGCCCTGGTTGCCGAACCGCTGTCCGCTTTGGCTTCGGGAACCGACGGGCTTGATGACTTGCGCCAGATCATCGGACAGGCGCCTTCGCACCTCACTGGGGGTGGATGGCTGCTGCTCGAGCACGGATGGGACCAGGCTCCAGCTGTCCGCGACCTGTTGGCGACCGCCGGATTCACCGAAGTCGCTACCCGCCGCGATCTGGCGGGTCATGAGCGATGCTCCGGCGGACGATGGCTTGAACTGGGATAATCGGCCCCAAGGTATGACGGGCGCTACGCCCCAGGAGACTTATCAATGAGCGACACCCAGCAACGCATCGACGACCTTGTGAAGAACAGCGACATCGTTCTCTTCATGAAGGGCAATGCCAGTTTTCCCATGTGCGGCTTTTCAGGCCGGGCTATCCAGATCCTGAAAGCGTGCGGCGTGGATCCGAAGGCGGTCACCACGGTCAACGTGCTTGAAGACGACGCGATTCGCCAGGGCATCAAGGACTACAGCAACTGGCCCACGATCCCGCAGTTGTACGTCAAGGGCGAATTCGTCGGCGGCTCGGACATCATGATGGAGATGTACCAGAGCGGCGAGTTGCAGCAGGTGTTGACGCCACCCCAGGCTTGATCACGCGCGGTGTCGGCAATTGCTGACATCGCCATAGGTATCGCGCGCTAGACGTTGTTCTTGAACTCAGCTTATGCTGGAATCAAGTTCAAGGAGTGGCCGTGATGGAAACAGTCAGTCTCGATCCCCAGCCTGCAGCCTCATTCAAGCTGCCCATAGCGAACCTGCGCAGCGTGTTCCGCACGCACGACGTAGAGCGAAAATTGGCTCGCCTTCCTGAACGCGAATACGAGAGCCTTCGAACCACCTACGAGCGCATGCTCGAACGCGGTCCCGACCGGTTCCAGGTCAAGCCCAGCGGCGTGCCCGACATGGCCGAGCTCTATGACCAGCTTCCCAATTTTTCTGATGCCCTTGATGATGTGAAGCGCCATGTTGCGCTGTCATCCGGCTCGGGCGACGGCCTTGATGTCACGCCCATGCTATTGCTCGGGCCGCCCGGCATTGGCAAGACGCACTTCGCACGCAAGCTGGCGCATCTCCTGGGCACCGGCATGTCCCTGGTTCCGATGAGTTCGATGACGGCTGGATGGCTGCTGTCTGGTTCGTCTTCGCAATGGAAGGGGTCTCGCCCCGGCAAGGTGTTCGAGGCACTCGTCGAAGGACAGTATGCAAACCCGGTGATCGTCGTCGACGAAATTGACAAGGCCAGCGCAGACGCCCAGTACGACCCGCTCGGCTCGCTCTACAGCCTGCTCGAACACGACACGGCCGGATCGTTCGTCGATGAATTTGCAGAAGTCGCGATCGATGCCAGCCAGGTCATCTGGATCATGACGGCCAACGACGATCGGTGCATTCCCGAGCCGATTCTCAATCGCATGAATGTGTTCGAGATCGAGGCGCCCTCGTTTGACGCTGCGCGACATATCGCCCGCAACATGTACCTGTCCATCAGGGGCGGACATGGCTGGGGCGCAGGATTTGACGCGGAGCCACCTGACAATGTACTGGATGCCCTGGCAGAACTCGCGCCGCGCGACATGCGGCGCGCACTGATGACGGGATTTGGCAACGCCCAACTCGATTCGCGCAGCGCGATAGCCCTGGACGACTTGCCCAAGGTCGCCTCCAAAGGCAAGCTCGGGTTCCTGCAGTAGACCGGATCAGTTCGGGCCGGCAGGCGCCCTGTCCAGGGGACGGGTTGGGTCGGTAGGGCGCTCTTGTGCGGGCTGCTTGTTGAAGTCCCAGTTGGTGGCGGCAGCGAACACCGCATTCGGGTACGGCGGCTTGCCCCGGCTGCCGTTGTATCGGCCCAATGCCATGAACAGGTCGCCTCGCTCCCGGTCGATGTAATGGCGCAGGATCACGCAGCCAAAGCGAAGGTTGGTCTGCATGTGAAAGAGCTTGCTTGCATCGCCATCGCCAATGACACGCGTCCAGAACGGCATCACCTGCATGTAGCCTCGCGCGCCCACAGAGCTCACGGCGTATTTGCGGAAGGCGCTCTCAACCTGGATCAGGCCCAGCACCAGCCCCGTATCAAGTCCGGCCCGCTTGCTTTCGTACCAGACCGTCTGCAGGAATTCCTTGCGCTCGATCCACTCGGTCTTGCGTTTGGAAAGCTGCCGACTCATCACGCCCATCCAGCGCAAATACGCGAGCCGCGACTCTGTGTCGCGGAATTCAGGAACGGGGGGCGCTGAATTGGCAATGGCCGAACTCAGCGCACTGCGCACGGAATCAGCCAGCGGTTCCTCCAGCTGGCCGCCGGCATGCGCCCCGGCAGTCCAACCCAGTGGCAACAGCGCCGGCGCCAGGCGCAGGCAGTGCCGTCGGTCGATCACGCCTGCAGTCGGCTCTTGAGGAAGCCGAGCACTTCGGCAGCTGCGACCTTGGTGGCAGCTGCATCGCGACGATGCTGGTATTCGAGCTGGCCTTCCTTCAGGCCGCGATCGGAAATCACGACGCGATGCGGCACACCCACCAGTTCCCAATCGGCAAACATGGCACCGGGACGCTCGCCGCGGTCGTCGAGCAGCACATCGATTCCGCAGGCAGACAGTTCGTCATGCAACTTCTCGGCCATCGCCTTGACTTCTACGCTCCGGTCCATGCCGATGGGGCAAACGACCACGGTGAACGGCGCGATGGCATCGGGCCAGATGATGCCGCGCTCGTCATGGTTTTGTTCGATGGCAGCTGCGGGCAGGCGCGTGATGCCAATGCCGTAGCAACCCATCTCCATCAGCTGCGGCTTGCCGTTCTCGTCCAGGAAGGTCGCGTTCATGGCCGCGCTGTACTTGGTGCCGAGATAGAACACATGCCCGACTTCGATTCCGCGCTCGATGGCCAGCGGTCCCTTGCCATCAGGCGACGCGTCGCCTTCGACCACGTTGCGCAGGTCGGCGACGGACACCGGCTCCGGCAGGTCACGGCCCCAATTCACGCCGGTGTAATGGAAGTCTTCTTCGTTGGCGCCGCAAATCCAGTCGGTCATTGCGGCAACCTCACGGTCCGCGACGATGTTGACCGGCTTTTTCGTCCCGATCGGTCCGAGGTAGCCAGGCTTGGTACCAAAATGATCGACGATTTCGGCAACGGTTGCAAAGCGGAAGCCCTTGTCGAGTCCTGCCACCTTGGCGGCCTTGATCTCGTTCATGTCGTGGTCGCCGCGCAGCAGCAGCAGCCACACGTGCGACTTCACGATCTCGCCCTTGTCGTTGGTTTCGTCCGTAGCCAGCACCAGCGACTTGACCGTGGACTGCAACGGCACGTTGAGCAGCGCCGCCACATCGGCGCAGGTGCTCTTGCCGGGGGTCGGCGTCTTCACGAGCGTGGTCACACCGGACTTGCGCTCGCCCTGCGGCGCCAGCGCCTCGGCCTTTTCCATGTTGGCCGCGTAATCGCTATTGGGGCAAAAGACGATGGCGTCTTCACCCGTCTTGGCAATGACCTGGAATTCTTCACTCAGGTCGCCGCCAATGGCGCCGCTGTCGGCCGCGACGGCGCGATACCGCAAACCGAAGCGGTCGAAGATGGCACGGTAAGCCTTGGCCATGATCTGGTAGCTCGCCTTGGCGGCCGGTACATCGCGGTCAAAGCTGTACGCATCCTTCATGATGAATTCGCGGCTGCGCATCACGCCGAACCGCGGACGACGCTCATCACGGAACTTGGTCTGGATGTGGTACAGGTTCTTGGGCAAGAGCTTGTAGCTACGCAGCTCCTGGCGCGCCACGTCAGTCACCACTTCTTCGCTCGTGGGCTGGATGATGTAGTCGCGGTCATGCCGGTCCTTGACTCGCATGAGCTCCGGGCCCATCTTGTCCCAGCGACCGGTTTCCTGCCAGAACTCAGCCGGCTGGACCACCGGCATGAGCAGTTCGACGGCGCCGGCCCGATTCATCTCTTCGCGCACGATGGCTTCGATTTTTCGAACCACGCGCAGCCCCATCGGCATCCAGGTATAGATGCCCGCGCCGAGTTTCTTGATCATGCCGGCACGCGTCATCAACTGATGGCTGACGACCTCAGCATCGGCCGGAGCTTCCTTAAGGGTGGAGACGAGGAACTGGGAGGCTTTCATCAGGCGTAAGGAACGGGGGGTTGGGGAGCCAAAGAAGGCAAGCACTGAGCCTGTAGCCGGGCTGTGTAGCGCCGTGCATAATGAACTCAGTTTACAAATTTGAGGTTTGATTATGCTTGACCGGGACGGCTTTCGGCCGAACGTCGGCATCATCCTGCTCAACCAGAAGAACCAGGTTTTCTGGGGCAAGCGCATACGCACGCACAGCTGGCAGTTTCCGCAGGGCGGCATCGACCGGGGAGAGACCCCGGAGCAGGCGATGTTTCGCGAACTGCACGAAGAGGTGGGGCTTGCAGCCGAGCATGTGCGCATCATTGCCCGTACCCGCGACTGGTTGCGCTATGAGGTGCCTGATCGGTATATACGCCGCGATGCGCGCGGTCATTACAAGGGACAAAAGCAGATCTGGTACCTGCTCCAGCTGATGGGGCAGGACTGGGACCTGAACCTGCGTGCGACCAACCATCCGGAGTTCGACGCGTGGCGCTGGAACGATTACTGGGTTCCCCTTGACGTGGTCGTGGAGTTCAAGCGCGGCGTCTATGAAATGGCGCTGACCGAACTCGCGCGCTTTCTTCCACGCAACGACCATCGCAATCGATATCTCAGAAGCGGCATGCGTACACGCGACCACGACAACCACGACGGCGCGCACGATGCGCTCCCGGGCGCCGGTTTCGAGCTGCCGCCTGGCGCCACGTTCGAACCAGACCCGCAATCCGCGCTGAAAACACATGCGCCGGAAGACAAACATGCCCTGTAGATTTTTAAAGCTGCTGCCCGCTGCTCTGGTGTGCCTCGCAACAACGGCAGCGTTCGCCCAGCTGTCCCCTCTGGATCCGGACTGGCGGGAAGCAGATGCACCGCCACCGCCTGCTTTGCGTACGGAAGGCTTGATCGACCTGGAAATGCCGGGAGCCCTGCTGCGATTCGGCGTCGACCCCCAGTCGATCTCCGTCGGCAAGGATGGAGTGGTGCGTTATGTCATCGTCGCAAAGAGCACCAGCGGCGCAGTCAACGCAAGCTACGAAGGCATCCGGTGCGCTGCCAGCGAGGTCAGGACCTACGCTCGCCACACGCCCGGCGCTGGCTGGACCCAGACGCCCGAAACAAAGTGGGTTGCCTTGTCGCGACACAGCCTGCAGGTGGCCAAGAGCGGCGGATGCATCGGAGCCGGGACCAACCTCACGGCCGCCGATGTGGTGCGGGACATGCGTGCGCCCGTCCACATGCGCTATCGACCTGAATACCGCTAGCCAAAACACAACCCGCTGAAATTTCAGCGGGTGAGCACCAGGTTCGTGCGGTGGATCATCTCGGGTTCAGCTACGTAGCCGATCAGACGCTCGATTTCGCCCGAAGGCTTGCGGCACAGCATCCGCGCTTCCGAGCTCGCATAGTTTGCGAGTCCGCGCGCAATCTCCACCCCAGATGGATCACGTACAGCGATCACATCACCGCGCGAGAACTCGCCGTCGACTGCAATCATGCCGATCGGCAGCAAGCTTTTGCCGCCATCACGCACTTTTGAAACTGCGCCTTCGTCGACTGTCACTGCGCCGCGAAGCTGAAGCTGGTCGGACATCCACCGCTTGCGCGCCTGGCTCTTTTGTGTCGGTGCAACGAGCAGCGTTCCTATCGACTCACCCGCCACAAGACGCAGCAGGCAGTCGGGTTCACGCCCCCAGGCGATGACCGTCGATGCGCCGGAACCGGCCGCCCTTTTCGCGGCAAGAATCTTCGTGATCATGCCGCCCCGGCCAAGGCTGGAGCCCGCGCCGCCGGCCATTGCCTCGAGAGAAGGCTCGCCGGCGCGCGCTTCGTCGATGAACTTCGCGGCAGGGTCCTTGCGTGGATCGGCGCTGTACAGGCCGCGCTGGTCAGTGAGGATTACAAGTACATCGGCCTCCACCAGGTTGGCAACAAGCGCACCCAGCGTGTCGTTGTCGCCAAACTTGATTTCGTCGTTGACGACAGTGTCGTTCTCGTTGATGACCGGTACGACGCCCAGGCGCAAAAGGGTAAGGAGCGTGGATCGCGCGTTGAGGTAGCGCTCGCGATCGGCCAGGTCGGCATGCGTGAGAAGCACCTGCGCAGACCCCATGCCATTCTCACGAAGCTTGGTCTCGTACATCTGCGCCAGACCCATCTGACCGACAGCCGCAGCAGCCTGCAACTCGTTGATCTCGTGCGGACGAACCGTCCAGCCCAGGCGCTTCATGCCCTCGGCGATCGCACCGCTAGACACCATGATGACTTCACGGCCGTCTCGGGCAAGCGCGGCGAGCTGACGGCACCATTCGCCAATGGCGCCCTCGTCCAGGCCACGCCCTTCGTTGGTGACCAGGCTGGACCCCACCTTGACCACGATGCGCCGCGCATCGGGCAGCACCTTCGATTTCATTCCGGCGCTTCTCCGGCGAATCGGGGATCGATGTAGACAGCGGGTTGCTCGGCTACTTGCTGCGCCTTGATGTGCTTGTAAATTTCGCGAATGAGATGCTCACAGCCTTCGCGCGTGAGGGCGGAAATCTCGAACACCGGCCCCTTGTGCTTGAAGCGCTTGACGAAATCCTTCACGCGCGCCGCACGCTCGTCCTTGTCGACCATGTCCAGCTTGTTCAGGACAAGCCAGCGCGGCTTCTCGTACAGGCCGGCATCGTACTTCTTCAGTTCCAGCGCAATGGCTTTTGCCTGCGCGACCGGATCGGCGCCATCGAAAGGTGCCAGGTCCACGATATGCAACAAGAGGCGCGTGCGCTGAAGGTGCCGCAAGAACTGGTGACCCAGGCCTGCCCCTTCCGACGCGCCTTCGATCAGGCCAGGCAAATCGGCCACTACGAAGCTCTGCTCCGGGCCGACGCGCACGACACCAAGATTCGGGTGGAGCGTGGTGAATGGATAGTCGGCGATTCGCGGGCGCGCGTTGGAGATGGCCGAAATCAGCGTCGACTTGCCCGCGTTGGGCATGCCGAGCAAGCCGACATCGGCCAGCACCTTCAGTTCAAGCTTGAGATTCTTTTTCTCACCGGGCCAGCCCGGCGTCTTCTGGCGAGGCGCACGGTTGATGGCGCTCTTGAAGCGCATGTTGCCGAAGCCACCGTCGCCGCCCTTGGCGATCGTGATGACCTCGCCGGGCTTGAGCAGTTCATACAGCACTTCGCCAGTTTCGACGTCGCTGATGATGGTGCCGACCGGCATCTTGAGCGTGATGTCTGAACCTGCCGCGCCAAACATGTCCGAGCCCATGCCGTGCTCGCCGCGTTTGGCATCGTGCCTGCGCGAGTAGCGGTAGTCCACCAGCGTATTCAGATTGGGGTCGGCAACAGCAAAGACATGGCCGCCACGGCCGCCGTCGCCGCCATTGGGGCCGCCGAATTCCTTGTACTTTTCGTGCCGGAACGAGACGCAGCCGTTCCCGCCGTCTCCTGCGGAGATGTCGATGAACGCCTCGTCAACGAATTTCATGTCTGGGACAGTATAAAAAACAAAGCCCCGACGGGGTCGGGGCTTCGATATTCAAGAACGCGTCAGGCGCCACGGAGTGGACGCCTGAGTCGAAGTGACCGGTCAGGCCGGCACGATGTTCACGGTGTGCTTGTTCATCGAACCCTTGATGGCGAAAGCCACATGGCCATCAACAAGCGCAAACAGTGTGTGGTCCTTGCCCAGGCCGACGTTGGTGCCGGGATGGAACTTGGTGCCGCGCTGGCGAACAATGATGGAGCCGGCGCTGATGAGTTCACCGCCGAAAGCCTTCACGCCGAGCATCTTGGGCTGGGAATCCCGCCCGTTTCGCGTAGAGCCGCCGCCTTTTTTCTGTGCCATTTCAAAACCCCTTGATCAGTTGGGGACAGAGCTGAAGATCTGTCCCCAAGTCCTTCGTTTAGCCAGCGATAGCGCCGATTTGCAGTTCGGTGAACTGCTGGCGATGGCCCTGGCGCTTCTGATAATGCTTGCGACGACGCATCTTGAAGATGCGAACCTTGTCGTGCTTGCCGTGAGCCACCACAGTGGCAACTACAGTTGCGCCGGACACCAGGGGTGAACCGATTTTGATGTCGCTGCCGTTTCCGACGGCGAGCACCTGATCGATCACAATTTCCTGGCCTACGTCCGCAGCAATCTGTTCTACTTTAATTTTTTCGCCGGAAGCAACGCGATACTGCTTGCCACCGGTTTTTATGACCGCGTACATGAGAACCTCTTGGAAAGGAACTGCGGACGGATTTCCGCAGAGCCCAACACTATAGCACGGTTTGCGACCACTCACATTGCGCGCGACTGGGGCCAATTCACCTGAGCCCCCGCTTCCTATAATGAGCTGAACCTCCCGCAGTGCCCAAAGCCCCTTGACCGCCAATTCTTCCAACACCGGACACGTACTCTCGCTCATCGCCGATGACATGGCGCAGGTCGATGCAGTGATCGCACAACGGCTCGATTCGGCTGTACCTCTTGTTGGCGAGGTCTCGCGCTACATCATCAGCGCCGGCGGAAAGCGGCTGCGGCCTGCGCTCCTGCTGATGGTCTGCGGCGCCTTGGGCCATACCGGCGCGCAGCGCTTCAACCTGGCCGCTGTCGTTGAATTCATCCACACCGCAACGCTGCTGCACGACGATGTCGTCGACGAATCCACGCTCAGGCGCGGGCGCGCAACCGCCAACGAAAGCTTCGGAAACCCGGCCAGCGTGCTCGTTGGTGACTTTCTCTACTCTCGCGCATTCCAGATGATGCTGGACGCCGGCCAGATGCGCATCATGGCCATTCTTGCCGAGGCAACCAACGTGATCGCCGAAGGCGAAGTGCTTCAGTTGATGAACATGCATGACGCATCACTGGACGAGGCGGCGTACCTGCGGGTCATCCGCTCCAAGACAGCCAAGCTGTTCGAAGCCAGTGCGCGCCTGGGGGCCGTGCTTGCCGGGGCGGACTCGACTGTTGAGGAGGCGTGCGCCACCTACGGCCAGGCATTGGGCACCGCCTTCCAGGTCATAGACGACGTGCTCGACTACGACGGCGACGCGGGTGAGATGGGCAAGAACCTGGGCGACGACCTGCGCGAAGGCAAGGCCACCCTGCCGCTGATCGCGGCGATGGAGCGCGGCACCGAGGAACAACGGGCTCTTATTCGCCATGCGATCGAGACCGGCGGCGTTGGCGAGCTGGACCGGATCGTTGCGATCGTGCGCGACACCGGCGCCCTCGACGTGACGCGCGATGCGGCGGCAGCGGAAGCACGCCGAGCCATAGAGGCAATCGCGGTTCTGCCCGTCAATGCGTACAGCCAGGGGATGCACGAACTCGCGTCCCAATTGCTTGGCCGCCGCCACTAGGCGCCCCTCATTTGACTGCAAGACGTTTGCTACAATCGCCGGCTTGACTGCGGGAGCTCCAGCGCATTTTCATGTAGAGGGCGCCCGTGCAAAGCGGGGTGTAGCTTAGCCTGGTAGAGCGCTACGTTCGGGACGTAGAGGCCGGAGGTTCGAATCCTCTCACCCCGACCAGGTCTGCCGCAATTCCATCGAGTTCTTCATTGCCTCACAGCGCCTGACAACTCCTCAGCGATCGGATACCGAGCCGCATGCCAACTCCGGACCCCCAGGAATCTGATCGCAGGGTCCGGCTCACCTCCAAGTTCAGGTTCTTGCGCGGCTGCGCTTACGGCAGCAGCCGGCCAACTGCCGTGGCCATGCTCGAAGTCACCCCCTTGGGCAACCTGGATTTCGCTGCACTCGACACCTTCATGGCGTCACTTTTCGAGGCCGCACCCAGCATCCCCGCAAAGCCCGCCGGGCTAGAGCACGCGCTCGTGCAGCGCCTGGCGAACTGGGTCGCAGCGGTCCAGCGACTGCAGCGCATTCCCGCATTCGGCCGCGGTTACGTCGCTCCAGCCCATGGCGAGTCTGGCTGCCAAAGCTTCACCGTCGCAACCGAAGTCCATACGCCGCAAGCCACGCTCGAGTCATTCGAATGGATGCGCGGCGCCCTCAACCTGCTGCTACCCAATCCTTCCAACGTGCAAGTGCAGCAGCAACTGCGTACCAGCTTCGACGCCTTCATGATCCGCCTGCAGAAACTCGCACCGGCAGGCATCAACAACTTCCACCTTCTCGGCGCCGCCAACAGCATGGACATTCCGGTGCGGATGATCGTGCCCGATATCTATTGCTACGGCCAGGGAGCGCACGCGCGGATGTTCAACAGCACCCTGAGCGAGCGCACCTCGATCATCGGGACCAACATTGCGCGACGCAAGGCAAGCTCCGCCCGCGTCCTGGGCCAGCACGGCGTTCCCGTGCCGCGCCACCGTTTTGCCACCACGCCAGACCAGGCTGCCAGAATCGCCGGGCAACTGGGCTATCCGGTCGTCGTGAAGCCAGACGACCAGGAACAGGGGCGCGGCGTGGAAGCCGGACTGAAAGACGAGGCGTCCGTTCAGCGGGCATTCGAAGCGGCCAGCAAGTTTTCAAAGAGCATCCTGGTCGAGAAGCACCACTTCGGCGAGGACTACCGGATCACCGTCCTGCGCGACCGGGTCGTGAAAATCCTGCATCGCCGAGCGGGTGGGGTCGAGGGCGATGGCGCTTTGACCATCGCGCAACTGGTGGCGAGGGAGCAGCAGGGACCGAGATTGCGGCGAGTGCTTCGCCAAACCGGCAAGCTGCTGCTGGCCTTGGACGAGGAGGCCCTCGGCCTGCTGCGCGAGCAGGGCCTGGCTTCGAGCGACGTACCTGCAGCTGGCCGATATGTCACGCTGCGCCGGCGCAGCAATATCTCGGCTGGCGGAATCCAGACGCTTGTGCCGCTGGACGAAGCGCATCCCGACAACCTCCGGCTCGCCGTTCGCGCCTCGCAGGCCGTGCGGCTCGACCTGTGCGGCGTCGACATGCTGATCCCGGACATCAGGCAATCCTGGTTCCAGAGCGGCGCCGTCATCATCGAGGTCAACGCCCAGCCGCAGATCGGCATCATGACCGCCCCTGAGGTCTATCGCACCATCCTGCAGGATTTCGTCGTTGGCACCGGGCGCATTCCACTGCACCTGTTGCTCTGCGCCAGTCCCCAGGACATCCCGGATGAACCGGGCCTCCTCGAAATGGCCGCCCAACTCGGATGCGATGCGGTTTCGGCACCCGACGGCCTGTGGGTTCATGGAGTCCGTGTCGGTGCGGCTCGCACAGACGGTTTCGAGTCTGGCGTGGCACTGGCACTGGATCGCCAGGTCGCCAGCGGACTCGTCGTCATGACACTCCAGGATGTCGTCAGCCACGGCCTGCCTTCGGATCGTTTTGAGACAGCCAGGATTTGTGGGGCAGCAGCGTCCGCCAGCGATACCCTGGAAGCGGTCCAGGCCATGGTCGCACCCCATGTACGCGAGCCCGTTCAAAACAACCTTTCGTAACACAAAGACCGGTTTTTCCCGCGCCTCAAAAGGCAGCGTGACATTGTTCCAACTCCCCGGAGATGCCAAGGGCTGAGAAGATTTACAGCCCCTTGCCAATGAGCGATGATCAACAGCCGTTTGCTCCCTGGTGTGAGGGGTGACGTCCAGCTAACCGAAATCTAAAACCTCTCAATGGCCGCAGTCGATCCCATCGCAGTTGAACCGCAATCAATGGCTTTGCCGGGCCTGGCTCGGGCATTGATTTCAGCCGGCAAGCTCGGGCAGAAGTCGGCCGAAGACATTTCGCGCAAAGCGCAGACCAATCGCGTCAGCTTCATCCAGGAGCTGACCGGTTCCGGCGCGGTATCGGCGTCCGACCTCGCCCATACGATGTCCACGGCGTTCGGAGCGCCGCTGCTGGACCTCGACGCCATCGACCTGCAGCGCCTGCCCAAGAACCTGCTGGACAACAAGATCTGCCAGGCGTTCCGGGTCGTGGTCCTGAGCAAGCGCAACAACCGCCTCATTGTTGCCACGGCCGATCCGTCGGACCAGCAGGCTGCAGAAAAAATCAAGTTCGCCACGCAGATGGGCGTGGACTGGATCATTGCCGAATACGACAAGCTCACGAAGATGGTGGAGACCAACACCACCACCGCTTCGGAGGCCATGGACAGCATCATCGGCGACGACTTCGAGTTCGACGAGTCGACGATGGAGGCTCCCGGCGACGATGAAAAGGATTCTGCCGCCTCCGAAGTCGAAGATGCGCCGGTCGTCAAATTCCTGCACAAGATGCTGCTCGATGCCTTCAGCATGCGCGCGTCCGACCTGCACTTCGAGCCCTACGAGCACAACTACCGCGTGCGATTTCGCATCGATGGCGAGTTGCGCGAAATCGCCTCACCGCCCATTGCCATCAAGGACAAGCTCGCATCGCGGATCAAGGTGATCTCGCGCATGGACATCTCCGAAAAGCGGGTGCCGCAAGACGGCAAGATGAAGCTCAAGGTCGGACCCGACCGGGTCATCGATTTCCGGGTCAGCACACTGCCCACGCTGTTCGGCGAGAAGATCGTGATCCGTATCCTGGACCCGTCCAGCGCGCGGCTGGGCATTGAAGCCCTGGGCTACGAGCCCGAAGAAAAAAAACGCCTGCTCGAAGCAGTCGCCAGACCCTACGGCATGGTGCTGGTCACCGGCCCGACCGGCTCGGGCAAGACGGTGTCGCTCTACACCTGCCTGAATATCCTGAACAAGCCCGGTGTGAACATTTCGACGGCCGAAGATCCGTCCGAAATCAACATGCCCGGTATCAACCAGGTCAACGTCAACGACAAGGCCGGCCTCACATTCGCTGCCGCACTCAAGTCCTTCCTGCGCCAGGATCCGGACGTGATCATGGTCGGCGAAATCCGCGACCTCGAAACCGCCGATATCGCGATCAAGGCAGCGCAGACCGGCCACATGGTGCTGTCTACCCTGCACACGAACGACGCACCGACCACACTCACGCGGATGCGCAACATGGGCATCGCCCCGTTCAACATCGCCTCCAGCGTGATCCTGATTACGGCGCAGCGCCTGGCGCGGCGCCTGTGCACCAACTGCAAGGCGCCGGCCGACATTCCACACGAGACCCTGCTCGAAGCGGGCTATCCCGAAGAAGAAGTCGACGGCACCTGGACCCCTTACCGGCCGGTCGGCTGCACGATGTGCAACAACGGCTACAAGGGCCGCGTCGGCATTTACCAGGTGATGCCCATCAGCGACGACATCCAGCGAATCATCCTGGCCGACGGCAGCGCGATGGACATCGCGGCGCAAGCGGCTGCAGAAGGCGTTCGGAGCCTGCGCCAGTCTGGCCTGCACAAGGTCAAGCTGGGCGTCACCTCGCTCGAAGAGGTCCTGGGCTGCACGAATGTATAACGTATAACGGCAGGCATTAGAGGAGCACGCGCATGGCAACGGCCGCAATCAGCAAGGTCACCGATTTCCTCTACGAGTGGGAAGGCCGCGACCGAAACGGCAAGCAGGTGCGCGGCGAAACCCGCGCTGCCGGCGAAAACCAGGTCAACGCGGCGCTCAGGCGCCAGGGCATCACGCCCACCAAGGTCAAAAAGCGCCGGATGCGCTCTGGTGCCAAGATCCGCGCCAAGGACATCGCCATCTTCACCCGACAGCTCGCCACCATGATGAAGGCCGGCGTGCCGCTGCTGCAGGCCTTCGACATCGTGGGCCGCGGCAACGCCAACGCCAGCGTCACCAAGCTGCTCAACGACGTGCGCACCGACGTCGAAACCGGCACCTCGCTGTCTGCTGCGTTTCGCAAGTACCCGCTGTACTTCGACAGCCTGTATTGCAACTTGGTGGAAGCCGGCGAGGCCGCTGGTATTTTGGAAGCCCTGCTCGATCGCCTGGCGATCTACATGGAAAAAACCGAGGCGATCAAGTCCAAGATCAAGTCGGCGCTGATGTACCCAATCTCGGTGGTGGTGGTCGCGTTTGTCGTGGTTGCCGTGATCATGATCTTCGTGATTCCCGCGTTCAAGGAAGTGTTCACCTCCTTTGGCGCCGACCTGCCCGCACCAACCCTCTTCGTGATTGCACTCAGCGAGATCTTCGTGAAGTGGTGGTGGCTGATCTTTGGCGGCCTGGGCGGCGGCTTCTACTTCTTCATGCAGGCCTGGAAGCGCAGCGAGAAGGTGCAGATGTTCATGGACCGCCTCATGCTGAAGGTGCCGGTTTTCGGCGACCTCGTCTACAAGTCGGTCATCGCGCGCTGGACGCGAACGCTCGCCACGATGTTCGCCGCCGGTGTGCCCCTGGTCGAGGCGCTCGATTCCGTGGGCGGCGCGTCGGGCAATTCGGTCTATGCAATGGCGACAGAAAAGATCCAGATGGAAGTGTCCACCGGCACCAGTCTCACGGTGGCCATGCAGAACGCCAATGTGTTCCCGACCATGGTGCTGCAGATGTGCGCGATCGGCGAGGAATCCGGCTCCATCGACCACATGCTGGGCAAGGCAGCGGACTTCTATGAGGCCGAGGTTGACGACATGGTTGCCGGCCTGTCCAGCCTGATGGAGCCCATCATCATCGTGTTCCTGGGTGGCCTGATCGGGGGCATCGTGGTCTCGATGTACCTGCCGATCTTCAAGCTGGGCCAAGTCGTCTGATGCTCGTCTCGCCAGTGATCGACGCCGCAATAGCCGGCGTCCTGGGCCTGCTCGTTGGCAGCTTCCTGAACGTCGTCATCTACCGCCTGCCCAAGATGCTGGAGCGGCAGTGGGCCGCCGAGGCGGCGGACCTCACGGGGCAACCCGTCAAGCAAGAGCCCGAATTCAACCTGATGCGTCCGCGCTCGAAGTGCCGGCAGTGCGGCCACATGATCCGCTGGTACGAGAACGTGCCGGTCGTCAGCTACCTGGCGCTGCGCGGTAAGTGTTCGCAGTGCGGCACATCCATCGGGCTACGCTATCCGCTGGTTGAGCTGGCCACTGGCGCCCTCTTTTTCTTTTGTGTCCACAAGTTCGGGATGACGCCGACCGGTCTGGCCTGGTGCGGCTTTTCCGCCGCGATCATCGCTTTGGCCATGATCGACTGGGATACCACGTTCCTGCCCGACGACATCACGCTGCCGCTCGTGTGGGCGGGCCTCATCGCCGCAGCCCTCAAATGGACATCGCTGCCCCTGGCGCAATCGATGTGGGGCGCAGTGGCCGGCTACATGTCGCTCTGGCTGATCTACAAGGCCTTCAAGCTCATCACCGGCAAGGAAGGCATGGGTTACGGCGACTTCAAGCTGTTCGCTGCGCTTGGGGCCTGGTTTGGCTGGCAGGCGCTGGTGCCCATCATCCTGATGGCGTCGGTCATCGGCGCGATCGTCGGCATTGCGATGAAGCTGTCGTCGGGTCTGCGAGAAGGCGGCGTCATGCCGTTCGGCCCGTTCCTGGCGGGTGCCGGTCTCACCGCGCTGATCTTCGGCCCCACCGCCATCCTAGAGGTCGTGGGGCTCTGACGATGGCGCTGCGGGTCGGCCTCACCGGCGGCATCGGCAGTGGCAAGAGCACGGTGCTGCAGATGCTCGCCAAGCTCGGCGCGGCCGTCATCGACGCTGACGCCATCTCGCGCTCGACAACCGCCTCGGGCGGCGCGGCCATCGAGGCGATCCGCCAGAAATTCGGCCCGGAATTCATATCGCCTGACGGTGCGCTGGACCGCGCAAGGATTCGCGACCACGTCTATGCCGACCCGCAAGCTCGCAAGGACCTCGAGGCCATCATCCACCCGCTGGTCGGCGCAGAAAGCGCGCGACAGGTCGAGGCCGCCCTGCAGGCGGGCGCAGCCTGCATCGTTTTCGACATCCCGCTGCTGGTCGAATCGGGCCGCTGGCGCGCCCAGCTCGACCGTGTGATGGTGGTGGACTGCTCGCCGCAAACGCAGGTCGAACGAGTGGTCGCGCGCAGCGGTCTCAAGCCCGAAGCAGTGCACGCCATCATGGCCGCGCAGGCGCCCAGGGCGCTGCGCCTGGCTGCCGCCGACATCGTGATCTGCAATGAAGGACTCACGCTGGAAGAACTCTCACAAATTGTGGGACAGGTTGCGCCTCGCTTGGGGCTATGATTGGTCGCTTTGCGGTGGACCCAACGCGCGTGATCCTCTACGAATATCCTTTCAACGAACGCATCCGCACGTACCTGCGACTGGAGCACCTGTTCCGTCGTCTCGCTGAACTGGTGCCGCGATCCCATCCCATCGATCATCACTATGCGCTGGCGACCATCTTTGAAGTGATGGACGTGGCAGCCCGTGCCGACCTCAAGTCGGACGTGATGAAAGACCTGGAAAAGCAAAAGAACATCCTCAACGGTTATCGCGGCAATCCTGCGATCTCCGAAGACGTGCTCGACGAAGTCGTCGGCAAGCTCGACCGTTACTTCAACGCGCTGAACACCATCCCCGGCAAGGCCGGCCAGGCGCTGACTGAAAACGACTGGCTCATGAGCATCCGCAGCCGGGTCAACATCCCCGGCGGCACCTGCGAATTCGACTTGCCTGCGTACTACGCGTGGCAACACCGCGACCCCGACTCCCGCCGTGAAGACCTCGAACGATGGTCCTCCACACTCGGCCCGCTGGTCGAATCGATCCATATGTTGCTCAAGCTGCTGCGCGACTCCGGCACGCCGCAGAAGGTCATGGCCACGCACGGCCAGCTCCAGCAGAACCTGCCCCAGGGCCGCACCTTCCAGCTGCTGCGAATGAAGCTCGATCCCGCCAGCGGACTGGTTCCAGAAATCAGCGGCAACCGCTTGATGATTTCGGTGCGCCTCATGCACCAGGAAGCGCCGGACAAGCTGGTCCCCAGCCACGACAACTCGCAGTTCGAGCTCACGCTCTGCTCCTGAACATGCAAGCGCCTGCCACTGGCCCTGGAAAGCCGCGCATCGTGCGTTGCCCTGCATGCGGCGGCGACAGTGTTTACGGCGAGACCAACCCGTTCCGGCCGTTTTGCTCAGAGCGCTGCAAGAGCATGGATTTCGGCGCGTGGGCGAGCGAGAGTTTTCGCGTCCCCGATCCGACGCCGCCCGACGACCAGCCATTTGGCGATCCGAAAGAGCAGTGAGCAAGAGCGGCCGCTGCCGCTACGAAGCACCGTTGCTAAAGACCCCATTTCGCATGTCCCTGCGCCGGCCTGCTTGCGGCCGATCGGCTCGCCCGCTCTTGCTCGATCGCTTTGGGCGTCGCAAGCAGCACATAAACATCTTCCGAGCCGGGAGCGGCATCGGCCATCGCGAACCAGCTAACGGTAAAGCCCAGCTCCTTGCAATAGTCGACCAGCGCGTTTCGTTCGGCCTGACCGCTCACCGATGCCGACCCACCATTGACCACGAGCGCCGTAGGGGTGACGGCATTGGCCCGGACCAGGCCTTCGAACATGCTCTTTTGTGCAGTGACCATGCGTGCGCGCTCCTCGCCCTGCACTTCCGGGCCGATCACCAGGTTTTCCGTTGGGTTGAACCGGTAAGGATCATCGGCTGGCAGCCAGCGCTCCTCGATCAGGTTCACCTCGGAGATCCTCCCCAGCACATGCGAGAGGCCACAGCTCGCCACCGCCCTGCCCGGCACGGCGACGAATTCATCCATGGGATGCGTCTGGCTGTTGCGCCAGAAATTCAGCACGCGCATGTCCAGATGATTCCGGTCGGCCAGGACCTCCATCAGGAGCGCGTCGCCCATCGGCTCGCTGGTCTCATTGCGCAGAATGCGCGCATCACGCTGAAGCATTTCAACGATGTCGCTGGCGACCAAAGTCGGATCGTCGGCCCAAGGATCGACTTGCTCCCTGAAAAAGTGAACCGGCTCGCCAGCGCCCGCTATCGCCCCCTGCAACACACGCGCAATGACTTCAGCCAGATTCGGGCTTCCGTGCAACTCGCCAACGAAGACCTTGGTCACCCCAAGCGAAAAGAGCTGCTCGATCTGCACTGCAAGGAACTTGCTCCGATCGAGGTTCACGGTTGCACCGCACGCCGTCCCAATCTTCGTCAGCGTCTGTGCGGGCTCTGCGAAAACTACCGCAGGCTGATGCGCAGCCAACTCCCGCACCGGCTGCAGTTTGTCGGCTCCCACCAGGACCGTCAGGTGCTCGCCATCGTCGGCCGGCACATCCATCACACCGTATCGCTGGCTGCGCCAGAACGAGGCAAAGTGCTCGCCATCGATCCCGCCTTCTGCCAGATCGCTGTTGCGAACGACAAGTGCCGCCGCACCCGCGCGACGGGCACGCGCCAGGCCATCGTGCATGGCGAGCGTCCACGCTGAAGGCTGCTCCTCGAAGGCCGCGCGCGGATGCTCCTTATTCCACGGCGTGGCGAGCGTCCAGCCACGCTCGGCACAAGGCGCAGCCATTGCCTCTTGCGGTGTGACAACAATAACGGCAACCCCCGATTCGCGGTCGATCGCTTTATCCATATCACGCAATCGATCATCGCCGGACTGCCAACCAGAGTAGCGTATGCCACGGCAATCCAGAGTTTCGCAAAGCGCGTTGATCTGCTCCATTGATGCGGCGATGACATCGGCGTCGCGCCCGGCAGAAACGCTTTGCGCATCGATTTGCGCCATCGTGGGATCACCTCGCCCTGGCATTTGATCGGTGTGTGCCTTGAGGTCCGTCCTGGCGTGCAGCGTAACGCCACCAGGCGCGCGATCCAGGGCGCGCAGCACGCCATTGACCAGGGGAATTTCGCGCGGCGTGAAACCGTCGCGACCTATGACGAAAAATTTGCGGACACCTGCTTCGTACAGCGCTGCCGTCGTTTGTTCCAGGAGCTTGGGCGCGGACTGCGTGACTTGCGGCGATTGCGTGTGTACAACGACCGGGGCGCTTTCAGGACCGTCGGCCGCCAATTCCATGCCCGCGAACATCGCCTGCGCATCCAGGGTGCCAGAAAGCGGTTGCAGATCGACGAACGCTTCCTTGAGAACGGCCGCCGTCTCCCCGTTGCGATCGCGGATCACCAGCGTCGCGGCCGTCGCTGCTCCGAGGGTCAACAACAGGCCCCGTTTGAGTGATACGGACGGACGCGTCAGCGTCAGCAGATTGCCGGTGGTCGCGCGTGCCACTGGCGACGGCTGCTGTGCGAATCCCGCCTCGACATCGTGAACCGGCGCGGCATCCGGGGTGCGTCCTACTTGCATGGGAACTCCTGAAAAGGGCGTGCTCCAGTAGGTGACTGGACGCGTGATCGGGTTCCCTTGCCAAACGTATGCGCGCCGCAATCGCGCCTCTCGCCCCTGGGCCTGACGCCTCAGGTTTGCGAATGCGTAGCCCCTTCGAAATTCCGTTCCTGCGCAAACCACCTCAGCACAGGCACCGTTCCTGGCAGCACAGGTTGCACCTGCACCGGTAGCTGCTCCCACGAAAAGCGCTGGCCCTCGTGCATCTGCAGCTCGCCGCTCCACTCGAACACCTTGCAGAAGTTCAGACGCACCAGCGCGTGCGGATAGTCGACCCGCTCGACGCGCCAGGGATGCACGATTCCAATCGTGACGCCAATCTCTTCGATCAACTCGCGCCGCAGCGCTTGCTCGATGGTTTCGCCCGCCTCGACCTTGCCACCCGGAAATTCCCAATAGCCCTCGTACACCTTGCCTGGCGGGCGCGATGTCAGAAGGAAGGCCCCATCTGCGCGGATCAGCACCCCGACTGCGACCTCAACCTCCTTGCGATCGATCCCACCCTCGCGCGGCCTGTCGCCATCGGCAACGAGCAGCTCGCGTTCACTCACGAGGCGTGCCGACCGGCATAGTCGCGCGCGAACTGATAGGCCACGCGACCACTGCGCGAGCCGCGCTCCAGCGCCCAGACGAGCGCCTCGCCGCGCGCTGCACCTATCGCCTCATCCGACACGCCAAACGATTGCAGCCACTGCGCCGTGATCACCAGATACTCATCCTGCGTGAACGGGTAGAAGCTCACCCACAACCCAAAGCGCTCCGACAGCGAGATCTTCTCTTCGATCACCTCGCCGGGATGCACTTCACCATCGTCCGTGTGGGTGTAGCTCAGGTTCTCCTTCATGTACTCGGGCAAGAGGTGACGCCGGTTGCTGGTCGCATAGATCAGCACATTGGGCGTTGACGCTGCCACCGAGCCATCCAGGATCGACTTGAGCGCCTTGTAGCCGGGCTCGCCGTCTTCAAAGCTCAGGTCATCGCAGAACACGATGAACTTCTCATCGCGCGGCGAGACCACGTCGACGATATCGGGCAGGTCAACCAGGTCAGCTTTGTCCACCTCGATCAGGCGCAAGCCCTGCGACGAATATTCATTCAGGCACGCCTTGATCAGCGACGACTTGCCAGTGCCGCGCGCACCCGTGAGCAGCACGTTATTGGCGGGTTGCCCGGCGACGAACTGCAGCGTGTTGCGCTGGATTTTTTCCTTCTGCGGCTCGATTTCTTTGAGGTCGGCCAGACGGATTGCGGCGACGTGGCGCACCGGCTCCAGAACGCCGTGGCCGGAAGAACGCTTGCGGTATCGCCACGCCACCGACTGGCTCCAGTCGGGACCTGACAAGGGCTGCGGAAGAATCGCTTCCAGTCGATCAATGAGCTGCGCAGCGCGCTCGATCAGGTGCTCGAACTTCTCGTTCATGACCGGTAGTCCGCGTTGATCGTCACATAGTCGTGACTGAAATCGCAGGTCCACACCGTGTCGGATTCCGAGCCTCGTCCAAGCCCCACACGCACCGTGATTTCACTTTGCTTCATCACGCGCTGCCCGTCCTCTTCGCGATACGCCGGGTTGCGGCCGCCGTTCACGGCCACATGCACGTCATCCAGGAAAAGATCGATCTTCGTCTGGTCGAGATCGTCGATGCCGGCATAACCCACGGCCGCCAGGATGCGCCCCAGGTTCGGGTCGCTTGCAAAGAACGCTGTCTTCACCAGCGGCGAATGCGCGATCGCGTACGCGACCTTGCGGCACTCCGCCGCCGTCTTGCCGCCCTCTACCCGCACGGTGATGAACTTGGTCGCGCCCTCTCCGTCGCGCACGATCGCCTGCGCGAGCTTGCGTGCAACACCCAGCATCGCCTGCTGCAACGCGCGGCCCGCATCGCTATCGAGCGAAGTCACAGTGGCATTGGCCGCCTTGTTGGTGGCGATGACCACGAACGAATCGTTGGTCGATGTGTCGCCGTCCACCGTCACGCGATTGAACGATCCTTCGGCGAGTTCGAATGCAAGTTGCTGCATCACCGACGGGTCGACCCTGGCATCGGTGGCCATGAAGCCCAGCATCGTCGCCATATTGGGCCGGATCATTCCCGCGCCCTTGCTGATGCCAGTGACCGTGACGGTGACGCCGCCAACTTGCGCTTTCACGCTGTAAGCCTTGGCAACCGTGTCGGTGGTCATGATGCCCTCGGCGGCGCGCAGCCAGTTGTCTGCTTTGGCATCATCGAGCGCAGCGGGCAGGCCCGCTTCAATGCGATCCACAGGCAGCGGTTCCATGATCACGCCAGTGGAAAACGGCAGCACCTGCTCAGGCGCGATCTCCAGCTTGCGGGCGAGCGCGATGCAACTGCGTCGGGCGCGAATCAAACCGTCCTCCCCCGTTCCCGCATTCGCATTGCCGGTGTTGATCACCATGGCGCGGATGCTGCCGCGTGCCAGATGTTCGCGGCAAACCTGTACCGGCGCTGCGCAAAAACGGTTCTGGGTGAACACCCCGGCCACCGACGAGCCTTCGTCAATCAGCACCACGGACAGGTCCTTGCGATTGGCCTTGCGGATGCCTGCTTCGGCAACGCCGATACGCACGCCGTCCACAGGAAAAAGGTCACGCGCCTGGGGCGCAGACAGGTTCACTGGCATGGAATCTCTCGCTCTGGAAAAGGGAAGTATTTGAAATGTGCAAGGAAAAAGAGCTCAGCCCTGACGCCACGGCAGGCCACGAAGCCGCCAGCCGCCGCGCTTGCCGCGTTGCCCGCTCTCATCGGGGTCGCCCTCGAAGCCTTCGAGGATGTTGTAGGCCTCGATACCCAGCTCGGTTGCGCGCCGCGCCGCAGCGATCGACCGCACGCCACTGCGGCACAGCAGCACAGCCTTCTTGCCGGGCGGCACCGCAGCCTTGATGCCGTCATCGAACGACGGGTTCATCGCCATGCCCGGCCATTGCTTCCACGCCAGGGGCACGGCATTGGGCACGAAGCCCACCCATTCGCGCTCTGCGTCAGTGCGCACATCGACGAGCACCGCATCGCCAGCCTTCCACCAATCGTGAGCCAGCTGCGGGGTCACATCACCGGCGTAGCCTTGCGCAGGGCGAGGTTCGAGCGAGATTGACGGCATGCCGGGCCCGCCTGCGTCGTGGCGCAGTCCCGAGACCTGGTTGGCGGGTACAGCCTCGTCGATGCGACGAGGCCTGGGCAGGTTGAGTTCATCCATGATCGCCTTGAATTCTGCCAGCGTCTTTCCGGCGACACGCGCGTTGGAGGCCCGCTCCGCGCCGATTGTGGAATGCGTTCGACCCTGATAGTCGTGCGCAGGCCACACGGTGGTTTCGTCAGGGAGCGCGAACAGCACTTCTGTGATGCTGCGATACAGCGCCGCTGCACTGCCGGACTGGAAATCCGTCCGGCCGCATCCATTGATGAGCAGTGTGTCACCGGTAAAGACATGGTCGCGCCACACAAAACACATGCTGCCCGCCGTATGCCCCGGCGTGTGCAAGGCCCTGATCTCTTCACCGCCAAATGCGAGCGTGTCGCCGTGGCGCAACTGCACAGCAGCAGTCCCGATGCCGCATCCCTCAGGCGCCGCCGTCCGCGCGCCCGCGTGCTCGGCCAGCTGGCCGGCGCTGGTGATGTGGTCGGCGTGCGCGTGCGTCTCGACGCTCCAGATGAGCTTGAGCTTGTGTTCCTGCAACACCGCCAGGTCACGCGCGAG
Source organism: Caenimonas sp. SL110 (assembly GCF_001044395.1). Taxonomy (GTDB): domain Bacteria; phylum Pseudomonadota; class Gammaproteobacteria; order Burkholderiales; family Burkholderiaceae_C; genus Ramlibacter. The sequence continues at coordinate 147,464 of NZ_JANU01000039.1, forward strand.
CTGGTCATCGACCGGGTCGATGATCAGTGCCTCGCGCGTTGCGGGGTCAAAGAGAACGTACGTGTACGTGCTGGAGGCGGGGTCGAACAGTTGTAGAGGTTTCACGATGCCTTTATACCTTCACGTTTGGGTGCATGACTTTTGCCCTGGCGTGCACCAATCCGGGTAAGCCGATAGCTGACATCCAGCTAACGCTTGGTGAAAACCCTGTTTCACATCCCGGCCATGCGGACCAAAGATAGCTTGCTAACGATTTCACATCAACTACAGGAGACAAAACCGATGACCGATGCAAAAACTCCCCGCCGCCGCAGCCTGCTCAAAGGAGCCGCTGTCGCCGCCGGCGCGATGTCCGTCCCCATGGTCTCGGTTGCGCAGACCACGTCCCTGCGCTTCCAGAGCACATGGCCTGCCAAGGACATCTTCCATGAATACGCCAACGACTTCGCCAAGAAGGTGAACGACATGGCGGGCAACCGCCTGAAGATTGAAGTGCTGCCAGCCGGTGCCGTGGTGCCGGCGTTCCAGTTGCTGGAGGCCGTCAACAAAGGCACGCTCGACGGCGGCCATGGCGTGGTGGCCTACCACTACGGCAAGAATTCGGCGCTCGCTCTCTGGGGTTCAGGACCTGCCTTCGGCATGAACGCCAACATGGTGCTGTCCTGGCACGAATACGGCGGCGGCAAGGCTCTGCTGGAGGAAATCTACAAGGGCATCAACATGGATGTCGTGTCGTTCCTGTACGGCCCGATGCAGGTCCAGCCCCTGGGCTGGTTCAAGAAGCCCGTCTCCAATGTCGCGCAGCTCAAGGGCCTGAAGTTCCGCACGGTGGGCCTTGCCGTCGACGTGTTCAACGAACTGGGCGTTGCGGTCAACCCGCTGCCGGGCGGCGAAATCGTGCCGGCACTGGATCGCGGCCTCATCGACGCGGCCGAGTTCAACAACGCGTCGTCCGATCGCGTGCTCGGCTTCCCCGACGTCGCCAAGAACTGCATGCTGCAAAGCTTCCACCAGTCCGGCGAGCAGTTCGAAATCCTGTTCAACAAGACCAAGTACAACGCGCTCGCTCCCGAGCTCAAGTCGATCATCACGTACGGCGTGCAGGCCGCCAGTGCCGACATGAGCTGGAAGATGATCGATCGCAACTCGAAGGACTACATCGAGCTCAAGAACAAGGACAAGGTCAACTTCTACAAGACGCCTGACGCCATCCTGAAGGCACAGCTGGATGCGTGGGACAAGGTCATCGGCAAGAAGGGCGGCGAGAACCCGCTGTTCAAGAAGGTGCTCGATTCGCAGAAGGCATTTGCCGAGCGCGCCGTGGCCTGGGACAACGACTACAACACCAATTTCCGCATGGCCTACGACCGCTATTTCGGCAAGGGCGCCAAGAAGTCCTGAGCAAGCAGCCAGACAAGGGCGGCTGGCTCACGAGGCCCAGCCGCCTTTTTTTCGCGTGCTCCGCGCGGTCCGCTCGCCAATTTCGACGTCTGACAAAAAATGCAAAAAATCCTTCTCGGCGTGGACCGTTTCTCCACCTGGATCGGCCAGCTCTTCGCATGGTCCATCGTCTTGCTCACCGTGGCGATTTCGTGGGAAGTCTTTTCCCGCTACGTGCTGGGTAAACCGCACGGCTGGATGCTCGACGCGCAGATCATGATGTACGGCGTCCTGTTCATGATGGCGGGTGCCTACACGCTTGCAAAGAACGGCCATGTGCGCGGCGACGTGCTCTACGGCTTTTTCAGGCCCCGCACGCAGGCGACGCTCGACCTCATCCTCTATTTCGTGTTCTTCCTGCCAGGCGTATTTGCGCTGACCTGGGCGGGCTGGAACTATTTCACCGATGCCCTGGCCATCCGTGAGCAAACCTTCAACGCGGACCCGATTCCGGTGTACCCCTTCAAATTCTTCATTCCGTTTGCTGGCGCGGTCCTGCTTTTGCAGGGTTTCGTCGAAATCGCGCGCTGCATCATCTGCATCCGTCAGGGCTACTGGCCTTCCCGGGAGCAGGACGTCGAAGAAGTTGACGTTGAAAAGCTCAAGGCCATGGTCCACGTCAAGGACGAGGACATCGCCGCACTCGACAAGTACGTACACACGGAGGGCGCCAAGTCATGAAAGTGCGCAAGGAACTCTGGTTCGGCTTCACGCTGATGGGAATCATCATCCTGGCAGCGCTCTACATGCTGGTAAGCGTGCCGAAAATCGAAAGCGGCCACATCGGCCTGCTGATGCTGTCGCTGGTCGTGGTGGCCATCATGCTGGGCTTCCCCACGGCGTTCACGCTGATGGGCATGGGAATGATCTTCACGCTCGCCGCCTACGACGGCAACATGACCAACACGCTCAACCTGATGGTGCAGGCGGCGTTCAAGACCATGAGCAACGATGTGCTCATCTCGATCCCGCTGTTCGTTTTCATGGGCTATCTGGTCGAGCGTGCCAACCTGATCGAGAAGCTGTTTCGCAGCCTGCACCTGGCGCTGGTCAGGCTGCCCGGTGCGCTCGCAGTCGCAACGCTGGTGACCTGCGCCGTCTTTGCCACCGCAACCGGAATCGTCGGGGCCGTGGTGACACTCATGGGGCTGCTGGCACTGCCCACCATGCTGAAGTCCGGCTATAGCGTCCAGTTGTCGGCTGGTGTCATCACCGCTGGCGGATGCCTTGGAATCCTGATACCGCCCTCGGTCCTTCTGATCGTTTACGGTGCCACGGCGGGCGTTTCAGTGGTCCAGCTTTACGCGGGCGCGTTCTTTCCGGGACTGATGCTGGCGGGGCTGTACATCCTGTACGTGATCATCATTGCGAAGATCAAGCCGTCGATGGCACCTCCGCTGTCACTGGCCGACCGCTTCGTGCCCTTGCCACCCATGAGCGAGAAGATCGCACCGTCGCATGCTTCGCGCGCGCTGCCTGTGCTGCTGGGTGCGCTCAAGGGCAGCCGCAATGCGGACGTCCCGACCTCGTACGTGCTCAGGCAACTCGCGATCGTGATGCTGCCGGCGGTACTCTTCGTGATCGTTGCGCTGTGGAGCTACAAGTCCGTGACGACCCCGGTCGTCGAGGAGGTCTCGACGATGACGCGTATCGGCGAGGCCGCCTCGCCGCCTCGAGAAGGTGGGCTGGCAGAGCCTCCATCCTCGGGTGGGCTGGCAGAGCCTCCATCTTCCGGCGGGCTGGCAGAGCCGCCCGCCGACGGCGGATTGAAGGAGCCCCCCGCTGAAGCTTCGAGCCCAAGCCCGACACCCAGCGCAGGCGGGCTCGCGGAGCCACCCGCTGCTGGCGGCGTGCAGGAACCTCCTGCGGCTGCGGCTTCGATCCCTGCTGCGGCAGCCACCCCATCCCCCGCTGCGGCGTCCGTGCCAGCTGCAGCAGAGCCGATCACCAAAGTACCGGCGCCTACGTCCTACTGGCTGAGCCTGGGCATCGCCGCCGGTGCGCTGGCGGTGTTCTATGCACTGCTGAGCTTCACGCGGCTCGAAGTCTTCAAGATGCTGCTCACAAGCTTCTTCCCGTTGCTCGTGCTGATCATGGCGGTGCTGGGCTCGATCGTGATGGGCCTGGCAACACCGACGGAAGCCGCAGCTGTCGGCGCATTGGGTGGTTTCCTGCTGGCAATCGCGTATCGGCAGCTGACCTTCACAGTGGTCAAGGAGAGCGTGTTCCTCACGGCCAAGACCTCTGCGATGGTGTGCTGGCTCTTTGTGGGATCGGCCATCTTCTCGGCCGCCTTCGCGCTGCTGGGCGGCCAGGAGCTGGTGGAGCGCTGGGTGCTCTCGATGAACCTGAGCAAGACCCAGTTCCTGATCCTTTCGCAAGTCATCATCTTCGTGCTGGGCTGGCCGCTGGAGTGGACCGAGATCATCGTGATCTTCATGCCGATCTTCATTCCACTGCTCGACAACTTCGGCGTCGACCCGCTTTTCTTCGGGCTGCTGGTGGCACTGAACCTGCAGACTGCATTCCTGAGCCCGCCTGTCGCAATGGCGGCCTTCTATCTGAAAGGAGTGAGTCCGCCGCATGTGTCGCTCAACCAGATTTTCCTGGGGATGCTGCCGTTCATGGGAATCCAGATCATTGCGATCGTGCTGCTCTATGTGTTCCCCGAGATCGGCCTGTGGCTGCCTCAAGTGCTGTATAGCCGCTGATGCCAGCAACCCCGAAAGACCCGCTGTCCGGCTGGCGCGTGGAGCGCACTTCAGGCAAGCCGTGGTCGCTTGCAAAGTGCGACCCCGGCGCCAGGCCGTTCTCGGATGGTGACAAGGACAGGGACAAGGCGGCCGTCGATACCCTCGCCACCGAAATCGACCAGCTGCAGGACATGCTGTTCGCCGACAGGCGCTTCAAGGTGCTGGTGGTCCTGCAGGGCATGGATGCCTCGGGCAAGGACGGCACGGTTCGCGGTGTGTTTGGCAAGGTGAGCCCGCTGGGGGCCCACACCATGAGCTGGAAGGCACCGACGGCCGAAGAGCGAGCGCATGACTTCCTGTGGCGCATCCACCAGAAGATGCCCGGCGCGGGCGAGCTGATGATCTTCAATCGCAGCCACTACGAAGACGTGCTGGTGCCGCTGGTCGATGGGCAGCTCACCAAGTCCGCCGTGCAGCAGCGCTACTCGCAGATCAACGACTTCGAACGCTTGCTGGCCGAAACCGGCACGGTGCTGCTGAAGTTCATGCTGCACATCAGCCCGGATGAGCAGCGCGAGCGTTTACAGGAGCGGATCGACGATCCGGCCAAGGGCTGGAAATTCATGCCGCGCGACCTGGAAGTGCGCAAGCAGTGGGCCGAGTACCAAAAGGCTTACGAAGGTTTGCTGGGCGCGACCAGCACGCCTCATGCGCCGTGGATCGTGGTGCCCGCCGACTCCAAGACCCATCGAAATCTGATGATCGCCACGGTCGTGCGCGACGCGCTGAAAGCGCTCAAACTCCAGTACCCGCCGCTGGACCCTGCGCTGGTGAACACCCGCGTGGTGTGAGCTGCAGTCGCATGGCTCTTAGTTGACGTTTACGTAAACGTCAACTAAGCTGGCGGCCTGCTGGAGACACTGCCCATGACCGACCTGTCCGCCGAATTCAAGGCGCTTGCCAACTACCGCCCGACCCACAAGGTGCGTTTCGTCACTGCCGCAAGCCTGTTCGACGGCCACGACGCGGCCATCAACATCATGCGGCGCATCCTGCAGGGCATGGGCGCCGAGGTGATCCACCTGGGCCACAACCGCAGCGTCGATGAGGTCGTCACTGCCGCCCTGCAGGAAGACGTGCAGGGCATCGCGATCAGCTCTTACCAGGGCGGTCACGTCGAATATTTCAAGTACATGGTCGACCTGCTCAGGCAGCGCGGCGGTGAGCACATCCAGGTGTTCGGCGGCGGCGGCGGCGTGATCGTGCCACCTGAAATCCGCGAACTGCACGACTACGGCGTTACGCGCATCTACAGCCCCGAAGACGGCCAGCGCATGGGCCTGGCCGGCATGATCGGCGAGATGGTGATGCGCTGCGACAAGGACATCACCGGCTACGCGCCAAAGAGTGTCGAAGGCATACAGGGTCACGGCGAGATGAACTGGCGCGCGCTGGCGCAACTCATCACCGCGCTGGAAAGCGGCAAGGCCGACCCCGCCCTGGTGCAGGCGGTGCAGCAGGAAGCCGGCAAGAAAAATATCCCGGTCATCGGCATCACCGGCACCGGCGGCGCGGGCAAGTCGTCGCTCACCGACGAGTTGATTCGCCGCCTTCGACTGGATCAGGATGACGCGCTGCGCATCGCGGTGATCTCCATCGATCCGTCGCGCAGGAAGAGCGGTGGCGCCTTGCTCGGCGACCGCATCCGCATGAATGCGATCAGCCCGTGGCGCACGGCAATCTCTCCTTCCCCCAGCGGTGAAGGGAGTGAACAGCGTGTCTTCATGCGCTCGCTGGCAACCCGCGACTTCGGCAGCGAAATCTCGGCTGCCCTCCCCGACGTCGTCTCGGCCTGCAAAGCCGCAGGCTTTGACCTCGTCATCGTCGAAACCTCTGGCATCGGCCAGGGCGACGCGGCCATCGTGCCGCTGGTCGATGTGCCGATGTATGTGATGACGCCCGAATTCGGTGCCGCCAGCCAGCTCGAAAAAATCGACATGCTCGACTTTGCCGAGTTCGTGGCGATCAACAAGTTCGACCGCAAGGGCGCTGCCGATGCGCTGCGCGATGTCGCCAAGCAGGTGCAGCGCAACAAGGAGGCCTGGGGCAAGCGCCCCGACGAGATGCCCGTGTTCGGCACCATGGCCGCACGCTTCAACGACGACGGTGTCACTGCGCTGTATCAGGCACTCAAGCCGCGTCTGGCTGAACTCGGCCTCAAGCTCACCGATGGAACATTGCCTCGGGTCGATGTCCGCCACAGCACCAACCAGACGCCTGTGGTCCCAGCCGCCCGCACCCGCTACCTCGCTGAAATCAGCGACACCGTTCGCGCCTACAAGAAGCGTTCGCGCGAGCAGGCCCGGCTCGCGCGCGAAGTGCAGCAACTCAAGGAAGCAGCGCGCATGCTCAAGGTCGACAAGCCAGAGCGCGCGCCGGCCGCAGAAGCCACGCTCGACCTCGCAGGCAAGCGCCTGTCGCTGATGGACCGCGATGCCTTGCAGCTGCTCAAGCAGTGGCCCGACATGCAAAAGGCCTATGCGGGCGACGAATACGTCGTGAAGATCCGCGACAAGGAACTGCGCACCGCCCTCACCACCAAATCGCTTTCAGGCACCGTGATCCGCAAGGTGGCCTTGCCCACCTACGAAGACCACGGCGAAGTCCTCAAATGGCTGATGCTCGACAACGTGCCGGGCAGCTATCCCTACACCGCCGGCACCTTCGCATTCAAGCGCGAAGGCGAAGACCCGACGCGCATGTTCGCCGGTGAAGGCGATGCGTTTCGCACCAACACGCGCTTCAAGCTTTTGAGCTCGGGCATGCCCGCCAAGCGCCTGTCCACCGCGTTCGATTCGGTCACGCTGTACGGCAACGACCCCGATCCGCGTCCCGACATCTATGGCAAGGTCGGCAACTCCGGCGTGTCGATTGCAACGCTGGAAGACATGAAGGTGCTGTACTCGGGGTTCGACCTGTGCAACCCGAGCACGTCGGTCTCGATGACCATCAACGGCCCTGCCCCTTCGATCCTGGCGATGTTCATGAACACCGCCATCGACCAGAACCTGGAAAAGTTCAAGGCCGACAACGGCCGCGAACCCACCGACACAGAAGCCGCAAAGATCCGCGAATGGGTGCTGGCCAATGTGCGCGGCACGGTGCAGGCCGACATCCTGAAAGAAGACCAGGGCCAGAACACCTGCATCTTCTCCACCGAGTTCTCGCTCAAGGTCATGGGCGACATCGCAGAGTATTTCGTGCACCACAACGTGCGCAATTTCTACTCGGTGTCGATCTCGGGCTATCACATCGCCGAAGCCGGCGCGAATCCGATCTCGCAGCTTGCATTCACGCTGTCCAATGGCTTCACTTTCGTGGAGGCTTACCTCGCGCGCGGGATGCACATCGACGACTTTGCGCCCAACCTTTCCTTCTTCTTCTCCAACGGCATGGACCCCGAGTACACCGTGATGGGCCGCGTCGCGCGTCGCATCTGGGCCGTGGCGATGAAAGAAAAATACGGCGCGAACGAGCGCTCGCAAAAGCTCAAGTACCACATCCAGACCTCGGGCCGCAGCCTGCACGCGCAGGAGATCCAGTTCAACGACATCCGCACCACGCTGCAGGCGCTGATCGCGATCTACGACAACTGCAATTCGCTGCACACCAACGCATTTGACGAAGCCATCACCACGCCGACCGAAGAGAGCGTGCGCCGCGCGATGGCCATCCAGCTCATCATCAACCGCGAGTGGGGCCTGGCCAAAAACGAGAATCCGAGCCAGGGCTCTTTCATCATCGAGGAGCTCACCGAGCTGCTCGAAGAAGCGGTGCTGTCCGAATTCGAGCGCATCGCCGAGCGCGGCGGCGTGCTCGGCGCGATGGAGACCGGCTACCAGCGCGGCCGCATCCAGGATGAGTCGATGCACTACGAAATGCTCAAGCACACCGGCGAGCTGCCCATCGTGGGCGTCAACACCTTCCGCAACCCGCACGGCGACAAGGTGCAGGACAAGCTCGAACTCGCGCGCTCGACCGATGAAGAAAAGCAGAGCCAGCTCACGCGCCTGCACGACTTCCACCAGCGCAACGCCGCAGTGGCACCCGCGATGCTCAAGCGCCTGCAGCAAGCGGTGATCGACAACCGCAATGTGTTCGAAGTGCTGATGGATGCGGTGCGCGTCTGCTCGCTGGGGCAGATCACCAACGCGCTATTTGAAGTCGGCGGCCAGTACAGGCGCAACATGTGAATTCGTCAGATCACTGACAGCATCGGCGAGTCACGCAAAACTACTTAAGGTCTTACCCCCTACCGCACTGCAGCACGCGTCCCTAGCATTCGGCATCTTCTCCGGGATGTACCGGAAAGATGCAATCAGGAGCGCGATTTGTCGGGTGAGTTCATTCTAGAGACGAAGGGTCTGACCAAGGAGTTCAAGGGCTTCGTGGCGGTCAACAACGTCGACCTGAAGGTGCGCCGCGGCCACATTCATGCGCTCATTGGCCCCAATGGCGCAGGCAAGACGACGTTCTTCAACCTGCTGACCAAGTTCCTGCCGCCCACGCGCGGCACGATCACCTACCAGGGCGTGGACATCACGCACGAGAAGCCCGCACAGACGGCACGCCGCGGCATCGTCCGCTCGTTCCAGATCTCTGCGGTGTTCCCGCACATGACCGTGCTGGAGAACGTGCGCGCCGCGCTCCAACGCAACATGGGCACGTCGTTTCATTTCTGGCGCCCCGAAAAATCCCTCTTCCATCTGCATGAGCGCGCGCAGCAGTTGCTCGCCTCTGTCGACCTGCAGGATTTTGCGGATGAGCTGACGGTCAATCTTCCCTATGGCCGCAAGCGCGCGCTCGAACTGGCCACCACGATGGCGCTGGAGCCCGACCTGATGCTGCTGGACGAGCCGACACAAGGCATGGGTCACGAAGACGTGCATCGTGTCACCGAACTCATCAAGAAGGTCTCAGCAGGCCGCACCATCCTCATGGTCGAGCACAACATGAATGTGGTCGCCAGCATTGCCGATCGCATCACCGTTTTGCAACGAGGCGCAATCATTGCCGACGGCCCGTACGCGGAAGTGTCCGCCAACCCCCTCGTGATCGAGGCCTACATGGGCACGGCTGACACCGCCCTGCAAGGAGCCCACTGATCATGACCCAGGAAATCCTCAAGATCGAAGGCCTGCACGCCTGGTACGGCGAGTCGCACATCCTGCACGGCGTCGATCTCACGGTGAACGAAGGCGAAGTGGTTTGCCTGCTCGGGCGCAACGGCGCTGGCCGCACCACCACCATGCGCGCCATCGTCGGCCTGACCGGCGCGCGCAAGGGCTCGATCCGCATTGGCGGCGTCGAAGCCATCAAGCTGGCACCGCACAAGGTTGCGCGCCTGGGCGTGGGCTACTGCCCCGAAGAGCGCGGCATCTTTGCGAGCCTCTCGGCCGAAGAAAACCTGATGCTGCCGCCCGTCATCAAGGCCGGCGGCATGTCGATCGACGAAATCTACGGCATGTTCCCCAACCTGAAAGAGCGCGCGAACAGCCCCGGCACGCGCCTGTCGGGTGGCGAGCAGCAGATGCTGGCGGTCGCGCGCATCCTGCGCACCGGCGCGCACCTCTTGCTGCTCGATGAAATCTCGGAAGGGCTTGCGCCGGTCATCGTCCAAAAGCTGGCCGACATGATCCGCACGCTCAAGGCCAAGGGCTACACCATCGTGCTGGTCGAGCAGAACTTCCGCTTTGCCGCGCCGCTGGCCGACCGCTTCTATGTGATGGAACACGGCGCGATCGTCAAGCAGTTCGAAAAGCACGAACTGCAAGACAACATGAAGATGCTGCAGGAGTTCCTTGGCATCTGAAACCTGTTTCGAGGGCCGTTTTGGCGCGCCTCTCTTCCTTTTGTGTCACACGTTTTACCCAGGAGACTATTCATGAAACTCAAGACAATCGTCGCCGCGCTGGCTGTCGGCTTCGGCACCTTCAGCGCCGTTGCACAGAGCAACACCGGTCCGATCAAGATCGGCATGATCACCGACATGTCGAGCCTCTATGCCGACATCGACGGACCCGCAGGCGCCGAGATGGTCAAGTGGGCGATCCAGGACTTCGGCGGCAAGGTGCTGGGCCGTCCGGTCGAAGTGCTGTCGGCTGACCACCAGAACAAGGCCGACGTCGCCAGCTCCAAGGCGCGCGAGTGGATGGACAAGGAAAACCTCGCCATGCTCGTGGGCGGCACCAGCTCCGGCACGGCCCTGGCCATGTCCAAGGTTGCTTCCGAGAAGAAGCGTCCCTTCATGGTGATCGGCGCCGGCTCGGCACGCCTGACCAACGAAGACTGCTCGCCCTACACCGTGCACTACGCTTACGACACCGTGGCCCTGGCCAAGGTTGCAGGCAACGCGCTGGTGAAGGCCGGCAACAAGAACTGGTACTTCCTGACGGCTGACTACGCGTTCGGTCACTCGCTCGAAGGCGATGCTTCCACCGTGGTCAAGGCCAACGGCGGCACCGTGGTCGGCGCTGTGCGTCACCCGCTGAACGCATCTGACTTCTCTTCGTTCCTGCTGCAGGCTCAAGGCTCCAAGGCCCAGATCCTGGGCCTGGCCAACGCCGGCGGTGACTTCACCAACGCGATGAAGGCTGCCAAGGAATTCGGCATCACCAAGACGATGAAGGTCGCCGGCCTGCTGGTGTTCATCAACGACGTGCACAGCCTGGGCCTGTCCAACACCGAAGGCCTGCAACTGGCCGACAGCTGGTACTGGAACCAGGACGACGCATCGCGCAAGTTCGCCAAGCGCTTCTTTGACAAGTACAAGCGCATGCCGTCCAGCCTGCAGGCTGCCGACTACTCGGCCACCCTGACCTGGCTCAACGCAGTCAAGACCGTGGGCTCGACCGACGCCGACAAGGTGATGGCCGAGATGAAGAAGACGGGCGCCAACGACTTCTACAGCAAGGGCAAGATCCGCGCTGACGGCCGCATGATCCATGACATGTACCTGTTCCAGGTCAAGGGCCAGAAGGAATCGACGACGCCGTGGGACTACTACAAGCTCGTGGCCAAGGTTCCTGGTGACCAGGCCTTCACGACGGTTGCCGAGTCCAAGTGCTCGCTGCTGAAGAAGTAAGCAGACCCTCACCCCAGCCCTCTCCCGCAAGCGGGAGAGGGGGCAAGAAGCTCCGTATCGCTCACTAGAGGCAATCCCTTGGAAATTTTCGGCATCCCCCACCAGGCATTCCTGGGCCAGCTCATGCTGGGGCTGGTCAATGGCGCGTTCTACGCCATGCTCAGCCTCGGACTGGCTGTGATCTTCGGCCTGCTGGACATCGTGAACTTCGCGCACGGCGCGCTGTACATGCTGGGCGCGTTCGCCGCGTGGATCATGCTGGACAAGTTCGGCGTGAACTTCTGGTTCGCGCTGATCCTCGCTCCGCTCATCGTCGGCGCCCTGGGCGTTGCGATCGAGCGCACATTTCTCAAGCACCTGTACGGCCTTGATCCGCTGTACGGGCTGCTGCTCACTTTCGGCCTGTCGCTGATCTTCGAAGGCATCTTTCGCGAGATGTACGGCGTATCGGGACAGTCCTATCCGGTTCCTGAACTGCTCTCGGGTGCGACCAACCTGGGCTTCATGATCCTGCCGAACTACCGCGCATTCGTGGTGGTCGCATCGCTGGCAGTGTGCCTGGGCACCTGGTTCCTGATCGAGCGCACACGGCTGGGCGCCTACCTTCGCGCCGGTACCGAAAATGCAAAGCTGGTGCAGGCCTTCGGCGTGAACGTGCCGCTGATGGTGATGCTGACCTACGGTGCGGGCGCTGCCCTGGCCGCACTGGCCGGCGTGCTCGCCGCGCCCATCATCCAGGTGACACCGCTCATGGGCTCCAATCTCATCATCGTGGTGTTCGCGGTGGTGGTGATCGGCGGCATGGGTTCCATCCTCGGCTCCGTGGTCACGGGTCTGGGGCTCGGCGTGATCGAAGGCATGACGCGCGTGTTCTACCCCGAAGCATCCAGCGTCGTCGTGTTCGTGGTGATGGTGATCGTGCTCATCATTCGCCCTGCAGGCCTCTTCGGCAAGGAAGCCTGATCATGAACCTCACCAACGACAACAAACTGATCCGCATCACCTACGCGGTGATCCTCGCCATCCTGCTGATTGCACCGTTCCTGGGCCTGTACCCGGTGTTCGTGATGAAGCTGCTGTGCTTCGCCCTCTTTGCCTGCGCGTTCAACCTGATGCTGGGCTTCACCGGACTGCTCTCTTTCGGACACGCTGCCTTCTTCGGCAGCGCCGCCTACGTCACCGGCTGGGCCATCAAGTCGCAAGGCTGGTCGCCCGAGCTTGCGCTCATCGGCGGCACCGTGGCCTCTGCATTCCTGGGCCTGGTGTTCGGCCTTGTAGCCATCCGCCGCCAGGGCATCTACTTCGCGATGATCACGCTGGCGCTCGCGCAGATGGTGTACTTCATCGCGCTGCAGGCGCCCTTCACCGGCGGTGAAGACGGCCTGCAAGGTGTGCCGCGCGGCAAGCTCTTCGGCCTGATCGACCTCACCGGCGACACGACGATGTACTACGTCGTGGTCGTGATCTTCGTGGCGTGTTTCATGGCCATCGCTCGCATTGTCACTTCGCCTTACGGCCAGGTGCTCAAGATGATTCGCGAGAACGAGCCGCGCGCTGTTTCGCTCGGCTATGAGGTGGACAAGTACAAGCTGCTCGCGTTCGTGCTGTCTGCGGGTCTTGCAGGGCTTGCAGGTGCGCTCAAGACGCTGGTGATGGGCTTTGCCACGCTGTCCGATGTGCACTGGTCGATGTCGGGCGAAGTGATCCTGATGAGCCTGCTGGGCGGTGTCGGCACCTTGTTCGGGCCTGTGTTTGGCGCGGGCATCGTGATTGCGTTGCAGAACCTGCTGGCCGACAAGGTCGGTGCCTGGGTCACGGTGATCATCGGCGCGATCTTCGTGATCTGCGTGCTGGCCTTCCGCAAGGGCGTGGTCGGTGAGTTGCGCGCGTATATGGACAGGCGCCGGGCGCGGGCCTGATCCAGGCAGTTGTGGATTGCGGGTCGAGCCCGCAATGACAGCCATTGGGGTTGTCAGGAGTGTCATCCATGTGATTGGAGCCAGGCGTTGCCCGCGCTACGCTTTGCCCATTACAACGGAGACACCACATGAGCGACCCCACTTCACTCTTCTCGCTGCAAGGCCGCACGGCCCTCATCACCGGTGGTTCACGAGGCATCGGCCGCATGATCGCGGCCGGGTTTCTCGCACAAGGCGCGAAGGTGTACATCTCGTCGCGCAAGGCCGCAGCCTGCGATGCGACTGCGAGTGAACTGTCTGCCATCGGCCCATGCTTCTCGCTGCCGATGGACGTGTCCACCGTGGCAGGTGCCAAGGCGCTGGCTGCTGCCTACGGCGAAAAGGAATCGTCACTCGACATCCTGGTGAACAACGCGGGCGCGGCATGGGGCGAGTCGTTCGACACCTTCCCCGAAAGCGGCTGGGACAAGGTTGTGGACCTGAACCTGAAGTCGCCGTTCTTCCTCACGCAGGCGCTGCATGGGCTGCTGAAAAAAGGCGCTGCAAACCGGCCCGCGAAAGTGATCAACATCGCGTCGATCGACGGCGTTTCGGTCAACCCGCAAGAGACCTACTCATACGCCGCGAGCAAGGCCGGTTTGATCCATCTGATCAAGCGGATGTCGCTACGGCTCGCGCAAGACAACATCGTCGTGAGCGGGATTGCACCGGGTGCGTTTGCCTCGGAGATGAATCGCACGGCGCGCGACCACGCAGATGAAGTCGCCAAGCGGATTCCAGCGGGTCGTATTGGTGTCGACGATGACATGGCCGGCGTGGCGATTTATCTGGCTTCGCGGGCAGGCGATTACGTCGTGGGCGAAACGATCGTGGTGGATGGTGGGGTGACGATCGCGCGGGGGTGAATTGAGAACTTAATAGTCAGCAATAGTTGATAACGCTTAATCGAAGAAGTAGTCCCTTGCGATCAGTAATCTCCGCTTTTCGCGGTCTCAACCCATCCGTATAGCTCCATTCAAAACAGAGGGTCCGCAACATGTCCGTAGGCCGATGCACTTCGAATGCATCGGCCCTTTTCAAAGGACTGTTGCATGCAAGACCTCATCACTGCAGAACGAATCGCCAACAGCCCGAGCGCCCGGGTAACGCGTAACCGCACGCTCGTCGACATTCTGGTTGAGCGCGCGGCGTTACAGCCGGATGACGTCGCGTTCACCTTCATCGGCGAGGGAGCGACCGGCGGCGAGAGCGGCCTCACCCTCACCTATCGCGAACTCTATGAGCAGGCGGCGGGTTTCGCCAGCTTGCTGCAAGCGCACGGCCTGACCGGCGAACGCGTGCTGCTGGTCTTCAAGTCCAACGCCTGGTTCGTCATCTCGTTTTTTGCGTGCCTGATGGCGGGTGCGATCGCAGTGCCCACCGCGCCACCGCGGCGCGAACAGATGGCGCAGCGCCTTCGCACCATCGCCGGAAATGCCGGGGCCCGTGCGGGCATTCCCGATTCGGACGAAGTGATGCAGACGGCGATTGGCCTGGGTCATGACGATGTGCACTGGTTCGATGTGCGCCAGTTGAGCAAGGACGGTGCGTTGGCTGCGCGTGCGACGAATTGGAGGCCGCCGCTGCTGCGCAGCGACTCGCTGGCGTTTTTGCAGTACACGTCGGGTTCGACCGGGGATCCAAAGGGGGTGATGGTCAGTCACGGGAACTTGATGGCGAACTCGCGCCACCATACCGTGGCATGCGGCAACGACTCTGAAACGCGCGCACTCTTCGCCCTGCCGCTGTATCACGACATGGGCCTGATTGGTGGCATCGTGCAAACCGTGTACGCGGGCTTTCCGGCGCACGTGATGAGCCCGGCGCACTTCGTGCAGAAGCCCCAGCGCTGGTTGCAGCTGATTTCGCAGTTGCGCATCTGCTCGAGCGGCGGTCCCAACTTCATGTATGACCTTGCGGCGCAGGTGATCCAGCCCGAGCACCTCGAAGGAGTTGATCTGTCGAGCTGGCGCATCGCCTACTGCGGCGCTGAACCCATTCGTGCTTCGACAATTGAACGC
The DNA here is from genome assembly GCF_001044395.1 of Caenimonas sp. SL110. GTDB lineage: Bacteria > Pseudomonadota > Gammaproteobacteria > Burkholderiales > Burkholderiaceae_C > Ramlibacter. The sequence continues at coordinate 162,720 of NZ_JANU01000039.1, forward strand.
TTCACCAGCAAGTTCGCGCCTTACGGCTTTCGCGCAGGCTCATTTTTTCCGTGCTACGGCATGGCCGAAGCCACACTCTTCGTCACAGGCAGCAAGCTCGGGACCGCGCCGCAACTGGCCACCTCAGCCAGCGGCGGCCAACCCGTGGTCGGTTGTGGCTTTCCCGATCCCGACACCACGATCGAGATCGTCGACCCCGCCAACCGACAGCCGCTGCCCGAGGGCCAGGAAGGCGAAATCTGGGTCAGCGGAGTAACCGTCGCGCAGGGTTACTGGAAAAACCCCACGGCGACGGAGCACACCTTCAAGGCCCGACTTGCCAAATCAAACGCCGGTCCGTTCCTGCGTACCGGCGATCTGGGATATCGCAAGGACGGCAACCTCTTTGTCACGGGGCGCCTGAAGGACCTGATCATCGTGCGCGGTCGCAACTTCGCGCCGCATGACCTGGAACTCGAGGCCGAAGGAAGTCATCCGGGCCTGCAGCCAGGTGGCGGCGCCGCATTCACGCTGACCGAGGGTGATCAGGAGCGATTGATCCTGGCCTTCGAATTGAAGCGTGAATGGAGACGGCGAGAAGACGAATGGGGCGTCGTGGAGGCCGCTGTGCGCGCCAGCATTGCGCGTGGCTACCAGTTGCGTGTTGACGACGTCGTGCTGCTCGCACCGGGCGCACTGCCGCGAACATCCAGCGGCAAGGTCAGGCGTACCCAGTGTCGGGTCGATTACCTCGGAGGTCGGCTCATGCCAATGGCACCTATGGCGCCGCGGGTGGTGACGCCTTCGAGCGCACTGAATCCAACTTGAAAAAGGAACCATCAATGACCGTCGATCCACTTACCTCCTGGTTACAGGTCGAACTCGCCCGCATGCTTGACGTTCCCGCGGAGCGCATCCAGAACGATACGCCGTTGATGGCACTGGGCCTCGATTCACTCATAGCCGTGCGCCTTTGCGGCGCACTTTCGGAGAAGGTTGGCTTCGAGGTCGATCCGATGACCGTGTTCGACGGCGACACGATTGCCCAGATTGCGGCGAACGTGCGTGCCGTCCGTACGACATGACCCCAAACGCCTAACCGCATAGACGACGTCAATACACGGTACCTCGCATGCAAGCATCAAATAGTTCGGCAGCGCACCCTGAATCGGTCGTTCCGTCCGATGACGCACTCTCTACCGCGACTTTGCGTCGCCGCCTGCGTGCGGAGCTTCCTGCCGCCACGTTCGAGGCTCGCCCCTGGCGCGCGCTGTGGTTCATTCCCCTCTTTGGCACCGCCGCTGGACTGATGACATTCATCATCATGGCGCAGCCCGCCTGGTATTGGTCGACCCTTCTGGGAACCGTGGTCGGACAGTGCCTTGCCGGCATGATCTTTCTCGGGCACGAGGCGATGCACGGATCGATGATGTCTTCTACCAGGCTACAGACATTTCTTGGCTATCTCGGATTTTGGCCCGTTGGCATCTCTCCAACACTGTGGAGGGTATGGCACAACCAGATCCACCACAGCAAGACCAATATGGCCAACGCCGACCCGGACTGCTTTGGAACACTCGAACGCTACCAGGGCATGCGCTCCACCCGGTTCGTAGCGCGCCTTGGTCCAGGATCGCGTCACTGGAGCAGCGTGTTCTTCCTCGGGTACTGGTTCAGCTTTCAGGGCCAGGTGATGCTTTGGATCCAGTCGAAATACATGTGGTCGTTCAAGAGCCTTAACCGCAGGCGCGCCAAGCTCGACACCTTCGGCTCGCTCGCCTTCTGGATCGTCATTGCGGTGCTCGCCGGTTGGCAGTCGCTGTACGTGGTCGTCATTCCGCTGGTCGTTGCGAACGCAACCATGATGGCCTACATCGCAACCAATCACATCATGCGGCCGCAGACCACCACCAACGATCCCCTCGATAACTCGATGAGCGTGACCACAACGAGGCTCATGGACGGCATTCACTTCAACTTCAGCCATCACGTCGAGCACCACCTGTTTCCACGCATGAGTCCCGCCTGTGCACCGGTCGTGCGCGCATGGCTACAAGAGAACGCGCCGGAAAGGTACATCTGCCCTCCTCACCACGTTGCACTTGCGGCGATCTACCGGACACCAAGAATCTATCTCGACGCGACCACGCTTTGTGATCCCGAGGACCTTAGCTACACAGCGAGTACTGACGACCTTGCTGCCGCGTTTCGCCGCGATCGATCGCAGCGCATGTCTGAACAACATCGTCAACCGCACGCGCATTGAACGCAATGACTCGCACGACATCAAGGAACTGATAGATGGCTTACGACCGCACGGCTACAAACACTTCGAGTAACTGCGAAATTGCCGCCGAAGCGGTCCACGCCACCAAGCAACCCTGGCACCCTTTGTCGGCGGGGCAGCTCAGTCCCTGGTTTCACTACCGTGTGGCACCCGAAAGCCAGGGTGCGCACAACCCCGGTATGTGCATGCGGGTGCGCGGGACGCTTGATTGCACGCATCTGGCCAGCGCCCTGCGTACGCTGATCGCTCGCCACCCAATGTTGACGGCTGAGTTTTCGGAGATCGACGGGCAACCTGTGCAACGCGTCCGGCCTGATGCCGTGCCCGAGATCGTTCGCATCGACGCTCGCAGCTTCACCACGGAGCAGTTGATCAAGGCGGTGGACGAAACCATGCGGACGGCTTTCGATTTGCATGCTCCTCCTCACATGCGGGTCTGCATTTATGACACTGGCCCCGATGAGGCAGCACTGCTCCTGGCCTTCGACCACATCGTCTGCGACGGCTGGTCGTTTTGGCTGCTGCTCGAAGAACTCGGCGAGTTGTTGAGCGAGCCGGCAGGCGTCGCGCCTGCGAACCAGACGAACGATGTGACCGTCCAGTACTTCGACTACATCGAAGTGCAGCGGCAGGCTCTCGCGGGCGCCAAGGGTGAGCAACAGTGGGACTACTGGCGTCACCAACTCAAAAATCTGCCAGCGCTCGATCTTCCGGTTGATCGGCCACAGCGCCCGAGCGTCGGCTATCGCGGAGGCACGCTGATTTTTATGCTGGATCCAGCGCTCACGGCGCAGGTCAAACAGTTATCAGCGGCAAATGCGGGTTCGGCGTTTTCGACCCTGTTGGCCGCATTCCAGGTTCTGCTGCACCGTATCAGTGGTCAGGACGAGGTGGTCATCGGCACGGTGATGCCGGCGCGCGGCACCGGGGAGTGGGATCGCGTCGTGGGGCAATTCATCAATCCTGTTGTGCTTCGGGCTGACCTGTCCAATGAACCAACAGTGCGCGCGGTGTTACGCGCAACACGCAATACCGCGATGCTCGCACTCAAGAATCAGGACTTTCCGTTTTCGACGCTAGTGCAGCGTCTGGGACTTGCGCGCGATTCCAACCGGCATCCGATGTTTCAGGTGATGTACAACTTTCAGAAAGCCCGCCACGGACAGGATCTGCTGACGCTGTGGGCCGGCGACGAGAGTGCCCCGCCGGTGCGTTGGGGTGGGCTCGACCTGACAACTTTTCCGTCGGCTGACAGCGACGGGCTTTTTGACCTGACGCTCGAAGTGATGGACCTGGGCGACAGGATCCGCGCTGGCTTGAAGTACAACGCCGATCTGTTTGATGCAGCGACGGTTGAACGCATGGCGAGCAACTTCACAACGCTGCTGGCTGCGATGGT
>NZ_JANU01000004.1 GCF_001044395.1 Caenimonas sp. SL110
ACGACGGCTACCGGCACGGCGATCACCGCCTACAGCCAGGGCACCGTGGTCGGTGGCTGGAAGTGCGGCCCAGGCGCTACCAACGGCATCACCGCCAAGTACCTGCCGGGTTCTTGCCGCGGCTAAGCCAAACACTGGCAACTGTGTATGAAACGAGCGGCTTCGGCCGCTCGTTTTATTTTGGAGGCATGCTTGGCATGATGCCTTCCTCCCTGATGCTTGCTCAATGACAGCCGACGCCAACGCCGCCCCGGAACTCACCATCCTGATGCCGTGCCTGAACGAGGCGCGAACGGTCGTCCAGTGCATTCATGCGGCGCGCAGCTTTTTTGACAGCCGCGCGATCTCGGGCGAAGTTCTGGTCGCTGACAACGGCTCCAGCGATGGTTCGCGCGACCTTGCAATCGCAGCTGGCGCACGCGTCGTCGAAGTGCCGCAGCGCGGCTACGGCGCGGCGCTGATGGCTGGTATCGCCGCTGCACGCGGTCGCTATATCGTCATGGGCGATGCCGACTCCAGCTACGACTTTTCGAGCCTTGACGGATTCCTGGAGCGCCTTCGCGCCGGAGCACAGCTCGTCATGGGCAATCGCTTCCGAGGCGGCATCGAGCCTGGCGCCATGCCGTTGCTGCACCGCTACCTCGGCAACCCTGTCTTGAGCTTCATCGGACGCCTGTTTTTCCGGGTGCCTATCGGCGACTTTCATTGCGGCCTTCGCGGCTTCTCGCGCGAAGCCATCCAGTCGCTCGGACTGGTGACGCCCGGCATGGAGTTCGCCAGCGAGATGGTGGCGAAGTCGGCGATGGCGGGGCTCAGGATCGAAGAAGTGCCCACCGTGCTGCGCCCGGACGGACGCGGTCGTCCTTCTCACTTGCGCACCTGGCGCGATGGCTGGCGGCACCTTCGGTTTTTGCTTTTGTTCTGCCCGCGCTGGCTCTTTTTCTATCCGGGCTTGCTGCTTTTGGGTGTCGGACTGGCGGGCTTCCTGGTGCTGGGCCGAGGGCCGCTGAACTTTGTGGCGATCGGCTTTGACGTGCACTCGCTGCTGTACATGGGCGGCGCGACGATTCTGGGCATGCAGCTCATACAGTTGGCACTTCTCACCAAGTGGATGGGGGTGCTCGCCGGGCTGGTACCCACGCCGCGCTGGCTGGACCGGTCCCAATCGTTACTCAGTGTCGAAGCCGGCCTGATCGCTGGGGCCGTGATGCTGTTGGGCGGCCTGGCCTGGTCGGCGGGACTGGTGCTGGACTGGCGCGACTCCGGATTCGGGGCGCTGGATCCGCGAGAAATGATGCGCTCGGCAATCCCGGCCGTGACCCTGATGGTGGTGGGCATGCAGGCCGCTGCAGGCGCCTTGTTTGCAGGTGCGTTGCTGTCGTGCTGGCGCTCCGGTACACGCGCGCCATGATGCGCAACAGGCTCGCGGCCATCCGGTTCGGCGGGCCCGCGGAGATGGCGGTCATGGTCCTGCTGGCATGGCTCGCACTGGTCTCGATCCCGATCTGGTTCGCCCCCATGGGGCTGTCGTGGGACGCGCTGAACCACCACATCTACCTGGGCTGGATGGCGCAGCACTCGCGCCTTGACCAGGACTTTCTTGCGGCCGGCTACCAGACCCTGACCTATCCCTACCTGTATTGGCCTGTCTACAAACTGGCAGCTTCTGGCGCAGGGCCGCAACTGGCAGGCGCGGTGCTGGCCAGCCTTCATGTCATCACTGTGCCGGCGGTCTGGCTGATCGCACGCGCCTGCATGCCGGGCACTTCGGCGTTCGATGCCGCCATGCGTGCGATGGCCGTGCTGCTCGCCTTCCTGAGCGGCGTGATGCTGTCGCAACTGGATTCGAGCTCCAACGATCTGCTGGCCGCATCGCCCCTGGTGTGGGCTGTCGCTCTGTCCCTGGAGGCTTTGCGCCCGGAGCGCGTCGGTGCGAGGCGATCGCTGCTTCTGTTGTCGGGCCTGCTGGCCGGCGTGTCAGTGGCTTTCAAGCTGAGCAACGGACCGATCGCGATGCTCATGCCGCTGCTGTGGATCTTCGCCGGCGGCGGCATCCGCGAGCGACTGACCAACACGGCACTGGCCTGCCTGTGCACGCTGGCAGGATGCCTGATGGCGTACGGCCATTGGGGCTGGCAGCTCTGGACGCGCTATGGCAACCCGATTTATCCGTTCTACGACGCAGCCTTCACACCGCTGCGAGCCATGCAGGGGTGGACACCGTGAACCGCTTCGTGCCCGACACGCTGCGCGATGCGATCTGGCGGCCGATCTCCATGGCCGTGCCCGATGCGGGCCTGTACATCGAAATCCTCGCGCCTGACCTGCGGTTTGCCATCCTGATCGTGCTGATGGTGGTGACCGCCGTCATCGCCATCCGGCGGCGGCCCGCGCCCGGCTTTTCGCCGACGTGGCTGCTGATCGCATTCGCCTGGCTGGCCTTCATCCCCTGGCTCGCCACTACCGGGAACGGGCGCTATTTCATTGCGGTGCTGCTGCTGGCAGGGCCGCTGTGCATGGCCCTCATCCACCGGTTGCCGATGACTGCGGGATTTCGCATTTGCGCCGCATTGATCGTGATCGCCGCGCAAGTCATGGTGATCGCGCAAAGCAATCCCTGGGGGCGCTGGCCGCTCGCCTTCTGGTCGACGCCGTACTTCGACCTGCCGCTGGGCGAAGACGAGCGCAGCAAGCCGGCAGCCTACATCACCATCACCAGCATCTCCTACTCGCTGATTGCGCCCCTGTTCGCGCCCGGCTCACGCTGGATGAACATCGCGAGTCTCACCGGCGAGCCCGAGATCAATATCGACGACCGCCGTGCCCAGGCGTTCCTGCAACGCGTCCAGCGCGACGCGCTGCCCCTGAAAGTGGTCGCGCCCACCGTGCCGATGTTCAGGCAGGCCGATGGCCAGCCCACCGACGCCATGCGCAATGAGATCAACCGCCTGATCGGCCGCCACGGCATGCGGCTGGTTGCCGGCCAGCGCTGCAAGGTGGTCCTGTCGCGCACGATGGCGGCGATGGCCACGAGCAAGTACGACGAGATCGCTGCGTCCGAACTCGCCAAGTACGGCATGTGGATCTGCGACCTGGAGTATCCCGTGGAGCGCCCGCCTCGCACATCCACACAGCCTGAAAACGAACTCGCTGCGCGCGTGTTCAGCAAGCTCGAGGCTGCGTGCCCGCGCATCTTTCCGCCGGGCCAGGGCGTCAGTTCCCGAGTCGGCGATGGCGTCGCGCGCGGCTACGGAAGCTCGGACACCAAGGCCTATGTGCTCGACGACGGCACCGTGGTCTACAAATATTGGCGAGCGCTCAATCCGGCCCGTGTGGGCACGGTTGATGAAGTGCTGGCACCCGGATTCAGGATGGACTGCAACGCGATACGCGGCCGGTCGGGGCTGCCCTGGGAGAAAGAGATTTGACCTGGTGGGTTGACGTCAGCTACACCCGCACGCAAGCGGGCTCGGACATCGGCATCACGCGCACGGTGCGCCGCCTGCTGGGCGAGCTGCGCACGGCAGGGCGCGACTGCGAAGCCGTGGCGTTTCACGCATCGGGCTTCAGGCGGGTGGATTTCGACACCGCACCGCAACGTTCAAGTGCCGCCGCAACACCAGCAGGCGCCACTGCCGCACAGCCCAGGGGTCGCCTGTTCCGGCTCATCACCGGTACTGTTGCGCGGCGGCTGGTGCCGATCGCCCTGCGCATTGCACCGTGGAGCTTGTTGCGCACCCTTTGGCAACGGTCCAGCACCCTGGCCTTCAACGACCTGACGCGTCACCACGAGCCTGCGCGCTTCAGCGCGGGTGACGTCCTGCTGATGGCAGATGCGTCGTGGAACTACGCAGCCTGGGTGGCCGCGCGCCGCGCGCAGGCCAAAGGTGTGCGAGTCGTGTTGCTGGTGTACGACCTCATGCCCCTGCGGCACCCCGAGTTCTGCTTTCCGCTGGTGCCGCGCCTGTATGGCACATGGCTTGCCGAAATGCTGCTGTGCTGCGATGCGGTCGTGTGCATCTCGCGTGCGACCGAAGACGACCTGCGCCGATGGGTTCATGAAGTCGACTTGCCGATCGCCATTGCGCCGACGGGACATTTCCGGCTCGGCAGCGATCCGTCATCGACAGTTGCGACAGGCGCAATCCGCCCGTCAATCCTGTCGGTGCTCGATGGGCCTGACGCATGCTTCGCATCGGTGGGCTCGTTCGAGCCCAAGAAAAACTACGGCCTGCTGCTGAAAGCATTCGAGGAGCTGTGGTCACAAGGCTCGCAGCTCGGTCTCATCATCGCCGGGCGCCCCACCACCGACAGCGCCGATCTCATCGAAGCGATGCGGGTCCATCCACAGCAAGGGCGGCTGCTGCTCACGGTGCACGACGCCACCGATAGCGAGATCCTGGCGCTTTACGAAAACTGCCGTGCGCTGGTCTTGCCGTCACTCTTCGAGGGCTTCGGCCTTGCGCTGGTCGAGGCGCGCACGCGCGGCTGCCCGGTGATTGCAAGCAACCTGCCGGTCTTTGCTGAACTGGCCGATGGGGGCGTCACCACCTTTGATCGCACATCAGCGGGCGCGCTCGCGCGCGTGCTGGTCGACCACGCGATCAACGACAGGCGCGCAGTCGTTGCGCCCATGCACCCTTTCACCTGGGCTGACAGCGCGCGCCAGTGCGCCGCGCAGATCGAAAAGCTGCTGGCTGCGGCGCCTGAGAACTAGGCGCACCGCACGGTCAGGGCCGGCGACGCCGCACCATGGTGATGAACTGGCCGACGAAGGCCTTGCCATTGAGCACCGCCAGGCCCAGTGCCAACCTCAGTCGAGCCATCGTCGGGTAGCTGCGCGCCAGGTCCCACGCAATGCCCGTCAATTCGTGGAAGGGCATGAGCCAGGTGCGCCAGCCACTGCGAAAGATGGCGAAGATGTCGTGGGTTGCGCTGACCCCGCGCGAGCCCAGCACCACCCATCCTTCTTGCGTTCGATTCATCTTGCCGCGCGCTGCCAGGTACAGAACGACGGCCCAGTCGGCACCCAGGAAAAACCGCGAGAGATGCCGGCACTCACGCACCGCCTCGCGCCGCATCAGCGAGAAGAATCGGCCGTTGGCATGGAACGCCTCGAACATGCCGATCAGGCGCTCGGGCGCGTCACCGGTCAGGCTGCGGTCGCCCATGTTCCGCTCGTGGAAGTCGCCGTGGTCGAAGCGAACCGGCGATGTCGAGGCGACGAAATCCGGATGCGCCTGCAGGAAGGCCAGGTTGACTTCGAGAAAGTCCGGCGATCGCAGGTCGTCGCTCGCAGCCCACATGAAGAACTCGCCTTGCGCGTGATCCAGCACATATTGAAAATTGCGATTCGCGCCGATGTTTTCCGGCTGGCGGATATGGCGGATGCGTGCGTCGCGCGCGGCGTAGTCTTGCAGCACTTGCGATGTGCCATCGGTGGACGCGTTGTCGGAGATCAGCAGTTCGAAATCACGGTGTGTCTGCGCGAGCAGGCTGTCGAGCACGCGGCTGATGTCGCCGATGGCGTTGTAGACCGGCATGCCGATCGTCACCAGAGGTGCGGTCATGGCGTCACCTTGCCGGACCCTGCCGGTCGCAAGCGTGCAAGCACCCGCTGGCGTAGCAGCGGCGCCGCACTGACCGACGCCAGCAGCGACAGCAATCCCGTCACCACGAGCCACACCAATTCCACGATAGCTGATGGCCCGCTCGGCTTGATCGCGTACATGAGCACAGTGACGAGTGCGCCCGCCACTGCAGGCAATGCCACATCCGCGAAGTACCAGGCGGCCTTCTCGCCTCGCAACACCCGGCGGTGCATCAGCGCGACGCCAACGGTTAGGTAGCCCGCGTTGAGTGCGACCCACACCCACGCCGCGCCGAGTGCGCCGTAGCGCGGTGTCACCCACAGCAACGCGGGCACGAGCACCAGTGCGGCCACTGCATTGACCCGCGCCGCCAGGCTGGACCAGCCATGCGCGAGTTGCAGCATGTAGGGCATGTTCATGAAGCCGTTGAGCGCGGTTCCGATGGCCAGTGCGCACAACAGCGGCGCTGCCCGTTCGGCCAGTGCCGCATCGCCAGTCCACAGACGCAGCACGGAAGCCGGAAACACGATCAGCAGCATGGCGGCCGGCACCATCAGGGCGCAGACGATCTGCGCGCCCTCGTGATACGCGCGAACAAGCCCCGGCTCATCGCCCGAGGTGAGCAGGGCGGTGAGGCGCGGGTAGTAGGCCTGCGTTACCGGCGTCACCAGTTGCAGCAGCGCAGTTGCGACCACGCCCGCCAGCGCATACACGCCGAACGATTCGAGACTGAGCAGCTTCGACAGCAGGATCTTGTCGACCTGCGTCAACAACAGCGCCAGCGCAGTGGACGCGACCAGGCCCGCTGCAAAACGCCACAGGCCGCGCAATGATTCAAGAGAGAACGTTGCACGCTTCACGGCCCGGGGCAACAGCCGGTACAGCGCGACCGCAAACACCATGATGGCAAGCAATGAAACCGCGCCTTGCCACAAGAAAAACGCGCGGATGCTCCCGTCGACCCACAGCAAGACACCCAGCGCGCCGGCCCAGCGAAGTGTCACCAGCACCGAGTTCGCGATCGCCAGCCATACCTGCCGCTGCAGTCCCAGAATTGCGCCGTGATAGAGGCTCTCGACCAGCCGCGCCGCGACCACGAAACCCATCACCGCGATCGCTTCGGTCACGACCTCCGGCGCGAGCGCCTGCGCGCGCAACCACCCTGTTGCGAGCCAGCCCGACGCCTGCATCACGCCCAGCGCGACGAGGCCCGCAACCACCAGTGCCACGTACTCCACACTGCGCAGCAGATTGCGAATCGACTGCGCATCGTGCGCGCCTGCGCTGAACCTGGCCATCTCGCGGTTCAGAACGAAGGACATGCCCATATCCAGCAGCAGCAGCCAGGCTTGCAGCAGCGCGAAAAATCCGATGAGGCCGTAAGCCTCCATGCCGAGCAGCTGGATGTAGGCCGGTATGAATGCGAGCCCCATGAGGGCCGTCCAGGCCTGGGCAATGTAGTTGGCGACGAGATTGCGCTGGACGGACAAATGCAGGGCCTCGCGCGCGGCTGCGCGCCGCTAGTCGCCGATGACGGCGTAGGAGATGCGGGGCTCGAAATCGAATCGGCGCACGCGCAGCGTGTTGAGGTTCAGGCTTTCCATCACGGCGATGGTCTCGCCCGGAAACGCCTCTTCGTTGAGCTCGTCGAACACCAGCACCGAACCCTTGGGCATGCGCGGCAGGAATTGTTCCAGCGCCACCTTGGTTGGCTCGTAGATGTCGAAATCCAGGTAGAGGCAACTCACCACGAAATGCGGATGGTCGCGCAGGAACTGCGCCGAGGTCTGCGCGAAGTCGCCCTTGACGATCTGCACCTTGGGAAAGTGATTCAGCGGGCGGCTGATGTTGTACAGCTCGATGGCGCGCTGTATGTCTTCATACGCGCCTTCGGCCGCGAAGCCGCTTTGCTTGAGGTGCGCCGACTTGCGATCGGGCAGGCCGCGCAGGTCTTCTTCGGCGATGCTCGGGAAGCCGGTGAAGCTGTCGAAGCCGACGATGCGCCGCTGGAAGTTGTATGGCTCCAGGATGGTGCTCAGCTTGGCAAAACTCATGAGGCCGCCGCCGAACAGCACGCCGCATTCGACGATGGAGCCCTGCACGTCCTTGATTAGCTTGAAGATCTCATAGCGCGCGAGAAAGCGCGCCAGGTTCTGGCGCGGCACGTACTTGGCGAAGTTCTCCAGCTTCTCGGTGGCCGAACCGGCCCCTTCGTTGAAGTAGGACTCCAGGGCCTGGCGTGATGCGTAGTCCCACTGCGCCTGTGTGCGCGGGTCGTGCATCGTCGGGGAAATCTCACCGGTGCTGGCGTTGCTCTTGATGGTGTCGTTCATGCGGCCACGCCTTGCAGGTTGTCCTGTGGAATCGGCTGGAAGTCGCGCGCTCGCAGGAAGTCGCCCAGCGTCGTGCCGGTCGCCTTGTTGTCGATGTTGGGTGCGCCCTTGCCGCTGCGCAGATCCGACAAGCTCACGGTGCGAAAGTCGATGCTGAATCGCGTGACGCCGGACTCGTTGGGTGCCGTCGAGTGAAGCTGCGCGGCGGAAAACAACAGCATGTCGCCACGCGTGCCTGCAATGCGCACCTCGCTGTCAAGATCGACCGGCTCCTGCGGCAGCGGGTGCTTGCGGGTATCGACCTTGCCCTGCTCGGTTGCCAGCTGCCTGCCGACCTGGCACCACTCGGCGTAGTCGAACTGCGACGAGCTGTTGGCAATTGGCCTGGCCCAATAACCGGGCAGCATCGACATGGCTCTTTGAGGCGTGACGTCCAGCACCGGCATCCACCAGTTCACCTGCGCCGTCGGGCTCGAATACCAGATGTCGCGGTGCGCCTTGTAGGCGTAACTCACGCCCGACGACAGGTAGCCGCCGTGCGGCACGACGCGCAGGCGCGGCACGTCGAAGTAGGTGTCGTCCAGATCGCAGCCGAAAGAAACGAGGACGTCGCGCACCAGTGTCTTGGTGACGGCGTCATTGGTGAACCTCGACTTGAGCGGACCGACGCGCTTGATGAATTCCTCGACGCTCAGCTCGAACTGGGCACGTTCGGGCTCAGGGCCGAGTGCCTCCTGTGCCATGCGGTGTGCGTGCGCAGCCAGGGCCAGCGTCGATTCGCGGCGGCTGTACACCAGCAGGTCGCCGCCAAAGAGCTGATCGCGCGCTGCGTCCCAGGACAGGTCGTGGTTGAAGCCTATGTTCGCCATGCGACGGATGTTAAGCGATCCGCTCCAGATAGCCATCGGGTGCGACTGTCACAAGAAGTTGGTCCTGCACGCGGGTATCGATGCGCAGTTTCAGGGGCGCGCCGTCGGCCGCAAGGCGACCGGGCGACTGGAGGCGGCGCAGGTATTCGTGCACTGCGGTCTTGGGATTGTTGCCCTGGTCCCAGGGGCGCTCGGGGTACGAGCCTTGCGGCAGGTCTTCCACCACCGTATCGAAGACGCAGCAGTAGCTGCCGGGAGACGTCAGGGGTGCGTAGGCTTCGAGCTCGGCCAGCACATGGTCATGCGTGTGGTTCGAATCGAGGAACACCATCACCTTCGCGTAACCCTTCGCTGCAGCGGCCACCTGCCCAATGATCTCCGGCGCGATGGAAGAGCCTTCGATCATGTCGATGCGATGCGACAGGGGGTGCCGCTCGATGGCTTGCCGGTTGTGGGCGCGGATGTCGATGTCCAGGCCCAGCACCCGGCGGCGCGTCGCGCGCGGATCGAGCACACGGCCTTCGGTCACGGCCTCGCAGTAGTCGATCATGGCCAGCATCGACGCACTCAGGATCAGCGATCCGCCGTGGGCGATGCCCGCTTCGATGATCAGGTCGGGCTGCACCTTCCAGATCAGCTCCTGCATCGCGACCATGTCCTGCGGATACTGGATGACCGGGCGCGATAGCCAGTGAAAGTTGTACGAGTAGCCCGCTGCGATCGACGCTTCCATGAAAGCGCGGCCTGCTGCGCGCAGGGGGGCGTTGCTTGCATTGGCGGCGATACGCGCGCTCACTTCGTCTTCGAAACTCATGGCATCAAACCCTTGCGTAGTGGAACCGCGAGCGCGACTGCGCCACGATCTCGTCGAAATAATTGGGATTCATCACGAACACCAGCGCACCCGGCTCCAGCGACTGCATCGCCGTTTCGGGCGAGATGATGGGGATGCCGGTCACCGCCACGTAGCGGCCCTGCTTGGCGGTGTTGATGTCGATGACGGCGTCGAGCAACTGGCCTTGCCGTGCGAGGTAGCTGCAAAAGATCACGCCCTTGGATGAGCCGCCCCAAGCCGCGCGCGAACCTGTGTGTGCGCCAGCCCGCTCGCGGCATGCGGTCACGCCATCGAGGAAGTCGATGGGCATCTCGAACGGAACCACCGCGTCAGGTGGCGGCGCGCGCAAGGTCGAGAGGTCGGCAACGACATAGATGTATTGCCCACCAAAGAGCCGGCCGCTTTCAAGCACGGTGGAAAACATCGCCTGCAGGTCGCGCAGCCGGAAGTAGTTGACGTGCTCGTAGAAGATGTCGAACCAGGCCCGGTTGTCTGCGATCCAGTCCAGGCACGGCACCTCGATGTAGATCAGGCCCTTGCCGCCGTTGGCCCTTGCGATCGACGCCAGAAAATCAAGTGGATTGCGGATGTGCTCCAGCACATGGCGCAGCACGATGCCTTCGCCTGCGAGGCCCAGGCTCGCATCGAAAGCCGCTTTCACCACATGCGCGCTGGCGCCTTCATACGCAGGATCGACGCCCACCGCGTTCCAGCCCTTGGCGCGCATGCAGTCGAGAAAGTAGCCCTTGCCGCATCCGACTTCGAGCACGCTCGCAGCGCCCATGTGCGGCGACAGCAGCGCCATCACTTCATCGAGGTGGCGCTGGAAGGTAGGTGAGTTCGCCTGCTCGTTCTGGTAATCCTCGTCGTAGGTGAGCAGCGCGGGATCGAACGCCTCGTTGAACACCAATCCCGTCGCTTCGTCCTGCACGAGGCGCACGTCCCCGACGGTGCAGGCGATCGCCTGTTCGCGCGTGGCGTACACCCGGTTTTGCAGCGCGGGCAGACCGTGGGCTTCAAACAGGAGGCGGCTCATGATGCGCTCGCATTCAGCGACGAAAGGCGTGTGGCATCGCCCCAGAATGCCATCGCTTCGTAGGGCGGGTAGGGCAGCACGCCCAGGTTCATGCGCAGCGACGAGCCGCTCTCGCGGATGCGCTGCTCGACCAGGCTGCGCACCGAAACCGGACGCCCGCTGCAGATGTTGGTCACGCCGGTCATCCCGGGATGTTCGAGCAAGGTCGCGAGTGCGCGCGCGACCTCTTGCACCGGCAGGTAGTCACGCAACTGTTCGCCCCCCGACATGTCCAGCGACTCGCGCCCATCGGCGATGGCCTGGTCGACCAGTGCAAGCAGGCTGCGAGGGTTCTGGCCGGGGCCGAACATGTAGAACAGGCGTGCCCATTGCAAGGTGAAGTCATGCTCCTTGCGAAAGGCTTCAAGGTATTTGCGAAGGCCGTCCTTGGCAGCGGCATAAGGGAGCGTTGGCTGCGGCTCCATCGTCTCGGACAGGCAGCCCTCGTGCACGCCGTACTCAAGGCAGGTTCCGGTGACCATGACCTGTCCAAGCCCGCGCTCCACAAGGTCGCGAATGAACCTGCAATGCGCGGGCAGGGTGCGCTCCACATGACTCGCGAGCTTGTACTGGGGCAGATCGGGCCAGGCCAGATGCGCGAGTGCGTCATGGTCCGCAAGTTCGGCGTGGCGGTCCCCCGACTCGATGTCACCGACGACCCACTGCACGCGCCGATCGCTCGTCCTGCCGCGATCGTTGCGCTTGAGTGCTGTGACTGTGTGCCCGCGCGCGAGCAACTCGGCCAGCAGATGCCGCCCGACGAATCCGGTTGCGCCGGTCATGAGGATCTTCAAGGCACATCCCTCATCACAGCGCCCGCATCACAGTTCCCTCATTTCGGGAATCGCTGCGAAGAAGCGGCCGCCCCAGGCGCGCACGGATGACAGTTGTGTGGTCACTTCTGCGGCAATGTTCCACGGCAATATCAGCACGATGTCGGGCTTCTCGCTATCGAGCATCGAGGGTGCAACGATCGGTATATGCGCGCCCGGCGTGAACTTGCCCTGTTTGGAGGGCGCTGCATCGCAGATGAAGCTGACCAGGTCTTTCTTCACGCCTGCATAGTTGAGGAGCGTGTTGCCCTTGGCGGCAGCCCCGTAGGCCGCGACGCGTTTGCCCTGGCGCTTGTGCTCGATCAGGAAAACAAGCAGTGCGTCCTTGACCGCATCGGCCCGCGCCTGGAAAGCGCTGTAGGTGGCGAGATCGCGCAGGCCGCTTTGCGCTTCAGCTTCGAGCACGGATAGCACAGCGGCAGATTGCGAGCGTGCGTCATCCTCATGGCAGCCGTAGATGCGCAGGCTGCCGCCATGCGTGGGCAGCTCCTGAACATCGAACACACGCAGGCCCGCAGCCGCAAAGATCGAACAGGTCGTGTGCAGCGACAGATACGAGAAGTGCTCGTGATAGACCGTGTCGAACTGCGTTTGCTCGACAAGGCGCATGAGATGCGGAAACTCCAGCGTGATCGTGCCGCCGGGCTTGAGCACCCGCTTCATGCCGGCGGTGAAATCGTTGATGTCCGGCACATGCGCAAAGACGTTGTTGCCGATGACCAGGTCGGCTGCCCGGCCCTGTTCAACCAGCGTGGATGCGAGGGCGGCGCCGAAGAATTCGCGCAGCACCGGCACACCGATAGCTTCGGCAGCATTCGCCGTGCTGTCGGTCGGCTCAATGCCCAGGCACGGGATGCCAGCGGCCACGAAGTTCTTCAGCAGGTAGCCGTCATTGGCTGCGATCTCGATGACATGGCTGTGCGCGCCGAGCGCAAGCCGTTTCGTGATCATCTGCGAGTACGCAGCTGCATGCTCGACCCAGCTGCGCGAGGTCGATGAGAAGTAGGCGTAGTCGCTGTCGAACAGTTCTCCGGCATCCGCGTAATCGTCGGTCTGCACCAGCCAGCAGTGGGCGCAGACAAAAAGGCGCAGCGGGAAGTGCCGCTCGGGCTGGTTGAGCTTGTCGGCGGTCAGGTAAGCGTTCGACGGGGGCGCGAAGCCCAGGTCGAGGAACACATGCTCCAGGGCGTGTGCGCAGTGGCGGCAGTTCATGAAGGCAGTCCCTTGAAGTCCGCTGCCAGGGGTGCGAGGCGCGCGTCCCGATCCGACAGGCTACTCACTGCGAGCGGCCATGCGATTGCCAGCGATGGGTCCCGGCAGTCGACGCCGTCTTCGGCGGCGGGCGCATACGCTGCGGTGTGCAGGTACAGCAACTCACTGCCAGCATCCAGGACCTGGAAGCCGTGCGCGCAACCTTCGGGGATCACGAGCATCCGGTTGTTGGCGGCCGACAGTTCTTCTGCGTGCCATTTGCCGAATGTGGGCGAGCCTTCGCGAAGGTCGACCGCAACATCCCATACGCGCCCTTTCAGGCAGCGCACCAGCTTCATCTCGGCGTGCGGCGCCCGCTGGTAATGCAGCCCGCGCACGCAGCCGCGTTCGGCGGTGGCGGAGTGGTTGATCTGCATGATGCGCCGATGGCCGAGCACGGTCTTGAGTTCGTCGTCGCAAAAGAGCCGGGCAAAGCTGCCGCGTGCGTCGGTGCGTCGCTGCGTGTCCACGACGATCACGCCTTCGATACCGGTCGCCGTCATGTTCATTGCGCCCATGCGAGTCCCCTGGCGCGCGCTGCATCCGCGTACGCGCCCAGTTGCTCGTGGCTGACCACGCGCTGCTCGTTCATGAAGGTTCGATACCAGGACGAGGTCGCTTCAAGTGCCTCATCAAGCCCCCAGGCGGGAGACCACCCGAGTTGGTCGTGCGCCTTGGCGCTATCGAGCTGCAACAAGGCGGCTTCGTGCGGATGCGACTGTGCACTCAGCTTCCAGTCGAGTTCGGGCCAGTGGGGTTTGAGCTTGCCGAGCACGGCTTCCACGCTGCAGATGTCGGAGGGCGCGGGGCCGAAGTTCCATGCACTCGCGACGTTCGCGTGGCCTTCCAGCAGCCGCTGCCCGACCAGCAGGTAACCCGAAAGCGAATCGAGCACGTGTTGCCACGGACGCGTCGCACGCGGCGCGCGGATTTCAAGCGGCACGCCGTCACCGATTGCGCGCACCAGGTCGGGCAGCAGCCGGTCCAGTGACCAGTCCCCGCCGCCGACCACGTTGCCAGCCCTTGCGGTCGCGAGCAATGGAGCTCCCGCCTCATGAAAGTACGAGCGCCGGTAACTCGCGGCCACCAGTTCCGCGCCCGCCTTCGAGGCGCTGTACGGGTCGTGGCCGCCCAGGGCGTCGGTCTCCCGATACGGCTCGTGCGTCTCGCGGTTCTCATAGCACTTGTCGGAGGTGACGGCAACGATCGCGCGCACGCTTTTGACGTGTCGACAGGCTTCCAGCACATGCGCCGTGCCCATGACGTTGCTGGCCCAGGTGCCCAGTGCGTCCTGGTAGGACGGCCTCACCAGCGACTGCGCCGCCAGGTGAAAGATGATGTCCGGCTGCAGTTCGTTCACAGTGCGCAGCACCAGGTCCGCATCGCGGATATCCCCGCGCCGGTCTTCCATGCCCTGCCCCAGCAAGTCCCAATGGCTGGGTGTGCTCGATGGCGCGAGGGCCAGGCCGCTCACTTGCGCGCCGAGGCTGCCCAGCCAGAGTGACAGCCAGCTTCCCTTGAAACCCGTGTGCCCGGTGACCAGAACGCGCTTGCCGTGGTAACAGCCGCCAAACATCTCAGGACCACACCTTCCACGGTGGGTTGCCTTGCCACAGTTCTTCGAGCTGGTTCTTGTCGCGCAGCGTGTCCATCGCCTGCCAGAAGCCGCCGTGCCGGAAGGCGCGCAGCTGGTCCTGCTGGGCCAGCGCCTGCAGCGGCTCGCTCTCCCAGCTGGTCTGGTCGCCCCCGATGTGGTCGAAGACGCCGGGCTCCAGCACGAAGAAGCCGCCATTGATCCACGAGCCGTCGCCTGCGGGCTTTTCCTGGAACTGGCGCACGGCGTCACCTTCCATTCCGAGCGCGCCATAGCGGCCGGGTGGCTGTATCGCTGTGACCGTGGCCATCCGCCCATGGCTGCGATGGAAATCGATGGTCGCCCGCACATCCAGATCAGCCACGCCATCGCCGTAAGTGAAGCAGAACGTCTCGTTGCCCAGGTAGCGCCGCACCCGCGCCAGCCGGCCGCCCGTGAGCGTGTCCACGCCGGTATCGACCAGCGTGACCCGCCAGGGCTCGGCATGGCGCACATGCACTTCCATCTGGTTCTGGCTCATGTCGAAGGTCACGTCCGATGTGTGCAGGAAGTAATTGGCGAAGTACTCCTTGATCGCATAGCCGCGGTAGCCCAGGCAGATGACGAAGTCGTTGATCCCGTGGTGGGAATAGATCTTCATGATGTGCCACAGGATCGGCTTGCCGCCGATCTCGATCATGGGCTTGGGCTTGAGGTGCGACTCTTCACTGATGCGGGTGCCGAGGCCGCCGGCGAGGATGACGGCCTTCATGCCGGCCTCCGGGCGGGCGCGTCGTCACGTTTGCGTGTCGGATGCGTGATCATTGGGCGTGCGGTGAAAAGCTGCGCCGATTATGGACCGGCCCCGCATTGCCGCAAGCCAGCAGAGGTGGCAGTTATTATTGCCCCGACCACCAACCCGCACGCCCCTGAGACTCACCGAGTGACCGCGCTACTTGTTACCGGCCTGACAGGCTTTGTCGGCTCCCATCTGTCGCAACAGGCGCAGGCGGCGGACCTGTGCCTGGACGGCAAGCCGGTTGACCTGCGCGATCCTGCTGCCGTGCTGGCATCGGTGCGCAGCCTGCAACCGAAGGCCGTCGTGCACCTGGCCGCGCAAAGCTCGGTTGCGCAGTCGCTTGACGATGCGGATGAGACGTACCGGGTCAACTTCACCGGCACGCTCAACCTGTTGCGCGCGCTGCGCGATGCGGGCTTTCGCGGACGCATGCTGTTTGTCGGGTCAGGCGACGTGTACGGCAGCGTCCGGCAAGAGTTGCTCCCGGTCACCGAAGACGTTCCGCTGCGCCCGCGCAATCCCTATGGCGTGAGCAAGGTGGCTGCCGAAGCGCTTTGTTACCAATGGAGCCAGTCAGGCCCGTTCGAGATCGTCATGGCGCGGCCCTTCAATCACATCGGCCCCGGCCAGAGCAAGCAGTTCGCCATCGCAGACTTTGCCAGTCAGGTCGCCGCGTACCGCCGCAGCCAGGGCGCAGGGGGCGCCGCGCAACTGCGGGTGGGCGACATCACCGCGACCCGCGATTTCACCGACGTTCGCGACATCGTGCGCGCCTATCTGGCGCTGCTGGAATCAGGCGTCAATGGCGAGGCCTACAACGTCTGCTCCGGCGTGGAGCGCAGCCTGGGCGACATCATCGAAGCCCTGTTCGATGCGGGCGGCGTGCGCATGGACATAGCGATCGACCCTCAACGCCTGCGGCCCTCCGAACAGCGGCGCATGCTCGGAAGCTTCGCCAAACTGCGTGCGCATACCGGCTGGGAGCCACGCATCGCACTGCCCCAGACATTACGCGACATCCTTGCACACTGCGACGAAAAGGCCACAAGCTCATGACCAAGACTGCGCTCATCACCGGCATCACCGGGCAGGACGGTGCGTACCTCGCGCAGCTTCTGCTGGGCAAGGGCTACAGCGTGCATGGCGTCGTCGCCCGGCGCGCGACCGACACGCTATGGCGACTGCGCGAACTGGGCGTGCTCGATGGCGTTCGCCTGTGGGACGGCGATGTTTCCGATCTGTCGTCGGTGATCCGCATCGTGCAGGGGTCGGCCGCTGATGAAATCTACAACCTTGCGGCGCAAAGCTTCGTCGGCACCTCGTGGTCACAGCCGCTGCTCACCGGCCAGGTCACCGGGCTGGGCGCGGTCAACGTGCTGGAAGCCATCCGCATCGTCAACCCCAAGGCGCGTTTCTACCAGGCCAGCACCAGCGAGATGTACGGCCTGATCCGCGAGCCGATGCAAAGCGAGACCACGCCTTTCTATCCGCGCAGCCCCTATGGCTGCGCCAAGCTCTACGCGCACTGGATGACGGTGAATCACCGCGAGAGTTTTGGCCTGCACGCATCGAGCGGCATCCTGTTCAACCACGAGTCTCCCTTGCGCGGCATCGAGTTCGTCACGCGCAAGGTGACCGACGCTGCCGCACGCATCAAGCAGGGCCGGCAAAAGGGCTTGAAGCTGGGCAACATCGACGCCAAGCGCGACTGGGGCTTTGCCGGCGACTACGTCGAGGCGATGTGGCTCATGCTGCAGCAGGCGCAGGGCGATGACTTCGTGGTGGCGACCGGCCGCACGGCCACGGTGCGCGAGATGTGCCGCATCGCGTTCTCGCACCTGGGCATGAACTACGAAGACCACGTCGAGATCGACCCGCAGTTCTTCAGGCCTGCCGAGGTTGAAGTGCTGCTCGGCAACCCGGCCAAGGCAATCGAAAAGCTCGGCTGGCGCGCGACGACCACGCTGGAAGAACTCATCGCGATGATGGTCGATGCCGACATGAGGCGGGTCGGGCGTGAGTGATGAGGTGCCGCGTGCAACTGAAACGGCGCCTCGCGCCGTGGCCTGTGTGCACGAGTGGCTCACCGAGTGGGGCGGCTCCGAAGACTGCTTTCGACTGATCCTGCAGGCCTACCCGCAGGCGCGGGCCTACGCAACGATCGACTATCTCTCCCGCGCCGACCGCGAGCGCATGGGTTCGCGCGAGATCAAGACGACATTTCTGCAGCGCGCCCCGGGCGTGCGGACGAAGTTCTGGAACTACCTGCCTGTCACTGCGCTTGCCGTCGAAACACATGATCTGAGCGACGCGCAGATGATCATCTCCAGCTCGCACGCGTTCGCCAAAGGCGTGTTGACGCGGGCTGACCAGTTCCATGCGAGCTATGTGTACTCGCCGATGCGCTACGCGTGGGACCTGCATCACCAATACCTGCGCGACTACAAGCTCGACAAGGGCGTGAAGTCCCTGATGGCGCGCTACATGTTCCACCGGTTGCGCCGCTGGGACCGGCAGACATCGAACAACGTCGATCTGTTCATGGCGATTTCGAAGCACGTGCAGGCGCGCATCTGGCGCTGCTACCGGCGACCGGCGCGGGTGGTGTATCCGCCGGTGCGCACGCATCTCTACCAGGTCGAGACGCAAAAGCAGGATCACTACGTGACGGTTTCGCGCCTGGTTTCGTACAAGCGCATCGACATGATCGTGGAGGCATTTCGCGCCATGCCGTCGCGCAAGCTCATCGTGATCGGCGACGGCCCCGACATGCCGTCGCTGCGCGCGAAGTGTCCGCCCAACGTGACGCTGCTCGGCAGGCAAGATGATGAATCGGTGCACCAGCATCTGCGTGCTGCGCGGGCCTTCATCTTTGCGGCGCACGAGGACTTCGGCATTTCGCCGGTCGAGGCGCAGGCCTGCGGCACGCCGGTGATCGCCTACGGTGCCGGAGGTTCGCTGGAGACAGTTCGAGGGCAGGGCGACGGCATCCACGCGCCGACCGGCCTGTTCTTTCGCGAGCAGACGGCGGCCAGTCTTGTCCGTGCGGTGGAAGATTTCGAAGCGGCCGGTGCGGTGTTCGACCCGCATGCCTGCCGCGAGTGGGCCGAGCAGTTCAGCGAAGCGCAATTCACCCGCCGCTTCGCCCTGTGTGTCGAGCAAGGCTGGGACCTGTGGCAACGCAACCCGCGCGATGTGGACAGCATCGCCTTGCAGCCATGACCCTCGCTCCCGGGATGCGGATGGGTCCGATCGCACTCTTTCTTCTGCTGGTCATCCCATGGCTTTCGTCGCGCGCGGGCGGCCCGTCCACGTCTGTCGAGCCATGGCTTCTGAGTGCGATTTGCGGCGCAGCGGCCTATGGCATATCGCGATCGCGTTCGCCCGGATGGGGCGTAGTCGGTGCACTTGTGGCATTCGCGCTGTGGGCGATTTTGCGCAGCGGCGTCAATGCCGACACGGTCGCGCTCGCAGCCGCCTGCCTGCTGGTCTTCATGGCTGCGAGCATCGCGAGCGCGGGCTCGGACGACGACTCATTCTTGCGCGCCGTGGCGTGGGCCTGGCTTGCAGCAGCGGGCTTGAGCACCGCGATTGCGCTGGTCCAGTACTTCGGCTATTCGGATCGCTTCGCTCCGTTCTTCAGCGGCACGACCGCAGGCGAGGCCTACGGCAACCTGCGCCAGCGAAACCAGTTCGCATCGCTCACGGTGATCGGCATGGCGACGCTGTTCTGGCTGCGCCCGCGTCACCTCACGCGCTGGCAGGCATTTGCGGTCATCGCGTGGCTTGCAGTCGGTAACGCTGCCACCACCTCGCGCACCGGCATCGCAGAAATGATCGGCCTGGCCGTGCTGGCTTGCATCTGGCCCGGCGAACGCAAGGCGCGCGTGCAGCTGTGGTTGGTGGCGTTTGCCGCCTATGCGATCGCCGCGTTTGCATTGCCCTGGCTATTGGATGCGGCCAGCGGCTCGCCGGGCAACCGGTTGTGGGAGCGGGTTGCGTCGGTGGATTCGTGCAGCAGCCGCGCGGTGCTGTGGTCGAACGTGCTGCACCTCATCTCGCAAAAGCCGTGGACCGGCTGGGGCTGGGGCGAGCTGGACTATGCGCACTACATGACGCTCTACGACGGCGCGCGTTTTTGCGACATCCTGGACAACGCGCACAGCCTGCCGCTGCACCTGGCCGTGGAGCTCGGCGTGCCTGCGGCGGTGCTGGCCTGCCTGGCAATCATCTGGGCGGTGTTGCGCGCGCAGCCCTGGAAGGAAGCCGATGGTGCAAGGCAGATGGCCTGGGCCGTGCTCGCCGTGCTCGGGCTTCACAGCCTGCTGGAATACCCGCTCTGGTATGGACCGTTCCAGATTGCAGGCGGCCTTGCGTTGGGGGTGTTGATGGCACCGCGCAGGTTGCAGGATTGGGGTGACGCCCAAGGCGAAGCACAGCGCGGCCAGTCGCTGCCTGACTCACCCGCATTTGCGCCCGCATTCGCACCCGTATTGGCGATCGTGGCGATTGCGGGTTGCCTGTACGCAGCCTGGGACTACCGCCGCGTGAGCCAGGTGTACACGGCGCCGGAGGCGCGCGACAGCTACCTTCGCGACGACCCGCTGCCGCTGGTGCGCAACTCCTGGCTGTTTCGCAGCCAGGTGCGATTCGCGGAACTGACGCTCACGCCACTCACCCTGGGCAACAAGGAATGGACGTACGAGACGGCGCAGACTGCGCTGCACTATTCGCCCGAGCCGCGCGTGATCGAGAAGCTGATCGAAAGCGGAACACTGATGGGGCGCAACGACGAGATGGTCTTGCACCTGGCCCGGCTTCGCGCTGCGTTTCCGGATGCGTATGAGGCCTGGGTGAAGGCGAAGAAGTAGCCACGAACCATTTATGAGCGACCCTATCGAATCGTTCGCCAATCCGCAGAAGCTGCGCACCGGCTTTAATCGCGTGATGCACGCTACCGGCTATTCGCTCAACGGCTTGCGACGCGGATGGCGTGAGCCGGCCTTTCGCCTGGAAGCGATTCTGGCGATCGTGCTGGTGCCGGCGAGTCTCTGGATCGGCCGGTCCTGGGTGGAGTCTGCGGTGCTGGCCGCGACTGTGGTGTTGGTGCTGATCGTCGAGTTGCTGAACACTGCCATCGAAGTGACGGTGGATCGCATCGGTCCCGAGTGGCATGAACTCTCGGGGCGGGCGAAGGATCTCGGGAGCGCGGCGGTGTTTCTGTCGCTTGTGCTGGCGGGCTGCGTGTGGAGCGCAGCGATTGTGGTGAGGTTTGGGCTGGTGTAGCGGACCGTGGGCGAAGCGCCTACCCCGCCACCCAGTGCCCCGATTTCCCACCCTGCTTTTCCAGCAGCTTCACGCCGTTGATCGTCATGCCCCGGTCGACGGCTTTGCACATGTCATAGATCGTGAGTAGAGCCACCTGCACAGCGGTGAGCGCTTCCATCTCCACGCCCGTTTGCCCCACCGTCTCGGCCGTCACCTTGCACGCCACGCCCGCAGCGCCGCCGTTTTCCGAGCGATGAATCTCGAACTCGATCGCAACATGGGTCAGTGGCAGCGGATGGCATAGCGGGATCAGGTCGCTGGTCTTCTTGGCAGCCTGGATGCCGGCGATTCGCGCGATGCCCAGCACGTCGCCTTTTTTCGCAGTCCCTGATTCGATCAGCGCGAGCGTGGCAGGCAGCATCTCGATCCGGCCGGCAGCGACTGCGATCCGCTTGGTGGAGGCCTTGTCCCCCACATCGACCATGTGGGCCTGGCCTTGCGCGTCGAAATGGGTGAGCGGGTTGGGAGCAGTCATGTTTACGCGAGCGACATCAAGTTCGCGCATCATACGGGCCATGGTCAACTGGAACGACAGGGCGCGTGCCGCCGGCATCCACCTCGCAATCAGTCTCGTCATCGCCCTTGCCGCTGCGGCGCTCGTGTTCGCGCTCTGGTATCCGTATCCCTACCGCGAGATCTCCGGCGGACGCGAACTCTTCCTGATCCTGGTCACCGTCGACGTGATCCTGGGCCCGCTCATCACGTTTGCCGTCTTCAACCGGGCCAAGCCCCGCGCCGAGCTCAGGCGCGACCTGGCGTTTGTCGCGGTGCTGCAAATGCTGGCATTGGTCTACGGCCTTTGGACCGTCTCGGTGGCGCGGCCGGTGCACCTGGTGTTTGAGATCGACCGGTTTCGCGTGGTCCATGGCGTCGATGTGCCGGAAGACCTGCTCGACCAGGTTCCCGCCGGCATCGAGCTGGCACCTTTGGGCGGCCCGACGCTGATTGCCGTTCGGCCGTTTCGCGACCAGACCGAAAGCGCCAATGCCACCGTGGCGGCGCTGCAGGGGGTGCAGATCGGCGCGCGGCCCGATTTCTGGATTCCGTATGAGCAGGCGCGCGGGGCGGTGCAAAGTGCGGCGCGGCCGGTGTCGCAGCTGCGCACGCGCTTTGCGGGCAACACGGCCAACACCGCCGCGATCGATGCAGCGGTCGCCAAAACCGGGCGCTCTATCGACACACTTGTTTACATCCCGGTGGTGAGCCGGAAACTTTTCTGGACGGCGCTGCTCGATCAGGGCAGCCTGGCGATCGTCGGCTTCGTGCCACTGGACCCCTATTGAAATTTTCTGCCCGCTTCATTCGTTCCCGCGGCCTGATCGCGTCGTTGGCGCTGGCGTTGCTGGTGACGCCGACCCTCGCACCCGCGCAGCTTCCCACGCTGGGCGATGGCAGCGACATGACGTCGAGCGCCGAACGCAAGCTCGGCGAGAAGATCGCGGCTGAGCTGTTTCGGGACCCCGATTACATCGACGATCCGGTCATTGATGAGTACGTGCTCGGGATCTGGACGCGCCTGATGGCCGGGGCGCGTGCCCGCGGTGAACTCTCGCCCGAGCTGGACGAGCGGTTCGCGTGGCAGGTGCTGGTCGGCAAGGACCGCACGATCAATGCCTTTGCCCTGCCCGGCGGCTGGCTCGGCCTGCACCTGGGGCTGCTGAGCGTGACCGCGACCCGCGATGAACTCGCGTCGGTGCTGGCCCATGAGCTCAGCCATGTGACCCAGCGGCACATCTCGCGGATGATGACGCAGCAGTCGCGCCAGGCGCCGCTGTTGATGGCGGCGTTGATCCTGAGCGCCATCGCTGCCAGCAAGAACGCCGACATGGGTCAGGCGCTGATCGTCGGCAGCCAGGCGCTTGCTGCGCAGCAGGGCCTGAATTTCTCGCGCGACATGGAACGCGAGGCCGACCGTATCGGCCTGGGTGTCGCCACGCAAGCGGGCTATGAGCCGCAAGGCTTTGTCGGCATGTTCGAGAAGCTGCAGCAGGCGTCCCGGCTCAACGACAACGGCAGTTTTCCGTATTTGCGCACGCACCCGATGAACATCGAGCGCATCGCCGACATGCGTTCACGCTTGCCCGAAAAGGCTCGTGCGCCCGTGCCTGAGCCGGATCTCGTCCACGCCATCATGGTGGGGCGGTCTCGTGTGATGTCCAACCCCGGAGTCGATGCGCTGCGCGGACTCGTTGCTGAATCGGAGTCGTCCACATTTGCTTCGTCCGGGCGCGCGCGCCAGGCCGGCGGGCTTTATGCAGCGGCGCTTGCCCATTCCAAACTGCGCGATCCCCAGGCCGCGACCCGAGTCGCTGCGAGGCTGGCAACGGTGGTCGCTGGCGATGCCGCGGCGCTGCGCCTGGCGCGGCTGCTCACGGCGGAGATTGCTTTCCAGGCGGGCGACCCGGCACGTGCGGCGCAGCAGCTCGATGGGGCGGCACCCGGCCGACCCGAACTGATCCTTGCCTCGCAAGCGCAGGTGATGAGCGGCCGCGCAGCCGAAGCCGCGCAAAAGCTCCAGACGTGGGTGGCAGTGCATCCGAAAGATGCGCAGGCCTGGCAGGTGCTGGCCACGGCGCACACCGCGCT
Organism: Caenimonas sp. SL110; assembly: GCF_001044395.1. Taxonomy (GTDB): domain Bacteria; phylum Pseudomonadota; class Gammaproteobacteria; order Burkholderiales; family Burkholderiaceae_C; genus Ramlibacter. Next base: position 23,074 of record NZ_JANU01000004.1, read on the forward strand.
CGGGCAGACCTTGCGGGCGATCCGCGCCGAGGCCGAATCGCGCGTTGCGCATCTGGATTACAAGGCGGCGATGGACCGGTTCCGCTCAGCGCAGGAGATTGCTCGCCGGGGTGGCGCTGATCATATCGAGGCGTCGATCATCGACAGCCGCGCGCGGCAGGTCGAGTCACTTCTTCGAGAACAGGCTCTCGAGCGCTGATTCGACCACCACGCCAATCAGCGTGTAGATCAGCGACCCGATGAGCGCGGCGATAAAGCCTCGCACCTGGAAGCCGTCGAGCAGACCCGAGGCGGCCCAGAACATCAGCGCGTTGATGACAAAGAGAAACAGGCCCAGCGTGACGACGGTCACTGGCAAGGTGAGCAGCACGAGGATGGGCCGCACGAAGGTATTGAGCAGCCCAATGACAAGCGCCGCCAGCATGGCGGCGCCAAAACTCGTGATGACCACGCCGTTATAGACGTAGGCCACCAGCAGCAGCGCCGAGGCGCTGAGAAGCCATTTGACGATGAGTTTCAGCATGCGGCCAGCATACACCGGGCGCTGCTGAAAACTCCAGTCTCGTCTACTCGGCGGCCAGCACCAGCATGGCGCCCAGACCCGCAACAGCGCCAGGCACTTCCCACTTCGCGCCCGTTGCTGCCCGCTGGTCTTCGGTCACCGGCTCCATCGGGTGGCCGAACTTCGGACGGCGTGCGTCCAGGATGCGGCATGCGCCGTGCTTGCCGACCAGCTGGCTGCTCAGGTCGCACAGCGGCCCCTTGGCCAGCTCCATCGTGACTTCATCGCCGTCGGCGCGCAGTTGCGGAGTGACCGCTGCGAACAGCTTCTCGGACCACTTCGCGCGCCAGTTCTCGCGCGCGCTGTGGCTGACCCACTTGCTGATGCGGCGGGTCATGCGGGGCGCGCAAGCCACCAGAACCCAGTGCGTGTTCACGCCGCCGGCACGACCGGTGCGCGCGGCCAGCATGGGCGCGAGCTGCTGTTGCGCGTACTCTGCGTCATCCAGATAAACAATGATCTTTTCCATGGTGCGCTCCGTTTCTAGTGGTTAAGTGTTGGACGGTAGTTGCGGGAAGCCCAGGCGCCTGCGGCGAGGACGCCGATGACAGCCAGTGCATAGGTGGCCCAGCGAAGGACCTGTTCGTCGAAGACATCGGCCAGCAGCGGCTCGCCCACGATCATCTTGGCGGCCGTCAGTGCGAGCACTGCGGCACCGGCCTTGATGATGATGGGGAAGCGCTCGACGAGCTTCAAAACCATGGTGCTGCCGAAGACGACGATGGGCACGCTGATCAGCAGGCCGATGACGACCAGGTCGAACGAGCCGTGCGCAGCGCCGGCCACGCCCAGGACGTTGTCCACGCCCATGAGTGCATCGGCGATGACGATCGTCTTCATGGCGCCCCAGAACGTGTTGGCGACAACGCCATGTTCCTTGTCGTCGTTGGTATCGGCGAGCAGGCGGTAGGCGATCCAGAGCAGGCCGAGGCCGCCGACGAGCATGAGGCCCGGGATCTTGAGCAGCCAGACGACGCCAACGGTCATCACGGTGCGCACGACGATCGCGCCGACGGTGCCCCAGATGATGGCTTTTTTCTGTAGATCTTTGGGAAGTTGCCTTGCCGCGAGGGCAATGACGATCGCGTTATCGCCGGCGAGGACGAGATCGATCAGGATGATGGCCAGCAGCGCTGACCACCAGGCGGTGGATAAAAACTCCATGACATAGCTCCAAGTTGCTTCGAAACAACCCGGAACCGGCACGTCAACAGAGCTGTGATTCCTGAAGAATCACGAGCACGCTTCGACTGAACCGGTCCGGTTCGTAGTCGAAGGTCTTGCTCGGCATGGTGTCATGCGATATGTGCCCAACAAGCCGGAAGTAATACTTCGTAATGACGACTTGCCGATACCTGATGCGCGCGATGTCCGTTACTTCAGACACCTCCCTGTGCGGCAACAAGCGGGAGCTACTCCCCTTCGTAGCGCGATTAGAGCACAGGTTTCTCCAAAAGTGTGTGTCTGTCCGGGAGCTATCATGCCCCTCCCCCACGCCTTCCCTGTCCCGCGAACCATGGCCGCCATACACATCACAGATATAGAGGCCGCGATCAATTACTGGCGCGAGCGCAAGCCCTCGCCGGACGGCGTCACGCTCGCGCCCGAACTGCGCGCGCTCGCCGAGGTGTATGCGTTGCTGATTTACTACCACGAGGAAGAAGCCCAGGAAAAGGGCTTCCCGCCTGCCGCCTACGCCGCGTGGAAAGCCTGGTACGACACGACGCCCGACACGCCCTGCATCGCCATCTGTTCGACGAGCCAGGGCGACGATCAATGCAAGGGCTGCGGCCGCACGTTCGAGGAAGTCCAGCGTTGGCCGGAGATGAGCCCCGGTGAAAAGCGCACGACCTGGCGCCGCATCACCCTGAACAACGACGCGTGGCGCTTCAACCGCTACGCTGAACGGGTAGCCTGAAGTCTTGCTGCGTCCGCGCACCGTGACATCGTTCTTGCGCGCAGGCGCTGAAGCACGCCAGGCGAGACGAACGAATGTCTGACTGGCCGCTCATGGCTCTTATAAACAGCGGACGTCGCGTTCCTGCGGCGCAACAGACTTCAAAAGGACGTTCGCATGAAAGTCATCGGCCTGGGCCTCGCAGCCATCGCGGGCGCTCGCTATACAGAGCCCCCTTCGCCCGCTACCGGAGAACTGCCGCTCGCTCACCAGCAGAATCCCCTGGGCCGTAGGCTGCAAGGTCGGCTGTTTGGTGCTCATTTGATCGTCACCAACGATTCGTCAGTCGCGTATTTCAAGACGCCCGGACCGGCTGATGGCTGTTCGATCGACTACCCCGGCACCTATGTTTTCCTCGACAGCATCCTCAGGAATCACAACACTTTCTACGCCAACTGCGAAGTTCCTCGTGGATCCGAGAAAGTCTGGATTGACGTGTTCACGATGGACAATGGCGACGCGTACTGGGACCGAAGCGACTACCGCACAAACTTCTCGTGCGACCTCGGCAAATTTTCCGAACTCCATCCCGGGCGGGTCACGTCCTCGGGCAGCGTTTACGCGAATGAAGTTTGCACGTCGTCCCCTTCGGTGTCCCCAACTTCCGGGTTGCCGACAACCGCCCCAAGCGTCAATCCTGACGAAGAAGACCCAGCCTTTTCGGACGCGGCAATTGCCCTGATTGCAGTCGGAAGTGCAGCCGCGGTCGCCGCCCTGGGAGTCTTTGCAGGTCGCCGCCATTGCAGGCACGCGGAATCCACTGCACCTCGCACGCGGTTTTTGTCACTCGACCAAGAGGGCGCCACTGAGCTGCAAGCCGGTGTAGTTATTCATGTGCCTCCGTCCAATGCAGTCGGAGATCCTCCTGCGTACAGCGCAGCCGATGCGGACAGCTGGAAAGCTTTGCAGGCGACCTCTTCATGAAAGTCGTCGGCTCCATCTTTGTAGCGCTTGCAGCCAGCAGTGCTGATCAGCGCGAAACCGTGGCTGGCGCAAGCCGTGAACTTCCAGGAAGGAAATGGACGGGCACGCAGATATTTACCAACGAGTCGAATACCACGTACTTCACTGCGCCCGAACCGGCTCCCGAATGCGGCCTGGAATTTTCAGACCCTTATGTCTTCGGTGCGGACATCAAGGAGTTTCACCAGTTTTGGGCAAACTGCAGCGCAGCAGATGGATCTCTTGAACGCGACTCGGTAGAGGTGTTTGGCCTGCCCAATGGCGACTGGTACTACGATCGACGCGAAGGCGACCGTAGCTTGCCCTGCGAGCTCGGCAACTTCTCGGGGCTCAATCCGCGGCAGGCGATCGGGGCTCGTTCCGTCACGGCTTACGAAATCTGCACAAACGCACCGACTGCGCCCACGTTACCTACTACCCGACCCACCATGCAACCCAGCGCAGCGCCGACGGGTGTTCGAACCATGCCCGCGCAGGAAGGTCTTTCGTTGTCGCCCGAGGCGACCGTGGCCCTTTCTGTGGGTGGCGGTATAGGATTGCTTGCCGTGGGCGCTGCCGTCATTGGTGTGACCAGGCTCTGCAAGCGGCGCACCCAGCAGCAATTGAGATATGTTGAGCTCCCGGCTAACAACGCGGGCCATGAGCCTCACGCACAAGGTCAGCAGGTCGTGATTCACGTCGATCGGACGCTGCCGTCTTACGAGGAGTCCCAACAGGCGCCTCCTTATTCGATTCTGTCTTGTCTGGAGTCGCAACAGCCTCCCCCTTATCCCCCGCCGTCTTACGAGGAGTCGCAATGGCCGCCCCCTTAATCGCAATAACTGGCTGGGACACGAAAAGTCGCGCTATCGTCGACCGTATGAGTCGTCGAAGCGCACGATGTCGTCTTCGCCGAGGTAGCCGCCGGACTGAACCTCGATGATTTCCAGCGGCACATGGCCGGGGTTGGCCAGCCGGTGCTTCACGCCCATGCTGATGTAGGTGCTCTGGTTTTCGCCCAGCAGGAATGTCTTGTCGCCACAGGTGACTTCGGCCGTGCCGGACACAACGATCCAGTGTTCGGCCCGGTGGTGATGCATCTGCAGGCTCAACTGCGCGCCCGGCTTGACCATGATGCGCTTGACCTGGAAGCGCGCGCCCGCATCGACCGAGTCGTACCAGCCCCACGGACGATGCACCTTGCGCGGCTGTAGCGGCTCTGCGCGCTTGCCCTTGTTCAGCCCCGCGACAACATCCTTCACGTCCTGGCTGGCCGTGCGGTTCATCACCAGCACGGCATCGGGGGTCTCGACAACGACGACGTCATCGAGACCGACAACTGCCACCAGGCGGCTGGTGGCATGAACCATCGTGTTGCGGCTCTTGTGCAGCACCACGTCGCCCTCAACGGCATTGCCTTGCGCATCATGCGGACGCGACTGCCACACGGCATCCCAGGCGCCGAGGTCGCTCCAGCCCGCGTCCAGCGGCACCATGCAGATATCGAATTCGCTGCCGGGGCAGCGTTCCATCACGGCGTAGTCGATCGACTCGGACGGCACGCGCTCGAACTCGGGCTTGCCCGGTCGCACGAACCCGTCAGCCGACGCCCGCGCCTGCCACGAATCACGGCAGGCAGACAGGATGTCCGGGCGGAATCGCCCCAAGGCAGCCAGCCATGTCGACGCCTTCAGCACGAAGATGCCGCTGTTCCAGTGGAATTCGCCGGAGGACACGTACTTTTGCGCCGTGGCCAGATCGGGCTTCTCGACAAATTGCGCGACCTTGCGTGCGCCCGATGTGTTGGCTTCCGAGCGGATGTAGCCGTAGCCTGTTTCGGGCCGCGAGGCCGGCACGCCCAGCACGACCACAGCACCCCGTGCGGCCTCTTCGATGGCGGTGCGCAAGGTGCCTTGCATGGAGGCGATATCCGTGACGCCATGGTCGGCGGGGCACACCAGCAATACGGGATCGCCACCGCCTTCGATGGCTTGCAACGCCGCCAATGCCAGCGCAGGCGCCGTATTGCGGCCTGCGGGCTCCAGGATGACCGCCGTTTGTGCGTGCCCCGAATCGGCCAGTTGATCGCGCACCAGGAAACGGTAGTCCTCATTGGTCACGACCACCGCTGGCGCTATCGTTGTGCCGCTGCCTTCCAGGCCCACCAGCCGCAGCAGCGAATCCTGCAGCAGCGTGCGACCGGAGCCCGCAAGGCCCAGGAACTGCTTGGGGTGCCCCTGCCGCGACAGCGGCCAGAGCCGTGTGCCGCCACCGCCGGCCATGATCACGGGGCAGATCGCAACTGCGGGGTGAGTCATTTCATTTCCATCGCAAGGGTTCGAACTCGATGCTGCCTGCGGTGCTGCTGAGGGTCAGCATGCCTTCCTGCAGGGTTGCCTGCAACTGCATGCTGCGTTCGGCCAGCGCTGCCAGGGCTTGCGAAGGCACGGTCGGTATGCGCCAGACCTGCAGGTTGGACAGGCGCGACACCTTGTTCTCGATGCCCCGCCACCACACTTCGGCGGCGTGGTGAAAGCAATACACGAGCACGTTGTCGGCTTGCGAGCAGGCCTTGGAAATCGGTTTTTCTTCAGGCTGCCCGACCTCGATCCACACGCGCGTGCGACCGGTGAAGTCGCGCAGGTACACGTCCGGGTCGTCGGGATTGGAAAGCCCTGCGCCGAAGCCGAGCGTTGCATCACCGCCGCAATCGGTTTGCATGCGGTGCGCGTTGAACGCCAGCGCCGCCAGGCGAACCATCATCCGCTCGTCGGTCTCGCTCGGATGCCGCGCGAGCGTGAGGTTGTGGTCGGCGTAGTAGGCGTTGTCGATATCGGCGATCGCAACGCTCGCCTTGAAGATGGTGGACTTGATTGCCAAGATAGTTGCCGGTGGGGCCTTCAGGCCCTGCGGGCGAGCTCGGCGGCCTTGCCGACGTAACTGGCAGGCGTCATCGCCAGCAACCGGTCGCGCTCGGCTTGCGGAATTTCCAGCGAACGGATGAGCGAGTGGAGGTCTTCGGCCCGAACGGTCTTGCCGCGCGTCACTTCCTTCAACTTCTCGTACGCGCCTTGCACGCCGAATCGCCGCATCACCGTCTGGATCGGTTCGGCCAGCACTTCCCACGATGCATCCAGGTCCGCCGCGATGGCTTCCTCGTTGATCTCCAGCTTGGAAAGGCCGATGCCCATCGAGTGGTAGGCCAGGGCCGCATAGCCCAGCGCCACGCCCATGTTGCGCAGTACCGTCGAGTCGGTGAGGTCGCGTTGCCAGCGAGAAATCGGCAGCTTTTCTGACAGGTGCCGCAAGAGGGCATTGGCCAGCCCGAGGTTGCCTTCGGCGTTCTCGAAGTCGATCGGATTGACCTTGTGCGGCATCGTCGATGAGCCGATTTCGCCGTCCCGCAGCCGCTGCTTGAAATAACCCAGGCTGATGTAGCCCCACATGTCGCGCGACCAGTCGATGAGGATCGTGTTGGCGCGAGCGACCGCGTCGAACAGCTCTGCCATGTAATCGTGCGGCTCGATCTGGATGCTGTAGGGCTGGAACGTGAGGCCCAGGCCCAGCGGCTCGGGCGTTTCGATGACCTTGCGGCTGAACGCTTCCCAGTCGAAGTCGGGCCAGGCCGCCATGTGCGCGTTGTAGTTACCCACGGCGCCATTCATCTTGCCCAGCAGCTTGATGCCTGCGATCTTGTCGCGAGCCGCCGCCAGGCGAACCACGACGTTGGCGATCTCCTTGCCGACGGTGGTGGGGCTGGCGGTCTGGCCGTGCGTACGGCTGAGCATCGCCACCTCGGCGTGCGTGTGCGCCATGTCGCGCAGCTTGGAGATGACGGCGTCGAGGGCCGGCAGGATCACCTGGTCGCGCCCGCCCTTGAGTTGCAGGGCGTGGCTGGTGTTGTTGATGTCTTCACTGGTGCAGGCGAAATGGACGAACTCGCTGGCGGCTTTCAGCTCGGGCCGCGCCTCGAATTTGGACTTGATCCAGTACTCCACGGCTTTCACGTCGTGGTTGGTGGTCTTTTCGATTTCCTTGATGGCCAGTCCGTCGGCCTCGGAGAAGTTCTTCACCAGGCCCAGCAGATAGGTGCGCGCACCGGGGCTGAGCGGCTTGAACTCGGCAAAACCGGCGTCGGACAGGCCGATGAACCAGCAGACTTCGACCTGCACCCGCTTGTGCATGTAGCCCTGTTCGCTCATCAGGGGGCGCAAAGGCGCGAGGCGCGAGGCGTAGCGGCCGTCCAGAGGGGACAGCGCGGAAATCGGGGAAAGAGCCATGGAAAGGATTGTAGGCGGCACCCCGTGTCGTGCAGTTGCGACATCCCGAGGCTTGCGCCGCCCCAAAACCGTGCCGTTACAAGGGCGGGGCGCAATGGGGTCTGGCGCCAATGTGCCGCTGGCTAAAATGAATGAACGCCTCCCGCATAACTCGAACAATCCCAAGAGAGAACGCATGAGCATGAAATTGATCGGGGCCACCACCAGCCCTTACGTGCGCAAGGTGCGCATCGTCATGGCAGAGAAAAAGCTCGACTTCGAATTCGTCCTGGAGGACGTCTGGGCTGCCGACAGCACGATCGAAGAATCCAATCCGCTGCGCAAGGTGCCTTGCCTGGTGATGGAAGGTGGCGAGGCCCTGTTCGATTCGCGCGTGATCGTGGAATACCTCGACACGCTCTCGCCGGTGGGCAAGCTCATTCCTGTCATGGGTCGCGAGCGCGCCGAGGTCAAGACCTGGGAAGCGCTGGCCGATGGCGTGCTCGATGCATCCATCCTGGCCCGCCTGGAGGCCCATTGGGCGGGCCGCAGCAAGACCCAGCGCAGTCAGGCCTGGATCGACCGCCAGCTTGAGAAGGTCAACGGCGGTGTCAAGGCGATGAGCCAGGGTCTGGGTGACAAGCCCTACTGTGCCGGTATTTACCTGAGCCTGGCCGATATTGCGGTGGGCTGCGCGCTGGGCTACCTCGACTTCCGCTTTCCAGAGATCGACTGGCGCGGCCCCTACCCGAACCTGGCCAAGCTGCATGAAAAGCTCATGCAACGCCAGAGCTTTATCGACAGCAAGCCGGCCTGACGAGCGGCAGTGGGGTGAGGCGGCATGACTGCCCGCTTCACAAAAATTTACCAGCTTGCCGGGCTTTTCACTGGAACCTCGCGCCGCAATCCCCACTCTATCGGGCAGGCAGGAAAAAACCTGCTGACCGATTTTCTGGTTTTTTTGCCGCGAAGCCTTCCGGGCGCTGTTTGGTCCGGATGAAATCCTGGAACGCCTCTTCTCCTCCTCCCTCCCTCCCTCCTTCGTGACAGGGCGCTTCGCGGCAAATTTTATTGAAGCAGCTGGCTACTTCAGAGCCAGCTGCTTTTCGACTTCTTTTTCCAGTGCCTCAGGTGTGGTTGTGCTTCCCCACGACCCGATCACCTTTCCGTCGCGCGCCACCATGTACTTGTAGAAGTTCCACTTGGGCGACGTGCCGGTCGCGGCGATCAGCTGCTTGAACAGCGGATTGGCCGAATTGCCCCTGACGCTGGATGCCGCGAACATCGGGAACTTGACGCCGAACGTGTTCTCGCAGAAATCCGCGATTTCCTTGTTGCTGCCCTTTTCCTGCGCGAAGTCGTTGGACGGGAAGCCAAGGATGACCAGGCCGCGAGCCTTGTACTTGTCGTGCAGCGCCTCCAGGCCCTTGTACTGGGGCGTGAACCCGCAATAGCTCGCGGTATTCACGACCAGGACGACTTTCCCTGCGTATTGGCACAGGGACTGCGGCTTCTCATCCTGCAGGCGCAGGAAAGTGTGCGAAAGCGTGGCGGGGCATCCGTTGGTATTCGTGGTGTTTGCCACAGCCGCGGACGATACTGGTGTGACAGCGACAGCCGGCACGCTCAGCAGGCTCGCAAGGAAGGGCGCTATCAGCAGCCGGAAGGTGTCGTGCATGTTGAAAGTGGCGGTTAATTGAGCGCAATCCGCGCAAATCTTTGGAGGCGCGGGACATTGTCAAGGCTTTTTCATCTCGATGCTTAAAATGGAACGACTCGAAAGAACCGCCATGCTCTATCCAGAACTCTTCAAGCAACTCGAATCCGTCCGTTGGGACATGGACAAGGACATTCCCTGGGACAGTTTCGACGCGAGCAAGCTGTCGGATGAGCAAGCCCAGACCATCAAGATGAACGCCATCACGGAATGGGCCGCCCTGCCGGCCACCGAGATGTTCCTGCGCGACAACAAGGACGATTCGGACTTTTCTGCGTTCATGTCGATCTGGTTTTTTGAAGAGCAGAAGCACTCGCTGGTGCTGATGGAGTACCTGCGGCGGTTCCGCCCGGATCTGGCTCCCACAGAACAGGAGCTTCATGAAGTGCGGTTTGAGTTCGATCCGGCTCCTGCGCTCGAAACCCTGATGCTGCATTTTTGCGGCGAGATCCGGCTGAACCACTGGTACCGCCGCGCCAGCGAGTGGCACACCGAGCCCGTCATCAAGCAGATCTACAGCATCCTGTCGCAGGATGAAGCGCGCCACGGCGGCGCCTATCTTCGCTACATGAAGCGGGCCATCAACAAGTTCGGCAATGAGGCCAAGGCGGCCTTCGCCAAGGTCGGCGTCCTGATGGCGAGTGCCCGGCGCACTGCGCAGGCGCTGCACCCGACCAACCTGCACGTCAACCAGTCCCTGTTTCCGCGCGACACGATCCAGTCGCGCCTGCCGGACCCGGACTGGCTGGAGCACTGGCTGGACACGCAGATCAATTTCGATACCGTCTGGGAAACCAAGGTTGTCGAGCGCATCCTGCACAACATGAGCCTGCTGATGGACCGCAGCTTCAAGACCGTGCAGGAACTCAACCGCTTCCGCAAGGAAGTCGCCGCGACGATCACGACCGGCGCGACGGGTGCTGCGCCGACGGCGGCGTGATCTCTGGTCGCGCGCCGCTTCCGCTTCGCGGTGGATGCCGGATCGAGTCCGGCATGACAACTGGATTTGGCGTGGCAAAAGTGGCTGTCATTGCGGACTTGATCCGCAATCCATGTCTGATCAGGCGCAGTCGCCGCTTCGCGGTGGATGCCGGATCGAGCCCGGCATGACAGCCGGGGTGGCCCCGCCTTCATTCCTGACGAAGATCGCTTCGCGTGTTGACGCGCCAACGCGCGTCGCGCAGCTGCCTCAACCCGTCGTGTTCACCAACGGCGTCTTCGACGTCCTGCATCGCGGCCATGCGGTCTATCTGGCGCAAGCGCGCGAACTCGGCGCGAGCCTCGTTGTCGCGCTCAACACCGATGCGTCGGCGCGCCGGCTCGGCAAAGGCCCAGACCGCCCGCTCAACAACGAAGCCGACCGCGCCGCCCTGATGGCCGCACTCGAATCCGTCTCCCTGGTCACCTGGTTCGATGAAGACACACCGCTCGAACTGATCGGAGAGCTCAGGCCCGCCATCCTGTGCAAGGGCGGCGACTACGACATGTCCAAGCTCGCCGAATCCAAGCTGGTGGAAAGCTGGGGCGGCAAGGCGCTGGCCATCCCGTTTGTCGCCGGCTACTCGACGACGCAGCTGGTTCAGAAAATCCGCCAGCGCGACTGACGCTGGCAGGTGTAGATCACCTCATAGGCCTTCTCGGCCACCTTGTCGTCGGCCAGGCATGCAATGGCCTGGATGAAGTCGGCGGGTGCCTTGGCCATCACCATGTCGGTCACCCAGCGCTGCACCAATCCCTGGCGCCGGGCATCGGGCATTGACAGCAACTTCTGCAATTGCTCGTTGATCTTCGGATCGTCGCAGGCGGTGCGAAGCAAGCCGATGAACGTATCGATCTCGCCTACCGATGCCGGTGAGGCGGACATGCCGGGCGTTGCGTGGCTCATCGCCGCATTACAGCAGCATCGGGCGCTCGATACCAGTACAGGCAACTGGCACCGAGCACGCGTTGCGCGAACTATTGCGCAGATTGCAGGACGGGCTGCGCGTCCTCTGGAGGTTCGGGCGGCAGGCGGCGAACACGACGCACCGTGCGCTTGATGAAGTGCTCCAGGTCGTCCATGTAGGTGAACACCACCGGCACCACCAGCAGGCTCAACAAGGTTGACGTGATCAACCCGCCGATCACCGCAACCGTCATCGGCGAGCGAAAGCTCGGATCAGCGATGCCAAAGCCGATCGCGCTGGGCAGCATGCCTGCGCCCATCGCAATCGTCGTCATGATGATGGGCCGCGCGCGCTTGTGGCATGCATCGATCAGCGCATCGAATCGCGACAGGCCATGATCGCGACGCGCCACGATGGCGTACTCCACCAGCAGGATGGAGTTCTTCGTCGCAATGCCCATCAGCATGATGAGACCGATCAGCGACGGCATCGAAAAGCTCTTGTCCGCGACCAGCAGCCCGATGAACGCGCCGCCCAGCGACAGCGGCAGGGCGCAAAGAATCGTCACCGGATGCAGGAAGTCCTTGAACAGCAGCACCAGCACGATGTAGATGCAAAGCACGCCAGTCAGCATCGCCAGGCCGAAGCTCGCAAAGAGTTCGCCCATCACTTCTGCGTCGCCGACTTCCACCACCTTCACGCCCGGCGGCAGGTTCTTCACGGCGGGGAGCTCCTGCACCGCGGCAGCCACATCACCGAGCGGCTTGCCCGAGAGTTCGATCTCGAAGTTCACGTTACGTGAGCGGTCATAACGATCGATCACCGCCGGCCCGCCCGTCATCGACAGTGTTGCGACCTGGCCCAGCATCACGGGCCCACGCGCGCTCGGCACGGCGAGCCGTTCGAGCACGCTCAGGTCCTTGCGCGCATCGTCTTGCAGCTTGACGAGGATGGGCACCTGCCGCTGCGAGAGATTGAGTTTGGGCAAGGAGATGTCGTAGTCGCCGGACGTCGCGACGCGCAGCGTCTCCGCAATCGCGGCGCTCGTCACGCCGAGGTCGGCAGCACGCGCAAAGTCGGGACGCACGGCGATCTCGGGCCTGATCAAACTCGCCGTTGAAATCACGCTGCCCAGACCGGGAATCGTGCGGATGTCCTTCTCGACCGCCAGGGCCGCTTCGCCCAGCGCCTTCGGGTCTTCACCCGTGAGCACCAGGATGTATTTCTCTCCCGAGCCACCCAGGCCCACCTTGCTTCGCACGCCCGGCAATGGTTCCAGCGCCGTGCGAATGCGGCTCTCGATCGGCTGCTTGCGCGGCCTGTCACCGCGATCGGTCAGCAAGATGGTGAGCGTGGCCTTTCGCGTCTCTGCCGCACCCGATGGTGCGAACGGATCGCCGCCGGCGCTGCCGCCGCCGATGGTCGTGTAGATGCTCTTGACGTGATCGACCTTCATGATCATCTGCCGCGCCTGCTCGGCGACGACCTCGGTTTGCGCGAGCGTAGAGCCTGGTGGCAGCTCGATGTACACCTGCGTTTGCGAGTTGTCGTCAGGCGGAATGAAGCCCGCTGGCAACAGCGGAATCAGCGCGAGCGAGCCGACAAAAAACAGCCCCGACATGATGAACGTCGCGAGCCGGTGCGTCATGGTCCAGTTCACGCACCGCAGGTAGATCTTCATCCACGCGGCGTCGTCCTGCTTGCCATCGACGATGGGCTTGAGCATGTAGGCTGCCATCATGGGAGTGAGCACGCGCGCGACGACCAGCGAAGCAAAGACGGCAAGCGATGCCGTCCAGCCGAACTGCTTGAAGAACTTGCCCGCCACGCCGCTCATGAACGCCGTCGGCAAAAACACCGCAATCAGGGTGAACGTGGTGGCGATCACTGCAAGACCGATCTCGTCGGCCGCTTCCATCGCCGCCTGGTAGGGCGTCTTGCCCATGCGCAGGTGGCGCACGATGTTCTCCACCTCGACGATGGCGTCGTCCACCAATATGCCGACCACCAGCGACAGCGCGAGCAGCGTGATCACGTTGACCGAAAAGCCCAGCATGTGCATGCCGATAAACGCGGGGATCACCGACATCGGCAACGCAATCGCCGAAACAAAAGTGGCGCGCCAGTCGCGCAGGAACAGCCACACCACCAGCACGGCGAGGATGGCGCCTTCGTACAGCAGGTGCAGCGAGCCGTGGTATTCCTCATCAACGGGTGTGACGAAATCGAAAGCCTGCACCAGCTCCAGATCGGGATGCGCCTCTTTCAATTCGGCCAGTGCTTTTTGCACCGCCGCGCCGACGGCCACTTCACTTTCGCCCCGGCTGCGCGCCACTTCAAAGCCGACGACCTTCTTGCCGTTCAGGCGCGCCGATGCACGCGGCTCTGCGGTCGTGTCGGTCACAGTGGCCACGTCTGCAAGCTTGATGCTGCGCGCCGTGCCGTTCGCAGAGGCAGGCAATGCGATTGAAATCTCGCCGATCTCACGCGCCGTTTGCACGGTGGCGAGCGTGCGCACCGGCTGCTCGCTGCCGCCCAGGTCGGTGCGCCCGCCAGCGCTTTCGGTCTGCACCTGCTTCAACTGGCGCGAGATATCAGCCGCAGTCACGCCCAGCGCTTGCAGGCGCGACGGGTCCAGCGCCACGCGAATCTCGCGCGTCACACCGCCGACGCGATTGACGGCGCCCACGCCACGCACCGACAGCAGCTTGCGCGAAATGTCGTTATCGACAAACCACGACAGCGCCTCTTCATCCATGCGCGCCGAATACACGGTGAAGGCGAGCATCGGCTGGCTCGCCAGGTCCATCTTGGTGATGACCGGATCGCGCACATCGCCGGGCAGATCGCTGCGCACGCGTGCAATCGCAGAGCGGACATCGTCGACTGCTTCCTGCACTGGTTTTTCAAGGCGGAATTCGGCGGTCACCGTGACACTGCCGTCCTGCACCTTGGTGTAGATGTGCTTGAGGCCTTGCAGCGTGGCGATCGCGTTTTCGAGCTTGCGCGCGACATCGGTTTCGAGCTGCGCGGGTGCGGCGCCGGGCAGCGCTGCGGTCACCATCACGGTTGGCAGGTCGATGTCCGGAAAGTTCTGGATCTTCATCGCGTTGAACGACAGCAGACCCCCGAACGTCAGCAACACGAACAGCATCACGGCCGCAATCGGATTGCGGATCGACCAGGAAGAAACGTTGATCATGGTGAGAGCCGTTTCAACGCTTGGCGGTGGAGGCGGGCGCTGCAGGCGCGACCGGGGCCGAAGCCCCAGGCAGCGGCAGCGCATCGGTCACGCGCACCAGGTCGCCATCGTTGAGAAAGCCCGCGCCGTTCGCAACGATGCGCGCATCGGCGGGAAGGCCGCTGGTGATCTCGAACTGGTCGCCCACCAGCCGACCGGTCTGCACCTTGAGCTGCGACACGCGGTTGTCTGCGTTGACGCGATAGACATAGCTGAAGCCATCGCGCACCGCGACCGCTGACTGCGGCAGCGTGAGCGCCGGGCTCGCACCCAGGTCGAACTCGCCGCGAGCGAACATGCCGGCCAGCGCATTGCCGGTGCCGGGAAGTGGCGTCACATCGACATACACGAGTGCTGCGCGCGTTTGTGGATCAACCGTCGGCGCGATGGTGCGCACACGCCCCGAGAGACGTGCGCCGCTTGCTGCCGTGATCAGGGCGGTGGTGCCGGTGGTGAGGCGACCCAGTTCCGTGGCGGTGACCTCGGCACGCCATTCGAGACGGCCCTGCCTGATCAGCCGGAACAGCTCGACGCCGGGCGCGATCACGGCACCAGCCGTTGCCGTGCGCGCCGAAATGATGCCGTTGTCCGGTGAGCGAATATCGGTCTGGCCCACGCGCGCCTGCTGCGCCTGGACCAGCGCACGCGCGGCTTCCACCTTGGCCTGCGCGGTCTTCTCGGCCGTGATGTATTGATTGATCTGCGAAGCGCTCAATGCGCCGGTGTTCTGCAAGGTGCGCGCACGCTGTGCGTTGTTGGCGGCTTCTGCGGCGGCGGCTTCGGCTTCAGCCAGCGTCGCGCGGGTCTGCGCGGCTTCGGCGCGCACCGTCTCGCCTGCGAGCGTGGCCAACACCTGGCCCTGCTTGACCCGGTCGCCGACGTTGACCAGAACCTGTGCGATGCGAAGGCCCCCGGCCTCTGCGCCGATGCTGGCCTCTTGCCATGCGGTGATGTTGCCGTTGGCCGACAGCTTCATGGGCAGGCTCGCCTGCTTCGGCACAACAGTGGTCACCGTGAGCGCAGGACGCACGGCGCCCTTGTCTTTCTTTTCTTCGGGTGCCTTGGGGCTGAGGGCGAAGTAGAGGATGCTTGCAATGACGATACCCGCCACGACGATCGCGGCGACGACAGGGGGTTTGAGCTTCATTTTGTTCATGTTGTTCGCGGGTGTATTGGGCGCTGGGTATGGGCCGTTGTATCGACTCAGGGCCGCACGGCGGTTGAAGTCGCGGGATTCAGTGCCTGGTCGTCGGCCTTCCAGCCGCCACCGAGCGCGCGGTAGAGCGCAATCCAGGCCGCGCCGCGTTCACGGTGCAGGCCCACCAGCGCCGTCTGCGCAGCCAGCGCCGTGCGACGCGCATCTTCCAGTTCGACCAGGCTTGCAAGGCCGCTGCGATAGCGCGCCTCGGTCGCCACGAACGACATGCGATATCCCTCAGCGGCCACGCGCGCATCTTCATTGCGAAGCCGCGCGCTCTCCAGGTTCACGAGGGCCACTTCGACTTCGCGCACTGACTGTCGCACGCTCGCCATGTAGAGCGCCACTGCTTCGTCGTATCGTGCCTGAGCTGCATCGACATTGGCGGCGCCCCTTCCCCCGTCGAAGATCGGCAGGGTCAGCCCGACCGGGCCGATCGACCAGGTCTGCACATCCGCACTCGCACCGGAAAGGCGCGCGCGCCCGACCGCGATGGAGCCGTTGATGGACAGGCGCGGCAGGCGCGCTGCCCGCGCGGTGCCCACATCGGCGCTGGCGGCTTCGACTTCGCGCGCGGCCTGGTACACATCGGGCCGCTGCGCCAGCAACTGCGCGGGCACCGAGGCAATCGGCAGCGCGACATTCGTGCTGGGGTCCGCCCAGGCAGCCGTGAGCTTCTGGCGCAGCACGCGCTCGGGTATGGCGCTGAGCGCAACCAGTGTCTTGATCTCGATATCGCACAGCGCGCGTTGTTGCGTCGTGCGTGCGGAGGCCTCGGCTGCGCTGGCACGCGCGAGTGCGGCACTCGCAGGCGCGGCGAATCCGGCGTCGGCACTGAGCTGTGTCAGGCGCGCAGTTTCAGCGCGCGAGGCCCGGTCGTTCACCGCGACGTCCAGTTGCCGCTCGCAGCTGCGCAGGTTGAGATAACTGTTGGCGGTTTCGGCCGCCACTGATACGCGCGCGTCGTGCCAGCCGGCCTGTGCACCGGCGAGCCGCGCCCGCGCTGCTTCGGCAGCAAGCCGGTTGCCGCCGAAGAGATCAACCTCCCACGCCGCCTGCAGCCCGACCTGCGCGACCGTCGCCGTGGGTGCGGGTGGCTGCGTGTTGCCGCGCGAGACGGAAGCTTGCCCATCCAGCGTCGGAAGCAGCGCTGCTCCGGCCGCCACACGTGCAGCGCGAGCCTGCTCGATGCGCGAACGCGCAGTGGCGATGCTGGGGGCTGCCGCCTGGGAGGCGTCTATCAGTTCGACCAGCAACGGATCGCCCCACTGCTGCCACCAGGTACGTAAATCGCCCACTGATCCGTTGTGGGGCAAGGGTGCGTACCACTGCGCGGGGGCCTGCGCTTCGGTGGACTGGGGTGGTCGTGGCACTGCGCACCCTGCAATGCTCAACGCCACAACTGCCGCAGCCATTGCGGCTGCGAATCGGATTTTCTTCATGAGTCCTTCCCGGATCGGGTGCCAATAGCGGTCGGACGGAGCCCTTGTGCGGCCCTGCCCGCGCGCGCAACCCGCAAGACTACCACCGCGATGGTGTCGAGGAATGTCAGTGGGCTGCACCCCGCGACCTGCTGATCCGTAGGCTGGAGGCAAACCCGCGCCGTACGTCTCGAAGCGACCGGGTCCGGGAACAGGTCAATGGGTCCCGTTACTCAATGCCACCGGATCCACAGTACAGAGACAACCATGCGACCTTCCACCCAATCCCCCAGAAATCCCGTCCGGGTCCACCTCGGACCCCTGCAGGGGCCGATCGTTACGCCATCACTGCACGAGCTTCTTGGGCAATGGGTCGATGCCTCGCCACCAGGGGAGGTGAACTGCCGGCGGGAACTGCAATCCAGGGTGCTCGAGTGGCAGCGGACGAACCAGGGGCTCGCTCACGACCACACCTCCTGCCTGGACCTGAGCGAGCTGCAACTCGTGGAATTGCCAGCAGCCCTGGGGATGCTGGACAACCTGGTCACGCTCGACCTGTTTGGCAATCAGCTCACGGGGTTGCCGCCTGAAATGGAGCACTTGCAAAACTTGCGCTCGCTATGTTTGGGATGCAACCAACTGACGCAGCTCCCGCAAGTAGTGGGGCGGCTGGTGAACCTGGAATGCCTTGATCTGGAGAACAACCAGCTGACGCAACTCCCCCCTGAAATCGGGCGGCTGGTGAACTTGAAAAGCCTCGACGTGGATCACAACCGGCTGACGCAGCTCCCGCCCGAAATCGGGCAGCTGGCGGCCCTGCAAACTTTCACTTTGACTGGCAATCAACTGCCACAGCTGCCGCCTGCCATCGGTGGGATGGCGGACTTGCAGCAACTTTATTTGTCCAACAACGGCCTGACCGAGCTTGCGCCAGAAATCGGCCGGTTGGCTAAGCTGGAAGACCTCTACCTGGTAGGCAACGAGCTGACGCGGTTGCCGTCAGAAATCGGCAACTTGAGGAGCCTGCGAAACCTCTACCTGGGTGGCAACCAGCTCACGCGGCTGCCGGCTGAAATCGGACATTTGGCGAATTTGCGTGACATCAGCTTGGGTCGCAACCAACTGACACAGTTGCCGCCGGAAATCGGCCAGTTGACGAATCTGCTCAGCCTCTGCCTGGAGCACAACGAACTGCAGCAGCTACCGTTTGAAATCGGGCAGCTGGCGAATTTGCAGGACCTGAATCTGGGATACAACCCGCTCATGCAGCTGCCCCCTGAAATCGGGCAGTTGGTGAACCTGCAATTTCTCTATCTTGATCGCACCCGGGTATGGCAGGTGCCACCTGAAATTCGCCAGTTGCCGAATCTGGATGTCTCGAGATGCAGCGACGCTCATACAGACGCAGACGCGGAGGTAGACACAGACGCAGACACCGAGGTAGAGGACGCCGTCGCCCCCGCAGCCACGGGTCCTGCCTTCCTGATTTCACACGAGGAGCGCAGAGACCTCTGGAACGGCGAGATCGACGCGCCGGCCTTTTGGGGATGGCTGGACCAGATGCGGCAGACGCGGGACTACGGTAACCCTGCCACGCGCCCGGGTCTGGAAAGGCAGCTGGGGCAATTGCTTGATGCCATGCGGGGTGACCTGGAAGTTCGCAAGACTTGCATCGCGCTAGCCGCAGGGGCGACCGAGACTTGCGGTGATCGTGTCGCGCTTGCGCTCAATGACATGCACGAGGCTGTGCTGACAGTCCAGATGCTGCGGCCCGGCGTCGATGAGGACACGTTCATTGGTTATGCCTTTGACATGTTCGCACTCAAGCTGGTCAACAACTGTGCGCGAAGCAAGATTGCGCAGCTCGAGCATGTCGCAAACACACGGGGCGACGAGTGGCGCGAAGACATCGAAACCATGCTGTTCTTCCAGACCGAGCTGCGCAAGCGGCTGGCGCCATGGGGCATCAACGTTCCGGTGCTGACGCAGGGCATGCTCTATGCGCGTTGTGCAGGTGTCACCGAAGCGGATGTTGACGCGGCGGTCATTTCGATTCGCAGGCAATGCGGCCAGAGCGCAACCTTCACTGCGTTTCTGGCCGAATGGCCGCCACTGCTGCAGCACCTGGAGATTCGTCACGCGCAGCTGTTCAGCGAAATCCATCTGCGCTGTAACCAAGCGATGGAGGAGCTGGAAGACAAAAACGAGCTTCACGCTCTTACCGACGGTGAATACACGTCTGTAGCCAACGCACTGATGCACAGCAGAGAGACGCTGCTAGCCCAGCTGCGTACGCGTTTGGTTTCGCAGGCGCTGGAGCGGCACCTTCAGCTGGTCCCGGAAATTCAAGCTCGCAGGGTGGAGATCTTTGCAGCCTTCATGGCGCAAGACCCGCGCAGCCGTAGCCATAGCCGGAGCCCGCGCAGAGACTCAAGCGAAAGCCGAAGCCGCAGCAGGTCGCGAAGTCGCGACCGCAGCAGTGTCAGCAGCCGCAGTGCCAGCGCGCCGATCAGGAATCTTTTTCGAACAGCGCACACCGGGTAACGCACTTCATCCGAAGACCGCGCCCCACAGCCTGATCACCGCGTCACGCTCAGCCACCAGCTGATCCATCCCCACCTGCGTCGGTTCTTCATTGAGCCGCGCCCGGTGCTGGATGCGCCGCAGCTCGCGATACGCACTCGCTGCAGCTTCGCCAACGCCAGCGGGAAGCAAGCCGCAAGCCTCGGCGCGCTGCAAGAGCGCGATGTTGCCGACGTTGGCAATCAGCTCGCGGTGCTGCGCCGACTGCGACAGCACCAGGTACTGCACCGCGAACTCCGCATCGACCATGCCGCCGGTGCTGTGCTTCACGTCGAAGCGTCCCGCTTTCACCGGATGCGCCGCAGCGACTTTCTCACGCATGGCCATGATCTCGGAGCGCAGTGCAGCCGCATCGCGCGTCGCGGTGATCACCGCGACGCGCACCGCGTCAAAACGCTCGCGCAGCGGCTCTTCACCGAGCACGAAGCGCGCACGCGTCATGGCCTGGTGTTCCCAGGTCCACGCCGTGTTGCTTCCGCGTTGTTGCTGGTAGTTGGAGTAGGCCTCGAACGTCGTGATGAGCAAGCCCGAGTTGCCATTCGGGCGCAACGCCGTATCGATCTCGAACAGATCACCCTCGGCCGTCTTCACGGTCAGCCAGTTGATCATCTTGCGGACAAAGGCCGCGTAGGCCTCGGGCGAGCGCTCATCGTCGTCTTCATGGACGAAGACGATGTCCAGGTCGCTGCCGTAGCCCAGTTCCTTGCCGCCCAGCTTGCCGTAACCAATGATCGCGAACCGGGGCGTCTCGCGGTGCTTTTGTTTCAGCCGCTGCCAGCACCAGTCCGCAGTCACGCGCAGCACGGTATCGGCCAGCGCGCTCAGGTCGTCGGCCACCTGCTCGACGGTGAGCAGGCCCTCCACATCGCGGGCCAGTGTTCGAAACACTTCGGCGTGATGCGCGCGCCGCAATAGATTGAGCAGCGCCTCGTCATCGTCTTCGCCGGTGATCTGCAGCGATCGGCGGCGCGCTTCGAGCTCGCCCGCAAATTCGGCTGGCATGAATCGCTCGGCCACCAGCTGGTCGCTGGCGAGCTCGTCGATGACGCCGGGGTGCTGCAACAGATAGCGTGCGGGCCAGCGCGCCGCGCCCAGCAGCCGCAGCAGCCGTTCATGGACACCCGGGCGCTCCAGAAGCAGCGCCAGATAGCTTTCACGGCGCAGCAGCGGTTCGATCCAGTCGGCCATGCGGACGGCCGCGTCCTCGGTGACGCGGCCCTCTTCAAGCCACTGCGCAGTGCGCGAGACCAGGCGCGAAAGACGTGCGCGTGAATCTTCGCGAAGCGCCAGCACGCGCGGGTGAGATCGCCACTGCTCCACGCGTTCGCGCACTTTCGGTGGAAGGCGCGGCAGCACCGCATCGAGGTCGGGTGGCGTGGCCTTGGCGCCCTTGGGCCCGTTGCAGGATTTGCACTCACCTGCTCCCGCGCCGCCCAGCAGCTTGTCGAATTCCTGCGCGACCAGTTCGCGATGCGAGTCGAGTTCATGCAGGAAAGGGCAGCAATTGGTGAACCCCATCGTGCGTGCGATCCAGCCAAGGTCGCCGTCACCGTTCTCGGCTTCCCCGCTGTCATCGTTTCCGGGTCCTCCCATCGGCAGCACATGGGTCTGCTGGTCGTCCAGGTACTGGATGCGATGCTCGACGCGGCGCAGGAATTCGTAGGCGCGCGCAAGCGAGTCGGCGGTTGCCTGCGGCATCAGTCCCGCCTGCGCGATGCGCTGCAGCGCTTGCAGCGTGGGCCGCGTGCGCAGCTCCGGAAACTGGCCGCCGCGCACCACCTGCAGCAGTTGCACGGTGAACTCGATCTCGCGGATACCGCCGCGCGACAGCTTCACATCGTTGGCGCGTTCGGGCCGGCCGGCGCTGCGCTTGGCTGCATGTTCGCGAATCTGCCGATGCAGCACCCGCAGCGAATCGAACACGCTGTAATCCAGATAGCGACGGAACACGAAGGGCAGCACCGTGGAGCGCAGCCCCTGGGCCGAGCCGCTCGCGACATACTCGCGCGGCGCGACCACGCGGCTCTTGAGCCACGCGAAGCGTTCCCACTCGCGGCCCTGCACCTGGAAATATTCTTCCAGCGCTCCCAGCGACACGGCAGCAGGCCCTGAGTTGCCGTTGGGCCGCAGCGCCAGGTCGATGCGAAAGACAAAGCCGTGCTCGGTCGTGTCACCGACCAGCGAAAAAATGATGCGCACCGCCTTGGCGAAGTACTCATGGTTGCTGATGCGGCCACGCCCGCCATCCACGCCGGCGGTCTCGCCATCTTCGTCATAGACATAGATGAGATCGATATCGCTGGAGACGTTGAGCTCGCGCGCGCCCAGCTTGCCCATGCCGATGATCCACAGTTCGGCGCGATTGCCGTTGGCCCCGATTGGGGCGCCATGCTGCAAGTCGAGCGTCGCGCAGGCTTCACGGCACGCCACATCGAGGGCGATCTCGGCCAGTTCGGTCACTGCAGTAGTCACCACCGCAAGCGGCGCCTGCAGGTCGCAGTCGAGCGTGATGAGCCGTTCCATCACGAGTTGCCGCAGGATTCGCAGGGCAGTGCCGGCATCGTGACCCTGCGCCCGCAAGGTCTCGTAGGTGGCCGACATGGGTTCACGCGTGGGGTTGCCGGCAGGCAGCAGGGGAAGTATCGAAGCGTAACGACGGCGCAGGCGCTGCGCGAAACGCGACTGTGACGACAGGGGCTGCAAAGTGTTGTGAACCACCCCTTGCGGGGCGCTGGCGGGGGTCATAATTCCTTGGCCCTCGATGTACTCATGAACGACCTGTTGCCGACCCCATCACGCATGCTGCGCACCTACGCCACAGCGGCGAAATGGGCGCTGGGGCTGCTCGTGGCGCTCTGGCTGATCCTGATGCTGGCGTGGGGGGCACTGCATGGATTCATTGTGCCGCGAATCGGTGAGCTTCGCCCCGAGCTCGAAACCGAAGTCGGACGGGTTCTGGGGGTACCTGTTCGCATCGGCAATGTGGTTGCGAGAAGCGAAGGCCTGGTGCCCTCGTTCGAGTTCAGCGATGTCGTGCTGCTCGACCCGCAGGGCCGTCCGGCGTTGCGCCTGCCGCGCGTGGTGGCTGCACTGTCACCCCGGTCGCTGTGGAATCTGGGCTTCGAGCAGCTGCATATCGACCAGCCCGAACTGGATATTCGCCGCGCCGCCGACGGAAAAGTCTATGTCGCGGGCCTGGATTTTTCGCAGTCCAGCGACAACGACGGCCGGGCCGCCGACTGGTTTTTCAGCCAGACCGAATTCGTGATTCGCGGTGGCGCGATCCGCTGGACCGACGAGAAGCGCGGCGCGCCTGCGCTCACGCTCGAAAAGGTGGACTTCGTGATGCGCAATGGCCCGCGCCGCCATGCCATGCGGCTGGACGCGACGCCGCCTGCGGACTGGGGTGACCGTTTCACCGTCCAGGGTCAGTTTCGCCAGCCGCTGCTTTCGCGCAGGCACGGCCGGTGGCAGGACTGGGAAGGCCAGTTGCACGGCGACTTCGCGCGGGTCGATGTGTCGCAGCTGCGCCGCTACGCCGACCTGGGTTTCGAAGTGAGCCAGGGCCAGGGCGCGCTGCGGGCCTGGGTCGATGTCTCGCGCGGCTTGCTCATGGGCGGTGTCGCTGACCTGTCGCTGGTCAATGTGAACACGCGCCTGGGCAAACAGCTCACGCCACTGGCGCTGCAATCGGTGTCGGGCCGCCTGGGCGGCAAGCGGCTGGAAGGCGGCTTTGAATTCCAGACCCAGAACCTGCAGTTCACGACGCTGGAAGGCCAGCGCTGGCCGGGTGGCAATGTCTTTGTGCAGTGGATGGATGCGCAGGGGAACAGTCCGGCGCGCGGCGAAATTCGCGCCGACAAGCTGGATCTCTTTGCGGTGAGCCAGATCGCAACGCGGCTGCCGCTGGGCGAAGCAACGCACGCCGCGCTGCTGGCCTATGCGCCCAAGGGACTGGTCGAAACCGTGCAGGCGAAATGGCAGGGGCCGCTTTCCGCCTTGGAGAAATACGAGGCAAAGGGCCGTGCAGTGGGACTGGAAGTGTCGGCCCGTCCGGCATCTGCCGCAGCGCCTGCTGCGTCCGCCGCTTCCGGCGCGGGGCCTGCGACCGCCCATGCAGGCACGCCGGGCGTTCGCGGTGCGGCGCTGGACTTCGACGTCACCCAGACCGGCGGCAAGGGCAGGTTGCTGGTGCGCTCCGGCGCCATTGACGTGCCGGGCGTCTTTGAAGATCCGGTGATCCCGTTCGACGAGCTGGCCGCCGACCTCCTCTGGCAGATCGACGGCGAGGCGATCAAGGTCGATGTGACCAACCTGAAGTTCACCAATGCCGATGCGCAGGGCGACGGCCAGATCCACTGGCGCACGGGCAAGTCCGCGCAGGGCCGGTTTCCGGGCGTGCTCGATCTGCAGGCCGGCATCAGCCGCGCGAACGGCGCGCGCGTTTACCGCTACCTTCCGTTCGGGGTATCGAAAGCGGCCCGCGACTATGTGCGCGAGTCCATCTCGAAAGGCTGGGCCGGCAACGCGAAGTTCCGCGTCAAAGGCGACCTGCATGACTTCCCGTTTCGGGACCCGAAGCAGGGTGAGTTCAGCATTCGCGCGGATGTGAAGGATGTGACCTACGCGTTCGTGCCGCCAGTGCCGGGAAAGCCCGGACCTTCCTGGCCGGCATTGACCCAGTTGAGCGGCGAACTCGTCTTCCTGGGCAATGGCATGCAGGTGAAGAACGCGCAGGGCCGCTTCACCGGTGCGCCCGGACTGGCGGTGAAGACGGACGCCACGATCGCAGATTTCAAGGGCGCGACGGTCATGGTCAATGGCGACATTCGCGGGCCGCTGGCCCAGTCGCTCGCCATCGTCAACGGCTCACCGATTTCGGCGCTGGTGAACCAGTCGCTTGCCAAGGCCACGGCCACCGGCAATGCCGATGTGAAGCTCAAGCTCGAACTGCCGATCGCGACCATCGACAAGTCCAAAGTGTCGGGCTCGGTCACCCTGGCCAACAACGACATCCAGATCACGCCGGACAGTCCGGTGCTTTCGCGTGCGCGCGGCACGGTCGCCTTCAACGAGCATGGATTCACATTGACCGGCGCGCAGGCTCGCGCGTTAGGCGGCGATGTGAAGCTGGACGGCGGCAGCCGCAACGTCGCGGCCGGCAGCACCGAGCCCACCATCACCATGCGGGCGCAGGGCACGGCGACGGCAGAAGGATTGCGCGCCGCCAAAGAGCTGGGCTTTGTCTCGCGCCTGGCGAAGGACTTCACCGGCAGCGCGGCCTACAACATGGTGCTCACCTTCCGCGCCGGCCTGCCCGAGATTTCGGTCACCACCAACTTGCAGGGCGTGGCGGTGAACCTGCCTTCGCCCTTCAACAAGCCGGCCGATACCGTGCTGCCGCTGCGTTATGAAAATCTTCTCGTGCGCGAGTCGCTGGCGACGCCGGGCAAGTTGCAGGACCAGCTGTCGATCGAACTGGGCCGCCTTGCATCGGTGAACTATGTGCGCGATGTGTCCGGGCCCGAGCCCAAGGTGCTGCGCGGCAGCATCGCGGTCGGGCTCGCGCAGGGCGAGTCGGCGCCCCTACCCGCCGAGGGGGTCGTGGCCAACATCAACCTGGCGAGTGTGAACCTCGACGCGTGGGAGCGCGCGCTGGCGCAGGCCACGGCGGGCGGCGGTGCTGCCGCAACGTCCACGTCATTGCGCGCAAGCGGCGGCGGCGCCGCTGCGGCGTACCTGCCCACCACGCTCGCGGTGCGCGCCAGGGAGATGACCGTCGAAGGCCGGGTACTGCGCAATGTGGTCGTGGGCGGCTCGCGGGAAGGTCCGGTCTGGCGCGCCAACGTCGATGCCAACGAGCTCAATGGCTACATCGAGTATCGCCAGCCCTCAGGCCCCGGCGGCGGACGGCTCCATGCGCGGCTGGCCCGGCTGGTGATCGCGGCGTCCGAAGCAAAGCAGGTCGAGGCGCTGCTGGATGAACAGCCCGACGTGCTGCCCGCGCTCGACATCGTTGTCGATGATTTCGAGCTGCGTGGCAAGAAGCTGGGCAAGCTGGAGATCGAGGCGGTCAATCGCGGCGCGAGCGCGGGCAACATGCGCGAGTGGCGTCTGAACAAGCTCAATCTCACCTTGCCCGAAGCGGTGTTCAGCGCCACAGGCAATTGGGTGGCCCTCAGCGCACAGACGGCGGACAGGCGGCGCACCTCGATGAAGTTCAGGCTGGAGATCGCCGATTCGGGCCAGCTGCTCACGCGCTTTGGCATGAAGGACGTGGTCCGGCGAGGCAAGGGGCGCATGGAAGGGCAGGTGGGTTGGGTCGGCTCGCCGCTGGCGCTGAACTACCCAACGATGGACGGATCGTTCTACGTCAACATGGAGTCGGGCCAGTTCCTCAAGGCGGACCCCGGGCTTGCCAAGCTGCTGGGCGTGCTCAGCCTGCAGTCGTTGCCGCGCCGCCTTGCGCTGGATTTCCGCGATGTGTTCAGCGAAGGATTCGCCTTTGATTTCGTGCGTGGCGATGTGACGGTCGAAGATGGAATCGCGGCCACCAACAACCTGCAGATGAAGGGCGTGAATGCCGCCGTGCTGATGGACGGCAGGGCTGACATCGCGCGCGAGACGCAAGACATCAAGGTGGTGGTGGTGCCGGAGATCAATGCAGGCACCGCGTCACTGGTTGCAACCGTGATCAACCCAGCGCTGGGCCTGGGCAGCTTTCTCGCGCAGATGTTCCTGCGCCAGCCGTTGATACGCGCGGCCACGCAAGAGTTCCATATCGACGGCACCTGGTCCGATCCGCGCATCACCAAAGTCGACAAGCGCTCCGAGGCAGCCGTCACGCCGCCTGCGGAAGCACCCAAACCCGCAGGCAATTAACGCAAGGCAAGGTCACGATGAAAGTAGCCGCACTCCAGATGGTGTCGGGCACGTCGGTGCAGGGCAATCTCGACACCGCCGCAACGCTCATTCGCCAGGCCGCCGAGGCCGGCGCGCAGCTGGCCGTGTTGCCGGAATATTT
The DNA here is from genome assembly GCF_001044395.1 of Caenimonas sp. SL110. GTDB lineage: Bacteria > Pseudomonadota > Gammaproteobacteria > Burkholderiales > Burkholderiaceae_C > Ramlibacter. The sequence continues at coordinate 49,864 of NZ_JANU01000004.1, forward strand.
TTGCCTCATGGGCCACAAGGACAGCGACAAACTCACCGTGCGCGAAGCGCCGGGCGCCGGACCTGTCCAGGAGTTTTTGGCCGCAAGCGCGCGCGAGCATGGCCTGTGGATTGCAGGCGGCACCTTGCCGTTGACGGGCAGCGACAACGACCATGTGCGCAACACCAGCCTGGTCTTCACGCCGCAGGGCGAGCCCGTGGCGCGCTACGACAAGATCCATCTCTTTCGCTACGACAACGGCACCGAGCAGTACGACGAATCGCGCGTGATCGAGCGCGGCTCGCAGCCGGCAGCGTTCGATATGACCGCGCGTGACGGCAAGCGCTGGCGCATCGGCATGAGCGTTTGCTACGACCTGCGCTTTCCGGAGTTGTATCGCTCGCTCGCGGCGGATGTGCTGCTGGTGCCCAGTGCGTTCACCTACGGCACCGGCAAGGCGCACTGGGAACTCTTGCTGCGCGCGCGTGCCGTCGAAAACCTCGCTTACGTCATTGCCGCCGCGCAAGGCGGCATGCACGAGAACGGCCGGCGCACCTGGGGCCACAGCATGGTCGTCGACCCGTGGGGCGTGGTGCTGGCGCAGCAGGCCGAGGGCGCAGGCGTGGTGCTGGCGGACCTGGATGCGGCGCGTCAGGCGCAGGTGCGCACGCAACTGCCTGCGCTGGAGCACCGTGTCCTCTGAAGAAGGATTGATGCGCGCTGCCGCCGCGCCGGTCTCGCCCGTGCGGCCGCGAGCCTCTGCACGCTTGCGCTGGACATTGTGGGTGCTGCTGATCAGCCTGGTCGCTTCGCTGCTGGTGACACTGGTGTGGCTGGCGGGCCGGTACGAGGCAAGCCAGGTGCAGACCAAGCTGGAGCGCGACACTGCCGACGCCTTGAGCGATATCCGCGCGGCGCTCACGCGCAACGTGCAGTCGCTGCAAGCCTTGCATGCACGCCACCGCTCGCCGGCTGCGTGGGATGAAGAAGCAACGCGCCTTTTGCGCGATCACCGTGAATGGCTGCGGATCGAGTGGCGCGACGCCAGCCTTGCGCCGGTCAACGACGCCGACACGCCGTACCGCCCGCCACCGTTCGCCAGGTTGGGTCGCGGCAATGCGCAGGCCGATGTTGCGCAGGCGTGCGCGGTAGCGCGGCGCGTGAGCGGTCCCGCGTACAGCAACAGTTACTTCCTGCCGCAACCCGACGGGCTGGGGATCGAAGTGATGGAGTTGTGCCTGCCGCAAGTGTCGGCTGGCGAACTGCAGGGCTACATGGTCGCCACCTATTCACTCAGCGACATCCTGGCCGGCCTGGTCGGGCCGCAGCTCACGCGCAGCCAGGACGTGTCGTTCACCGAAGCCGATGGCACACGGCTGGCCATGCAGGGCTCGACCCGGCGCGGCAATCGCGTCTTCACATCGCAGCAGTTGCTGGACCTGCCGGGCAACACGATGGTGCTGCGCATGGACAGCTGGCGCGGCGCGCCGGACCTGTTCCCCAATGTGTTGACGGCCCTTGTCACGACGATGTCGATCGCGCTGGTGGCCGTGCTGGTGCTGCTGAACAAGGACGCACGGCGGCGCCTGCGCGCCGAAGAAGACCTGGCCGATGCGCTGGCGTTTCGCAAGGCGATGGAAGATTCGCTGGTCACCGGCCTTCGCGCGCGCGACCTGGAGGGACGCATCACCTATGTGAATCCTGCGTTCTGCCAGATGGTGGGGTTTGAACCCGAAGAGTTGCTGGGCTATGCCATGCCTGCGCCCTATTGGCCGCCGGAGCTGGCCGATGAATACCAGAAGCGCCAGGATGTGCGGCTGGCCGGCCAGCATGCGCCGCCGCGTGAAGGTTTCGAATCGGTCTTCATGCGCAAGGACGGCTCGCGGTTTCCGGTGCTGATCATCGAAGCGCCGCTCATCAACCACGAGGGCGTGCAGACCGGCTGGATGAGCGCCTTTCTCGACATCAGCGAACAACGGCGCGTGGAAGAGCTGTCCCGCGCAAGCCAGGAGCGGCTGCAGGCTACTGCGCGGCTTGCGACGGTGGGCGAGATGGCGTCGTTGCTGTCCCACGAACTGAACCAGCCGCTGGCGGCGATTGCGAGTTACGCAACCGGTTCGATCAATCTCCTGAACGCGGTGGACGACGCAGACAGGCCCGGCGACGCCAGCGAACGCGCCGCCGACATCGAGCTCGCGATGCGCCGCATTGCGGAGCAGGCCGAGCGTGCCGGCAAGGTCATCAAGAGCGTGCACGACTTCGTGCGAAGGCGCGACAAGGAGCGTGAACCCGTGGCGCCTGCCAAGCTGCTCGACACCATCATGCCGCTGGTGCAGTTGCAGGCGCGCAAGCTCGGCGTGCGGGTCGAGACGCGGCTCGAATCCGGCTTGCCTGCGGTCGTGTGCGACCGCACCATGGTCGAGCAGGTGCTGCTCAATCTCGCGCGCAATGCGATGCAGGCGATGGACCATGCGTCGGTGCGCGAGCCTTCGCTGCTGATGGAAGTGCGCCGTGCGTCCGGGCCTGGCATGGCGGCCAAGGGATGGCTGGAGTTTTCAGTGGCGGACGTGGGGCCGGGCATTCCCGACGATGTGAAGCAGCAACTGTTCACGCCGTTTTTCACCACCAAGGCAGAAGGCATGGGCCTGGGTTTGTCGCTGTGCCGCACCGTGGTGGAGCAGCACGGCGGCTTTCTCGCGTTCGAGCCGCGCCTGCCAGCAGGAACGATTTTCAGGTTCACGTTGCCGGTCGATGACGCGCTGAATTAAGCTGTACACATGCAACCGTCTGCCAATGCCACCGTATTCATCGTCGATGACGATGCCAGCGTGCGCGAAGCGCTGGCCTGGCTCCTGCGCACGCGCCACCTTTTGAGCGAGTCCTTTGACGGTGCTGAAGCCTTCGATGCCATGCTGCAGGGCTTCACACTGTCGCAGCCCTGCTGCCTGCTGCTCGATGTGCGCATGCCGGGCATGAGCGGCCTGGCCCTGTTTGACAAGCTCGTCGAGCGCGGCCTTGTCACTGCGATGCCGGTCATCTTTCTCACCGGCCATGCCGACGTGCCGACGGCGGTGGACATGGTCAAGCGCGGCGCGTTCGACTTTTGCGAAAAGCCTTTTTCAGACAACGCATTGGTGGACCGTGTCGAACAGGCGCTTGCGCTGTCAACCCAGGTGCTGGCGACTCGGCGGCAATCGCAGCTGCTGAAAACCCGTTTGGGCGAGCTGACAGAGCGCGAGCGCGACGTCATGCGGCTGGTGGTCGAGGGCCTGCCCAACAAGCTGATCGCGGATCAACTGGACATCAGCGTGCGCACGGTGGAAGTCCACCGCGCGCGCGTTTTCGACAAGATGGAAGTGAAGTCGGCGGTCGAGCTCGCCAACCTGCTGCGCAAGGACCAGATCCCTGACTAACCCAGTAGCGCGCTAGCCGCCCGGCGCCACGCGCCAGATCACGTTGCCCACGTCGTCCGCCACCAGCAGCGCACCCTTGCCGTCAAGCGCCACGCCGACCGGCCGGCCGTAGGCCTTGCCTTCCTTGCTCAGAAAGCCCGACAGGAATTCCTGCGGAGGTCCCGATGGCTTGCCGCCCATGAAGGGAACGAAGACCACGTTGTAGCCAGACAGCTCCTTGCGGTTCCACGAACCGTGCTGTCCGATGAATGCGCCGTTGGCATAGCTGCCGGGCATGCGCGAGTCGGAAAACGCCAGGCCCAGCGGTGCGACGTGCGAGCCCAGGCCGTAGTCCGGTGCAATGGCTTTTGCCACCATGGCCGGGTTGGGCGGGGTCACGCGCGAATCGACGTTTTGTCCCCAATAGCTCCACGGCCAGCCATAGAACGCGCCGTCTTTCACCGAGGTGAGGTAGTCGGGCACCAGGTCGTTGCCGAGTTCATCGCGCTCATTGACCACGGTCCACAGCGCCTTCGACTGTGGCTCCCAGCCCATGCCGTTGGGGTTGCGCAGGCCGCTGGCGAACAGGCGCTTGTTGCCGGTCGCGCGGTCCACTTCCCAGATCGCGGCGCGGCCTTCTTCAGCCGCCATGCCGTTGTCGCCGATGTTGCTGTTGGAGCCCACGCTTGCATAGAGCTTGCTGCCATCGGCGCTGGCGATGATGTTCTTGGTCCAGTGGTGGTTCGCGCCCGAGGGCAGGTCGGTGACTTTCACCGGCGTGGCGGTGATGCTGGTCTGCCCGGCCTGATACGGCACCTTGATGATGGCGTCGGCGTTCGCGATGAAAAGCTCGTTGCCCACCAGCGCCATGCCGAACGGCGAGGTTAGCCCGCTCATGAAAACGGTCTTCATCTCGGCCACGCCATCGCCGTTGGCGTCGCGCAGGAGAGTGATCCTGTTCGCACTGGGCACGCCTGCGCCCGCGCGCTTCATCACGATGCCCATTGCGAAGCCACGAAGGCCCTGCCCATGCACGTTTGTCGCGCCCTCCTGCGGTGCGGGCTTGTTGCTTTCTGCGACAAGCACGTCACCGTTTGGGAGCGTGTAAATCCACCGTGGGTGATCCAGGTCCGTGGCCAGGGCGGTGACAGTAAAGCCGACGGCGGCCCCGGGCATGACGCCTTGCGGCCAGCCTTGTGCAGGTGCAATGTTGACGGTGGGAATGAAGCGGGGGTGTTCGGGCGCGGGCATGGCGGGGTTCGGACCGACGCCGGAAGTGGGCAACTGGGCGAGCGCGGCGCCAAAGGCCGCGCAAAGCACGGCGATGCAGGTGGCGCGCAGGGGGTGCAGGTTCATCCAGACAGTTTGGTTGCGCGGACGCTGTGCATCTGTAGGTGGGGGCCGCGAGCTGGAACTTTGGCACCCCAGGAGTCGCAGGGTGCGGTAAACCGAGTAGGGCTACTTGTCATCGCCCGGTGTGTCGGCCCCCGGCGGCTCGCCTTTCTTGCGTCCGGAGAACATGGTCCACCAGACAATAAAGACCAGCAGGCCCAGCGCGAGCAGGGCTTCGAGCAAAATCAGCAGCATGAAGCGTTTCCTTGTGTATGCGATTGTAGGAATGCTCGCGGCTTGCAGCAGTGTCCCCTTGCCGCCTGCGGATGAGGTCAGGCCCGCGCCACGTATCACCGGGCCGGTGGATGACTCCGCTCCCCTGCCCCCGGCCCTGACCCACGGCAAGAGCCGGTGGCAACCGGTGCGCTGGAGCGAATTGCCCGGCTTCGAGGACGATGCCATCCACGAAGCGTGGAACGCGTGGATCAAGAGTTGCGAACGCCCCGGCGCCACCTTCGCGCCGCTGTGCCCGCAGGTGCGGCAGTTGTCCATCGCTGCGCCGCACGAGCAGCGCGCGTGGATGAGGTCCCGGCTGCAGCCCTACCGTGTGGAGCCTGTTCAGGCGGGCGATCCCGGGTTGCTGACGGGCTACTACGAACCCCTGCTCGAAGGCAGCCGCCTGCCCACTGCCACCCATACCGTGCCGCTGTACCGCCCGCCCGCCACATTGGCAAGCAGGCGCCCCTGGTACACACGCCAGGAGATGGAGACCGTGCCGGAGGTTCGCGCGCAATTGCGTGGCCGCGAGATCGCATGGCTGGCTGATCCGGTCGATGCGCTGGTGTTGCAGATCCAGGGGTCCGGCCGCATGCGTGTCACTGAACCGGACGGCACACAGCGCGTGGTCCGCCTCGCGTTTGCCGCATCCAATGACCAGCCCTATCGCAGTGTGGGCTCATGGTTGCTGCAACAGGGTGCAATCCGCGATGCGTCGTGGCCCGGCATCAAGGCGTGGACCGTGCAGAACCCGCAGCGCGTCAATGAAATGCTCTGGGCCAATCCGCGCACGGTGTTCTTTCGTGAGGAGCCGCTGCCCGATCTGGACGCTGCATTCGGGCCGCGTGGCGCGCAAGGCGTGCCGCTGACGCCGGGCCGGTCGATCGCGGTGGACAAGGACAGCATTCCTTATGGCACGCCGGTATGGCTTGCTTCGGCGGGGCCGGTGACCAATTTGCAGAGGCTGGTGTTGGCCCAGGACACCGGAAGCGCCATCGTTGGATCGGTGCGGGCCGACTACTTTGCGGGATGGGGGCCGGACGCTGGTGATCTGGCGGGACGCTTGAAGCAGCCGCTACGCCTGTGGGTGCTATGGCCCAAGTGAACAAGGGCAAACCCGCGGCTACGTGATATCGCTGATATACGAACGCTCCATAGCTTCATCTGGCGGGGCGCGTTACAAACCGTCGGCGGCGGTTTGCCGCGATACACACCAGAAAGATTTCATGCCGACAGTCAAGAACGCGGTGTTCGCAGCAGCTACCGCACTCGCCTACACCGCCCTGCCCACGCAAGTTGAAGCCGAACCGGCGAACGTTCTTGCACTGCACAAGCCCACGCAGCCGGACCCCGCGCTCGAGGGTCAGCAATCCACGCTGCCGCTATCGCATGCCCGCCAGTTGCAGACGCACGCAAGAAAACCGGGCCCCATCACGACCTACACAGTTAACCGAACCGACGGGGACACGGTGGTTTTCTGGAGCGGAGACCTTCGCTGTCAACCTGTCGGAGAACGAGTGGGGAGTTACGCCGAGCAATTGCCTGGCGGTAATTACCCGGCGTTGGTCGCGAACTGCTCTGAGGGCGAGCGTCCGATGATTGGCCACGAGTTTTTCAAGCCCTGGGACGGCTATTCGGAAACTCTGGAACGCGTTCGTTTTTACCAGCCCGTGTATGGTGTCAATGACACGGACCGTAACCAGTCCTGCGAGGACTTGCGCGTCGGCCCATACGCAGTTCTTAAGGTCAGGGGCGCGCTGCCACTTGTTCACGGCGTCGCGGTCGCCAGCGAACCCTGCCGCGAGACGGTGTATGGGGCCGCCGCGCCGTCTGCTGTCGGCAACCCCGTCATCACCGCCAGCCTCATCGCCTTCGCAGCGATCGCGCGCACGCTGGGTTGACACCGCGTTCGGGCGTGACCTGCGCCACCAAGACATTCGGCGCGTGCGGGCATACACTTTGCCCCCATGAACGCACCACTGCCCGAACATATCCGCAAGGCCCTGGAAACCGTCACCCTCGACGACAAGTATTCGCTCGATTACGGCCGGGCTTTCATGAGCGGCGTCCAGGCCCTCGTGAAGCTGCCGATGCTGCAGCGCCTTCGCGATGCCAACGTGGGCAAGAACACCGCCGGCTTCATCAGCGGCTACCGCGGCTCGCCACTGGGCGGCTATGACCAGGCGCTGTGGAAGGCCAGCAGTTACCTCAAGGCGCAGAACATCGTCTTCCAGCCCGGGGTGAATGAAGAGCTTGCCGCCACGGCCATCTGGGGCACCCAGCAGCTGGGCTTCACGCCGAAAGACACGCACAAGTTCGATGGGGTGTTCGGCATCTGGTACGGCAAGGGTCCGGGCGTGGACCGCACCTCCGATGTCTTCAAGCATGCCAACCTGGCAGGCACCACGCCCTGGGGTGGCGTCATCGCCGTGGCTGGTGACGACCACGTCGCCAAAAGTTCTACCGCCGCACACCAGAGCGACCACATCTTCAAGGCCTGCGGACTGCCGGTTTTCTTTCCGGCCAGCGTGCAGGAAATCCTCGACCTGGGCATTCATGCCTTCGCGCTCAGCCGCTACGCGGGGGTGTGGTCCGGCATGAAGACCATCCAGGAAATCGTCGAATCCGCAGCCACCGCGATGATCGATCCGGACCGGGTGCAGATCCAGATCCCGACCGATTTCGAAATGCCGCCCGGTGGCGTGCACATCCGCTGGCCCGACCACGCGCTCGACCAGGAGTCGCGCCTGTTCGACACCAAGTGGTATGCCGCGCTCGCCTACATTCGCGCCAATCGGCTGAACTACAACGCCATCGAAGGCCCCAATGATCGCTTCGGCATCATGGCCAGCGGCAAGGCCTACAACGACACGCGCCAGGCCCTGCTCGACCTGGGGCTGGACGACGCGACCTGCCGCCAGATCGGCATCAGGCTGCACAAGGTGGGCGTGGTCTGGCCGCTCGAAGCGCAGGGCACGCGCGCGTTCGCCACGGGCCTGCGCGAGATCCTGGTGGTGGAAGAAAAGCGCCAGGTCATCGAATACCAGGTGAAAGAAGAGCTCTACAACTGGCGATCCGATGTGCGCCCCAATGTGCTGGGCAAGTTCGAGGAGTCGGACGGCGAGTACACCGGCGGTGAATGGTCTATGCCCAACCCCACGGCCAACACCCTGCTGCGGGCCAATGCGGACCTGTCACCGGCCCTGATCGCACGCGCCATCGCGCGTCGCCTGAAGAAGCTGGGCGTGGACGGCGACATCGGCGCACGCATCGAGGCGCAGCTCGCGATTCTCGATGCCAAGGAGCGCTCGATGCAGGTCATCGAGGTCAAGGGCGACCGCGCGCCGTGGTTCTGCTCGGGCTGCCCGCACAACACATCCACCGTGGTGCCAGAAGGCTCGCGCGCGCTGGCCGGTATCGGATGCCACTTCATGGCGACATGGATGGACCGCGCGACCATCGGCTTCACCCAGATGGGCGGCGAAGGTGTGCCCTGGGTCGGGCAGCAACCGTTCACGACCGAAGAACATGTGTTCGCCAACCTGGGCGACGGCACGTATTTCCACAGCGGCCTGCTCGCGATCCGCCAGTCGATCGCTGCGGGTGTGAACATCACCTACAAGGTCCTCTACAACGACGCAGTCGCAATGACCGGCGGCCAGCAGGTCGGCGAGCGACCCGAGGGGCACAGCGTGATCCAGATCGCGCACAGCCTCATCGCTGAAGGTGTGACGCGCGAAGTGATCGTGACCGATGAGCCCGAGAAGTACGCAACCGCCAAACTGCCTCCAGGCGTCGAGGTATTCCATCGCGACGAACTCGACCGCATCCAGCGCGAGTTTCGCGAGCTCAAGGGCACCACCGCCATCATTTACGACCAGACCTGCGCGACCGAAAAACGCCGCCGCCGCAAGCGCGGCACCATGGTCGATCCAGCGGTGCGGGTGGTGATCAACGACCTGGTGTGCGAAGGCTGCGGTGACTGTAGCGCCAAGAGCAATTGCCTGTCGGTCGAGCCGCTGGAAACCGAATTCGGACGCAAGCGCACGATCAACCAGAACACCTGCAACAAGGACACCAGTTGCCTCAAGGGCTTTTGCCCCAGCTTCGTCACGGTCGAAGGCGGCCAGCTCAAGAAAAAAGCAAAGGACAAGGTCGTCTCGCCGTTCTCGCTGACCGCTTCACTGGGCGAGCTGCCGCAACCGCAGCTGCCGCAGATCCACGGTGCATTCGGCATCGTGGTGGCCGGCGTGGGCGGCACCGGGGTCATCACGATCGGCCAGTTGCTCGGCATGGCCGGGCATATCGAAGGCAAGGGCATCGTCACGCAGGATTCCGCAGGTCTCGCGCAAAAAGGCGGCGCGACCTGGAGCCATGTGCTGATCGGCGAGCAGATGGACGACATCCGCACCACCAAGGTCAGCATGGCCGGCGCCGATCTCATCATCGGCTGCGACCCCATCGTGACAGCAGGCAAGGAAACGGTGCTGCGCATGCGGCAAGGGCGTACACATGTCGCGCTCAACTCGCACAGCACGCCGACAGCGGCCTTCGTGAAAAACTCGAACTGGGCCAATCCTGCCGATGCGTGCGCGGGAGAAATCGCCAAGGCCGTGGGCGCAGAAGGCATCGGTGCATTCAATGCGGATGCGGCGTCGTCGAAGCTGATGGGCGACAGCATCTACACCAACCCGATGATGCTCGGCTACGCGTGGCAAAAGGGCTGGATTCCGCTCGGACATGAAGCGCTCATGCGTGCGATCGAACTCAATGCGGTTGCCGTGGACAACAACAAAGCTGCATTCGAGTGGGGCCGCCGCGCCGCGCACGACTGGGCATCGGTCGAGCGGCTGCTGTCGCCGGGCCAGGTGATCGAGTTGAAAAAGCGCGACACGGTCGATAGCCTGGTGACCAGGCGCGTCGAGTTCCTTACCGACTACCAGAACGCGGCCTATGCCTCGCTCTACCGGACCTTCGTCGAACGGGTGCGCCAGGCCGAGGCGCCGCTGGGCAAGACGCTGCTGACCGAATCGGTGGCGCGCTACCTGTTCAAGCTCATGGCGTACAAGGACGAATACGAAGTCGCGCGCCTGCACACCGAAACCGGGTTCCAGGAAAAGATCGCCGCGATGTTCGAGGGCGACTACCAGGTGAACTTCCACCTGGCGCCTCCGCTGACTTCGAAGCGCAATGAAAAAGGCGAATTGCAAAAACGCAAGTTCGGCCCTGCGATGCTCACGGGGTTCAAGCTGCTGGCAAGGATGAAGGGTCTGCGCGGCACCGCATTCGACATCTTCGGGCGAACCGAAGAACGTCGCACCGAGCGCGCGCTGATCGGTGAATATCGCGCCAGCATCGAACGTGTGATGGCCGAACTCAACGCTGGCAATCATGCGCTGGCCGTTGAAATCGCTCGGATTCCTGAGCAGATCAAGGGTTACGGCCACGTCAAGGAGCGCCACCTCGCGCTGGCGCGACCGCAGTGGGAACGCCTGATGCAGCAGTGGCCCCTGGCTGACGCCGAGCGCCAGGCCGCCTGAGCGATCGCATCGAGGACAGGGGTATCCGTGAACCTGACCACCGCATTGAAAGACCTGGCCAAGACCGCAGGTGACCCTGTGTTCTGGCCGGCGTCGCGGACCGAGATCCGGTCGTTGCTCAAGACCTACCCGGCCCCGCAGTCGGCCGACGTCTGGAAGATCACGCAGCAATATGCGGGACAGGGCTGGTACAAGCGGCTGGGTGCCTACCAGGTCGAGTCGGAGTTTCGCGGCCTGACCGACTGGGCCGCTTCGGTGAAGCCGGCGGTGGTGATCGAGATCGGGACCGCCAATGGCGCCACGCTGCTGATGTGGTCGCGCGTGGCGACCCAGCACATCATTTCGATCGATCTGCCCGGAGGCATTCACGGCGGCGGCTATCCCGAGAAGAAGGGCAAGCTGTTCAAGGAGTTCCTGTCGGATCGCGCGCAGGTGAAGCTTGATTTGCTGCGCAGGGACAGCCAGCGGCCGGAAACCAAGGCGCAGGTGCAGTCCCTGCTCGCAGGCCGGCAGGCAGACATCCTGTTCATCGACGGCGATCACCGGCTCGAAGGCGTCACCCGCGATTTCGAGCTGTGGAAGGACATCGTGCGGCCCGGCGGGTACATCGTCTTTCACGATGTGGTCCCGCACCGCGAGGCGACGAGCCAGGTCGATGTGCTGTGGCGGCAGATCAGGGCGGCACATCCGGACCGCACCCGGGAGATCGTCCAGGCGCAGGATCAGGGCTGGGCGGGCATCGGCATCTTGCAGGTTTAGGCGACTTGCGAGGGGAAACCCCCGGTTTCACGCTGGGTTAGAACCAATTGGTTCACGCCCGCCGCATACAATCGAATGTTGCGCCCGCCGATGGCGCGGCCCGCGTGCCTGCCTGTCAGCAGGCGTTGCGTTTCAACGATTTTGTCCCTGGAGCCACCGTGTTCATTTCCACTGCCTATGCCCAAACCGCTCCCGCCGCCGGCGGTGGTGAGATGTCTGCCCTGCTGTCGCAGGCACCGTTTTTCCTGGTGATGCTGGCCGTCCTTTACTTCCTGATGATCCGCCCCCAGATGAAGCGCCAGAAGGAGCACCGCACCATGATCGATGCGCTGGCAAAGGGCGATGAAATCGCCACCATCGGTGGCGTCATCGGCAAGGTGACCAAGCTGGGCGACAGCACGCTCACGCTGGAAGTCGCCAACGGGATTGAACTTCAGGTGCAGCGCAGCGCGGTCGCGCAAGTGCTGCCCAAGGGCACGATGAAGTGAACAGATACCCGGTCTGGAAGTACGCGATCATCCTGGTCGCGCTGTTGATTGGGGCGATCTACACGCTTCCCAATTTCTTTGGCGAGGCACCTGCCGTGCAGGTGTCTTCGAGCAAGGCCACGATCAAGGTCGATTCGGCCACGCGGGCCAAGGTGGAGCAGGCCCTCGCCGCTGCCGCCATCAAGCCGCTGGCGATCACGCAGGACCTGGTGTCCATCAAGGTGCGCGTTGACAGTGGCGACACCCAGCTCAAGGCCAAGGACGCGATCCAGAAGGCGCTGGTCCCTGACGCGACCGATCCGCAGTACGTCGTTGCGCTCAACCTTTTGTCGGCATCGCCCCCCTGGCTGACCGCGCTGCGCGCAGCCCCCATGTACCTGGGCCTCGATTTGCGAGGTGGCGTGCACTTCATGCTTCAGGTGGACATGCAGGCCGCGCTCACCAAGAAAGCGGAATCGTTGTCGGGCGACCTGCGCACGCTGCTGCGCGAAAAGAGCGTGCGCCATGGCGGCATCAACCGCAACGGCCAGGCGATCGAAGTGCGTGTGCGCGACCAGCAGACGCTGCAAGCCACCAAGGCCGTCATCGCGGACCAGCTGCCGGACCTTCAGGCGGTCGAGACGCCTGAGGGCACCGAGTACAAGATCACCCTGACCATCAAGCCTGATGCCGCACGCCGCGTGCAGGACCAGGCCCTGAAGCAGAACATGGTCACCCTGCACAACCGGATCAACGAACTTGGCGTGGCCGAGCCGGTGATCCAGCAGCAAGGCACCGACCGCATCGTCGTGCAGTTGCCGGGCGTGCAGGACACCGCCAAGGCCAAGGACATCCTGGGCCGCACCGCGACGCTGGAGGTTCGCCTGGTCGATGACAGCGCCGAGGCGCGCACCGCCGAATTCGGCGGCGGACCGGTTCCTTTCGGCGCAGAGAAATACCTCGAGCGCAGCGGCCAGGCCGTGATCGTCAAGAAGCAGGTGATCCTCACCGGCGACAACCTCACCGACGCCCAGCCCGGCTTTGACAACCAGACCCAGGAAGCAGCCGTGCACCTGACGCTGGACGCCAAGGGTTCGCGTATCTTCAAGGACATCACGCGCGAGAACATCGGCAAGCGCATGGCGATCCTGTTGTTCGAAAAGGGCAAGGGCGAAGTCGTCACCGCACCAGTGATCCGCAGCGAAATCGGCGGCGGACGGGTCCAGATCTCGGGCCGCATGACCACGGTTGAAGCGGCCGACGTGGCGCTGCTGCTGCGAGCCGGATCACTGGCGGCACCGATGGAAATCATCGAGGAATTCACCATCGGCCCCACGCTGGGCGCCGAGAACATCACCAAGGGCTTCCACAGCGTCGCCTGGGGTTTTGCGGTGATCTGCGCCTTCATGGCCGTTTACTACGGACTCTTCGGCCTATTCTCGGGCCTTGCATTGGCGGTGAACCTGCTGCTGCTGGTGGCGATTTTGTCGATGCTGCAGGCCACGCTGACGCTGCCCGGCATGGCGGCCATGGCGCTCGCCCTCGGTATGGCGATCGACTCCAACGTGCTGATCAATGAGCGGGTTCGAGAAGAGTTGCGCAGCGGTGCGTCACCGCAGGCCGCGATCAATGCGGGCTACGAACGCGCCTGGGGCACCATCTTCGACTCCAACATCACCACGCTGATTGCAGGCGTCGCATTGCTTGCGTTCGGCTCCGGCCCGGTGCGCGGTTTTGCGGTGGTTCACTGCATCGGCATCCTGACGTCGATGTTCTCTGCGGTGTTCTTCTCGCGTGGCCTGGTCAACCTTTGGTACGGCCGCCAGAAGAAGCTGAAGTCTGTGTCGATCGGCACGGTCTGGCGCCCCGATACGGATGGCGCTATAACCAAAGCCGAGTAGGAAAGCGACCTCATGGAATTCTTCAAGATCCGGCGCGACATTCCGTTCATGGAAAACGCGCTGGTGTTCAACATCATCTCGTTCCTGACGTTCGCGGCAGCTGTGTTTTTTCTCGTCACCAAGGGGCTGCACCTGTCGGTGGAGTTCACCGGTGGCACCGTGATGGAAGTGGGCTACTCGCAGGCCGCTGACGTCGAAAAGGTCCGCAAGACGGTCTCTGACCTGGGTTTCGCCGATGTGCAGGTCCAGAACTTCGGCACCTCGCGCGACGTCATGATTCGCCTGCCTGCACAAAAGGGCGTCAGCTCGGCGCAGCAAAGCGAAAAAGTCATGGCAGCGCTGAAGGCGCAGGACCCCGGCGTCACCCAGCGGCGTACCGAGTTCGTCGGGCCGCAGGTCGGCGAGGAGCTCGCCACCGATGGCCTCAAGGCGCTGGGCATGGTGGTCGTGGGCATCATGGTGTACCTCGCGTTTCGCTTCGAGTGGAAGTTCGCGGTCGCGGCCATCATCGCCAACCTGCACGACGTGATCATCATCCTGGGCTTCTTTGCGTTCTTCCAGTGGGAGTTCTCGCTGGCGGTGCTCGCGGCGGTGCTTGCGGTGCTGGGCTACTCGGTCAATGAATCGGTGGTGATCTTCGACCGGATTCGCGAGAATTTCCGGCGCTACCGCAAGATGACGACGATCCAGATCATCGACAACGCGATCACGTCCACCATCAGCCGCACGATCATCACGCACGGCAGCACGCAGATCATGGTGCTGTCCATGCTGCTGTTCGGCGGGCCGACGCTGCACTACTTCGCGATGGCACTCACGATCGGCATCCTGTTCGGCATCTATTCCTCGGTTTTTGTCGCCGCTGCCATCGCCATGTGGCTGGGCATCAAGCGCGAGGACCTTGTGAAGTCCGTTGCCAAGAAGGACGAGGATCCTGCGGACCCCAATTCTGGCGCCACCGTTTAAGGACGCAAGGCATCTGTGAACGATCCGCAGCTGCCCCGCGAAACTGCCGCCCGTCTTGCACGGCAGGCGCGTGAGCATTTCGTGGCGCAGGCGCAGGCTTGCGTCGTCCCGATGCTGCAGGCCGTGCGCGCCCGTCTTTCAGAACTCGCCGAGAGCGCTGGCGGTTCGCGCGAGATGTATGAGCGGCGCGATGCCCTGCTCGACTTCGAGCGCAAGGGTGCGCTCTGGGGCAAGAGCATCGTCTCCGCCTGGCGCAAGGCTGTTGTTCCGCCGACCGCCACCGCGCGGGTGCGACTCGATTCGCTCAATCTTGAGCTGATCGGCGACGAAGTCGTCGAAAACAAGATCCTCGCGGGCCGCATTGCCCTGTCCATCCAGGAGAAAACCTCTTTCGAGGCCAACGAACTGCGTGTGCGCATGCAGTTCCTCGATGGCGTGGACGAGCCAGGCTCATCCGATGTGCTCCGGCCCGAAGCGCTGGCGCAGATGCTGATCGAACAGTGGACATCTGCCGGACTCACCCGTGAAATCTGGACCCTGGTTCAGGAGACGGTCCAGAAACAGCTGGCAGAACACGTACCCAAGGCCTACAAGGCCACGAACGACTTCCTGATCGAGCAGGGTGTGCTCAAGGACATCGACCTTGCGGCGCGCGTCAAGCGCACCAGTTCTTCACCCACGGCTCGACGCTCCGAGCCGGCCGCGCCACCCGATGGGGCATCCGGCCGTAGCGAATCGGGGCCTGGCTCGTACCCCGGAGATTTCGGTCAATCCGGCCAGGCTGGCCAGTATGGCAACCAGGGTGGTTATGGCGGCCACGCTGGCGGTGGCGGCGGTTCCTCCGGTGGATATGGCTCAGGCGGCGGTGCGCCGGGTGGGCAGGGTGCAGGTCCTTACGGAGCGCCGCAGGGGCCGGGTGGTCAAGGCGGGACCGGTGGGTCTGCTGCCGGTGGTAGCGCAGGCTATGGCGGCGGCAGTGGAACTGGTGCTTACGGTGGCGGTGGCGCTGCTGGTGGCGGTTACGGCGGCCCGGGTGGTTCGGGCGGTTCTGCCTATGGCGGCGGCCCCGGCGGACAGCCGGGAGCAGGTGGTGGAGGTGGTGGAGGCGGTGGCGTGGGCGGTGGATCTGGCGATTCGGGCGCTCAGGGCGCGCAAGGCTCACAGGGCCGTCAAGGCGGCTACCAAGGGGGTGCCGGCGGCTACCAGGGCGGCAGCGGCGGATCGGGCGGCAGCGGCGGATCGGGCGGCAGCGGCGGATCGGGCGGCGCAGGCATGACGCATCACGGCTCGGGCCAGTCGTCGCGCTCAGGCGCAGGCGTCGCCGACGAAACACGCATGATGACCTCGACGCCGCCCCTCGCGCGGGCTCGCGCGCGGGCCAGCGGCGTCCTGGGCCAGCTCAAGCGCCTGCTGACCGACCGCATCGCGGGCTTCGACCCGGCGGTGCCGGTTACCCGGCCCTCACCCGCGCTGGCCGAGGCGCTCCAGCAGCACCAGGTCACGCAGGCCCATTCAACGCAGATGGCCGTCACGCCCAGCCAGGTTGCTGCGCAGGAAATCCTGGTCTATGACGACGCCGCCGTCCAGGAAGTTGCGGTCGACCTGCGCCGCCGCACCGGCGAGCTCAAGAAGAAAGCCAATACCCAGACCGAGAAGGCGACGATCGAGATCGTTGCCCTCATGTTCCAGAGCATCCTGTCCGAAGAGCGGATTCCACCGGCTGTGCGCGTGTGGTTTGCGCGCCTGCAAATGCCGGTGCTTCGCGTTGCCATCGCCGAGCCGGAGTTCTTTGGCACGCTCGAGCATCCCGCGCGCCAGCTGATCGACCGCATGGGTTCCGTGGTCATGGGCTTCAACGCCGCGACCATAGGCGGCACGACGCTTGAAGTTGAAATCAAGCGCATCGTCCAGGTGATCGAGCAGTACCCCGAGACGGGGCGACGGGTGTTCCAGCTGGTGTATGACGAATTCCAGAAGTTTCTCTCGCGCTTCCTGACCGAGCACGGCGACACACAAAAGCTGGTCAGCGTTGCGCAGCAAGTCGAGCAAAAGGAAACGCTGGCCATCCAGTACACGATCGAATTGCGTTCGATGCTGGCGGACCTGCCGATCCGCGATGAGATTCGCGACTTCCTGTTCAAGATCTGGGCCGAGGTGCTGGCCATGGCCGCGATCCGCCACGGCCCGCAGCACCCCGATACGCTGGCGCTCAAGGCGTCTGCTTCCGAGCTGGTCTGGGCTGCCAGCGCCAAGCCCAATCGCGCCGAGCGCGCGCGCGTGATCAAGGACCTTCCGGCGCTGTTGCAGCGCCTGCGAAAGGGGATGACCCTCGTCAACATCGAGGGCGCCGCGCAAGAGGCCCAGATCAAGGCGATCGGCGATACGCTGGCCGATGCGTTCCTGTCCAAGACCGAATCGATCCCGCAGGCCCAGATCGAATCCATGGCCAAGCGGCTCGCGCACCTGGAAGACTTTGTCGCCGACGACCCGACGACCGACCTGCCGCTCGACCAGGAAAGCATCGAGATGATGCTGGGCATTGACGCGTCCAACATCGAAGTGGTGGCCGACGGCGGCTCGCGGCCGAGCCAGGCCATGCTGGCGTGGGCGACCGAGCTGCCGCTGGGCAACTGGTTCGCGCTGGACCACAACGGCGCCACCGCGCAGGTGCAATATGTCTGGCGCAGCGATCGCAAGCAGCTGCACCTGTTCGCCGCGCCCGGCGGGCGTAGCTATCTGCTGCAAAACCGGCGGCTGGCGTCTTACCTCCAGGCCGGATTGCTGCTGCCTGCGGAAGAGGAAGCGCTCACGGTGCGGGCCACGCGCGACGCGCTGGCCAAGCTGGATGCCAATCCGGAAAGATTGCTGCAGTAAGGTCGCGCAATTCGATGCGCGGGTCGGTCCGCAGTTCAGTGCGCGAGCCGCCCTTGCGCGGGCTCGCACAGTTCATCGAGCACCAGCGCATCGGGCTCATGACCGAAGCTCCAGTACACCATCAGCACGATGATTTTCAGGTCGTCGATGGGCACGGTTGCGTCTGGCGTCGCCATGGCGCGCTCGATCACGATCTCGCGCATGGCGGCAGGCAGCAGGCCCGCCGATTCGAGGAACGAAATGAAGCCCAGGCACTGCGCGCCCAGCCTGTCCTGCTCGGTGATCGAATAGACCCGCATGCTGTCCGCGGACGGCAGATGAACTTCGGGGAGTGGGGGCTTGTCCTCGCTCTGGCCGGCACCGGCGCTCTGGGCGGCGAGGTTCAGGCCATCGAGCCAGATGAGGGCGTCGTGGATTTCATCGGCTTCGAAGCCGTGCGCGCTGAGCTTTCGCTCCAGCAGCGTTGACTCAGGGCAGGCATCGCCTCGCCAGTAGTTCTCGTAGACAAAAACGAGCACTTCGAACATGGGTCCAATATAGCCCAGAACTCAGAACGCACGGGCGTTCAGCTGCAAGTGTTGCCGCCAGGCCTCAGGCGTGCGCGATGCGCTGGAACAGCCCGCCCGGCAGCCGCGCGACTTCATCGCCCAGCTCCAGCTCCAGCAGGCGCGCCTGGAGTTCAGAGGCGCTGATGCCGGTGCGTGCGATGAGCGCATCGAGGCTGACCGGATCGAAGCCAAGCGCCTCGAGCAGTGGATTGTCTTGCCCAGGTTTGTCGCTCTCGTCGTTCGCAGCCGACTGCGATGAAGCGCGCCCGGAGGTTTGCGCAATGGGTAACTTCAATTCTTCCAGCACGTCCTGCGCGGTCTCGACCAGCTTGGCGCCCTGCTTGAGCAAGGCGTGACAGCCGCGCGATTGCGGCGAATGAATCGAGCCGGGAATCGCGAAGACCTCGCGGCCCATTTCGAGCGCCTGGTGGGCGGTGATGAGCGAGCCCGATTTCAACGCGGCTTCCACCACAACCGTACCCTGGCTCAACGCCGCAATGATGCGATTGCGCCGCGGAAAATTCTCAGGCAGCGGTGGCGTGCCGATGGCGTACTCGCTCACGATCAGGCCCGATCGCGCGATGCGGTGCGCGAGCGCCAGATGCCTGCTGGGGTACACGCGATCAAGCCCGGTGCCGACCACGGCAATCGTGGCCAGGGATGAATCGCTGGTATCGGCACCCGCGCCATCCAGAGCACCTTCATGGGCGGCTCCATCAACGCCGAGCGCCAACCCCGAAATGACGGTGAGGCCCGATTGGGCAAAGCTGCGGGCGAATTGCTTGGCATTGAGCAGGCCCTGCGCCGTGGGATTGCGGCTACCGACGATGGCGAGCGATTGCGGCCACGGCGCGCGCGTGCGACCCATCAGGTACAGCATCAGCGGCGGGTCGGCTGTGTTGAGCAGCAGCTCAGGGTAATGGGCATCGCCCAGCGCAATGATGCGCCGCTCAAGGCCGTCGTCCTGGTGCAGCCACTGCCACGTGGCCTCCAGCAAGTCTGAAAGGCCCGCAGGTTCTTCGCGCAGCGCCTTCGCCTGTGCCGGTCCGACCACAGCGGCGAAGCCTTCAGGCGATTGTGAAAAGATGGCCCCCGGCAGACCGAACGCGGCGAGCAGTCGCCGCGCAGTCGTGTTTCCGACGCCCGGCGTCAATGCCAGGCGCAGCCATGCGGCCAGCTCCCCTCGTTCCATCGGCAATGTCCGTTTAGCGCGGATTGACGACCCGGTCGCCTACCTTGACGGTGCTGGAGATTTCCAGGACGAGTGCGTAAGAGAGCTTGTCGAACGGGCGGAAGACCATGAGCAGCCCGGTGCGTTCGTCGGGGATCTTGATGTTGGTGCGCTCGCCGGGTTGGGTCCGGTCGATGCGGCGCTCGCCGTCGCGCAGGATCGCCATGACATGGCCGACCTCCACGCCATCGGCGGTGCCCTTGTTGATCACGACGACCTGGTTCTGGCCGACGAACGACACAGCGTCGCCATAGACCGAAACGATGGCTGCATCCACCGGCATGGACGGCGCGTGCGGAACGTAAGCCTGGAACTGGCGCGCGGGCTCAGGCAGCAAGCGGTCGCCGACGCGCATTTCTTCTTTGGCGGCGGTGATGTCGATGGTGCCGGGAATCACGGTGTTTTCAGACTTGCCGCTGGATGCGCGCACCGGCTCGATGCTCTCGTCGCGAACGAGCTGGGCACGGCCGAGGTACATCGCTTCATAGCCGAGCACCACGCTGGTCAGCGGGTCCTTGAGCGGCCTGGCATTGCGAAACACGCGGTAGTCGTCGGCCCGGCCGGCCACGCGCTGCTTGAGCGGCGTGGTCACGAGGCCGCGCGCATAGGCGCGGTCGCCACGGGTAATGAGAACGCGTTCTTCGGGGCCGGCCACGATGCGCGGAGCTGCCAGCAACGTGGCCTCATCGATGATGAGTGCTTCGGCCAGGAAAGGCTCGATCAGGTGTGTCTTCAGGGCCGGGACCGACAGGTCGGCCATGGATTCCACCCGCACGCGCGGTGAGACACGGACCGTGTCGGTTGGCTCTGCTCCGGCAGGACCGCGGCCCATGCGAAGAATCGCGCGGCCGTCTTTCTTTTCGAGCACCAGCAACTGGCCGGGGAAGATCAGGTGGGGATTGCGCACCTGTTCCATGTTCATGCCCCACAGCTCGGGCCAGCGCCACGGGCTCTTGAGGAAGATGCCGGAAATGGCCCACAGCGTATCGCCGCGCTTGACCGTGTACTCGTCGGGGGCGTTGGGGGCCAGCTCGGACAGCGGGACGCCCTGCTGGGCAACCTGCTGCGCAGTGGAGCGCTGGCCGGGGGTGATGGGGAAGTTCTGCGCCGCAGCGCTCATCGGCCAAAGCCCCGCAGCAAGTGCCGCCAGCGCGACCACGGTGGGCAGGGCGCGGCGTGATACCGGCACAATTTGCGAGGCTGCGGATGAGTTCTGGCTGTGTATTTTCATTTGCGGGCTGCGACCGTCGGCGTAAGCCGAGGCGGCCAAAAGTCTTGACAAAGTACTGGCGATTCTGCGCTCAAGCCCTTGATTGGGCAACGTTTATGCCCATCGCACCCTGCCAGAGCCGCCAAAAGTGGCGAAAATAGCGACAGCTACCTTTTCTTACCATGGCCCTCCTTCCCATTCTTTGCTTTCCCGATCCCAAGCTGCACACTGTCGCCCGCCCGGTCGCCTCGGTCGATGGCCGCATCCGGCAGCTGGTCGCCGACATGCTCGAAACCATGTACGACGCCAGCGGCATCGGCCTTGCCGCGACCCAGGTCGATGTGCATGAGCGGGTGGTCGTCATCGACGTCTCGGAAGAGCGCAATGCGCCGCTGGTACTGATCAACCCCGAGATCACCTGGTACAGCCCCGAAAAGCAGATGAACGAAGAAGGCTGCCTGTCGGTTCCGGGCGTCTATGACGGCGTCGAACGCGCAACGCGGATCAAGGTCAAGGCGATGGACGACCAGGGCCAATCGCGCGAGATAGAAGCCGAGGGCATCCTGGCTGTGTGCGTCCAGCACGAGATGGACCACCTGCTCGGAAAAGTGTTTGTCGAATACCTGTCGCCGCTCAAACGCAACCGCATCAAGACCAAGATGCTCAAGGCGCGGCGCGATACCGAACGGGCCTGAAGCGCAGGTCCCTTTCTCCATGTACAAAATGTCCTGGGCTGTTGCAGCCACCGTCCTGATGCTCGCAGGCTGCGCGGGCGGACCATTTGCCAGTTACGAATTTGCGCCCGGCACACCCCGTCAGCAGGTGGTCGAGCGCATGGGCCAGCCGCAGCGCGTCGTGAAAATCGCCGCCGGTGAGCGGTTGCAGTATTCGATGCAGCCCGTCGGCCACTTCGCATGGATGGTCGATGTCGATGCGTCGGGCAAGGTGATCGGGTCGCGGCAGGTCCTGACCGAAGGCAACTTCAACCGCATCGAGGTCGGCAAGTGGACCCGCGACGACGTCGAGCGTGAGTTCGGGCGTCCCGCGTGGGTCGACAGCGTGGCGAGCTGGCGCGGTCCCATCCTGACTTACCGCTGGCGCGACGTGCAGCGCAGCGACATGTTCTATTACGTCTACCTTGACGAACGCGGCGTCGTGCAGCGGGCCCACCCCGGCATGGAATTCGTCAACGCCCCCAACGACAGGAACTGATCTTCGATGCGCCTGGTTTTTGCGGGAACGCCTGAATTCGCCCGCGTGGCGCTGGAGCGCCTGCATGCGGCGGGCTTTGAGATTGCGCTGGTGCTGACGCAGCCGGACCGGCCTGCGGGTCGCGGCATGAAGCTGCAGGCCTCGCCGGTCAAGCAGTTCGCCACCCAGCAGGGCATCGCCGTCGCGCAGCCGCGCAGCTTGCGGCTGGATGGCAAGTACCCCGAAGACGCCCGCGCCGCGCAGCAAGCAATTGAAGCGGCCCATGCCGATGTGATGATCGTGGCGGCCTACGGCCTGATCCTGCCGCAATGGGTGCTGGATGCGCCCCGCCTGGGATGCCTGAACATCCACGCATCCCTGTTGCCGCGCTGGCGCGGCGCAGCGCCTATCCACCGCGCGATTGAAGCGGGCGACAACGAGACCGGCGTCACCATCATGCAGATGGACGCGGGGCTGGACACGGGCGACATGCTGCTCGAAGAGCGCGTGCCCATCTCGGACAACGACACCACCGGGGTGCTGCACGACAGGCTCGCAACGCTGGGCGGACGCCTGATTGTCGAGGCGCTGGAACTGGCGGCCTGCGGCGGCTTCCAACCCGTCAGGCAACCCGAACAAGGCGTGACCTACGCGCACAAGATCGAGAAAGCCGAAGCCGCGATCGACTGGTCGCAGCCCGCCGACGTGATTGCCCGGCGCATCCGTGCATTCGATCCGTTCCCCGGCGCAACCGGTTTGCTCGCGGGTGAACTGATCAAGATATGGGCTGCGCAACCGGTTGCGTCCAGTGCCAGCGAAGCGCCGGGACAAATCCTCGCCGTGCAAGGCGGCGGTTTCGATGTTCAGTGCGGCCGGGGCGCATTGCATGTCACGCAGGTGCAGCGTCCCGGAGGCAAGCGGCTGGCAGTCGCCGACTTCCTGCGCGGCTTCGAGCTGAAGCCGGGAATGGCTTTCGAGCGCACCGGCGAAGCTTCGGCTTAAGCACCTCACGTGTTCTTCCTGCGCGACAACTACGCACACCCAGCCTTCCGTGAGGCGGGGCGCAGCATGGCACCGCTGGCCACCGGCATTGCCGCATGGGGCCTGATGACGGGCGTGGCGATGGTCAAGTCGGGCATGAGCGTGATCGAGGCGCTGGCCATGACGTTCCTTGTTTATGCGGGCAGTTCGCAGCTGGCGGCGATCCCGCTGATCGTGGCCGGCGCGCCGATGTGGGTGATCCTGGCGACGGGCTTTTGCGTCAACCTGCGCTTCGTTGTCTTCAGCCTGCACCTGAGGCCTTACCTCATGCACATGCCGCGCTGGCGCCGCATGACCCACGGCTTTCTCACCGCCGACATGACCTATGCGATGTTCACCCGCCGCTTTCCCAAGCCGCCCGTGGGCGATGCCCAGCGGCGTGAGCAAGAGGCCTATCTTTCCGGCAACTACTTCGTGACCTGGACCAGCTGGATGGTGTTCAGTGTCATCGGCATCGTGCTTGGAAACCTCATTCCGAGCTCGTGGGGGCTGGGCTTTGCGGGCGTGCTTTGCCTGGTCGGGATTCTCTGTTCGCTGGCGAACACACCGCTGCGCCGGCTCTCGGCGCTGATCGCGGGGGCAGCCGCAGTGGCTGCGTATTCGCTGCCGCTCAAGCTCAACATCGTCGCGGCCATCGCGGTGGCGGTGTTCGTGAGCTTCTGGCTCGAAAAGAAGGCGCCGCAAACCTGGCGCGAGGCGTCATAGGGCCATGACCGCACGCACGGACCTGTGGACCCTGCTGGTCATCGTCGGCCTCGCAGCAGTGACGGTGATCACGCGGTGCTTTTTCTTCATACTGGACAAACCCTGGAGCTTGCCGCTGTGGGCTGACCGCGCGCTTCAATACGCGCCGGTCGCCGCTTTGGCCGGTGTGGTTGCGCCCGAAGTGGTGATGCAGGCCGGAGCGTTCGTGGGCACCTGGCAGGACGCGCGGCTCTTCGCTGCGCCCGTGGGCGCAGCGCTTTATTTCTGGAAGCGGAATGTGCTGCTCACCATCATCGGCGGCATGGCGGTGTACCTGCCGCTGCATCTGGGGCTGGGCTGGTAGGGCGCTCTTAAAATGAGGGGCTGTACCAATCCACCAGCGAGCGAGCCCTCATGAACGTCCTGCGCTTTTCCGATCTCTGCAACCAGGGCCGCGCGAGCGGCCAGCGCGTGTTCATCCGCGCCGACCTCAACGTGCCGCAGGACGACGCGGGCAACATCACCGAAGACACGCGGATTCGCGCATCGGTGCCTTGCATCGAGATGGCGCTCAAGGCCAACGCGGCTGTCATGGTCACGTCGCACCTGGGCCGCCCCACCGAAGGCGAGTTCAAGCCCGAGGACTCGCTCGCGCCCGTCGCCAAACGCCTGTCTGAACTGCTGGGCCGCGATGTGCCGCTGCTGCGCGACTGGGTGGGCGGCGTTGACGTGAAGCCGGGCCAGGTGGTGTTGCTGGAGAACTGCCGCGTGAACAAGGGCGAGAAGAAAAACAACCCCGAGCTGGCGCAGAAAATGGCCGCTCTGTGCGACATCTTCGTGCACGACGCCTTCGGCACTGCGCACCGCGCGGAAGCATCGACCTACGGCATCGCACAGTACGCAAAGATCGCCTGCGCCGGCCCGCTGCTGGCCGCCGAGATCGACGCGATCACCCAGGCGCTGGCGAACCCGAAGCGACCGCTCGTTGCGATCGTCGCGGGCTCCAAGGTATCGACCAAGCTCACCATCCTCAAGGCCCTGGCAAGCAAGGTCGATCAGCTCATCGTGGGTGGCGGCATTGCCAACACCTTCCTGCTGGCCGCGGGGCTGCCGATCGGCAAGTCGCTGGCAGAGGCCGACCTGGTGGGCGAAGCGCGAGCGGTCATCGAAGCGATGAAGGCGCGTGGCGCGCAAGTGCCGATTCCCACGGATGTGGTCACAGCCAAGACCTTTGCCGCCGATGCAGTCGCCACCGTCAAGGCGGCTGCGGATGTAGCGCCCGATGACCT
Organism: Caenimonas sp. SL110; assembly: GCF_001044395.1. GTDB lineage: Bacteria > Pseudomonadota > Gammaproteobacteria > Burkholderiales > Burkholderiaceae_C > Ramlibacter. The sequence goes on from NZ_JANU01000004.1 coordinate 74,544, forward strand.
GATCCTGGACATCGGCCCCGACACGGCGGCGCGCCTGGCCAGGCAGCTGATGTCGGCCGGCACCATCGTCTGGAACGGGCCGGTCGGTGTCTTTGAATTCGACGCTTTCGCGCATGGCACGGAAACGATTGCGCGTGCGATTGCGCAGTCACCGGCGTTCAGCATTGCGGGCGGCGGCGACACGCTGGCGGCCATCGCCAAGTACGGCATCGAAAAGGATGTGGGCTATATCTCCACCGGTGGCGGCGCGTTCCTGGAAATCCTGGAAGGCAAGACGCTGCCGGCGTTCGAGATCCTGACCCGGCGTGCGGCCGAGGGTAATCGCTGAGGCAGCATCGTCACTCACTCGTCACCGCTTCTGGGCGAGAATGCCTCTCCCGTTCCAAAGAAAGCTCACATGGCACGTCGCGCCACCAAGATTGTTGCAACACTCGGCCCCGCTTCCAGCGATCCGGCACTGCTGGAGCAGATGATCCGCGCCGGCGTGAACGTGGTGCGCCTGAACTTCAGCCACGGCAAGGCCAAGGACCACATAGACCGCGCAGCGCTGGTGCGCGAAGCCGCTCAGCGCGCAGGCCGCGAGGTCGCGATCATGGCCGACCTGCAGGGCCCCAAGATCCGCGTGGGCAAGTTCGCTGAAGGTAAGGTGCTTCTCCAGCAGGGCGCGAAGTTCGTGCTGGATGCGTCCCGCACCGAGCCCGGCGACATCGACGGCGTGGGCCTGGATTACAAGGAACTGCCGCGCGATGTGAAGGCAGGCGACCTGCTGCTGCTCAACGACGGGCTCATCATGCTCACCGTCGACAAGGTGCTGGGCGAGCAGGTGCTGACCACCGTGAAGCAGGGCGGCTACCTGTCCAACAACAAGGGCATCAACAAGCAGGGCGGCGGACTCACCGCGCCTGCGCTGACAGCCAAGGACATGGAGGACATCCGCACGGCGATGGCCTTCCAGGCCGATTACGTGGCGGTGAGTTTTCCGCAGAACGCGACCGACATGGAAATGGCGCGCCAGCTTTGCAACGTGGCCGGCGCCGAGTTTCGCCATCGCCCGGGCCTTATTGCCAAGATCGAGCGCGCCGAGGCCATACCCAACCTCGAAGCCATCCTCAGGGCGAGCGACGGCATCATGGTCGCGCGGGGCGACCTGGCGATCGAAGTGGGCAACGCAGCGGTGCCTGCGCTGCAAAAACGCATGATCCGCATGGCACGTGAACACGACAAGGTCGTGATCACGGCAACGCAGATGATGGAGTCGATGATTCACGCGCCCGTGCCCACACGCGCCGAAGTGAGCGACGTGGCCAATGCGGTACTCGACGGCACCGATGCTGTGATGCTCAGCGCGGAAACCGCGGCTGGCAATTACCCGCTGGAGACCATCATCGAGATGGCGAACATCTGCGTGGAAGCCGAGAAGGCCGAAGACGTGAAGCTCGACGCCGATTTCACAGGCATGAACTTCAGCCGTATCGACCAGTCGATTGCAATGGGCGCGCTGTTCACGGCGCATCACCTGGGCTGCAAGGCCATCGTGGCGCTCACCGATTCCGGCTCCACACCCCTGTGGATGAGCCGGCATCGCATCCACATCCCGATCTTCGCGCTCACGCCCAAGCTGACGACGCAGCGCAAGATGGCGCTCTACCGCAATGTGCGGCCGCTCCTCATGGACCAGAGCGTCGATCGTGACCGTGCGCTCGGTGAAGCAGAAGAGCACCTCAAGCGCCGCGGCATCATGGCCACGGGCGACATCTATGCCATCACCTGCGGCGAGCCCATGGGCGCCCCGGGGGGCACCAACATGCTCAAGATCTGCCGCGTCAGCTGAAGGCGGTTTTTTACTTCACGCGCATGTCGTTGGCGACCGAGGTCACGCCGCGCACGCCTTGAGCGACGGCCACGGCGCGGTCGATGTTGGCGCGGCTGGACACGAAGCCGCTCAGTTGCACGCGGCCCTTGAACGTCTCGACGTTGATCTCGGCGGACTTGAGCGTGGGCTCATTGAAGATCGCGGCCTTCACGCCGGTGGTGATGGCGGTGTCGTCGATGTACTGGCCGGTGCTTTCATGCTTTTGCGTGGAGGCGCAGCCAGCCAGTGCGGTGAGGGCAACAGCGGCGACAAGGACGGAAATGCGTGCGAATTGGGTCATGGTGAATCTCCAGGAATCTCGTTTAACGGCCCGGCGAGAAACTCACCAGAGCGGATGACGGCGTCAACCCATGTATTGGGCGATGGGGGCCTTTGGTGGTCTGTGCGCTGCCGTACCGAAGAGCCAGCCGCCGTGTAGGACAACGTCGCTTCCTGCGCCAATGTGCGTGATCGCACAGACGGGGCAAGCTCATGCGCGCACCGTGTGGACAGGGCGCCGTTTTCCGGTGCCTTTGAAATGCTCCGCACAGAAAGAAAACCCAATGAACCGCAAACTCAAGATCGCACTGGCCGCCAGTGCAATGGTGTTCGGCGCGCAAGCCATGGCACAAGTCACCTTCTATGAAGGCGAGGGCTTTCGTGGCCGCGCCTTCACCACCCAGACCCAGGTCGACAACTTCGCGCGCATCGGCTTCAACGACCGCGCATCGTCAGTCGTGGTGGACAAGGGCCGCTGGGAAGTCTGCGAGAACGCCCGCTTTGACGGCCGCTGCACCTTGCTGCGCCCCGGCAACTATGACTCGCTGCGCGCGATGGGCATGGAAAACAGCATCTCCTCGGTGCGCCCGGCCCGCAACCGCCGCTATGAAAACGAAGCGCCGACGCCCCAGCCGGTCGCCAATTACGAATACCGCCGCCGGGCCAATGAGCGCGTTTACGCGGCACCTGTCACGCAAGTGCGCGCAGTCATGGGCGCCGCCACCGAGCGATGCTGGGTCGAGCGCCAGCAGGTCTCGCAAGACAGCGGTCGAAATGTCGGCGGCACGATTGCTGGCGCCCTGATCGGCGGCATCCTGGGTCACCAGGTGGGCGGCGGTTCGGGCAAGGACCTGGCCACCGTGGGCGGCGCAGTGGCCGGCGGTGTGATCGGCTCCAACGTGGCTGGCAATGGCCAGATGGGCAGCCGTGATGTGCGACGCTGCGAAAACACCACCAGCGGAACACCGGCTTACTGGGACGTGACCTACAACTTCCGCGGTCGTGACCACAACCTGCAGATGAGCGCAGCGCCCGGCTCGACGATCTCGGTCAACGAGCGCGGCGAACCGCGGCAGTAAGCCGTTCTAGGAGGGGCTCGTGACAGGAGCCGCCGGATGAACGACGGCCAGCGGCAGCCTGACGACAAACTCGCTGCCCAGGCCCTCGCCCGCACTGGAAGCAGTGACAGTGCCCTCGTGCGCGCGCACCAGTTCGCGCACGATTGCCAGCCCGATGCCCAACCCGTCGTGCGTCATGCTGGCCTGTGCATCGCGCACGAACATGTCAAAGACGTGCGGCAATGCCTTGGCCGAAATGCCGATGCCCTTGTCGCTGATGACAATCACGATGGCGCCGCCCGCCACCGTTGCGCGCATCGATATTTCGCTGCCTTCCGGTGAATACTTGGACGAGTTCTCCAGCAGGTTACCCAGCACCTGCACCAGGCGCACGGTGTCGCCCAGCATCATGATCGGCCCGGGTGGCACGCTGCTGGTGAAGGTGTGGTGCCGTGCGTCCATCGCAGGCTGGCAGGTCTCGATGGCGCGGGCAATCACGTTGCACACATCGATCAGCGTTCGTTCCATGCGGAATTTTCCGGTGCTGATGCGCGAGCCGTCCAGCAGGTCGCCGATCAATCGGGTCATCTGGGCGACCTGGCCGGTGATGGTGGCCTGCAGCTTGGCATGGGCAACGTCGTCGGTGCGTGCACGGTCGAGCATGAGGGCCGCCAGGCGCAGCGGCATGAGCGGATTGCGCAACTCGTGCGCGACGGTGGCCAGGAATGAAACCTGCCGGCGATGCGCTTCCACCGCCGTAGCCTCCAGCTCCTGTGAGCTCAGTGCAGCAATGACCAGCCGTTCGTTGGCTTCGCGCAGTGTCTTGGCGTCGTGATCGAGTTCGCGGCGAAACAGCTGCGAGTCCCGTTCCGGCATGGTCGAGCGCACCATTTCACCCAGCCGGGCAGTTGCAGCTTCGGCGATGGCCTCGGCCCGCATGGCGGCAATCACCAGCTGCTCGTTCACCCGCCGCATCACGACGCCTGGCGACGCATTGAAATTGCGCTCGACCTGCGCGAGGTCTCGCCGCAGCACCTGCAGGTCGGCGCGAACTGCATCGGCCTGGCCATTGAGCACGCTCAACGTGCGCGCAGCCTCCACTGCGGCATCGGGCGCGGGACGGCCGGGCTCGGTCATGTGTCTCGCCGCAATGTCGGCCTGCCGCCGAGCAGGCCTTCGTAGCCTTCGAGCATCGAGCCGATGGACAGGCCGTGTTCGTCGATGCTGAACAGGCGCAGCTCATTGGAATGCGCGCTGTCGCGAATCTTGGCCACGGCGATCACGCGTTTGAGCCGGCTTTCAACTTCGATGTAGCGCTGCACGATGATGGCATCGGTGAGGAATGCGGTGCCGTAGGGGCTGAAGCGCAGGTCGTCGTAACGGTCTTCCAGCTCTGACGTCATGAGCACGGTCGCACCGGTGCTCGCCAGTGCAGAGACCAGGCGTGACAGCGATTCGCGGAAGTCCTCGCGGAACGTGGGCGCCAATGCAAGCTCGAAGCCCGACAGCGAGTCGATCACCACACGCACAGCGTTCAGGCGCCTGACCTCGGCGATCAGGAGCGTGGCAATCTCGTCCACCGACAGACCCGGTGCGCGCGCGTCGATGACGCCAATGCGACCGGCCGCGATCAGCTCGGACAATTCGCGTCCACGCGACTTGCCGGGGCGCTGCTCGAAAGCCGCAATCACGCCCGATTCGCCGTTGCGCGCCCCTTCCACCAGGAACCTGGAAGCCAGCACGCTCTTGCCAGAACCCGTCGGACCCGCGACCAGCAGCGAGTAGCCGCGCGGCAGGCCGCCACCCATCATCTCGTTCAGGCCCTCAACGCCCATGCTCAGGCGCGACGGCGCGTCCAGTCCTGTGACCGGCTCACTGCGTTCGGTCAGCTGCGGCGGTGGAAAGACCCGCAGGCCATCGGCGTCGATGCGGAAAGTGTGCAGACCTGCCAATGTGGCCTGCCCGCGCATCTTCATGATCTCCATCTTGCGCACAATGGAATTGCGTTCAACGCTCTGGCGCATCCAGATCAGTCCGTCCGCGACGGTAAAGACCGGGTTGGGTTCGGTGTCGGTGAAGTATTCGCCGATCAGGAAGGAGGTGGCCTGCCAGCTGGTCATCAGCATGCCCAGCTGCTGCACGAAGGACTGCAGGGTGATGAACGAGTTGCCGCCATCACCGGCCAGCACGACGGAGCGAAACGAGTCCACCATCACCAGCCCGGGGCCGTGGGCTTCGACCTCGGAGGCGATGCGCGCCAGTACCTTCGAGAGGTCGCCGGTCGATGCTTCTTCCGACAGGTTCACAAAGCGCACGCAGGCATTGACCTTCGTGTCGTCGAAAAAGTTGAACTGCTGCTGGTAGCGCAGCATTTTCAGCGGCGGCTCGCCGAGCACCGTGAAATAGATCGCCGGACAGGCGTGCGAGGCCAGGGCAAACATGATCTGGTGGGCCAGCGTCGTCTTGCCGCAGCCGGGCGCCCCCGCAATCACATTGAAAGAAAATTCGGGCAGGCCTCCGCCGAGCACGTCGTCAAGCCCAGGAACGCCGGTGCGCAGGCGATGGATAGCGGCTTTCTGGGTGGTCATGGGGAGACATCCTGCACGGCCGGGCCGGCCGAAAGTAAATGGGAAGCGGGTTTCAGCAAACGCTCCGTGAGGGAAGGACCTATCAGGGTCGAAAGGAGGTCGTTGAGGGTGCGCACGATCGTAGCGTGAGCGGCTGCGGCAACGGGTGTGTCCTGCGCCGCGAGCGCGGCGTGCAGCGAGCTGAAATTACCGGGCGTAGCCGCGCCCTCGTAGGCCGCGGCAAGCCACGGATAGTCGACACGCGCCAGGTGCAGTGCGCGCTTGTAGAGCGCGGCCGCGCCACCTTGCCCGATCACCGGCGCAAGGGCGTCGTGCAGCGCGGTCCACGCCGCTACTGCCGCATCCGCAGTGGCTTGCGCAGTGGCGTCATCGGCCACCAGGTGCGCGGGAGTCGATGAGATGGCGGCCTCCGTGCGGCGGTGTGGATCAGCGCGACGCGGCTGGTGCGGGCACGATGACGACCGTGTCGCCCGTGCGGCCGCGCTGCCCGGTGTCGCCGGTGCTGCCAGTGGCGCCGGTGGAACCGGTTGCGCCCGTGAAACCAGTCGATCCGGTGGAGCCCGTCGATCCGGTCGAACCGGTTGCACCCGTGGATCCGGTGGAGCCTGTCGATCCGGTGTCACCTGCAACACCCGGTGCGCCCGCAGGTCCGGGAACGGGCGTGGGCACGGTCACGACGGTGGGCGGTGCAACGACGTCGCGCTGGCAGGCCGAAAGTGCGAGCACCGAGGCGAAGAGCGAGACGGACAAGGCAAGGGATTTGTTCATGGAAGTTCCAATATAAGGGTTGATGGCTTCAAACATACGCGGCTGCGTCAAATACATCTGTTCGCTGCCGCACGTAAAGTCAAAACAAGGCGTGAAAGTGAGAGATCAGTGCCGGCTCTTGAGTTCGATGCCGATGCCGCGATAGCCCAGGAACTGGCAGGCGGGACCGAACATCGGCTCGCCGCTCACCTTGAACTTCTGCTTCGAGCCGTCGGGGTTGACGCGGCTGAAGACGAAGTCCAGGAACGGCTTGCGCGCGGCGATGGCCGCTTGCAGCGCGGCTCTTTCGTCGGCGTTCCAGCCCGGCACAGGCTCATCCGTTGCATCGGCGACGAATCCGTCGACACGGATGCCCAGCATCTCCAGCACCGGTCCCGAGACCTTGGTGAAGTTGCCGTTCTCGTCCTGCTCCCAGTACCAGTCGGACGCCAGTTCGGTGAGGCTGCGGTAGCGCGCTTCGCTCTCGCGCAACTCGGCGGTGCGTTCGCGCACGGCCGATTCCAGCACCTGGCTGTAGTTTTCCAGGCGTTTGTAGAGCAGGCGCACTTCCAGCATGTTGCGGATGCGGGTCTTGACTTCGATGAGATCGAACGGCTTGCTCACGAAGTCGCGCGCGCCCGCATCGAGCGCCCGCAGCTTGTGGCCCGGCTGCGCCGTGATGACCAGCACCGGCAGGTAGGCGTCGCGGTCGTTGGTCTTGAGGGCCTCGATTACCTGGAAGCCATCCATCACCGGCATCTGCAGGTCCAGCAGGATCAGGTCGTAGGGCTCGCGGCGGTGCAGTGCGCACACCTTGGTTGGGTCCATCGTGGAGGTGACGTTGCTGTAGCCTTCCTGGCGCAGCATTTCTTCGAGCAGCGTGACATTGGCTGTCTGGTCGTCCACAACCAGAATGCGGGCGCGCAGGATTTCTGCAAGATTCATCATGCCGGCTCGTTCTGTGCCACAGACTTGGCGTGCAGGAGCGCGACATCCAGCGCCTCCATGAAGGTCGCCACCACGATGGGCTTGGTGATGTAGTTGAAGAACCCCGCCTCCATCGCCCGCTCGATATCGCGGGGCACCGCATTGGCGCTGAGGGCGATGATGGGGATATGCGCCGTGGCCGGGTCGTCGCGCAGGATCTTCATGGCTTCTATGCCACCCATGCCCGGCAGGTTGATGTCCATCAGGATCACTTCGGGCAGCGCGGCCCTCGCAAACTCGATGCCGAGTTTCGCGTCGGCGGCGCTGTGCATGTACAGGTCGCTGCGCCGTGCGATCAGCTGGCCGACCAGTTCGAGATTGGCAGGGTTGTCTTCGACATAAAGCAGCGTGTGGCGTTTGCCCCCGTTGTCCACTGCGGGGGGGGGCAGTGCGGTGGTGGCAATCGCGGCGGCGAGCAACGGCGCAACCGTGGCCTTGAATTCAATCCAGAAGACACTGCCCTTGTCCACGATGCTTTCCACGCCGATCGAGCCATCCATCAGGTCCACCAGCCGCTTGGTGACGACAAGGCCGATGCCCGTGCCCTCTTCGGCGCCGCCTTCCTTGCCCAGGCGGTTGAAGGGCTGGAACAGCTGGCCGAGTTCGGCGGGTGTCAGTCCCACGCCGGTATCGCGCACGCTGATGCGCACCATCGATCGCACCAGGGCCACCTCGACGGAGACCGATCCGTTGGGCCGGTTGTACTTGACGGAGTTGGACAGCAGGTTGATCAGCACCTGCTTGACGCGCGTGCGGTCGGCGCTCACGTATCGCGGAATATCGAACTGCGGAAACGTCATGCCGATTCCGCGAGAGCGCGCCTGCGGCTCGATCATCGCCCGGCACTCGGTCATCACCTCGGCCAGCGAAACCGGTTCATTGGACAGCGACACAGTGCCCGACTCGATGAGCGCCAGGTCGAGCACTTCGTTGATCAGCTCCAGCAGGTACCAGCCGGCCTTGAGGATCTGGTCGATGTTGCGGCGCTGCGTGACGGTGGGCGTCGGCGAGCCGGACTCCAGCAACTGTGCGAAACCCAGGATCGCGTTGAGCGGTGTGCGCAGCTCGTGGCTCATGCTCGAGAGAAACTCCGACTTCGCGCGGTTGGCCTTTTCGGCAGCGGCCATCGCTTCATTGAGTTCGCGCTCCACCCGCTTGCGCGCCGAGTTGTCGGTGCCGATCAGCAGGTAGCCGATGATGTTGCCCGGATCGTCGCGCAAGGCGGTGATGGACACGATGGCCGGGAAGCGGCTGGCGTCCTTGCAGATGTAGGTGAGCTCGTAGATGTCTTCGATCTCGCGCGATGCCTTGAATGCGAGTGCTTCAAAGCCCGGCGCGATGGGCGTGCCCAGCTCCAGCGTGAGCGCAGCGGCGCGCTCGGCGACTTCATCGGGATCGTGGATGTCGCTGGGGCTGATGCAGTTGACGACTTCATCGGCGCTATAGCCCAGCATCCGCTCGGCACCGACGTTGAACAGCTGGATGATGCCCTTCTCGTCTGTCGCAATGATGGAGAAGTTGGCGCTGGTCAGGATGGCGTTTTGCAGCGCACCCGCCTTGAGCAGCACCAGCGCCGCATCGTCGGCGACCAGAGGCCACGCGGATTTTTGATTCATGACCTACGCTAACGCGACCCGGCCCTGCGGTCTGTGCGCCAGCCAACATAGCGCCCTGTTGGGGGGCGCAGCCGCGCGTCAGGGCTTCACGCCCCGCGGGATGTCATCCATCAGTCGGTCGTACTCGATCTTCACCACCCCGTAGCACTCGCACACGGCTTTTTCCAGTCCCGCACGATCGAGCACGTCGATATGGCCACGCCGATAGCGAATGAGGCCTGCGCGCTGCAGATGCCCTGCCGCCTCGGTGACGCCCTCGCGCCGGACACCCAGCATGCTGGCGATCAGCTCCTGCGTCATGGTGAGCGAATCGCCCGACATGCGGTCCAGGCTGAGAAGCAGCGCGCGGCACAGTTGCTGCTCGACGGTGTGGTGCCGGTTGCATACGGCGGTCTGCGTCATCTGTGTGATGAGCGACTGCGTGTAGCGCAGCAACAGCCGCATCACCGCACCCCCGCGATTGAACTCCGTGACCAGCAGCGCGGCATTGAGCCGGTAAGCGTGGCCGGCGCTGCGCACGACGGCGCGGCTGGGCGTGGTGTTGCCGCCCATGAAGAGCGAGATACCCACGATGCCTTCGTTGCCCACCACGCCGATTTCGGCGGACGAGCCGTCGGCCAGGACATAGAGCAGCGAGACGATGCAGGTGGTCGGGAAATAGACGTGGCTCATCTGTCCGCCCGATTCGCTCAGGACCTGTCCGAGCGACATCGGCACGAGTTCGAGCCCGGCTTGCAGGCGTTCGTATTCCTCGGCTGGAATGGCCGCCAGCAAATGGTTTTGGCGGGTGTCGTGTGCAGGGCCCATCTTGATGATTGTGCCCCCTGCGGATGCGCAATTGTTCAGGCTGGAACAGCGTCCACGTTGGCCCGCGTCCAGTGGCGATGGCGGCCGATGGCCGCAATGAAATCCTGTGCCATCGGCACCCGGGTGGTCGGGTCGTTCTTGCCGCGCACCACACCTTCGGGCAAGGGAGTGCTGTCGGCCGTCACGCCAAGGCTCGATAGCAGCTCGACGCCCTCGCCGATCACGCAGATTGCCTTGCAATGCTTGAAGGCTTCCAGGGCGAAGTGCACAGCATCACCATTGCGCGCAAGCGCCTGTGCGCTGGCCGCGCCACCGGGCACCATCACGGCGTCGAACATGATCGATGCCGTGTTGGTGAAGGTGTGATCGACCGCGAGCTGCTGGCCCGATGACGTGGCAACGAAGCCCAGGCGGTCCGACACGATCTTCGTGGTCGCGCCCGCATCGTGCAGGGCCTGCTGGATGACACGCATTGCGCCGATCTCGACACCGCCTGCCACCAGGATGGCGACCTTGCGGGTAGAAATGGCGTTGCTGGCTGGCGTAGCCGGGGGTTCCATGCTCAGGGCCGGAGAGCTTTCGACGGGCAGCTTGCCGCGCACATCGCGAAATCCTGCGCGTCCCGCGGCGGCCTTTGCGTCGGGCGATGCGATGCCGATGGCCTCGGCCACCTTGCGCGCAAGCTTTGAGTCGACGTGCGCCAGGTTGTCCACGACGCGCTGGCGAATCGCAACCGTCTCCACCTTCGACAGTTCAAACTGGAACGCAGCCGCGATGTGGTCACGCTCGACCGAACTGAGCGAGTTGTAGAAGAACGAAGCCTGGCTGAAGTGATCGTCAAAGCTCGGGCTACGCCGACGGATCTTGGGGGACTCGAGTTCTTCGGCGTAGCTGTGAAAGCCCTGCTGGCCACCGTCGGCCCGAAACTCCGCGCCGCTCGCCAATGAGTTCGGCTCATACGAGACCTGGCCCTTGTTGAGCAGCATGCGGTGCATGCCGTCGCGCTGGAAATTATGGAAAGGGCATACGCCCTTGTTGATCGGGATCTCGTGGAAGTTGGGCCCGCCCAGGCGCGACAGCTGCGTGTCGGTATACGAGAACAGCCGGCCTTGCAGCAGGGGGTCGTTGCTGAAGTCGATGCCGGGCACCACATGGCCGGGGTGGAATGCAACCTGCTCGGTCTCCGAAAAGAAGTTGTCCGGGTTGCGGTTGAGCACCAGCTTGCCCACGATCTGCACCGGCACCATCTCTTCAGGGATCAGCTTGGTCGGATCGAGCAGGTCGAAGCCCAGGCTTGCAGCCTTGGCTTCTGGAATCAGCTGCAGGCCCAGTTCCCACTCCGGGAAATTGCCCTGCGCGATCGCTTCCCAGAGGTCGCGGCGATGAAAGTCGGCGTCCTTGCCGGCGATCTTTTGCGCCTCGTCCCAGGCCAGCGCGTGCTTGCCCAGCTTGGGCTTCCAGTGGAACTTGACGAAGTGCGAAACGCCGTGCGCATTGATCATGCGGAAGGTGTGAACGCCAAAACCTTCCATCATGCGCAGGCTGCGCGGAATGGCGCGGTCCGACATGACCCACATCAGCATGTGCGTGGTCTCGGGCATGAGCGAGACGAAATCCCAGAAGGTGTCGTGCGCGCTGGAAGCCTGCGGCATCTCGTGATGCGGCTCGGGCTTGAGTGCGTGAACGAGATCCGGAAACTTGATCGCGTCCTGGATGAAAAAGACCGGCATGTTGTTGCCGACCAAATCGTAGTTGCCTTCACGCGTGTAGAACTTGACGGAGAAGCCGCGAACGTCGCGCACCGTGTCGGCCGAGCCGCGTGAGCCCGCGACGGTGGAAAAGCGAACGAAGACCGGCGTGCGCGATCCGGCTTCCTGCAGGAAATCGGCGCGGGTGTATTCCTGCATCGACTTGCTGAGCTCGAAGTAGCCGTGCGCCGCCGAGCCGCGTGCATGGACGACGCGCTCGGGGATGCGCTCGTGGTCGAAGTGGGTGATCTTCTCGCGCAGGATGAAGTCTTCCAGCAGCGAGGGGCCGCGAATGCCGGCCTTGAGCGAATTGTGGTTGTCGGCAATGACCACACCCTGGTTGGTGGTCAGCATGTTCTCGGTGCCCTGGCTGAAAGTCTCCAGCTGCTTTTGCTTGGATGCGGCGCCTTCGCCCGCCTTGGATTTGCGCTGGGCTTCACCCTTGGACTGTGCCATTCAATCAACTCCTCTTTTTGCTGCTGCGTGGTGCATCGTGTGCGCGTGGTCACGCAACCCTCAGAGCATGGCAAGCTCATGAGCGAACCCCCGTAGTGGGCGGACGGGCGCGGCTGTCGGCCAGGAACCTCATCTTGGGTAGGACGTGTCCCACAAGGCCGGCGCGTGTGAGTCCTACGTTCAGTCGGTTGTGATGACTACCGTTGCTGTTTCGCGCCAGGCCCACCATGGCTGAATCGAAACAAGGGGAACAACGTGCACAGCAATCCGAAACGGACGGACGACAACAAGGGCGAAACGATTCCCCTGCAAGGCGAGACGCAGGAGAGCGCTCCCCGCATGCCGCACGAGCGCGACGAATCGTCCAGCAGCCAGTCGTCGGGAGAACCCACGGCCAAGGTCGTGGGCAAGCAGGCGCTGGCCGATGTCGAGCGGGGAATCGTCGATACGACGCGAGGCGCGGAAACCGACCGGGCGTACACGCAGGTGCGCAAGAGCACCGATACGCCGGACAGGAAGCCCAGGACCTGAGCTGCCCGGATCAGCCTGACCAGGTCAAGCTAACGCGAGCCTCATCGCATCGATCACGCTGCGGTAATCGGGTTTGCCGAAGATGGCGCTGCCGGCGACGAACGTGTCTGCGCCTGCAGATGCAACACGCGCGATGTTGTCGATCTTGATGCCGCCATCGACTTCGAGCCGGATGTCCTTGCCCGATGCGTCGATGCGCTTGCGCGCATCCTCGATCTTGCGCAGGGCCGAGTCGATGAAGCTTTGTCCGCCGAAGCCCGGGTTCACGCTCATGATGAGAATCAGGTCGATGTCTTCGATCACCCAGTCGAGCACGTCCAGCGGCGCTGCGGGGTTGAACACCACGCCTGCCTTGCAGCCTGCTGCGCGGATCGCCTGCACGCTGCGATGCACGTGGGCCGAGGCGTCGGGGTGAAAGCTGATGTAGTCGGCCCCCGCCTCTGCGAACGCCTGCGCGAGTGCATCGACCGGTTGCACCATCAGGTGCACATCGATCGGAACGGCGACGCCTTGCGCGGTTTTGGCGTGGGGCTTGAGCGCCGAACAGATCATCGGCCCGAACGTGAGGTTGGGCACGTAGTGGTTGTCCATCACGTCGAAGTGAATCCAGTCGGCGCCGGCGGCGATCACGCTCTTGACTTCGTCGCCCAGCCGGGCGAAGTCGGCCGACAGAATCGAAGGTGCGATGCGATAGGTCTTGGTCATCCATGAATTCTCGCAAATTGTGGGCACGCCGGGCGGGTTAGGATGGACGCATGGCGAAGTACCAGCTCAACGTTGAAACACAACCGCAATACCTGCCCGAACATTCGGCGCCGGCGCAAGGCATCTACGGCTTTGCCTACACGATCACGATCACCAACACGGGTGACATCGCGGCGCAGGTGATCTCGCGCCACTGGATCATCACCGACGCAGCCGGTGAGATCGAGGAAGTCAAGGGGCTCGGCGTGGTGGGGCATCAGCCCCTGCTCAAGCCGGGCGAATCGTTCCAGTACTCCAGCGGTTGCCGTCTGCGCACCTCCAGCGGCACCATGCACGGCACCTATTTCTGCGTGGCCGAAGACGGTGAGCGATTCGATGTGGAGATCGCTGCCTTCGTGCTCGACGACGGTTCAAACCGCGTTCTGCACTGATCACTACGCTGCCTGCGCAGCGCATTGAGAAACTGTTGCGGCCGCTTGCCGCCGGGAGACAAAGCACGTGAATGAAGTCATGGCGATCTGGGCCGACTGGCTCAGGCCCTCTGCGGGACTGCCAACGGTGCAGTGGTCCATCCTGCTGGCGGTGGCGGCCCTGGTCGGGCATCTGTTGCAGCGACACACCGGCCTGCCCAAGGTGGTCGGCTATTCGATGGTCGGCGCGATCGCGGGCCTGGCCGGCTTCTCGGGTGCGGCGTGGCCGTTGCAGGGGACGGCGCTCTTCCTGCTCGAGCTGGGCGTGTCGGTGGTGCTGTTCGAGGCCGGCGGGCGCATTGCGCTGCGCTGGTTCCGGCACAACCCGATGGTGCTGCTGCAAAGCGTCGCGGAGTCCGCGCTCACTGCGCTGTTCGTGTATCACGCGCTGCGCTGGTTCGATGTGCGACCGATGGTGGCCGAAGCCGTCGGCCTGATTGCGATGGCGGCATCGCCTGCGGTGCTCAGCCGGGTCATCATGGACACACGCGCCTCCGGGCCTGTGACCGAACGCGCGATGGTGCTGGCGACACTCAGCACGCTGTACGCATTGACGTTGGTCAGCGCGCGAACCGGGCTCATGCACCGGCCGCAGGCCGAACTGATGGAGACGCTCTTTCCGGTTGCGGTGGTGCTGGGCGTGTCCTTTGTCGTGGCGGGCATGCTGGCGCTGGCCTTGCGCATGGCGTTGCGCGTCATGAGCCCGACGAGCGAAAACACATCGATGCTGCTGATCGCGCTGATCACGGCGGCGACTGCGCTTGCCGCGCACTTCGGCGGTTCCGCGCCGCTGGCCGCCCTGCTCGGCGGCATCCTGCTCAAGCAGTTGAATCCGCGGCCCTGGGCCTGGCCGCGCCAGCTGGGCACGGCGTCGTCGATGCTGATGATGCTGATGTTCGTGCTGGTGTCGGTGGTTGCTGCCAAGGCGGACTGGAATCCCGCCGTCGCAGGCCTCGTGACAGCCGTCGTGCTCGCGCGCGGCATCGCCAAGGTGCTGGGCGTGGGCGCGGGCAACTGGGGCAGCGGCACGAGCTGGCGCCAGGCGCTGTGGACGGGCTGCGCGATGTCGCCGATGTCATCGGTCGCACTGCTGCTCGTCTCGCAATTCGTCGCATCGTCGATCACGCTGGGGCCGCGCATTGCCAGCATTGCGTTGCCTGCCATCTTGCTGATGGAAGTGCTCGGCGCGATCCTGGCGACCTTTGCGCTGCACCGCGCAGGTGAAACATCAAGGCCGATGTATGTCGAAGGAACCACCGCAGCGGGAGAGCAGCGTGGCTGAATCCATCCTTCTCGAACCCTTCCAGAAGTCCGCCGCGCTCTCGCTGGGTGTCGAGCTGGAGCTGCAACTGGTGAACACGCACGACTACGACCTCGCGCCGTATTCCGACGAGATGCTGCGGCTCATGTCGAAGTACGAACTGCCGGGGTCGGTGGTGCCCGAGATGACATCGAGCATGATCGAAATCTCCACGGGCGTCTGCCATTCGTCCGACCAGGTGCTGGGCCAGTTGTCCGAGATTCGCGATGCACTGATCAAGAGTGCCGATCGCCTCAACATCGCCGTGGTCGGCGGCGGCACGCACCCGTTCCAGCAATGGCATGAACGCCGCATCTACGACAAGCCGCGATTTCGCGAGTTGTCGGATCTGTATGGTTACCTGTCCAAGCAGTTCACCATCTTCGGCCAGCACGTTCACATTGGCTGCCCCGATGCCGACTCGGCGCTGCTCATGCTGCACCGCATGTCGCGCTACATCCCGCACTTCATTGCGCTGTCGGCGTCGTCGCCGTATGTGCAGGGGCAGGACACGCAGTTCGATTCGGCGCGGCTCAATTCGGTGTTCGCATTCCCGATGTCGGGACGCGCGCCTTTCACCTTGAGCTGGGAAGCGTTCGGCCAGTTCTTCGAAAAGACCACGCGCACCGGCGTGGTCAAGAGCATGAAGGATTTTTACTGGGACATTCGCCCCAAACCGGAGTACGGCACGATTGAAATCCGGGTGTTCGATACGCCGCTCACGGTGGAGCGTGCTGCGGGTCTGGCCGGCTTCGTGCAATCACTCGCTTCGTGGTTCATCCACGAGCAGCCGTTCATGCCGCAGGAAGACGACTACATGGTCTACACCTACAACCGCTTCCAGGCATGCCGCTTCGGGCTGGATGCGGTGTATGTCGACCCGACCACCGGCGAGCCCATCGCGCTGCGCGAACACATCCGGCTCACCCTGCGCCAGATCAGCGACCACGCCCGCAAGCTGGGCGCGAGCTACGGCGTGCACATCCTGGGCGAGGACGCGGAACTGGGCACCAACGACGCGCGCTGGCTGCGCGAGACGCAGCAGCGCGAGCGCTTGCTGGCGGAGGTGGTGAGACGCGCGTCGATGCGGTTTCGGGGCAGGGGCTGATGTAAGCTCGCGGGTCAGTCCAATGATGACCCGAGGAGAAACCGCATGCAGATAGGCGTTCCTGCCGAAACGGCAGCAGGCGAGAAGCGTGTTGCAACCGTGCCCGACGTAGTCGAGAAGCTGGTCAAGCTTGGATTCACCGTTGCGGTGCAAAGCGGCGCCGGCGACGCTGCAAACTTTTCGGACGACGCATACGTTGCCGCCGGCGCGCGAATCGAGCCGACCGCTGCTGACCTGTGGGCCACATCCGACATCGTTTTCAAGGTGCGCGCCCCCAGCGCGCACGAAGTGGCGATGATGCGCGAAGGCACCCTGTTGCTCGGCTTTGTGTGGCCCGCCCAGAACCCCGAACTGATGCAGCAGCTCGCCGCCCGAAAGGCCACGGTGCTGGCAATCGACTCGCTGCCGCGCCAGTTGTCGCGCGCCCAGAAGATGGACGCGCTCACCTCGATGGCAGGCATCAGTGGCTATCGCGCGGTGATCGAGGCGGCGCATGCCTTCGGTCGTTTCTTCAATGGCCAGATCACCGCAGCGGGCAAGGTGCCCCCGGCGAAGGTGTTCGTGGCGGGTGCGGGCGTGGCAGGGCTCGCTGCGATTGGCACGGCGGCCAACCTGGGTGCGATTGTTCGCGCCAACGACACACGTGCCGAAGTGGCGGACCAGGTCGTGTCGCTGGGCGGTGAATTCGTCAAGGTCGACTACGAAGAGGAAGGCTCGGGCGGCGGCGGCTACGCCAAGGTCATGAGCGAGGGCTTCCAGCAGGCCCAGCGCGAGATGTACGCGAAGCAGGCCAGGGAGGCCGACATCATCATCACGACAGCCCTCATTCCCGGCAAGCCCGCTCCAAAGCTCATTACCGCCGAGATGGTGCAGTCGATGAAGCCCGGCAGCGTGATCGTGGACATGGCGGCCGAGAACGGCGGCAACTGCGAGCTGACCGAACCCGGGCAAGCCGTGGTCCGGCACGGCGTGACGATCGTCGGCTACACCGATCTGGTGAGCCGCCTTGCCAAGCAATCGTCCACGCTCTACTCGAACAATCTGCTGCGCGTCGCCGAAGAGCTGTGCAAGGCCAAGGACGGCCTGGCAGTCGTGAACATGGAAGACGACGCGATCCGTGGCCTCACGGTGATCAAGGACGGTATCGTCACCTGGCCCGCGCCGCCATTGAAACTGCCGGCCGCGCCGGCAGCCAGGCCGGCCGTGGCGGTTGCTGCAGCCAAGGGCCACGGACATGGCGCCAGCGAGCCGATGGACGGCAAGTCGCTGGCGATGGTGTTCGGGGGCGGCGCGCTGCTGTTCCTGCTGGTTGGCCTGTATGCGCCTGCCAGCTTCCTGTCGCACTTCACGGTCTTCGTGCTGGCCTGCTTCATCGGCTACATGGTGATCTGGAACGTGAAGCCTTCGCTGCACACGCCGCTCATGAGCGTGACCAACGCCATCTCGTCGATCATCGCGCTCGGCGCACTGGTGCAGATCGCGCCACCGCTCACCGGCGTCAATGCTGACCGGCCCTCGCAACTGATCCTCGGCCTGGCCGTCCTGGCGCTTGCGCTGACGGCAGTCAACATGTTCGGCGGCTTCGCGGTCACCCGGCGCATGCTGGCGATGTTCCGCAAGTAAACGCGAAGAGAACAACAACATGACCTCCAGCCTCGCCACCGTCTGCTACATCGCTGCCACCATCCTGTTCATCCTGAGCCTGGGTGGCCTGTCCAACCCGGAGACCGCGCGCCGCGGCAATCTCTTCGGCATGATCGGCATGACGCTTGCCGTCGTCGCCACCGTGCTCGGCCCACGCGTCACGCCCGCGGGCTATGCCTGGATCGTCGGCGCACTGGCTGTCGGCGGCGGTGTGGGCCTCTTCGCTGCGAAGAAGGTGCAGATGACGCAGATGCCCGAGCTGGTTGCGTTGATGCACAGCCTCGTGGGTCTCGCAGCCTGCCTGGTGGGATTTGCCAGTTACATCGACACGTCAATCGAATTCACCGGCGCGGAAAAGGCCATCCACGAGATGGAGATCTACGTCGGCATCCTGATCGGCGCTGTGACCTTTTCCGGCTCGATCGTCGCCTTCGGCAAACTGTCAGGCCGCATCGGCGGCAAGCCGCTGCTGCTGCCGGGACGCCATTTGATGAATCTCGCCGGGCTGCTGGTCGTCATCTGGTTCGCGCGTGAGTTCATGAACGCACCGAACATCCAGGCCGGCATGACGCCGCTCATCGTGATGACGGTGATCGCGCTGCTCTTTGGCGTACATATGGTGATGGCCATCGGCGGCGCGGATATGCCGGTCGTCGTGTCCATGCTCAACAGCTATTCGGGCTGGGCCGCGGCTGCCACCGGCTTCATGCTTTCCAACGACCTGCTGATCGTTGTGGGCGCACTCGTCGGATCGTCTGGCGCGATCCTGTCGTACATCATGTGCAAGGCGATGAATCGCAACTTCTTCAGCGTGATCGCTGGCGGGTTCGGCACGGGCGGCGGAGCGCCTGCCGCAAGCGGCGCGGGTGCGCAGCCCGCGGGTGAGGTGTCGCCCATCAATGCACAGGAAACCGCAGAACTGCTGCGCGATTCGAAGAGCGTGATCATCGTGCCGGGGTATGGCATGGCAGTGGCGCAGGCCCAGCACACGGTCTATGAAATCACGAAGCTCTTGCGCGAGCGCGGCGTCAATGTCCGCTTCGGCATTCACCCGGTCGCGGGCCGCATGCCCGGGCACATGAACGTGTTGCTGGCCGAAGCGAAGGTGCCGTACGACGTCGTGTTCGAGATGGACGAGATCAACGAGGACTTTCCATCGACCGATGTGACCATGGTGATCGGTGCGAATGACATCGTGAACCCTGCCGCGCAGGACGATCCGACAAGTCCGATCGCCGGCATGCCGGTGCTCGAAGTCTGGAAGGCGCGTACGTCGATCGTCATGAAGCGCAGCATGGCTTCGGGCTATGCCGGTGTCGACAATCCGCTGTTCTACAAGGACAACAATCGCATGTTGTTCGGAGACGCCAAGAAAATGCTGGATGAAGTGCTGGCGGCGTTGAAGGGCTGAACAGGCGATACCGGCGCAGCCGCAGCCCTTGCCTGATTGGTAGCGCAGCTCTAGGGAAAACAAGGGGAAACCCGCGCCGGTCGTCATGTGTCGCAGGGGACAATCCGCCAAGCCCCAACGAACGGACGGAGACACACACAAATGAGCGATCTGAGCGCGCGCCCCTGGCTGAGTTCCTATTCCCCCGGCGTCCCTGCGGACATCGACCCCAACCAGTACGTTTCGCTTGTGCAGCTGATGGAAGAGAGCTTCCAGAAGTACGCGAGCCGCCCTGCCTACAGCTTCATGGGCAAGGAAGTTACCTTCGCGCAAACTGACTCGCTCAGCCGCGCGCTGGCTGCCTACCTGCAAGGCCTGGGCCTGGTCAAAGGTGACCGCGTCGCGATCATGATGCCCAATTGCCCGCAGTACCCGGTGGCTGTCGCCGCCATTCTGCGGGCCGGCTTCGTGGTGGTGAATGTGAATCCGCTCTATACCCCGCGTGAACTGGAGCACCAGCTCAAGGACTCGGGCTCCAAGGCGATCGTCATCATCGAGAACTTCGGCAGCACGCTGGAGCAGTGCATCGCCAACACGCCAGTCAAGCACATCGTGCTGGCCGCGATGGGTGACCAGCTCGGCACGCTCAAGGGTGCGCTGGTCAACTATGTGGTGCGCAACGTCAAGAAGATGGTGCCGGCTTTCAACTTGCCCGGCGCGGTGCGTTTCAACGATGCGATTGCGCGTGGCACCAAGGCGCCGTTCAAGAAGCCCGAGATCAAGAGCGACGACATCGCGGTGCTGCAGTACACCGGCGGCACCACCGGCGTCTCCAAGGGCGCTGTGCTCCTGCACAGCAACATCATCGCCAACGTGCTGCAGTCCGAGGCTTTCAACGCGCCGGTGATGCAGAAGGTGCCTGCCAGCGAGCAGCCCACCAGTGTCTGCGCGTTGCCGCTGTATCACATCTTCGCGTTCACGGTCGGCATGATGCTGTCGATGCGGGTCGGCGGCAAGCTGATCCTCATCCCCAATCCACGCGACATGCCCGCCGTTCTCAAGACCTTGTCCAAGGAAACCTTCCACAGCTTCCCGGCGGTCAACACGCTCTTCAACGGCATCGCGAACCACCCAGACTTCGGCACGGTGAACTGGAAGAACCTCAAGGTGTCGCTCGGCGGCGGCATGGCCGTGCAGGGCGCGGTCGCCAAGCAGTGGCTGGAGCAGACGGGCTGCCCGATTTGCGAAGGCTACGGCCTTTCCGAGACCAGCCCCTCGGCCAGCTGCAACCCGACCACCAGCACCGAGTTCACCGGCACCATCGGCGTGCCGCTTCCCAACACGTACTTCAAGCTGCTCGATGACGACGGCCGTGAAGTGCCGATGGGCCAGCCCGGCGAGATCGCGATCAAGGGCCCGCAGGTGATGGCCGGTTACTGGCAGCGTCCCGATGAGACCGCCAAGGTCATGACGCCCGACGGCTTCTTCAAGACCGGCGACATCGGCACGGTGGATGAGCGCGGCTACTACAAGATCGTCGACCGCAAGAAGGACATGGTGCTGGTCAGCGGCTTCAACGTGTATCCGAACGAAGTCGAAGACGTGGTGGCCAAGCTGCCTGGCGTGCTCGAGTGCGCCGTTGTCGGCGTGGTCGATGACAAGACTGGCGAGGCGGTCAAGCTCGTGATCGTCAAGAAGGACCAGGCCCTGACCGAAGCGCAGGTGCGCGAGTATTGCCGCGCCAACCTCACCGGCTACAAGCAGCCCAAGGTCGTCGAGTTCCGCACCGAGCTGCCCAAGACGCCGGTGGGCAAGATCCTTCGCCGCGAATTGCGCGACAAGAAATAGGCATGACGATCGCCATCGTCAGCGCCATGCGCGAGGAGCTGGCGGCGGTGCTGGCGTTGATGCCCGATGAGCACAAGCAGCTTGCGGCAGGGCGCGAATTCTTTGTCGGGCATTTGCACGGGCGCGATGTGGTTGCCGTGCTCTCGCGCATCGGTAAGGTCGCGGCCGCAACCACAGCCAGCGTTCTCATCCAGCAGTTTGGGGTGAAGGCCATCGTGTTTACCGGCGTTGCGGGCGGACTTGCACCGGGCGTCCACGTCGGTGATGTGGTGGTCGCCGATGAGTTCCTGCAGCACGACCTCGATGCCTCACCGATCTTTCCGCGCTACGAAGTGCCGCTCTATGGCGTCAGCCGGTTTGCGACCGACGCCGCGCTCACGGCGCAACTGGCAGCCGCAGCGCAGCGCGCCTTGCCCGGCGTGAAGGTGCATAGAGGGCTTGTGGTGAGCGGCGACCGCTTCGTCTCCACCACGGGCGAGAGCCGCGCGCTCCAGTCGGCCCTGCCCGATGCGCTGGCGGTCGAGATGGAGGGCGCAGCGATCGCGCAGGTGTGCCATGACTTCGGCATTCCTTTTGCGGCGGTGCGGACGATTTCCGACCGCGCGGATGATGCGGCGCACGGCGACTTCCTGAAGTTCATCGAAGAAGTCGCGAGCCGGCATTCGGCTGCCATCGTCCAGGCGCTGCTCGCTGCGCCCGACGATCTTTAAAACGCGCGCGTCAGGCCCAGCGTCCAGTCGGATTCGCCGGGGCCGCGAAGCCGCTGTGCACGGCTGAAATCCAGGGTCCATCCGGGCGCGAGATTGCCACGAACGCCAAGCCGCGCGAACTGCGACAGGTCCTGCGCATAGCGCTCACCGACGAGCCACCAGCCGTCCTTGAATGCCCATTCCGCCGAGACGCCCGAGCGGTTCAGGCGGGGTCCGCGATGCACGAAGTCGCGTCCCATGTTCAGGTGCACATTGATGTCGTCGCGAGCCGCCCAGGTCAGCAGCAGGGAAGCTGTCGTGCCCTGGTAGGACGGACGGGTGTGCGCCGCCGATCCTGCCGTGAGGGACAGGCCCACGTTCAGGTTGTCGCTGACCGCGGTCGCCCACTTGGCCTGCACCTGGTAGCTCGTCTCGCTCACACCGCCTTGCCGTGCATATTCCGCGCCCACACCCAACTCGACTGGCCCGACGCGGCATCCCGCGCCCGCGTGGAGCAGGCGCGAGCCGCCTGAGGCCTTTGAAATCCAGCTTTCGATTTCGCACGACCCTGCATCCAGGATGGCTGCGTCGTCAACCGCGTGATGTCCGCCTGCCGCCTGCGCTGCGGCGCAGCCGATCAGCAGCAGGGTTGCGAGGGTGCAAACGCGCCAGGTGTTGCGGCCGTCGTGCTTCACATCCATCACTTGAGCCAGCCGCGCTTTCGGAAGTACCACATAGGAACCAGCGCGCTGGCCACCATCAGCACCAGCGCAAACGGGTAGCCCCATTCGCGCGACAACTCGGGCATGTGCTGGAAGTTCATGCCGTAGATGCTCGCGATCAGCGTGGGCGGCAGCAATGCAACGCTGGCCACCGAAAAGATCTTGATGATCTTGTTCTGGTTGATGTTGATGAAACCGACGGTCGCATCCATCAGGAAGTTGATCTTGTCGAAGAGAAACGCGGTGTGGTTGTCCAGCGATTCGATGTCGCGCAGAATCTGGCGCGCTTCCTCGAATTGCTCTGCATTGAGCATGCGGCTTCGCATCATGAAGCTGAGCGCTCGGCGCGTGTCCATCACGTTGCGGCGAATGCGGCCGTTCAGGTCTTCCTGCCTGGCAATGGCACCCAGCACCTCGCCGGCCAGCGCATCGGTCACGTCGCCGGACAGCACCTGCTTGCCGACTTTTTCGAGCTCGTCGTAGATGCCCTCCAGCGTGTCGGCTGAATATTCGGCGTCGGCATCGAACAGCTTGAGCAGCACTTCGCGGGCGTCTTCGATGAGCCCAGGTGCACGGCGCGCGCGCAGCCGCAGCAGGCGAAAGACTGGCACGTCCTCATCGTGAATCGAAAAGAGCACGCCCTTGCTGCGCAGCGACTCGTTCATCAGGTTCAGGATGAAGGCGACCCGCACCGTGCGGGGCTGCTCGTCGTCGGCGATCAGGAAGTCGCTGCGAATGTGCAGGTCACCGTTGTCTTCTTCGTAGAAGCGCGCCGATTCCTCGATGTCCTCGTCCATCGCGTCTTCGGGAATGGACAGGCCGAAGTACTGCTTGACCCAGCGCTTTTCTTCGAGCGTGGGTGACTCGAGGTCCACCCAGATCGGCTGGAATTTTGAAAGCTCTTCGAGCGACTCGATCTCTTCCTGGAAGAGCCGGCCGTTGACGAGCGTGAAGATATTGAGCATGAGAACTCGCTCCGTGACGAAATGCTTTGGGGGGCGTTTGGGGCTGGGTGCTTCCAACGCCGCTCACGGACGCTGAAAGCTACCGACTCGGGTAGGTTTCCAAGGAGTTCTCTTTCGAAACTGACGACCGCGCGATTATGCCGTCACGGTATCGATGAACGCCAGCAATTGCGCCTTGCGTGCATAGGCGTCCTGCTCGCCCAGGGCGATCAGTGCCTGCACGAAGCCGGGCTCGAACAGGAGATAGCTCGCAAGCGCCCCGCCGCCGCCTTTCGTCGCACCCAGTCCGCCCAATGCGCGCTGGATCGAAAGCGGCAGTTCATGCGCGTGCGCCTGGGCCAGGGCGTCCAGTGACTGGGTGGGTTGTATCGCCAGCACCTCGACGCTGCGGTAGGGCAGCACGCCCGCCACTTCGCGCGGCAGCTGCTGCAGCGTCTTGGTGACGCGCTGGGCCTGCTCCACATCGGCCTGCAGTGTGTCGTGGAAGACGGATGCCATCGCATGGCCTGCAATGCCGCCGAGCGTCGGCGCGTCCTGCGCCGCGTCGGACCCCACGAGTCCAGAGCGCTGCGGCTGTCCCGCGCCCACCACCAGGATGTGATGCGCGCCCAGGTGCATGGCGGGCGACAGTGGGGACACCTGGCGCATGGATCCGTCGCCAAAGTATTCGCGGCGCCCGTCCACCCACAGCGGCGTCGCAGGAAAGAGGAACGGGATCGCGCTCGATGCCATCAGGTGTTCGATCGTGAGGGGCTGGAACTCGGAGCGGCGGCCGGGGCGGTTCCATCCTTCATGGCGACCGTCCCTTGCGGTGTGACAGAAAGTCCAGTGAACGCCGCTGGAATAGCTCGATGCGGTGATGGCGACCGCATCGACCGCCTTGCTGGTGAGTCCGTCCTCGATGCCGGACAGCGAAATGGCCTTGTGCAGCGTGTCGACCAGCGGCATGTTGTCCAGGATGGCGCCCTGGCTCTTTGCATTTTTCCAGAGGCTCGCGGCTGCGAGGATGCGGCTGAATCGGGCCCAGCGGCTGACCTCCAGTTCATAGACGTCATCCGAGCGCAGGCGCCCCCAGAACTGCGCCAGCTGTTCGAAAGCCGCAAGACCGGCGATGGCCGTGCTCGCCAGGTAGGCGACGTTGATGGCGCCTGCCGAAGTGCCTACCAGCACCTTGAACGGAAACCCGCAGCGCCTGCCCGGCTGCAGCTCGAGCATGGAGCCAAGTGCCCGAAGCACGCCCACCTGGTAGGCCGTTCGCGCGCCTCCGCCCATCAGTACCAGCGCGTGCACAGGCCGGTCCGGCCGGACCAGGCCCGCATGGATGATGGTGCCAAGGCTCATTGGCGTACCTTGCTTGTCTCCTCTTCAGGAGATAGTAGGCTTGCCGGGTCTAGCCTGCAACTTTACGTTTAGGTGCGGCATCGGCGCCGTCGGCGGTGCCGTCGCGCTTGATGACGCTGATCTCGCCGTCGCTCTCCATCACGACCAGCTTGGCGTCTTCTATCTTTTCGAGACCGTGTTCTCGCAGCTTGGCCATGAGCTCATCGACCGTCAGCATCTCGCGCCGCATGTTGCGCCGCAGCATCTTGCCGTCCTGGAGCATCACGATCGGCTTGGCTTCGAGCAGGTCGCGAAGCGGCTTGAAGTGAAATGACAGCGCATCGATGACCCAGTTCCAGCCCGCAATCGTGACCACCAGGATGCAACCTTCCGTGATCGATTCGTAGCCGCCGGCCATCGCGTTTTGCGATGCGTCCGCGATCAGCACCAGCAGCAGCATGTCGGCCACGCCGATCGAGCCCATGTCGCGCCGCAGCACGAAGCGCAGCAGCAGGAACAAAAACCAGTACATCACCGTGCCGCGAACGACCAGTTCCCAGGGGTTGCCGCTGAAAGCGAACAGGTACGAAATGTCAGGCATGTCCGCATTGTGGCCATGCCTGAGCCAGCAGTGGAGACAGCCGCACTACAGCTGAGGCAGGACTGGTCCTACAAATTCGGGCCGACCTGTCCGACACTCCGGCTGAGTCGGCGGTCCTAGATTCAGATTCATACCGGCGCATCCCTGTCCGGCTGAAGGAGTTTTTCATGATCCAGCTAGCGACCGCACCCGATGCAGGCCGAGCCTTTCGCCCCGCAGGCAGCGAGGAAAAAGGCGCAGGACAGGAATTCCAGCGGCGCGGCGGCCATGCGTGGCCGTTCATCAGCCGCAAGTTGGCTCGCCCTCAGCAACCCAGCGACACCAAGGCCACAGCCGCATCCAGCGGCAGCTGAATACGAACTTATTGCATACCGGAGCAAGACCATGAGAGAAGACAAGACATCCAATCGTCACGTCGACACGCCCAGCGACAAGCCTGTTTCGGAGCGCGTCGAGCACGCAAACCTGCGGCGCCCCGGTGCGCAGGCGCATCCCCGCGCAAGCGCCTGGACGCGCCCGGATGCTGCAAGCGCATGGCGCCTGGCCTGACCACAGTTCGTTGTATCTGCCAACCAAGACAAGCGGCCTGCGGGCCGCTTTTTCATTGGCTCTTCCATTGGGACAAAGCGTTTCAGTTGCGACGCCTTCTGATGAGCGAAATGTCGTTGCAATTCATTTTGTTCGGGCGCATAGTGATTTGACCTTCACGAAAAACGCAAATTCCTTTCGCCGGCCATCCGGTAGCACGGACGGCCATTTCAACCAGTGTGAGACAGGAGGTCATTCATGAATTTGACGATCAGCGGGCACCATCTCGAAGTCACTCCGGCGCTTCGAAACTACGTGACCACCAAGCTTGATCGAATCACCCGGCACTTTGAGGTGGATTCCATCCGGGTGCTGCTAACCGTTGAAAAGCAGAAGGAACCCGAACGACGACAGCGCGCTGAATGCATGATTCACGTCAAGGGCAACGACCTGTTTGCCGAGAGTTCGCACCATGACCTTTACGCAGCCTTCGATGAGCTGGTCGACAAGCTCGATCGCCAGGTCGGCCGCCACAAGACTCGCGTGCAGAACCACCACCACGCAGCGCCCAAGCGCGTGATGTAGGCGTGATGTAGTTCAAGCTTGATGAACCCACGCAAGGCGCCCCCAGGGCGCCTTTTGCATTTGTGGCGTTTCCGTGTCATCAATTCAGGCAGCCCGGGCGTTTTGTTGCAGTGCACTGCCCCGGGTGCATAATCGAAAACCCCAACCATGAACCGCCTCGCGTCCATCCTGCCTGCCGCTCAAGTGCTCGTGAGCGTCGATGCCACCAGCAAAAAGCGCGCTTTCGAAGAGGCGGGGCTCCTGTTTGAAAACCTGCATGGTTTGTCTCGCGCCCTCATCACCGACAGCCTGTTTGCGCGTGAGCGCCTGGGCTCGACGGGCCTGGGGCACGGTGTCGCGATTCCCCACGGCCGCATCAAGGGCCTGAAGGCTCCGATGGCCGCGCTGTTCCAGCTGGGACAGCCGATCGGGTTCGACGCGCCGGACGAGCAACCCGTCAATCTCCTGATCTTCCTGCTGGTGCCCGAAGCGGCCACGCAAAAACATCTGGAAATCCTTTCCGAAATCGCGGAACTGCTCAGCGATGCGCCGCTGCGCGAGAAGATCAAGGCCAGCACCGATGCGGCCGAGCTTCACCGCCTGATCGCCACCTGGCAATCCGCGCAGCCCGCCTGACGTTCCGGGTTCAGACGCTTGAAACCCACCGTCGTCAGCGCCGACGTCCTTTTTGAAGACCACCGGGCGCAGCTCAAGTGGGAATGGGTCGCCGGCCTGGGTGCCTCCGAGCGCCGCTTCGATGAAGTCGCCGTGCGCGCCGCGCGCTCGGGCGCAGACCTGGTCGGCTATCTCAATTACATCCACCCCTACCGCGTGCAGATCCTGGGCGAGCGGGAGATCGCGTATCTGACCAACGCCACCGCCGAAGACTGCGCCCGCCGCATCTCGCGCATCGTCACGCTGGAGCCGCCAGTGTTGGTGCTCACTGACAGCAAGGCCGCGCCGGAAGCGCTGCTGTCCATGTGCGAACGGGCGCAGATCCCGATGTTCGCAACGCACGAGCCGTCGGCATTCGTCATCGATGTGCTGCGCGCCTATCTTTCCAAGCACTTTGCCGAACGCACCTCGATGCACGGTGTGTTCATGGACATTCTCGGGCTCGGCGTGCTCATCACTGGCGAATCAGGCCTGGGCAAGAGCGAGCTGGGGCTGGAGCTGATCTCGCGCGGACAGGGACTCGTGGCGGATGACGCGGTGGACCTGTACCGCATCAACCAGACCACCATCGAGGGCCGTTGCCCCGAGTTGCTGCAGAACCTGCTCGAAGTGCGCGGCATCGGCCTGCTCGACATACGCGGGATTTTTGGTGAGACCGCCGTGCGCCGCAAGATGCGCCTGAAACTCATCGTGCACCTGGTGCGGCGCGAAACGCTGGAGCGCGACTACGAGCGGCTTCCCTATGAGCCGCTCACGCAAGACGTGCTGGGCGTGCCGGTGCGCAAGGCAGTCATCCAGGTGGTGGCGGGCCGAAATATCGCGGTGCTGGTCGAAGCGGCCGTGCGCAACACCATCCTGCAATTGCGCGGGGTCGATACCTACCAGGATTTCGTCGAACGGCACCGCCGCGCGATGGAGCAGGGCGGCGGCTAGCGCCGGGACTGCCTGCGGGCCTGGTCCGGTTCAGTCGTCCGTGAGTGGGTTGCCGCGCTCGCTGCCAAAGCGATTTTCGGGCGGACGATTCGGGCAGGGGTTTTTTGTGCAGTGGGCGTAGAGGCTGAGCGCATGCTCGGCAATCTCGAACCCCTTGGCAGTGGCCACCGAGTTCTGCCGCCGCTCGATTTCCGCGTCATAGAACTCCTCGACCCGGCCGCAATCGAGGCACACCAGGTGGTCATGGTGGGTTCCCTCGTTGAGCTCATAAACCGACTTGCCGCTTTCAAAATGGCTGCGGGTCAGGATGCCGGCCTGCTCGAACTGCGTGAGAACGCGGTAAACCGTCGCCAGGCCGATGTCGGAGCGATCCCGGAGCAGGACGCGAAACACGTCCTCGGCGGTCATGTGGCGCTGATTGCCCTTCTGGAACACATCCAGGACTTTCAGTCGAGGCAGGGTGGCCTTCAGGCCCGTACTCTTGAGTTCTTCGATGTTGGCCATGGCTTTTTCCTGCGGCGGCTACAGCGGGCCAGCCGCTACAATCGTTTCGATCATACGCTGACGGTTTCCCATGCCCGCATTCATTTCCCGCACCCCGCGCCTCGCGCTGGCCCTCGTCTGCGCCGGCGCCGCTGCCTCCGGGTGCAGCAGTTTCGACCGCATGAGTTATGGCGTTGCCAACGTCGTCACACCCTATCGCGTTGAAATCGTCCAGGGCAACTTCGTGTCGAAAGAGCAGGCCGCTGCGCTGCGCCCCGGCATGAACCGCCAGCAGGTGCGCGACATCCTGGGCACACCGTTGGTGACCAGCGTCTTCCACGCCAACCGCTGGGACTACGTGTTCACCATCAAGCGCCAGGGCGTTGAGCCCCAGGCTCGCAAGCTCACCGTGTACTTCAAGGGCGACGCGATGGACCGGTTCGAGGGCGACGAGATGCCCAGCGAAGCCGAATTTGTCGCCACCCTGGACAACAAGCGCAAGAACGCGCGCGTGCCGGTCCTGGAAGCGAGCGAAGAGTCGCTGCGCAAGTACGCACCGGCGAACCCGCCTGCGGCCGTCAGCGGTCCGCAAGCGGCGCCGCCTCTGACCGCATACCCCCCACTCGAAGCCCCGACCCGGTAATGACACAGGGCGGGCAAGCACTCCACAAGGTGGCCGTGGCCGGCGCGAGCGGGCGCATGGGCCACATGCTGATCGAGGCCATCCGCAGTTCGGGCGACTGCCAGCTGGCAGGCGCGCTCGATGTGGCTTCCAGTCCTTCGATCGGCAACGATGCGGCTGCATTCCTCGGATTGGCCAGCGGCGTTCCGGTCACTGCCGACATACGCACCGGACTTGCCAACAGCCAGGTGCTGATCGACTTCACGCGTCCCGAGGGCACGCTGGCGCACCTGAAGCTCTGCCGCGAGATGGGCGTCAATGCGGTCATCGGGACGACGGGTTTCGGGCCCGGCCAGAAAGAGATCATTGCCGATGCGGCCCGCGACATCGCCATCGTGATGGCGCCGAACATGAGCGTGGGCGTGAACGTCACGCTCAAGCTGCTCGAAATGGCCGCGAAGTCGCTGGCGACGGGCTATGACATCGAAATCATCGAGGCCCATCATCGCCACAAGGTCGATGCGCCATCGGGCACGGCCCTCAAGATGGGTGAAGTCATCGCCAATGCCATCGGGCGCGACCTTTCCAAGTGCGCGGTGTACGGGCGCGAAGGCGTGACCGGCGAGCGCGACCCCTCCACCATCGGCTTTTCGTCGATTCGCGGCGGCGATGTCGTCGGCGACCACACCGTGCTGTTCGCCGGCACAGGGGAGCGGATCGAGATCACCCACAAATCCGCCAGTCGATCGACCTATGCCGAAGGCAGCCTGCGCGCGGTCCGCTTCCTGGCGGACAAGCGCAAGGGCCTGTTCGACATGTTCGACGTGCTTGGGCTGAAGTAAGCCCTGCACCCGTGCAGTCCATGGGCCCGCAAACCGCATGAATCTCCTCGACCTGGTGCGACAGGGTGATTTCGTTACCCAACTGGTGACGGTGGTCCTGCTGGCCATGTCGGTTGCCAGCTGGGTGGTGATCCTGTGGAAAGGCTGGTTGCTGCGCCGTGCGTCAGTGGACGTGAACCGCAGCATCGCCGCGTTCTGGCAGGCGCGCACCATCGACGATGCGAAGCCGGCAGTCACCGCGTTCGACCGGCAGCAACTGGTGATGCCGCTCATTGCGGCCACCACGGAGCAGGCCCAGGGATCGCTCGCCTCGGCGGGCGACCGGTCGCAGCAACTGACCCGGGTGCTGCGCGATGCATTGCACCGCGTGCTCGACAAACTTCAATTCGGCCAGGTCCTGCTTGCGACCGTGGGCTCCACTGCGCCGTTCGTCGGTTTGCTCGGCACGGTCTGGGGCATCTATCACGCACTGACCGGCATTGCGGCATCGGGACAGATATCCATCGACAAGGTCGCCGGTCCCGTGGGCGAGGCGCTCATCATGACCGCCGCCGGCCTGGCCGTCGCGATCCCTGCCGTGCTGGGCTACAACGTCTACGGCCGGTTCATCGGCCGTATCGAGGCTGACCTCGAAGGCTTCGCGCGCGACCTGCGCGAGCTGTTGACGCACGGAGCCTGACCATGGCATTCGGGCGCCTGGAGCGCACTCAACGCCCCCAGCCGATGAGCGACATCAACATGACGCCGCTGGTGGACGTGATGCTGGTGCTGGTGGTGATCTTCATCCTGACCGCGCCGCTGCTGGCCAGTTCGATCCGCCTGGACCTGCCGCAGACCGAGGGCGCCAAGCCCAATGAAGCGCCACGTTTCGTCACGGTGGTCGTGGACAAGGCTGGTGCTCTCTTCCTGGACGACAAGCCGGTGACCATGGCCGAGCTTGCATCCGGTCTGACCCAGGCCGCCGGCCGCAGCATCGAAACCGAAGTGCAGCTGCGTGCCGACCAGGCCGTGCCGTATGGCCGGGTGGTTGAAGTCATGGGCGCCGCGCAGAAGGCGGGGCTCAACCGCATCGGGTTTGTGGCCGAGCCGACCTCGCCTTCCCGTTAAAGCAACTGCATCGGTAAACGGCAACTGCGGCAACGCAGGGCCGACCGTAAAATGCCCGGACGCCGCGTCTTTGCGCGGCAATCCATTTATGCAAGAGAAATACACCCCTTCGGACGTCGAACGCTCGGCGCAGGCGCACTGGACGGCGCGCGATGCCTATCGCGTGACCGAAGACCTGAGCAAGAAGAAGTTCTACGCGTGTTCCATGCTGCCCTACCCCAGCGGCAAGCTGCACATGGGCCACGTGCGCAACTACACCATCAACGACATGCTCACGCGCTACCTGCGCATGAACGGCTACAACGTGCTGATGCCGATGGGCTGGGACGCGTTCGGCCTGCCGGCAGAGAACGCGGCGATGAAAAACAAGGTGCCACCAGCCAAGTGGACCTACGACAACATCGCCTACATGAAAAAGCAGATGCAGGCGATGGGCCTGGCCATCGACTGGAGCCGTGAGGTCGCCACCTGCGACCCCGACTACTACCGCTGGAACCAGTGGCTGTTCCTGAAGATGCTGAAAAAGGGCATCGCGTACCGCAAGACGCAGGTCGTCAACTGGGACCCGGTCGACCAGACCGTACTGGCCAACGAACAGGTCATCGACGGCAAGGGCTGGCGCACCGGCGCGCCCGTGGAGCGCCGCGAAATTCCGGGCTACTACCTCAAGATCACCGACTACGCAGAAGAGTTGCTCGACCACGTGCAGAACAAGCTGCCCGGCTGGCCCGAACGCGTCAAGCTGATGCAGGAGAACTGGATCGGCAAGAGCGAGGGTGTGCGCTTCTCGTTCACCCACGGCATCCGCGGATTCGACGGGCAGATGATCGGCGACGGGCACCTGTATGTGTTCACGACGCGTGCCGACACCATCATGGGCGTCACCTTCTGCGCCGTTGCGCCCGAGCACCCGCTGGCTGCACATGCCGCGCGCACCAATCAGCGCCTGGCCAACTTCATCGAAGAGTGCAAGCAGGGCGGCACCACGGAGGCCGAACTCGCCGCGCGTGAAAAGGTCGGCATGCCTACCGGGCTCGTGGTGTTCCATCCGCTGACGGGTGAGCCCATCGATGTGTGGGTCGGCAACTACGTGCTCATGGGCTACGGCGATGGCGCGGTGATGGGCGTGCCCGGCCACGACGAGCGCGACTTTGCATTCGCGCGCAAGTACAACCTGCCGATCATGCAGGTGGTGCATGTGGACGGCGAACACTACGACTACAAGGTCTGGCACGACTGGTACGCGGACAAGGACCGTGGCGTCACCGTCAACTCAGACATCTTCAGCGGCTTCTCGTACAAGGATGCGGTCAATGCCGTTGCGCACGCCCTGGAGCAAAAGGGCCTGGGCGGCAAGAAGACGACCTGGCGCCTGCGCGACTGGGGCATCAGCCGCCAGCGCTACTGGGGCACGCCGATTCCCATCATCCACTGCGACGAGCATGGTGCGGTGCCCGTCCCCGAGGACGACTTGCCGGTGGTATTGCCGCAAGACTGCGTGCCCGATGGTTCGGGCAACCCGCTGAACAAGCGCGAAGATTTCCTGGCGTGCCAGTGCCCCGTCTGCGGCAAGCCCGCACGCCGCGAGACCGACACGATGGACACGTTCGTTGATTCGTCGTGGTACTTCATGCGCTACTGCGACCCCAAGAACGACAAGGCCATGGTCGCGGCAGGCGCGGACTACTGGATGCCGATGGACCAGTACATCGGCGGCATCGAACACGCCATCCTGCATCTGCTCTACGCGCGTTTCTGGACCAAGGTCATGCGCGATTTCGGCCTGGTGAAGGCCGACGAGCCGTTCACCAAGCTGCTCACGCAAGGCATGGTGCTCAACGAGGCGTTCTCGCGTACCGGCGAGAAGGCCGGCAAGCAGTACTACTGGGCGCACGACCTGGACATCGAACGCGACGAACACGCCAAGGTGATCTCGGCCAAGGCGAAGGATGACGGCCTGCCCGTGACGTATGAGGGCTGGACCACGATGTCCAAGTCCAAGAGCAACGGCGTCGATCCGCAGGACATCATCGAGAAATACGGCGCCGACACGGCACGGCTGTACACCATGTTCACCGCGCCGCCCGAGGCGACGCTCGAATGGAACGACGCCGCGCTGGAAGGCTCGTTCCGCTTCCTGCGCCGCGTGTGGAACTTTGGCCACAAGATGGCCGCGCAAGCGTCGCACGGCGCAGCTGCGAACTACGGCAAGCAGGCCAAGGCCCTGCGCCTCGAAGTGCACACGCTGCTCAAGCAGGTGGACTATGACTACCACCGCATGCAATACAACACGGTGGTATCGGGCGCGATGAAGCTGCTCAACGCGCTGGAAGATTTCAAGGGCGGCGCCGAGGCGAACTCGGATGCCGCTGTGCGCGAATGCTTTGGCATCCTGCTGCGCGTGATGTATCCGGTGACGCCCCACATCGCGCAGGAGTTGTGGCGCGAACTGGGTTACGCGCAGCAATCAGGCGAGCTGCTCGATGCGCCTTGGCCCAAGGTCGATGAATCGGCGTTGGTGCAGGACGAAATTGAACTGGTGCTCCAGGTCAACGGCAAGCATCGCGGCTCGGTCCGTGTGCCCGCCGGTGCGACGAAGGAAGAGATCGAGCAACTCGCGGTGGCGAGCGAAGATTTCGGCAAGCACGCGGGTGGCACGGCAGGTGCGTCAGTCAAGAAAGTGATCGTGGTCCCGGGCCGCCTCGTCAACGTGGTGGTTGCATGAATATGGCCCCCACGCTTGTCACTTCGTGTACTGCGCTGACCCCCGCGCTTGCCGCTCGCCGTGCTGTCTTGATTGGCGGAGTGCTCGGTCTCACCGGCTGCGGCTTCAAGCTGCGGCAAGCACCGAACTTCGTGTTCAGCTCGATCTACATCGCTGTCGCGCGAGGCTCGGCCCTGGGCAACGAACTCAAGCGCAGCATGGCTTCGGGCGGCACCATCACGGTGTTGCCGGA
Source organism: Caenimonas sp. SL110 (assembly GCF_001044395.1). Taxonomy (GTDB): domain Bacteria; phylum Pseudomonadota; class Gammaproteobacteria; order Burkholderiales; family Burkholderiaceae_C; genus Ramlibacter. Next base: position 108,686 of record NZ_JANU01000004.1, read on the forward strand.
AACCGCTTCGCCACAAACGGCGCAGGTGATCCTCGATGTGCTGGCCGACCAGCGCGAAAAGGTCGTCGTCGGCCTGAATGCAACCGGGCAGGTGCGTGAGTTCCAGTTGCGCATCCGGTTCAAGTTCCGCCTGCGCACACCGCAAGGCAAGGAACTGATCCCCGAGACCGAACTGCTGCAGCAGCGCGACATCAGCTTCAACGAATCGGCGGTGCTCGCCAAGGAAGCCGAAGAAGGCCTTCTCTACCGCGACATGCAGACCGACATCGTGCAGCAGCTGATGCGGCGGCTTGCTGCCGTGAAGTCGCTCTAGGCCCGCGTTTGCCGATGCAGCTCGATCGCGCGGACCTCAAGCTGCTCGATCTGCTGCAGCGCGATGGGCGCACCACGGTGCAGGCCCTCTCCGAAGCGATCCACCTCTCGGCACGCGCAACGCTCAATCGCGTGCGCAAGCTGGAGGCCGCAGGCGTCATCGAAGGCTATCGAACACTCATCAGCCGCTCGGCGCTGGGCGAGCAGATCTGCGTGTTCGCGGAAATCGCGCTCAAGGACCAGCGGCAAGCGGCCATCCAGCGCTTTGAAAAGCGGATGGCGCAGACCACCGAAGTGGTGGCCTGCTACATCGTGAGCGGCCGCTACGACTACCTCGTGCGCATCGCCTGCCCGCACCTGGAGCAGTACCACCGGCTCATTAACGACTGGCTCGACGATGCGTCGCTGGGCATCGAGAAGATCGTGACCAACATCGAGCTGCAGACCATCAAGGAATTCACGGGCTTCCCGATTCCGAAGGCTGGAAGCAAGCCGGCACGCGGCTAGAGCGCCGTCCTACACCGCTTCCGAAACGGAAGTGAAACTGCAGCACGGCAGCGGTTAGCGGCGTTGACTCCACGCCGATTGACGTTGCCGGAATCGCACCCCGTCCTAGACTTGTTTCATCTGATGGAGCAAGAGTCATGGACCACACAAGCAACAACGCGACCCGGGAATTCATTGGCAAGGAAGCGCGCTTTGGCGCACGAAACTACGCGCCGATCGGCGTCGTCGTCGATCATGCGAAGGATTGCATCATCTACGACGTCGAGGGGCGAGAGTACATCGACATGATGAGTGCGTATTCCGCAGTCAGTCACGGCCACCTGCATCCGCGCATCGTCGCCGCCGCACACCGCCAGCTCGAAAAAGTCGCCGTCACATCGCGCGCTTATCACGGCACTGCGCTGGGCCCCTTTCTCGAAAAACTCTGCACCATGTCCGGCTTCGAGCGCGCACTGCCGATGACCACTGGCGCGGAGGGCGTCGAAACCGCCATCAAGTGCGCGCGGCGCTGGGGCTATCGCGTCAAGGGCATTGCCGACGGCCAGGCCGAGATCCTCGTCGCGCGCGGCAACTTTCACGGCCGCACCAGCACCATCATCGGGTTCTCGACCGAAGACGACTATCGCGACGGCTTCGGTCCCTTCAGTGGCGGGTTCAAGCACTTTGACTTCGGCGACATGGCCGGTGTGCGAGCCGCGACCACGGCCAATACGTGTGCCGTGCTGATTGAGCCGGTGCAGGGTGAAGCCGGCGTGGTGGTGCCACCGCGCGGCTTCTTCAAGCAGCTGCGCCAATGGTGCGACGAGAACAACATCCTGCTGATCGCCGACGAGATCCAGTCGGGTCTGGGCCGCACCGGCAAACTCTTTGCGTACGAACACGAGGGCATCCGTCCCGATGCGCTGATCCTGGGCAAGGCCCTGGGCGGCGGCGTCATGCCTGTGAGCGCATTCCTTGCCGATGCGAAGGTGATGGACGTGTTCAGCCCTGGCAGCCACGGCTCGACCTTCGGTGGCAATGCGCTCGCAGCTGCGGTTGGCCTGGAAGCACTCAAGGTGCTCGAAGACGAGAAGCTTGTCGAACGCAGCGCGCGTCTGGGTGAGCAGCTCAAATCCGGGCTCGTCGACGTGATGGAAGACAGCCGCGGGCTGATTCGCGATGTGCGGGGGCGCGGCCTGTGGGTGGGCGTGGACCTGAACCCCGACATGGCGAGTGGCCGCGAAATGATCGAACGGCTGGCCGCGCGCGGTGTGCTGTCCAAGGACACGCACGAAACGGTGATCCGCTTCGCGCCGCCGCTCACCATCTCTGAACACCTGATCGAAGTCGCCATCGGCATCTTCCGCCAGGTGGTGATGGAAAAGTGCATGGAGCTGGGCCTGGTCTCCGGTGCATCGATGGAAGTGGCGCGAAAGATCGACCGGATGCTGCAGGACGAGGAAGAGGTGGACCGGGTCTCGGCCTGAACGGCTGTCATGCCGGACTCAAAGTGGCTGTCATGCCGGACCACGATCCGGCATCCACCGCGAAGCGGCGACTGCGCCTGATCACAGATGGATTGCGGATCAAGTCCGCAATGACAGCCTTGGGGATGTCACGCGCTCCGGTCGCGCCACGCAATGACTGCCAACCTGAGCTGTTGCGACCCCTTAAACTGGCGGCATGCAGCTCGCAGCCGCTCAACTTAACAACCACCTGCAAAAGGGCCTGCGGTCCCTCTACACGCTGCACGGCGACGAGCCGTTGCTGCAGCAGGAGGCGGCCGACGCCATTCGCGCAGCCGCGCGCGCCCAGGGCTACACCGAGCGAACAGTTCACACCGTCGCGGGCGCGCATTTCAACTGGGGCGAAGTTCTGGCGGCCGGCGCGTCGCTCAGTCTGTTCGCCGACCGGCAAATCGTGGAAGTGCGCATTCCTTCAGGCAAGCCCGGCAAGGAAGGCAGTCCCGCGCTGCAGCAACTGGCCGAAAGCGCCGACGGCAACGACAGCACGCTCACGCTGGTGCTGCTGCCCAAGCTCGACGGCATGACGAAAAAAGGCGCGTGGTTCGGCGCGCTCGACAGCCACGGCGTCACCATCGAATTGCCGCCGGTTGAGCGTGCGGCCTTGCCACAATGGATCGCGCAGCGCCTGTCGATGCAAGGGCAACGCGTCGCAGCCGGTGACGAGGGCCAGCGCACCTTGCAGTTCTTCGCCGATCGCGTCGAGGGCAACCTGCTCGCTGCCCACCAGGAAATCCAGAAACTGGGGCTGCTCTATCCGCAAGGTGAACTCGGTTTTGAACAGGTCGAAAGCGCAGTGCTCAACGTTGCGAGATATGACGTGTTCAAGCTGTCCGAGGCCGTGCTCGGCGGTCAGGTCGGCCGGGTGCAGCGCATGCTCGACGGACTCAAGGCTGAAGGCGAGACGCCCATCCTGGTTCACTACACCTTGTCAGAAGATATTCGTGCGCTCAAGCGCGTGAAAGACGCGATGGCCGCGGGCCGCCCGCTGCCGATGGCGCTGCGTGAGCAACGTGTCTGGGGCATTAAAGAGCGCCTGTTCGAACGGGTGCTGCCGCGCCTGACCAACACCGCCGTTGACAACCTGCTGCACTCCGCGCACCTGGTCGATGGCATCGTGAAGGGCCTGAAAGCGCCGGGCTGGCCGACCGATGGATGGCAGGCGCTGCACCGGCTTGCGTTTTCGCTCTGCATGGAATGCTCTGCTATCTCACCCTCCCACAGAGGGGGAGGGATAATACCGGCGTGAATGCGTTGAACATCTCCGAATACACCCAATCGCTCGGCCTGCAAGCCCGCCAGGCCTCGGCTGCCATGGCGCGCGCCGATTCCGCGACCAAGAACAAGGCGCTGCTCGCCCTCGCGCGACTGCTGCGCGCCAACGTCGAGCCGCTACAGATCGACAACGCCAAAGACATCGAACGCGCAACGGCCGCCGGCCTCTCGGCGCCGATGGTCGATCGCCTGAAGCTCACGCCGAAAGTAATCGACACCATCGCGCAGGGCTGTGAACAGTTGGCCGCGATGCCCGACGTGATCGGCGAAATCATCGGCATGAAGCAGCAGCCCAGCGGCATCCGCGTCGGCCAGATGCGCGTGCCGATCGGCGTGTTCGGCATGATCTACGAGAGCCGCCCCAATGTGACCATCGAGGCCGCGAGCCTGTCGATCAAGAGCGGCAATGCCTGCATCCTGCGCGGCGGCTCGGAGGCCATCGACTCCAACAAGGCGCTTGCGCGGCTGGTGCAGCAGGCCCTCGTCGAAGCGGGTCTGCCCGCCGAAGCCGTGCAGCTCGTGCAGACCACCGACCGGGACGCTGTGGGCCAGCTCATTGCCATGCCGCAATACGTGGATGTGATCATCCCGCGCGGTGGCAAGGGCCTGATCGAACGCATCAGCCGCGAGGCGAAGGTGCCGGTGATCAAGCACCTGGACGGCAACTGCCATGTGTATGTCGATGATCCATGCGACATCGATATGGCCGTGCGGGTTGCAGACAATGCCAAGACGCAGAAGTACAGCCCATGCAATGCGATTGAAGGCTTGCTGGTCGCGCGTTCAGTCGCTGAAGAGTTCTTGCCAAAGATCGGTGCCGTGTTCGCAGCCAAGGGCGTCGAGATGCGTTGCGACGCAGCGGCCAAGACGATCCTCCACCCCACCGTTCGCCCTGAGCTTGTCGAAGGGCTCCTCAAGGACGCCACCGAACAGGACTGGTTCGAGGAATACCTCGCCCCCATCATCAGCATCAAGGTCGTCGAAGGGCTGGACGAAGCCGTCGCCCACATCAACCACTACTCCAGCCACCACACCGACGCGATCATCACGCGCGACCACATGCATGCGCAGCGGTTCCTGCGCGAAGTGGATTCGGCCAGCGTGATGGTCAACACCAGCCCGCGTTTTGCCGATGGATTCGAGTTCGGCCTGGGTGCTGAAATCGGCATCAGCACAGACAAGTTCCACGCACGTGGTCCAGTCGGCATCGAAGGCCTCACCTCGCTGAAATACGTGGTGCTCGGCCAGGGCGAAATCCGCACGTGAAAGACTTCTGGCGCAGCTGCGGTTATCGCCTGCTTGAACGCACGGCAGCAGGCAACCTGATCGTCACCGACGAATTCATCCGTCACCTGTTGCACAGCCCCGAGATGACACCGATTGCGGAATCGGGACCTGCCGAGCTCGCGCTGCATGAGGCATTGCTGGCGCAGCCGCGCATGGCAGTCAGTGCGGCCCAATTGGCTGCGATCGAAGACGAAGATGCACGCAGCAATTACGAAATCTGGCTGCGATTTCGCGCCCGTTTGATGGCGCATGAAACGCTGGACGCCAGCTACCGCGCGCTGTTCGAAGGCGATGGGGTCGATGTGCCGCCGGTCTTTGTGCAGCAGCTCACGCAGATCATGCTGCGGCATGTGATCGGCGACGACGCCACGGTGTTTGAAGCGCGCGCAGCCGAGATGCTGTTTCGCGCACAGCGCATTGCCATCCAGGACGACGGCCAGGTGATGGCCGCTGATGACGAAACGGTGGAGCGCCACGCGATTGCCGCGAACTTCGGCACCCTGGGCGAACTGCTCAAGCAAGGCGGAGCCACGCTACGCACTGCAGAACTCGACGTGCTGACCGATGCGCGTGCCGACGACTACTGGCAGCGCGACGAGAGCCACGACATGGTGCTCGCGCTCACGCATGGCGAGCCGGGGCTCCAGGCGCTGTGCAACGTGCTGCAAGCGTGGGTGAGTCACTTCATCGGCAGCCCTGTGCGCGTGACCGTCGAGCGCGACATCGACGATGCCAACTGGGTCTGGCACGTAGGCCTGGACGCGCAGGCCAGCAGCGTGCTCAACGACCTGTTCCAGGGGCATGAAGTTGACAACGAACGCATGGCCCGCATGCTCTGCCTGTTCGCCCTGCACTTCGATGAGCCGTCGATCGTCCAGCCCGTGATGGAAGGCAAGCCCGTGTACCTGGCAATGGCGATGGACGACCAGAAACGGCTGAAGCTGAAGCCGCAGAATTTGCTGTTGAATTTGCCGCTGGCGGTGGCGAGCTAGCTGCACTGCGCCGGTCAGTTTGCATTTACTCCCTCTCCCTCTGGGAGAGGGTTGGGGTGAGGGCAGACGGCGGTGGAAGACTGTGCTGGCCTCAATTGGGGAAGGAAGCCCGACTCCTGCCGGATTAATCAAGGCTCAGAAAAATCCTGACTCCAGTCGAGCAGAGGCCCAAGCATCACTTGGTCGGCGCATCGTAGGAGCGGTTCAAACTGAGTGTGTTGACTTTCGCACCTTGAAATCAGCCGTGCAACCAGAGGAATGGTGTCGCCTTCCATCTCGTAATGACACGTCAAAAAGATCAGCGCCCGCATACTCATCGGACTCATTTGCGCGTAGCTCTTGGACTCCGCCAGCTCCTTCGCGAGCGCTAGCTTATGGGGCAACCGTTGTGGCGGCAAAGGCGGGGGTGGGCGGCCCCATCGCTCACGCTCTAGTTTCTGCAGAAAAAGGTCTTCACCGATGTTCGCCGAGAGTAGACAAGCTGACGCCTTCATCAGCTCCTCCCGTGTGAAGGTTTGGGCTGGACACGCAGAGTGGAGGAAAACCACCAACAGTGTGGCCAGAAATAAAGATCTTCTGTTCATCGGTTTCTATTCAACATGCGAAACGGCGTGCCGACCTCAGGTCTACCGATGCGGGCGTTTGACGACTGCGTGGCCGTGACCGCTTGAGCCGGGTGGTATCACCAGCAATACTTCTGCACCGCACCGGATTCCTCGCGTGCCGTCCTCAATCTTTCGAGGTTTGCAGGCGTCTGCACAAAATCCCGCTCTTTCTCGACTGACTCCCGAATGCTCGCGACAGCACGAAGGAGATTGGCCTGGCGATCACCAGATAGAGCGGGAAAGGACTCGACAAAAAGTGTCTGATAGGGGTGTGCCTCGACCCAGTCTGCTGCGGCACGTCGTGCGGCAGCCTGCTTCTGGAGATCGCAAAAGGCGTAGCCGTTGATGAAGTAGCCAGCGGTCCCGGCGAAGCCAGCAACTGCATGGCGAGACTGCGCGAGCAAAGGGTGCGAAACATTCAGCACGGCCGCCACCGTTGCATACCGGTCCTTCGCCGCGTAAAACCAGAACACAGCATCATCTCGCAATCCAACGTCGTAAAGACGGATAGCCAGAACCATCATCGTCATCGGTGTTATCCACTCCGGCTGAGACATGATTTCGTCTCTGACCTGCGCGATCGTTGCGGGATCTGTTGATGCGAGTCGGGTATCAAATTTTGCTGCCACCGCAACCTGTGGTGGGTCGCCTTCGGAGGCACCAGACACGTAGTACGGTTGAACATAAATGCCAACGTGTCGAATAGGTTGACCAGAAACAGCATGGGCGAATACGAGCAACCCAAAAAATGTGAGCAAGCGCGTAAGCGATGTCGTGAGAAAAAGGTAACGGGTTACGGCTGGAATGGCAATGGTCATTGCTTGTGCTCGTGTAGACGGTGCCGAATGGACCTGCCGTCCGGGTTCCGATCGTTAAGGGTTTTTCCAGTCGACGTAACCGATACGACCGGGCAAAGAAGTAAGACGCATGCTTTCTTCATGAAGCTTTCACCAGAAATGGATGAATTCAATTGAACGTTGCAACCGTGGCCGCATAGGTGCAACCGAAACACGTGACTCGCGGCGTGCATCCGTGTGGCGAGCATGGTAGAGCGCAACCACTGGTTGATCGGCAGACTTTCACCAGCCAAAGGTATAGCGCAGTCCCGCAGCGGCGATCGTGGATGTCGCTCGTTATCGTTCGGCGAAGGGCGCATGTACACCGCGCCCTGCCAGCAACTCGAACACCTTGCTGCGGGCTGCTTGTCGAGCGGGGTCATTCATAGTGACCGTCGTCGAGACCAGGCGGCCACACCGCACCAGATCTTTCGTCAAGCCGCTTATGAGCAGATCCACCGTCATGTCAAACCGCCCGGCGCCGACGGTGGACAAGCATGTCTCCCCAAGATTCGGATCAGCGCCGAATTTCAAGAGCAATCGCACGTTGATCTCGTACTGGGAGGCAATTGCGTTCATCAAGGGAGTTTCCTGAATGGTATTGAGCACATTCGGATTCCCCCTATGTTGCAAAAAGAGTTCCAGCAGATCCGGGCGATTGCTCCCGGAGGTAAGGAACAAGGGAGACTTTCCGTTGTGGAGCGGCGCATTCGGGTCGGCACCGCGCGCCAGCAAATGCTGCACCGTGGCCACTGAAATGCCAACCTTGAGCAAGCTCCAGTGCAGCGGGGTTTGACCTGCTTCGCCAACAGTATTGATCTTTGCGCCACGCTGAATAGCGAGGTCGATGGCCGGCATGTCTTCCTGCTCGATGGCCCGAACGAGGGCTACTGCCTGGGGATCCTTGAAAGTTTGCGCGGCGTCCATTCCTCCAGCGCGCAAACCTGCTTGGACAACTGGCGAGCTCATGCTTAACGCCGCACCCACCAAGAGAATCCCACAACAGGATGGCGACGCGTAGCGCATAAAGATGCGACCACGAGATATGGGCAACGTGCGCCGTCGAAGCTCGTGCATCTGTGGGTTCAATCTACTTTTGTAGTGGGGGTGGTGGGCCTGCTTGCGGCACCACACCCATCTGCCGCAGCTTCTCCAGAATCAGCAGCCGCTTGGGCTCCAACTCTGGAATTGCCGGCAGTTTGGGAGTTGGTGCGTGGCTGTTTAGCACCCACGCTAGTAGCGGCAAATTGCGGTTGAATCCGTTTTCCAGCGCGTATAGGACGATGTCGTACTGCCGGCGGCTCGCTGAGGTCAACACCATTGGATAGCCGATCTTATTGGCTGTATTGATATCAGCCCCTGCTTGCACCAGCAGCTTCACATATGAAAGTGTCGAGGCTGCCTGAGGCAAGGGTGCATAGTACGCATCGTCTGGGAGTGGCGCGCTAGGGTCACCTTTGAATTCCAGGAGAACTTTCAATAGCTCGGGTTGTTCAGGGTTCAGCCCAGCCGCGAGCCACACAGGGTGCAAATCCTTTCTGGGGCCGATGCGCTGATTGGGGTCGGCGCCTGCTTCGAGCAATGCCCTCATGCCGGTTTCGCTGCGACCCGAGAAGGCCCACATCAGCGGCGTCATATTTTGCTGGCCGGTCGCGTTGACATTGGCACCTTCAGCGACCGAGCGACGGACCTCGGCTACTTTGCCTTCTGCGGCAGCGCGGGCCAGCCTCGCCTCTTTCGTGTCACCAAAATACTCGGTGACAGTTTGCCCCACTACCTTGAGTTCGTTCATCTGGCAGCCCCCGGTGAGTGGAATGCACAGCCATACAAGAAGGCACAAGGTGCCGTGCCAAATCGTGCGCCGCCAGTGGCTGTCTCGGGTGCTCGCAGGGACTGACACTGGTCTTGATGGCGCGTGGAATGTGAAAGTGGGCGGCAATTGGAATCTCCTGAGCAATTGGTGGGCGTGTTCATGGTTTGCCCTTCAGCATCGGCTGCATCACGCTGTTTAGCACATAGGTCATGCTGTGCAGGGCCAAGGCGGTGGTCGGCAGCCGGGATGTAAATGTTGCGCCTGGCGTCCAAGTATTTGAGCGATAGTTATAGGTAGGCTGCTCCACCGCATTCATGGCTAATTGCATGCCTGCAGCCCGAGGTAGTTTGGACAGCCATGCGTAAGCTGCCGCTCCTGACATTGGTGACCCCAATGTCCCGAGCAGGGTGGACCCCAACGCAGGGCCATCGAGTTGCAGCGTGTTGAGAAGCTCGCCTCTCACGTAATGTGCTTGCACTAGCTCGGGGTTGCTCATCATGCGTTGCAGCCCGGCAACCCCGAGTGTCTGCGGATTCAGCCCTGCGGCGTTGAAGGTGACACCGCGAATACCAGTGTTGAACGCTTGCGCCGCTGCCAAGCCTCCACCGAGCGAGTGTCCCGTGAAAGTGACTCGGTTACCGATGGCGCTCTGCAAAATGAAGTCGGCATTGTCGAGTGCTTGAGCATATTGCCTTGACTGCCCAACAGCAATTTGCAAGAAGTTGTGGCTCCAGTCTTTTCTTTCATCTGTACCTCGATTTGCGTAGATATAGCTTCCATCGTTTTGGTTGTGGTAGAGCGCTGCGAAATAGCCTGTTCTCGGGTCGACCAATGCCTCTGGGGTCAAATTAGCCCGCGCCAGCTCAATGGCAGATGTGACGCGCTCTATGCCGTTGGGTAAAAGTTCATTGATTTGATTTTTGAAATAAACATCACGATTCACCAGCGCAAGAACTCCTAGTCGGTGCTGACGCTCCAGAGTGGCGATCTGCGGATTATTCGGCTCGACGATTCGCATCTCTGCGATGGTCGTTCCCACCACATCCAGGCGCTGCCGATGGGCCACATCTTTGGCGATGAACCAGGCGTCTTCAACAGTTCGGCCCGGCATGGCCAGCACATGGGCGTACGCCCGTGCCTGCTCAGTGTCGGACGGCGGCGTCCGGAATTGCTGCGTTAACGCCGTTGTACTTCCACGGCCGAAGTTCACAGGCTCAGAAGGATCTGCATAAATCTCCCTGAACTGTTGTGCGTATCTCTGTGCAGTTTGCTCGGCCGCGCCGGCTGCAACCAGCCTGTGGAAGGCGGCTGTCTCACCGACGATGTCATCTTGCACATCCCCGCCGTTGCGATAGTTGGCGTCCGACCAGGGGCCTTGCCCTTGAAGCTCTTCCACCGCAGCACCCCTCACCGCATTCCCAAACGCATCCACCACCACCTGCGCAACCTGCACCTTCCCCCCTCGCAACACCGCCGCCGTCCCACTCGCGGCCAATCGCGTCGCCACGTCGGCGGCGAAATTACCTCCCGCGCTTCCACCCCACGCCTTCCCCAACGCGTTGCCAACGACGTTGCCCACTGCCGCGCCTCCGGCAGTCGCGACGATGCCCTTCCAGCTGATCGTCTTCTGCCAGCCAACCGCAGTGGCCACTCCCTGCGTGATCGTGCTGGCCATCGCGGCGCGCGCCGCTGCAGGGCCCCAACCGGTCCCAGCCAGCCAGCTGTTCGCGGGCAGCAGGTTCGCCATGCCCATCGAGACCCCGGCCGTCAATCCCGCCATCGCCACCTGCTTGAGGTCGTAGAACTCCTGCACCCCTGCTGCAATCCCCACCGTCTGGCTTGCCAGCGAGCCCAGGATCGCACCGGCCATGCCCGGCAGCATCACGCTCATGGCAATCGCCACCACGATCATCAGCAGTTCACCGAACACGTTCTTGTCGGCCGGCTTGGGCGGCATATACGGCGTCGTATCCCCCACCATCCGGCTTGGGTCATACGGCTGGAAATCCGCTGCGCCGTTGTGCGCGCCGCCCACGAGGTTCGGCAGGTTCAGCGTGAGCCCGACCCGCAGATCGCTATCGCCCTGTATCCCATTCGCATCGGCGATCTGGAACCAGCGCCTGCTGTCGCCATAGGCCTGCTGCGCAATGCTTCGCAAGGTGTCGCCGCTTCGCACCACATACGCTCCAGGCGCTGCCAGCGGATAGGTCGGCGTGATCGAGCGGTAGCCCAGCTGGAATTCGGCGATGTTGTTGTCATAGACGACTTCGCCCGTGGCCGACCTTGGCGTCGCGCTGTCCACGCCCGAGCCGTACTGGCCCAGCACTTCGCCGTTCACGATCAATTGCCGCATCAGCTTGGTGCCGTGCATCGTCGCGAGCACTTGCCCGTTGTTGTCGTTGATGTAGGTCCGGTCCACCTGACCCGGTTGCGTCACGCTGCGCAGGTGTCCGTTCGCGTCGTAGTTGCTGGTGCTCGTGCCCGGCTCGAACGCGGTGCTGGTGCCGCTCACGCTCGCCTCGCGGTAGCCGTCCAGTGCGCGCATCACGACGCCGTAGTTGTTGGTGGCGCTGTTGAGCACGCGATAGGCGGTGAGGTTGCCCGCGCCGTCGAACGTGTCGCTGATCTGGCGGTAGTCGATGCCGCCGCCGTTGTGCTTGACGACCTGCACCACCTGCTGGCCGTCGGCGTTGTAGCAGGTCTCGCGGCGGCGCGAACCATTGCCGCTGATGGCGTTGCCGTTCGCGTCCCTGCCGTACAACTCTTTCAGATAGTTCGCGGGTAACCAGTCCGCGCCGCCGGTCTGCGTCACGCGGCTGGCCATGTCGTACTTGCGCGCGTCGATCTGCGGATCAGGCTCGCCATCGACTTGCCCGAACAGGTGACCGTCGCTGCGCTGGATGGAAGTCAGGCGATTGAGCGCATCGTATTGGTAGGTTTCGGTGAGCTGGCCCAGCGCGGTGCTCGCCTTGTAGTCGAACTGCTCCGGGTCGCCGTTCTTGTAGACCTTGTTGACGATCCTGCCGTAGAAGGTGTCGGTGGTGCGATTGCCGTTCAGGTCGTACGCGAGCTTGTGTCCCTGGTTGGCATTGATGTTTCCCGCCGCGTCGATGGCGTCCACCACCGTCTGGCGGTTCATCTTGTCGTACTGGAAGTAGCGATTGGTGTCGTTGGGTGTTTCGGTCAGGCCGTCGGTGTTGATGACGTGCGTGAACACACTCACCCTGTTGCCCGCCAGGTCGTAGTTCATGAGCACCTGCGAGTGCGTGTCGCCCACCCAGCGCAGGTTGCCGATGCTGTCGTAGCCCATGTGGTTGTTCTGGTAGACGACGCCGGCTTGCAGCACTTCCTCTGCGATCTTGTTGCCAGCCCAGTCCAGCGCGTAGGTCGTGGTCTTGGCGAGCGCCGCGTCCTGCACCTGGTTCAACTGCCCCGCCTGGTCGTATCCGTACGTGAGGTTCTGCCCGCGCGTGTTGGTGACCGAGCGCAACTGTTTCGCTGCGTCGTACTTGTAGGTGTAGACGGCAGCGCCGATGTCGGTGCGTGTGGTGACACGGCCGAAGTAGTCGTAGCTCCATTTGGCGGTGAGGTTGTTGCCGTCGGTCTCGGCGATCTTGCGGTCCTGCGTGTCGAACGCGTTGGTCTCGCGTACCGCGCCGCTGTTTTGTGTGGTGCGGATCACGTTGCCGCGCAGGTCGTATTGATACCGCGTCTTCTCGCCTGCGCCATTGGTCTGGCTCAGCATCCGGCCCGCCGCATCCCACTCCATCGTCTCGGTGATGCTCGCTGTTGTCGAGGCAGTCAGCGTGACGCTGTCTCCCGAGCGGCCCGCGGTGTACACCTCGAACATCGCGGGCTCTGCGCCGATCGCCCGTGCCCAGTGCGTGACAGAGGTTTTGAGGCCGACCTTGTTGTACGCAAAGGTCGTGCGGTTGGCCATCGCGTCTATGGTTTCCTTTCGTTCACCGAACGCGTTGTAGCGATGCACGATGCGCCCGCCGTCGGCGTGGATTTCTTCGGCCAGGTTGCCCTGCGCGTCGAAGCGCTGGCGGTTGATGTTGCCGTTGCCGTCCTGCATGCCGACCTGTCGGCCCATCTTGTCGTAGTGGATGTGGCGTGTGGCGATGCTCACGTACAGGCCGCCTGCGCCCTCGATCGGCTGGTACTGCCGGATCATCTGGTTGCTTGCGTTGTAGTCGTACTTCGTCACCCATGCTGTGTTGCGCACGTCCGAGATGCTGGTGACATTGCCCCATCGGTCCACGCTCTGGTTGACGACGGGGCGCAGCTTCTGCGATGTGCCGTCGTACCCCTGCGCAGTCACGTTCGCAAGGCTTCCCGTGTACAGCGTGGTCTGCGTGCCGTTGGCCATCTTGCCCAGCACGCGAAACTGTGTCGCCGCCACATCGAAGCCGCGCAGGTCGAGCTGGTACTTGTCCCCGAAGTCGGCCCACAGTCCGTTGGTGGCGGGCATCGCTTCCCACGCGCTGGTCGATGAGCGCTTGATCTCAATCGACTGGCTGATGACGCCCGCGACCCGCTCTACCTCGATGACGTGGCTGGCTGTCGGCGCGGTTGGGCCGCTCTGGTTGCTTACCTCCACCCACACGCCAAAGTTGCTCTTCTTGTAGACCGTCACTCGCGTGATGCGGGCGACGCCGCCTTCTGCGGTGTTGTCCAGCGGGATGGCGATGACCGCGCCGGTGCTGCCTGCCTCTGACGTGAGGATGGACATGGCGCTGCGCGTGGCTGTGCTTTCGGAGATGCTGCCATCGGCGTTGGCGACCCTGGCGCGGTATTCGACGACTGCCTTTACTTCACCCGCGCCCAGGTTCGCGAGCGCACTCCATGCGAGCGTGACCGAGCCCGCGCTCCAGCCCGAGAAGCTGTTGTATGCCCCGCCTGCGGTCACGGTGGCTGTGACGTTCGCGCTTCGCACCGCGACGTCGCTGTAGGTTTCGGCGCGTTGGGCCAGCGTCTGCTGCTTGACGCGACCCAGCGCGTCGTACTTCATGTCGATGCGGCGCAGCGCGGTGCTCGACGCGGCACTGCTGATGGTGGCCAGCGTGTAGGCGGTCTTGAGGTCGGAGTTGTCGTAGGCGTAGCCCGCGCTCGACAGTTCTGCCGTGCGGTTGCCCAGGCGGTCGTACAGAAAGATCTTGTCGATGCCGCCTTCATTGCTTCGCCAGAGCCGCCCGGCGCGGTCGTAGTCGAAGTACTCCTGTGTGCCTCCGGCCACGCCCTTCGCAACCGTTTCGCCGAACGCGTTGTATTTGAAGTCCGTCGTGGCGACGGTGGTAATGCTCGACTGGCTCACGATGGTCGCCTTGCCGTCCACCAGTTGGGTGTTCGACAGCGGAGCGCTCACCTTGATGAGCCGACCCAGCGCGTCGTACTGGTACGCGCGAAAGATGAGACCCGAACTTGCCGTTGTGCCCACCGTGGTCGCCACGGCCTGCCACTCCTTGGCGACGCGGCCATGCGCATCGAATGATGCGTAGCGGTGATTGCCCTGTGCGTCCTGGGTGTGCGTCGCATGGCCGGCTGCATCCAGATAGGTGAACGTGGTGCGGTCATTGGCCGTGTCCACGTTGGCGACCGGCTGCGCGCCTGCGATGGACGAAGCGCCCCGGGCGTGCTCGGTCTGCATGACGACATTGCCGAATGCGTCGCGGCTGTAGACCGTCAATGGTGTGAGAGCGGTCGATCCGTCTTCGCCTGCTCGCGCGGGCTGCGCGATGGCGGTCACGCGTCCGAGCGCGTCGTACCAGGTGTACGTGATGCCGTTGTCTGCGGCGACTTGCTGCACCAGGTTGCCAAGTGCGTCGTATTCGTAGCGGGTCGTGACGTCGCCCACGCCCGGAGCAAACGTGTCCGGGTCGGTGTACTCCACAGCCTTGCGCGTTTCACTCTTCTTGCGATTGAGCTTGTCGTAGGTGTAGGTGGTGCCGCGGTCTGCGGTGTCGATCACGGCAGCGGGCTGGCTGGTCGCGGTCGCACCGGAGACGGCCCGTGCGTATTCGGTCTGTTCCTGCAGGTTGCCGACCGCGTCATAGCTGTACCGGGTCAGGAAGCCGCCCGCATTCACGCTGGCTTTGAGCCGACCGGCCGCGTCGTAGTAGCTGAATTCGCTCACCACGCCTGTCGATATGTTCTTCGCGCGCGCGACCTGCACCGTTTCGCCGAACGCGTTGTAGGTGGTCGTTGTGAGTCTGGATGTGTTGTAGTACTGCGCCGCTTCCGAGTCCCAGATGTAGGCCGCCTCTTCAGTCAGGGTGCTGACGCGGCCCATGTTGTCGTAGCGGGTGGAGAGCGTGCGGTCGTTGGCCGCGTCGGTCACCAGCCGCGCTTCAAGCTGGGCCTGCGTGATGCTGGTGGCTGTGCCGAACGAAGTGATGGCCGTCGCAAGGCGCTTGAGCGAGGTGGCTTCGCCGAATGCGTTGTAGACGCGCTGGGTGACGTAGCTCATCGCGTCGACGTCGTAGACCTCACTGCCTGCCGCGTCATAGACCTTGTAGGCCATCTTGCCAGCGACGTCCTTGTTGGCGACCGCGTTGCCCAGCGCGTCGTACCAGGTCTCGCTGACAAGGGACGTGAGCGCGAGTTCAGAGCGCGTGACGGTCTGCCCCTGTCCGTTGGTGGCGAGTGCAGCGTCGCTCTCTTGCGCATACACCGCGACCGGTGCAAAGCGTGTGCGCACCTGCCGGCCCGCCGCGTCGTATTCGTAGCGCGTCACGCGCTCTTCTGTCCGTCCGGCGGCCTCCTTGCGCGCGAACAGGTTGCCCAGCGCGTCGTATTCGAATGTCGTGCGCAAGACCGTCGGCGTCGGGCTGACAAAGCTGGTTTCGCTCAGCACGGCGACATCGACTGAGGGCGATCTTTCCTCGGTCATGCGTCCCGACGCGTCGTAGTCGTAGCTCCAGGTCGCGCCCTTGGCGTTGCTGAAGCTCTTGCGATTGCCCACGCCGTCGTACTCGTAGCTCTCCACCTGGCCGAGTGCATCGGTGGTGGTCTTGAGGCGGTTGGCGTTGTCGTAGCTGTAGCTGGTGGCGCGCTGTGCCAGCGGCGTGGGTATCTTCGACTTGAGTGCTGCCGGCAACGGTGTCGTGCCGATCGTGCCGTAGTCGGTGATCGGGTTCTCGTAGCGGATGGAAGTGCGCACGTTGCCCACGCCGTCATAGACAGTCTCTGTGGCAGCGCCTGTGCCGTCCACTGCCATCACGAGCCGGTTGGCCCCGTCCCAGGCCATGCGCGCGATGCGGTCGTTGGCCGCGTCTGCTGAGACGGTGATGGCGGTGAGCGTCACGCCTGCGCCGGTGGGCGTTGCCGTCTTGTTGCGCTGGATGCGCTGGGTGATGTTTCCGTTCGCGTCCAGGATGTTTTGCACGACCGCGCCTGCCGCATTCATGGTGTGCGTGAGGCGATTGGCCTTGTCATAGACGTAGTTGGTCAAGCGGTCCATGCCTGCGGTTGCGATCACCAGGGCGGGCGATGCGCCGGGTGCGATCCGCCTTGAATAGGCCGCTTGCTGGATCACATTGCCGTTGCGGTCATAGATGCGTCGCGTCACTGCTCCAGTGCCATCGGCGCTGTGGGTTGGGCGATTCGCACCGTCGTAGACGTTCATCACCTTCTGGTCGCTGGTGCTGGTTGTGGGCAGCACGGCGGTGGTGCCGGTGAACGACGACGGTGCAATCGTCGTCGCATACGCCAGCCGCTCGGTGACGTTCCCGGCCTTGTCGTACTTGAATGTGACGACCGCGCCCGTGCCGTCGATGCTGTAGGTCACCCGATTGAAACTGTCGTAGAGCTTGCGTTCGCGTAGGTCCCTCGCATCGTCGGACACCAGGTTGACTGGGCAGCCGGGCGTCCAGCCGACCAGCGCATTGGCATAGGCGCGGCGCTCCACCACGTTGCCGTTGCCGTCATACACATATCGCACCACTTCGCCCGCACCGGTCGCTGTGGCGGTGAGACGGCCGTCGTTGTCATGGACGCGGTAGAGCGTCTGGTCGTCAGGGTCGGCGACGAGCTTGCCTGCCAGCTGCAGCGCAGTGGTCGTCGCCCCGACTCCCGTGACCGGGCGCGCGTAGCGGATGGTTTTGGTCAATCGACCTGCTGCGTCGTACTCGCTCGCCTGCACATTGCCCGCGCCGTCGATCGTGTAGATGGGGCGGTTGTTGGCGTCGTCGATGCGGTAACTGGTGACGTTGTTCGCGTCCGTCACGCTCACCACGTTGTCATTGGCGTCGTAGCTGTAGCGGGTGGTGAGGTTGAGCTTGCCTTGCGCCGTGCCCGCATCGACCGTCTGCGCGATCCGGCGTCCGAGCTTGTCGAAAACATAGTCGGTCCTGCTGCCCATCGGGTCTGTTACCGACACCACGTTGCCCTGCGGGTCGTAGGCGTATTGGGTTTTCAGGGCCAGGCCGCCTGCGGCCGCGTCCACCGTCATCGACTGCAACTGGCCGTCCTTGTTGTAGGCGTATTGGGTCAGAGCCCCGTTCGGTTCGGTGACACTGATCTGGCGGCCCTGTGCATCGGCTGTATAGCTGGTGGCCAATGCAAGGCCACCAGCGCCCGCATCGACCGTGCGCGTCCATTTGCGGTTCGCGTCGTCGTAGGTGATGGTGACGATCTTCGCGTTGCCATCGGTCTCGGTGAGCAGGCGCCCGGCACGGTCGTAGGTTCGCGAAGTGGTGACGCCGTCACGCGTCGTTGCTTCCAGACGGCCGTCCATGTCGTAGGCATAGGTCGTGGTGATGCCGCGCGCATCGCGCACGCTCGCCGCCTGTCCATGGCGGTCCTGCGTCGTGACCAGTTGCAAGCCCTCGGGTGTTGTCACCGTGATCGTCCGGCTGGCCGTGTCGTAGCTGTACCCCGTGATCTTTTGCAGCGCATCGGTCTGCGTCAGCACCCGGCCGAACGCGTCGTAGCTTGTTGACGTGTCCGCTTGCAGCGGGCCAGTGACACTCACCTGCCGGCCCAGCCTGTCGTAGCTCACGATGCTGGCGGCGTTGGTGCCATCGACTGCCCTGTCGATGCGACCGAACGCGTCGTAGCTGGTCTCGCGTTTGCGGTTCAGGCCAGACGCATCTTCTGTGGTCCTGGTGGCGAATCCGCGCCGGTCGCGCGTGGTGCTGACGACGCGCGTGCCTGCTGTGCCCAGCGGGTCGATCCGCTCTATTTCTTCGCCAAACGCATTGAGCGTGTAGTCGGTGATGCTGGCCGATGCATCCTGTTTTTTGTCGAGCCCACCGGCCTTGTCATAGGTGTAGTCGACTCGCCAATCCTTGCCAGAATCGCGGATCGATGCAATGGCGGTGGTGAGCGTGGTGTTGACGAGACCGCCTGCCTTGGCACCCGTGAGCAGCGCCAGATTGGCAGCGGAGATACCTGTCGCATAACGGATCCCGGCGGTCTTGTCGCCGAGCGCGTTGTACACGCTCTCCACGACTGCGCCCGTCGCGTTCACCGTGTGCGTGAGGCGTCCGTCTGCGTCGTAGAAGTAGAGCGTTCGCTGTCCGTTCGGGTCGGTCGTGCTCGTGCGACGGTCCGCATCGTCGTATGCGTGCACCCGGCTGTGTTGCAGTGCAATGGCCTGGGCCTGCGCCGGTGTTGCGGCCAGTTGCATCGCTGCATATCCCTCGCCTGTCAGTTCGCAGATCAGGCGGCCGCGCTCGTCGTATTGGTTGGCCAGCGTGGCTCTCGTTTCCTGCCAGGTGTTGACCGCGCGCAGCGTGAGCGTTCGATTGCCCATGCCGTCGTAGTCGTGCGTGGTGATCGTGCCCTGGTAGTCGATCTCTTTCTTGAGCTGGCCGACCTGGTTGTATTCGAAGAGCGTCTTGCGATCTTGCGTGCCTGCGACCGGCACCAGCGTCTGCACGGAGCTCGCAGGCGTGAACGGCGCCGTCACCTTGTTCTCGTATCGCATTTGCGCAAGCACGCGCCCGGCCATGTCGTAGGTGGTGCGGGTGAGGTAGCCCTGCGCATCGATCTCACCTTCGACGCGGCCGCTGCCATCGCGCAGCCAGGTGGTGAGCTGGTGCCCGGCGCCGTCATCTGCGCTGGCGATCAAGGTGGCCAGCTGACCTGTTGCACGGTCGCTCGCAAGCGTCTGGTTCGCGTAACGCGTTGTCTGCACCAGGAGCCCCGTGCCGTCGTAGGCGTGCGTCTGCAGATAGCCTTCTGCGTCCAGGCTGGCGATGAGCAGGCCGTCGTTGTCGTAGAAGTTGCGGGTGATGCGGTCATCCGCTGCATTGGCGACCGGTGCAATCGCACTGGCTGGCGGCGTGTTGCCCAGCGCCGTGGTGACGATGGTGCTGGCATACCGGCGCGTTGCCATCAGCTGCGACGCGCCGTCGTAGTCGTACTGCGTCACCGCTCCCTGTGCGTCCACCATTTTTGACAGCCGCCCGGCGCTGTCATAGGCGCGCCATTGGCTGCGGTCAGTGGTTGATGCCGCCGCCGGGCGCACGGTGGCGATGGACGCATTGAGCCAGTTGCCGCTCGCATCCACCAGTCTGGAAAGGACTGCGGCAGTGCTGTAGGTCAGGCTGCGAGTCAGTCGATCAGCCCTGTCGTAGAAGTATTCGGTGAAGCTGCCGTCGCCGTCGATGGTGGCCTGTTGCCTACCCTGCGCGTCGTACAGGATGAAGCTGCGCACACCGGTCTCGTCAGTGGTCATCACCAGCCGGTTGGCCGCGTCCCAGGTGTAGCGTTTCACACCCAGGGCCACGCCCTGCAAGCGGGTCGAGACGGTGATGAGGTTTCCGGCCCTGTCCCACGCGCTGGTGGTGCTAAGGCCGTTGGCCTGGGTCACCGATGTAGTCGCGCCCGCGTCGTCGTAATCGGTGATGGTGCTGCGACCCAGCGCGTCGGTCGCTGTCTTCTGGCGGCCCAGTCCGTCGTAGCTGTAGCTGAATGCGACCCCGCTGCCATCGGTCACCGTCAGCAGTTGGCCCTGCGCGTTGTAGGTGTAGATCGCGGTGGCTTGCGTGGCGGCATCGCCTGTCGTGCCGTAGGTGGTTTCTTTCCACAGCTGCCCGCGCTCGTCGTAGCTTCTATCCGTGCGTGTGATGCCTGCGGCGGGTTGGGCCGCCGACCAGGCAAGCAAGGCCGGCTCCGTCATCGATCCTGCGTACGTCGCATCGAATGACTGTGTGCGCGTGCGCTCGCCGTATGCGTTGTACGTGTGCTGGGTGACGCGGCCCTGCGCTGTCACCACGAACGCCAGGCGTTGCGGTGCATCGGCCTTGTAGATATAGCGGGTGGTGGTGCCTGCGCCGGGCTGCGACGCGGCCTGGGCCTTGTCTGCATCGGCGGCGTGATAGACCGTCTCGCTTTCGAGCTGGTTGCCTGCGGTGTACGTGCGCGCTAGCGAATTGCCGCCGGTGTCCCACTGCTGGGTCAGGTTGCCGAATGCGTCGTAGCGATATTGCGCATACGAGCCGTCGCCGTGGGTGACTTTTGTGAGGTCGCCGGTCAACGTGTCGTATTCGAACGCGCGCTCCAGCAGGCCGCCCTTGTCGATCTGCTTCAACTGTCCGGCTGCGTCGTACCTGAAGACCGTGAGCGAGCCTGCCGCGTCGGTCACCGTCGTCTGGTTGGCAACGCTGTAGTCGTAGTTCGTGGTGCGGCCCAGGCCGTCGGTGATGGATGTGACCTTGGCGTAGCCGCTCGCATCCACCGCGCCGTAGCCAAACGCAAGCGTGCTGCCGTCGCCCTGCGTGATCATCAGGAGCCGCTGGCTGCTCGCATCGACGTAGTCGTAGTGCGTGACCCAGCTTTTGCTGTCGGTCGCGTCCGCTGGCGTGAGGTCCACCCGCACGTCGGACAGGCGACGGGCGCTGTCGTAGCTGTAGCTCGTGCGCGTCGTGAAGGTCGCGCTGCCCGACGCGCTGGCGGTGATTTCGCTGAGGTCTCCGCTGGCGTTGTACTTGTACGTGAGCACCTCGCCGTTGGCCGCGTTCATCGACTCCAGCCGGCCCTGCGCGTTGTATGCATAGGTCACGGCGTTCGAGTCCGCATCCAGCGTCTTGACCAGTCTGCCCGCCTGGTCGTAGCGCTCTACAAGGCCGGTTGACCCATCTCTCCAGACGAATTGGCTTAGCGCGCTGTCCCAGCCTACCGAGTCGTGCGCGCCGCCGCCCGCGGTCGTGATGTAGAGCGCTCGCGCCGCATCCCATGTGTAGGTCGCTTCGGCACCGTCGTGGTCCGCGCGGATGATCGTGCCCGGCCCTGCGTGCAGCGGCCCGACGATTCGCTGACGCGTGGAGCCCACGGCCCATGCGTCCTGAACCCCCGCATTGAACTTGCCGCGGCTGTTGTAGGTACGAACAACCGACAGGTCCGAGCCCCGGCTCGCAATAAATTCATCCTGGCCCTGCACGACCAGGTTGCCCGTCACGGCGTTGACATACACCCGCTCAGATATTTGTTCGCCGCGGCGACCCGCCGTCGGTGCGCCCTCGGAGCCGTTTTGCCCCAGCGTTGACAAGGACGTGAGCGACAGCCCCAGGCTGTTGCCGGCAACTATTGCAGCCATTCGTTTGCTTTCTTTGAGTTATAGGAAAAAGGACTCCCGTTGACTCACTTATCGGCACCGCAATGGGCTTGTTTAGGAAAAGATGAAAATAGTTGGTCCTGCAGGCGTGAAGCCGCGAAGGTGCGGGCTTGCAATACCGCTGCGCCGCCCTCAAATCCCTACAATTCAGTCAAGAAAAACACGAAGGCAATAGGGCCATGGTTCCCCATCTCATCACTGCCCTGACAGGCCCCATCAACGAGCTCGAGCAGCGGGTGCTCGACTCCATGCCCGCCATCGAGCGCTGGTTTCGCCTCGAATGGATGGAGCACACGCCGCCGTTCTATTGCTCGGTGGACATTCGCAATGCGGGCTTCAAGCTGGCGCCGGTCGACACCAACCTGTACCCCGGCGGCTGGAACAACCTCACACCCGAGATGCTGCCGCTGGCGGTGCAATCGGCGATGGCTGCCATCGAAAAGATCTGCCCCGAGGCCAAGAACCTGCTGGTGATCCCCGAGAACAACACCCACAGCACGTTCTATCTGTCCAGCCTGGCGCAGCTCCAGCGCATCTTTCACATGGCCGGGCTCAATGTGCGCATCGGCTCGATCGACCCGGACATCAAGGAGCCGACCTCCATCAAGCTGCCCGGTGGCGGCGCGGTGCTGCTGGAGCCGGTGGTGCGCACCAAGCGCCGCCTGGGCCTGAAAGACTTCGATCCCTGCACGATCCTGCTCAACAACGACCTGTCCAGCGGCATTCCCGGCATCCTGGAAGACATCCATGAGCAGTACCTGCTGCCGCCCTTGCACGCGGGCTGGTCGGTGCGGCGCAAGAGCAACCACTTCAAGAGCTATGAAGAGGTGTCCAAGCGCTTTGGCAAGCTGCTGGGCATCGATCCGTGGCTCATCAACCCGATGTTCAATATGTGCGGCGAGGTGAATTTCGCCGACAGTTCGGGCATGGAGTGCCTCACGACCAACGTCGATGCGCTGCTGACCAAGATCCGCAAGAAGTACAAGGAATACGGCATCAACGAGAAGCCGTTCGTGGTGGTCAAGGCCGACAACGGCACGTCTGGCATGGGCATCATGACCGTGCGCGACGTGAAGGACCTCGACCAGCTCAGCCTGAAGACCCGCAACAAGATGGACGTCAACAAGGACGGCCAGCCGATTCACCAGGTCATCATCCAGGAAGGCGTGCTCACCAACGAACGCGTCAACGATGCGGTGGCCGAGCCTGTCGTGTACATGATGGACCGCTACGTGGTGGGCGGCTTCTACCGGGTGCATGCCGATCGCGGGGTGGATGAGAACCTGAACGCGCCCGGCTCCAGCTTTGCCCCGCTGGCCTTTGCCGAGAGTACGCGCTTACCTCAGCCCGGTGAAACTCCTGGTGCCAGCGCGCCGAACCGCTTCTATATGTATGGCGTGATCGGGCGGCTTGCCATGCTCGCCGCGAGCTACGAACTCGAAGCCACCGACCCGGACGCAGAGACCTACGATTGAGCCCGCGCTGAAATAGACCGGCCGGTCCAACCGCGTTGCTGCACTGCAACATGGATGGTTTCGGGGCAGGCGCAGGCGCACAATAGCGGTCCCAAAAGAACCCACCCCGTATCGGCCACGGCCGGCAAGGCGGGGCACTTGTGCAAAAGTCAAAATCTTCGCTCGCGGCGCTAACCATTGGCGCCATCGGTGTCGTCTACGGCGATATCGGCACCAGCGTCCTGTACGCCGTCAAGGAAGTTTTCGGGTCCGGCCATGTGCCGTTCACGATCGCCAACGTCTACGGCATCCTCTCCCTCTTTTTCTGGACGCTGACGGTCATCGTCTCGATCAAGTACGTGGTGCTGGTGCTGCGCGCCGACAACAACGGCGAAGGCGGATTGATCGCGATGCTGGCCCTGGCATCGCAAGCCGTCAAAGACAAGCCGGAGCTGCGCAAGTGGCTGCTGGCGGTGGGCATCTTCGGCACCTCGCTTTTTTACGGCGACGGCGTCATCACCCCTGCGATCACGGTGCTGTCGGCGATAGAAGGCCTGGAAGTGGTTTCGCCGAGGTTCAAGGATTGGGTCGTCCCGCTCACGCTCATCGTGCTGTTTTGCCTGTTCGCCGTGCAAAAACGCGGCACCAGTGGCATCGGCCGGTTCTTTGGCCCGGTCACGCTGGTGTGGTTCGCGGTACTCGCGCTGCTGGGCATCTCGCACATCCTGCGTCACCCTGAAATTCTTTACGCGCTCAGCCCGCATTACGCCGTGATGTTCATGGTGCGCAACCCGGGCACGACCTTCATCATCCTGGGGGCCGTGGTGCTGTGCGTAACCGGTGCCGAAGCGCTCTACGCCGACCTCGGGCACTTTGGCAAGCGACCGATTCGCATTGCATGGTTCAGCGTGGTCATGCCGGCGCTGGTGCTCAACTATTTCGGCCAGGGCGCGCTTCTGCTGGAGCGCCCGGATGCCGTGAAGAACCCGTTCTTCCTGATGGCGCCTGACTGGGCGCAGCTGCCGCTGGTGGTGCTGGCGACGGCTGCCGGTGTGGTTGCATCGCAGGCGCTCATCACGGGCGCGTTCAGCGTGACCAAGCAGGTGATCCAGCTGGGCTACTTGCCGCGGCTGAACATCCAGCACACCAGCGTGCGCGACACCGGTCAGATCTATATCCCGGCCGTGAACTGGGGACTGTTCGTGGCCATCGTGCTGGCAGTGCTGTTCTTCCGTTCGTCCAGCGCACTGGCTGCCGCCTACGGCATCGCCGTCACGCTCGACATGCTCATCACCACGGTGCTGACCTTCTTTGTGATTCGCTACGGCTGGAAGTACCCGCTGGCGCTGTGCATTGCGGCGACGGGTTGGTTCTTTGTCGTCGATCTAACCTTCTTCCTGTCGAACGCCCTCAAGCTGCTGCAGGGCGGCTGGTTTCCGCTCGCGATCGGCGGCATGATTTTCACGCTGATGATGACCTGGAAGCAGGGCCGCGCGATTCTCAACGCCAAGATCAAGTCCGATGCGATCGACCTGCCGAGCTTTCTCGAAGCCGTGTTCGTCAGTCCGCCCACGCGCGTCGAAGGGACAGCGGTTTTCCTCACGGCAGAAACCGGCACTGTGCCCAATGCGCTCCTGCACAACCTCAAGCACAACAAGGTGCTGCACGAGAACAACCTGTTTGTCACGGTGAAGAATCACGAGGTGCCGTGGATCGGCATCGGCAAGCGCGTGGAGATCGAGCCTCTGGGACACAGCTGCTGGCAGGTCGTGCTGCATTACGGTTTCAAGAACGACCCCGACGTGCCGCGGGCGCTTGAGCAGATTCGTGGACGCGGTTGCGAGATCGAAGCCATGACCACCAGCTACTTCCTCTCGCGTGACACGGTGATCCCAAGCATTGGCGGGGGCATGGCGCCCTGGCGCGAAAAGCTGTTTGCGCAGATGCACCACAACGCCAGCGGCGCGGCTGACTTCCTGCGGCTGCCGAACAATTCGGTGGTTGAGCTTGGGTCCAAGATCGAGATCTGACTTAAGCTTGGCTGCATGAAGCGGCGAGCATTTCTCCAGATGGCGCCGGCGTTCACGGCGCTTCCTGCGGTGTCAACGCTGCACGCGCAGCCGAGCGCGACCGCACCCGCACCTGGACCCACACCCGCACCCGCGAAAGCCGCCGTGCTGCTCAAGACCGTGCCTTCTTCCGGCGAGCAGATTCCTGCCGTGGGCCTGGGCACCTGGATCACTTTCAATGTGGGCAACGACTCGGCCGCTCGCGACCAATGCGCGCAAGTGCTTCGAGCCTTCTTCGCGGCGGGCGGACGCCTGGTCGACTCATCACCGATGTACGGCTCTTCGCAAGGCGTGATCGGAGAGGGCCTGCGCAAGCTTGGCATGCCTGGCTCGCTGATCTCTGCCGAGAAGGTCTGGACCTCATCGGATGGACCCGCACAGATCAGGCAATCGCAGGCGCTCTGGCAAGTCCCGCGATTCGACCTGCTGCAGGTACACAACCTGCTGGCCT
Organism: Caenimonas sp. SL110; assembly: GCF_001044395.1. Classification (GTDB taxonomy): domain Bacteria; phylum Pseudomonadota; class Gammaproteobacteria; order Burkholderiales; family Burkholderiaceae_C; genus Ramlibacter. The sequence continues at coordinate 134,351 of NZ_JANU01000004.1, forward strand.
GGCAAGAACACCTGCCGATGCTGCAGGCGATGAAGGCGGCGCGGCAATTGCGCTATGTCGGCATCACGACATCAGAGGGCCGTCGTCACGCGGACTTCGAAGCGATCATGCGTGGCCACAAGCTCGATTTCATCCAGCTCACCTACAACCCGCTGGACCGCGAGGTCGAACAGAAATTGCTGCCGCTGGCGCAGGAGCGGCGCATCGCGGTGCTCGTGAACCGCCCGTTTCGCGAAGGCCAGCTGCTGCGCAAGCTGCAGGCGCATCCCCTTCCTGCGTGGGCCGCCGACATCGGATGCACGAGCTGGGCGCAGCTGGTCATCAAGTTCATCGTCTCGCATCCAGCGGTCACCTGCGTGATTCCTGCGACGCGCCAGGTGGCGCACGTACGCGAAAACCTCGCAGCCGCGTCGGGCGCCATGCCCGATGAAGCGTTTCGAAAGCGCATTGCCGATCACATCGGCAAACTCTGAAAGTCGCGTGTGTCCGAGTGGTCGAGCTACGAACTGTCGGACTTTCTCATGTTCTCGGCTGCCACCTACTGGCGGCTGGTCGAGCGCCTCAATGCCGACGCATGGCCGTGGCAAGTCATCGTCATGGCGGCGGGCCTGTTGCTGGTGTGGATGGTCGCCGCACGCAAGCCACTGGCGGTACCGGTAACCGGGGCCGTGCTGGCCGTGGCCTGGTTCAGTGTGGGGTGGCAGTTTCACTGGCAGTTGTTTGCACCGATCAACTGGGGCGCGCGCTACCTGGCATGGGCGTTCTGGGTGCAGGCAATGCTGTTGCTGGGCGTGGCCTTGCGACCGGGCTTGCGTGCGGAGCCGTCGGTCCGGACGCGATGGGCGGGTGTCGTCGTGGCGCTGGTCGCGGTGATCGCGTATCCCGCAGTGACGGCGCTTCTCGGGGGTTCTCTTGCAAGGGCAGAGTTTGCCGGATTGATGCCTGAGCCCACCGCGCTCGCCACTGCGGGGTTGCTGGTGGCCACGCGAACCACGCGCCGTGGATTGCTGCTGGGCATTCCCTTGCTCTCGCTGGTCATCGGCTGGACGATGCTCAGGTTGCTGCACCTGCAATAGCCCGAAACGGGCGAAGACACCTTTTTTGTGCAACAGTAGAACGCATGAAAATTCTCTTCGTCGCTGATCCGCTGGAAGTCTTCCAGACGTACAAGGACACAACCTATTCCATGATGCGTGAGGCGCAGCGCCGCGGTCATTCGGTTGCCGCTTGCGAGCCACGCCACATCAGCTGGCGCTCTGGAGGAGTCGTGACCGCGCAGGTGCGCGAGATCAGGCTCACGGGCGTTGACGACGACTGGTTCATCGTCACGCACGAAGGTGTGAAGGCCCTGAAAGACTTCGACGCCGTCATCATGCGCAAGGACCCGCCGTTTGACAGCGAATATTTCTACGCGACACATCTGCTGGAACAGGCCGAGCGCGAAGGCGTGGCTGTGTTCAACAAGCCGGCCGCGCTGCGTGACCACCCTGAAAAACTCGCGATCATGGAGTTCGCGCAGTTCTGCAGCCCCACGCTTGTCACACGCGATGCGCAGGAAGTGCGGCGCTTTCACGCAGAGCATCACGACATCATCCTCAAGCCGCTCGACGGCATGGGTGGCATGGGCATTTATCGGGTGAAGGCGGACGGGCTGAACCTGGGCTCCATCACCGAGACGCTCAATCGCGATGGCGCGACCAGTCTGATGGTGCAACGCTTCGTGCCCGAGATCACGCTGGGCGACAAGCGCGTGCTGGTGATCGGCGGCAAGCCCGTGCCGTTCAGCCTGGCGCGTATTCCGCAGGGCACCGAGGTGCGCGGCAACCTGGCGGCAGGCGGCAAGGGCGTTGCGCAGGCGCTGTCGGCGCGCGACCTTGAAATTGCCAATGCCATCGGCCCCAAGCTCGCGGCGCGCGGGTTGCTGCTGGTGGGACTGGATGTGATCGGTGATTCGCTGACGGAGATCAATGTCACGAGCCCGACCTGCTTTCAGGAAATCACGCAGCAGACCGGGTTCGATGTGCCTGCGATGTTTCTGGATGCGCTGGAGGCCGCGAAAGCGGCGTAGCGTTCAACCCGCTGTCATGGCGGACTCGACCCCCAATCCATTTCCGATCGGTCGCCGTGTCCGCTTCGCGGTGGATGCCGGATCGAGTCCGGCATGACAGCCCACCTGACTGTCATTGCGGGCTCGACCCGCAATCCATCTTCGATCGAGCGCTGTCCCCGCTTCGGGTCCGGCATGACCAGCTGGTTCAGGCCACCGCCCCATCCACAAACACGCGCAACTCGCCCGGCGCGAACTGCGTCCAGGCTTCATTCGTCGTGAGCGGCGCAGTCACCACCACCGCCACCTTGTCCTGCGGTGTGGTGTTGCGGGCGAAATCAATGCTCATGTCTTCATCGGCCAGGTGCGCGTGCGCGAACGGGTGCTTGCGCTCGACAAAGAACAGGTTGGTCGAGCAGTGCGCCCACAGCGCCTGCCCATTCGACAACAGAAAGTTGAACGTGCCGTGCTTTGCAATCTGCGGCGTCAGTTCGCGCAAGGTCAGCGTGAGTTCGGCAATATCGGGCACACCCGCATGCGACTTCGCCAGCTCCTGCATCAGCCAGCAAAAGGCGCGCTCACTGTCTGTCGCGCCGACTGGGCGGAAGCTCGAATGCAGGCGCGGGTGGAAGTTCTCCAGGTTGCCGTTGTGCGCGAAGACCCAATAGCGGCCCCACAATTCGCGCACGAACGGGTGGCAGTTCTCCAGCGACACGGCGCCTTGCGTCGCCTTGCGGATATGCGAGATCACGTTGCGGCTCTTGATCGGATAACGCCGGATCAGCTCGGCCACCGGCGAATCGCATGCCGGTTGGTGATCCACAAAATGACGCAAGCCCGCGCCTTCAAAAAACGCAATGCCCCAGCCATCGGCGTGATGGTCGGTGCGACCGCCGCGCTGGGCGAAGCCGCTGAAGCTGAACGTCACGTCCGTCGGCGTGTTGCAGTTCATTCCGAGAAGTTGGCACATGGTCTGGTTGTGGTCAGGTTGTATCGAGCCGTGCGGCTGCCCGCGCGCAGGTTTCGCAGATGCACGCGTTGTTCTTTGCCGCCGAGGGGACGCTGGCCAGCAGTTCGGCGCTGAAGTCAACCTGCATGCACCAGCAGTTCGGCTGCGCGACGCGGGTCTGGCGTTCGATCTCCATGGCGCAGCGGTTGAGCTCGCCGCACAGGGGGCATTGCGCGGCTCGAAAGGCATTCATCGTGCCAGTGTAGGCCACGGTGCCGGGCGTTGGGCTGCGCGCAGCGCGATACTAGCGGCATGCCTGAGTACGAGATCCGCCCCGCCAGCCACATCGACGCTGGCATCCTGCATGGCGCTTTCCGCGAAGCGTTTGCCGACTACCTGATCGGCCCGTTCACGCTCGGGCTGGACCAGTGGCCTCAGTTCCTGGAGCGGCACACCATCGAGCTGACACAAAGCCGCGTCGCCATGCGCCGGGGTGATGTGATTGCATTCGCGCTGGTGGCGCCCCGCCCGCGCATCGCCGCATGGCGGCTCGCCACGATGGGCGCGATTCGCTCTGCGCGTGGCAGCGGCGCCGCACCCGCGTTGCTCGATGACTTCATCGAGCGCGCCCGTGCTGCGCAGGTGGAGTGGGTGGAGCTGGAATGCTTCGCGCAGAACGAGCGCGCCTTGCGCCTGTACACCAGCCGCGGGTTCGAAGCAATCTCGCCCTTGTACGGTTACGTGCGCGAAGGCCGCGCGCCGGTCGATGCGGCCGTATCCACCGCAGATGTCGACATGATCGACCTGGGCGACGCGTTCGGCTTCATCGATGCGGTGGACTTCAGGCTGTGCAACCTGCCGCTGCAGGTGACGCCCGCATCGCTGCGCGCCGTCGAAGGGACCTTGCACGCGATGCGCTGCGGCGATGCGGTGATCGTCTATGTGGAGACGGGGCCTGAAGCGCTCACCATCCAGAGCCTTGTCGATGCCGACCCCGCGCAGGCCGATGCCAAGGCGCTGATCGCTGCGCTGATTGAAGATCACCCGCGCCACCGCATCGTGGTGCCGCAATTGCAGCGACCCGATGTGGGCGGCGAGGCGCTGGAGAAAATGGGCTTCGTGCGCCAGCCGCTGCACCAGGTGCTGATGCGCAAGGCGCTTACGCCGTCCCCGCCTTGACCTTCAACCGCCATGCGTGCAGCAACGGTTCGGTGTAGCCGCTTGGCTGCTCCAGGCCCTTGAACACCAGATCGCAAGCCGCCTTGTAAGCCGCCGACGTCTCGAAGTTGCCAGCCATGTTCTTGTACAGCGGATCGCCTGCGTTCTGCTTGTCCACCACCGCGGCCATGCGCTCGAAGGTCGCCTTGACCTGCTCGTGCGTCACCACGCCGTGCCTGAGCCAGTTGGCGATGTGCTGGCTGCTGATGCGCAGCGTTGCGCGGTCTTCCATCAGGCCGATGTTGTGGATGTCCGGCACCTTGGAGCAGCCCACGCCCTGGTCGATCCAGCGCACCACATAGCCCAGGATGCCCTGCGTGTTGTTGTCCAGTTCCTGCTGGCGCTCGTCGGCGGTCCACTTCGCTTCGGTCACGACCGGGATCTGCAGCAGGCCGGCGAGCAACGCGTCATGGTCGGCGTCAGCACTCAGCGCGCCTTCCATGTCCTTCTGGATCTGCGCAACATTGACCTGGTGATAGTGCAGCGCATGCAGCGTGGCTGCGGTGGGCGATGGCACCCATGCCGTGTTCGCACCCGCCTTGGGATGGCCGATCTTTTGTTCGAGCATCGCAGCCATCAGATCAGGCATCGCCCACATCCCCTTGCCGATCTGCGCGCGGCCACGAAGCCCCGAAGCCAGGCCGACCGCCACATTGTTCTTCTCGTACGACTGAATCCACGCGCTGGCCTTCATGTCGCCCTTGCGGAACATGGGGCCTGCGAGCATGGCGGTGTGCATCTCGTCGCCAGTGCGGTCGAGAAAGCCGGTGTTGATGAAGGCGACGCGCGCCGACGCTGCCTCGATGCACGCGCGCAGGTTGACGCTGGTGCGGCGCTCTTCGTCCATGATGCCCAGCTTCACGGTGTTGGCCGGCAGGCCCACCAGCGATTCGACGCGGGCAAACAGCTCGGATGCAAACGCCACTTCCTTGGGGCCGTGCATCTTGGGCTTGACGATGTAGACCGAGCCGGTGCGCGAGTTGCGGATGATGCCCGGGTCCTTGCGCTTCAGATCGTGGATGGCAATCAGCGTCGTGATCACGCCGTCGAGAATGCCCTCGGGGATTTCCTTGCCGCCGCCATAGAGCACGGCAGGATTGGTCATGAGGTGGCCCACGTTGCGCACGAAGAGCAACGAGCGGCCGTGCAGCGTGACTTGGCCGCCGCTCGGCCCCTTGTAGACGCGATCCGGGTTGAGGCCGCGCGTGAAGGTCTTGCCGCCCTTGCTCACCTGCTCGGTCAGCGTGCCTTGCAGGATGCCCAGCCAGTTCGCATACGCGACGACCTTGTCCTGCGCATCGACCACGGCCACCGAATCTTCGAGGTCCAGGATGGTGGAGAGCGCCGCTTCCATCACGAGGTCGCTCACGCCTGCTGCGTCGCTCTTGCCGATCGCGGTGGTGCGGTCGATCTGGATGTCGATGTGGATGCCGTTGTGCTGGATCAGCACCGATGACGGCGCTGCCGCATCGCCCTGGTAGCCGGCGAACTGGGATGCATCCTTCAAGCCGGTGGATGCGCAGCCCTTGAGCGCGACCTTGAGCGCACCGCCTTCGATGCTGTAGCCGGTAGCGTCGGCATGCGAGCCGGAAGCCAGCGGGGCGGCGTTGTCGAGCACCTGGCGCGCATAGGCGATGACCTTGGCGCCGCGAACCGGGTTGTAGCCGCCTGCGCGTCCAGCGCCGTCGGTCTCGGGTATCGCGTCGGTGCCGTAGAGCGCGTCATAGAGCGAGCCCCAGCGCGCGTTTGCGGCGTTCAAGGCATAGCGCGCATTGAGAATCGGCACGACCAGTTGCGGTCCGGCCTGAATGGCGAGTTCTGCATCGACGTTGGTCGTCGTCGCCTTGGCGCCGGTGGGCGGCGCAACCAGGTAACCGATGTTCTCCAGGAAGCGTCGATAGGCCGCCATATCCAGGATCGGCCCAGGGTTGGCCTGGTGCCAGGTATCGAGTTCGGTCTGCAGGCGATCGCGCTCGGCCAGCAGCGCGACGTTTTTGGGCGCGAGGTCGGCGACGATGGCGTCGAATCCCTTCCAGAAGGTGGCGCTGTCCACGCCGGTGCCCGGCAGTGCCTTGTCTTCGATGAAGCGGTACAGCTCGGTGGCAACTTGCAGGCCGTGAATGGTCGTGCGGTCGGTCATGAATCTCTCTCCTGGCGGTGGCAACAAAACGAAAAGCACGGGCAATGCCCGGCTGGTGTCCGTACTGTATTGGATACTTTGACGACCATTAATAGCGGCCACATTGATTTATCCATGACTTAAACAGACGTAATCGCCACGGTAGTTTCCGGTGGTAGGGTGCGCAGATGCAGCAAAGCGACCTTCATACAGTGACGATCAGCGAAGTCGGCCCGCGCGACGGCTTGCAGTCGGTGAGCGGCGTGATGCCGACCGCCGACAAGTTCAAGTGGATTGACGCGCTCTACGCAGCGGGCTTGCGCGAAATCGAAGTGGCGTCGTTCGTGCCCGCGAAGCTCCTGCCGCAGATGGCCGATGCTGCCGCCGTCGTCAAGCATGCCGTCGGGCTTCCCGGCCTGACGGTGATGGCCCTGGTCCCGAATCTGCGCGGCGCTCAGGCGGCGCTGGAGGCGGGCGTTCACAAGATCACCATTCCGGTGTCGGCCAGCCAGGCGCACTCGCTGGCGAACGTGCGCAAGACGCGCGAACAGATGGTCGAAGAAGTGCGCGGCATCGTCCGCTGGCGAAACGAAAGCGCGCCAAAGGTGCCGGTCGAAGTCGGCATGTCGACGGCGTTCGGTTGCACGATCCAGGGCGAGGTGGCCGAAGACGATGTGATCGCTCTGGCTGCGCAACTGGTGCAATCGGGCGTCGATGAAGTGGGCTTGTCCGATACGACCGGCATGGCCAATCCAGCGCAGGTCCGCAGGCTGTTCACGCGCCTTCGCGCAGAGATCGGCGAGCGCGCGGGCGCGGCCCATATGCACAACACGCGCGGGCTCGGGCTGGCCAACTGCCTGGCGGCCTGGGATGTGGGCGTGCGCACCTTCGACTCGTCGCTGGGCGGATTGGGCGGCTGCCCGTACGCACCCGGGGCGTCCGGCAACGTGGTCACCGAAGACCTCGTGTTCATGTTCGAAGCGATGGGACTGCGCACAGGTATCGACATCGAGAAACTGATCGCGGCCCGCGCGCCATTGATGGCCGGCCTTCCCGGCGAGCCGGTGTACGGCATGACGCCCGAGGCCGGGTTGCCCAGGGGATTTCGCGGACACCTTTCATGAAGACAGACGACATGACAACAGGCACTTCGAGCAAGCTTCCGTATGCGGGTATCCGCATCGTCGAATTCACGCACATGGTGATGGGTCCGACCTGCGGCATGGTGCTGGCCGACCTGGGCGCCGAAGTCATCAAGGTCGAGCCGGTGGCAGGTGACAACACGCGCCGCCTGCTCGGCTCGGGCGCGGGCTTTTATCCGCTGTTCAATCGCAACAAGAAGAGCATTGCGCTCGACCTGCAAAAGCCCGAGGGTCGCGCGGCGGCGCAGCGGCTGGTGGCCACCGCCGACATCGTGAGCGAGAACTTCAAGCCGGGCACGATGAAAAAGCTGGGGCTCGACTACGAGACGCTCAGGCAAACCAACCCGCGCCTCATCTACATCAGCCACAAGGGCTTCCTGCCCGGCCCTTACGACCACCGCACTGCGCTCGATGAAGTGGTGCAGATGATGGGCGGCCTCGCCTACATGACCGGACGGCCCGGCGACCCCTTGCGAGCGGGCGCCAGCGTCAACGACATGATGGGCGGCATGTTCGGCGCGATCGGTGCAATGGCTGCATTGGCGCAACGCGAGAAGACCGGCGTGGGGCAGGAAGTGCAAAGCGCATTGTTCGAAAACAACGTCTTCCTGGTCGCGCAACACATGATGCAGTTCGCGGTGACGGGCCAACCCGCAGCGCCGATGCCGGGGCGCATCTCCGCGTGGGCGGTGTACGACGTGTTCACGGTGAAGGGCGGCGAGCAGATCTTTCTCGCAGCCGTCAGCGATTCGCAGTGGAAGGTGTTTTGCGAGGCGTTCGGCTTCGGTGATCTCTTCGTCGATCCGCGCCTGAAGACCAACAACGATCGCGTCCAGGCGCGCGACTGGATGATGCCCATCCTGCGATCGCGGCTGGCCGATCACTCGGCGGCGGAGTTGAGTGCGGTGTTCGAAAAGAACGGACTGCCGTTCGCGCCGATCACGCGGCCCGAAGACCTCTTTGACGATCCGCACCTGAACGCCACCGGCGGTCTTGCGCCCCTGACCTTGCCGGACGGCCGCGAAACGAAGGTGCCCTTGTTGCCCCTGATGCTGGACGGCGAGCGGCTGGGCATTCGTTCGCAGCCCCCGGCAATGGGGCAGCACACGCATGAGTTGCTGGCGGAGATCGGTTACGACGCGGCTGCGATTGCGGCGCTGGCTGCATCGGGCGTCATCGCGGGTGCGACGTGATCTGAACGACTGGCTCAGGCACGCAACCTGCTTCGAGCAGGCAGATGGAATCCAAACCGCCGCTGCCACCGTTCACCTTCGAATCTGCCACGCAGAAAGTGCGCATGGCCGAGGACGCCTGGAACACGCGCGACCCCGCTCGGGTCGTGCAGGTCTATACCGAAGACACGCGCTGGCGCAATCGCGGCGAGTTTCCGGTGGGGCGCGCAGAGGTGCGCAGCTTCCTGGAGCGCAAGTGGGCGCGGGAACTCGACTACCGCCTCATCAAGGAGCTGTGGACGTTCGGCGGCAATCGCATTGCGGTGCGGTTTGCCTATGAGAGCCACGAACCGACGGGCCAGTGGTATCGCAGCTACGGCAACGAGAACTGGGAGTTCGACGAGCATGGCTTCATGCGGTTGCGCTTTGCCAGCATCAACGACCTGCCCATCGGCGCAGCGCAGCGCCTGTTTCATTGGCCGCTGGGCCGGCGGCCCGACGACCATCCGGGATTGAGCGACCTGGGGCTCTGAGCACACCGAGGGATTTCACCAGCCCGCGCCGCACCAATCTGGCACAGGCATTGCATTGCAAGCCACATGCCTGCCGGTGCCCTCCAACTCCTCGACACGTTCGATGTTCCTGCGGGGCCCGTGTCCCAGCCCTTGTGGAAGAACCAGCTGGAGCTGCTGCTCGAATCGACAGGTGAAGGCATCTTCGGCGTGGACCTGGGCGGCAACTGCATGTTCATCAACCGCGCAGGCGCACGGATGATCGGCTTCGAGCCGGACGAGGTGCTGGGGCGCAACATGCACGAGCTCACCCATCACTCGCACGCCGATGGTTCTCACTATCCCGACAGCGAGTGCCCGATCTTCAATGCGTTTCGTCGCGGCCTGCCGTGCCGCCTGGACACCGAGGTGTTCTGGCGCAGGGACGCGACCGCGTTTGCGGTCGAGTATTCGAGTTATCCCATCATGGAAGGCGATTCGGTGCTCGGCGCGGTGATCACCTTCGTTGATATCACCGAACGCAAACGCGCAGCCGATGCCTTGCAACTGGCCAAGACCTCGCTCGAAGTGCGCGTCGCCGAGCGCACGCACGAACTGTCTCAGGCGCTGGAGCGCCAGCGCGAACTTGCCGCCTATTCGGAGAAGATCCGCGAGGAAGAACGCACCCGCATCGCGCGCGAAGTGCATGACGAACTGGGCAGCCTCCTGGTCGCGCTCAAGATGGATGTGAACTGGCTGGACAAGCGCTTGTCCGAGCAGCCGCGCCGCCAGGCGCAAGAGGCGCAGGACATGCGAGAGCGCATGCGCAGCAAGTGCCAGAACATGAGCCGCCTGATCGAGAACGCGGTCGACAACGTGGGCCGCATCATCACCGACCTGCGCCCCAGCATCCTCGATCATCAGGGCCTGTGGGCCGCGCTCGAGTGGCAGGCTCACGAGTTCGTGCAGTCGGCCGAACTGGAGCTCGATTGGGACTCGCGCGCGGAAGAAGCGCCGGACCTGCCGGGGCCTGCGGCGATGGCGGTGTTTCGCATCTTCCAGGAGATGCTGAGCAACGTGGGGCGCCATGCGCGGGCGAGCCGGATCGCCGTGCGCATCAGCACCACCCGCGAGTGGCTGCGCATCACGGTCGATGACAACGGCATTGGCGCCAGCGCCGATGCGTTCGACGCCGCGACCGCCTATGGCGTGATGGGCATGCGCGAGCGTGCGCGCCATTTCGGCGGCCACATCGCCATCGCGAGCCAGCCCGGTCACGGATCGTCGTTCACGCTTGTGCTGCCGCTCGGCTCATGACCCGAACGACCGTTGAAGCATCCATCCGCGTGCTGCTCGGCGACGATCACCGCATCGTGCGCGAGGGCCTGAAACAGGTGCTGGCCGATGCGCCTGAAATCGTCGTGTGCGCTGAAGGCACCACGGGTGATGAAGTGCTGGCCTGTGCGACTTCACGCGGTGGCGACAACGGCATCGATGTGGTCCTGCTCGACATCGCGATGCCCGGCCGCGACGGACTCGACGTGCTGCAGGAACTGAAGCGGCGATGGCCGCTGCTGCCGGTGCTCATGCTCAGCACGTATCCCGAAAAGCAGTACGCCGTCAGGTGCATCAAGCTGGGCGCATCGGGCTACCTGAACAAGAGCGCCGACGCGGACGACATGATCGCCGCGGTGCGCAAGGTGGCCGCGGGCGGCGTGTTCGTGACGCCGCTGACCGCCGAGGCGCTGGCAGGCGCTGTAGGGGCGAGCGGCAGCCGACGCGGACCCGAGGCACTGTCGCACCGCGAAGACCAGGTGTTCCGGCTCCTCATCATGGGGCGGAGCGTGAGCGAAATTGGTGCCCAGCTGCAGCTCGCGCCCAATACGGTGAGCACCTACCGCAGTCGCATCCTGGAAAAGACCGGGACTCGCAACGACGTTGAGCTTGCGCTTTACGCAGAAAGACTGGGCAAGGGCGCGCCGGTGTAGTGCTGCCCCTACACGCCACGGACATTGCATCGACGACTTGAGGGCGCGAGCGATTTCAGGCGCGGCGCTTGCAATCGTGCTGGCATCAACCGAGAAGGGTGCCTCCATGACCAATGCCTACGATGCCTTTGACGCCGACAAGCCGCTGATGCTGCGCTGTGCATGCGGCCAGGACCACGCGCCGGGCGAACACGGCCAGGCTACAGGTAGCAGCGAAGAAGAGCTGTCATGCAACTTCATGGAGGCGTCGCTCGTGAAGGCGCTGTTCCCGGTGGACAGCGTGCGTCGCAGCTTCCTGCGAGCGGTCGGTGCCAACACCGCGCGCGCGGCGATCGCGTCGGTGCTGCCGATGTCGGCGCTGCAGGCGATGGCGCAGGACAAGGGCCCGCTCGAAAAGAAAGACCTGAAGATCGGCTTCATCGCCATCACCTGCGCAACGCCTTTGATCATGGCCGAGCCGTTGGGCTTTTATCGCCAGCAGGGCCTGAACGTGCAGTTGATGAAGACGGCGGGCTGGGCGCTGATTCGCGACAAGATGATCAACAGGGAACACGACGCGTCGCACTTTCTGTCGCCGATGCCGCTGGCGATTTCGATGGGCCTCGGATCGACACAGGTGCCGATGAATGTGGCGACCATCCAGAACACCAACGGGCAGGCCATCACGCTGCACGTCAAGCACAAGGACAAGCGCGACCCCAAGAGCTGGAAGGGTTTCAAGTTCGCGGTGCCGTTCGAATACAGCATGCACAACTTCCTGCTGCGCTACTACCTGGCAGAGAACGGCATCAACCCGGACACCGACGTGCAGATTCGCGTGACGCCGCCACCGGAGATGGTGGCGAATTTGCGCGCGGGCAACATCGACGGCTTCCTCGGGCCGGACCCTTTCAACCAGCGCGCGGTGTACGACGAGGTCGGCTTCATTCATATCCTGTCCAAGGAGATCTGGGACGGCCATCCGTGCTGCGCGTTCGGCGTGAGCGAGGACTTCATCCAGAAAAATCCCAACACATTCGCTGCGCTCTACCGCGCGGTCATCACATCGTCGCTGATGGCCAGCCAGCCGAAGGATCGCGAACTGATCGCCAAGGTGATTGCCCCGGCGCAGTACCTGAACCAGCCCGAGACAGTGATCGCGCAGGTGCTCTCGGGCAAGTTCGCCGATGGACTGGGCAACATCCGCAACGTGCCTGACCGCGCCAACTTCGACCCTGTGCCGTGGCAGAGCATGGCGGTGTGGATGCTCACGCAGATGAAGCGCTGGGGCTACGTGAAGGGCGACGTCAACTACCGGCAGATCGCAGAGAAGGTGTTCATGCTGACCGACGCCAAGAAGTACATGGCGCAGGCCGGATGGAAACCACCCGAGGGTGCGTATCGCAAGTTCAAGGTGATGGGCAAGGAGTTCGATCCTGCAAAGCCCGAGGAATACGCCCGCAGCTTTGCCATCAGCAAGATGAACCCGGCATGAAGTCGCTTAACGCGAAAGCGGCGTTGGTGTCGCTGCTGTTGCTGCTCGCCTTCATGGGCGTGTGGCATCTGGCAACGCTGCCATCGGCTGCCAGCGTGACGGCCAGCACGGTTTCATCCGAGCAGGCCGAATACAACAAGATGATGGGCAAGGATGCGGCAAGCGCCAAGGCCACTGGCTTTCCGACGCTGCTGCAAGTGGGCACCACGTTCGTCAGGCAGCTCTCCGACCCGTTCTACGACAACGGCCCCAACGACAAGGGCGTCGCAATCCAGCTCGGGCATTCGCTGGGTCGTGTGGGGCTTGGATTTCTGCTGGCGTGCCTGGTGGCGATTCCGCTGGGCTTCGTGATCGGGATGTCGCCGCTGTTGCACAAGGCCTTCGATCCGTTCATCCAGGTGCTCAAGCCGATCTCGCCGCTGGCCTGGATGCCGCTGGCGCTCTACACCATCAAGGACTCATCGATATCGGGCGTGTTCGTGATCTTCATCTGCTCGGTCTGGCCCATGTTGATCAACACCGCGTTTGGCGTGGCGTCGGTCAAGCGCGAATGGCTGAATGTGGCGAGCACGCTGGAGGTCAAGCCGCTGCGCAAGGCTTTCCAGGTGATCCTGCCTGCCGCGGCGCCGACGATTCTCACGGGCATGCGCATCAGCATGGGCATTGCGTGGCTGGTGATCGTGGCCGCCGAAATGCTGGTGGGCGGCACGGGCATCGGCTACTTCGTGTGGAACGAGTGGAACAACCTGTCGCTCACGAATGTGATCTTTGCGATCGCCGTGATCGGGGTTGTGGGCATGCTGCTGGACCTGGCTTTCGCGCGCTTGCAGAAGTGGGTGACGTATGTTGAATGAGGTAGGGGTTGGATTGAGGGCCGATCAAGTCCGCAATGACAACCAATTGCCGGGCTTTCTCAAGGTAGAGGGGCTTTCCAAATCATTCGCGAAAGACAAGCCCGTCTTCGACAACGTTTCATTCACCCTAGACAAAGGCGAATTCGTCTGCATCATCGGCCACTCAGGGTGCGGCAAGACCACCATCCTCAACGTGCTGGCGGGTCTCGATACGGCCACAGGCGGTCATGTCTTCATGGACGGCCGCGAGGTCGCCGGCCCCAGCCTGGAGCGCGGCGTCGTCTTCCAGAGCCATGCGCTCATGCCGTGGCTCACGGTGCGCAGGAACATTGCGTTTGCCGTCCGCTCGCGCTGGCCGCACTGGACCGCCGCGCAGGTCGATGCGCATGTGCAATCCTTCGTCGCGATGGTCGGGCTCTCGCAGGCCATCGACAAGAAGCCGTCGCAGCTCTCGGGCGGAATGAAGCAGCGGGTGGGCATTGCGCGGGCGTTCGCAATCCAGCCCAAGATGCTGCTGCTCGACGAGCCCTTCGGCGCGCTCGATGCGCTCACGCGCGGCACCATCCAGGACGAGTTGCTCGCCATCGTGCGCGAGACGCAGCAAACGGTTTTCATGATCACGCATGACGTCGATGAAGCCATCTTGCTGGCCGATCGCATCGTGCTCATGAGCAACGGCCACGAATCACCTGCCGGCTATCGCCCGGGCGGCATCGCCGAAGTCGTGATCAACACCTTGCCGCCCGAACGCAAGCGCGCCCAGCTGCATCACCTGGCCGGCTACTACGAACTGCGCAACCACATCGTCGATTTTCTGACCCGAAAGGAACCCACATGAACCGCAACGACATCACCGAAAAGATCATCTCCACCAAGGTCTCCAAAGGCATCAAGTGGTCCGATGTGGCCGACAAGGTGGGTCAGTCCAAGGAGTGGACGACCGCCGCCTGCCTGGGACAGATGACGCTCAACGACGAGCAGGCCAGGGTGCTGGGCGACATCTTTTCATTGAGCGAAGAAGAGCAGAAGTGGCTCAAGGTCGTCCCCTACAAGGGCTCGCTGCCCACCCAGGTGCCGACCGACCCGCTCATCTACCGCTGGTATGAAATCGTCAATGTGTACGGCGCCACGATCAAGGAGTTGATCCACGAGGAGTTCGGCGACGGCATCATGAGCGCGATCGATTTTTCGATGGACATCACGCGCACGGCCGACCCCAAGGGCGATCGCGTCAATGTGGTGTTGTCGGGCAAGTTCCTGCCGTACAAGACCTACTGATCGCCCTGCAAAAGTCCGTGCGCATAATTTGGCGCAATGGACAAACTCAAGCAGCTGGAATCGTTTGTGTCGGTCGCGACGCGGGGCAGCCTGACGGCGGCGGCCCGCGCCGAAGGTGTGGCGCCCGCCATCATGGGTCGCCGGCTCGACGCGCTGGAAGAGCGGCTGGGTGTGAAGCTCTTGATGCGCACGACGCGGCGCATCAGCCTGACGCACGAGGGCAGCGCGTTCCTGGAAGATTGCCAGCGTCTGCTTGCCGACCTTTCCAATGCCGAGGCGAGCGTGAGCGCCGGGGGCGTCAAGGCCAGCGGGCACCTGCGCATCACAGCCCCGGCGGGCTTTGGCAGGCGGCATGTCGCACCGCTCGTGCCGCGCT
Organism: Caenimonas sp. SL110; assembly: GCF_001044395.1. Classification (GTDB taxonomy): domain Bacteria; phylum Pseudomonadota; class Gammaproteobacteria; order Burkholderiales; family Burkholderiaceae_C; genus Ramlibacter. The sequence continues at coordinate 149,459 of NZ_JANU01000004.1, forward strand.
TTCGCGAACTGCACCAGGACGTCACGATCTCGCTGAACCTGAGCGACCGCGTGGTCGATCTCGCAGGAGAAGGCTACGACTGCGCCGTGCGGGTCGGCGACATGCCTGATTCGGCGCTGGTGAGCGCGCGCCTGGCGGACAACCGGCGCCTGTGCGTGGCGACGCCCGCCTATCTCAAGCGCCACGGCACGCCGCAGCATCCGGCAGAGCTGGCCAAGTTCGACTGTCTCACGCTGTCCAGCGATGCTTCGCAGACGCGCGGCTGGGCGTTTCGCGTGCCGGCCGCAGACGGCTCCGAAGTCATGCACATCAAGCCTGCCGGACCGCTCGACTGCTCCGACGGACAGGTGCTGCACGACTGGTGCCTGTCGGGCTTTGGCATCGCGTGGCGCAGCACCTGGGAGGTGCAGGGCGAAATCGCGACGGGCCACCTGGTCGAGGTGCTGGCCGACTTCGCTGCGCCGCCCAACGGCATCTACGCCGTCTTTCCGCAGCGCAAGCACATGCCGCTGCGGGTGCGCCTGTGGATCGACTTTCTCAAGGAAAACTATGGCCGTCCGGAGTTCTGGACCGCCGGACACTGAAAGAGACGTTCATGACACTGGAAGCCCTGCTCGCCTACGCCCACATCCTGGCGATCCTCACCCTGGTCGTCTTCATCTCCAGTGAGGCCGCGCTGTGCCGCCCGGAGTGGATGAACGCAAAGATCGTCGAGCGGCTCGGCAAGGTCGACATGATCTATGCGATTGCAGCAGTCGCCGTGCTGCTGACCGGGCTCGCGCGAACCTGGTGGGGTGTGAAGGGTGCGGGCTGGTACTGGACCAACGGACTGCTGCACCTCAAGCTCACGATGTTTGTCGTGGTGGGGCTGATCTCCATCAAGCCGACGCTGATGTTCGCCCGCTGGCGCAAGGCCCTGAAAGCAAGCGGCGCACTGCCGGGCGACGATGAAGTGCGCCAGGCCCGCAAATGGGTGATGGTGCAGGCCCACCTGATCGCGCTGATTCCCCTGGTGGCGGTGTTCCTGGCGCGGGGGTTCGGCGGCAAATAAAAAGGCCCGCAGTGAGCGGGCCTTGGGTGGGCAGCCATGATGGCTGCCGGGTGAGGTGAAATCAGGAAGACAGGCAGGAGCTCATGAACTTCTTGCGCTCGTCGCCCTTGAGCTTCTTGGCGCCGGCGTCCTTGTTGCAGGTGCCCATCTTGGCTTGCTGCGCCTTTTGCGCGTCGCTCTTGCCCTTCAGGCAGGAGCTCATGAACTTCTTGCGCTCGTCGCCCTTGAGAGCCTTTTCCTTGGCGTCGGCGTTGCAGTCACCCATCTTGGACTGCTGCTTGTTCATCGCTGGCGCAGCAGGGGTCGCTGGCGTTGCCGGGGTTGCAGCAGCCTTGGGAGCCGAAGCGGCTGCCGGGGTTGCCGGTGTGGCAGGGGTTGCAGGCGTAGCCTTGGGAGCGTCGGCCTTCTTGGCGGACGCGCCGGCCATCGGTGCGCCGGCGTGGCTGGCGGCAAAGGCGGTATTGCCGAACACCAGGGCGGAGCCCAGGAGGACGATGGACATCAGATTCTTCATGGAAATCTCCGTTAAGTGGTTGCAAATCGCCCGATGGGCTGGTGCATAACGAATGTGCTGCCAAACCCGATGACCGCCCCCCGTAAAATCCCTTAATGCTTCAGGTCAAACAGGATTTGCTCGGCGCGCTTGCAGCCGGGCTGGAACGGCTTTTCCCCGGTTCGGGTGATAGGGCCGCATTCGAATCGCCCAAAGTGGCGGCTCATGGCGATTTCGCGTGTACGGCAGCCATGCAACTGGCCAAGCCGCTCAAGCAGAACCCCCGGCAGGTCGGCGAGGCGCTTCGCGCGGCTCTGCTGGAGACTGCGCCGTTCCAGCGCTGGGTCGAGTCCGTGGAAATCGCTGGCCCGGGCTTTCTCAATATCAAGCTCAAACCCGAGGCCAAGCAGCAGGTCGTCCGGGAAGTGCTCGCTGCCGGCGAGTCGTTTGGGCGCCAGCGCAGCAACGGCCAGAACATGATGGTCGAGTTCGTCTCGGCCAACCCCACCGGCCCGCTGCACGTCGGCCACGGCCGCCAGGCGGCGCTGGGCGATGCCATCTGCAACCTGTTCGCGACGCAGGGCTGGGAGATGCACCGCGAGTTCTATTACAACGATGCCGGTGTGCAGATCGCCACGCTGGCCACCTCGACCCAGCTGCGCGCCAGGGGCCTCAAGCCAGGCGATGCGGGTTGGCCCGAGGCTGCGTACAACGGCGAATACATCCAGGACATCGCCAACGACTTCCTGGCCAAAAAGACCGTCAAGGCCGACGACCGCGAGTTCACCGCCAGCGGCGATGTCGAAGACCTCGACTCGATCCGCCAGTTTGCCGTGGCCTACCTGCGCCACGAGCAGGACCTGGACCTGAAGGCGTTTGCGGTCAGCTTTGACCACTACTTCCTGGAGTCCAGCCTGTACACCCGGGGTCTCGTGGACAAGACCGTGCAGCTGCTGCAGGCCGCCGGCAAGACCTACGAGCAGGACGGCGCGCTGTGGCTGAAGTCGACCGACTACGGCGACGACAAGGACCGCGTGATGCGCAAGTCCGATGGCACGTACACCTACTTTGTTCCTGATGTGGCGTATCACATCAACAAGTGGGAGCGGGGCTTCACCAAGGTCGTCAATATCCAGGGCACCGACCACCACGGCACCATCGCGCGCGTGCGCGCCGGCCTGCAGGCGGCGGGCGTGGGTGTTCCGCAGGGCTACCCCGACTACGTGCTGCACACGATGGTGCGGGTGCTGCGTGGTGGTGAAGAGGTCAAGCTTTCCAAGCGCGCGGGCAGCTATGTGACCTTGCGCGACCTGATCGAATGGACCAGCAAGGACGCCGTACGGTTCTTCCTGGTGTCGCGCAAGCCCGACACCGAATACACCTTCGATGTCGACCTGGCCGTCGCAAAAAACAACGACAACCCGGTCTATTACGTGCAGTACGCCCATGCGCGCATCTGCTCGGTGCTGGCTTCCTGGGGCGGGGACGCATCCTCATTGAAGGAGATGGACCTGTCGCCGCTCACCAGCCCGCAAGCCCAGGCCCTGATGCTGCAGCTGGCCAAGTACCCCGAGATGCTGCGCTCGGCCGCCGAAGATTTTGCGCCGCACGACGTCACCTTTTACCTGCGCGAACTGGCGGCGGCTTACCACAGCTACTACGATGCCGAGCGCATCCTGGTCGATGAGGAAAACGTGCGAAATGCCAGGCTGGCGCTGGTCGCCGCCACGGCGCAGGTGTTGCACAATGGCCTCGCTGTGCTGGGCGTGAGCGCTCCGCAAAAAATGTAGCTATCCAGGAATGACGCGCGTGAAGAACAAGCAAACCGGTTCGGTCATCGTCGGAATCATCATCGGCGTGGTGCTGGGCCTGGCTGCGGCCCTGGCCGTGGCCGTCTATGTGACCAAGGTTCCCGTGCCCTTTCTGAACAAGGGCCAGAACCGCAGCGCCGACCAGGACGCTGCCGAGACGCGCAAGAACAGGGACTGGGACCCGAACGCGCCGCTCTACGGCAAGAACCCGGCCCGGGCCCTGGCGCCTGCATCGGCGGTCGTGGCTGCGCCGGCACCTTCCGCATTTCCGCCGGTATCGGCTGCTTCGGCTGCCTCGGCTGCATCAGGCGTCGCCAGTGCGTCGGCGCGACGGGCTGCCAGCGCAGCCTCCGCTGCGGTCGCTGCGAAGAAGACCGAAGAAGTGCCTCCGGCTGTCAGGGGGCGCCCTGCTTCCGACCCGATCGGCGATCTGGCGGCGGCGCGCATCGGCACAGGCCCCGGCGGCGATCCGTTTCTCTACTTCGTTCAGGTCGGTGCTTTCCGTACGGCCGAAGATGCAGAGGCGCATCGGGCCAAGCTTTCACTGATGGGCATCGAAGCCAGGATCACCGAGCGCGAGCAGTCGGGCCGCCAGGTGTTTCGCGTCAGGCTGGGTCCCTACGAGAAGAAGGAAGAGGCCGACCGGCAAAAGGAAAAGCTGGAAGGCAGCGGCGTCGATACGGCGCTGGTTCGTGTCCAGCGATAGACGGTTCCCGGAACCTTCTCCTGCCTCGCCGCCTCTCACCTCAGCTAGAAGGAGTGATCTGATGAATCGACGTGAATTTTCCGCTGGCGCTGCGTGCCTGTTCGCAACTGCAGCCCTCGGAGTGGCCGGCCCGGTTTTCGCACAGGGCAAGAAACCCGAGGACGGCGGCGACTACATCTCGCTGGACAAGCGCGTTCCCGTCGATGCGCCCGCCGGCAAGGTCGAGGTCATCGAATTCTTTTGGTATGGCTGCCCGCACTGCAACGCATTCGAGCCGCGGCTCGTCTCGTGGATCAAGCGCCAGCAGCCCGATGTGGCGATACGCCGGGTGCCGGCGGCCTTTCGCGATGACATGGTGCCGCAGCAGCGGCTGTTCTTTACCCTCGAAGCGATGGGCAAGCTCGACGAGCTGCACGAAAAAGTCTTCCGCGCGATCCACGAAGAGCGCAACCCACTGGACCGCGAGGCACTCATCGTCGACTGGGTCGGCAAGCAGGGTGTGGATGCGGTGAAGTTTCGCGAGTTGTACAACTCGTTCGGCATTTCATCGAAGGCGCGCCGCGCCGTCCAGGTCCAGGATGCGTACAAGGTCCAGGGCGTTCCGGCCATCGGCGTCGCGGGCCGGTTCTATACCGATGCCGGCCTGACGGGCAGCATGGACCGCGCCCTGCAAGTCACCGACTACCTGGTGGCCGAAGCGCGCAAGACCCGGTAGTCGTGTCTGCCAATCCCCGCTGGCCGGGGTGATTCCGTCATTGGGACGGCTACAATCGCAGCAAGATTCATGCCTCCTATGACCAAACAACCCATCCTCACGCTGCTGGCCGTCACCTGCCTGATCGCTGCCAATCCGGTCAGTGCCGAAAAGGCCGACCGGACCAAGCCCATGAACGTGGAGGCCGACGCCCTGCGTTATGACGACCTCAAGCAGACCAGCGTCTTCACTGGCAAGGTGGTCCTGACCAAGGGGACGATCATCATTCGCGGCGCGCGCGTCGACGTCCAGCAGGACGCAGAGGGCTACCAGTTTGGCGTGGTGACAGCCGAGCCGGGCAAGCTGGCCTTCTTCCGGCAAAAGCGCGAGGGCGTGGATGAGTACATCGAAGGCGAAGGCGAGACCATCGAATACGACGGCAAGGCCGACCGGGTCAAGTTCATCAAGCGCGCCGAGATGCGTCGCTATCGCGGCGCGACACTCAACGACGAAACCGTTGGCAGCCTGATCACCTACGACAACACCACCGACGTATTCACGGTCGATGGCGGACCCGCCGGTACAGCCGGTGGGGCACTGGGCACTGGCCGCGTTCGCGCCGTGCTCGCACCGCGCGCCAACGCCTCCGCGCCCGCACCTGCAGCAGGCCCCGCCGCCGCACCGATCACCCTGCGGCCCACGACCACGCTCGACGGGGGCAAGAAGTGATGGACGCGTCAGCGGCAGGGCGCACTGCCGCGCCCGGCACTGGCGCTCCTGCGCCCGTCAGTCGGCTGCAGGCCCGCAACCTGCAAAAGACCTATGGCAGCCGCAAGGTCGTCAAGGACGTGTCGCTCAATGTCGAAAAGGGCGAAGTGGTGGGCCTGCTCGGCCCCAACGGCGCGGGCAAGACGACTTCGTTCTACATGATCGTGGGACTGGTGCGCGCCGATGCCGGCGAGATCTCGATTGACGGCGAGTCGGTCGAACACATGCCGATCCACCGGCGCTCGCGCCTGGGCCTGTCTTACCTGCCGCAGGAAGCGTCCATCTTTCGCAAGCTCAATGTGCAGGAGAACGTGCGGGCCGTGCTGGAACTGCAGCTCGATGCGCAAGGCAAGCCCCTTAAAAAAGCCGAGATCGACAAGCGGCTCACTTCGCTCTTGCAGGACCTGCGTGTGGACCACCTGCGCGATTCACCGGCGCTGGCCCTTTCGGGTGGTGAGCGCCGCCGCGTCGAAATCGCGCGTGCACTGGCGACCCAGCCGCGCTTCATCTTGCTGGATGAGCCGTTTGCCGGCATCGACCCGATCGCGGTGATCGAGATTCAGCGGATCATCGGCTTTTTGAAATCGCGCGGCATCGGCGTGCTCATCACCGACCACAACGTGCGCGAGACACTGGGCATCTGCGACCACGCCTACATCATCAGTGATGGCAGTGTGCTGGCGCAGGGCACCCCTTCCGAGATCGTGAACAACGCCGACGTGCGTCGCGTTTACCTCGGCGAACACTTCCGCATGTGATTGCGTCCTGGCCGGCATGAAGCAGGGGCTTTCACTTCGCGTCTCGCAGCATCTCGCGCTGACGCCACAGCTGCAGCAGTCGATCCGGCTGTTGCAGTTGTCCACGCTCGAACTGAGCCAGGAGGTCGAGCAGATGCTCGACGAGAACCCGTTCCTGGAAGTTTCGCAAGACGATGCGCCGCGCGAGGAATTCGGGCTGGCCCAGGCGGACACGGCAGCACCCGAAGACGACCGCGAGACCGAATTCGCGGACTACGCGCCGACGTCCACGACTACATCGTCAACCACCGAAGCCGAACCCGCAGCCGCGCCTGACGCGGAGCCGAGCTGGGAAGGTGACGGCAGCACCGAGGTGATCCCGGATGACGGCGAGTGGGGCGGAGACGCCGCGCCTCGCAAGAACAACCTGGGCGGCGACGACGAGATGGACGCGACGGAACTCGCGCGCGGCCATGAATCGCTGCAGTCGTTCCTCCATCGGCAGGCGTTGTCGCTGCGCCTGTCCGAGATCGATGGTTTCGCGCTCCGGTTCCTGATCGAGTCGCTCAACGACGACGGTTACCTGGACGAATCACTGACATCGCTGGCCGCCAGCCTCGCGCCCGATGACCTGGAGCAGCAGGAAGAACTGGTCCACCGGTTCACGGTGGCGCTGGGCCTGCTGCATCACCTGGAGCCCGTGGGTGTAGGCGCGCGAACGCTGGCCGAATGCCTGATGTTGCAGCTCAAGGCCAAACATGCAGCCGAAGGACCGCATCCGGTCTGCATGACCGCGATGCGCATTTGCGCGCAGCCCATGGAGTTGCTCGCCAGGCGCGACATCAAGCGGCTGTCGCAGTTGTGCGGGGATAGCGATGCCAACATTCGCGCGGCCATTACCCTGATCGGTCGGCTGGAGCCCAAGCCGGGACGGCGCTTCGTGGACGTCGAGCGCAACATCGTCGTGCCCGATGTGCTGGTCGCCAAGGTCGGCCGTGGCGCGCAGTCGCGTTTTCAGGTCCGGCTCAACCCGGATGTGATGCCGCGCCTTCGCGTGCACGATGTGTATGCGGGCGCGCTCAAGTCGCACAAGGGCGAGGGGCACCAGGCGCTGCAGCAGCGATTGCAGGAGGCTCGCTGGTTCATCAAGAACATCCAGCAGCGCTTCGACACCATCCTGCGCGTGTCCAGCGCCATCGTCGAGCGGCAGAAGAACTTTTTCGTGCATGGTGAGCTTGCCATGCGCCCCCTTGTGCTGCGCGAGATTGCCGATGAGCTGGGCCTGCACGAGTCGACCATCAGCCGCGTCACCACGGCCAAATACATGTCCACGCCCTACGGCACCTTCGAGCTCAAGTATTTCTTCGGCTCCGCGTTGGGCACCGAGACTGGCGGCAACGCATCGAGCACCGCCGTACGTGCCCTCATCAAGCAATTCGTCGCTTCCGAGAACCTGAAGAAGCCGCTCTCGGACAGCCAGATTTCCGACATGCTCAAGGAGCAGGGCATCGAATGCGCGCGGCGCACAGTTGCCAAATACCGTGAAGCGCTGAGAATCGCGCCTGCGAACCTTAGAAAGGCGCTTTGAACTCCCTACAGCTCTTTTTGCCCTGCGCCGCCGGCGTCGAGGGCTTGCTCGCCGACGAGGTGCACCGCATCACCGGCCTGGCCGGCGATGACCTGCTCACCGGTCGCGGCGGTGTCGTGCTCAATGCGTCGTGGCGCGAGGCATTGCGCCTGAACCTGCACAGCCGTCTGGCGCAGCGCGTGCTGGTGCAGTTGTCGCACACGCCGTATCGAAGCGAAAACGACCTCTACGAAGCCGCGAGCGCGGTGACTTGGGAAGCGTGGTTCACCAACCGTGAAACCTTCAAGGTCGAGGTCACTGCGCAGCACAGTCCGCTCAAGAGCCTGAACTTCGCAGGCCTGAAAGTGAAGGACGGCATCGTCGATCGCTTTCGCAACAAGACCGGCGAGCGGCCCAGCGTCGAGACGCAGTGGCCGCATGTGCGCGTCTTTGCTCATCTGACCAGCGACATGGCGACGCTCTACATCGATACCTCAGGCGAGCCGCTTTTCAAGCGCGGATGGCGTGAAGACAAGGGCGAAGCGCCTTTGAAGGAAACGCTGGCAGCGGCCATGATCGCGGCCAGCGGCTGGGACGGCACGGTGCCGCTGTACGACCCGTGTTGCGGCAGCGGCACCATCGTCATCGAAGCGGCGCAGGTTGCCTGCAACATTCCGCCGGGCCAGTTCCGGCGCTTTGGCTTCGAGCGGCTCGTGCCCTATCAGGAGCATGTGTGGAAGGCGATCTGGGAGACCGGCAAGGCGCAAAAGCGGGAACCCACCGCGCCGATCTTTGGCAGCGACGTGGCATTTCGGATGGTCGACTTTGCGCAGCGCAATGCCGAGCGTGCGGGCGTGGCCGATGCGGTGAACCTGCGTGGCGGCGATGCTTTGCAGCGGATGCCGCCTTCGGAAACACCGGGGGTGATGCTGGTGAACCCACCGTACGGCGAGCGCATCGAGACAGCCGGTGTCGCGGGCAAGAGCCAAGGCGGCCGTGAGCGCGCGGAAACCGAAGACGGCGGTGACTTCTTCAACCAGCTCGCATCGCACTGGAAGAAAAATTACCCCGGCTGGACCGCCTGGGTGCTGACGCCGGACCTCAAGCTGCCGTCGCGCATGAGGCTGAAGGAATCGCGCCGCGTGCCGATGTGGAACGGACCTATCGAATGCAGGCTGTTCCGCTTCGATATGGTCCGGGGTTCGGCGCGTGACAAAAGTGCGGGTGACAAAAGTGCAGGTGAGAAGAGCGCTGGTGTGAATGATAAGAACGACGGTTCTTGATACCAACATCGTGCTGGACCTCTTCATCTTTTCTGATGAAGCGGCCAGGCCACTGAGAGAGCAGCTCGAGCAAGGCGCCCTGCGCTGGATCGCCACCGAGCGGATGCGTGGTGAACTCGAGCGGGTGCTGGCCTACCCGCACATCGTCTCGCGCATGGCGTTTTATGGAAAGACCGCGCAGGACGTGCTGGCTGCTTTCGATCGCCATGCGCAGATCGCGCAAACGCCAGGCAAGGCTCGGTTCATCTGCAAGGACGCCGATGACCAGATGTTCATCGACCTCGCCGTGCAGCATCAGTGCCTGCTGCTGAGCAAGGACAAGGCAGTGCTGACCATGAAGAAACGATTGGCATCGCTCGACGTTGAAGTGATGAGGGCGTTGACCTGAAAGTGCATGGGTTGCGACAGCGCACGGTTTCCTGGCTGTCATGCCGGACCTGATCCGGCATCCACCGCGAAGCGGCAGCGGCCGTTGAAGACATGGATTGCGGATCAAGTCCGCAATGACCCTCGTTGCCTGGAGCACTGCGCTCAAGATGCTGAGGTGAACCCTGCGTTGCTCGACGTCTCGCGCACCGTGCGGGCGCCAAACCCTTCGGCCTGCGCCATCGGCCAGTAGAGCTTGAACACATTGTGTTGCTCGCTGAGGTCGCCGGACAGCAGTGCGCCGGGCTCCACCGACATGATCAGGTTGGCGAGCAGCCTGACTTCAGTGTCGGTGATGCGCCGTACGATGTGATGCGCCGATATTTCGCGCGGGTGCTTCAGGCCTGAGGCCTGCACCAGCTCCTTCAACGCATGCAGCGTCGAGCGGTGGAAATTGAAGACGCGCTGTGCCTTGTCCGGCACCACCAGCGCGCGCTCGCGCAGCGGATCCTGCGTGGCGACGCCGGTGGGGCAGTTGCCGGTGTGGCAGGTCTGGGCCTGGATGCAGCCCAGCGCCATCATGAAGCCGCGCCCTGCGTTGCACCAGTCAGCGCCTAGCGCCATCATCCTGGCGATATCGAATGCAGTGATGACCTTGCCCGCGCACCCCACGCTGATGCGCTCGCGCAGGCCGGCACCCACCAGCGTGTTGTGGACCAGCAGCAGGCCCTCCTGCAACGGCGCACCGACGTGGTCGCTGAACTCGACCGGCGCCGCACCCGTGCCGCCTTCCGCGCCATCGACCACGATGAAGTCCGGCGTGATACCTGTCTGTAGCATCGCCTTCACGATGCCGAACCATTCCCACGGATGGCCGATGCACAGCTTGAAACCCACTGGCTTGCCACCCGACAGCTCGCGCAGCCGTGCGATGAAGGCCATCATCTCCAGCGGCGTCGAGAAAGCACCATGCGACGACGGCGAAATGCAGTCGACGCCTTCAGGTACGCCGCGTGCAAGGGCAATTTCTTTCGTGACCTTCGCCGCAGGCAGGATGCCGCCGTGCCCGGGCTTGGCGCCCTGGCTCAGCTTGAGTTCGATCATCTTCACCTGCGGTTGCGTGGCGTTGGCAACGAACCGCTCTTCGGAAAAATGGCCGTCGTCATCGCGGCAGCCGAAGTAGCCCGAGCCGATCTCCCAGATCAGGTCGCCGCCATGGGTGCGGTGATAACTGGAGATCGATCCTTCGCCGGTGTCGTGTGCGAAACCTCCGAGCTTCGCGCCCTTGTTGAGGGCCATGATCGCGTTGGCAGACAGCGAGCCGAAACTCATCGCCGAGATGTTGAAGACGCTCGACTCATAGGGCTGTGCGGTCTGCGGCCCGATGGTCACCCGGAAATCGGACGAGGCCACGACGGTGGGAAACATCGAATGATTGATCCACTCGTAGCCCTGCCGCGTCACATCGAGCTGCGTGCCGAAGGGGCGGTTGTCTGGCTCGCCCTTGGCGCGCTGGTACACGAGTGAGCGCTGCGCGCGAGAAAACGGCGCTGCCTCGGCGTCGCTTTCGATGAAGTACTGCCGCATCTCCGGGCGGATGTACTCGAAGAGAAACCGCATGTGTCCGATGACAGGGTAGTTGCGCAGCACCGCATGGCGCGTCTGCCGCAGATCGCGGATTCCGATGACGACAAGCGCGCCAAAGATGAGTACACCGAGCGCCGCACGATACGGCGAGTGGGTGAGCCACGCCAGCGAGACAACCAGGCCGACGACGCATGCCGCCAGCGTGTTGTAGCGCACGCCGTAGTGGCGCGAGAACCATGCCGCCTTCATCGCATGAAGCCGCGCAGCGCCTGCGCTGTCTCGGCGTGCAGTTCCTCTGGAATGAAATGACCTGCAGGCATGCTCTGGCCGGTGACTGTTCCGGCGCATTGCGCCTGCCACAGTGCAATCGGCTTGAACAGTTTTTCGATCAGGCCGCGCTGGCCCCACAGCGCAAGCATGTCGCACTGGATCTTGTCGCCGTGCTCGCGACTCGCGCGGTCGTGATCGAGGTCTATGCCCGCGCTCGCGCGATAGTCTTCGCATGCCGCATGGATAGCCTCTGCGCGGCAAAAGCATCGCTCGTATTCAGCCAGCGCTTGCGGCTCGATGTAGTTGAGCCCGCCCGCGCCCCAGCCGCCTAGCTTGGCATGCAGGTACATCCGCGCGTTGGCCCCAATCATCGTTTCAGGAAGCGGCGACGGCTGGATGAGGTGGAACCAGTGGTAGTAGTAGCGCGCAAAGGTCATGTCGGTTGCTGCATACATGTCCAGCGTAGGCGCGATGTCGATCACGCACAGCTTTTTCACTGCCGCCGGATGATCGACGGCCAGGCGATGGGCGACACGCCCGCCCCGGTCGTGCCCGCAGAGGAAGAACTCTTTTTCTTCCAGCAGGGCCATCAGCTCCACCATGTCGCGCGCCATCGTGCGCTTGCTGTAGTTGGAATGATCCTGTTCGCCGGGTGCCTTGGCCGAGTCGCCGTAGCCTCGCAGGTCCGGCATGACGAGGAAGTAGTCGTCCTTGAGTTGCTGCGCGATGCGATGCCAGATGGCATGCGTCTGCGGAAAGCCATGCAGCAGGAGCAGCGCCGGCTTGCCTTTGGCGCCGCCGAAGCGCGCGAAGATCTCGGTGCCGTTGACGGCGAAGCTCGCCTTGTCGAAACCATCGAACCATTTTTGATCGGTGTTCATTCGGTCGGATTCCTCGCGAGAAATTTTTGCAGATTGCCGGCGGCTTGTGCGCGCACCTTGCCGCGAATCACCGGCGTCCATCCGAGCAGCACACCAGGCGCGCCCAGCGCCTGCCGCGACCACTTCCAGAAGTCGAAGCTGTCTTCATGGCGAACGATCAGCCCCGCCGGATTGAACCTGAACTTCGCGTCGATCGCGTTGTCAACGATGCGGCCCGTGGCGCTGAACCGGTAGTGCGCGTCCCAGTGGGCGCTGCCTGTGTCGGCATCGGCCTTCACATCGCGAAAGCTGAGCTTCCATACATCGGCACCCCTGGCCTGCGTGGCTTCGCACAACATTCGCCACATGGCTGCGACTTCGCGTTTGCCCTTGAGCGAGAACACCTCATCGTCAAAGGTGACGTCATCGGCGTAGCAGCCGGCCATCGTCTTCGCATCGAGTCGTGCAAAGGCGCCGTAGAAGGTCTCGATGGTCTGCTGGTTGGGGTGCATGAAATGTCCTCGTTGTTCGTCAGAGCGCCCTGGGTACCGCACCCGCGAGGAAATCGTACACCGCGCGGATGCGCGGGCTCGTGCGAATTTCGCGATGCACCGTCAACCATATCGGAAGGGGTGGAACCTTCAACATCGGCAAGACAGGAACGAGGTCGCTATCCATGCGCGCCAGGTAGTCCGCCACGAAGCCGATGCCCAAGCCGGCGCGCACCGCTTCCCAGTACGCAACGAGATCGTCGGTGCGAAAGGCGAAGGCCTCGCGCGTGACGGGAACGCCGAACTGCGCGAAGCCCTTGAGAATCGCCTCGTCGCGGTCGTTGCCGACGAGTTCGTGCGAAGCGAGGTCTGTGATTTGCCTGGGTATGCCGCGCCGGCGCAGATAGTCCCGATGCGCATAGGCACCCAGTGTGACTTTTGCAATGCGGCGGGTCACGAGGCTGGCCTGGTCGGGCTGCACCATGCGCAGGGCAATGTCGGCTTCACGCCGAAGAAGGTTGCTCACTGCGTTGCTGGAGACGAGATCGACCTGTACTTCGGGAAGGGCGCTTCGCATCTGGGCCAGGACACCTGGCATCACGAAGCACGCGATCGTCTGGCTCGCGCTGATTCGCACGCTGCCTGTGATCGCTTCCTGTGCGCCAGAGACACTGCGCGCGATCTGCATCGCGCTGCCTTCCATCGCACGGGCGGACGTTTCCAGCCAATGAGCCATGTCGGTCGCCAGCAGACCACGGCCTGTGCGCTCGAACAGCACAACGCCGAGCTGGCTTTCCAGCTCGGCAATGTGGCGTCCGACGGTGGGCTGCGTCGTTCCCAGCACGCGTGCCGCACCGAGCAGGCTGCCGTTGTCCAGCGCGGCCAGAAATGAGCGGATGAGGCGCCAGTCGAATTCGTGCTTCATGCGAGGTATGCAGTTTTGAATAGCAGCTATGAGTCAATGGCATATTGTCGAATAGACCTTATCTTTCCACAATTGGGCCTATCGAAACAGGTGCAAACGCGGGATCGTTCCAATGCAAAGACGCAACTTTCTTCATGTGGTGGGTGGTGTGGGTATCGCCGCGGCCCTTCCTCTGTCCGGCTGCTCCCTGTCCAGCCAATTCCCGGCTCAGGCCGTGCAGGCGTGGCAGGGGCCGAGCCCGCAGGAGACCGACGTCAGGCGCTGGATTCTCAGCTACGCCATCCTTGCGCCGCATTCGCACAACCTTCAGTCGTGGCTGGTGGACTTGCGCACGCCCGGCGAGATCGTCTTGTTTTGCGACCTGACGCGCCTGCTGCCTGAAACCGATCCGCTCTCTCGCCAGATCATGATGAGCCAGGGGACCTTCCTTGAGTTGCTGGACCTGGCTGCACGGCAAAGGGGCCAGCGTGCTGCCATCGAGCTGTTTCCGCAGGGCGAGTTTGCCAATGACAAGCCTGACGCGCGGCCTGTTGCGCGAATCCGTCTCGCGGCTGATCCGTCGATACGCCCCGATCCATTGTTCGCGCAGATTGCGCACCGGCACACGAACCGCGAGCACTACGAATCGCGCCTGCCCTCGGCCGATGGCATGCAGGCGATGACACAAAGCCTGGCCGGTCATGCCGTGCGTGCGGGCTTCATTGATTCATCGCAGCCTGCCGCGATGCAGCAGCACCGCGAGATTGCGAAGGAGGCGTGGCGCATTGAACTGGTGACGCCGCGAACCATCATGGAGTCGTACAAGGTGCTGCGAGTCGGCCCCGAGGAGATCGCGCAGCATCGCGATGGGCTCTCCATCAACACGCCTGTGATTCGTGCACTCACCGCACTGGGGCTTTTTGATCGCACCAAGGCGCCGGGACCCGGCGACAGCGCAACAACCGGTCAGCTCAAGGATTTCAACGCGAAGATCGATTCGACCCCGGCGTTTTTCTGGATGGTGACCGAGGGTAACGACAGGCGCACGCAGATCAATGCGGGCCGTGCCTATGCACGAGCCCAGCTGGCCGCGACCGCACAAGGCCTGGTCATGCACCCGCTTTCACAGGCGCTGCAGGAGTACCCTGAGCAAGCTGCGACCTATCGGCAGATTCACGAATTGCTTGCAGCGCCGGCGCCGCGTTTCACCGTGCAGATGTGGACCCGCCTGGGCTATGCCGCACCCGCGCAGCCCTCACCACGCCGTGGACTGGACGCCCATCTCGTCGCAGGCGTTGCTACTTCGAAGGCGTCTGCGCCACGCGGCTGATCAGGCCTTCGACCGCGTGTTCGACTGTTGCGCGGCGCACGGCCGCGCGGTCTCCGTCGAACCGTCGCGTTTCACTGTCGAGGCGGCCGTCAATCATGAAACCGAACCAGACTGTGCCCACCGGCTTGTCCTTGCTGCCCCCGGTCGGGCCTGCAACGCCGGTCACGGCCACGCTGACCTTCGCGCGGGAATTTCGCACCGCACCAAAGGCCATGGCGCGCGCCACCACTTCGCTGACGGCACCGTTGGATGCGATCAGGCTTGCATCAACCCCCAGTGATTCGGTCTTGGCTTCGTTGGAGTAAGTGACGAACCCGCGCTCGAACCACCGGCTCGAACCTGCAAGGTCGGTGCACGCAGCGGCGATCATCCCGCCGGTGCAGCTTTCAGCGGTGGCGAGCATCCACTCCCGTTCGAGCAAGACCTCAGCGAGCCGTTGGACGTCCATCACCAGACCCTCCAGAGTGCGATCACGAGCAAGGTGCAAAACGCAGCGACCAGGTCGTCGAACAGGATGCCGAATCCGCCCTTCCAGCCAAATCCGTGAAAGAGGTCGTCGGCCCACGCCACCGGCCCCGGCTTCACCGCATCGAAGATGCGAAAGAGCACGAACGCGGCAAACTGCGCAGTCAGGCCGGCAGGCATCACGAGCCACAAGATGATCCAGAAAGCGACGACTTCGTCCCACACGATGTTGCCCGGGTCGAGCAGCCGCATGTGTTCGGCCGTGACAGTGCAGGCCCACAGGCCGACAACGAGTGACACCGCAATCACGCCGCCGATCTGCATCGGCGTCAGCCACAGCTGCATCATCACATACGCAAGCCAGGCCCATAGCGTGCCGGCGGTGCCCGGTGCGACTGGCGAAAGGCCCGAGCCGAAGCCCAGTGCGATGCAGTGCGCCGGATGCGACAGCATGAAGCGCGCGCTGGGCCGGATCACGGGCGGGCGCACGGGTGGATTCAGGGGCGTTGGCACAGGCACGGGCGTTGAGTTCATCGGGGGCGGCAACTTCCGTTCTGGACCCGGAAGTCGCGCGGCATCACCGGGTCCTTGTCCGCCCACAACCCGGCACGTGCCGCGCGCGCGTGCTTTTCCTCTTGCGCATAAGGCCCGGGATTGCCGCGAAAACGGTACGACCAGGCGAAGCCGTTGGAAACCATCCACTCGCCTACATCTTGCTGCCCCAGTCGCAATCGGGCCAACACACGATCGTTGCCGTCGCGCTTGTTGCTCATCACGACCACGCGGCGACGATGGACCAATGCGGTGAGCTCGGCGCGTGAAGTTGCGCCGAATCGCTGGCAGATTTCCGGTGCGTCTATGCCTACGACGCGCACCGGGCGCGCCGCGCCGCCGCGCTCGGGTCGTACCCAGACGGTGTCGCCGTCAATGACGGTTGTCACGATGGCGGCAAACCGCTCGGCCTGCGCCGCAAGGGGCGAGAGCGCGAGTGCGGCCATGGCAAAAAAGGTGCGCAGTGCCTGCATGAGTGGTGGGAAATCAGGCGAAGTGGTCGAACGACGCGTAGTGTCGCAGCATCGGCTCACCGCGCGCATCGACCAGGCGCAAACCGCGTTCGTGTTCGACACGTCCAATGCGGGTGACAGGAGTCGCTGCGCTGCGCGATGCAGCTTCGACGGCAGCGCGCATGGCCGGTGGCGCGCAGAACACCAGTTCGTAGTCGTCGCCGCCCGCCAGGGTGTATTCAAGCCGTCGATCGTCGTCCAGATGTGCGCCCGCAGCCATCAACTGCATCGCAGCCGATGTTTCGATGACGGCACCGACCCTCGATTGGCGCAGGATATGGCTGAGGTCGCCGAGCAAGCCGTCGCTGACGTCAATGGCCGCTGTGGCGATGCCGCGCAGTGCCTGGCCCAGTGCGACGCGTGGCGTGGGCTGCTCCATTCGCGCGCGCGCTGCCTCGAATGCTTCGCCGGGTATGGACAGCGTGCCTCGAAACACTTCCAGTGCCAGCCGCGCGTCACCGACTGCGCCGCTCACATAGATGTCGTCTCCCGCCCTGGCGCCCGACCGCAGCAGGGACATTCCCGTGGGCACCTCACCGAATACGGTGATGCAGATGTTGAGCGGACCTTTGGTGGTGTCCCCACCCACCAGTTCGCATTCGTGCGCATCAGCCAGCGCCAGCAAGCCGCGCGAAAAGGGTTCGAGCCATGCTTCGTCGGCTTGTTGCATGGACAGTGCCAGCGTGAAGGCGAGCGGCCGCGCGCCGCAGGCTGCGAGGTCACTGAGATTGACTGCCAGCGCCTTGTGCCCGAGCCGTGCCGGATCAACAGTGGACAGGAAGTGGCGGCCCTCCACCAACATGTCGCTCGACACAGCCAGCTGCATTCCGGCAGCTGGCGCGAGCAATGCGCAGTCGTCGCCGATGCCCATCGCATTGCGACGGACGGGACGCTTGAAGTAACGATCGATCAGGTCAAATTCACCCATGGGCGCCATTGTTCACCAATTGCGCAGTGCAAATCGCTGCCGTGCATGATGTAGGCAATCGGAGGGTATGAAATGGGTGGGTACGAAACGGGACCTGCGGCGCAATCGATGCGACACATCAAATCGCTTGAGGTTGACGCGGCCATCGTGGACCTGGATGGAACTCTCGTCGATACGCTCGATGACTTCCGGGTGGCGCTCAATCTGATGCTGTCGGACCTGGGCCTTGCGCACCTGGAGAAGTCGGTCATCGAACCCATGATCGGTCGTGGCTCGGAGAACCTCATCCGCGCGGTGCTCGCTCGTGTCGGCGCGAGCGACGCGCTCTATCAAGACGCATGGCAGTCCTACCAGAAGCACTACCTCTCGATCAATGGGCAGCATTCAGCCGTGTTCGACGGGGCCGTGGCGGGGCTTGAAGTCCTGCGTGCGCATGGCTTGCGTCTGGCGTGCCTGACCAATAAGCCGCAGGCGTTCGCCGCTGCGTTGCTGGAAGCCAAAGGATTGGCTTCCTATTTCGATGTGGTGTTTGGCGGGGACGCTTTCGAGCGAAAGAAACCGGACCCGCTCCCTCTGGTCAAGACCTGCGAAGCGCTGGGCACCCGGCCTGCCCGCACCCTGATGATCGGCGATTCGAGCAATGACGCGGCGGCTGCGCGTGCGGCGGGGTGCCCAGTGGTTCTGGTGACGTACGGCTACAACCACGGCGAACCCGTGAGGGCTGTCGATTGCGATGGATTTCTGGAGTCGCTGGCGTTGCTTGGCCAGTGGCTGGGCCCGCGTCGCTAGTGCATGTCATCCGGTGCATCCGGGTCCATCATCGAGCGGATTGTGTCGCGGATTCCGGCGGCGGCCAGGGCAATGAACACGGCCGCGAGCACGGCGCAGGAGATCATCCAGGGCAGTGATGTGGTGAGCTGGTTGATTTCTGCCCCGCGGGCGTCAAGCCCCGCGTCACCTGTTGGCGCTGTTTCAGTGCCGCCCCAGACCGCCATCATCGCGGCGAACACAAGGGCCAGCCCGACAACAAGGGCGAACCATCCAAACCGCTGAACCAAAACTCGCATCCTCTATCCCCCGTTTGTTGCGCGAGGGCGAGTGGGCCGGAGTCCTCTTCAATAAGAGAATTTCCCTGTCTCATCCCCTGCGGCCGTCTTGTGGGCGGCTACGGGAAATTCTAGGGATGCGATTGCAGGTTGAACCCCAGACATTCGTACGTCTGTGCTGAGCAAAGGTCGCGTCAGGCGGGCTTTCCGAGAAGCGCGTCTTTCAATTTCCAGTCGGCGGGACTGGGGCCGAGCCAGATTCGCAGCAGCGCGTTGTAGAACTCAGGCTCCTTGAAGGGCTCGGTTTGCTGGAAGCACTTTGCGCTGTTGATGGAAATCACGGTGCCGACGCCCGGCACCCAGTCGATCATGAAGCTTTCACCTGCCTTCAAGGCCTTGCATTCCGAAAAGAGCTGGCTCATGCGCAGGACGCCGGGCACGAGCTTGGAAAACGCGGCCTTGTCCATGTTGTCTTCCATGCCGCGCGAGAACAGCTTTCCCAGTTCGCCGGAGTCGATGTCGCGCAGCATGGTGATGTTCATGCGCTTGGCGCCGGGCATGGCCAGCACTTCTTCGGTCGAGCCGGCTTTCCTTGGCAGGTACAGGCCGGCGGTGTAGACCTTGAAGATGGCCTTGTAGCGAATGCCTGCGCCGTTGAGGGTGACCTTGGCGCCTCGCACATCGGAGGCGTCGTCGTACTTCACGCCCGACACCGTCTGGGACTGGGCCTGTGCCATTGAGGTGGAAATGAGGGCGGCTGCAAGAAGGCCAGCCTTGAGCAGTTTTTTCATGCGATCTGTCTCCGTTGGCGAAAGAGGTGCTCTCGCTTTCTGTAATGGAATTCTTGCGTACCACGGCACGTCCGGCTAGAGGGTTTTCTCGCGTTTGCTACACTGCCGCCATGTTCATCCACCGCACTATCGTGACGGGTCTCGCCGACCGGGGAGCCTGGCCCTGGCGTAAGCCTTCTGTAGTGCGTTCCTGATTGCACGGGGCAGCCCGTGCCCCTCGCGTTCCGCCTTGCCGGGACACAACAATTGGACTGATGCGGTACCGCCGGTGCTGCCGAGCTTGTGGAGGCTCAACCCATGATCACAGAACTTGAATTCAAAAGCCTGGCTTCTCAAGGCTACAACCGAATACCGCTCATCGCGGAAGCCTTTGCCGATCTCGAGACCCCGCTGTCGCTTTACCTGAAGCTTGCGCATGCCAAAGCGGGGGGCAAATACAGTTTCCTGCTGGAGTCGGTTGTCGGTGGCGAGCGGTTCGGCCGTTACAGCTTCATCGGATTGCCCGCACGCACGCTGCTGCGGGCCAGCGGATTCGGTGCGGATGCGGCGACCGAGGTCGTCACCGATGGAGTCGTTGTAGAAACCGTGCGGGGCAACCCGCTCGACTTCGTCGAGGCCTACCAGAAGCGCTTCAAGGTCGCGCTGCGACCCGGCCTGCCGCGATTTTGCGGCGGCCTTGCGGGCTACTTCGGCTATGACACCGTCCGCCATATCGAGAAAAAGCTGGAGAAGTCCTGCCCACCCGACACGCTGGGCTGCCCCGACATCCTCCTGCTGCAATGCGAGGAGCTGGCGGTCATCGACAACCTGTCGGGCAAGCTGTACCTGATCGTCTATGCCGATCCGATGGCGCCAGAAGCGTTTGCTACGGGCAAGAAGCGGCTGCGTGAGTTGAAGGAGCAGCTGAAATACTCGGTGAGCGCGCCGGTCATCAGGCAGACCCAGGGTTTTCCGGCCGAGCGCGAGTTCGCAAAGGCTGATTACCTTCGTGCCGTCGACAGGGCCAAGGAGCTCATCGCTGGCGGTGACTTCATGCAGGTTCAGGTCGGGCAGCGAATCAAGAAGCGCTACACCGAATCGCCTTTGTCGCTTTATCGCGCGCTGCGATCTCTCAATCCCAGCCCGTACATGTACTACTACCACTTCGGCGACTTTCATGTGGTCGGTGCTTCGCCGGAAATCCTGGTTCGCCAGGAGCAGACGGACGAGGGCCAGAAGGTCACCATCCGTCCGCTTGCGGGAACGAGGCCCCGCGCTGCGTCGCCGCAAGAGGACAAGGCCGTCGAGATGGAACTGGTGAACGACCCCAAGGAGCGCGCCGAGCACGTGATGCTGATCGACCTGGCCCGCAACGATATCGGCCGCATTGCGAAGACAGGCACTGTCAAGGTGACCGAGGCATTCGCCGTCGAACGTTACAGCCACGTGATGCATATCGTCAGCAATGTCGAGGGCATCCTGAACGATGGCATGACGAGCATCGATGTGTTGAAAGCCACCTTTCCGGCGGGCACGCTGACCGGGGCGCCCAAGGTACATGCGATGGAGATCATCGACCAGCTCGAGCCCACCAAGCGCGGCCTCTATGGCGGCGCATGCGGCTATCTCAGTTATGCGGGCGATATGGACGTCGCGATCGCGATCCGCACCGGCATCATCAAGGACCAGATGCTCTATGTGCAGGCGGCTGCCGGGGTTGTGGCCGACTCGGTTCCAGAGATGGAATGGAGGGAAACCGAGGCCAAGGCGCGCGCCTTGCTGCGCGCATCAGAGCTGGTTGAGGAGGGACTGGAATGAAAGTCCTCATGATCGACAACTACGACAGCTTCACCTACAACCTGGTTCAGTACTTTGGCGAACTCGGTGCGCAGGTGGAAGTGTTTCGCAACGATGAGATCACCGTGGCTGGCGTTGCCGAACGCAAGCCTGACTTCCTGGTGATTTCTCCTGGCCCATGCTCACCGGCAGAAGCCGGGATTTCGGTAGAAGCCATTCGCCATTTCGCGGGCAAGTTGCCGGTGCTGGGCGTGTGTCTCGGACATCAGTCGATAGGGGCAGCGTTTGGCGGCAAGATCGTTCGCGCACAGCAACTGATGCACGGCAAGACGAGCGTGATCACGACAACGCAGGAAGGCGTCTTCGCCGGGCTTCCAAAGCAGTTCACTGTCAATCGCTATCACTCGCTTGCCATCGAGCCGTCGTCCTGCCCACCAGAACTCGCGGTGACGGCGCGAACCGATGACGGCGAAATCATGGGCGTGCGTCATAAAGAGCTGGCGATCCAGGGCGTGCAGTTCCACCCTGAATCTATCCTCACCGAGCATGGCCATGCGATGCTGAAAAATTTCCTGGAGCAAACTGCATGAGAGCCATCGATCTGCGCAGCGATACGGTGACACGGCCGACTCCCGGCATGAGCGCGGCAATGGCTGCGGCGCCCTTGGGTGACGATGTGTTTGGTGACGATCCGAGCGTGAACGCGCTGCAGGAAAAGATTGCCGGGATGCTCGGCTTCGAGGATGCGCTGTTCGTGCCGACGGGTACGCAGAGCAATCTGTGCGCGATCCTCGCGCATTGCCAGCGCGGCGACGAATACATCGTCGGGCAAATGCAGCATTGTTATCGATGGGAAGCCGGCGGCGGCGCGGTCTTTGGCAGCGTCCAGCCTCAGCCGATCAATCACCAAACCGATGGCACGCTGGCGCTCGAAGACATCGAAGCAGCGGTCAAGCCCGACGACCCGCACTTTGCCCGCACGCGCATGCTCGCTCTGGAGAACACGCTGGGGGGCAAGTTGTTGCCATTCGACTATGTCGAAAAAGCAACGGCACTGGCTCTGGACAAGGGATTGACGCGGCATCTGGATGGCGCGCGGCTGTTTAACGCGGCGACTGCGCAGGCGGCGAAATCGGGCGGAGATGTTCGCGCTGAAGCACGGCGTATCGCTCAATGCTTTGACAGCGTTTCCGTTTGCTTCAGCAAGGGCCTGGGGGCTCCGGTCGGATCCGCCCTATGCGGATCGCGTGAGTTCATTGGGCGGGCACGACGTGTTCGCAAGATGGCCGGAGGCGGAATGCGGCAAGCGGGCGTTCTTGCCGCAGCCGCGACGTACGCGTTGGACCATCACATCGACAGGCTCCGCGAGGACCACGAGCTCGCGGGGCAACTCGCCCGCGGACTGGCAGGCATCGAAGGTGTCATCGTCGAGCAGCCGCAAACCAATATGCTCTTCATTGATCTGGTTGGCCAAGCGCGCGAAAAGTCGAAGGGTTTGATCGACCATCTTGGGGCGCAAGGCATTCAGGCGATGGGCTTGTATCGACTTCGCTTTGTGACGCACCTCGATGTCGATGCGCAAGGTGTAGCACGCGCTGTCACGGCCATCCGCCAGTTCCTCCAGGATTGAGCATGCCCGAGCTGCAGCATCTTGCGCTGTTCGTTGTGGCCGGCTGGTTGCTCAACCTGACCCCCGGGCCTGATGTGCTTTACATCGTCACCAATTCACTTCGTTCGGGTGCGAGGGCGGGGCTTGTCGCCGGACTGGGCATCACGGCCGGATGTTTCGTTCACGTGTTTGCTGCGGCGCTTGGGGTGGGGGTGCTGCTAGCCACCTCAGCCATGGCGTTCACGGCGCTCAAGTACATCGGTGCGGCTTACCTGTTGTGGATGGGGGCGAAGATATTGCTGACCAACGCGCATCCGCCCACCCACCTTTCGGTGTCGGATGCTGGGGGTTCGCCCGCGACGCTGTGGTCGGTGTTTGC
Source organism: Caenimonas sp. SL110 (assembly GCF_001044395.1). Taxonomy (GTDB): domain Bacteria; phylum Pseudomonadota; class Gammaproteobacteria; order Burkholderiales; family Burkholderiaceae_C; genus Ramlibacter. The sequence continues at coordinate 172,435 of NZ_JANU01000004.1, forward strand.
TGGCGGCTTCCTCACCAACGTACTCAACCCCAAGGTCGCGCTTTTCTTTCTCGCCTTTGTTCCGCAATTCATTGCACCGGACAGCGAGAACAAGGCGGTCGCATTCGTGTTGCTGGGTGTGCTGTTCAACATCAACTCGATCCCGGTCAATTCCGGCTGGGCTTTGGCCGCGGCCCGCATGGCCCGCAGCAATTCGGTTCAGCGCGCGATGCATTGGCTTGATCGAATCGCCGCCTGCATGTTCATCGGCTTCGGTGTGAAGCTGGCGCTGACCGACAATCCCACCCGATAGAACCCAGAGACAGCAAGGAGGCACCTATGCCGATCACTCCCCAGGAAGCGCTACAGCGCACCATCGAGCACCGCGAGATCTTCCACGACGAAATGCTCAGCGTCGTACGCCAGATCATGAGCGGTGAGTTGTCGCCTGTGATGATGGCGGCGCTCATCACCGGTCTTCGTGTGAAGAAGGAGACCATCGGCGAGATCACCGCAGCCGCGCAGGTCATGCGGGAGTTTTCGACCAAGGTTGACGTCGCGGACAAGACGCACCTGGTCGACATCGTGGGCACGGGTGGCGATGGTTCGCAAACGTTCAATATTTCAACCTGCTCGATGTTCGTTGCCGCTGCCGCTGGCGCGAAGGTGAGCAAGCATGGCGGGCGCAGCGTATCGAGCAAGAGTGGAAGTGCCGATGTGCTGGAAAGCCTTGGGTTGAACATCAACCTGCCGCCTGCGGCGATTGCAAAGTGCATCGCCGAAGTCGGCATAGGCTTCATGTTTGCGCCGAACCACCATCCGGCGATGAAGAACGTTGCGCCGGTGCGCAAGGAACTCGGCGTGCGCACCATCTTCAACATCCTGGGCCCACTCACCAATCCGGCAGGCGCTCCCAACATCCTGATGGGCGTGTTTCACCCCGACCTGGTCGGCATCCAGGTCCGTGCGCTCCAGCGTCTGGGCGCCGAACATGCGCTGGTCGTCTACGGCCGAGATGGAATGGACGAGGTCAGCCTGGGAGCCGCGACCATGGTGGGCGAGCTGAAGAATGGCGAGATCACCGAGTACGAGATCCATCCAGAAGACTTCGGACTGCCCATGGCCAGCAACCGGGCGCTCAAGGTTGAAACGCCTGATCAGTCGCGACAGATGCTGCTCAACGTGCTCAATAACGAGCCTGGCGCGGCGCGCGACATTGTCATCTTCAACAGCGGTGCCGCGCTCTACGCCGCCAACGTGGCCGGCTCCATCCAGGACGGTATTGACAAGGCGAGAGCCGCGCTGGACTCTGGCGCTGCGAAAGCCAGACTCGATGCCCTCGTGAAATTGTCCCAGTCGCTTGCGGCCTGATTGCCCTTATGTCCGACATCCTCAACAAAATTGTCGCGGTCAAACGCGAAGAAGTCGCCGCCGCCCAAAGCAAGGTGCCCCTGGCGCAGATGCGAGCCGATGCAGAAAGTCGCGTATTGACGCGTGATTTTGAGGGCGCTTTGCGTCGCAAGATCGCGGCCGGCAAGTCCGCAGTGATTGCTGAAATCAAAAAGGCCAGTCCGAGCAAGGGTGTGCTGCGAGCCGAATTCATTCCGGCGGACATTGCACAAAGCTACGCCGAATTCGGTGCAGCTTGCCTCTCGGTGCTGACCGACCGGGATTTTTTCCAGGGACAACCTGATTTCCTCAAGCAGGCGCGCGCCTCCTGCGACCTGCCCGTCCTGCGCAAGGACTTCATGGTCGATGCCTATCAGGTCTATGAATCGCGCGCGATGGGCGCTGATTGCATCTTGCTGATTGCCGCGTGCCTGGAAGATGCGCAGATGGCTGAGCTGGAAGCGATTGCTCGAAGCCTTGACATGGGGGTGCTGGTCGAAGTTCATGACAAACCAGAGCTTGAGCGCGCCCTCAAGCTAAAAACACCCCTGGTCGGGATTAACAACCGTAACTTGCATACGTTCGAGGTGACGCTGGACACGACGCTCGGCCTGATGGGCGAAGTGCCCGCCGATCGCTTGTTGGTCACGGAGTCGGGGATTCTGTCCAGGGAGGATGTTCACAAGATGCGTGAGGCGGGCGTCAATGCGTTCCTTGTCGGAGAGGCATTCATGCGAGCTGACGATCCCGGTCGCGCTCTGGCTGACCTGTTCGGCCATTAACGAATGGAAGACCGTCTTCGAGCCTGGCAGCCCGAGGTTTGGCCCGTGGCGCAGGGCTGGCGCCCCGCAATCGACTCCTTTCTCGCAAGCACGGCCGGGATACGGTTGAGCGCCTTCATGCGTGAACGTCTCGCGGCAGGCGCCGTGATCTATCCACCGGAGCCCTTTCGCGCACTGGCCCTGACCCCGTTGGAAAACGTGCGCGCAGTCATCATCGGACAAGACCCTTACCATGGGCCCGGGCAGGCCGAAGGGCTCGCTTTCTCTGTGCGGCCGGGTGTGCGACTCCCGCCGTCTCTGCAGAATATCTTCAAGGAACTCCGAGCAGGTTCCGTTGCGGCGACTCAGGCAAACGGTTCGCTCGTTGCGTGGGCGCAAAAGGGCGTGTTGTTGCTCAACACCAGCCTCACCGTTGAGGATGGCGAGCCCGGGAGTCATGCGAGGAAGGGGTGGGAAGTCCTCACGGATTTGTTGCTCGAGCAAGTCGCGACGCGGGCTTCCCCGTGTGTTTACATGCTTTGGGGCGCTCATGCGCAAGCCAAAGCGGACCTCATTGAATGCGCTGCTAGTCGCAATGGATGCGATCACCTCATCCTGAAAGCCAATCACCCGTCACCACTGTCAGCCCGGCGACCGCCAGTCCCGTTCCTGGGCAGCGGCCACTTCGCACGGGCTCGCGAGTGGCTGGGCGCAAGAGGCTACATCAATATTTTCTAGCCGCATGAAGGTGCTGGTGCAGGCTGATGCTTATGAATCGTGCTATATTTCGAGGTTCGCCGGAGGGGTGCCCGAGTGGCTAAAGGGGGCAGACTGTAAATCTGTTGGCTTACGCCTACGCTGGTTCGAATCCAGCCTCCTCCACCAGTCCTTCAGCCAAGGACGGGCGATGTATTTGGTTAGTTGAAGTTGTTGCGTTACTGCTGATTGTGTAGAGCTCGGAAAGCCTGCTTGGGTTGCCGGAAGTCACCCCCAAGGCGGGAGTAGTTCAATGGTAGAACCCTAGCCTTCCAAGCTAATGACGCGGGTTCGATTCCCGTCTCCCGCTCCACACGATGCGGCAGGTAGCGACGCAGAGATTTCGCCCTTGTGGCGAGCAGAGATTTCGCCCTTGTGGCTCAGTGGCAGAGCACTCCCTTGGTAAGGGAGAGGTCGCGGGTCCGATTCCCGCCAAGGGCACCAGACGTTTGTTGATCAGTTTTTTTTCGGAGTCGAAAAATGTCAAAGGAAAAGTTTGAGCGGACCAAGCCGCACGTCAACGTGGGGACGATTGGACACGTGGACCATGGCAA
>NZ_JANU01000040.1 GCF_001044395.1 Caenimonas sp. SL110
CCCCAGCCGATAGCCGCCCCAGTGCGGCGGGCGCGGCGGGTTCAGCATGAACTGCGCCCCGAACTTCGCCGCGTTGGTCACCAGCACGGTGCGATTCGGTATCACCTGGCTTTGCGGGCTCGCCCAGGCGCCAATGCGCGAATCCAGCGGCCGGCTCGCGAAGTATTCATCGCTTTCTTGCGCGCTGGTCTTTTCCACACGCCCTTCGATACGAACGACACGCTCAAGCTCGACCCAGTGGAACTGCAGCGCGGCCCACGGGTTGCCGCCGAGTTCCTGCCCCTTGCGGCTGTCGTAGTTGGTGTACCAGACGATGCCGCGCGCGTCGTAGCCCTTGATCAGCACCACGCGCGTGCTGGGCCGCAGATCAGAGGCCACCGTTGCCACCGTCATCGCGTTCGGCTCGGGCAATTGCCCGCTGATGGCTTCCTTGAGCCAGTGATCGAATTGCAGCAGCGGATCGGCGTTGGACGCTTCCTCGCTCAGTTCGGCTTTCTCATAGCTTTTGCGCAGGTCGGCCAGCTGGGCCAGCTGGGAGGAGGTGGTGGTGGTCATTCAAAGATTCTCGCATCGAGACAGTGCGGTGGCTAAACTGGTGCGCAAGAAAACCGATTGGAGACATGAGCCATGGAAAGCCTTGATTTGCGGGTGTTGACCGACGCGCTGCAGTGGCAGCGCGCGGGTCATGGTGTCACGCTGGTGACGGTGGTCGAAACCTGGGGCAGCGCGCCGCGTCCGCCCGGCGCGCTGCTGGCGGTGCGCGATGACGGCGTCGTGAGCGGCTCGGTGTCGGGCGGCTGCGTCGAAGACGACCTGATCGCGCGTGTGAAAGCGGGCGAGCGGGGTGCAGACGGCCTTGCTGCGCCGGCCATGATCGCCTACGGCGTGAGCAAGGAAGAAGCCGCGCGTTTCGGCTTGCCATGCGGCGGCACCTTGCGATTGGTGCAGGAGCCACTCAAGGACGGCAACTGGGTCGAACAGGTGCTTGCGCGAACGGCAGCGCACGAACTCGTCTCGCGGACCCTGACGCTTTCTACCGGAGAGGTGACGCTGGCGAGCGCCACGCGTGACGACACCATGCACTTCGACGGGCTGAAGCTCACAACCCTGTTCGGTCCGAAGTGGCGGCTGCTGCTGATCGGCGCGGGGCAGCTGTCGCAGGCCGTCGCTCAGATCGCGCAACTGCTGGACTTTGAAGTGCTGGTGTGCGACCCGCGCGAGGAATATTCCAACACGCTGGGCCTGACAGGCGCGACGCATCTTGCGGGTATGCCCGACGACGTGGTGCGCGAGCTCAAACCCGACGCGCACACCGCCATCGTCGCGCTCACGCACGATCCGAAGCTGGACGACATGGCCTTGCTCGAAGCCCTGCGCTCCGATGCGTTCTATGTCGGTGCGCTGGGGTCGTCGCGCAACCAGGCGACGCGCAAGAAGCGGCTGGCCGAGCACTTCGATTTGACGGAGATGGAGTTGTCCCGGCTGCATGGACCGGTGGGCTTGCGGATCGGGGCGAAGACGCCGGCAGAAATTGCTGTGTCCGTCGTTGCCCAGATTGTTGAAGTCAAGAACGCAGTCGCCGCCGTTCCTGCCTTGACCCCTCTCCCCCAGGGAGAGGGCTAGGGTGAGGGCAGCCCCCCCCACCGTCATCATCCTGGCCTCCGGCCGCGGCGAACGTTTCATCGCTTCCGGCGGCACCACCAGCAAGCTCAAGGCCCTGCTGGCAGGCAAGCCAGTCCTGGAGCACACCCTGGCTGCCGTGCGTGCCAGCGGACTGCCCTGGCATCTGGAAGACGCAGGCCACGCAGGCATGGGCGACTCGATAGCCGCAGCCGTTCGCGCAACGCCCGATTCAAACGGCTGGCTGATCCTCCCCGCAGATTTGCCGCTGGTCCAGCCGTCGACCTTGCAGGCCGTGGCTGCTGCGCTTGAAGGCGGCGCCGTGGTGCTGCCGCAATACCGCGGTGAGCGCGGCCATCCCGTCGGGTTTCCGGCCGCATGCCGGCAGGCGCTTGTTCAACTCAGCGGGGCGACCGGTGCAGCCCAGGTGGTGCGGGCGCAGGCGGCGATCAAGGCACCCGTTGTCCTTGAACTCGACGACGCGGGCATCGTCACCGACATCGACACGCTCGATGACCTCGCTCGCGCCGAGCGATTGCTCGCCCTGGCAAGGGCGTGAACGGCATCAGCCCAGGTCCTGAAACGAATCAGCTGCGCGAAATGACGGCGCAGGCCAGGCGCGGCCCTGCATTGCCAGTCGGTTGCGTGCGGTAGTCGTCCGGGTCGCGGTGGACGATCAGGCCCTTGCCGACAACGTCGTTCACGCCTGAACCCACCGACAGCGTGCCCGATGCGAAGCTGAACGAGGCGGAGCCGTTCGCGTCGGCCTTCAGGCTCGGCAGGTCGCCGGTGTGATGCGTGCCCATGCCATGACGGCCGTGCGGATGGGAGGTCGGGTTGAAGTGACCGCCGGTGCTCATGCCGTCGCCACTGGAGCAATCGCCCTTCTCATGCACGTGGAATCCGTGTTCGGCTCCCGGCTTGAGGCCCGTGATGGTGCCGGTGACCAGGACCTGGCTGCCCGACTGCGCAAAGCGGACTGTGCCTGTCGTCGTGTTGCCAGTCGTGGCGCGCAATGACGCAGTGGCCATGGGGCCTGAAGGCTGCGTTGCGCAACCGGCGAGCAGGGCCGCCAGGGCGGCGCTCGCAACAGCCGCTGCGGCAAATCGAATCTGGGTGCCTGTCGTCTTCATCCGTATCTCCTCGTTTTGTGTGCGAACTCTATCCGTTTTCTAACGCTCGATGAGCTTGAGCAGCCGCTCCAGGCCCTTGTCATGGATGTTGTGGCGGCGCAGTTCTTCGAGCGTACGGTGCGCGTACTCATGAGTGGTTCCGTAGATACCCGACGCCTCGGTGAAGATGCGGCGGTATTCTTCGGGCGTGAGCACACCGGTGTGGCTGGGGCTCTTGCGTGACAGCGTGAATGCCAGCGCCTCGACCGGCCCGTGGCTGGTGTGGCAGGTCAGCCATTTCGGGTCATAGACGGCCATTGCCATCTCGCGAGCCCAGAGCTGGGCGAGCACTTCGCGGCCCCTGGCGTGCGGGATGCGAAACACCATGCCCTGGCAGCAGCCGCCCGACAGCATGCCGAACACCAGTCCGGGCCGCTCGGGTGTGCCGCGGTTGATGCGGCTCCACATCCGCAGCGCGCGATGCCAGCCGTGGACCCGGGCGGGGCGGCGTTCGGCGAAGTCGAATTCGGGCTTCCAGATGAGCGAGCCATACCCAAAAACCCAGAGATCGCCTCGCTCGCCCCATTCGGTGAGCGTCTTCTCAAGCATGGCTGCAGGGTCGCGCAGCGGCTTCAGCGGTTCGGACATGCGGTAACTGTAGCGTCTGCCACGGCTGTCATGCCGGACTCGATCCGGCATCCACCGCGAAGCGGCTGCTGCGCCTGATCACAGATGGATTGCGGATCAAGTCCGCAATGACAGCCTTGAGGGTCCGCAATGACAGCCTTGGGGTCCGCAATGACGGCCTTCGTGCCGGTTCCGGGGTACCATAAAAAAATGCAACTACACCCCGTTGTCGAGGCCGTGACCCGGCGCATCCGTGAGCGAAGCGCACCCGCGCGCACGGCCTACCTGCAGCTCATCGACCAGATGATCCATCGGGATCGCGGCGCTGACCGGATGGGCTGCGCCAACGTGGCGCACGCATTCGCCGGCATGCCGTCCAATGACAAGCTGCGCGTCGTCGCCCAGAAGGCGCCCAACATCGGCATCATCAATGCGTACAACGACATGCTGTCGGCCCACGTCCCGCTGGGCCGCTACCCCGACCTCATCAAGGACGAGGCGCGCAAGCACGGCGCAACCGCGCAGGTCGCCGGTGGCGTGCCTGCAATGTGCGATGGCGTGACCCAGGGCACCCCCGGCATGGAGCTGAGCCTGTTCTCGCGTGACGTGATCGCGATGGCCACTGCCGTGTCGCTCAGCCATGACGTGTTCGACGCAGCGCTGATGCTGGGCGTGTGCGACAAGATCGTGCCGGGCCTGATGATCGGCGCGCTGCATTTCGGGCACCTGCCCATGGTGTTCGTGCCGGCCGGGCCGATGACCAGCGGGCTTTCCAACAGTGCCAAGGCCAAGGTGCGCGAACAGGCCGCGCAGGGACAGGTCGGGCGAGCCGAGCTGCTGGACGCCGAGTCGCGTGCCTATCACTCGCCGGGCACCTGCACCTTCTACGGCACCGCCAACAGCAACCAGATGCTGATGGAGGCGATGGGGCTTCATGTGCCAGGCACTGCTTTCATCAATCCCGGCAATGACCTGCGCGATACGTTGACACGCGAGGCCGCGCGCACGGTGCTGGGCATCGTGAAGGGCAAGCGCCACACGCCGATCGGGCGGCTGGTGGATGAACGCTCCATCGTCAATGCGATGGCGGCGCTGCTCGCCACAGGGGGCAGCACCAATCACCTGATTCACTGGGTAGCGGTTGCGCGCGCCGCAGGCATCACGATTGACTGGGACGACTTTGCGCAGCTGTCGGCAGTTGTTCCGCTGCTGGCGCGTGTGTATCCCAATGGGACAGCGGATGTGAACCAGTTCCAGTCGGCGGGCGGCCCCGGTTATGTGATCCGCGAACTGCTCGATGCGGGCCTCATGCATGAAGACGTCATGACAGTGCGCGAGGGCGGCATTCGCGAATTCACGCGCGAGCCTGCCGAGGGTCCGGTGTGGATGGACATCGGCGCATCGCGCGATACCGATGTGGTTCGCCCTGCCGCCGATCCGTTCAGTGCGACAGGCGGGCTCAAGCTGCTCGCGGGCAATATCGGGCGCAGCGTCATCAAGGTTTCGTCGGTGCCGCAGGACCGTCATCTGATCGAAGCACCGGCCCGTGTGTTCGAAGGGCAGCAGCACCTGATCGATGCGTTCAATGCGGGCGAGCTGGAGCGCGACATCGTCTGCGTGGTCCGGTGGCAAGGTCCGCAGGCCAACGGCATGCCCGAGCTGCACAAGCTCACGCCGCCGCTGGCAGTGTTGCAGGGGCGCGGCTTTCGCGTGGCGCTGGTGACAGACGGACGCATGAGCGGCGCATCGGGCAAGGTGCCTGCGGCCATCCATGTATCACCCGAGGCTGCAGCAGGCGGTCCGCTCGCGAAGGTTCGCGATGGCGATGTCATCCGCATCGACGCCGATGCAGGTGTCATGCAGGCAATGGTGCCCCGGGCTGAGTGGGATGCGCGTGAGCCTGATGTGATGCCGCAGCATCTGCAGGGTGCAAACGGTATCGGCATGGGTCGCGAACTGTTTGCTTCATTCCGGCGCAATGCGCTGGCCGCCGAAGAGGGAGCTTGTTCATGGCTGTGAAACTCACGCCGCTCGATGTGATGAACGATGCGCCGGTGATTCCGGTGATCGTGTTGAACGATGTGGCGCATGCCGTCGCGCTGGCGCGCGCGCTGGTCGCGGGCGGCATCCGGATGCTGGAGGTGACACTGCGTACGCCGGTCGCGCTGGCGTGCATCGAAGCCATTGCACGCGAAGTGCCCGACGCCGTGCCGGGTGCGGGCACGGTGCGCAGTGCTTCCGATGCGCAGGCCGCGGCCTTTGCAGGTGCCCGCTTTGCGGTGAGCCCCGGATATACGCACTCGGTGGGCAAGACCTGCCATGAACTCGGATTGCCGCTGCTGCCCGGCGTGGCGACCGGCGGGGAAATCATGGCGGCGCAGGAGGACGGCTACACCGAACTCAAGTTCTTTCCTGCGATGCAGGCGGGCGGCGCGGCCATGCTCAAGGCGTGGCAGGGACCGTTTGGCGATGTGAAGTTCTGCCCGACCGGTGGCGTCACTGCAGCCAACGCGGGGGACTTGCTGGCGCTGTCCAATGTCGCGTGCGTGGGCGGCTCGTGGCTCACGCCGGCTGACCTCATCGCACGTGGTGACTGGGCCGCCATCACGCAACTCGCGCGTGAGGCTGCAAGCTTCAAACGCTGACCGCCTGCACCCGGTTAATCGCCCTTGCGCTCGATCAGTTCGATCTTGTAGCCGTCCGGGTCCGTGACGAAAGCGATCACCGTGCTGCCGCCCTTGACCGGGCCGGGCTCGCGTGTGATGTTGCCGCCGCCGGCACGTATTTTTTCGCACGCGCCGTACACATCAGAGACGCCCAGGGCCAGGTGGCCGAAGGCAGTGCCCATGTCATAGCTCTCGACGCCGTGGTTGTAGGTGAGCTCGATCTCGGCGTGGTCGGGGTTGGTGCCGTACCCGACGAACGCCAGCGAATAGTTCTGGTCGGGCCGCTCGGTCGTGCGCAGCAGCGTCATGCCGAGCACGCGGGTGTAGAAGTCGATGGAACGCTGCAGGTTGCCCACACGGAGCATGGTGTGAAGTAGTCTCATGGGGCGCATTATCTGCCCGGGTGACAGAATCTGCAGATGACTCCATCCAACGATCTCCTGCCGTCGCTCGCACGCATCCGCGAGGCTGATGTTGAACTAAAAGCATTCACGGCGGTGATTGCCGATGACGCGGCCATTGCCGCCACCAGGAAGCTCGCCGGGCCGCTCGCCGGCCGCCTGGTCGGCGTCAAGGACATCTTCGATTCACCCGACTTCGTGTCGTCGTACGGCTCGCCGATCTATGCAGGTTACCGGCCCGCGACCGAGGCCGCGATGTTGGGCATCATCCGCAGCGCCGGTGGGTTGGTCGTGGGCAAGACAGTGACCACGGAGTTTGCGTTCTTGCAGCCAGCGGCGACGGTGAACCCGGCCGCTCCCGGCTGTACACCGGGCGGCTCGTCGGCGGGTTCTGCGGCGGCTGTGGCTGCGGGACTGATTGAGTATTCGGTGGGTTCCCAGACCGGCGGCTCGACCGTGCGGCCCGCGTCCTACTGCGGCATTGCGGGGTTCAAGCCGACGTTCGCGTTATTGCCGACGGCGGGTGTGAAGTGTTTTTCGTGGTCGCTCGACACGGTCGGGCTGTTTGCGCGCACGGTCGGTGAGGTCAGTGAGTTTGCGCAGGCGCTCAGTGGCGGCCGGATTGTCGGTGTCGCGCGTCCTGAAGCAAAAGACATCGTCGTGGGGGTGCCGGAAAGCTACCCGTGGGGCGACTTGTCGGCGAGCGCTCGATTGGCGATGGATCGCGCAGTCCTTGCGCTTGAGGCTGCGGGCGTTCGTGTCGCGAGGCTCGCAATGCCGTCATGGGTGGGCGAGGCTTTCAAGGCGCACGATGCCATCCAGGGCTGGGAGGCGGCGAGGGCGTTGGCCGTTGAATACGAGCAGCACGGCGCGCGCCTGTCGCCGCTCTTGCGCGACTATTTGCAGACTGCGCGTGAGGTCGGTGATGAGGACTACGCGAGTGCGCAAGGCATCGCGCACCGGTCGCGGCAACAGTGCGTGGAGTGGATTGAAGGGGTCGATGTACTCCTCACGCCCAGCGCACCCGATGAAGCGCCCGAGGGCTATGGCAGCACCGGCGCATCGACCTTCAATCGCGCCTGGACTTTGCTCGCAACGCCGACGCTGGGTGTGCCGGGTGCTGTCGGCGTCAATGGGCGGCCGATGGGCCTGCAGGTGATCGCGCCTGCGGGTGAAGATGCGAAGTGCCTGTCGGCGGGGTTGTTGCTGGAGGCCGCACTGCGAGGGTGATGGCTCTCCGTGCGGCAGATGGGCTGTCAGTGCCGCAGTGAGGCTGTCATTGCGGGCTCGACCCGCAATCCATCTTCGATCAAGCGCGGTCGCCGCTTCGCGGTGGATGCCGGATCGAGTCCGGCATGACAG
>NZ_JANU01000041.1 GCF_001044395.1 Caenimonas sp. SL110
AATAGCCGCCGTAGGAGCCGCCGCTGGAGCGGCTCGTGCCTGATGTGTAGCCCGAGCCGGTGTTGCCCGATTCGACACATGCCTTGATGACGAACAGCAGGATCAGGATGATGATGAACAGCACGATGATGGTGGCGCATCCCAGGCCCTTGGCCGTGCTTGCGGGACCCGCATCCGTACGTTTGAGCAGCGCGCCTTTATCCTCGATCCTGAAAGCCTTGGCGACCGCATCGCTGTCGATCTTGCTGCCGCTGGACCACGTCACCTCCCGCGGTGTCTGCTCCATCGACAGCACGCTGGTGCCCCTGGCAAAGTCCCGGTTGAAGCTCTTGTGGCCGCGCTCGACCGGCCAGTAGAACTCGCCTGAAACATAGCTTGTTTCGGCCTCGTAGCTGTAGAGCAACTGGTAGGAGGAGCCCAGGTAAGAGGCGCTCTGGGCTCCCGCTTCCCAAGCGGGTGCGCCAGTGGTCGGCTTGACGATGCTCCAGCCCTCGGTCGAGTCGACCAGGAAGATGAAGCCGCGCTTGCGGTTGTACAGCAGGTACTCGCTCCAGCCGAAGTGCTCTTCGTCGTCGCCGGGCTCGTGACCCATGCGGTGCTGGAAGCCGACCACCTGCCACGTCACGCCCTGGAGCTGGCCCGTGCTGCCCAATGGAATGAGCGGCTGCACCGGCTCGTGCTGCTCTGCGTGCGCAAGTTCGCCGCCGATGCCGCTGGTGAGGTCGATGATGCTGTTGCAGGCGCGGCAGGTTACTGACTTGCTGGTTGTCAGCGCCACTTGTACCGGCACGCCGCAATTGGGGCAGGCGAACTGGCGTGCTTTTTCGTCTTTTTCGCTGGCTTCCTTCAGGCCGCTGAGCGAGAGTTCTTCGAGCAGCACCGACTTGCCGCGCGTGACTTGCGCCGGTTCGCTGCCGTAGTCGATGCTCAGCACCTCGCCGTCTGCGCTGCGCAACTCGACGTTGGCAAACGGATGATTGAGCGGCGGCAGCTTGGGCAGCTCGCCCTGCGCCGAGATCAGCGAAACCGATTCGTTGGAGGCGACCGTGAATGGCTTGCCGCTGATCGCAGTGCCGGTGCCGACACGAAACCGCGCTGCCTCAGGGATGTCGCGTTCGATGGTTGCGGGCAACGCGAAGACATACGCGCCGTTGTCTTCCGCGAGTACGGCTGAAGTGCCGTCGTCGAACATCGCGATCCACTCGGTCCATGTGCCGGTCTCGCCGCGGTACTGGATCCGGCCGACCAGCATGAACGACCTGCCTTGCCAGCGGCCGGACGCCATGAGCTGCAACGGACTGTGGTCGTCGAAGGTCTCGGCCATCTTGCCGACGCGAGCGAGTGTCTCGCCGCTGCGCACGACGGTGCTCTGGCAAAAGCTGCAGACCGCGTAGGTGGACTGGGCGCTGCGAAATTCGACTGGCGCACCGCATCCGGGGCAGGGTGCCCGGTAGGTTCTTTGCGGGGACGGGGTCGCCACGTTTTATTGATGTTGTCGTTGGCTGTCCGGACGTCACGCCGGTGATGTCATCTCTCAGACCAGCTTCTTGAGCAGCTCCGCCTTCTTGGCGTCAAATTCTTCCTGCGTGAGGATGCCCTTGGTTTTCAATTCGCCAAGCTTTTCAAGTGTGGCCATCACGTCGTCGGGCCTGATCGCTGCAGCAGCGCCAGACGCGGCTTCTGCTGGTCGCGGCTGCAAACCCTGCTGCAGGTTCTGCGCAAGCACCTGGCCCATCGCGATTCCCGCGCCCAGACCCATCGCATCGCCAGCCACGCTGCCGCCACCCGACCCGGCGGCCTTGGCCATTTCGGGAATCGCCTGCGCCGTCTGGTACTGCATGAACTTGCCCATGTCGTTGCCGACCATGCCCATGCCGATGCGTTGGTCGAGCAGCTTTTGCAGCTCTTCGGGCAGCGACACGTTCTGCACGGTCATGCCTTCCAGCCGAAGGCCGATGGCTTCGAAGGCCGGCGTGAGTTCGGTGGACAGCGCCCTGGCAAATTCGATCTGGTTGGCCGCCAGGTCCAGGAACGGAATACCGCTTTGCGCAATGGCGTCCGACAAGTGCTGCAGGATCATCCCGCGCAGCTGGCCGTCGAGCTCGGTGACGGTGTAGACATCGCGCGTGCCGGAGATCTTCTGGTGAAACACCTTGGGGTCGGCGATGCTGAAGTTGTAGTTGCCGAATGCGCGCAACCGCACCATGCCGAAATCCTTGTCGCGGATCGTGATGGGCTGCGGCGTGCCCCAACGCTGGTCCACCTGCTGGCGCGTGCTGAAGAAGTAAAGATCGCTCTTGAAGGGGGACTCGAAAAGCTTGTCCCAGTTCTTCAGGTAGGTCAGCACCGGAATCGTCTGCGTGTTGAGCTTGTACATGCCCGGCCCGAACACGTCGGCTATCTTGCCTTCGTTGACGAACACGGCCATTTGCGACTCGCGCACGGTGAGCGATGCACCGTACTGGATTTCCATGTCACGCATCGGGAAGCGCCAGGCGAGCGTGCCCTCGCCGTCCTCCGTCCACTGGATGATGTCAATGAACTGTTTCTTGATGAAGTCCATCAGTGCCATGGTTTAGCTCCTGTCGCGGGGTCCGCGTCGGCGCATGATAACTGCGGCACCGCCAAATCTCCGTGTCAGAATTGCCTCGAAGGCGGGCATAACGACATGGTCCTGAAGTGGTTCGATACGGCAGCAGTCGATGCGTTCGCCGACGCGATGGTCAAGATGTTCGTGAGCCGATTCCCGGCCTCCGAATTCTCGGTTGGCGGCAAGAAGCAGGAGGCGCGCTTTCGCAAAGTGCAGGCGACGCTCGCGCAGGAGCTCACGGGCTTTCGCCGAAAACACCCGCTCAACATCTACAAGAAGGCGCGTCTGGCCAACCGCTTCAAGTGGGCTCTGAAAGAAGCCGGCTATCCCGAGTCCTTCATCGACGAGGTGGCCTACGAGCTGGCCACCCTTTCAGCAATTCCAGATTGAGGCCTTCGCTCGCAGCGCCACAGCCGGATAGGTGCGGTTTTAGTCAAAACAGATACCCGTGCGATACGCAAGATAGCGTACTAGGGTTTTCCCCCGAGAGAACTACAATCGCACTCCCCACGAAGCGGCACTGGCCTAAGCTGTGCCTCCAGGAGACAACGAGAATATGTCCAAAGACGACGTCAATTCCATCGAAAAGCGCCTTGAACTGCGCCAGGCTGCACTTGAATATCACGAGTTCCCGACACCGGGTAAGGTCGCCATCCACGCGACCAAGCAGCTGATCAACCAGCACGACCTCGCGCTCGCCTATTCGCCCGGCGTTGCCGCGCCTTGCGAAGAGATCGTCAAGGATCCGAACAACGCGTTCAAGTACACCGCCCGGGGCAACCTGGTGGCGGTGATCACCAACGGCACGGCCGTGCTGGGCCTGGGCGATATCGGCCCGCTCGCGGCCAAGCCGGTGATGGAGGGCAAGGGCGTCCTGTTCAAGAAGTTCGCGGGCATCGACGTCTTCGACATCGAGATCAACGAGAAGCACGACCTGGACAAGCTGGTCGACATCATCGCCTCGCTGGAACCGACCTTCGGCGGCATCAACCTCGAAGACATCAAGGCCCCCGATTGCTTTTACGTGGAACGCAAGCTGCGCTCCCGGATGAACATCCCGGTCTTTCATGACGACCAGCACGGCACGGCGATCTGTGTCGGCGCGGCGATCATCAATGGCCTCAAGGTGGTCGGCAAGGACATCAAGACCGTCAAGCTGGTCACTTCGGGCGCAGGCGCCGCAGCGCTCGCGTGCCTGAACCTGCTGGTCAAGCTGGGCATGCCGGTGGAGAACATCTTCGCAACCGACCTGGCCGGTGTGGTCTACGAGGGCCGCAAGGAGCTGATGGACGAGGACAAGCTGCCGTTCGCACGCAAGACCGATGCGCGAACACTGTCCGAGATCATCGAAGACGCTGACATCTTTCTGGGACTGTCGGCCAGTGGTGTGCTCAAGCCCGAGATGGTCAAGAAGATGGCGGCCAGTCCGCTGATCCTGGCGCTGGCCAATCCCAACCCGGAAATCGATCCGGAAGACGCCAAGGCGGTTCGCCCCGACTGCATCATCGCCACGGGCCGCACCGACTACCCCAACCAGGTCAACAACGTCCTGTGCTTTCCGTATATCTTCCGCGGCGCGCTCGACTCGGGCGCCACGACGATCACGGTGGAAATGGAAATTGCCGCGGTGCACGCCATCGCAGAGCTTGCACAGGCGGAGCAAAGCGAGGTCGTTGCGGCAGCTTACGCGGGTCAGCAACTGGCGTTCGGCCCTGAGTACCTGATCCCCAAGCCGTTCGATCCGCGCCTGATGATGAAGATCGCGCCGGCAGTCGCCAAGGCCGCGGCCGACAGCGGCGTGGCGCTGCGGCCGATCCAGGACATGGACGCTTACCGGGAGCGTCTGCAAAGCTTTGTGTACGCGTCGGGCACTGCGATGAAACCGATCTTCGCGATGGCCAAGGCGGCCGCGAAAAAGCGCGTGGCATTTTGCGAAGGCGAAGAAGAGCGTGTTCTGCGTGCAGCGCAGATCGTGGTCGACGAGGGCATCGCCCGTCCGACCTTCATTGGTCGGCCCGCCATCATTGCGCAGCGGATCGAGAAGTTCGGCCTGCGCCTGAAGGAAGAGCTCGACTACGACATCGTCAATGTCGAGCAGGACCATCGCTACCGTGACTTCTGGCAGACCTACCATCGCATGACCGAGCGCAAGGGCGTCACGGCCCAGATGGCCAAGATCGAGATGCGCCGGCGCCTGTCGCTGATCGGCGCGATGCTGCTGCACAAGGATGAAGTCGACGGCATGATCGTCGGCACTTGGGGCACGACCGCACTTCACCTGCCATACATCGACCAGGTGATCGGCAAACGCGAGGGCGTCTGCACCTACGCCTGCATGAACGGGCTGATGCTGCCGAACCGTCAGGTTTTCCTGGTCGACACGCACGTCAACTACGACCCGACTGCGGTGCAGCTCGCAGAAATCACTGTCATGGCTGCCGAGGAAATGATGCGCTTTGGCATCAAGCCCAAGGCGGCACTCCTGTCGCATTCGAACTTTGGTTCGAGCAACCAGCCGAGCGCCGTGAAGATGCGCGAGACGCTGGAGCTGCTGCGCGAGTCGGCTCCGTGGCTGGAAGTCGATGGCGAAATGCATGGCGATGTGGCGCTTGACGGAGCCGCCCGGCACCAGATCATGCCGCACAGCACGCTCTATGGAGACGCCAACTTGCTGGTGCTGCCGAACATCGATGCGGCCAATATTTCCTACAACCTGCTCAAGACTGCGGCCGGCGGAAATATCGCGATCGGCCCGGTGCTTCTGGGTGCGGCCAAGCCGGTGCATATTCTCACAGCGAGCACCACCGTGCGCCGTATCGTGAATATGACGGCGCTGACCGTCGCCGATGCAAACGCGGCGAGATAGCCTTCAAATAAGACTCGCATCAAAAGCGGGCACTAACTTATAAATTTGCAAGCAAGGTCGCAATGGCCTTGCTGTCTGCCCAAAAATTGGGCAGTCGCTTGCCTTTTCGACACGAATACGTCACACTACCGCCTGAAATTTCCGGGTTTACCCGAGGGCTGTGGAGCCCCGAAAAGCCTGGAAAACGCCCCCAAAAGGTCACCCAAGAAGGTCCGTTCATGGCTCGCTTTGCGGCCGTCAAGTTTGCGCTCACTAGCATTTTGCTGGCGGCCTCGCTGGTCGGCCAGACAGTACAAGCCAGGAGCTTCCGGGATGATCCGGCCAGCGGCACGACGGCGACAGTTTCTGTCGCCCAGTTGCCCAGGCAGGGACGTGAAACCTATGAACTGATCCGCCAGGGCGGACCGTTTCCGTACGACAAGGATGGTTCGGTGTTCGGCAACAGGGAGCGACTGCTTCCAGGCGCCCGGCGCGGGTTCTACCGCGAATACACCGTCGCCACTCCGGGTTCCCGGAACCGGGGCGCTCGCCGGATCGTCTGTGGAGGACCCCCAAGGGCGCCGCAGGCCTGTTATTACACCGCTGACCACTACGCCAGTTTTCGAATGATCGTGGAGTGACACCCCAAATGAAGCGGGACGATTTTGTGACTATGGAAAGAGACGCGGAGATGGATACCCCACTTCGTCGGGAAACACCCGAGAACGCACTGAAGGGCGTACGGACGAACATCGTCCAGTCCATCCGTGCATTCAGGGTGCAGGACCTGCAGGACACAGCGCGTGCGCTGGGCCAGCATTTCCTGTACGCCAACCTGGCCAACGCCCAGAGCAAGCAGGACGTGCTGGATCTCATCGCGCAGCAATTCATGCTGCCGGTGCATTTCGGCAAGAACTTCGATGCGCTGTACGACTGCATGACCGATCCGGTGCATAAATCGGGCCCGCAGCCCGGCTTCATCGTGGTCCTTGAGCAGATTCCAGCCAACGCCAAGTTCGACAAGGAAGCCCGAGAGCAGCTGCTCGACATCTTCCGCGACACCGCTGACTATTGGGCCGAACGGAAAATACCGTTCAGGTGCTTCTATTCTTTTCTGTAGCCCGTTCTGCGCAAAATAGCCAAGCAGAACGGGCGAATGAGGCTCCGGGCACCGAAGTGCCCGCCTCGGTGGCCCCGACCACCGAGTCCGGCGAGAAGATGCCGACCGACAAGCTGGTCGACGTGTCTCCGCTGGCGCTGCGAATGAGCAGCCCGTTCAACGCGGGTTACTGGTTGGCTGCAGCGTAAACCATGAGGCACAGGGCGTCACCGGCCCGTGGCTGGTGACGCAAGAACAAGGGCCCGTCCTTAGCGACGGGCCTTTTCTATGGCGCTTGCAATCGCGAGGTACTCGTCCACAGGGACTTCCTCGGCCCGGCGTTGCACATCAAAGTCGCCAGTAAATCCGTGGTCCTCGAGCCAGCGGCCCAACGTGTTGCGCAAGATCTTGCGACGCTGGCTGAACGCCACCTGCACGATCTCCGACAGGAGTTTTTCCTGGACCTCGACAGGAGCCGTGCGCGGGACCATGCGCACCACCGCGCTGTCCACGCGCGGCGGTGGGTCGAACGACTCTGGTGGCACAAAAAGCACGTTTTCCATTTCGTAACGCCACTGGAGCATCACTGAAAGGCGTCCGTAGTCGCTCGTGGCCGGGTCGGCCACCATGCGGTCAATCACTTCCTTTTGCAGCATGAAGTGCTGATCCACGATGCTTTCGACATGCCCGAGCAAGTGAAAGAGAATCGGCGTCGAGATGTTGTAGGGCAGGTTTCCGACGATGCGCAGCCTGTCCGCGCCCATCGTCGTTGCCAATTCGGCGAAATCGACCTTGAGCACATCGGACTCAATGACCGTCAGTTGCGCATGCGCACGCAGCCGCTGCGCGAGATCGCGATCCAGTTCGATAACCGTGAGGTGCCCCAGGCGCTCGACCAGAGGCTGGGTGAGCGCTGCCAGCCCCGGACCGATTTCCACCATCGGCTGGCCTGGACGCGGATCGATCGCGCCGACGATGGAATCGATGATTCCTCCATCGGACAGGAAATGCTGGCCGAAACGCTTTCGCGGAATATGTTTCAACGGCGCACTCGCCGCTTATTGCGGCGGCTCGCGGTACTCGACAAATGCCCGGCCGCGCACTTCCTGCACGAACGTCACATACACCTCATCGAGCTTTTTCTCGCGCAGCACGTTGCGAACCATGTCGCGCTGCTCGCGCTGCGACAGGCTGGCCTGGCGGCGTTCGAGCAGCTGGACCAGGTGCACGCCAAAGCGGGAGATGAGGGGGTCAGCGATCTGCCCCGGGGCGAGGCTACTGAGCGTTTCCTCGAACTCCGGTACGAATGAGCCAGGATTGGTCCAGCCGAGGTCGCCTCCATTGCGATTGCTCGCATCCTGCGAGAACTCACGAGCAAGCGCAGCAAAGTCCGCCTGACCCGCCTGGACGCGCCGTTTGAAATCGGCCAGCCGTGCGACGGCTGCCGCCTCTGGCATCTGTGCGGTAGGTCGCAGCAGAATGTGGCGCGCATGCGTTTGCTCGACAGTGGCTCCCGGCATCGTGCTCAGGCGGCGCTTCTCGATAACCTTGACCAGGTGAAAGCCTGCGTTGGAGCGGATCAGCTCGCTCACGCCGCCTTCGTTCAGGTTGGCGATGGCCTGCAGAAACAGCGGCGGATAGCGATCGGCCGGCCGGCGACCGACGACTCCGCTGTTGGTCGCCGCTCCGGCAGCGTCCGAGTTTTCACGGGCGAGCTTCGCAAAGTCTTCTCCTGCCTTTGCACGGGCCTGGATACGCAAGGCCTTGTCACGCAACGCGGCGACCTGCGCATCGTTGGCTGTTTCAGGCACTGCAACCAGGATGTGGCCGAGGTTGATTTCCTGGGTGCCGATGTCGGTGCGACCCTGTTGCTCGCGGATGAACGCATCGAGTTCGAGATCGGTCACCCGCACCCTGGGCTCGACCTCGCGCTCACGCAGGCGATTGAGCAAGAGCTGGTTGCGCAGTTCTTCCCTGAACAGATTGACAGGCATGCCCTCGGCGGCCAATTGCCGGCGCAGCTGCGCAACGTCCATCTGGTTGGAACGGGCCACATTGAGTTCGGCCTGGTCGACGGTTGCTTCTTCGATCTTGATGCCGGTTTCCCGGGCGAGCTGGATCTGGGCTTTTTCGGCGATCAGCCGCTCCAGAACCTGGCGCATGAACTCGGGACGCGGTGGTATCGGCTGGTTCTGGGCGGCGAGCTGCTCCTGGAACCGGGCCATTCGCGAGCGGACTTCGTTGTTCGTGACCGGCTCGGAATTGACGATCGCGACGATGTAGTCGGCTGCCCGCGGCGTGTTGTCGATCACGCGTGGGGCCACGCGCGGCGCGGCACCGGACGGGCCTGGTCGCAGGCCCTGCGAGCTGGCCGCGAGCGGCCATGCAGCCAGCTGCACAGCGCAGACGATGGACAGGGTGAAGGCTCGAATTTTCATGTGGGTCACTCGTGTCACTCGTAATTGCTGAAGCGGCTGGGCGTAGTCACCTGCTCACGCAGGAACTGGTAGCGCGGGATGTTTTCCTTGAGGGTCTGCAGCGCATTGGACCCCAGCCTTGTGAAGCCGACGAATTCGAGCTGGAAGAGCACCTTCTTGTTCGAGGTATTCGTGCTGCTTTGCAGACGCTCGAAGACCACGCGGCCCAGCCAGCATCCGGCGTCGTATTCCAGGCCGACGACTGCATCGACCAGCCGCTTGTCCTTCAAGCTCACGTTCAGGCGCCCGACGCTGTACCAGCGGCCTTCGCCTTCGCCCCGTCCGGCGCCCAGGTCCTTGCCCTTGTCGCCCCACAAATCGTTCAGCGGCCATTGCCAGCCGATGTCGATCTGCTCGCTGGAGCCACGTTGCAGGCGATACGCAGCACTGATCACGTGGTAGTTGCTCGGGCTGTAGCGGCCCCCGATGGTGGAGCGGATCGATCGCGACGTCTTGGGGTTGTACTGGAAGGTCGAGTCGATGCTCCACTTGGGCGACCAGTTGATCGTTGCACCAAAGAGAACGTCCGACAGGCGTTCACTGACGGGCGCAGCGCCCGGCAAGGTGACCAGCTGATCCTTGAAACGGAAGCGCTGGGCCACGCTGAAGCGGGCCGCTTCAGCTCCCGTGTCAGGGTCGAGCAGGCGTGTGCTGGCGCCGAGCGTCAGCAGGTTGTTGTCCGAGATGCGGTCATTGCCACCAAATGCGTTCTCTGTGTAGATGGTCGCAAAGTTGAAGTCGTTGTAGCCCGAGTCGTAATTGGGCAGCTTGCTCTGGTCCCGGTAAGGCGTGTAGACATAGAAAGCGCGCGGCTCCAGTGTCTGGCGGAAATTGCGTCCGAAGTACGAGGCGTCGCGCTCGAAAATCAGGCCGCCGTCCAGGCTGAGCGTCGGAACCGTACGGCTCGCCGAGGTCTGCCCCGTCACCAGCGGTGCGTCGAACTTGTACTGCGTGGCGTGCAGTTGCATCTTGGGCACGACAAACCAGCCCGGCGCCTGCCAGGTACGGCTGACCTGGGCCATCGCATAGCTTCGCTGCGCGTTCGGTTGCCCGTTGAGCACGCGATCGGAGACGAATTTCGAGTAGTCTGCTTCGGCCGAAACGTCGATCCCGCCGATGAGGTCGCTGCGCGCATAACGCGTGAGCAACTGCGGCATCCGGTCATAAGGCGGCACGATAGGCGAAGTGACATCCTGCAGCGTCTGCCACTTCAGGGCGCGTGCGCCGAAATAGAGGTCGCCATAGACCCAGGAAAGGCCCGCTTCATTAGACAGCAACCGCTGGGTGAGCGACGACGTGGTGCGCGAAAAATCGCGCCAGTAGTTGTCGTCGCTGACGCGGTTGAGGTTGATTGCAACGCCCACCGGGCCGACCGCCGTTGGAATGGTGCCATCGTGACGCGCCGAGTACCCCCACCGGCTTTCGTCGCGCAGCCGATCCATCGGCATGTAGTTGGCCCTGACCTTGCCTTCGTAGCCCGCTTCCATGTAACGGAATTCACCACCCACGTCCACGCCGCGCTTGGTCATCAGCGTGGGGAAGAACGTCGCATCGCGGTTGGGCGCAATGTTCCAGTAGTAGGGCAGCGTCAGCTCGACGCCGTTGAGGTTGTCCAGGCCAATCGTCGGGGGCAGCAGGCCCGACTTGCGCTTTTCGGAGAGCGGAAAGCTCAGCTGTGGCACCGGCAGGATGGGCAGCCCCATGAAGCTCAGCACGGCGTTGGTGGCCTGGCCAACCTCTTCTTCGTTGTCGATGCGGATGCTGGCAGCGCGCAGGATCCAGTCGGGCATCCAGCTGGGGCCGGGGTGGCGCTGACATGTCGTGTAGGTCGCGTTGCGGATGATCGCCCGCTTGTCGTCGATGAAGTCGACGCGGTCAGCCTGGCCGTATGCGTCGTTCTGCAGGAACTTGTACTTGGGCTCCAGGAAGAAGCCCTCGAAGGAATCGACCTTCAACTGCAGCTCGGGGCCTTCGAATACGTCACCCGCGCGGTTGATTCGCACGTTGCCCTTGGCCTTGGCCTGGTCATCGGGCTGGTAATACTCCAGCCGGTCCGCCCGGATGATGGTGCTGCCACGACGCATTTCCGCTTCGCCTTCGACCGTGGTCTCCAGGTCGGGGCGGCCGGTGATGCGGTCACCGAAGATGAACGTGGGAAGTTGCTTGCGCTCGCCGGTAGGGATGTCTTCCCTGAGCTGGGGTGTCGGCTTGAGGGTGGCACTGTCTTGCGCGGCTTGCGCAAACGCAGGACCGCCATGCAGCAGTGCGCCTGCGACCAGGGCCACAGGTGTCAGGGCAAAGCGGGCGCAAAACGCCTTGTGTTTCAGGTCGTACTTCAGTGACATGTGGTTCCCGTAGGGGGCGGGGCCGGCCGGCGGGAGTGGATTTGTAGAATGGATTATCCATGAGCGAACCCATTCATATCCCCGCCGCAACAAGCGTTACGGTCAATTGGCCTGATCCTGCACGCGAGGCCGCGTTCCGGCAATGGCTGAACGCCACTGCCGGTCCACAACAACTGATCACGGGCAGTGTCCGGCTCGCCTCGGCTGACGCGAGTTTTCGCCGCTACCTGCGCGTCGATTGCACCGCCACAGGCGCGGCCAGCCGCATCATCATGGACGCGCCGCCAGACAAGGAAGATTGCCATCCCTTCGTGAAGGTAGGGCAGCTGATGCTGGACGCCGGGCTGAATGCGCCTCGCGTGCTCGCCTGGGACGAGGCCCATGGTTTCCTGCTGCTCGAAGACCTGGGCACGCAGACCATGATCGAGGTCCTGAACCCGCAAGACCCTCCCTCCAACCAGCAGGTCTTCCTGCGCGCCGTGGATGCGCTGGTCGCTTGGCAGGCGGCCTCCAGGCCGGACGTGCTCCCGCCCTATGACGAGGCACTGCTCAGGCGCGAACTCGCCCTGTTTCCCGACTGGTACATTGAAAAGCACAAGGGCGTGACACTCTCGCCCGAGCAGCGCGCAACGCTCGACGGCGCGTTCGACAAGATCGTGCAATCCAATCTCGCTTCGCCATCGGTTTACGTGCACCGCGACTTCATGCCGCGCAACCTGATGATTCCCCGCGATGCGGCAGAGCCCCGCCTGGGCGTGCTCGATTTCCAGGACGCGGTGTACGGCCCGATCACCTACGACATCGCCTGCCTGATGCGCGATGCCTTTATCAGCTGGGATGAGGAATTCGTACTCGACATCACCGTGCGGTACTGGCAGAAGGCGCAAAAGGCCGGCTTGCCGGTCAACCCGGATTTCGGCGAGTTCTATCGCGCCGTCGAATGGATGGGACTGCAGCGGCACCTGAAGGTAGCCGGCATCTTTGCGCGCCTGACCCTGCGCGACGGCAAGCCGCGCTACCTGGCCGATGCGCCTCGGTTCATTCGCTACATCCTGGCCGCAGCGAACCGGTACCGTGAACTCGGGCCGTTTGCCAAGCTGCTCGAAGAGATCGAGGGCATGGACGTGCAGACGGGATACGCCTTCGGGCGGGTCTAGGCGTCGCATCGAATGCCACGCTTTTACTGCGATGTACCGCTGGTTGCGGGCGAGAGCGTGGAGCTGCCAGAAGGGCCGGCGCGCCACGTCCAGGTGCTCAGGCTTCAACCCGGCAGCGCCATCACGCTCTTCAACGGCGAGGGCGGCGAATATGAGGCCGTTGTGGAACAGATGGGACGCAGCAGCGTGCGGGTGAACGTGGGTGTGCAAGACCCCATCGAACGCGAAGCACCGCGAGCAATCCACCTGGCCCTGGGCATGCCCGCCAATGAACGCATGGACTGGCTGGTCGAGAAGGCGACCGAACTCGGGGTCGCCAGCATCCAGCCGCTCGTGACCGAACGCACCGTTCTGAAATTCTCGGGCGAGCGCGCGCAGAAAAAGCAGGCGCACTGGCAGGCCGTTGCCGTGGCCGCGTGCGAGCAGTGCGGCCGCAATCGCGTCCCGCAGGTGTTTGCAGTTGCCGAGTTCGCGCGCTGGCTGGGACAGCCTCCGGTTGCATCAACCCGGCTGGTGCTGTCGCTCTCGGCGCATGCACGCCCGGCGGTCGATGCAGCCGGCCTGCGGCAGCCTCTGCTGCTGCTTTCCGGCCCTGAAGGCGGGCTCTCCTCGCGCGAGGAACAAGAGGCCATCGCACGTGAATTTGCCCCGGCTACCCTGGGCACCCGCGTGCTGCGCGCCGAGACGGCACCACTTGCGCTGCTTGCTGCCTTGACTCTGGCCGCATCATGAACCGCAACCTCTGGCTGCTTGCCATCTGCCAGGGGCTCTACCTCACCAACAACGTCACGTTCATCGCGATCAACGGCCTGGTCGGCCTCGCACTCGCGCCCTTTGGCTGGATGGCCACGCTGCCGGTCATGGGCTACGTCGTCGGGGGCGCGCTGTCCACACAGGCGGTCGCCGCGACGCAAAGGCGATTCGGCCGGCGCATCTCTTTCCAGTCAGGCCTGGTCGTCGCCTTGCTGTCGGCTTTGCTGTGCGCCTACGCAGCGATCACACGCCATTTCTGGCTGCTGTGTTTCGCAACCGTCATCGCGGGGTATTTCAATGCCAATGCGGGGCTGTATCGATTCGCCGCGGCGGAACTGTGCTCGCCGGAGGTCCGCGAAAAAGCCGTCTCGCTGGTCATGGCAGGTGGCCTGCTGGGCGCAGTGGCAGGGCCGAATCTGGCAGCTCGCACACGTGACGTGTTCGACGTTCCGTTCGCGGGGGCGTACCTCGCACTGGCGCTCGTTGCCGCTATCTCGATGATCATCATGGCCTTCATCGACTTCGCGCCACCGCCGGCAAAAAAAGACAGTGAGGGCGGCCGGCCCCTGTCGCAAATCATGCGGCAGCCGACCTTCATCGTCGCGGCACTCACGGGGGCGCTCGGCTTCGGGGTGATGAACCTGCTCATGGCTGCAACACCGATTGCGATGCAGCAATGCGCGCTCCCGTTTTCGGATGCGGCGCTGGTGCTGCAGTGGCACGTGATCGGCATGTTCGCACCAGGATTTTTCACCGGCCACCTGATCAAGCGGTTCGGACCGCTGCCGGTGATGGGGGTTGGCGTCGCGCTTTTTCTGGCGTGCATCGTCGTTGCCCTCACGGGCGTGGAACTCCACCAGTTCCTCATCGCGTTGTTCCTGCTGGGCGTGGGCTGGAATTTCCTTTTCACCGGCAGCACCACCTTGTCTCTTGCCGCCTACGGTCCGCTCGAAAAAGACCGCGCGCAAGGAGCGCTCAACTTCTTCGTGTTTGCAACCCTGGCCATCACCTCGCTCGCTTCGGGCGTGCTCGTCACCACCCGGGGGTGGACACTGCTGAACTACGGCTCGCTGGTGCCGGTGGTGCTGACGGGTGCGG
Organism: Caenimonas sp. SL110; assembly: GCF_001044395.1. Classification (GTDB taxonomy): domain Bacteria; phylum Pseudomonadota; class Gammaproteobacteria; order Burkholderiales; family Burkholderiaceae_C; genus Ramlibacter. The sequence continues at coordinate 14,365 of NZ_JANU01000041.1, forward strand.
CGCTGGTGTGGATGGCGCTGCGCCTCAGAAGCGAGCGTCGAGCCACTGCTTGAGCATGTCGTAAACAGGCTCGTTGTCCAACTCGTTGAATATCTCGTGGAAGAGGTCTTCAAAGCAATGATGGGTGACGGTGGAGGCGGGCGCGGCTGCGGCGAACGCGCGACTGCCGTCCGGGTTCACCAGCTTGTCGGCGCCGGCATACATCAAGAGGGTGGGCACCTTCCACTTCGGTGCACGTGCAATGACGGCTGCGCCGGTTTGCGCAATGAACAGTCCCAGGCGCGCGGAGATCCGGCCGTGCACACGCGGGTCGCGCTTGTAGGCTTCCACCACATCGGGGTCGTGCGAGATCAGGTCGATTTCCAGTCCGTTGTCCAGCGTGAGGTTTGGCGCGAATTTCGGCACGACCGCCAGCAGGAATTTCTGAAACCTGGAAAGCCCGGCATCGAATGCGGGCGACGAAAGCACCAGCGCCTGCACGGGCAGCGTGCCATGCGCCAGGGTGTAGGCGCAAACCAGTCCTCCCATGCTGTGGCCGAATACGATGAGGGGTGTGCGCTCGTCCATCCGCAACCGGGTGCTGTCGATCACATCGGCCAGGTCGGTGGTCAACCGGTCAGGCACCGGCAGCGCGCCACGCACGCCATCGGATTCGCCGTGACCGTACTGGTCGTAGCCGCGTACCGCAAATCCCCACTCATTGAGGCGCCGCGCGAGCGCATCGTAGCGGCCGGCGTGCTCACCCAGGCCGTGAACGACAACGACCACACCGCGCAGGCTCACGCCCTCGGGTAGCGGCCAGTCCTGGATGGCGAGGTTGTCGCCGTCGGTCGCGGTGAATGTGGAGAGCGTGGATTCGCTGCGCAAGGCGGTGCCCATAAGGCGCGGATGATCGCGCGCAAAGGTGCGCTGCGCAACGCCGATTGCGACCAACGGTAGGGTCCGGGCGACGCAGCGCCACCATTTGCTCAGAGGTCACTGAAGCGGTGTGACGTAGTTCACAAACCGCCGTGGTCCCAGCCGCCTGGCTGCCTTAAGGCATCTGCGCAATAACCTCGGCAACCGCTGCCGTCAGCTTGCGCGCATACGGCACATGCAGGAATTCGTTCGGGCCGTGTGCATTGCTCTTGGGGCCCAGCACCCCGCAAACCATCATTTGCGCCTTCGGGAATCCCTTGCTCAGCATGCTCATGAGCGGAATCGTCCCGCCTTGCCCGATGAATCCGCACGGAGCGCCGAAATGCGCCTGCGACGCCTGGTCGAGCGCATTCTGGAACCAGCTCGCCGTCGATGGGGCGTTCCATCCTGTCGCGCCGCCGTTGGACTCGAAGGTGACCTTGGCCTGGTAGGGCGCGTTGTCTTCGAGCAGGGTCTTGAGTTCCTGCACCGCCTGCGCCGCTTCCACCAGAGGCGGCAGACGCAGCGACAGCTTGAACGCGGTGTAGGGGCGCAGCACATTGCCGGCATCCTGCAGCGAAGGAAAGCCCTCAGCCCCCGTCACGGAGAGCGTCGGCGTCCAGGTGCGGTTGACCAGGGCCTGAACCGGATCAGTCGTCGTCGGCAGCGCGAATGCAGTGGAGCCGCCGCAGTCGTAGTGCGCCCACGGGAATCGCTTGTAGACCTCATCGCCCAGGATCGCGGCCGTGGCTTTGGCCTGCGCAAGCCGGTCTGCGGGCACCTCGCAATGGAAGCTGGCGGGCAACAGGCGCCCGGTCTTGCTGTCTTCCAGGCGGTCGAGCACTTGCCGCATGATCCGAAAGCTCGACGGCACCAGTCCCGAGGCGTCACCCGAGTGCACGCCCTCGGTCAGGATTTCGACTTTCAACGTGCCGCTGGCCATCCCGCGCAGCGATGTGGTGAGCCACAGCTGGTCGTAGTTGCCGGCGCCCGAATCGAGGCAGATCACGAGCGACACTTCGCCCAGGCGTGGCCGCAGCGCATCGACATACGGCAGCAGGTCATAAGAGCCCGATTCCTCGCAGGTCTCGACCAGACCCACGATACGCGGGTGCGGCACGTTCTGCGCCTTGAGCGCCTGGACGGCAGCGATGCTTGCGTAGACCGCATAGCCGTCGTCTGCGCCGCCACGGCCATAGAGCTTGCCGTCTTCGTATTTCGGCGTCCAGGGTCCCAGGTCGTTGCGCCAGCCGCTGAATTCGGGTTGCTTGTCCAGGTGGCCGTACATCAACACCGTCTCGGTGCTGCCGGGCTTCGTCGCCGGAATTTCAAAGAACAGGACCGGCGTGCGGCCTTCCAGCCGGACCACTTCGAGCTTCAGGCCTTCTACCTTTTGCGCTTCGACCCAGGCGGCCGCATTGCGCATCACGGTCTCCAGGTAGCCGTGGGCGGCCCAGTCCTTGTCAAAGCCTGGCGACTTGGCCGGGATCGCAATGTAGTCGGTGAGCTGGCGAACGATGTCGCCATCCCACTTGGCTGTGGTGTGGGCCAGGGCGGCGACAGGGTCGAGCAGGCCTTGGGGAATCTCGCGGTGCAGCGGTGCGTTCATGGTGTGTGCGTGTTGTGTCAGGAGTCAATCCGCCACTGTACGCCGGGGCCGGAGACGGCGCTAGAGTGGAACCTTTGTCGCAAGGGGCGGGGCATGGGAATTAGGGAAAACAACACGCGCATCCGTGTTGGCGTGGGCGGCTGGACCTTCGAGCCCTGGCGGAGCAATTTTTACCCCAAGGGACTCGCGCACAGCAAAGAGCTGCACTACGCGAGCCGTCAGCTCACGGCGATCGAAGTCAACGCAACGTACTACAGCACTTTCAAGCCCGCGGCCTTCGCCAAATGGCGAGACGAGACGCCCGGGAACTTCGTGTTCTCGCTCAAGGCGAATCGTTTCGCTACCAACCGGCGCGTCCTTGCCGGAGCCGGCGAGTCGATCGAACGCTTTGTTGGCAGCGGCATTTCGGAACTGGGCGACAAGCTCGGCCCCATCGTGTGGCAGTTCATGCCCACCAAGCCGTTCGACGCGCCCGATTTCGAGGCATTTCTCAAGCTGCTGCCGCACCATGTTGGCGACCGCAAGCTGCGTCACGTCCTCGATGTGCGCCACGACAGCTTCAACGATCCGCAGTTCCTGCCGCTGGCGCGCCGCTTCGGATGCACGGTGGTCCACACCGACTCGGAAAAATTCCCGGCCATCGCCGACGCGCAAAGCGACCTTGCCTATATCCGCCTGATGCGCAGCACCTCGCAATGCCCCACCGGATACCCGCCCAGCGAAATCGCCAAGTGGGCTGAAGGCGCTCGTGCATGGACGGCAAAAGGGCCTTCTCGCGAGGTGTTCGTCTTCTTCATCAACGGGGCCAAGGAGCGCGCGCCAGCCGGCGCCTGCGAGCTGATTCATACACTTGGATAGCTCCAGCCAACGGCTGGCACGTCCTATGCTGGTCTTCAACAGCGAGACGGTAGGAGCGGGCTTACGAACAGTGCCGCCTGCGTCGTTCAAGGGAGCCCATTGGAAACGCTTCAAATTCAAAGCGTGACAGCAAAAGCCGTTGGAGACACATAGCATGGCCTACGTTTTCGAAACCGTCCCCGCCAATCGGGGCCTGATTGACCTGGATGATCCCCGCGAGGTGAGCTGGTGGCGAAAGCGTTTCGACTGCAGCGAAGTTCAGCTGCGCCGTGCCGTCGCGCAAGTCGGGCCGTCGGCGGCCCATGTCGAGCAGGTGCTCGATGGCAGCGCATTCATTGTCACCCTTGCACCGGCCTGAGAAGCCAGGCTTTCATCTAGGCGTCCAACCACTTCAACTCACCCTGCCCCGCCTCGTTCAGCCGAACGACGAGTGCCTGCATGGCTGTGCCGTCGAGCATGAAATCGAACACCACGGTGTCATCGTGGCTCACTGCCTTTAAGTCCGCCCCGGCCAGCTTCAACTCCCGGCGTACCAGGCCCTCCATCGAATACGGCACTGCGCACTTGAGCGCGACCAGCTCCACCTTTTCAATTTTCTGCGCCGTCAGCAGCGCTTGCGCAACCGCGTCGGTGTAGGCGCGCACAAGGCCGCCCGCACCCAGCTTCACGCCGCCGTAATACCTCACCACCGTAGCGAGGACGCCGTCCAGGTCTTGCCTGCGCAGCACCTCCAGCATCGGCCGACCTGCAGTGCCCGATGGCTCGCCGTCATCATTGGCCGCCGACTGGCCGCCTGCCAGCAGCGCCCAGCAAACATGGGTCGCGCTCGGGTGCTCCAGCCGAAGCCTTGCAACGATGTTCAAGGCCTCGCCGCGATCACTGACCGACTGCACGCAGCCGATGAAACGACTCTTCCTGATGACCAGCTCGCTCGCAACGGGCTGCGCGATGCCAAACGCCACCCGCTAGCGCCAGTTGTTCAACCAGCCCAATCCGGCCGACGTGCCGCCGGGCACCGAACCGCGGGCAGGGCGGTACTCACACCCGATCCAGCCGTCCCAGCCGCATTTGGCGGAGACCTCATCGATCACCTTGAAGAGGTAGGGATAGTTCATCTCGCCGATGTCGGGTTCATGGCGCTCGGGCACGCCCGCGATCTGCAAGTGCCCGACCCGGCCTGTCGGCAGGTATTGACGGATCTTCATCGCGACGTCGCCTTCGACGATCTGGCAGTGGTACAGGTCCATCTGCACTTTCGCGTTGGGCGCATCGATCTCGCCAAGCAGCTCGTGCGCGTGGTCCTGGCGATTGAGGAAAAACCCGGGAATGTCGCGCGTGTTGATCGGCTCCATCAGCACATCGACGCCTTGCCTGGCAGCCTGCTGCGCGGCCCAGCGCAGGTTTGCGACATAGGTGGGGCGCACGGCGGCGCGCTCAATTCCTGCTGGCACCAGTCCGGCCATCACATGGATTCGCGGGCACTTCAAGGCATCTGCATAGCGCAGCGCCGACTCGATCCCCTGGCGGAACTCCGCTTCGCGACCCGGCAGGCAGGCGATGCCTCGCTCGCCCTTGTCCATATCACCCGGCGGCGCGTTGAACAGCACCTGCTGCAATCCATTGGACTCGAGACGTGCGGTGATTTCAGATGCATCAAACGCGTACGGAAACATGAATTCCACGGCTCGGAAACCATCGCGCGCGGCCGCGTCGAATCGCTCGAGGAATTCGAGCTCCGGGTACATCATGGAAAGATTGGCGGCAAACCGGGGCATAGGTGCTCCTCGTCGGAGCCGCCAGCATACCGCCTCAGGCGAGACCCGCGAGGCGAAGGAGCAGGCCCGCCACCGCGCAGGCGGCGATCACCGGCATCACACCCATCTTGAAACGCAAGAGGGCGAGCGCGGCAGCAGCAGCGATGGCCAGGCTGAACACATCGAGCTTGCCCGTCACAGGATGCCACGCGATATGCCCGAGAAAAAAGACACCCAGGCTCGCAATCACACCCACCACGGCGGCCGTGATGGCCGTCAGCGGCGCAGTGAACCTGAGGTTGCCGTGCGTCGCCTCCACCAGCGGCCCACCCGCCAGGATGAACAGGAAAGACGGCAAAAAGGTGAACCAGGTGACGATGCTTGCTGCCAATGCCGCGCCCACGAATTGCATGCCGGGACCCAGCACCTGTTGCGACCAGCCGCCGACAAATCCAACGAACGCAACAACCATGATGAGCGGACCCGGCGTGGTTTCGCCCAGCGCCAATCCGTCGATCATCTGCGGCCCGGTCAGCCAATGGAAATGCTCGACCGCACCCTGGTACACATAGGGCAGCACCGCATAGGCGCCGCCGAACGTGAGCAGCGCAGCCTTGGTGAAAAACCAGCCCATCTGCGACAGGGTGTCGTCCCAGCCGCGCGTGGCGACCAGCACACCCATCGGAACCAGCCACAGCAGCGCGCCTGCGACCACCACCGCCGCCAGTCGCGACGGCTTGAAACGCGCGTGTTCAGGGGTGGGCGTGTGGTCATCGATCACGAAGGGCTCGCCGGGTTCCAGCTTCGCGCTGGAGCCATGTCCGCCCGCGCCTGCAAACTGGGTGGGCAGGTACCGTCCACCCAGCGCCCCGATGATCGCTGCTGCAAGCACCACGGCGGGAAACGGCACGCGCACGATCGCTACCGCCACGAAGCTCGCGACAGCGATGAACCACAGCAGCGGCACGCGGCGAGGATGCTTGAGCGTGCGGCTCCCGATACGCCAGACCGCCTGCAACACGATGGCTGCCACGGCCGGCTTGATGCCGTAGAAGATGCCTGCGACCCAGGCGACATCACCATAGGCCATGTAGACCCAGCTCAGGCCGATCAGGATGAACAGCGAGGGCAGCACAAACAGGGCGCCGGCCACCACCCCGCCCCAGGTTTTGTGCATCAACCAGCCGATGTAGGTCGCCAGTTGCTGCGCCTCCGGACCGGGCAGCAGCATGCAGTAGTTGAGGGCATGCAGGAAGCGCCGCTCGGAGATCCAGCGCTTTTGCTCGACCAGTTCCCTGTGCATGATTGCAATCTGCCCGGCGGGTCCGCCAAAGCTGATGAACCCCAGGCGCAACCAGAAGCGAAGCGCCTGACCAAATGGAACTGCGCTCATGCGTTGCTTTCTTTCGTTGCTGGTACCTGCCATGTATGGCGCTCGTTCGATGCACCCCTGCACCAGGCATAAAGCGCATCGTAGACCGGCATCGCAGCCGTCAGCATCGCGTGGTCGTCGGCGTACAGCCGCGACAGACCCAGCGAGACCGCAAGCAGGCCCGCCGATTGCGGGGCGAGATTCAGGCGGTCGGTATCTGCCCCTCGCACGATCCTGGCGAGCGCTTCGAGTGCGCGGTCGCGAAGATCGAAAGCCTTGAGCAGCGCGTCAAAACTGCACTGGTCACCCTCGTGCGTGATCGGCGCATCGGCGATGTCATAGGGCACCGCGCGCAGCCGCTGCGCCTCCTCAAAGACCTGGTCAGTCGGCACGTAGTGAAACCGTGCGTTCGGGTCGATGAAACGCGTGATGAGCCAAGGGCACGCAATGCGGTCGATCTTGGGACGCGCGCGGGTGATCCACTGCGATGGCGCCTGCCCCGTCACGCCCAGATCCGGACGCTTGCGAATGGTCGGCAAGCCCGCTTCGATGAGGCCTTCGATGCCGCCTTGCAGGAACCGGGCGTTCCAGCCGGCGGCGCGCAGCCCGGATGCAGCCTGCTCTCCGATCTCCAGGCCGTGCACGCAATAGACGACGACGTCGCCGGGCGGATGCGCTGCCACCAGATCGGCAACCGCGTCGGGCGCGCAGCGCAACGCGCCGGGCACCATGCGGTCACTCTCGGCAAAGCGCACGTCGCGTCTCACGTCGAGCAGCATGGGCGCACCGGGATGCCCGACGAGGTTCGAAAGTTCAGAAGGGGAGATGGAAAACGTTGATGGCATAGAGGTGTCCACGAAAAACTCCAACAAGGAAGTTGCCAGCGCTTGGACGGGACACCGTCTATCTCGGGAGACCGGGAGGCTGTGTTCCCGATGGGTCCGATGCTAACCCAGGCACGGCCCTCACTTCAACCGCGCTCGAACCTGAACACTGCCGTGCTCGCACGGGCGTTCGGCATGAAACGCACTTCGCGGCCATCCTGCAAGCCGAATGCATCGAGGATGGAAAGGCGGTTGCGAGTGGCGAGCACCTCGAAGTCCTTGTAGGTGCCCACGCGAATGTTGGGCGTGTCGTACCACTGGTAGGGCAGGCGCCGGGTCACGGGCATGCGACCGCGCATCACGGCCAGGCGGTTGGGCCAATGCGCAAAATTGGGGAAGGCGACGATGCCTGTGCGACCGACGCGCGCGGTTTCGACCAGCATCGTTTCTGTGTTGCGCAAGTGCTGGAGTGTGTCGACCTGCAGGACCACATCGAAGGACGAATCGTCGAACATCGACAGGCCTTCGTCCAGGTTCAGCTGGATCACATTGATGCCTCGCTTGACGCACGCGAGTACATTGGCATCGTCGATTTCAATGCCGTATCCGCTGCAGCCGCGCTCGCGCTGCAGGTAGTCGAGCATCGCGCCATCGCCGCAGCCCAGGTCCAGCACGCGTGAGCCCCTGGGCACCAGCGCTGCAATCGATTCCATCGCCTGGCGTTCGCTCATGCGGCCTCCAGTACGGTTTCAGCGGCAATGCGTTCGAAGTAGGCGCGCACCACCGACAGGTAGCGTGCGTCCTCCAGCAGGAATGCATCGTGGCCGTGGGGCGCGTCGATCTCTGCATAGCTCACGTCGCGGCGGTTGTCGAGCAGCGCTTTGACCAGCTCGCGGCTGCGCGATGGCGCGAAACGCCAGTCGGTCGTGAAGCTCACCAGCAGGAACTTCGCCTGCACTTGTGCGAACGCGCGGGTCAGGCTGCCGTCGTGCTTGAGCGCCGGGTCGAAGTAGTCGAGCGCGCGGGTGATGAGCAGGTAGGTGTTGGCGTCGAAATAGTCGCTGAACTTGTCGCCCTGGTAGCGCAGGTAGCTTTCGATCTGGAACTCCACGTCCTGCGTGGTGTAGCGCACGTCGCTGGCGTTTTGCAGCTGCCGCCCGAATTTTTCATTCATCACGTCGTCAGACAGGTACGTGATGTGGCCGATCATGCGCGCGATGCGCAAACCGCGTTTCGGCACGACGCCATGCTCGTAGAAATGCCCGCCGTGAAAATCCGGGTCGGTGACGATGGCGCGGCGCGCGACTTCGTTGAATGCGATGTTTTCTGCCGTGAGGTTGGGCGCGCTGGCAACCACCACCGCATGGCGCACCCGATCGGGATACTGCAATGTCCACGACAACGCCTGCATGCCGCCCAGGCTGCCGCCCATCACGGCAGCCAACGTACTGATGCCCAACCCATCCAGCAGGCGCGCCTGGGCGTCGACCCAGTCTTCGACGGTGACGACCGGGAAATCGGCGCCATAGACCTTGCCCGTATCCGGGTTCACATCCATCGGGCCGGTTGAGCCAAAGCAGGAGCCCAGGTTGTTGACGCCGATGACGAAGAACCGGCGGGTGTCCACCGGCTTGCCCGGGCCGATCATCGTGTCCCACCAGCCTTCGGAGTTGGGCTGGCCTTCATAGACGCCCGCCACATGGTGCGAGGCATTCAGTGCATGGCAAATCAGCACCGCGTTGCTCTTGTCGGCATTGAGCGTGCCGTAGGTTTCGTAGGCAAGCGCGTAGTCGCGAACCGACGCACCGCTGCGAAGTGGCAAGGGCGCTTCAAAGGACATCAACTGCGAAACAGCAACCAGCGTCATGGCAAGAAAAATCCCGGCGTCGCCAAAGAAGCGAGGCCGGGATGCACTGGCTGTCTTTAGCTGAATTTATTGAGCGCCCGCAAGCTGAGGCAAATCGGCGCTGGATGCCAGTATATCAACGCATATCCCAATTGCATGATTCATGTCGGCGCACGTTTCTGGCGCAGTTTTTGCTTGTTTTTGGTGCGCGTCGTGCTGGCCGCACAGAAGCGCACCAATTCATTGCAAAACATCCATCGGAGGGGATATGGAAGCACTAAAACAGGGCTCGGATGCCTTGTTCATCTTGCTGGGCGGCATCATGGTGCTGGCCATGCATGCAGGTTTCGCGTTCCTGGAACTGGGAACCGTGCGCAAGAAGAACCAGGTCAATGCGCTGGTGAAGATCCTTGTGGACTTCTCGGTATCTACCGTCGTCTATTTCGCAGTCGGTTATGGCGTGGCCTACGGGACGAGCTTTTTCATTGGCGCGGAGCAACTGGCTGCGAAAAACGGCTACGACCTGGTGAAGTTTTTCTTTCTGCTCACCTTTGCGGCGGCCATCCCCGCCATCATTTCAGGGGGCATTGCGGAGCGCGCCAGGTTCGGCCCGCAGCTCATCGCGACCGCGGTGATCGTGGGCTTCGTCTATCCGCTGTTTGAAGGTATCGCGTGGAACCAGGCATTCGGCGTGCAGGCCTGGATCAAGTCGGTCACCGGCCAGGAGTTCCACGACTTCGCAGGCTCGGTCGTCGTCCATGCCATGGGCGGCTGGCTCGCGCTTCCTGCAGTGATCCTGCTGGGCGCCCGCAGCAATCGCTACCGCAAGGACGGCGCGATCTCGGCGCATCCGCCGTCCAACATCCCCTTCCTGGCGCTCGGCGCATGGATTCTGACGGTGGGCTGGTTCGGCTTCAACGTGATGAGCGCGCAGACCATCGACAAGATTTCGGGGCTCGTCGCAGTGAACTCGCTGATGGCCATGGCCGGCGGGACGTTGGCAGCCACACTCATCGGCCGCAACGACCCGGGCTTCGTGCACAACGGCCCGCTCGCCGGGCTGGTCGCGGTTTGCGCAGGCTCCGACCTGATGCACCCGCTGGGCGCGCTGGTCGTGGGCGCGATTGCGGGCGCGATCTTCGTGGGCATGTTCACACTGACCCAGAACAAATGGAAGATCGATGACGTGCTGGGCGTGTGGCCGCTGCACGGGCTTTGCGGCGCATGGGGCGGTATCGCTGCGGGAATCTTTGGCCTGAAGGCATTCGGCGGGCTGGGCGGCGTGAGCCTGCTGGCGCAGTTGATCGGAACCTTGCTCGGCGTTGCGTGGGCGCTGCTCGCGGGATTTGCGGTCTACGGAACCATCAAGGCCCTGCTGGGCCTGCGCCTGTCGGCTGAAGATGAATACGCAGGCGCAGACATTTCGATTCACCGCATCGGCTCGACACCGGAGCGCGAAGTCAACTGGTAGCGCGAGGCAAGGCGGGATCGCCCGACCGGCGAGGCAGCAACAGGCGCTCCAGAGACCACGAGCCGGGGCCGAAGATGGCCAGACCCGCCAGCAACGAGCCCCAGAAGATGTGTTGCTGCAACGCCGCCGGCGCAATCTCACTGAGCGAGATGACCGCAACCGCGTTCACCACGAACAGTCCGAGCGCAGCAAAACGCCCGCCAAGTCCGAGCACCAGCATCACCGGCAACACCAGCTCGCCTGCTGTTCCTGCCAGGGCCGCCATCGCGGGCGACAGGAGCGGCACCTTGTATTCATCGGCGAAGAGAGCCAGCGTCGTGTCCCAATCGCGGATCTTGGTCAGGCCTGACAGAAAGAAGGCTTGCGCCAGATACACACGCGCTGCCAGCGCGGCCAGGGGTTGCAGGGATTCCAGCGCACCACTGAGCAATCGCCAGGCCCTGCGTACGGGCTGGACAAGAGGTTGGGCGGCAATGGACATAGAGGCTCCTTGGTAATTTGTTCAGCGATGTGCGACCGCCATGAGCAGGCCCTGCTGCACGGCGCGCACAAGCCATGCGTTGAAGTCCAGATCCGGCGCGGCCAGCAATGAGTCGGCCAGTGAGCGGTGATCCCGCAACGCAGCGATAAAGCTCGCCTCGCCGTCGGCGCACGCGCGAAACCGCGGGGTCCAGCCATCTCGCCAGATGAGGGCTGCCTGGGGCGCTTCGCCGTGCACGCGCGTTGACCGATGCTCGATCATCGAAACAACGGGATAGGTACTGCGGACCAGACCGGTCGCAGGCGCCAGCACCAGCGTGAGCAACTGAGGATCGCGATCGGCCAGCACCTGGAAAGAGGCCGCGTCACGTGCAGCGTCAGGTGCATCGCCCGTGCGATGCAGCAACCACTCCACGCGCGCCACATCGGCAATGCCGGGCTCGTCGGCACACAGTTCACTGATCGATTCGATCAATGCCGGCAAGCCGCCGCCCCACTGCGCCACGTCGCCAAGAGTGGGGGGATCCGCGCGCCAAAGACGCACCGCGAGCCGCTTGAAAGTGGCGTCGCCCAGAATCTGCGCAGTGACCGGATAGACCGCGCACAAGGCGCGCTGCGCAAGCTCGATGCCATTGCTGCGATAGGCGAGCAATCCACGCTGCCAAAGCGGATGCCGTGCGAGCAAGTTTGCATCGGCGACAAAGGCGATCGCCCGATCATGCGCAGGAAGCATGAGCGCCTGAACCATCTGGCGCTGCTGGCTCGCAAGGCAAAACGTCATGCGGCGACCTGCATGGATTGCTGCGCGATGACGAGGGCCTTGCCGGCTTCTCCCAGCAGCACGCCCAGCGCTGGCACGCCCGTGTCCCATTCGACAAGTGCAGGCACATCACCAAACCGCATGACGGCGTGACGGTACAAGTCCCACACATCATCGGCCACGATGCTGCCGTGATCATCGATCACGATCTCAGGCGTGCGGCAATGACCGGCCAGGTGAATCTCTGCGACATCGCCGGGGTTGATGGCATCGAGCCAGCGCTTGCAGGACACCAAAGGATCGGCATCGCTGCCACCCATGCCGGCATTGAGCGCATTGACGTAGATATTGTTCAGGTCCACCAGCAAACTGCAGCCCGTGCGTGTCGCCAGCTGCGAGAGGAATTCGGTTTCGCTACGGTCGCTGCCCATGAACTCGACGTAGGAAGACAGATTCTCGACCAGCAACGAGCGCTTCAGGCGATCCTGCACGCGCTGGACGTTGGAGCACAGAGCATCGAGTGCGCTGTCGTTGAATGGCAGGGGAAGAAGATCGGCGGCATGGACGCAGCGCCCGGCCCATTGCGCGCGCGCGAAGCAGGCGTGGTCGCTGACGCGCACAGGTTCTATGCGCTCGACCAGGCGCTGCAGTCGATCGAGGTGCCAGGCGTCAACGCCCTCGGCCGAACCGAGGGCCAGGCCAACGCCATGCAAACTGATGGCGTAGTCACGTCGACCGTGCTCAAGCACTGCGAGCGCCGCACCACCTTCGCCAAAAAAATTCTCCGAGTGAACTTCCAGGAAGCCAAGCGATGGCTGCTCGCGCAACAGCTCTTCGTAGTGCGGATGGCGCCAGCCGATGCCGATGGCAGTCAAGTGCGGCTCCCTGGATCTCGCAAATGGCGCGGCTCAGGCCTTCTTCGCCTTCATCTTCGCTTCGTCGGCGGACATGCCATTCATGGTCTTGCAGGTGCCCTTTGCAACATATTTCCATTCGGCTGCGTCGTCGCTCACCTTGGCCTGCCCAGCGCACGAATGCGAGCCGGTGAGGTTGGCGCAATCGTTCATGCCTGCCTTGGCGATGCCATAGCACTTCTCTTTTTCCTGCGCTGCAGCTGGCGTCGCGACAAGCAGGGTGGACAACAGGGATGCTGCGGCTGCAGCGACGAGGGCACGTTGGTTCATGGAAGCTCCAGTGATTGAAAGGTTGAACAACAACCAGGGCGCCTGCAATCAAGATCCGCTGGTTGCAGCTTGGTCAGCGCTGCGGCGGCGTTCTTACACACGAAAAACAATTTTTTAAAGCAACTCGGCGATCCGGTCCCATGCTTCGGCAGGAATGCGGCCACGCCAGCTATCGACCACCTGTCCGCTCTTGTCGATGAGATATGCAGCCGGCAACTGTGCGTGCCTGCCAAAGCCATCCTGATAACCGGCATCACCTGACCAGAGCTGCACGAAACGCTGCTTGACCGGCACGGTCCGCGAAATGATCTGTTCATAGTCCTGCAGATCCCTGATGCGGCGGTCGGTGCTGACCAGCACCAACTCGAAGGGTTTGGCACGCCAACCCTCGACGTTCTGGCGAAGCTCGGGCATCTTGTCGCGGCATACGGCGCAGTCGGTGGACCAGAACATCAGGAGCACGACCTTGCCTTTGAGCGAGGCCAGATTGAACGCTCGCCCCTCGATGGTCTTGCCTTCGAGAAAGGGTGAAGCTGGTGCACGCGCTGTAGCAGGAACCTGCGCGAATACGTGCGCCGCAAACGGCGCCGCGAACAAGACGGTGGCAGCCGCGAAAGCGATCTTGCAAATGGATTTCATCCGCCTTGGTCGTGTGCGATGATTTACTCTTACAAATGTCCGAAACATCTTTCGAGCACCAGCTCGCCGAACACCGGGTCTACCTGATGCGATTCGCGCGGCTGCAGCTTCGCAATGACGCATGGGCGGAAGACGCAGTCTCGGAGACCATCCTGGCGGCGCTTTCCAAGCCACAATCTTTCGGCAATCGAAGCCAGCTCAAGACCTGGCTGGTCGGCATCCTCAAGCACAAGGTGATCGACCAGTTGCGCCAACGAAAGCGGGAAGTGACCCTGTCCGACGATGATGGGGATGGGACCGAAGAACTGGAGGCGCTGATGTTCAAGGCCGATGGTCATTACGTGCAAAGACCCGCCGACTGGGGCAACCCCGAGCAGGAACTCGATTCACGCCAGTTCTTTGCCGTCCTTGAAGCTTGCACGGAGAAACTGCCGGCAGCGATGGGGCGCGTGTTCATGATGCGGGAATGGCTCGAGTTGCCCAGCGACGAGATCTGTAAGGAGCTGGGGCTGACGGCGACCAATCTCTATGTGCAATTACACCGGGCGCGCCTCAGGCTGCGAGAGTGCCTGGAGCTCAACTGGTTTGGAAACCACCCCGCCTCATGATGTTCCTGCCCTCCTGTAAAGAAGCCGCCGCCCTGTTGATCGCAAGGGAAGATCGCCCGTTACCGCTGAAGGATCGGGTGGCCCTGCGCATCCATCTGGCTGCATGCAATGCCTGTCCGGTGTTCGAAAAGCAGCTGCTTATCTTGCGAAATTCACTGTCGAACTGGCGAAATTACAACCAAGACGCTACAAACTAGCTTCACAAGGGGTTCCCATGCGGTGCTTTATTGCCCCATAATCCTTGTGTGTCCGCGCGTATGCGGCACAGGTTTGCGGTGAATGGTCGGTTTCGCGTGGTTTGTAGCTTGCGTTTTTCGGACTCCATCGCTTTTGGCGTGTTTTTTTTTGTGGAGTCCATGCAATGGGCAATAAACTTTACGTGGGCAACCTGCCCTATTCCTACCGCGACAGCGACCTCGAACAGGCCTTCGGCCAGTACGGCGCAGTCACCAGCGCAAAAGTCATGATGGAACGTGACACCGGCCGCTCGAAGGGCTTCGGCTTCGTCGAGATGAGCAATGACGCAGAAGCCAAGGCAGCTATCGAAGGCATGAACGGCCAGCAGGTCGGCGGCCGCGGTCTCGTTGTCAACGAGGCTCGTCCCATGGAATCGCGTCCTCGCACCGGCGGCTTCGGCGGCGGTGGTGGTGGCGGCGGTTACGGCGGTGGTGGCGGTGGTGGCGGCGGCTACGGTGGTGGCGGCGGCGGCGGTCGTCGTGAAGGCGGCGGCGGCGGTTACGGTGGTGGCGGCGGCGGTGGCCGTGGCGGCTACTAAGCCCAAGACGCAATCGTCTTTCGCTTGAAAGCAATGAAAAGGGCCTACGGGCCCTTTTTTTGTATCTCCGGGGGCCTTAAGGCCCCTTTTTCATGGGCGTTGCTGAGTGCTTCGCTTAGGGTTTTTGTGGGTTCGCACCTGCGACGCAGGTGGTGCACGGCGAGCAAATATCTGTTCATAATTACATCGCGTGCAGGCAGTATCGCGCGCAGGATTGCGGTGAACAGGTCACTTTCGCGCTCGCTCAGGTTCAAGTTGAATGCGTTTTCGGGACTCCATCGCTACGTTCAAGACTTTTTCTGCAGGAGTCCCCTTCAATGGGCAACAAACTTTACGTCGGTAACCTGCCTTACTCCGTTCGCGACAGCGACCTGGAGCAGGCCTTCGGTCAGTTCGGCGCTGTCACCAGCGCCAAGGTGATGATGGAACGCGACACCGGGCGCTCCAAGGGCTTTGGGTTTGTCGAAATGGGCAGTGATGGGGAAGCCCAGGCAGCCATCAATGGCATGAACGGCCAGCCGCTGGGCGGCCGCAGCGTCGTGGTCAACGAAGCACGCCCGATGGAAGCGCGCCCCCCGCGCTCAGGTGGTGGCGGCGGCGGTTATGGCGGCGGTGGAGGCGGGGGCTATGGCGGCGGTGGCGGCGGTTACGGCGGCGGAGGTGGGGGTGGATATGGCGGCGGTGGCGGTGGCGGCGGTCGTCGTGAAGGCGGCGGCGGTGGCGGCGGTTACCGCGGCGGCGGTGGTGGAGGCGGCGATGGAGGCTTTCGCAGCCCCTACGGAAGCGGTCCGCGAGGCGGTGGCGGTGGAAGTGGCGGCGGAAACCGCGGCGGCTACTGAGCGCTTTGCCTGAATGAACAAGCCCTCTCTGTGAGGGCTTTTCAGTTTTTGGCTTTCGCGTCAGCGGCCTTCGCCCTGGCGGTGCTTTCTGGGCCTTCCCGCCAGCAGTTTGTCGAACAACGGGTTCGGCATGACACGAAGCAGCTTGGCCGCGACTCCCATCTGCCAGGGAATCACCCTGTAGCTGCGGCCGGCCTCAATCGTTCGAAACGCCTGCTGCGCAAAGTCTTCGGGCTTCATGAGGAACGGCATCGAGTACCGGTTGGCGCGAGTCAGCGGCGTGTCGATGTAACCCGGGCAGATCGTGACGACCTTGACTCCGCTTGAGCGCAATTCTCCCCGCAGGCTTTCGCAGTAGCTGATCACTGCGGCCTTGCTCGAACAGTAGGCACCGTGGCCGGGCAGGCCACGAATGCCGGCCACGCTGCCGATTCCCACCAAAGCCCCAGAGCCGCGTCGGACCATCGCATCGATGAACGGATGAAATGTTGCGGCGAGGCCTACGTTGTTGGTTGCGAAGGTGCGGGCCAGCACTTCGATGTCTTCCAGCACTGCCGTGTCCATTCCGACGCTGATGCCTGCATTTGCAATGACGGCTTGGGGAACGCCTTGCGCCTCGATGCATGCGCGTCCGGCCGCAGTGATGCTCGCCGTATCTGCAACATCGCACGCATAGACCTGGTATCGATCGCGCGCCAGGCCGACGCCTTGAGCCCAGGTCTCGATTTCGCCGCCCCTGCGCGCAGCAAGCGCGAGTCGCCAGCCGGCCTGGTGGTAGCGCAAGGCAAGTGCCTGGCCGATGCCACTGGACGCGCCTGTGATGAATGCCAGCCTGTCCATGGTCTAGGGCTGATTGGGTGTCAGCACCCCTTTGACACGGCCCTTGAGTTCCATGACCTGCTCAAGGTTGTCGAACTCCATGTTGTCGGCAGTAAACCTGTCGTTGCCGCGCGTGAGCTCAACCGGCTTGGGTGAGCGGACCTTTTCGGTATCGACGAACACATGAAGAAGGTCACCGCGAACAACGAGCTTGGGGCGTACCTTTCCATCCTTGTCGGCAGTGGCATCGCGGGTGACCACGGCACCCCCGATCAATTGAACTTCAGTTGCATCGGCGTTGCTGATCGCCGTGCGTGCCGTGGCTGTTGTGAGTTCGCCTCGAATGTTGAAAGAGCGGATGCGGGGCTGGTCGATTTCGAGAACGTCGGTATCCGGGTAATGCCGCCCCTCCGTGCCAAACACCTCGCTCTTCAAGCGGCCTTGGGCGTCGAACGTCCGCACGGAGAAGCCGCGCATGTAGTAGTCGGGTTCGTGAGTCACGGGGCGCTGCGGGCTCGCCGGTCCAGTGATGGGCGTGTTGCGCGCAAGCCAGTAGGTGCCAAGGGCCATGATCGCCATCAGGATGATCGGCAGGTAGATCGATGCGCGCTCCCAGCCCGCACGGATCAGCACCCAGGGAGCCGTGCGACCAGCCGCCGTGCTCATGCGTAGCCTTCCAGCAGGTCTGCATACCGGCCACTGGCGACCAGCAGCAAGTCGCAAAACTCGCGTGCTGCGCCTTCGCCGCCGCGCAGTTGGGTGACATAGCGCGCTCTTGCGCGGACTTCCGCATGCGCATTGGCGGGGGCGCACGAAAATGCGCAGCGTGCCATCACAGGCAGGTCGGGCCAGTCGTCGCCGATCGCGGCGGCCTGTGCCCAATCCAGCCCCAGTTCAGCCAATGTCTTTTCTGCGGCAGGGCGTTTGTCTTCGGTGCCGTAGTGAACGTGTGAAATACCCAGCGCTTGAAGCCGGTTGCGCAGCGGCTTCGAATCGCGGCCCGTGATCACGGCAGGCGTGATGCCCGCGCGCTGGAGCAGTTTCATGCCCAGCCCGTCGAGGATGTTGAAGCGCTTGAGCGTTTCGCCCTCGTGCGAGAACAGCACGCCACCATCGGTGAGCACACCATCCACGTCGAAGAAGGCGACGCGAATGCCCTGCGCCGCCAGCAGCACATCGGGCGCGAAATTCAGTGCAGGCGGCATCGCGATCAGATGACCTTCGCGCGCATCAGGTCGTTGCTGTTCACAGCGCCTGCGAGCTTGCCGTTGGCATCCACCACGAGCACGCTGGTGATCCGGTATTGCTCCATCAGCTGCGCAGCTTCGACGGCCAGCGAATCGGCGCGGATGGTGCGCGGGTCGGGGTGCATCACCTCACGCGCGGACAGGGCGCGCAGATCCATTCCCTTTTCGATCTGGCGGCGCAGGTCACCGTCGGTGAAGATGCCGATGACGCGGCCTTCGCCGTCAACCACAGCGGACGCGCCCAGTCCCTTGGCGCTCATCTCGCGCATGAGACCGGTGAAAGGTGTATCTGCGCTGACTTGCGGCACGGCATCGCCGGTACGCATCACATCGGACAGATGCGTGAGCAGCTTGCGGCCCAGCGCGCCGCCCGGATGCGAGCGGGCGAAGTCCTCGGTGCGAAAGCCCCGCGCATCCAGCAAAGCCACCGCAAGCGCATCGCCCAATGCGAGCTGCGCAGTGGTGCTCGCGGTAGGCGCGAGCTGCAGCGGACACGCTTCCTTTTCAACGCCACTGTCCAGCACGATGTCGGCATGGCGGCCCAGCGTCGAGTTGGGGTTGCCCGTCATCGCGATCAGCATGGAGCCCATGCGCTTGATGACCGGCAGGAGATTGGTGACCTCATCGACTTCGCCGCTGTTCGACACGGCCAGCACCAGGTCGATCGGCTTGATCATGCCCAGGTCGCCATGGCTGGCCTCGGCGGGGTGCACGAACATCGCAGGGGTGCCGGTCGAGGCGAGCGTCGCTGCAATCTTGCGGCCGATGTGCCCGCTCTTGCCCATGCCCATCACCACCACCCGTCCCCGCACGCGCAGCATCACCTCCACCGCCCGGGTGAACGACTCGCCGGTGCGCGCCTTCAGGCCCTGCACGGCAGCCGCTTCGATATCGAACGTCTCCAGCGCCAGGGCCAGGGCCCGTTTCGCGTCGAAGCCATGGGCCTGAACCGGGGCGTCGGGTGCGTTCGTCACTTGCGGAAGATCCATGGGAGGCATTCTATCGAGGCGCTGTCGCAGGCCCTTGGTAGCATCTGGAAATGTCTTCGCTTGAAATCACGCTGCTCTATCTTGGCGCAGCCGTGTTTGGCGTGGTCGCATGCCGCTCGCTCAAGTTGCCACCGATGCTGGGCTACCTGGTCGTTGGCGTGGTGGTCGGGCCCAAGGCGCTGGCCCTGGGCGATCAGCCCGAGGCGCTGAGCCATCTGGGCGAATTCGGCGTCGTGTTCCTGATGTTTGTCATCGGGCTCGAATTCAACCTGCACAAGTTGCGGGCGATGCGCGCGCATGTGTTCGGCCTGGGGATGATGCAGGTTCTGCTCACCGTGGTCCTGATCACCTTTGCATCGCTTTTCCTGGCGGCGCTCGCGCCGACCCTCTGGAAGGTCGATTGGCGCACCGCGCTTGCGCTATCGGGCGCCGTCGCCATGAGCAGCACCGCCATCGTGGTCAAGCTGCTGGCCGAGCGGCTCGAACTGGAGACCGAACACGGCAAGCGCGTGATGGGTGTGCTGCTGTTCCAGGATCTGGCCGTGGTACCGATGCTGGTGGTGATTCCAGCCCTCAATAGCCCGCCCGACCAGCTGTTCACCGCCCTGGCCATTGCTGCGGCCAAGGCCACGGCGCTCATCACCGTGCTGCTGGTGGGCGGACAGCGTGTGATGCGCTGGTGGCTCACCATCGTGGCACGCCGCAAGAGCGAAGAGCTCTTCGTGCTGAACCTGCTGCTCGTCACGCTCGGGCTGGCATGGCTTACCGAATTGGCGGGGCTGTCGCTGGCCCTGGGCGCCTTCATTGCGGGCATGCTGATTTCGGAAACGGAATACAAGCACCAGGTCGAGACCGACATCCGCCCGTTTCACGATGTGCTGCTGGGCCTTTTCTTCATCACGATCGGCATGCTGCTCGACTGGCGCCAGGTGTTCCAGAACTGGGCGCTGGTGCTGCTGCTGGTGAGCTTGCCGGTGCTCTTCAAGCTGGCACTGGTGACGGCGCTGGCCCGCATGTTCGGGGCTTCGACAGGTGTGTCGCTGCGCACGGGCCTTTACCTGGCGCAAGCCGGCGAGTTCGGCTTCGTGCTGCTGACGCTGGCCAACCAGAACAAGCTGGTCCCCCCCGACCTGCTCAATCCGATCCTGGCGAGCATGGTGCTGTCGATGCTCGCAACACCGTTCATCATCATGTACTCCAACCGCATCGTGATGAAGCTGGTGGCCAGCGAATGGCTGCAGCAGTCGCTGCAGATGACCACGATTGCGCGCAAGTCGATCAACGTCAACAAGCACGTCATCATCTGCGGCTACGGCCGCTGCGGCCAGAACCTCGCGCGCATGCTCGAACGCGAAGGCATCCCGTACATGGCGCTCGACCTCGACCCCGACCGTGTGCGGCAGGCCGCCGCAGCGGGCGACTCTGTCGTGTTCGGCGACGCGGCGCGCCTGCAGGCCCTGGCAGCCGCCGGCCTGGCCCGGGCCAGCGCGGTGGTCGTGACGTATCTCGACATACCGGGCGCGCTCAAGGTGCTGGCTGTCACGCGCACGCACGCGCCTCAGGTGCCGGTGATCGTGCGGACACAGGACGACCGCGATCTCGAAAAACTTCAGGCGGCCGGCGCGACAGAAGTGGTTCCAGAGGCGCTCGAAGGCTCATTGATGCTGGCCAGCCATGCGCTGGCACTCGTCGGTGTTCCGATGCGCCGCGTGATCCGCATCGTGCAGGACCAGCGCGATGCGCGCTACAACCTGCTGCGCGGCTACTTCCATGGCGCTGACGACGACAGCGTCGAAGAGCGGGACACAGAGCGCCTTGCGACTGTGACGCTCCCATTCGGGGCCGGTTCTTTGGGCGGACCCATCAGCAAGCTGGCCTTGCATGCGATGGGCGCGCGCGTCGTGAGCATGCGGCGCGCCAACGGAAAGCCGGTCGATCCCGACTCGGACCCCGTGCTGGCCGACGGCGATACGCTGGTCCTTTCAGGCAAACCCGAGGCACTGGCGGTCGCCGAGGAAAAACTGATGCGCGGTTGAACGGCTCGGTGAATCAGGTGAAGTGACCGACCAGGATCGCTTCGCGCATGCGAACCGCGAGCACCGCTGCGAGTCCCTTCACCAGGTCAACGGCAAGCCTGGGGTGCTTGTTGGTCATTGCATCGAACTTGTCCCAGCTCAAGCCCCAAGCCACGCCGGGACAGGACGGCGTGACGGTCGCGCTACGGGGTGCACCCGAGAAAAAAGAGCCTTCGCCCACGACGGTGCCGGGCAGCAGCGTTGCAATGGCGTTGCCCAGAATGCTCACCTTCAGTTCTCCATCGGCCAGGATGAACAGCTCGCGCGCGGTGTCGCCCTCGGTCATCAGGGGGTCGCCTGGTTTGAGGAACCGCATGGAAAGATAGGGCGCTAGCGACTTCCACTCGGGAAGCGTCAACTTGCATTGCAGCGCGTCGGAAGCCTCCAGCTTGTTGATGGCGTTCACGAGCTGTTCGACATTCATGGGGAGTTCTCACCAGGTCCGAAAAAAACGTCTAGCGAAGCTCGCCGTATTGCGTGCCGCTCAAGGCCGGTCCCTTGGTTTCAGGCATCTCTGTGTCCTCGAAACCGGTGAGCAACGTGTAGCTCTGGGGTCCGTGCCGGGTGGAGCCGTCAAATGCCTTGGCGCTGGCTCCGTGTGCGTGCGCAGGATCGCGCGCCTCGGGTGCGAGAGGCGCTACACCAATGGCAGTTGACGCTGCCGAAGCCTTGGCGGCCGCGGCGGAAGCCGCCACTGCAGCGGCCGAAGTCGCCCCTGAAGCCAGAGCGCGTCTGAATGCTTCGACTTCGTCAGACTGGATGGGGTCGAATCGGGCTGGACCTCGCGCAGCCACGGGCTCCGGATCGGGATGCGCCTGCAGTGCGGCAGGGGCCGACTCCAGCACCGCAGGCAATGAGTCCAAAGGCACGGGGGTTGAATCGACCGGCGCAGTCTCGGTCTTCCTGGGGGAGGCAGCCACCGGATCGCCGACGGCGACGTGTTCGTTCATGCGCCAGTACACGGCCGTCACCACGATGTCGTGACGGGTCTTGGCGCCCTGCGCAATCAACGCCTCGATCTCGGCCAGGCGCGAGGTCTCGCCGCCGTAGTCACGTGCCAGGTCGCACATCACCAGAAACTGGCGGCCGCGCGCGTCGAGCGAAAGCACCTTGAATTTGTAGCTCGACGACAGAACGCCTGCGCGCATCATCGAATCGCGAACGACCTGATAGAGCAACTCACGGCGTGCCATGCGCTCGTTCTTGCGGTTGGCCGGTTGGCCGTTGCTGGTGCTGGAGCTTGCAGCGCCGTTCGAACCGGCGCCCGAACCGGACCGCCCCACGGGACGGGTGGCTTCCATGCGGGACAAGCCCGAGCTGTCGGGCAACGATTTGGCCGCGCGTTGGGACGGCGCGGGAAATAGCCAGCTGAAAAGAGACATGGCGGACACCTGCGAATGGCAATGGAAACGGGGCCTTGACCCCAGGCTTCCTGGGTCGGCCAGTGTATGCCCGGGTCGTGTCAGGACACCAACTTTTTCAAGGACGAAAGGTGTCGGCGTGAAATAGTTGTTGTGCTCACCAAGACGCTCAGGTCACGGCCACGCGTTTGGGCTTGTTGGCCA
The DNA here is from genome assembly GCF_001044395.1 of Caenimonas sp. SL110. GTDB lineage: Bacteria > Pseudomonadota > Gammaproteobacteria > Burkholderiales > Burkholderiaceae_C > Ramlibacter. The sequence goes on from NZ_JANU01000041.1 coordinate 36,976, forward strand.
GACGCCGCGTCACGACGGAGCCGAGAGCCATCGCAATCTCCAGCGCTACTGCCGGCTGCCGGTTGCTCAGTTCGGTGAAGCGAATAGGCGTGAGGCACCACATCTTGGACGGCCCGGCCGCCTGCACGGTCGCATTGCGTGCAAGCCGTGTGAAAAACGCGCCCTCTCCGACGGCAGAGCCCGCACCGACCATTGCCAGCCGCACGCGCTCGTTGCCGTCCTTGTAATGGACGCTGAGCGTGCCCGACTCGACGAGATACAGCGTGCGATCCACGGCCCCCTGCTCGATGAGCACCTGCCCCTCCATCAGCGCGAACGGCGTGAGATAACCACCGAGCAACTCCCATTGCGCAGGTGTGAGTTGCGGATTGAACGCGTCGTTTGAGCGGTTGTGGGAGATCGCCTGGATGAGACCATTCAGGTCGAACTTCAGCGGTGTTCGTAGGGGTGCATTCATGGTTGCCCACAGTACCGCCAGTAAAGGGCCGGGGCAATGCCCGCTAACTCGTCCTTACACCTGAAACCTGATCGGCCGGGTTTGTATCAGCGGCTATGCCCGTCACTTCCCGATACAGAAGCTCGAAAATATCACCCCGAGCAAATCATCGGAAGTGAACTCGCCGGTGATTTCATTGAGCGCGTTTTGCGCGAGCCGCAGTTCTTCTGCGAGCAGTTCGAGTGCGCTTGCCCGCTGGGCGAGGTGCCCGTCGGCGGCTTGCAGATGCTCTTTCACATTTCGCAGGGCCTGAACATGGCGCTCCCGTGCGATGTAAACGCCTTCCGGCGCTGATTGCCAGCCGGCGACGTCCAGCAACTGGCGACGCAGGACATCCAGGCCGGTGCCATGTTTGGCCGAGACTTTCACGTGCGCATGCTCCCTCGGCCCTTCAACGGGCCCCGAAGGGGAGGAAGCCGTGACAGCATCGACTTTGTTCCACACGTCGATCACCGGCACCCGCCGTCCCAACTTCAGTTCAAGCCCGCGTGCGATCGCGCGATCCGCCGCGAGATAGTCCTCCTGCTGCGAGCGTGTGAGGTCGTGCAGGAACAGCACCGCATCGGCACCTTCGATCTGCCCCCAGGCGCGCTCGATGCCGATCTGCTCGACCTGGTCGTCACTGTCGCGCAGGCCGGCCGTATCGATCACATGCAGCGGCACGCCCTCGATCTGGATCGTCTGGCTCACGACGTCGCGCGTCGTTCCAGCCACCGGCGTCACGATGGCCAGCTCGGCGCCGGCCAGCGCATTGAGCAGCGAGCTCTTGCCGGCATTGGGCTGCCCCGCAATCACGACCTTGATGCCTTCGCGCAAGAGCGCGCCCTGACGCGCGCGCTGCATCACGCCTGCGAGCGATTGGGCCAGCCGATCGAGCTGGCCCTGTGCATCGGCCTGCTGGAGGAAATCAATCTCTTCTTCGGGAAAGTCGAGCGTGGCCTCGACCAGCATTCGCAGGTGGATCAGCGCGTCGCGCAGCTGGTGGATCTCGCGCGAGAACTCGCCGGCCATCGACCGGCTTGCACTGCGCGCTGCCGCCTCGGTGCTGGCGTCGATCAGGTCGGCGATGGCCTCGGCCTGTGCGAGGTCGATCTTGTCGTTGAGGAATGCACGCTGGGTGAATTCGCCCGGCTGCGCCACGCGCAGGTCCATCGCGGCACCCGCCTCCAGGCATCGTGCGAGAAGAAGCTGCATGACAACAGGGCCGCCGTGTGCCTGTAGTTCCAGTACGTCCTCGCCGGTGTAGGAGTGAGGCGCTGGAAAGTGGATCGCCAGGCCCTGGTCGATGGTTGATCCGTCTGCAGCCCGAAAAGCAAGCAGTGTGGCCTCACGCGGCTTCAGGGGCCGCGCGCAAATCGCTTCGATGAGGGGTGCCACCGATGACGCCGAGACCCGGACGATGCCCACCGCGCCGCGCCCGGGCGCGGTCGCAATCGCGGCAATGGGTTGGTCGTGTCGGGAAAACATGGATGCATCCCCAACCCTCCCCGACAAGGGGAGGGAGAAAGCCGTTACTTGAACTTCGGCAGATTGAATTCAGGCGGCACGCCCATGCGGACGTTGATGAGCCATTGCTGCGCGATCGACAGCACGTTGTTCGTGATCCAGTACAGCACCAGGCCGGCCGGGAAGAAGAAGAACATCACGCTGAAGGCCAGAGGCATCAGCCACATCATCTTGGCTTGCAACGGATCAGGTGGCACCGGGTTGAGCGCCGTCTGCAAGAGCGTCGTCAGCGTCATCACCACAGGCAGGATGAAGAACGGATCGGGCGTGGACAAATCCTTGATCCACAAGATCCACGGCGCGCCGCGCATCTCGACGCTGGAGAGCAGCACCCAGTAAAGCGCGATGAAGACCGGGATCTGGACCATGATGGGCAGGCAACCACCCATCGGGTTGACCTTCTCTTCACGGTAGATCTTCATCATCTCCTGCTGCATCTGCTGCGGGTTGTCCTTGTAGCGCTCGCGCATGGCCATGACCTTCGGGTTCACGGCCTTCATCTTGGCCATGGACTCGTAGCCCTTGGCCTGCAACCAGTAGAAGGCAATCTTGATGATCAGGACCAGCGCCATGATCGACCAGCCCCAGTTGCCGATGAAGCCGTGAAGCTTGTCGAGCAGCCAGTACAGGGGCTTGGAAATGATGGTGAAGATGCCGTAGTCCTTGACCAGATCCAGGCCAGGAGCAACGCCTTCGAGGACCTTTTCTTCCTGTGGGCCTGCGAAGAACGTCGCGTTGATCGCCTGGGTCGCACCGGGCGCCACGTTGACGGGCGTCACCATGGCAACTGAATAGAGCTCGCCCGTTTCCTTGCGCACGCGATGCTCGCGCTTGACGCCATCGGGCAGCACCCATGCGCTGGTGAAGTAGTGCTGGACCATGGCAATGAAGCCACTGGTGGATTCCTTCTGGAAGTCAGCCTTGTTCTTTTCGATGTCGCTGAACTCGATCTTCTGGAACTTCTTGACGTCCGTGTAGACCGCCGGCCCGGTGAACGTGCCGGTCGGGTTCGTGATGAACGATCCGCCCGACGTTGCGGCGCCCCGGACGATCTGCAGGTACAGCTGCGGTGCCTGCGGCGTCGTGCCGGTATTGATCACTTCATTCCTGACGGCCATGTCGTAATGGCCGCGTTTGAGCGTGTAGGTCTTGACCAGCTTCACGCCGCCCTTTTCGGGGGACTCGAACTTGACCGTCAGCTCATTGGCACCGTCTTTCAACTGGCGCTCGCCGCTGAAGGTCATCACCGTCGTGTGATTGGGGAAGTCGCCGCCGATCAGGCCCGAATGTGCAAGGTAGGTATGGCCGGGCACGTTGTCCAGCAGCACGACATTGCTCTGCTTGTCATCCGAGCGGTGCTTGAGGAATTCCGTGCGCACGACCGATCCGCCTTCGGTGTTGAACGTCACGCTCATCACATCGGTATTGACCGTGATCTTCTCGGAGGCCGCCGCTGGTGCAGGTGCAGCGGACGGTGTCGCGCCAGGCACGGCAGCCGCCGTCGAAGTCGCTGTCGCGGCAGGCACGGTGCTGGCGGGCACGCTGGAGGCGCCCGCAGGAGCCTTTGCCGTGGCTGCGGGCTGCGGCGTCGGGAAGAAAGTGGCCTTGTTGCCGTTGGAAACCTGCCATTGGTCCCACAGCAGCACCAGGGACAGGGTGAAGATCACCCACAGGACAGTGCGGCGAATATCGTTCATGAAGACTTCTTCTCGGAAAGGGGGGAGGTGTGAACCGACTTCAGCAGCTGTGTGAAGAGGCTGATGTCTTTGGCGGGCGGCACTGGGTCGTGACCGCCGTCGCACCAGGGATTGCAGCGAGCGATGCGATGAAGCGTCAGGTAGGACCCGCGAATGGCGCCATGGCGCTCGAGCGCTTCGATCGAATAGAGGGAACAGGTGGGCGTGAACCGGCAGGCCGAGCCCAGCCAGGGACTCAGGAGCAGTCGGTACGCCTTGACGACGCCAATCAGCAACCTGCGTATCATGCTGCAGCCTTCGCGAACAGGTTTTGCAGCTCGGCACGCACCGCGCGCTTGAGCGCATCGGACTCGGCGCTCACAAACTGCGCGCGATCAAAACCCGAGCGCAACCGCACCACATGGGCAGCCACGGGAAAGCTGTAGTCGCGGCTCACGGCGTATATCTGGCGTTTGATGGCATTACGGGTCACGGCACGCTTGGCCCAGCGCTTGGGAACCATGGCTCCAAGCCAGGGTTCACTAACGGCAAACAGGGCCTCAGGTCCTGTGGACCCTGGCCCTGTGGGCGGAGACTGGGGGCGCCCACTGGACGCCGATCTCTCGGACTCTTGCGCAATCTTTTGCGAGTCGGGGTAAAGCCCTGTGCGATGCAGCGCAAAGTGCGGTGTACGCGAGACGGTTGACCCGGCCATGACAGCCTGGAATTGCGCCCGTGTTTTCAGCCGCTGCATGCGCCGCCTGGGGCTGCCGGCAACAAAGCCGACTGCTTAGACAGCCAGGCGCTTGCGGCCCTTGGCGCGGCGTGCGTTGATGACGGCGCGACCACCGCGGGTCTTCATGCGAACGAGGAAGCCGTGGGTGCGTGCGCGGCGAACTTTGGATGGTTGGTAGGTGCGTTTCATGATGATTCTCGGGGGAACCCAGCATTATCCTGTAAATCGGCCATCCCGGCAAATCAGCCTTGCTGCGTTGCCCCTCTGGGGTGAGGGTCGGGGGGCGGGGCGCACCTGCCGCCTTTGACCTCTTGTCAAGGACAATTTAAGACCGACTTTGCACAAGTTCATCGCCAAATCGTCTTTGTGGACAACGTTTTGATAATCTAGAATCGCGACCTTTCCGGCAGCACTATATCCACAAGAGGCAACAGCCAAGAATGAGCGAGGGGCAACACAACAGCCTGGCGGCCAATGCCGCCCTGGGCGCGGGCGACAGCCTGTGGCAGGCCTGCATCGACCAGCTGGCGCAAGAGCTGCCAGAGCAGCAGTTCAACACCTGGATCAAGCCATTGATGGCCCAGGTTTCCGACGATTTTTCCAAAGTCACGGTGTTCGTGGCCAACCGATTCAAACTCGACTGGGTCCGTGCGCAATATGCGTCTCGCATCTCGAGTCTGCTTGAAAAGCTATATGGGCAGCCAGTTCAACTTGAGTTAGCGCTCGCTATCAGAGAGCCGACGGCGCGCACGTACAGCACCCCCAGCAGCCCTGAAATGGGCGCCGTGGCCGAACCCGCCGACCTGGGCGACGATGCGGCCAATGTCGCATTCAAGAACCGGCTGAACACCGGGTTGACCTTCGATACCCTGGTTGAAGGCACTGCGAACCGCATGGCTCGCGCAGCAGCAATGCACGTGTCAACCACCCCCGGTCATCTCTACAACCCACTCTTCATCTACGGCGGAGTCGGCCTGGGCAAGACGCACCTGGTGCACGCTGTGGGTAACAAGCTGCTGGCCGACAAGCCGGGCAGCAAGATCCTCTACATCCATGCCGAGCAGTTCGTGTCGGACGTGGTCAAGGCCTACCAGCGCAAGACCTTCGACGAGTTCAAGGAAAAGTACCACTCGCTCGACCTGCTCCTGATCGACGACGTGCAGTTCTTCGCCAACAAGGACCGCACGCAAGAAGAATTTTTCAACGCGTTTGAAGCCCTCCTGGCCAAGAAGTCGCACATCGTGATGACGTCCGACACCTACCCCAAGGGCCTGACCGACATCCACGAGCGGCTGGTTTCGCGCTTCGATTCAGGCCTCACGGTGGCCATCGAGCCTCCCGAACTCGAAATGCGCGTGGCCATCCTGATCAACAAGGCGCGGGCCGAAAGCGCCGACATGCCCGAAGAAGTCGCCTTCTTTGTGGCCAAGAACGTCCGTTCGAACGTGCGTGAACTAGAAGGCGCGCTGCGAAAGATCCTGGCGTACTCGCGCTTCAACCAGAAGGAAATCTCGATCCAGCTGGCCCGGGAGGCCCTGCGAGACCTGCTGTCGATCCAGAACCGGCAGATCAGCGTGGAGAACATCCAGAAGACGGTGGCCGACTATTACAAGATCAAGGTCGCCGACATGTACTCCAAGAAGCGCCCGGCCTCGATTGCCCGCCCGCGCCAGATCGCGATGTACCTGGCCAAGGAGCTGACGCAAAAGAGCCTGCCCGAGATCGGCGAGCTCTTCGGGGGCCGCGATCACACCACCGTGCTGCACGCCGTGCGCAAGATCGGTGGTGAGCGCCAGCAAATGACCGAGTTGAACCAGCAGCTGCATGTGCTGGAACAGACGCTGAAGGGCTAGCAGATGATTCAGCTGCTGCCCGCGCAAACCCTGTGGATGGTTCTGGCACAACCTGCCGGTTATCCACACGACCGGTCAAAAAGCAAAAGTTATCCCTGCGCCGGGTACACGAAACGCAGGCAGCATCACAGGCTTTTAAAGTCGCCAAGTGCTTGATGAAAAAGGGGAAAATAGCGGTTGTCCACAGAAGTGCCGCTCCCTTATCTAACTACTACTAAGTTAAATAAAGAATATTAAAGAGAAGAGGAAGACATGATCGTCTTGAAGGCAACGCAAGAAAAGGTGCTCTCGGTCCTGCAATCGGTGGCGGGCATCGTGGAGCGCAGGCACACGCTGCCGATCCTGGCCAACGTTCTGATCCGCAAGACGGGCAGCTCGTTGCAGCTGACCACCAGCGACCTTGAAATCCAGATCCGCACAACCGCGGACCTCGGCGGCGACAGCGGCAACTTCACAACGACGGTCGGCGCACGCAAGCTGATCGACATCCTGCGCACCATGCCCAGCGACCAGACCGTGAGCCTGGAGTCGAGCGCGAGCAAGCTGATCTTGAAAGGCGGCAAGAGCCGCTTCACGCTGCAGACACTGCCAGCCGAAGACTTCCCGCTGGTGCAGGAAGCCGCGAGCTTCGGCCCGGTTTTCTCGGTCCCGCAAAAGACGCTCAAGGACTTGCTGAACCAGGTCTCGTTCGCGATGGCCGTGCACGACATTCGCTACTACCTCAACGGCATCCTGTTCGTCGCTGAGGGCAAGCAGCTGTCGTTGGTGGCAACCGACGGTCACCGCCTGGCATTCGCCAACGCGACGCTCGATGTCGAAGTGCCGCGTCAGGAAGTCATCCTGCCGCGCAAGACGGTGCTCGAAATGCAGCGCCTGCTGTCGAACGCCGAAGGCGCGATCGAAATGCAGTTCGCGAGCAACCAGGCCAAGTTCAGTTTCGAGGGCATGGAGTTCGTCACCAAGCTGGTCGAAGGCAAGTTCCCCGACTACAACCGCGTCATCCCCAAGAACCACAAGAACACGGTCACGCTGGGCCGTGCGCCGCTGCTGGCGAGCCTGCAGCGCACAGCAATCCTGACGAGCGAGAAGTTCAAGGGCGTGCGCCTGAACATCGAGCCAGGCGTGCTGCGCGTGGCGAGCAACAACGCCGAGCAGGAAGAAGCCGTGGATGAACTCGACATCGACTACGGCGGTGACTCGATCGAGATCGGCTTCAACGTCACGTACCTGATCGACGCGCTGACCAACATGGAGCAGGACATGGTGAAGCTGGAGCTGGCCGATTCGAACAGCTCGGCGCTCTTCACCATTCCCGAGAATTCGACGTTCAAGTACGTCGTGATGCCGATGCGGATTTGAGGAAGGATGTCATTGCGGACCCGATCCGCAATCCATGACCCCGAATTCATGGATGCCGGATCAAGTCCGGCATGACAACCGGGTAAAGAATCCAGACCCGCCGATACAGGCGGGAATAGATGAAACCCGCCATCGAGGCGGG
>NZ_JANU01000042.1 GCF_001044395.1 Caenimonas sp. SL110
TCGTCAGCGTCACCGAGTGCACCAACGTGCCGCCTTCGGTCACCTGGTCGCTCGTGATGGATGCGATTGCGGGGGTCCCATCGTTCTCGACGATGGTTCCAACAGCCGACACGCCGCCGACCGAAACGTCGACCGTTTCGTTGCCTTCGAACACGGTGTCGTTCGAGGTCGGATAGCTGACCGTGAAACTGGTGACGCCGGCAGGCACCACAACCACGCCGCCCGCAAGCGTGACCCCGTTGCTGAACACCGGGGCGCCGAAGTCGTTGGCCTGCGCGGTGTTGCCGCCCAGCGTAAACGCGTAGGTTCCAGCCGAAGTGGACGCGTTGGTCAGCGTCACCGTGTGAACCAGAGTGCCACCTTCGACCACCTGGTCGCTGGTGATCGCCGCGATGCGTGAGACATCGTCTTCGACGATGGTGCCGACTGCCGAAACCCCGCCGACAGTCAAGCCAACCGTTTCGTCGCCTTCTGCGATGCTGTCGTTAGTGGTCGGATAGCTGACAGTGAAACTGGTGACGCCTGCAGGCACGGTGAGCACACCGCCCAGAAGCACCACGCCGTTGCTGAAGACCGGTGTGCCGAAGTCATCGCTTCCGGCCGTATCGCCAGCCAGGCCAAAAGCAAAGGTCGTTGCGGTCGCCGACGCACCGGACAGCGTGACCGTGTGGACAAGACTGCCGCCTTCGGGTATCTGGGCATCGGTGATGCCCTGCACCGTCGGCGCCGGTGGGGGGGAAGGAGGAGGCGGCGGCGGTGGCGCCGGATCGTTGTCGACAATCGTTCCGATGCTCGTCTTGCCATCCAGGCTAATGACGATCGTCTCGTCGCCCTCGTATGCCGTGTCGTCGGTCGTAGGAACGGTGATGGTGAAACTGGTGACGCCGACTGGAACAGTCAGGATGCCGTTGTCCAGCGTCACGCCATCGCTGAAGGTGGGCGTGCCGAAGTCGGTGCTCGTTGCCGAATCGCCGGTCAACGTGAACGGAAACAGCGCCGAAAGCGTCGGTGCCCGATCAAGCGTCACCGTATGAATCAGGTTGCCGCCTTCGGTTGTGCTGGAGCCTGTCAGCGTCGCGACATGGGGTGGCACCGGCACCGGATCGCCCGGCCCGCCCGACGGTGGCGAGGTCGGGACCGGCGGCGCCGTCGGAATCGGAGCTGCCGTCGGCAGGGGCATCATGATCGGCGGCGCAAACGGCAAGTCGATGCGGGGCACCAGCTGGTCAAAGCCCAGGTTCTGGTTCAGCGGCTCCAGCAGTTCGTCGATGCGCTGGAGCAGCACGAAACTGTTGCCGTCGTCGAATCCTTCGTTCTCTAGCGGCCTGCGCTCTTCGCCGCCGCCGTTGCCGTTGCCACCGGCGTTGTCCACCCGCGCCGGGTCGGTGCTCTCGGATACACGCCCAAGAAGTCCTGAACGCCTGCCGTCTTCAAAGAGGTTGTCGAAAAGCGCCGAATCCAGGCGCACTTCTTCCCTCGATCGCATCAACAATTTGGAGCCGTGATCAAACGAAAGTTCGACCCTCGCGCCCTCCATTGTTACAAGTAGCTCACCTTCAAAGACCGGGTCGCCGAATTTCAGGCGACGCCTCGCGCCGTTTGCGCCTTGCGCAAACGCCACGCCTTGTACAAGGACGACAGTTCCAACAATGTTGCCAGCAGTGGCCATAAAAAATAGGGGATGCCCGCCAAACGGCGACCGGCCCAGTGTATCTATCTGTAACTAATTGTGAAATACGACTTTTGTTTTAGTTCAAGGTAACAAAAGCCGCGCGCGTTAATTACTGCCTTCAGCGCTCCGTAAATGCCTCATGCCGGGCTTTTAGCACCGGCTTGAGCAGGTACGAAAGAATGCTTTTCTTGCCTGTCAGGATGCTGACCTCGGCCACCATTCCTGAAATGATGGGCATGTTCAGCCCCAGTTGCGACTTCTCGGTCCGCAACCGCACCATGTAGAACACATTGCCGCGTTCGTCCGCCACCGAGTCGGCTCCGATCAGCTCGACCTTGGCATCCAGCCCGCCATAAACAGAAAAATCGTAGGCGGTGAATTTCACGATTGCCTTGTCGCCTGGCCTCAGAAACGCAATGTCCTTGGCCATGACCCTGGCGTCCAGGAGCAATGCCTCTTCATAGGGGACGATTTCGACAACGTCCTTGCCCGGTTGCACCACGCCGCCGACAGTCTTGACGAGCAGGCGTTTCACGGTCCCCTTCACCGGCGCCTTCATCGACGACTTGGCCACCTTGTCGGCAAGGCCCGCGCTGCCGGCAGAACTCACGTTGAGCTTGGCGGTCGTCTCGGAAAGCTCCTTGCGCGCTTCACTGCGAAAGCTGAGCGTGACTTCCTGGATCTTGCGGCTGGCTTCGCCTATGGCCGACTGCGCCTTGAAGATCTGCGCACCGGCCACGTCGCGCTCACCCTTGTAGCGGCTCGCATCACGCTCCAGCCGCAGGATGTCCACCTCCGACACGGCCCCCGACGCGATCAGGGGTCGGGTGTACGCAAGCTCTTTGGCCGTCAGGTCGTAGGCCTGCGAAGCCTGGGCCTGCCGGACTTTGGCCTCGGCCAGTTCCTGCTGCTTTTGCGCCAGCTGCTGCTCGGCAATCGAGGTCTGGCTGCGAACCGCCGAGCGCGCCGCCTCGAACGAATTGCGCTCGCCTTCCGCGGTGCGCGGCGACTCGGCAACCACTTCGGGAGGCGGCACGAAATCAGTCCCTTCGGCCAGCGCTTTCAGGCGGGCTGCACGGGCCAGCAGCGCGAGGTACTGCGCGCGGTTTTCCTGAAGGGACGAATCGAATCGCGTGGGGTCGATGTTGAGCAGGACCTGGCCCGCCTCCACCAGCTGTCCCTCTTTGACCAGGATCTCCGAGACGACGCCACCGTCCAGGCTTTGCAACACCTGCAGCTGGGTGGACGAAACCACCCGGCCGTCACCCTTGGTGACTTCATCCACGCGTGTCAGCGCGGCCCATAGCAATGCCACGACCAGGATGACCCAGAACGCCTTGAGCACCAGCCGCGCGCGCGCCGGCTCCTGCTCGATCATGAGGGTGTGGGCATCGGCGACGAACGCGCCGGAGCCCGGCGCTGGCGCAGGCGTGCCGCGACCGGCCATGCGCGAAATCGAGTCGCGCAGGATCGCGACAAAGCCCTCTGGCTTCATGACGCTTTCCCCACGCGGCCGGCTTTGAGGTCGTCCAGCACTTTCTCGCGCGGGCCGTCTGCCACGATCCGGCCTTCATCGAGCACGATGATCCGGTCTGCAATCTCGAGCAGGCTGTTGCGGTGGGTCACCACCAGCACGGTGCGATGCTGCGCAAAGTGGCGCAGGCGCTCCTTGAACTGGGCTTCGGAGCTGAAATCCATCGAACCTGTCGGCTCGTCAAGCAGCAGGACGGGCGGGTCGAGCAAGGCGGCCCGCGCAATCGCAACGCCCTGGCGCTGCCCGCCGGACAGCGATTCACCCCGCTCACCCACCACCATGTCGAAGCCCTGCGGATGCTTGTCCGCGAGCGCCGTGAGTCCGCCAACGTCGGCCGCCGCGACGATCGCCGCGTCTTCGGCAAGCGGCACCGAGATGCGGATGTTGTCGCGCAATGTGCCGTAAAAAAGCATGGCGTCCTGCTCGACATAGCCGATGCTGCGGCGAAGCTCCATCGGGTCGAGTTGCCGCAGGTCGACGCCGTCGATGGTCACCGCGCCTTTGGTGGGTGTGTACAGGCCCAGGATCAGGCGCTGCAGCGTTGTCTTGCCCGAGCCGACGCGGCCGATGACCACGACCTTCTCGCCGGCCCCGATGCGAAACGACACATCCCGCAGCGCCTCTTCGGTGCGGCCCGGATAACTGAAATGCACGTTCTGGAAAACGATGTCGCCCTTGAGGTCGGTGCGATGCAGGAACGAACTCCCCTCGGGCCGCTCACCCTCCTTGGCCATCGTCGTTTCAAGGTGCTCCAGCGCCGTGCGGGCGTTCTCGTACTGCATCATCAGCGCCACGAGCTGCCCGAGCGGCTGCATCGCGCGACCGCTGAGCATGGTGCAGGCAATCAGGCCGCCCATCGTGAGGTGCCCCTCGTGAATCAGATAGACGCCGGCCACGATGGTCGAAACGTTCACAAGCTGGATCAGCGTGCTCACACCATTGACCACGCTCGAAGACAGCAGCCGCAGCCGCGATGTGACCTCGGCCAGGAAAGCGGCCGTGCTCTCCAGCTTGGTCTGCATCACGCGCTCGGCGCCGTGTGCCTTGATGGTCTCCATGGCGGTGAGCGACTCCACCAGCGTCGAATTGCGCATCGCCGACGCCCGGAAGGTCGACTCCGACAGCGCCTTCATGCGCTTTTGGACGCTGTAGCTGTACATCAGCACCAGCGCCAGGCCGATCAGCGGAATGAACACCAGCGGCCACGAAATCCATGCGATGACGACCAGGAACAAGATGGCGAACGGCAGGTCGATGACGGCCGTGACAGTGGCCGAGGCCACGAAGTCGCGCAGCGATTCAAACGAGCGAAGCGTGGCAGCGTAAGCACCCACCGAAGGCGGGCGGTCGGACAGCTTCATGCCCAGCACACGCTCCATGATCAGGGCCGACAGCCGCAGGTCGATGCGGGCGCCCGCCAGATCAACAAAGTAGCCGCGCATCAGGCGCATCGTGTAGTCGATACCGAGCACGACAGCCAGCCCCAGGGCGAGCATCCAGAGCGTCTCGACAGCGAAGTTGGGCACAACGCGGTCATAGATGTTCATCGAAAACAGCGGGAATGCCAGGGCGAAGATATTGATGAGAAGCGCCGCAGCCAGCACGTCGCGATACAGCGGCAGCTGGTCCTGGAACGCGCCCCAGAACCAGTGGCGCTTGGCGTGTGCGAGGGCAGGCGTGCGCGCGTCGAAGCGGAATTTCGGGTGTACAAAGATTGCGATTCCGACGTAACGGGCGTCAAGCTCGGTGCGAGGCAGCGTCACCGTGCCCTGCCCGGTCTCTGGCAGCAGCACTTGCGCAGAGCCGTCTTCGAGCCACCCCAGCAGCACGCAGGCCGTGTCGCCCTGCAGCAGCAGGACTGCGGGCAACAATGTCTTTTCGATCTTGTCCAGGGGACGGCGCGCAACCTTGGCCGCAAGACCGACCCGCGTGGCGGCGCGAACAAACAGGCTGGGCGTCATGCCTGCATCGGTCAGCGGCAACCCGGCGGACAATCCTGCACGGGTCTCAGGTCGTCCGTGAATACGCGAAAGCTCGACCAGGCAGTCGAGCAAGGGGTCGATCTGCAGGTTCTCGTCGCTCATGCCGGTGGCAAGCCGGCCCCAGCTGCGAGCCGGGGTGATCTGGAACGGAACTTTGATGTCACCCATTTACGTTTGCTGTTCAGCGAAGCTGCCGACGGCCTATCCTTGTAACAAAATGATACGCGAAGGGGAAAGATTGCTGCCTGGGTTCGGGGTAGCCCGTCGGCCCATCCGCTCTTACGCACAATCGCAGAGTCTGGATTCAATCCGCGCAAACTGGTCAGGCGCCAAGCTGTAAAAGATTGTGCAGGCGGATTCCTACGGAGGGCTTAGAAGTTTACCTACACGCTCATAACGGATTTTGAGCGTGTGTTAATTCACATGCTTTTGATGGGAGAGATGCGATGCAAGTAGTGCAAAGACCACAAATTGGACGGATCGGCCTGGTCGGTTATGGCGAAGTCGGCAAGATTTTCGGAGCCGGCCTCAAGGGCAAGCCGGGCGTGGACGGGGTTGCTGCCTGGGATCTCAAGTTTGTTGCCGCGGCTACCCGCGATGCGGAAACGGCACATGCGGCCGCAACCGGAATCGAAGCGATGGACTCGATGCAGGCCCTGTGCGAGCGCAGCGATCTGGTGATTTCGGCGGTCACTGCGTCCAACACATTCTCGGTAGCAGAACAAGCAGCCCGGTACATGCGACCCGGCGCCGTCTTCCTGGACTTGAACTCAGCCTCGCCGGGCACCAAGCAAAGGGCCGCCGGGCAGATCGATTCACGGGGCGCGCACTATGTAGAGGCGGGTGTCATGACCTCGATCCCGCCGTATGGCATCAAGGTTCCGATGCTCCTGGGCGGCGCCCGCGCCGCGGGACTCGCCGACCAGTTGCGCGACTGGGGCATGGACGCCAAGGCCGTCTCGGACCAGTTGGGCGTGGCATCGGCGATCAAGATGTGCCGCAGCATCATGATCAAGGGACTGGAGGCACTGGTGATCGAGAGCTACTCGACAGCCCGGCAATACGGCGTCGAAGACCATGTACTGCCGACGCTGGCCGAAACCTTTCCGTCCATCGACTGGCAAAAGCAGGGCGCGTACTTTTTCAGCCGCGTCGTTCAGCACGGCAAACGGCGTGCCGAGGAAATGCGCGAAGCGGCCAACACCGTCCAGGAGGCGGGCTTCGAGCCTTTCATGGGCCGCGCCATCGCAGACAAGCAGCAATGGGTCGCCGACCAGGCTGCGGCGGGTGTGTTCGAGGGGCTGGCTAAAGACGCGCGCTGGCAGGACTACGCCGATCTGTTGCTGGCCGCGCGCAAGGACTGACCCGGCACGCTCAGGCGGGAGACAGCAGTTTGACGGCCAGCGCCTGGATCAACTCCAGCATGGCCTTTTGCGTCAACGTCGCGGGGCGCTGGGAACTCATGGCCATCACCAGCTTGCTATGCAGCGCCGGTGCGGTGATGGGTCGGCAGACAAAGGCCTCTGGCCGCCCGGACGTCGCGACCGCATTGCGCGACAGCACGGCCGAACCTGCGCCGTCCTCGACCAGGTCCAGGATGGCGGGCACGCCGTCGATTTCAAGTGCCACCTGCGGACGACATCCCAGCGCCGCCATCTCGCCTTCCACCTGCATACGGATCGCATTGGGCCTGCTGGGAATGATGAGCGGAATCTGGGCGACATCCCGCAAGGCGACTGGCCTGGCTTTTTGCGCAGCGCCGAGGGTGCTGCGCTGCACGAGAAACAGCGGTTCTTCCAGCAATGGCGTGAGCTCGATGCCCGGCGCGGCGGTGGCGTTGTACAGCAAGGCGATGTCCAGGCGCCCGGTCATCAGCGCTTCCAGGCTCGCGGTGGACAGCGCTTCCGAAATCGAGATCGACGCCTCGGGCATGCGCTTGCTGAACTCGCGAACCAGCGGCACGGCCATCAACTTGGCCACACTGGGCGGCAGCCCGATCGCGACGCGGCCGGCGAGCGCGCCGCGCACCCGGCCGAGCTCTTCGCGCGCACGCTCGACCTGGTGAAGAATGCCGCGCCCGTGCTCCAGCAGGAGCTTGCCCGCCTCCGTCGGCGTGGCGCCACGCCCGTTACGGGTCAGCAGGCTCTGGCGCAACTCGACTTCGAGCAGGCGCACCTGCCGGCTCAGCGCGGGCTGCGCGATGTCCAGCGCGATGGCCGCACGGGTGAAGCTGCCCAGCTCGGCGACGCGCACGAAATACTCGAGTTGGCGTAAATCCATCGCCCTAGTCTAATGACATACCAACCGCGCGGATATACCCGTCTGATCTAACTGATAGCGGCAGCTTCGGGTTGCGTTGCGCGATGGGCCACGCAAAATCGCCCTATGCCAAAACCGCCGCTCCAGGGAATTTCATCTATGGCCACGCGAGGCGTGCTCGCGCAATTGCTCGCCGCGTGGCAGGACCAGTCCGGCCAGCCCGTCATGATGGAATCGGTCGGCGGCGTCGATGCGGCCAAACGGGTGCAGGCTGGCGAGGCGATGGACCTTGTCGTCCTGGCATCCGATGCCATCGACAAGCTGGTGAATGCTGGCAGCGTTGTCGCGGGGAGTCGGGTTGACCTGGTGCATTCCGGCGTCGCCGTTGCCGTCCGCGCTGGGCAGCCGCATCCCGATATCTCCAGCGAACAGGGCGTGCGGGACGCGGTGTTGAAGGCCACGTCCATTGGTTACTCCACCGGCCCCAGCGGCACCGCGCTCTTGAAGCTGTTTGACGGCTGGGGCATTGCCGCCGATATCGCGCCGCGACTCGTGCAGGCACCTGCGGGCGTGCCGGTGGGCGCCCTCGTTGCCAAAGGCGAGGTCGAACTGGGCTTTCAACAGCTCAGCGAGCTGATGCACCGGCCGGGCATTGATGTGGTCGGCCCGCTGCCGCCCGAGATACAGATCACCACCACTTTTTCTGCTGGCGTCTGCGCGGCTTCGACGCGCGCAGGCGAAGTGCGCGCGCTGCTCGCCTTCCTGGCATCGCCTCAATCGGCGCAAGCCAAGCAAAGCCACGGCATGGACCCGGCCTGAATTTTTTTCCGAGGAGACAAACCCAATGATCATCGACTGCCACGGCCACTACACGACCGCGCCCAAAGCGCTGGAGGACTGGCGCAACCGGCAAATCGCCGGCATCAAGGACCCGTCGGTCGCGCCGAAAGTGTCCGAGCTGAAAATCAGCGACGACGAACTGCGTGAGTCGATCCAGAGCAACCAGCTGCGCCTCATGAAAGAGCGCGGCAGCGACCTCACGCTGTTTTCGCCGCGCGCGAGTTTCATGGCGCACCACATCGGCGACTTCAATGTGTCGTCCACCTGGGCTGCGATCTGCAACGAGCTTTGCTATCGCGTGAGCCAGCTCTTTCCCGAACACTTCGTGCCGGTGGCGATGCTGCCGCAGTCGCCCGGCGTCGATCCGAAGACCTGCATTCCCGAACTGGAAAAGTGCGTGAAGGAATACGGCAATGTCGGCATCAACCTGAACCCCGATCCGGCCGGCGGCCACTGGACATCGCCACCGCTGACCGACCGCCACTGGTACCCCATCTACGAAAAGATGGTGGAGTACGACCTGCCCGCCATGATCCACGTGAGCACGAGCTGCAACCCGGCTTTCCACACGACCGGCGCGCACTACCTCAACGCGGACACGACCGCGTTCATGCAGTGCATACAGGGCGACCTGTTCAAGGACTTCCCGACCCTGCGCTTTTTGATTCCGCATGGCGGCGGCGCAGTGCCTTATCACTGGGGGCGCTTCCGTGGTCTCGCGCAAGAGATGAAGAAACCTCTGCTGTCCGAACACCTGCTCAACAACATCTTCTTTGACACCTGCGTGTATCACCAGCCCGGCATCGACCTGCTCAACACGGTGATCCCGGTCAAGAACGTGTTGTTCGCCTCCGAGATGATTGGCGCGGTGCGCGGCATCGACCCGGAGACCGGCAACTACTACGACGACACCAAGCGCTACATCGAGGCTTCGACGATTCTGAGCGCGCAAGAAAAGCAGCAGATCTATGAAGCGAACGCGCGGCGAGTGTTCTCGCGCCTGGATACACAACTCAAGGCCCGGGGCCTTTAAGGAGACGCGACATGTACGAACTCGGCGTGGTTTACAGAAACATCCAGCGTGCGGACCGCGAAGCGGCCGATGCACTGGCGAAACTCGGCTCGGCAACCGTCCACGAAGCGATGGGGCGCGTGGGCCTGATGAAGCCGTACATGCGGCCTATCTATGCCGGCGCGCAAGTGTCGGGAACGGCCGTCACGGTGCTGCTGCAACCGGGCGACAACTGGATGCTGCATGTGGCAGCCGAACAGATCCAGCCGGGTGACATCGTGGTTGCTGCCTGCACCACCGACAACACCGATGGCTTCTTTGGTGACCTGCTGGCCACCAGCTTCCAGGCGCGCGGTGCTCGCGCATTGGTCATCGAAGCAGGTTGCCGTGACGTGAAGACGCTGACCGAGATGAACTTTCCGGTGTGGACCAAGGCGATCAGCTCCAAGGGCACGGTGAAGGCCACGCTAGGCTCGGTAAACATTCCGCTCGTGTGCGCGGGTGCGCTGGTGCATCCCGGGGATGTGATCGTTGCGGATGATGACGGCGTGGTGGTGGTGCCGGCGAAGCTCGCGCGCAAGACGCTGGACGCCGCGAATGCGCGCGAAGCCAATGAAGGCGAGAAGCGGGCGAAGCTGGCGTCGGGTGTGCTGGGGCTGGACATGTACAGCATGCGCGGGCCGCTGGAGAAGGCGGGATTGAAATACATCGACTGAGAGACTGTTGTCATTGCGGACTTGATCCGCAATCCACCGCGAAGCGGCGACTGCGCCTGATCAAGCATGGATTGCGGATCAAGTCCGCAATGACAGCCAAGGCAAGTCCGCGCTGACAGCCGCAAGTTCCACATGACAGCCCATACAGATCCACAAAACAAATGACCTTCGAAAAAACCCCCGGCTGGCTCGACTGGTACAGCGGCCCCAGCAAACCGCAGTTCAAGCTACCCCCCGGCAGCGTGGACGCCCACTGCCACGTCTTCGGCCCCGGCGCGCAATTCCCCTTTGCCCCCGAGCGCAAGTACACGCCGTGCGATGCGAGCAAGGACCAACTCTTCGCCCTGCGCGACCACCTGGGCTTCGAGCGCAACGTGATCGTGCAGGCGACCTGCCACGGCGCGGACAACAGCGCCTTGCTCGACGCCCTCGCGCACTCCAACGACAAGGCCAGAGGCGTTGTCACCGTCAAGCGCAGCGTCACCGACGAGCAACTCCAGTCCATGCACGCAGCCGGCGTGCGAGGCGTCCGCTTCAACTTCGTCAAACGCCTGGTGGACTTCACACCCAAGGACGAACTGATGGAGATCGCGTCGCGCATCGCCCCGCTGGGCTGGCATGTGGTGATCTATTTCGAAGCGGTCGACCTGCCCGAGCTGTGGGACTTTTTCACTGCCCTGCCCACCACCATCGTCGTCGATCACATGGGCCGCCCCGATGTGACCCAGCCCGTCGATGGCCCCGAGTTCGAACTCTTTGTGCGGTTCATGCGCGAGTACCCCAACGTGTGGTCCAAGGTGAGCTGCCCCGAGCGCCTGAGCGTCTCGGGCCCGCCTGCGCTGAACGGCGAGCGCAATGCCTATCAGGACGTGATTCCATTCGCGCGGCGCATCGTCGATACCTTCCCCGATCGCGTGCTGTGGGGCACCGACTGGCCGCACCCCAACCTGAAGAACCACATGCCCGATGACGGCCTGCTGGTGGACTTCATTCCCCACATCGCCACCACAGCCGAAAAGCAGCGCAAGATGCTCGTGGACAACCCGATGCGCCTGTACTGGGCCTGACTTGCAGGAGAACACACCATGCCTTTGGACAAACCCTATCTCGACGTGCCCGGCACGACGATCTTCGATGCCGAGCAATCCAGGCGCGGCTACCACCTCAACCAGTTCTGCATGTCGCTGATGAAGGCAGACAACCGCGAACGCTTCAAGGCGAACGAGCGCGCCTACCTCGACGAGTGGGCGATGACCGAAGCGCAAAAGAAGGCCGTGCTCGCGCGAGACCTGAACGCCTGCATCGGCCTGGGCGGCAACATCTACTTCCTGGCCAAGATCGGCGCGACAGACGGCAAGAGCTTCCAGCAGATGGCGGGCAGCATGACCGGCATGACCGAAGAGGAATACCGCAACATGATGGTCGCCGGCGGCCGAAGCGCCGAGGGCAATCGCCGCATCGGCGAAGACGGCTCCGCACAAGCCCATCGCCAGCCGCAGGGCAGCTCAAAATCGAAGGGAGCCTAGAAATGGCAAGAATCACCGCCAGCGTTTACACGTCGCACGTCCCCGCCATCGGCGCGGCGCTCGACACGGGCAAGTCCGGCGAGCCGTACTGGCAAAAGGTGTTTGGGGGTTACGACTTCTCCAAGCAGTGGGCCAAAGACAACAAGCCTGACGTCATCTTCCTCGTCTACAACGACCATGCCACCGCATTCAGCCTGGACATGATCCCGACTTTTGCCATCGGTACGGCCGCGCAATACCAGCCTGCCGATGAAGGCTGGGGACCGCGACCCGTGCCGACGGTGATCGGCCACCCGGAGCTGTCGGCGCATATTGCGCAGTCGGTGATCCAGCAGGACTTCGACCTGACCATCATCAACAAGATGGATGTGGATCACGGACTCACCGTGCCGCTTTCGCTGATGTACGGACAGCCCGCCGCATGGCCCTGCCCGGTCATCCCGTTTGCAGTGAACGTGGTGCAGTACCCGGTGCCATCGGGCAGGCGCTGCCTGAACCTGGGCAAGGCGATCCGAAAGGCCGTGGAGAGCTACGACGAAGACCTCAACGTCCACATCTGGGGCACGGGCGGCATGAGTCATCAGCTGCAGGGTCCGCGTGCGGGTCTCATCAACAAGGAATTCGACAACGCCTTTCTCGACCGCCTGATCGCGGACCCCGAAGGCCAGGCCGCCGTGCCGCATATCGACTATGTGCGCGAAGCCGGCAGTGAAGGCATCGAGCTGGTGATGTGGCTCATTGCGCGTGGCGCGATGAGCGACCTTGCGGGCGGTCCACCACCCAGGGTCGCGCATCGGTTCTATCATGTGCCCGCCTCCAACACGGCAGTCGGCCACCTCATCCTGGAAGAACAGCAATGACGATCAAAGTAGCACTCGCCGGCGCAGGCGCGTTCGGCATCAAGCACATCGAAGGCATCCGGAATATCGAAGGCGTTGAAGTCGTCTCAGTCATTGGCCGTGAGCTGGACAAGACACGCGAGGTCGCGCAGAAGTTCGGCATCGGGCATGTGACGACCGAGCTTTCGCAGAGCCTGGCGCTCAAGGAAGTCGATGCGGTGATTCTCTGCACGCCCACGCAGATGCACGCCGCGCAAGCGATCGAGTGCATGAAGGCAGGCAAGCATGTGCAGGTGGAGATTCCGCTGGCCGACAGCTTGAAAGACGCGCAGGAAGTGGTTGCGCTGCAAAAACAGACCGGGCTGGTTGCGATGTGCGGCCATACGCGGCGCTTCAATCCGAGCCACCAGTTCGTGCACAAGAAGATTGCAGCCGGTGAGTTCAACATCCAGCAGATGGATGTGCAAACCTACTTCTTTCGACGCACCAACATGAACGCGCTGGGCCAACCGCGCAGCTGGACCGACCACCTGCTGTGGCACCACGCCGCGCACACGGTTGATCTCTTTGCCTACCAGTGCGGCAGTCCCATCGTCAAAGCCAACGCGGTGCAGGGACCGATACATCCGGTGCTCGGCATCGCGATGGACATGAGCATCCAGCTGCAGGCGGCCAATGGCGCGATCTGCACACTGTCGCTCAGCTTCAACAACGAAGGGCCCCTGGGCACATTCTTCCGCTACATCGGCGACACCGCGACCTACATCGCGCGCTACGACGACCTGACGCAATCGACCAAGGACGGCAAGGAAGACAAGATCGACGTGTCCAGGGTCGATGTGTCGATGAACGGCATCGAACTGCAGGACCGCGAATTCTTCGCTGCGATCAAGGACAAGCGCGAGCCCAATTCGAGCGTGGCGCAGGTGCTGCCGTGCTACGAAGTGCTGCACAAGCTCGAACAGCAACTTGCGCAGTAGTCTCCGCAGTCATCCCCGCAACAACGCAGCATCAATCCCATGCAAACACGCAAGCTCGGCCCCTTCGAAGTCACGGCCATCGGCCTGGGCTGCATGAACCTCAGTCACGCGTACGGCACAGCGCCGCCGCCGGAGCAAGGCGAGCGTGTGTTGCTGGCCGCGCTCGATGCGGGCGTGACCTTGTTCGACACGGCAGCGCTCTATGGATTCGGCGCGAACGAAACGCTGGTGGGCCGGGTGATGAAACCGCATCGCCGCAAATTCACGCTTGCGAGCAAAGGCGGCATGGCCGGTGTGACGGGCGATGACGGCGTGGTTCGCCGCGTGATCGACGGCAGGCCGCAGACGATCCGCACCAATTGCGAAGACAGCCTGCGCCGCCTGCAGACCGATGTGATCGACCTGTACTACCTGCACCGCTGGGACAAGCAGGTGCCGATCGAGGACAGCGTCGGTGCGATGAGCGACCTGGTGCGCGCGGGCAAGGTGCAGGCGATCGGCTTGTCTGAAGTTTCGGCCGCGACCTTGCGCAAGGCGCATGCGGTGCATCCGATCGCTGCCGTGCAAACCGAGTATTCACTGTGGACGCGCAACCCCGAAATCGCCGTGCTCGATGCGTGCCGTGAACTGGGGGCTGCGTTCGTGGCGTTCAGCCCCGTGGCACGCGGCTTCCTGGCCGATGCGCTGCACGACGTGGCGACGCTGGAAGCCAGGGACATTCGCAAGGGCATGCCTCGATTTGCGCCTGAGACCTATGCTGCGAATCTCAAGCTGCTACCTGCGTTCAAGGCGCTGGCACAAGAGGCTTCCTGCACACCGGCACAGCTCGCGATTGCCTGGCTGCTGCACAAGGCGCCGCACATCATCCCGATTCCAGGGACGACGAGCGTGGCGCATTTGCACGAAGACCTGGGAGCCGCGCAAATAAAAATCGACGCGAGCCTGATGGCGCGCGTCGATTCGCTGATCAATGAAAAGACCGTCACCGGCCCGCGCTACAACGCGCAGTCGGCCGGGGAGGTGGATACCGAGGAGTTTGCGAACTCCCGCGGTTGATCAGCCGATCGGCAGGTAGTCGAAGATGTCGAGGTCTTGCCCGGCACCGACGATATTCACCATTTCGACGATGACGGGCACCATGATGTACTGCGCCAGCATGGCGTCGCTCACCAGCGGCGGCGCAGGATCAGCCATCACGTCAAGGATCAGGTCCACATACAGCTCGTACGTTCCTGCATCACCCGATTCAAGCCCCACCTGATTGGCCAGGACGAAGTTGGAAAGTTGCACCGCTTCACCCTGGTCGATAGACGTGAAGATGTGCAGATAGGTACCGTAGAACAGCGATTCAACCGTAGCAACCGTTGCCGGCAAAGTGCCCAGATGCGAGAAGCCGAGTTCATCGGGGGTCCAGACGCCATCGCCGCCGCCATCCACGCTGTCCGGCGTGAACGTTGCCAGATAGGCGGCCTCCCCGGTCACCTTGATAACCTCGGCCTTGAGCGATGCGTTGGACAGCACACCGGTGCGATTGTTCAGCTGCAACAGCTGAACCAGTTCCATCATGTTGTCCGAGAAGATGCCGTCGTCTGCGGGCGGCGGGGTGTCGTCGTTATCCAGCACCGTACCCGTTGCAGACAGTGTTCCCAGGTTGAAGGTGAAGGTTTCGGCAGTGTCTTCATCGGTGCTGTCATCCACAGTCGCCACGCGAACATGGAACGACTGAACGCCAGCCGGCACAACCACATTCCCGCCCTGGATGGTGACGCCGTTGGTAGCAGTCAAAGCGCCCAGGTCGCCCTGAGCAGCGGTTCCCATTGCGAGACTGAACGGCAGGCTGGTGGGAATGGTCCCTGCGGCACTGAGGAACACCGGAAACTCCAGCAATGCACCTTCCGTCGCGCTGGCGGCACCCAGCGTCTGTACCGTCGGAGGAACGACAACCGGTTCATCATCGTCCAGAACCGTGCCGGTTGCCGACATCGTTCCCAGGTTGAGGGTGAACGTCTCGGAAGGCGCTTCATCGGCGGTGTCATTGACGGTCGCCACGCGAACATGGAACGACTGCACGCCTGCCGGCACCACCACGTTGGCACCCTGGATCGTCACGCCGTTGGTCGCGGTCACAGCGCCCAGGTCGGCTTCAGCAGCCGTCCCCATCACCAGGGTGAATGGCAGACTGGTAGGCGTGTCCGACGTCTTGCTCAGGAACACCGGAAACTCCACAAGCCCGCCTTCGGTCGCGCTCGCATTGCCCAGCTCCTGCACGACAGGCGGCAGGACAACCGGCTCGTCGTTGTCGGTGATGATGCCGCTGGCAAAGACACCGCCGATGTACATGCTGTAGCCCTCGTTGGGCTCATCGGACGAGTCGTTGGCAGAGTTGAGCGTGAAGGTGAACGAGTTCACGCCGGCAGGAACCAGGATGCTCGTGAAGCTCGCGAGCTGAACGCCGTTGGACAGCGAGAAACCGGAGAAATCCGAAATCGCAGCCGAGCCCAGCATGATGTTGAGCGAATACTCGGTTTGCTCGGTGGTCGCGCCAGACAGCGTGACGGTGTGCTGCAGGGCGGTGCCTTCCATGACGTTGGCGTCGCTGACCGACACCACGATGGGAGCAGGGTCGAGCACAGTGCTGTCAACGCCATAAAGGCCGAAGAACGCGCGTACCTGCAGTGGCGTGTAAGGCGCACCCGGATAGCCGGCGATCTCGCCGATCATCTCGTTGGTGATCCCGCCCATCGCAAAGACGGAGACGATGAATGCAGGGTCGGTCTGGGCGAGCAGCCAGGCGTTGGCCTGCTCCATGGTGATTCCGAATTCAGCTAGCTTTTGTGCGGCAGAGGCCATTTCGTTTCTCCGGTGTTGAAGGGTGACTGAGGGTTAGTTGAGCAAGGACCAGAAGTGGTCGTCCTGGGAATCTGCGGACGGACGGGCCGCCAGAGCGTCGTTGTCGATGATGGTCGAAATGCCGACGTAGCCGCCCACCGAGACATTCAAAGTCTCATCCGGCTCGTCTATCGCGTCGTTGACCGTGATCAAACTGATCGTGAATGTGGACACGCCCACTGGCACATCGATGGCGCCGTCGCCAAGGCTGACGCCATTGCTGAACATCACGTCGATCCAGTCCGCATCCCCTGCCGTTACAGCGTCGATCGAAAACGGGATCGACACTGAATCGCTGGCGCCGTCAGGCGAGACAACCGGGCCCGACAAGGTCACGGTGTGAACGATGTTGAATCCCTCAGTGGCCGACGCACTGGTGACTGATTGCACGAGGGAATCGAGGATGCTGCTGTCAACACCATGAAGCGCAAAAAACGCCTGCACCTGGGCACCTCCATAGGGCGTTTGCGGATACGCGGCGATCTCGCCAATCATCGCGTTGGTGAAGCCCCCGAGCTGGAATATCGAGACCACATAAGCCGGATCAGTCTGCGCCCACAGCCACTCGCGCGCGTCGGCAATCTGGATGCCGAAATCAAGAAGCCTCTGGGCTGCGGTAGCCATGAGCGAAGTCCTTCAAGGGGGTTTGCGGGTTGAAACTGCAACTGCCACGCGCAGCATTTCGTTACAGTCTAACGAAGGAAAGCGAAATTGGAATCCCCTTTATGCGGGGGTCAACTATCTGGCCCACGTCGCAACAATTTCACGCAGGCCTGTATCTTTCGGCCGACAAACCCTCGGTGTCGATTTCGGGTTTTCCCCCAGGCATTCCCTCATCCATCCAGTCCGCGAGCAGCTTGCCGCTGCCGGCAGCCATGGTCCATCCAAGCGTTCCGTGACCCGTGGATAGCCAGAGCCTGTCCAGGTGCGTCGGGCCGATCACCGGTGTGCCATCGGGCGTCATGGGACGCAGCCCGCACCAGAAACTGGCTTTACCCACATCGCCTGCACGAGGAAACAGGTCGGTGACGACATGGTTCAGCGTATCGCGGCGCGGCTCGCGCAGGTTGAGGCTGTAGCCGGCCAGCTCAGCAGTACCGCCCACCCGGATGCGGTCGCCCAGGCGCGTGACAGCGACTTTATGCGTCTCGTCCATGATGGTGGACTCGGGTGCACAGGCCGCGTCGTCGACCGGCAAGGTGATGGAGTAGCCCTTGACGGGATAGACCGGAATATCCACGCCCACCGGACGCAGCAGCAGCGGCGAATAGCTGCCAAGCGCCACAACGTACCGATCGGCCTGCAACAAACCGGTGTCGGTTTCAACGCCGGTGATTGCCGAGCCCTCCTTGCGAAGCGAGCTGATCGTCACGCCCCACTTGAATTGAACCCCGAGGGCCTCGGCCATCTTCGCGAGCTTCTGGGTGAAGATGAAGCAGTCGCCCGTTTCATCGCCCGGCAGCCGCAGTGCGCCGACGAACTTCTCCTTGACCAGTGCGAGCGCCGGCTCGTATTGCAGGTAACCGCCCTGGTCCAGCAGTTGCCACGGCACGCCGTACTGCTGCAGGATTTCGATGTCCTTGGCGGTGCCGTCAAGCTGCTTTTGGGTGCGAAACAGTTGCAGCGTGCCCTGGCTGCGCTCGTCATACGCAATGCCGGTCTCAGCGCGCAGGTTGCGCAGGCAGTCGCGGCTGTATTCGGCGAGCCGGACCATGCGCGCCTTGTTGACCTTGTATCGCGCCTCGGTGCAGTTGCGCAGCATCGCCAGGCCCCAACGCCACATCGCCCAATCGAGCATTGGCCAGATCACCAGCGGGCTGTGATGCATCAGCATCCACTTGATGGCCTTGGCCGGCACACCCGGCCCGGCCCACGGCGCCGAATAGCCCGGCGACACCTCGCCCGCGTTGGCGAAGCTGGTTTCGAGCGCGGGGCCGGATTGACGGTCAATCACCGTCACCTCGTGGCCGGCACGTGCGAGGTAATACGCGGCTGTCGTGCCGATGACGCCGCTGCCCAGAACCAGAATCTTCATTCGCGCGAGGCTACCAGCGAACCCGCACGACGAAAAGCCAGTGCGCACGTCGTAGGACAACGCGAAGCCGGCCGGGACGGGCTGCCGCCATAAGACGTAGGTACTTGACCCCGGTCATTCAAAGAGGGGGTCGATGTGACCGAAAATCTGGTGGTACGACTGCCATAGCCCATGTCCATCCTGAAATCACTTTTTGCCCGCAAGTCCGAGGCAACCAACAGCGCGTCCGATCTGGACGATTCGGGCCGGACGCGTCCGCAGAAGATGAATCTGGACGAGCGCATGGCCTACCGCCGCGAGATGCTTTTCGAGGCGATCCGACACGGCATGGACAGCTTCGACATCGCGCCGCACTGCTACCGGTTTCGCGTCACGCCCATCGACAAGCGCGGGCACGCCTACGCGGTCATGATCACCCTGGCTCGGGAGTTTCTGGATGACCCGCGTGCAGCAACCGCCAACCTGCAGCAAATCGGCAAGGCCATTGCCAAACTGGCTGGATCGGGCGGGCTGATCGAGGTCAGTGGCGTGTACTGGAACGTGCACGAACGGGCCGATGGATTCGGCGCGCGCCACGGTGGTTCGTCGCTGAGCGAGCCGGGCAGCACGCGCCCGCCGGTCGGCGTCCAGGAGCGCACGGTTGAAAAGCGCACTTACGCAACCGACATTGCGCCATTGCCGCGGGACGATCGGTAGGGTCGCTGCGTGCTACGGGTTCTGGAGGACTGAGCCAGAGACCCAGTCGCCCATCGCGTACACGCGCTGATCACGAAGTCCTTGCACGCCCTGCGACCAGGCCACCAGCATGCGCTTGCCAATGTCGTCAAAGCCAGCGTGATCGACCATCGCGCGGCGCACGAGCGGGGCGACATCTGCCACCGCATCACAGATGGCTTGCACCATCAGCAACTGCTCCCTGGGCTGGATGCCCAGGTGAGAGGTCATGAATGTCAGCAAGGTCTTGCCCGGCGTCCATGTCTTCTTGCCCATGAAGCCGATTGCAGGCGGGTTGTGTTGCAGGCCTTCGTACACATTGGTTGTGAGCATGTCGTAGACCGGCGACAGGTGCACATCGGCGCGGCTGGTGTAGAGCAATGCCAGATTCTTGGCGTGGCAGTCGGCATTGCGTAGCGCGTAGCCAAGCAACAGTGTCATTGCGAGTTGCCGCTGTGTCTCCAGGCGTCGCGCGCCCGGCACGTGATCACGAACGGCTTTGGCTATCCGCTCCCATGTCGTGTCGTATTTCGCAGCCGGCCGCAAACCCAGAAGGCTGCAAAAATCTTCCATGCCCCAATGGGCCTGGCCGTTATCGTCAACGTCAAAACGATGGACTACCAGTGCCTGCCCATCATCCGAAACCTCGGTGCGTGCCGTGGGCAACACGCGGCTTGCGACCTTCATGCACAGGTGCTCGTTCAAGGCAATGAATGGAAGTCGCGCGCTGGAGCCTTTGATGATGTGGCGGCGCGTGATGATGCTGGCCTTTTTGTGGGTAGCCAATTGCATCACCGCTTCCGCCTGCGCATCCAGGAACTTGGGCACCACGCCCGAGACACCACTGGCGGCGTGCTCACGCACCAGAGCCGCAAAAGCGGCTTCGGAGTTGTCGCCTTTGATGAGGGACGCGATTTCAAACAACTGGGGGGGCTCGTTCAACTCGGCGCCCGGGGCCGCCACTTGGACGCGGCCCACCATGTTGCGCCCGATCACCGAAAGCAAGGCGATCGGACTGGCGCCGACGTGCGGGCCGAACTGCTCCTGCAGTACCTGAAGCAGGTAGCCTTCCGGCAGGTTCATCTGCAACACCGGCGGCAGCTGGTCGTCCCACACATAGCTTTCGCTGCGCACGGGCATGGTGAGCGACACGAAGTCGTCAGCAGCGACGCGGGGGTGATAGGTGAGCACGCTCTTGAAGTCGCCCGATTGCTCCAGCGTTGCCACTTCGCGGCCCAGGACGTAGACAGCCAGTTGCATCAGGACTTGTCCTGTGGTGCTGCACCCGATTGCGCGCGCTCGCGGCGCAGTTCATCGAGATTGCCGCTTTGCCCCTGCGCGACCACCTCAAGTTCAGAATCGAGCACCGCCAGCACGGCGAGCAATTTCCGCGAGCCGAATTCAGCCGCCCGTCCACGCTCGAATCGCGAGAGGGATTCCGCCGTGATGCCTGCGCGCGCGGCCACATCGCCTTGCTTCAAATGGAGCAATTTGCGGCGTGCGGCGACGGCTTCGCCAAGTTCCCGAATGGTTTGCAATTGATATTTACGTCAAAATATTGGACATAAGTTCAAATTATTGATTTAAATATCAATTTTTGCAACTGCGGCCGGCGCGTTCTCCTCAAGTTGCAACTCCACGCTTTGGCCGAACACATACGACTCCATCGCAAGCACGCCATGACGGATTCCGCCATCGAGCACTGAAGCCGGTGTGGGCCGGGTAGCCGCACCCGCCGCTACCAGCAACGGCAGGAAGTGCTCCGTCGTCGGATGGGCGCGTGCTGCATGCGGTGCGCGCTGCATTGTCTGCACGAGCTGCCCGGTGTCACCTGCGAGCACGGCTTGCCGAACCCACTTCGAGAACTCGCGCGCATACGCGGCTTCGTGCGCGTCGCCCATCCGGAACTCGTACAGGTTATGCGTGAGGCTGCCTGAACCGATGATCAGCACCCCCTCTTGAGCAAGCGGCGCGAGCGCGCGTCCAAGCTCGAACGCCGCGCCTTCGTCGGTGTCGGAAGGGATGGAGACCTGCAGCACCGGAACATCCGCTTGCGGATACATATGCACGAGTGGAACCCACGCCCCGTGGTCCAGGCCCCGATGCAAATCCAGTTCGGCGGGGATGCCGCTTGACTGCAGCAATTCAACCGCGCGCACCGCAACTTCAGGCGCACCTGGCGCGGGGTAATCGATGGCGTACAGCTCGCGCGGGAAGCCGCCAAAGTCGTGGATGGTTTCCGGGCGCTCGCTCGCTGTGACCTGCACGCGGCGAGTCATCCAGTGAGGAGAGACAACCAGAACTGCCCTGGGCTTTTCCAGGCTGCGACCCAGGGCGCGCAGTTGCGCCCCGGCCAGCCCCGGCTCGATGGCAAACGTCGGCGCCCCATGCGAGACAAAGATTGACGGCAGCGCGGTCATTGGTGATTCCTTTCAGTTCTGATGAACCCACGTCGGCGCGATGCTTGTTCCCTGGCCGGCGCCGTAACCGAAATACACGTTCAGACCGCCCAGCGGCTCGAGATAGCGCGCGTTCTTCAGGGCGCCCGCATCCACCACCACGAAGCCCATGCTGTCGGCCAGCACGCGCGCCGTCTGCTTGGCGCGCTCGCTGTCACTCGCAAGGAAGACCGTGACTTTCTGGCCGCCAAGATCCGAACCTGCGCCGAGCACTTGCGCGAAGACCGTGTTGAAACCTTTCACGACTTCTGCGCCGGGAACTGCCTTGGCGATTTCTTCTGCGGCGGAGGTGGTGTGACCCAGGGTCAAGCCCATGTAATCGGGTGTCAGCGGATTGCTGATGTCGATCACCACCTTGCCTGCGAGGTCACCAACGCCCAGTAGCGCGTTGGCAGATTCGCCGTAGGGCGTCGCCACAACGATTGCGTCGACGTCTTTGGCGGCACCGGCAGCGGGAGCCGCTTTTGCTCCGAATTGCTGCGCGACCGCCTGAGCCTTTTCCTGCTCGCGTGCTGTGACCGTGACCTGGTGGCCTGCTGCCGTGAGTTGCTTGACGAAGCCGGAGCCCATGTTGCCGGCGCCAATAACGAGAACCTTCATTTGCCTGTCCTTTCGGGAGTGTTGACCCCACGTCTGCAGGGCATGAAGGTACTTTATTGCGCCGTATTCCATAGATAAATAGCCATATCAGAGACGCATTGTTCCTAAAATCAGTCCAATTGATAAAAGGACAGCGGTCATGGACAAATTCCAGGAAATGCGGGTGTTCACAGCGGTGGCTGATTCGGGCAGCTTCGTCTCAGCCGCCGACAGCCTGGCCATGTCGAAAGCCGCCGTATCGCGCTTTGTTTCCGAACTTGAACAGCGTCTGGGCGTGCGCCTCATGCACCGCACGACGCGCAAGCTCTCGCTGACGCCGGAAGGCGAGGTTTTCCTCGCACGATGCCGCGAGATCCTCGCCAGCATCGAAGCGTCGGAGGCAGAAATCACGACACACAGTGACAGGGCCAGCGGCCTTCTCAAAGTCAGTGTGCCTGTCAGTTTTGGCGTCAAGCATCTGGCTCCCCTGTGGAGCGAATTTCTCGAACTGCACCCGCGGGTCTCCCTGGATGTGCAACTGGCGGACCGGGTCATCGATCTCGTCGACGAAGGCTTCGACCTGGCAGTGCGAATCGCGCGCCTGCCCGATTCGTCGCTGGTGTCGCGCCAGCTTGCCTCGACGCGGCTGGTGCTGTGCGCGTCTCCTGCCTATCTTGCGCGCCGAGGCTCGCCACTTCACCCTTCAGAGCTGGCCCAACACGAGGTGGTCGCGTACAGCCTGCTGGCCATCGGAGATCAATGGCAGTTCGCAGGGCCTGACGGCCCCGTGACGGTCAAGGTCAAACCTCGCGTGTGGACGAACAACGGCGACACCTGTATCGGCGCCGCCGTGGGCGGCACGGGGCTCGTGCTTCAACCGACGTTCCTGCTTGCGCAAGAGCTCGCGACCGGGCAGCTCGTCGAGGTGCTGCCCGAGTACAGGTCCATAGAGCTGGGCATCTACGCGATCTACCCGACACGCAAGTTCGTGCTTCCGAAGGTGCGCGCGCTACTGGATTTTTTGTCCGCGAAACTTGCCGACGCGCACTGGCAAAGGCTGGGGTAGTGTGCAGCGAGAATGGCGCTTTGAAAGGAATCCCCATGCCCACAGTCGTGCTGGAGAGGTGACCCGCATGCAGGCCCGGCTCATCATCGATGGCTCATACCGACTGGCGCGCTTGCACGAGGGCGCCTGGGTTGACCTTGCTGTTCTTGCTGGCGGCGCGCGCGCCGTCTTGCCGGGAGGTCGTCCGGTCGATCAGGCGGCGCTGGAAGCTGCCATCGAACATGCCGAAGACTGGTTGATGCCGCACGCCGGTGAACTTCGCGGCGCCGATCTGGAAGTGATCGATGCGGCTGGTGACCTCGACGCCGGTTTGCAGGACGTGTTCTCGAGCGACAGTCGGCAGTGGGACTCCGCGCAGCTGGAAACGCTATTTCTACAGCTGGATTTCATGACCGCAAGACCGCATCTGGCAGCGCGCCTGGAAGCCCACAGGGACACGGTGGCCGCCCTCGTGCTGCTGCGTGAGCTTGCGCACCACGCGAAGCTGGAGCGAGTCTGGCTGCGCGACAAGCTCACTTAGAGACGCTCACACACGTTCGAGAATGACAGCGATGCCCTGTCCCACCCCGATGCACATGGTGCAAAGCGCATAACGACCACCAGTGCGTTGAAGCTGATTCACTGCAGTGATTGCCAATCGCGCACCCGAGGCGCCCAACGGGTGGCCCAATGCAATTGCCCCACCGTTTGGATTAACTCGCGGGTCATCGTCCATCAGCCCCAGTGCCCGAAGCACGGCGAGCCCCTGTGCAGCGAATGCTTCGTTGAGCTCTATCACCTCGAGGTCTTCAAGACGCAAGCCCGTGAGCGCGAGGACCTTCTGCGTAGCCGGTGCCGGCCCCATACCCATGATCCGGGGAGGCACCCCAGCGGTAGCCATTCCAACCACTCGGGCCCGGGGGTTCAGGCCATTCCTCGCGGCCGTGGCTTCGTCGGCGAGGATCAGCGCGCACGCGCCGTCGTTCACGCCGCTCGCATTACCCGCGGTGACGGTCCCCTCGGGCCGGACGACGCCTTTGAGTTTCGCAAGCGCTTCCAGTGACGTCTCACGCGGGTGCTCATCTTTGGTGACGACAATCGCATCGCCCTTTTTCTGCGGAATGAAGACAGGCGTGATCTCGCCATCGAAGAACCCGGCTTTCTGCGCCGCGACCGCCTTCAGCTGTGAGGCGAGCGCCATGCGGTCTTGTGCCTCGCGCTCGATGCCGTGGTCGGTGGCAACGTTCTCCGCCGTCTCCGGCATGGAGTCAACACCATGCATCTGTCGCATCAGCTGGTTGACGAAGCGCCAACCGATGGTGGTGTCGTACACAGCGCTGTTGCGTGAGAAAGCATTCTCTGCCTTGGGCATCACGAACGGTGCGCGGCTCATGCTCTCGACACCGCCAGCAATCATCAGCGAGGCCTCGCCTGCCTTGATTGCACGGGCCGCGGTGCCCAGGGCGTCAAGCCCCGATCCGCAAAGCCGATTGACTGTCGAACCGGGCACTGCGACTGGCAAGCCGGCAAGCAGCGCAGACATGCGCGCGACATTGCGATTGTCTTCACCGCTCTGGTTCGCACATCCGTAGATCACGTCGGTGATCGATTCCCAGTCCACTGACTGATTGCGCGCCATCAGGGCCCTCAATGGCACCGCGCCGAGATCGTCCGCTCGAACAGACGACAAGGCCCCACCGTATCGACCGAATGGGGTCCTCAGCGCATCGCAGATAAAGGCTTCACGAGTCATTTCTGTCTTTCAATAGGAGCGCAATGTCGCCGCTGACAAAGCCGTGCCCGACATGCCGCGCCAGTCCGGCAAGACCTTGCGAAATCTGGTCTGCCGACAGTTGGCGCGCCCAGTACACAGGGCCGCCGCGTCCGCGCGGAAAGCCATAGCCCTGCGTCATCACGACATCGATGTCACCAGGACGGGCTGCGACGCCCTCAGCCATCAGGAGCGCGGCTTCATTGACCATGGCGAACAGCGCGCGATCACAAATCTCAGCCGGCGTTAGATGGCGGCGCGTGATCCCCCTGGCGGCGCTGCTACGCGCAATCACTTCACGAACAATCGGATCAGTGGACTGCTCGCGCTTGCCATCGGGGTACGCGTAATAGCCGGCTGCGCTCTTGCGGCCCAGCCGACCGAGTTCACACAGTTCATCGAGGATGCCAACATAACGCTCGCGGGCGTCACGTGTCGCCGCTTGTGCCTTGCGCATTCGCCATGCAATGTCCAGGCCGGACAAGTCAGCCACGGCAAACGGTCCCATCGCGAAGCCGAAGTCTGTCAGCGCTGAATCGACGTCTTCTGGCCACGCGCCATCCTCCAGCATGAACTCGCACTGACGTCGGTACGCGTTGTATATCCGATTGCCGATGAATCCGAATGCATTGCCAGTCAGCACCGGTGACTTTCCTATGGCGACACCGAAGGCCATTCCCGTCGCCAGGACGTCTGCCGATGTCGCCTTGCCCTGCACGACCTCCAGCAACTTCATGACGTGTGCCGGACTGAAGAAGTGCAAGCCCAACACATCCTGCGGTCGTGACGTTGCCGAGGCGATCGCATCGACGTCGAGATAGGACGTGTTGGTCGCGAGAACGGCATGGGCACGCGCGTGTTCGTCGATGCGCCGGAAGACCTGCTGCTTGACCGCCAGGTCTTCAAAGACCGCTTCGATGACCAGGTCGGCGCGTGCAAGTTCGGCCCAGTCGGTGGTGAAAGACAGTCGCGCGATTGCCTTGCCCGCCGAGGTTGCGTCGAGTTTGCCCGCAGCGACCCGGCCCCGAAAATGATCGGTGATCCGCGCCACGCCTTTGGCAAGCGCTGCCTCGTCCTGCTCCAGCAAGATCAAGTCAAATTCCGCAGTGAGTGCAGCAATGGCGATGCCCGACCCCATGGTCCCTGCACCGATGATCGCCACCGTGCCGACCGCGCGTGGCGCGACACGCAGCCGCAAGGGCGGCACGACGGCTTCACGCTGGGCCTGCGCCAGATACTCAAGGACATCAGGTACCTGACCGATGTGCGAGGGTTCTGTCATGGCTCTCAACTGCCCGACCGGCTCATCGCGGCCATCTGCTCGAAGTGCTCGACGAACGGCGGCTTCTCAAAGAACGGGCCGACGATCGCACGCCACTGCGCATGGGCAGCGGACTCGCGGAACCCAACCGTATGAGCCTCCAGCGTCTCCCACTCGATCAGCAATACATAACGCCCCGGCGACTCCACGCACCTCTGGACTGTGTAGCTCCTGAAGCCCGGAGCTTTCGCGAGCACGGTGTCCAATCCACGGCGGACGGCCTCTTCGAACGCTGCTTCGCTGCCTGGTTTGATGCGAATGTCGGCAATCTCAAGAATCATCTCTCTTGTTCCTCGGGTGCAAGTTTCATTTCGTCGCGGATCCACGCGACTGCGGACTCGTGACGGGGGTTCCATTCCAGTTCGCGTCTGGCGCGCACTGCCCGCACGCGACTGTTGCTGCCAAACGTGTAGTACGCCTTGGCCTCGCCCCACTGCGCCGCCGCGTCTTCTGCCGGCCACGATTGGACCGGACCCAGACCCAGCCGGAACGCAATGGCCTGGCCGATCTCAGCGAAGGATGACTCCCCGTTCTCCGCAAAAAAGAAAGCTCCTGCGGGCGCCCGATCAAGGGCGGCCAAATACAGTTGCGCCAGATCCGCGATGTGAACGGTTGACCATCGGTTCGAGCCGTTGCCGACCACACGCGCGACGCCCGACGCACGCGCCTGCCGCACGAGAAACGGGATCTGGATGCTGTCGCGCTGCAGTCCATCGCCCTCGCCATAGATCAGCGAAGGGCAGATCACGACCGAACGCACGTTCTGATCGGCAGCGGCCAGGATCGAGAGGTTGAGTCGATGCCGCGCAGCCTTCAGGGGCTCCACGGCGAACGGCGTTTCTTCGTCGAATACCTGGTCCGAGACGCGCAGTCCTCTCGCATCGTCGCCAATCACGCTCGAGCCGCTTGTGTGGATGAATGCCTTGCCGCTACCGGCAAGCGCTTGAATCATTGCAAGCGCAGAAGTTGCGTGGTCGGCACTCGCGGTGTTCATCGTGGCATCCGCTTCACGCACGTGGCGCGCGAGAAGCTCGAGATCGTCCAGGTCACCCAGCACGGGAACGATGCCCTGGCCTTGCACGAGCCTGGCCTTCACCGGGTCCCGCACCAGACCGCTGACGCGATGCCCCTGCGCAATCAGGCGCGCGGCCACTGTCCCGCCGATGTATCCGCCTGCGCCAGTCAAGAACACGTGCATAGGAAACCCATCAAAGTGCGAAAGTCGAGATAGCGGGAACGGCTGCAATGATGACCACCCCGATGAGCAGTGCCGCGATGTACGGCCATATTGCGCGCATCACTTCATCCGGCTTGCCTTCTCCTATTCGACAGGCCACATAAAAGCCCACACCCACTGGCGGAAGCATCAGGCCGATGTTCATGGCAGAGACCACAACCATGGCGTACTGGATGTCATGAATGCCGAGCTTCTTTGCTATGGGGAACATGATGGGTGCGAGCAGGAGAATTGCAGGAAGCCCCTCCAGCAGGCAACCCAACACAACGAACACCACAATCGAAACTGCCATGAAGGCGATGGGTCCGCCGGGCAGGCTCGTCAGGAAGTTGGACAGCGTGTGGACGACACCGCTTTGCGTGATGGCCCATGCCATGGCAGCGGCGGTGCCAAGAATCATCAGGACAGCACCACTGAGCGCAGCCGTCTCCACCAGCATCGAGTAGAGCCGCCGCAGTGATATCCCGCCATACAGGACATGTCCCACGATCAGCGCATAGAGCACGGCGATGGTCGAGACCTCGGTCGCCGTTGCGACGCCTTCGCCGACAGCACTGCGGATCACGAAGGGCAGCGCCAGGGCAGGCGACGCGATGACGAAGAGACGACCGATGGTCTTCCAGGGCGCGCGACGAACGCTGGAAGTGTCTTCGTTGCGAGCCTTCCAGCGCGCGACTGCAACCAGGGTCAGCAGCAGCACCATGGCGACGATGAATCCGCTTTGGAACAACCCCGCGATGGAGAGCCCCGCTACAGAGCCAAGCACGATGAGCACGATACTGGGCGGCACGGTATCGGCCATGGCGGCGCCCGTTCCGAGCAGTGCAACCATCTCGGAGCGTCGATTCCCACGGCGGGTCATCTCGGGAAACAGCGCCGGCGCCACCGTGGCCATGTCGGACACTTTGGACCCCGAGATCCCCGAAACGATAAACAGGGACCCCAGCAAAACGTAGGACATCCCCGCCTTGATGTGCCCGATCAGCGATGCGAGGACATCGACGATCACCTTGCCCATGCCGGTGGAGTCGAGAATGCAGCCCAGAAGGACAAACACAGGAACCGAAACCAACACCAGATTGGACATGCCCTCGTCCATACGGCTCACAACAATCCCCAGGGGAATCGTCGTCGCGAATGCCAGGTAGCTCATGACGCCGAGCCCGAAGCAGAATGCGATAGGTACACCGGCAACGAGAAGCACTGCGACCAGGACCACGAGGAACACGACAAGGGCGCCGCCTTTCAACGCGGTGAACATCGGGGTGCCGGCATAAAAGGCCAGCGCCACTGCCCCGACGACGGCGATGGCAGCAGCGAGACGGCCCAACGGAATGGTTCGCAATGCGTGCAGAACCACCACCGCGAGCATGAGGATCGCGCCAGCCGCGATTGCCGCGACCCGGAAGGTGTTCGGAATGTGCAGGCTCTGCATTTCGATCACCCACTCCTCTTTGGCGTGATCGATTGCAGGGCCGATCAATGTCGCCATGAAGACTGCCACCGCCACGATGGCGACAGCATTGACGAAATCGTGTGCACGCGGGGGCAGCCGTTCAACAAAGGTCGATAGCCGCAAATGCTCGTTGCGGTACATCGCAATCGCGGCCCCGATCATGGCCACCCATATAAACGCCATGGACACGGTCTCATCGACCCAGTCGATCGGCTTGCCGAATACATAGCGGGATACGACGCCGCCAAGCAGCAGGACAACGATGCCGGCGATCAACGCCGCCGCGATGACCTCCACCGGGATCATCCAGGCGGACCGCGCCTTGGGGTCGATGAGCGCAGCGCCCACCTCCGTTACGGGAACAGCTTCAGCCTGGAGATCCTGGTTCATGGTCGCTCTCCTTGCGATCAGGCCAGCTTGCCGGAATACTTCTCGACCAGTGCCCAGGTTTCGTCGCCGAACTTGCCCTTCCACTCCTTGTAGGCGCCGGCCTTCTGCAATGCGTCGCGGAACGGAACCGGATTGACCGTGTTGAAGACCATGCCGCGCTTGGTGAGGCTGTCTTGCAGGGTCGTATTGAGGGCGGCCATCGCTGTGCGAGTCTTGACTGCGTGAGCCTCGAACGCACGTGTAGCCACCTGGCGAAGGTTCTCCGGCACGGCAGCCCAGGACTTCGGGTTGGCGGCGATCCAGAAGCATTCCCACGAATGGTTGCTCAGCGAACAATACTTCTGCACTTCATAAAAGCGCTGCGCTTCGATGATGGCAAGGCTGTTTTCCTGGCCGTCCACAACCTTGGTCTGCAGTGCCGTGTAGGCCTCGCCAATTCCGATCGTTGTCGGCGACGCGCCCAGGGCCTTGAAGGTCTGTTGCAGCACCGGAGTAGCAGGCACGCGCAGCTTTACTCCGCTCAGGTCTTGTACGGCGTTGATCGGCTTGGTGCTCATCGTGATCTGGCGAAAGCCATGGTCCCAGACCTTGCCCACCGGAACCAGGTTGACCTTGGTGAAGCCGGCACGCACGTGTGCACCGAGGTCTCCGTCCATCGCGCGGAACGCGGTCGGCAGGTCAGCGAACACGAAAGGCGTCACGGCAACGGCCGCGCTCGGGATCAGCGTGGCGAACACACCCCCGGCGGTGGACATCATGTCGATGGCTCCCGAGCGAACCTGCGAAATCATGTCGGTGTCACTGCCCAGCTGGCTGTTGGGGAACACTTCAATCGCAAGCTGCCCGTTCGTTTCCTTCAGGATGTCCGCGCACGCGGCCTGCAAGCCGACCACGGTCGGGTGCGACTGCGCCAGCGAAATGCCCAGCTTCATGGTGATCTTGTTCTGTGCGAGGGCAAGTCCGGGCAGGGACGCTGCGGCTGCGGTGCCTGCAATTGCCTTGAGGGCGGTACGACGATGCATCATGGTTGTCTCCAGGATTGGCCGGTATGGCCGTTGGTTTGAAAAAAGGTCGCGCTTTTCGCGCGATCGGGTTCAGTGAATGTGGCTTCCGCCGTTGACATCGATCGTGGCTCCGGTCACGAAGCCACCGAGTTCGGATGCGAGAAACAGGCAGGCTCCTGCTGCTTCGCGCGGCAGGCCGGCGCGCTGCAATGGCACTGCAGCGACGATTTCCCTGAGCCTGTTTTCGGGCAATCCGTCCAGCATGGACGTTTCGATCATGGCCGGGCAGACGATGTTGGCTCTGATGCCCTTCGGCCCGAACTCGCGAGCGATCGTTCGCGTAAGCCCGATGACGCCGCCTTTGGATGCCGCGTAGTGCGCGCCACCAACGAGTCCTCCGCCGCGCTGCGCTGCGGAAGATGACAGGTTGACGATAGAGCCGCAGCCGCGAGCCACGAGCACAGGAAGCACGGCCTGGCAGAGGTTGAACGTCCCCTTGAGGTTCACGGTCAGGATGCGCTCGTACTCATCTTCCTCGATCGACAGCATGGGCGTGCCCCGCACGATTCCAGCGCTGTTGACGAGGCAGTCGATAGCCCCATGGCGCGTGACGATTTCATCGACAGCGCGCTTGCAATCGTCGAGCTTGCTGATGTCGCAGGAAATTCCAACCACGTCCGCTTCAGGGCCTGCAGTCGCAGCGACTGCGGCTTTCAGCCCGGCAACGATGTCGTCGTTGATCGCGATGTCGAGCATCACGACCCTGGCGCCATGCTCCGCGAAGAGTTGAGCCGTCGCGTAGCCGATGCCGCGCGGCGAGCCCGCCCCAGCAATCACGCAAACCTTGTCCTTGAGCAGCATGGCTTCAGCAATTGGGCTGGTGGATCTCGACCACGTTGCCGTCCGGATCCTGCAGGAAGACCTGGTGCCAGCCAGCGATCGCCCACTTGCCGTAGTCGGAGTAGCGGATGCCGAGCTCGTCGCACTTGCGCATGAAACCCTTGATGTCGTCCGTGCGGAAGCAAAAGTGTCCTCGCGACATGGGGTTGACGAACTGCTTCATCTTGAAGCCTGTGTTCAGGTCGCGCTCAGCCCAGTGGAACTCGATGGCGCCGTCGGTCAGGAAGTCAACCTTCCCGTTGTAGCCGGTGCGGTCGCTGCTCGCATCGACACGCGTGTGCTCTTCGTCTTTGATGGTGCCGAGATCGAACAGCGTTTGATAGAACTTGGTGAGCCTGGGCAACTGGTCCGTGCACAGGTTCATGTGATGAAACTTGAAATTCATGGGTGAAGTCTCCGGTTGGGTTTCAGACAGGGCAGACGATATTTCAATTTCATATGTGCAGTCAAGATTGCATTAATGAAATCTTATCAGGGGAAACCCTATGCTTATTAGGCGTTTTGCCGTATACCCTGCCATGCTTGTTTGATCAATGATTTATTGTTTTTACTAATGAACCAACTTATCGTCGAAGACATGCCGCCTGGAGTCCCGGCCACGTTCGAGCGGGAGGAGACTTGCAGCGTTTCTGCCGTGCGCCGGGTCGCCGCGATGCTTGATCTCGACCCTGAGGGCGTGACCCGGGGTGACGCCCTGCCGCGCGGCTGGCATTTCATCCTGCTGGGCGCCGACACGCGTCGATCTGCCCTTCGGGCCGACGGCTTCCCGGGGCTGGGCGTGCCGATGCCTGACCTGGGACTGCCCCGGCTCCTTCTGGGAGGCCGCACGGCGAATTACCTCAAGGACATCCCGATCGGTGCCAGCCTCACGCGCCACAGCTCGATGGAAAGCCTGAAGCGAAAGACGACGGCCGCAGGACCCATGGCAATCGCAACCATCTCCCACTCGCTACGGCTTGAAGGTGACGACGAACCCGCGCTGCACGAGACGCAGACGTACCTGCTGCTGCCGGCCCGCCAGGGAGCGGCTGCGGACGACGTCACCGGTCGATCGGATGTGATCACTGCTGCACGAACCGAGACGGTCGTGCCGGACGAGACCTTGCTCTTTCAATACTCGGCATTGGGATTCAACTCGCACAAGATCCACATCGACAGGTCGCATGCGCGCCAGGTCGAGGGCTTCCCCGGGCTGGTCGTCAATGGCGGCCTCGCAACGCTGCTGCTCACCGAATTCCTGCGCCGCGACTTGGGGCTGGTGCCCCGTGCCATCCGCGTGCGGCACGTTGCGCCGCTTTACTGCGGCCGCCCGATCACGATGACCGCCGACCCCGAAGGCCCGACCTGGCACCTGAAGGCCTATGACCACAGAAACGTACTTGCCATCGACATGGAGGTTGAAATCCAATGAGCTTCGAACCCTTGAAAGGCGTGCGCATCCTTGACCTCACGAGTGTCGTGGTCGGCCCGGTTTGCACCTGGCGCCTGGGCCAGTACGGCGCAGAAATCGTGAAGGTGGAAAGTCCCGAGGGCGACCTGATGCGGGGCCTGGGCGGACTGTCTCCAACGGGCCAGCATTCCGGCGCTTACCTGCACCTCAATCGCGGCAAGCGCAACATTTGCCTCGACCTGAAAAAACCAGGCGCACGTGCGGTGATGGAGCGTCTCGTGGATTCCGCCGATGTGATCGTCGCCAACATGCGTCCGCAAGCGCTCGAACGCCTGGGCCTGGACGCAAAGACCGTTCGAGCCCGCTACCCCAAGAAGGTGTATTGCCTCATCACGGGCTACGGCACGGACGGCCCGTACGCAGGCCTGCCGACATACGACAGCGTTGTGCAGGGCGCAACAGGCATGGCGGGTCTGGCGCTGCGCCGTGATGGCGCACCTGCCTACGTGCCCATGCTGATCTGCGATCACGTAGCGGGTGAAATCGCCGCCGGCGCAATCCTGGCGGCCATCGTCCAGAGCAAGACCAACGGCAACGGATGCAGCATAGAGGTGCCGATGTTCGAGACGATGGCAGCCTTCGTGTTGCAGGAGCACCTCGCGCAACAAAGCTTCGACCCGCCCGTCGGCCCACCCGGCGACCTGCGCCTTCTGAGCCCCTACAACAAGCCCGTGCAGACTTCCGATGGGTGGATTTCATTCACCATCAACACCGACCCGCAGGTTCGCGCCTTCCTCAAGGTCACCGGTCGCGATGACCTGCTCGAGGACCCTCGATTCAACAGCGTGGCGGCGCGCGCGCGCAACGTGAAGGAATGGTTCGAGTTGCGCGGCGCGCCGCTCACGCACAGGTCCACCGCACAGTGGCTGTCAGTGCTTCGGGCTGCAGACATCGCCGTCCAGCCCTGCAACACGCTGGAGACCCTGCCTCACGACGAGCACTTGCAAGCCGTGGGCCTGCTCAGCCCGGAAGATCATCCGACGGAAGGAAAGACGCTCGCGATCCGGTCGACGATACGTTTTGATGACGCCTTCCCTGACCGCAGGACGCCATCGCAGCCACGCGGCTGGGAAACCGCGGCGGTTCTTGCAGAAGCTGGCTACAGTGACAAGGAAGTCGAGCAACTCCTCGCCGAAGGAGCCGCCTTCGTCCGCTAGCGCTTGCCGCGTGTTGCAGCGGCGCCTCCGACGCGTTGGGACAAGTCACGGGCCGCCAGGCCCAACGCCTGCGTCACTTCCGGAATCGACTTGCGTTGCGTCTGGTCCATGCGCTCCGAGTAAGGCACCGTCAACGACGCCAGTGCATTGCCACGCGTGTCCAGGATAGGGAATGCAACGGCATAGAGCCCGCGCACCTGCACACTGGGAATGGACTCGAAGCCGGTCGTGCGGATGGTATCGAGCAAGGTGTGGATTTGCGGATTCTGCTGCTCAGGACGGCGCTCAAGGGCCTCCTCGATCCGCAGCATTCTGGTTTCATCGTCCTGGAAGGCGAGCAGCACGCGGCCCGAGGCCGAAATCAGGACATCCAGTTCAGAGCCTGCCCGCACGCTGAATCCCATGCCGCTTGGCGTGTCGATCTTCGCCAACACGACCTGCCTGCCCTGCGAGTAGACGGTGAGATGGCAAGACTGGTCCAACTCCTTGGCGAGTCGCTGCATGATGGGCATGGCCTCCATCAGCAGGCGATGCGTCGGCGGGTTGATATGGGACAGCTCGAACAGCTTGGTCGTCACCGTGTAAGAGCTGTCATCGACCTGGGCCACATAGCCTCGATCGACCAGGCAGGTGAGCATGCGATAGATCTCACCAACGCTGCGTCCCAGGCGTTGGGCAACTTCCTTTTGCGGCAGCGGCTGTTCACTTCGGCAAAGCATTTCCAGGATGTCCAGCCCCTTCTCCAGCGCAGGAGCCGAATAGGCACGTCGCTCCGCATCGGCGACTTTGGCGGTTTCGGAAATGTCTTCTTTCATGCGCGAATGATACGCCCTTGAATTATCAGTTTCACTAACGAAACGTAAGCTGTCGAGCGCTGGACAGCAATTGTCGGGCGTTTGGTAGGGCGTGTTGGACTTGAACCAACGACCAAAGGATTATGAGTCCTCTGCTCTAACCAACTGAGCTAACGCCCCACGCAACTTGTGATTGTAAGAGGCTAGGGCTTGTGGCTCAGCGCATTGCTCACCAGCTTGCTGGTGATGTCCACGATCTGGATCATGCGTTCGTACGGCATGCGGGTCGGGCCGATCACGCCGAGCGTGCCCACCACCTTGCCATCGACCTCGTAAGGCGCGCTCACGATCGAGAGTTCCTCGAACGGCACGACCTGGCTTTCACCGCCGATGTAGATGCGAACGCCCTCGGCCTGCGCCGAGATGTCGAGCAGCCGCATGATCTGCGTCTTCT
This sequence comes from Caenimonas sp. SL110, assembly GCF_001044395.1. Taxonomy (GTDB): domain Bacteria; phylum Pseudomonadota; class Gammaproteobacteria; order Burkholderiales; family Burkholderiaceae_C; genus Ramlibacter. Next base: position 35,016 of record NZ_JANU01000042.1, read on the forward strand.
GCTCGAACAGGTCGAACGCGCGACGCAGGTGCGTCATGTCGCTCGAAAAATCGCTCACCGACAGCAGGTTGCGTTCGCCCGAAATCACCACGTCGTCTTCTTCGTTCAGCGCCTCTGAACTGGCCTGTACCGCCGTCTGCATCAGCGTGCCGATTTCGCCGCGCAGCTGATCGACTTCGCCCTTGATGCGTTCGCGCACCTGCTCGATCGCCATGCCCGCGTAGTTGGTGTTCAGGAAGTTTGCCGCCTCGATCAGTTGCGCCTGGGTGTAGTCCACTTCGGTGAACACCACCCGGTTTTGCACGTCACCTTCAGGCGACACGATGATGACCAGGTAGCGCTTGTCCGACAGACGCAAAAATTCGATGTGCCGGAACACCGAAGTGCGTCGCGGCGCTTTGACCACGCCCACGAACTGCGATAGGTTCGACAGGATCGCAGCAGCATTCGCAATGACTTTTTGCGGCTGGTCCGCAGCCAGGCTGGGCGTGGCGAGCTGTTCGCGCTGCGCGGTCAGCATGGTGTCCACAAACAGGCGATAGCCGCGCGCCGTCGGGATGCGGCCGGCCGACGTGTGAGGGCTGGCGATCAGGCCGAGTTCCTCCAGGTCGGACATCACGTTGCGGATGGTCGCCGGCGAAAGCTCGAGCCCCGATGCGCGCGAGAGCGTGCGCGAGCCCACGGGCGTGCCGTCGGCGATATAGCGTTCGACCAGCGCTTTCAACAACAACTTGGCACGGTCATCTAGCATGATGTGGGGTCTTTTGATTCATTCTAGCCAGCAGCCTGCCAACGCCATTTTTTAATGATGTAATTTGCTCGTGAAATCCCACTTTTCCCAGGTCGCCATCGTCGGCAAATACAACGCCCCGGTCACCGGCGCGGCCGGCGTACAGACCCGCGAGGCACTCGAAGAAATTGCGCACTTCCTGGCCTCGCAAGGCTGCGAGGTGGTCTTCGAGCACGACACGGCCCACGGCTCTGGCATCACCGGCTACCCTGCCCTGGATTTGCCTGCCATCGGCGCGCGCTGCGACCTGGTGCTGGTGGTCGGCGGCGACGGAACCATGCTGGGCGTGGGTCGGCAGCTGGCGCGCTTTGGTGTGCCGCTGATCGGCATCAACCAGGGGCGGCTGGGCTTCATCACCGATATTCCGCTGGAGCTTTTTCGCAACGCGCTCACCCCGATGCTCCATGGTGAGTTCGAGGAAGACCACCGCAGCCTCATGCACGCGCGCGTGATGCGCGACGGGCATTGCGTGTTCGATGCGCTCGCGATGAACGATGTGGTCGTGAACCGGGGCGCCACGTCCGGCATGGTGGAGTTGCGGGTCGAGGTTGACGGCCACTTTGTTGCGAACCAGCGTGCCGACGGCCTGATCGTCGCATCGCCGACCGGCTCGACCGCCTATGCGCTGTCTGCCGGCGGACCGCTTCTGCATCCTTCCACACCAGGATGGGTGCTGGTTCCCATCGCGCCTCACACCCTCTCCAACCGGCCTATCGTGCTGCCCGACGCATCGGAGATCGCCATCGAACTCGTGTCCGGCCGCGATGCCAGCGCGAACTTCGACATGCAGTCGCTGGCGTCGCTGCTGCGCGGCGATCGCATCACCGTGCGGCGTTCGCAGCACCGGGTGCGATTCCTGCATCCACGCGGCTGGACCTATTTCGACACCCTTCGCAAGAAACTCCACTGGAACGAAGGCCACTGACATGGCATTGAAGCGTATTGCCCTTCGCGATTTCGTCATCGTGCGTGAACTGGAGCTGGACCTGTCGGGCGGCTTCAGCGTGCTCACCGGCGAGACCGGAGCCGGCAAGTCGATCCTGATCGATGCGCTCCAGCTGGCGCTGGGTTCGCGCGCCGAGGCAACCGTGGTGCGTGAAGGCGCGGCGCGGGCCGAAATCACGGCGGAATTCGACCTTCCTGCGTCGCTCGTTGCCTGGCTCGAAGAGGCCGGGTTCGACTCGCAAGACAGCCTGCTGGTCAGGCGCAGCATCGACGCGCAGGGCAAGAGCCGTGCGTGGATCAATGGCAGTGCGGCAACCGCCACCCAGCTGCGCGAAGTCGCCGACCAGCTGGTGGATATTCACGGCCAGCACGCATGGCAAAGCCTGACACGGCCCGATGCGGTGCGCGGCCTGCTTGATGGCTATGCCGCCATTTCCACGCAAGCGCTGCAGCAATCGTGGCAGCGTTGGCGCGCTGCACAGAAAACCCTGGCCGAGGCGCGCGAAGCGCAGGATTCGCTTCAGCGCGAACGTGAACGCCTTGCATGGCAGATCGGTGAAGTCGACAAGCTCGCCCCGGGTGCGAGCGAATGGGACGAGCTCAACGCGAGCCATACGCGGCTTGCGAATGCGCAGGCGTTGCTCGAGGCGGCGCAGGGCAGCCTCGGCTTGCTCGAAGGCGAAGAAGGCGGCGCGACACGCAGCTTGTCGCAGGCCGCTTCGCTGCTGCAGGCGCAGGAGCATGTCGAGCCCGCTTTCCGTGAGTTGGCGCAGGTGCTGGCCTCCAGTCTTGCGCAGGCCGAAGATGCTGCGCACTCGCTCAATGCTTACCTGCGCAAGACCGAACTCGATCCCGAGCGCCTTGCAGAACTCGATGAGCGCATGTCGCTCTGGTTGACACTTTCGCGCCGCTACAAACGGACACCCGCGGAGCTTCCCGGCCTTCTGGCATCGTGGAAAGAAGAGCTGGCGCGACTTGACGCTGCAGCCGATCTGGCGGCGCTGGAAGCCGTCGAGAAGAAGGAGTCCGATGCGTACCTGACGCAGGCTCGGCTCGTGTCCAAGGCGCGAACGCGGGCTGCGCCTCAGTTGGCCAAGGCCGTGACCCTTGCCATGCAAGGCCTGGGCATGCAGGGCGGTCGCTTCGAAGTCGCGCTGGAGCCAGCGCCCCAGCCCACGATGGCCGGCCTGGAAGAGGTCGCGTTCCTGGTGGCAGGACACGCGGGCAGCACCCCGCGTCCGGTGGGCAAGGTCGCATCGGGTGGCGAGCTGTCGCGCATTGCGCTGGCCATTGCGGTAACGACGTCCCGCCTGGGCACGGCGCAGACTTTGATCTTCGACGAAGTGGATGCGGGTGTCGGCGGCGCGGTTGCGGAAACAGTCGGCAGGCTGATGAAGCAGCTGGGCCGCGACAGGCAGGTGCTGGCTGTGACTCACCTGCCGCAGGTCGCGGCCTGTGCAGACCACCATCTGGTGGTCGCGAAGCAAAGCGATGCGGCCGGGCCTTCGAGCAAGGTCGCGCCCGTGCAGGGTGAGCATCGGGTCGCCGAAGTCGCACGGATGCTGGGCGGCGAACGCTTGTCCGGCACCAGCCTGGCGCACGCCAAGGAAATGCTTTCGGGCAGCGAATAGGCAGATCAGGTTCATGGCACTTGAAGTCATCCTCATCACCGGCATGTCCGGCTCCGGCAAGTCGGTCGCCTTGCGGGCACTGGAAGATGCTGGCTACTACTGCGTGGACAACCTGCCGCCCGAGTTGCTGGTGCCTTTCATCGAGCTCGAGCAGCAGATCAAGGCCGAGCGGGTGGCTATTGCGATGGACGTGCGCAGCGCAACGTCGCTGCCGATGGTGCCGTTGCAATTGCGCGAACTCAGCGCCAGGGGCGTGAAGATACGGCCGCTGTTTCTGGATGCGACCACAGACACACTGGTGCGGCGCTTTTCCGAGACGCGCCGGCGTCATCCGCTTTCCAGCAACCGCCCTGTGACCGGCGGCGAACTGGCCCATGACCAGCAGCACGCACTGGTGGACGCCATCGAACTCGAACGCGAACTGCTGTCCGACCTGCGAGAGCATGCCCACGTCATCGACACCAGCGTGATCCGCTCATCGCAGTTGCAGGCGCATGTGAAGTCGTTGCTCGCAGCGCCGCTGAGCCAGCTCACCCTGGTCTTTGAGTCGTTTGCCTTCAAGCGCGGCATTCCGGTGGATGCCGACTATGTGTTCGACGTGCGCATGCTTCCCAATCCGCACTACGAGCCGGCGCTGCGCGAGCTGACCGGGCGAGACGAGCCGGTGGTCGAGTTCCTCAAGCGTCATCCCGATGTCGATGTGATGTACAGCCACATCGAAAGCTTTTTGAATCACTGGCTGGAGCCGCTCGCGCGCGATCACCGCAGCTATGTCACGGTCGCGATTGGTTGCACCGGCGGCCAGCATCGCTCGGTGTACCTGGTGGAGCGGCTGTGTGCGGAATTTGCGTCGCAATGGGTCACGCTCAAACGCCATCGCGAACTCGACGCGGTCTAGCCTGTCGATTCGGATCAGCTGCCTGCGAGCAGTTTGCGCACGGGCGCGGGCAGGCCCAGTTTGGGCCACTCGGTTGATGAGAACCATGCGCCTTCCCTGCGCTCGAGTCCCGCCGCTGGAAACTGTCCACTCACCGGGTGCAGGTACAGGTCTTTGTGGGTGAGTACGTGCATGAATGGCGTGCCGTCCTGCAGCGGTTCATCGCTCCCATCGGTGGCCTCCAGCGCCTCACGCGACTCGAAGACCGGCAGGCAGTAAAGCCCCGCCCATATCCCGGAATCAGGACGCTTCTCCAGCCAGATGTAGCCCTGGCCCGATCGGGCGAGCAACAGCCAAAGCGATTGCGATGTGCGCTTGAGCTTGCGCGTTTTCACCGGATACTTTTCTGGCGCACCGAGTTTGAACGCCGCACACTGATCGTGCACAGGGCAGATCAGGCAACTCGGGTTGCGCACGAGGCACACAGTTGCGCCAAGGTCCATCAAGCCCTGGGTATAGCGCGGCATCGTGTCCTGCAGGTTCCTCTTGGGTAACAGGGCCTGCGCATGGGTCCAAAGCTTTTCCTGGTTGGCAGAAGACGCAAGGTCGTCATCGAAAGCGAGCACGCGCGCCAACACGCGCTTCACGTTGCCGTCGAGAATCGCGATGGGTTCACTAAAGCAGAATGACGCAACCGCTGCGGCAGTCGAGCGGCCGATGCCCGGCAGGCTCTGCAACTGTGCAGCGCTGCGCGGAAACTCACCCCCGTGCAATGCGACGACGTCCTGTGCGCAGCGGTGCAGGTTGCGGGCGCGGCTGTAATAGCCAAGACCGCTCCACAACCCGAACACGTCGTCGATGCTCGCCTGGGCAAGTGCCGCGACATCGGGAAAGCGCTCGAGAAACCGTTCGTAGTAGCCCAGCACCGTCGCGACCTGCGTCTGCTGCAGCATCACTTCGGAAAGCCACACCCGGTAGGGGTCGCGGGTCTGCTGCCAGGGCAAGCCGCTGCGGCCATGGGTCTTTTGCCAGCGCACGACGCGGCCGGCAAAACCATGAGGCAACGATGTCATGCGGACTGGAGGGCAGCCGAGTCGTTGGCCGCGCCTTCAGCGGCGGGAATGGTGACCAGGTGGTCGGTGAGCTCAGTGAGCTTCGCGTCGAGTTCGTCGATCACAACGCCCTGCGCTTCGATCTCCGCAATGCGGTCGTCCAGCCCGGTCGCGGCCTGCTGGATGCGCTCGATGGCTTCGATACGGCGGCCGAAATTGCGGCGGCGTTCGCGAAGCTGCGCATCGAGTTGCGCGGCTGCGGATTTGTTCCACAACTCCACCTCACCGAGCGCTGACTCGTACACCACCCGCAGACGCGTGGCCAGTGCACGCACCAGGCGGTCGGCGAACTCGGGCTGCGCGAGCCGGAATGTGTTGCCCACGCCGAGGTACTGCATGTGGCTGCGCTCGACCAGGTCCAGGTCGCGTTCGTAACGCGCGAGGTCGGGTTCACGCGGCGCCTGCAGCGAGAAACCATATTCGGCATTGAGCTGGCGGAACGTGCCCGTGAGCATCGACTGGATTTCGCCACTGGTGCTTTGCGCCGTTTGCAGCCCCTTGCGCAAGCGCTCGAAGGTGGACGAGTACGCCTTCTTGACGCCAAGCTTGATGCCGGGTTGACGCAACGCCGTCGTGAGCTCTGCCATCTCGCTCTTGAGGGTGCTGGTGCCTAGCAGCGTGAACACATCACGCAGCAGCTTGAGGTGAACCGAACGCACTGCGTGAATACGGGCACCGCTCACATCGAAATCGACCTGCTCCTGCTCGATGCGCGAGCGCATGTGCTTGATGACCGAGGTGTTCTTGCCGCGCAGGCCTTTGAGCTCCTGCATCTGCTCGGCAAGGTCGCGGCGGCGGATGTTGATCGCACGTCCGGCTTCGACGCGCAAGTCGCCGATACCTGCCGCGACGGCCGAGCGAAGGATCTTGCGCCGCTGCCCCATCACGCCATGGCTCAGGGCACGCTCCAGGCTCGGCAGGTTGCTCGCTTCCAGCAGCTGCGCATCGTCATTGACCTTGGCGACCAGGCCCTTTTGTGCAGAGACCGGAATGACCTGGTCACGCGGCAACCCGAGGATTTCAGCGGAAACCGAACGCTGACGCTCGATCTGCGCCTGCACCTGCACCGGGGTGCTGAGCGAATCCCACATCGTGTCGATCTTGTTGAGAACCACCAGCCTCGAATCGACGTTCTCGGTCTCGGTAATCAGGTGTTCGCGCCAGATGGAGAGATCGGATTTGGTGACGCCCGTATCCGCCGCAAGGATGAACACAACCGCATGCGCCTGCGGAATCAGGTTCACCGTCAGTTCGGGCTCGGCGCCGATGGCATTGAGGCCTGGCGTGTCGAGGATGACCAGCCCCTGCTTGAGCAGCGGGTGTGCGATGTTGATGAGTGCATGACGCCAGCGGGGAACCTCGACCTCGCCCTGGGCGTTGAGCATCGGGTTGTCGTTGGGGGAGTCGTCGTGCCAGAAGCCCAGCGCCTTCGCTTCATCTTTGGAAACATGGCGCACCTCCGCGACTTTCTCGAAGGCCTTGGCCAACTGCGCGGGGTCGTTCACGTCCAGGTCGATGCGTGTCCATTTCTCGGGCACGGCGCGCCATTCCATCAGGGCTTGCGGCTGCAGGCGCGTTTCGATGGGCAGCAGTCGCAGGCACGGCGGCACGTCGCTGTCGTAGCCCAGCTCCGTCGGGCACATGGTGGTGCGGCCGGCGCTGGCGGGCATGATGCGGCGCTTGTAGCCGGCAAAGAAGATGGCGTTGATCAGCTCCGACTTGCCGCGCGAGAACTCGGCGACGAAAGCCACCATGACCTTGTCCGAACGCATCTGCGTTTCAAGACGGCGCAAGCGCTCCTCGACGGCCGCATCCAGCAGCTCATGATCCTTGAGCCACTCGGAGAGCAGTTTCAGGCGTAACGCGAATTCTCGCCGCCAGGCGCCATGCTGGTCGAATTGATCGTTGAAGGAACCGCCCAAACATGCCCCCGGAAAGTGAATTTTGAATATAGCACCCTGCTGCGCGCGCGGCCTTCAGGATTTCTGGCAGATGGGACAGAAGTAGGTCGCGCGCTGCCCCTGGCGAATGCACCGGATCGTCGTGCCACACACCCGGCAGGGCTCGCCCGCACGGTCATACACCATCGCTTCCAGCTGGAAATACCCCGCTTGCCCATCGGCATTTGAAAAATCGCGCAAGGTGCTGCCGCCTTTTTCCACTGCGCGGGCAAGCACGTCGCGCACCGCCTGCCAGAGCCTGGCCGCTCGCGGCTTCGTGATGCGCGATGCCTTGATCGTGGGACGGATGCGAGCCAGAAAGAGTGCTTCGGACGCATAGATGTTGCCAACGCCCACCACGATGTCGCCCGCAAGCAGCACCTGCTTGATGGCAGCGTTGCGAGCCTTGAGCGCAGCGTGGAATCCGGCGGCATCGAAGTCATCGGTCAGGGGCTCGACGCCCAGCCGGCCCAGCAGCTTGACCGCCTCGGGCGAATCCACGCGTTGTGCAAAGACGACTGCGCCAAACCGCCTCGGATCGTTCAGCCGCAGTACGCCTTTGGTGGTCATGAGGTCGAAATGGTCGTGCGTGCCGGCATCGGGCTGTGCAGGCGCAAAGCTCAGGCTGCCGGACATGCCCAGGTGAACCAGCAAGACGCCAGAGTCGAGGTCCAGCAACAAATACTTGCCGCGCCTGCGAACCGCCAGGACGGTGCGACCGACAAGCTCATCAGGAACAATTCCGATCGGCCAGCGCAAGGGCTTGCCCATGCGAACGGCTTCGATCCGGGCCCCTGCAATACGGTCGGCGAAGCTGCGCCGGGTGACTTCGACTTCTGGCAGTTCGGGCATTGGGGTCGCTTTGGCTTGGAGGCGCTCGAAACAAGGCCTTGGATTATTATGGTTCGATGAAGCGATTTCACTTTGCCAGCGCAGTGCTGCTGCTGGCGTTGGCCCAAGGCCAGGCCCTCCATGCCCAGCCGGCGCCAAAGGCCGACAGTGCGCACGAATCGGTCGACGTCACGCCCACCGCGCTGGACGCGCAGCTCTTCTACCAGCTGCTCCTGGGCGAACTGAACGCCAGGGGCACCGAGCCCGGCGCGGGATATTCGCTGATCCTGGATGCGGCTCGCAAGACGAACGACCCGACGCTTTACCAGCGCGCGGTAGAAGTCGCGATCCAGTCGCGATCGGGCGAAGCGGCATTGCAGGCCGCGCGCGCCTGGAAGCAGGCTTTTCCCCAGTCGCGTGAGGCCAATCGCTCGGTGCTGCAAATCCTGCTGGTGCTCAATCGGGTGGCCGAAAGTGGCGAGCTTCTGAAGGGCGAGCTGGCACTGACGCACGCCAAGGATCGCAGCGGCGTCCTCGCGCTGATACCCCGCCTGTACGCCCGCGTGACAGACAAGAAGCTTGCCGCCGCCGTGGTGGAGCAGGCACTGGCAGACGCGCTGGCCGATCCGGCAACAGGCGCTGCGGCATGGACATCGGTGGGACGTTTGCGCCTGGCCGCAGGCGACAGCAATGGCGCCATTGAAGCCGTGCGCCGTGCGCAGCAGGTCAACCCGTTCGCGGAAGGCCCGGCCTTGCTCGCACTGGAACTGATGGATCCCAAACAGCCGCAGGCCGAGGTGCTGGTCAAGCGCTACATGGAAGGCAAGCCGCTGGCTGAATTGCGGATGGGCTATGCGCGGGCGCTGCTCGATACGCAGCGCTATCCCGAGGCGTCACAACAGCTGAGAGTGGTCACCGCCGAAAAGCCCGACTATCCAGAAGCGTGGCTGGTGCAGGGCACGCTGCAACTGCAGGACAACCAGGTTGCGGCCGCCGAGACGTCGATCAAGCGTTATGTCGATCTCGCACTGGCCCAGCGTGGAGGCGAAGAGCGCAGCCGGGGCCTCGCACAGGCGTATCTGTCGCTGTCTCGCATCGCCGAACGGCGCAAGGATTACGCACTGGCGGCGGCCTGGCTCGACAAGATCGAGAACCCGCAGGATCTGGTCGCCGCGCAACACCGCCGCGCCTCCATCCTTGCCCGGCAGGGAAAGATGGATGAAGCGCGCAAGCTGCTGCGGTCCTTGCCTGACCGCAGCCCCGAAGATGCCCGCATGAAGATGATGGCCGAGGTCCAGCTCCTGCGCGAGAACAAGCAATACAAGGCCGCCTATCAGGTCATGTCGCAGGCCATTGCCAAGGAGCCCTTCGATGCAGACCTCGTCTATGACCAGGCCATGCTTGCCGAAAAGACCGGGGACCTGGCCGAAATGGAGCGATTGCTGCGCCAGGTGATTGCTGCAAAACCCGAGTACCACCATGCCTACAACGCACTGGGCTACTCGCTGGCCGAACGCAATGTGCGCCTGACTGAAGCCAAGGCACTGATCCAGAAGGCGTTGTCGTTTGCGCCCGACGACCCGTTCATCACCGATAGCCTGGCCTGGGTTGAATTCCGTATGGGCAACAAGGCCGAGGCCCTGCGCATCCTGGACGGCGCGTACAAGGCTCGCCCTGACGCGGACATCGCAGCGCACCTGGGTGAAGTTCTCTGGAGCATGGGCCAGCGCGAGCGGGCACAGGCGATCTGGCGCGAGGGCCTGCTGATGAACAGTGAAAACGAAACGCTTCTGGAAACGCTGAAGCGCCTGCGGGTCAAGCCGTGAGCCTGGCGCTGACAGGCAGGGTGTGGCTGCACCTGGCCGCGGTGCTGGCGGCGGCTCTGCTGGCCGGCTGTGCAAGTCCTGCGCGCTCGACCGCTGAGCCAGGACAAAGCTGGGCCGGCCGCCTGGCGCTGCAGGTGACCGACCGACCGTCCGAGTCGTTTTCTGCCGGGTTCGAGTTGCGCGGACATTCGGACGCAGGCGAATTGAAGCTCGATTCGCCTCTGGTCGGGACGCTGGGCGTGCTGAGTTGGCGACCCGGCTCCGCCACGCTGCGCTCGGCAGGGCAGGTACGGCAATTCGAATCGATCGACGCGTTGGTCACTCACGTCACCGGCTCACCCATGCCCGTCGCGGCGCTCTTCGACTGGCTGCGGGGCATCGATTCACAGGTGCCGGGGTGGCGCGCCGACCTCTCGCAAGTTGCGCAAGGCCGCGTGATCGCCAGGCGCATCGAGCCAACGCCGCAGGCTGAGTTGCGCGTGGTGTTCGAGCGCTAGCTGCGAGATGAAAGCGCTCTACGACATCGCAGCGCCTGCCAAGCTGAACCTGTTTCTTCACGTGACGGGGCGCAGGCCTGACGGAATGCACCTGCTGCAGTCGGCGTTCATGCTGATCGACTGGCGCGACACACTCCATTTCGAGTTACGCGCCGATGGCGCCCTGAGCCGCGAGGACCTGCTGGAGCCCTTGCCCGCAGACGACCTGACGCTGCGAGCAGCCCGGGCGTTGCAGACGGCGGCTGGATCGACGCAAGGCGCGCACATCAGCATCGAAAAGCGGGTTCCGGCGCAGGCCGGCATGGGGGGAGGGTCGTCCGATGCGGCCTCGTGCCTGCTGGCGCTGAACCGTCTTTGGGGATTGAATCTGACGATGGCGCAATTGCAAAAGATCGGCCTTGCACTGGGTGCGGACGTGCCGTTCTTCCTCTCCGGCCACCATGCCTGGGCCCAGGGCGTGGGGGAGGAGTTGACCCCGATCGGCCTGCCTCACGCGCGGTTTCTGGTGGTCAAACCACCCCAGGGACTGGAGACCGCAAGAATCTTCGCGCATGCCGATCTGAAACTCGACAGCACCGCTGCTATAATTTCAGGCTTTGCTGCAAACCCGTACGGTTTTGGTACCAACGATTTGCAGCCGGTAGCGCAGAGACTCTGCCCAGGCGTCGACGAAGCCCTCCAATGGCTGGCTTCGCAAGGTCTTCAGGGTCGTATGACAGGTTCCGGTAGCGCAGTTTTTGCGCTGCTACCCCCGGGCAAGGCGCCAGGCGCCGCGCCCCCAGGTTGGAACGTGAGGGAATGCGTGAATTTGGAGGCTCATCCTCTGGTGGGATGGGCACCCAGCGACGATTGATCGGTGGGCGGCTGGTTTCAGCCGTCAACCCGTGTAGGGGAGTCGCCAAGTTGGTAAAGGCACTGGATTTTGATTCCAGCATGCGAGGGTTCGAGTCCTTCCTCCCCTGCCAGTTTTTTGTGGAAATGCCAGAGCATCTGGCATCCTGTTGAAATGCCAGAGCATCTGGCATTGTTTTTAAAACTCGCTGGCGCTTAACTCCGGATAAATAACATGCAGGTCGTTCCGCATCCTGATTTCATGGTGTTTACCGGCAACGCCAATCCGGCGCTTGCCGCTGAGATTGCCAGCCACCTCGGTATTTCACTCGGTGCAGCCAGCGTTGGCCGCTTTTCCGATGGTGAAGTCACGGTCGAGATCAACACCAATGTACGGGCGCGCGATGTGTTCGTTGTGCAATCGACTTGCGCACCGACCAATGAAAACCTGATGGAACTGCTGATCATGGTCGATGCGCTCAAGCGTGCGTCGGCCGAGCGGATCAGCGCGGTGATCCCCTACTTTGGTTACGCACGGCAAGACCGGCGACCGCGCTCATCGAGAGTTCCGATTTCGGCAAAAGTGGTGGCCAACCTGCTGCAGACCGTTGGCGTCTCGCGGGTCCTCACGATGGACCTGCACGCTGACCAAATCCAGGGCTTCTTCGACATCCCCGTGGACAACATCTACGCGTCGCCAGTGCTCCTGTCCGATGTGCGAAAGCAAAACTACGAAGACCTGATCGTTGTGTCGCCAGACGTGGGCGGTGTGGTCCGCGCGCGTGCCCTTGCCAAGCAACTGGACACCGACCTGGCCATCATCGACAAGCGCCGCCCCCGGGCGAACGTGAGCGAAGTCATGCACGTCATCGGAGAGATCGACGGCCGCAACTGCGTGATCATGGACGACATGATCGACACCGCCGGAACGCTGGTAAAGGCAGCCGAGGTGCTGAAGGCGCGTGGCGCCAAGAAGGTTTACGCGTATTGCACCCACCCGATCTTCTCGGGTCCAGCCATCGAACGAATCGCCAATGGCGATGCCCTCGATGAAGTGGTGGTGACCAACACCATTCCCCTGTCGCAAGAGGGCCTGGGCTGCAAGAAGATTCGCCAGCTCACGGTGGCGCCTTTGATCGCAGAGACGATCCAGCGCATTGCCAAGGGCGAATCGGTAATGAGTTTGTTCTCGGACCAGGAAAACCTCTTTTAAAGAGGCGAACCGGCCTGAGGCTTTAGTGGCCCCTTCCGGGGGCTTTTTTGAAACGGGATCCACTGGTCGCGGTGGATTCTTACCAGGAGTCAGTTATGAAATTCGTCGCTTTTGAGCGCGCCAAGCAGGGTACGGGTGCGAGCCGCCGTCTCCGCAATACCGGCAGGACGCCCGGCATCGTCTACGGTGGTGAAGGCCAGCCGCAACTGATCGAACTCGATCACAACGCCCTGTGGCACGCCCTGAAGAAGGAAGCCTTCCACTCCACCATCCTCGACATGGAAATGGACAGCAAGGAATCCAAGGTTCTGCTGCGCGACGTGCAGGTGCACCCGTACAAACAGCAAATCCTGCACATCGACTTCCAGCGCGTGGACGCCAGGACCAAGCTGCACATGAAGGTGCCGCTTCACTTTGTGAAGTCCGAAGAGTCGCAAGCCGTGAAGTTCGACCATTGCGTCGTCAACCACGTCATGTCCGAGCTCGACGTCTCCTGCCTGCCCAAGGACCTGCCCGAGTTCATCGAGGTGGACCTGTCCGGCATGAAAAAGGGTATGTCCCTGCACCTGGCCGACATCTCGCTGCCCAAGGGCGTCACTGCCGTGACGCGCGGCAAGCCAAACCCGGTGATCGTCTCTGTGGTGTCGATCGGCGGCGAAGAGCCTGCTGAAGCCGGCGCAGAAGGCGCCGCACCTGCAGCTGATGCCAAGGCACCGGCCAAGGACGCAAAGGCTGCCGGCAAGGATGCGAAGGCGCCTGCCGCCAAGGCACCGGCTGCCAAGCCTGCTGCCAAGAAGTAACTTCTTCACAGCATCGCACTGCCAAACGGCCCACTTCGGTGGGCCGTTTGCATTTGTGCCTCCACTGATAATCGGCAAATCATGATCAAGCTGTTTGTTGGCCTGGGCAATCCCGGCCCTGAATACGAAGCCACTCGCCACAACGCCGGCTTCTGGTGGGTCGATGCGCTCGCCCGGGAGCTGAAGGTGTCGCTCGTGCTCGACAAGGCGTATCACGGTGTCGTCGCGCGAACGACCTTGCATGGCCAGACGATCTGGCTGCTCGAGCCGCGCACGTTCATGAACCTCTCGGGCAAGTCGGTTTCTGCGCTCGCCCGGTTCTTCAAGATCCAGCCCGAGGAAATCCTCGTCGCGCACGATGAACTCGACGTTGTACCCGGGCAAGCCAAGCTCAAGTTCGGAGGTAGCCACGCCGGGCACAACGGTCTGCGCGACATCCACGCGCAACTGGGCACCGGTGACTACTGGCGCCTTCGGCTGGGCATCGGGCATCCCGGTGTGAAGGCCGAGGTCATCAACTGGGTTCTGAAAAAACCCGCTCCCGACCAGCGTGAACTGATCGAGGAGTGCGTGGAGCGCACGCTCAAGGCTGTGCCGGCCATGCTGGCGGGAGAGATGGAAAAGGCGACGCTGCTGGTTCACACCAGCAAGCCGCCGCGCCCCAAGCCGCCACGGCCCGACGGCGTCTAGCAAAACAACGGGAGAGAAAAATGAAAAGATTGTTGGCCGCGCTCGCGGCAGCTGCGGCATGCGCGCCAGTTTCGGCGCAGACGATTTACCGATGTGGCGATGCCTATAGCCAGACGCCGTGCGCTGGTGCCACGGTCCTTCAGACGAGCCAGCATCCGGTCTCGCCGCGCGATGTGCAGGCGACCCGAGCGGCATCGCTGCGTGACGCCAGGCTGGCCGACGCCATGGAAAAGGATCGCATGATGGCTGAGTCCAGACCCGCATCCCTGAATATCCTGCCTGTCGGCAAGCGACTATCCGATGCAAGCTCTTCAGAGAAAAAGGTGGTGATGTCCAAGCCGGACAAACTGCACGTCTTTACCGCCCACGCACCCGCAAAACCCGGGGAAAAGACAAAACCGAAGAAAAAGAAAAAAGCCGGCTAGCCGCTCAGGTCGGCTGCTGCGCCTGCGCCGTCAGCCGCTGGTATTTCTGCCAGAGCGTTTCGCGGCTTTCGATGTGTTCCGGATGGATCGGGATGCAGGCCACAGGACAGACCTGCACGCACTGCGGCTCGTCAAAGTGGCCGACGCATTCGGTGCACTTGGCGGGGTCGATCTCGTAGATTTCCGGCCCGAGAAAAATCGCCTGGTTGGGGCATTCCGGTTCGCACACATCGCAATTGATGCATTCGTCGGTAATCATCAGAGCCACGAACCAGGTCCTCCACGCAAGGGAGCAGTCCCCGCAGTTCTGGCATTATCGACGGCTTCATGAGTGTCTTCCTGTTCAAGCGCCTCATCACCCTGATCGCGACGCTGATAGGCGCATCGGTCGTCGTATTCCTCGTGTTGGAGATCCTGCCGGGCAACGCGGCGCAGATCCTCATGGGACCCGATGCCTCGCCGGACGCCGTCCAGGCGCTGGCCGTCAAGCTGGGCATCGACCGCCCCCCGATGGAGCGCTACTGGAACTGGGTGACCGGCATGCTGGTCGGCGACCTGGGCACCAGCTACGCATACAGTACCCCGGTCTCCGAACTCGTGGTCGAGCGACTCGCCCTCACGGTTCCACTGGCCCTCATGGCGATGGCCTTGACGGCAGTCATAGCGCTCGCTGCCGGCGTTTACGCCGCATCCCGCCACAACAAGCTCGGCGATGTGGGCGTGATGGGGCTTTCGCAGATCGGCATTGCGATTCCCAATTTCTGGTTCGCCATCTTGCTGATCCTGCTGTTCTCGGTGCACCTGAAATGGTTCTCGGCAGGCGGCTTCAATGGCTGGAGCGAAGGCATCTGGCAAGGCTTCAAGTCGCTGATGCTGCCCGCACTGTCGCTGGCGGTCGTCCAGTCCGCGATCCTGGCCCGCATCACCCGCTCTGCCGTGCTGGAGGTGCTTCGTGAAGACTTCGTACGCACGGCACGCGCCAAGGGCGTCTCGCAACGCGCAGCGCTCTGGGGTCACGTCCTGCGCAACGCGCTGATCCCCGTCATCACGGTGATGGGGCTGCAATTTGCAGAACTGCTCGCGGGCACGATCGTCGTGGAGAGCGTGTTCTACCTGCCGGGGCTCGGTCGCCTGATCTTCCAGTCGATTTCCAATCGCGACCTGATCGTGGTGCGCAACTGCGTGATGCTGCTGGCTGCAATGGTGGTGATCGTGAATTTCATCGTGGACATCCTGTATGCGGTGATCGACCCGCGCGTGAAGGCCAGCGATATATGAGCTCGCTACCCGTGGCCATCGCGCCGCCGCTTGCCGCACCCGGATTCTGGAAGCGCGCGTTCGCGCACCGCAGCTTCACGCTGGGCGCTGTCCTGAGCACATTGCTGGTGCTGGCTGCGGCGCTGTCCCTGGTGTGGACACCCCACTCGCCGTATGACGTGGAGATGGCCCTGAAGCTCCAGCCACCCGGCAAGGGTTTTCTGCTGGGGACCGATCCTTATGGCCGCGACATCGTCTCACTGCTGCTCGTCGGCGCGCGCGCGTCCATCGTCGTGGGCGTGATCGCGGTGAGCATCGGGCTCATCATCGGCACCGCATTCGGTTTGCTGGCTGCAGCTCGCCGCGGATGGGTCGAAGAACTCATCATGCGGCTGGCCGACTTCGGCTTCGCGTTCCCGGCCATCCTGTCGGCAATCATGCTGACTGCGGTGTTCGGACCCGGCATGGTCAACGCCATCATCGCGATCGGCATCTACAACATTCCGACCTTCGCCCGCATCACCCGCGCATCGGCCAATGCCGTGTGGGGACGCGAATTCGTCCTTGCGGCGCGCGCCTGCGGCAAGGGGGCGTTCAGCATCACGATCGAGCACGTGCTGCCCAACATCCTGTCGGTGCTGATCGTGCAGGCAACCATCCGGTTTGCAATCGCGATCCTGGCCGAGGCCGCCCTGTCCTACCTGGGCCTGGGCACGCAGCCGCCCCAACCTTCATGGGGTCGCATGCTGAGCGAGGCACAGACCCTCTTGTTCCAGGCGCCGATGCTCGCGGTGTATCCCGGCGTCGCGATTGCATTGGCAGTGCTGGGGCTCAACATGCTCGGCGATGGCCTGCGCGATCTGTTCGATCCCCGCCTGGCGAGAAAACGCTAGATGACCACACTGCTCGAAGTCCGCAACCTGAGCGTCAAGCTGCAAACCCATCGCGGCCCGGCGTACGCCGTGCGCGACATCAGCTTCACGCTCGATCGCGGCGACACACTCGGGCTTGTCGGCGAATCGGGATGCGGCAAGTCGATCACCGTGATGGCACTCATGGGGCTGTTACCGGAAAACGCCGAGCTCACCGGAAGCATTCGTTTTGACGGCCAGGAACTCATCGGCCTGGGCGATGAGGCGCTCTGCCAGATTCGCGGCAACCGCATCGGCATGATCTTCCAGGAGCCGATGACTGCGCTCAACCCTGTGCACACGATCGGCAGGCAAGTCGCAGAGCCGCTGCGCCTGCATCGCGGCATGTCATCTGCAGATGCGCGCAAGCAGGCCATCACGCTGCTCGATCGCGTCGGCATTCCCGATGCGGCCCGGCGCATCGACGCCTACCCGCACCAGTTCTCCGGCGGCCAGCGTCAGCGCATCACCATTGCGATGGCGCTGGCCTGCGGGCCTGATCTGCTGATCGCGGACGAGCCGACCACCGCGCTGGACGTGACGATACAGCGGCAGATCCTGGACCTCATCAGCGATCTGGTTCAAGAACGCAACATGGCACTGATGTTGATCTCTCACGACCTGGGCGTGATCGCGCAGAACGTGGCGCGGATGATGGTGATGTATGGCGGCAGCGTGGTGGAAAGCGGCGCAACAGAAAGTGTTTTTGCCAATCGTGTGCATCCTTACACGCTGGGACTTTTTGCGGCTCGGCCCGGGCTGCACTCACAAAAAGGCAAGCGGCTGATGACGATTGCAGGGACTGTGCCTGAGCTGGTCGATCTGCCTGCCGGCTGTCCGTTTGCGGGGCGTTGTTCGTTCACGATTCCCGAGTGTCACGTCGTTGTGCCGCCAGCGGTTGACGTGGGGCAAGGCCATGTGGCGAGATGCATCAGGCTGGATGAGGTTGCGCGCGGGCAAGAGGAGGCGGCATGAGCGAACCATTGCTGCGCGTGGAGAACCTCGTCAGGCACTACGCGATGCCGCGCGAAAAACTGTTCGGACCGCCACCCGTCGTGCAAGCGCTCAACGGCGTGAGCTTCACCATCGAGGCGGGCCGCAGCCTGGGCATCGTCGGAGAATCGGGCTCGGGCAAATCGACGCTCGCGCGCCTGGTCATGGCGCTGGACAAACCCACCGCCGGACAGGTCTGGCTGATGGGTCGCGACCTGCACGCGCTGCCTCGCGAAGAACTGCGTGCCGCGCGACGCGATTTCCAGATGGTGTTCCAGGACCCGTACGGCTCGCTCGATCCGCGCCAGACGATAGAGCGCATCGTGGCCGAACCGCTCGCCGCGCAGGGCGCGACACGCGCAGAACAACACAAGCAAACCGCAGATGTGCTGGCTTCGGTGGGCCTGCGCACCAGCGACCTGCGCAAATATCCGCACGAGTTCTCAGGCGGACAGCGGCAACGCATCGCCATCGCGCGCGCGCTCATCACGCGCCCCCGCCTGATCGTCGCCGATGAGCCGGTCAGCGCGCTCGATGTGTCCGTCCAGGCGCAGGTGCTCAACCTGATGCAGGACCTGCAAACCGAGTTCGGCATCACCTACATGCTGATCTCGCATGACCTGGCCGTCGTTCACCATTTATGCGATGACGTCGCGGTGCTCTGGCAGGGCCGCATCGTGGAACAGGGCCCGCCGGAGCGGCTCTTCACCGCCGCCGAACACCCCTACACTCGCGCGCTGCTGGAAGCCGTTCCGCAGGCCGAGCCGAAGGCACGGCAACGTGTTGCCACGGCATAAGCAAATCCCGCTTGCCACGTTCGCGCAAACTCGGGGATGATGTATTTTTAGTTTCTTTCTCTCGCTGGAGTTCTAGACCATGTTGAACCGCCGTACCGTCCTCGCTACCGCCGCACTGGCCACCGGGTCCCTGTCGTTGCCGCAGGCCCTGGCCCAAGGCAAGAAAGACTCCATCGTGCTCGCAATGGCACTGGAGCCCAGCCCCGGCCTCGATCCCACCGGCGGCGCTGCGTCGTCGATCTCCGAAGTCACGCTCTACAACATCTACGAGACCCTTACCAAGGTCAACTCCGACGGCACGGTCACCCCGCTGCTTGCCGAGAGCTGGGAAGTCTCGCCCGACCTCAAGACGTATACCTTCAAGCTGCGCAAGGGCGTCAAGTTCCACAACGGCGAGCCCTTCAATGCGCAGGCCGTGAAGTTCTCGTTCGACCGCGCTGGCGGCGAAAAGAGCACCAACAAGGACAAGCGCACGTTCGCCAACCTTCGCACGCAGGTAGTCGACGACAGCACCGTGGTCCTCCTGACTTCAGAGATCGATCCCGACTTTCCGTTCCTGCTCGGTCAGGGCACCGCGATCATCGTCGAGCCCAAGAGCGTCGACACCAACGCCACCAAGCCCAACGGCACCGGCCCCTATCGCCTTGAAAACTGGGTCAAGGGCTCGTCGATCGTGCTGGCGAAGTGGGACGGCTATCGCAATGCCAATGCGGTCAAGCTGAAGAAGGCGACCTTCCGCTTCATTCCCGACCCGGCTGCGCAGATGGCCGCATTGCTTGCAGGCGACGTCGATGCGTTCCAGCGTGTCACGGCGCGCGGCATCCAGCAGTTCCAGAGCAACCCGAAGTTCCAGGTGGTCGTCAGCGGCTCGCGTGCCAAGACCATCCTGGCCATCAACAACAAGAAGAAACCGCTCGACGACGTGCGCGTTCGCCGCGCCATTGCGATGGCCATTGACCGCAAGGCCGTGATCCAGGGTGCGGCCGACGGCTTCGGCGCGCCGATTGGCAGCCACTACGTTCCGGGCGGCTTTGGCTACGTGGACACCACCGGCATCAATGCCTACAACCCCGACAAGGCCAGGGCGCTGCTGAAAGAAGCCGGCATCAACGGCCCGCTCGAACTCACCATCACCCTGCCACCGCCACCCTATGCGCGACAGGGCGGCGAAGTCATCGCTTCGCAGCTGTCCAAGGTCGGCATCACCGCCAAACTGCAAAACGTCGAATGGGCGCAGTGGCTGTCCAACACCTACGGCGGCGGCCACAACTACGACATGACGATCATTTCGCACGTCGAGCCGTTCGACCTGGGCAACTTTGCCAAGCCCGACTACTACTGGGGCTACAAGTCCACGAAGTTCGACGACCTGTACAACAAGATCAAGACCACTGCCCGACCCGCCGATCGCGCCAAGCTGCTGGGCGATGCGCAGCGCCTGCTGGCCGAAGACAGCGTGCACGCGTTCCTCTACCAGCCGCAGTGGGTCACGATTGCGAACAAGGGCGTCAAGGGCCTGTGGAAAGACATGCCGATCTTTGTGAACGACCTGTCCGCGCTGTCCTGGTCCTGATTTCGCGCGCTCCAGGAAGTACCGATGTCGCAGCAGTACACGCAGGCCTTGCATGAGCTTTCAGCCGCAGACCTGATCGCCGGATATCGCCGGCGCGATTTTTCGCCGGTGGAGGTGACGCAATCGGTGCTCGGACACATCGAGCGCTGGGAGCATCACATCCACGCGCTGTACCTGTTGCGCCCCGAGCTTGCGCTGGAGCAGGCGCGGGCGAGCGAAGCCCGCTGGCAGGCAGGCACGCAGTTGGGTTTGCTCGATGGCGTGCCCGTCACGATCAAGGACAACATCGCGACCCGGGGCGACCCGACGCCGCTGGGCACGGCTGCTGTGGACCTGGTCCCTGCCGCGGCTGACGCGCCGCCTGCGGCACGCGTGCGGGAATCCGGAGGCGTCATCATCGCCAAGACGACCATGCCCGACTACGGCATGCTGTCTTCGGGCCTCTCCAGCTTCCACAAGCTGGCGCGCAATCCGTGGGACTTGCGCTGCACACCTGGCGGGTCCAGCGCGGGCGCCAGCGCGGCAGCAGCGGCTGGCTACGGGCCGTTGCACATCGGTACCGACATCGGCGGCTCACTTCGATTGCCCGCCGGCTGGTGCGGCATCTTCACGCTCAAGCCCAGCCTGGGCCGCATTCCCATCGACCCGCCCTACATGGGCCGCGCAGCCGGTCCCATGACGCGCTCTGTTGCCGATTCCGCGTGGTTCATGCAGGTGCTCTCGCAGCCCGACGCGCGCGACAGCATGAACCTGCCATACCAGGACATTGCCTGGTCCGATTTCGACCAGGGTGCCGAAAAACTCAAGGGGCTGCGCATCGGCCTGCTGCTCGAAGCGGGCTGCGGACTCACGGTAGAACCCGAAGTGCGGGCCGCTGTCGAGCACGCTGCGCGCCTGTTCGAGCGAGCGGGTGCCGTCGTCGCGCCGATGAAGCCGTTCATGTCGCAGGCGATGCTCGATGGCATGGACCATTTCTGGCGCATGCGTTCGCACATCGACATGAACGCCTTGCCCGCACACAAGAAGGCCGCTGTCCTGCCCTACATCCAGCACTGGGGCGACAGCGCCGTCGGCATGAGCGGCGAAGCGGTGTTCAAGGCGTTCAGCCAGTTCCATGCCACGCGCGTCGCGACGGTCACCGCCTGCAACGCGTTCGATTACGTGATCTCCCCGACCTCGCCCGTACCCGCGTTTGCCGCCGAACTGCCGTCGCCGACCAACGATCCGCTGCGTCCGCTGGAGCACATCGGCTTCACGGTGCCGTTCAACATGTCGGAGCAGCCTGCGTCATCGATCAATTGCGGCTACACCCGCAGCGGCCTGCCCATCGGCTTGCAGATCGCAGGCAAGCGCTTCGACGATCTGGGCGTGCTGCAGGTGTCGCGCGCATTCGAGCTGATACGGGATGCGCAGCATCCGTGGCCCGAGCCACCGTCCGAAGTGCTGCGCCATCTGGACTGACTGCCGGTTGAACCATGTTGGCTGACAGCCTGGGCAACCCCGTCACGCTGGAAGACGAGAGCGTCCTCTTGGCGGTGAACGACTTCGTCGAAGGCTTTATCGCCAGCGAGGCGCGGGCCGTGAACATCCTGGCCGCAGCCGAGACCGACCCGAGCGCGATCGTGCAGGCCTATGCAGCAGCGGTCCACATGTTTGCCGAGAGTCGGGACGCGCCATCGAACGCCCGGCCGTACCTTGATCGCGCGTTGCAGGCCCAGGCGCAATCCACACCCCGCGAGGGGCGCTTCATCGCCGCCATCGACGCGTGGGCGCGCGGCGACATCCCCGGTGCCATCCGGCTCCACCAGGAACAGGCGAACGAGCACCCACGCGATCTTGCATCGCTCAAGCTCGGTCACTATCACCTGTTCAACGCAGGCGATTCGCCCGGCATGCTTGCGATGGTCCAGCCTGCGCTCAAGGAAGCGGGCGATGTTTGCTACACACACGGCATGGCGGCCTTTGCGTGGGAGCAGTGCCACGGGCTGGCCGAAGCCGAAGAACAGGCGCGTCAAGCGATTGCGATGTGCCGCAAGGAGCCGTGGGCGCATCACGCGCTGGCGCACGTCATGCTGACGCAGGGCCGCATCGACGAAGGGCACGCTTTTCTGGCTGATGTGAGCGACACCTGGACGGGCCTGAACTCTTTCATGGTCACGCACAACTGGTGGCACCAGGCGCTGTTCGCCATCGAGATGGGCAGGCCGGACGAAGTGCTCGCGCTCTACGACCAGCAGATCTGGGGTGTTGCCCGGGAGTACTCGCAAGACCAGATCAATGCGGTGTCATTGCTGGCGCGCCTCGAACTCGCAGGTGTAGCTGTGGGCGACCGCTGGCAGGACGTGGGGCGTTACCTTGCGGCAAGGCAGCTGGACCATGTGCTGCCCTTCCTGGACATGCAGTACCTGTACGGCCTGGCGCGTGCCGGTCTTGATGCGAAGGCCGACGCCATGATGCGAGGGATAGCGGCGCACGCGGCGGGCGTGCCCGAACATGCGGCGCACGCCTGGCAACAGGTGTGCGTGCCCGCCAGCCGCGGCATGCTGGCGCACGCCAGGGGCAACTGGCAGGAAGCCGCAGTCGAACTGGACAAGGCCCTGCCCCATCTCGCCGAGATCGGCGGCAGCCATGCACAGCGCGACCTGTTCGTCCGCGTGCACCGCGATGCGGTCAAACGCAGCTCGGCTCAATAGCGCCATGCCTACGCTGGTCCTGCTCCCCGGGCTCGCGGGCGACGCCCAGATGTGGCGATCGCAGGTCGATGCGCTGGCAAAGTGGCGACCTGTGGTGACCGATGTCCACTCGCGGCACGACAGCATCCCCGAGATGGCGTCGGCCCTGCTGTCCGAACACGACGGCGACCTGGTGCTGTGCGGCGCGTCCATGGGCGGGATGCTGGCGATGGAGGTCGCGCGGCAGGCACCGGAGCGGATCGCCGGCCTCGCCCTGCTCGGCACCAACGCCAACCCTGAAACCCCAGCGATGCGAGACCTGCGCGAAGCGGCAATCATTCTGTTCGAACAGGGGCGCCTCGCCGAGGTGATAGAGCCCAATGTCGCAATGGCCTTTCACCCGGACCATGCGCGTGACGATGCGCTGGTCAATGCCTATCTGGAGTTTGTGTATCGCGCGGGCGCTGCCCAGTTGGTGGCGCAAAACCGCGCAGTGATCGCCCGGCCGGACGCCAGAAATCATCTGCCGACCGTACGCTGCCCCACCCTCGTGATGTGCGGCGACACCGACCGGCTGGCGCCCCTCATGCACTCCCAGGAAATTGCGTCGCTCATCCCCGGCGCGCAGCTGGTGATCGTGCCGCGCTGTGGGCACATGCTGACGATGGAGCGGCCTGCGTTCGTGAATGCCACGCTGGCCCAGTGGCTGGGCAGCCTTGCTTGATGAACCAGTTCGACTGACTGGTCGCGATCCTAGTCGCGACCCAGGCTTCTGACTTTTTCTGCGAGGCGTTGTTGCACGGTGGCGGAAACGAACTTGTCCACCTCGCCGCCCAGCACCGCAATTTCGCGCACGAAGGTGCTGCTGATGAACTGGAACTTGTCGCTGGGCGTGAGGAACACCGTTTCCACGTCTGGCATCAGGCTGCGGTTCATGCCGGCCAGCTGGAATTCGTAGTCGAAGTCGGTGACGGCCCGCAGTCCCCGGACCATTGCCTTGCCGCCTCGCGCCACCACGAAATCGCGCAGCAGGCCCGAAAAGCTTTCGACGGTGACCTGCTCGTAAGGCTCGGAGACGACCTTGGCCATCTCGATGCGCTCCTGCAGCGTGAACATGGCTTTTTTGTGGTGGCCCGCCGCGACCGCGACGATCACCTTGTCAAAAAGCTGGATGGCACGCCGGATCACATCTTCATGGCCCAGCGTCATGGGATCGAAGGTCCCGGGATAGACGGCGATTACGTTGGTGGCCATGGTTGTCTCCAGAGCGGGCGGGGGCACAATTTGTTGCAGTGCATTATGACGTGCGCCGCAGAAGGTGCGCATGCACCGCACCAGCCTTCACATGTCGCACTTGCGTCAGGCCAAAAGGCTCCAGTCGCGCGTCGTCCCAGGCGGTGGATGCCTCCAGGTAGATTGCACCGTCGGGCTTGATGGCGCTGGCTGCAGGCTTGAGCGCCTTGCTCCACAGGTCGGATTCAAAGGGCGGATCCAGAAGGACGAGGTCCATCGACGAGGGCGCGAGCCGCCCTAGCGCCGTGAGGCCGTTGCCGCGCTCGATGTGCACGGTCGTGGCCGCCAGCTTGGTTTGCAAGGAACGAAGTTGCGCGACGAGCTGCGGGTCCTGCTCCACGAGCAACACATCCACCGCGCCGCGCGAGGCCGCTTCAAACCCGAGCGCGCCGGTTCCTGCGAATGCATCGATGCAGCGCCATCCGGTGAGGTCCTGGCCGAGCCAGTTGAAGAGGGTTTCCCGGACGCGATCCGGCGTGGGCCGAAGGCCGGGCTTGTCGAGAACCGCAAGCCTTGTGCGCTTCCATTGGCCGCCGATGATCCGGATTTCGTGAGGAGGGATGCCCTGCTTTTTCATGGCGTGCAGCTTAAGCCCAAACCTGCGCGCAAAACAAAATGCCGGGGCCGCTTGAAGCGACCCCGGCATTTCCCCATTTCTTGTTTTTCAGAGCATCTACTAACTTGAACCCCGGCACCGCATTGAAGGGCACCGATCGTGTGACAGCGATAGACGGATTTTCGACCGCCTGAGACCCTTCGTGTTGCCAACCCCTGTCAACGTTGACAGGGGTTGGTCGTAAAAAAGTGCCCGAATCACACTGCTCTATCCTTTAGCCTCATTCAACGCGGGGCCGCCGCTGCGCCCACCGTGACCGTCACCATCCGTTGCGGCTGCAACTTGCGCGCGAATGCGGCCTTGATGTCAGCCGCTGTGATGCGCTGCATGTTGGCCGTCCAGGTGTCGAGGTAGTCGAGCGGCAAATCGTTCCAGGCGATGTTTGCAATGTTGTCCAGCAGCTTGCGATTGCTGTCGATCAGCAGCGGAAAGCCGCCAATCAGGTTGTCTTTCGCGGCCTTGAGCTCCTGCGGCGTGGGGCCGTCTGCGATGAACTTCGCCACCGCATCCTGCGCCACCTTCACGGCTTGCGCCGCCTGGTCCGGACGCGTCTGCAGTCCCACGGTGAACGCGCCCGCGTGAAGGCCGGGTGCGAAATAGCTGTAGACGCTGTAGCTCAGCCCGCGCTTTTCGCGAACTTCATCGGCCAGCCGTGAAACGAGGCCCCCGCCGCCGAGCACATAGTTGCCCAGCACGATCGCGAAGTGATCCGGATCATTGCGCTTGTAGCCGGGCTGGCCGATCAGCACATGCGCCTGAGCGGAAGAAAACGGCACGTCACGCACGACGGGCGCCGTGAGCGGCTGGACTTCGGTGACTGCAGGCAAGGCATCGCAGCGGCCCGCTGCGGGAAGGCGCGCCAGAATCGAAGTCACGATCGAATCGGCCTGCGCACGATTCACGGCGCCCACGACGCTGACCTTGGCACGGCAGGCCTGAACGAGTCCGTACATCTGCCTCATGTCCTCGACGCTGATCTTTGCCAGCGTTGCTTCGGTCGTGTCGTGTCCATAGGGATGGCTGCCGTACACCGCTGCGCTGAAGGCGCGGTTCGCGAGCGTTGCCGGCTTGGTATTGGCCTCACGGATTGACGCCGCCATCCGCTGGCGCTCGCGCTGCCAGATCGCTTCGGGAAACGAGGGTTCGCCCATCTGCCGCGCCGCCAATGCCACCGCCTTTGGAAGGATCTCCGGGTAGTTGAGCGTTCGCAGCGAAAAGCTCATGCGGTCGGCCCCGGCGCTCGCACCGAAACCCGCGCCCAGATCGGCCCAGGCTTCGCCCAGCTGGTTTTCGTCCAGGGCGGGTTCATTGCCGCGCGCGGCAACGCCCTTGGAGATCATGCCGGCGGTGACGCTGGCCAGACCCGCCTTGTCTGCAGGTTGGCGGCGCGAACCTGCATCGAACTCCAGTCGCACGTCCACCATCGGCAAGGTGGGGCTCTCGACGAGATAGACCTTCGCGCCGCTGGGCTGCACCCAGTGCTGGATCGGGATCGCGGCCCATGCCTGCGATGCGAGTGTCGACATTGCAACGAGAACCGCGGCAGATGCGGCCTTCAGGCCTGAAGAGAATTTGATGGGTGTGTTGCGCATGACTTTCAGCCCGTTCTAGTGGCGAAGGCCCGCTGGGGGCGTGCGCGGTTTGCGATTGGGATCGACCGGCTGCGGCCGCAGGATGCCCACGGTCAACTGGTCGTCACCAAAGTACTTCGCCGCCACGGCCCTGACCTGTGCAGCAGTGATCGCGCGAAGGCGCTGGATCAGGCGCTCGTCGGCGTCGAGCGGCAGTTGCTGTATCCAGTAGCTACCGAGTTCGCGCGCCTGGTTCATGACCGAGTCGCGCTTGTAGACCTGCGCAGAAATCCACTGCGTCTTCACGCGACTGAGTTCGGCTTCGCTGATGCCGTCGCGTGCGACCTTGGCGACTTCTGCGCGCAAGGCAGCTTCGACCTGTTCGGGCGTCTTGCCCGGTGCAGGCACGCCGTCGAGCGTGAACAGCTGCGGGCCGCGGCCCCACAAACCGTTGCCTGCGCCGACGCTGTCGGCAACCCGGTCCGGACCCTGCGTCAACGCGCGGTCCAGGCGTGCGCCGGAGTAGCCATCGAGCACAGCAGCGAGCACCGTGAGCGCGAGCGCATCGTCATTGCTCGGGCTTGCGTCAAACGACGTGAGCTGCGGCGCCTTGAACGCGAGTGCTACATAGGCCTGGTCCGCCGGTGCCTTGAACTCCAGGCGCCGCACACCGACCTGCTCGGGTTCGATGCGCGGCTTGCGCCCCGGCACAGGACGCGCAGGGATACCGCCGTAGTATTTCTGCGCAAGACGCCGCACCTGTGCGGGATCGACATCGCCGGCAACGACGATGACTGCATTGCCCGGCACATACCAGCGCTTGTAGAAGTCACGAGCATCCTGCGCGGTCATCGCATCGAGATCGCTCATCCAGCCGATGATGGGCCTGCGATACGGCGACGACTGATACACCGTGGCGTTGAGTGCTTCCCACATCAAGGAGCGCGGTTCATCTTCGGTGCGCATGCGGCGCTCTTCCTTCACCACTTCCAGTTCGCGCTTGAACTCGTCGTCAGGCCACTGGTTGTTCGCAAACCGGTCGGCCTCCAGCTTCATCACGTCTTCGAGCTTGTTGGCCGGAATCTGCTGGTAGTAGCTGGTCGCATCGTGCATCGTGAACGCGTTCTCCTGTCCGCCCAGGGCTGCAACGCGTTTTGAAAATTCATTGGGCTTGAGCTGTTTCGTGCCCTTGAAAAGCATGTGCTCGAGCATGTGAGCCAGGCCGGAGGAGCCATCGACCTCATCCATGGCCCCTACGCGCAGCCACACCATGTGGACGGCGGTTGGCGCTCGCTTGTCCGGCTTGACGATCAGCGTGAACCCGTTGTCGAGCTTGAATTGCTCGGTACGCGGTGGAGATGCCTGCGCAAGCGCCGATGGCGCAAATGCAAGAGGCAAAAGCAGGGAAAGGCCACAGAGGGCGAGTTGCAAGGTGCGTTTCATAGAATCCTGTGATTCTAGAAACCTTATCAATGTTCAGTTTCTTCCGAAAAAAGCCTGCAGCCACACCCGCCCCAACGCCGGCACCTGCGGCTTTTTCCACATCTCCATCCAGCGCGCCGCCCCCGGGTTACCCGTCCGGCGGCGGACTCATCGGCAGTGCGCTGGTGCAGCCGATGGAGATTCCGGTCCCCGCGCCGATCGCGCCAGAGCGCCAGCGCTGGGTCGACAAGCTGAGCGCCGGGCTGCGCAAGACCTCGACGGGCATCGCCCAGGTCTTCACCGGCGGCCAGATCGACGACCAGCTCTACGAAGAACTCGAATCTGCGCTGCTCATGGCCGACACCGGCGTCAGGGCCACCCAGCATCTGCTGGATGAAGTCAAGCGGCGCGTGCAGGCCAGTGGCGCCACGCGGCCCGTGCAGGTCAAGAACATATTGATCGATTCGCTCACGCAGCTCTTGAAGCCGCTGGAAAAGCCGCTGGTCATCGGCGAATTCAAGCCCACCATCATCATGGTCGCTGGTGTCAACGGCGCGGGCAAGACCACCTCGATCGGCAAGCTCACCAAACATCTCGCCGATGAAGGCGCATCGGTGCTGCTCGCGGCAGCCGACACCTTCCGCGCGGCCGCACGCGAACAGCTCGCTGTATGGGCAGACCGCAACACGGTGGAGATCGTGAGCCAGGCGGGCGGCGATCCGGCTGCGGTCACGTTCGATGCGGTCAGTGCCGGCAAGGCGCGCGGCAAGGACGTGGTGCTGGTCGACACGGCAGGCCGCCTGCCCACGCAGCTTCACCTGATGGAAGAACTGCGCAAGATCAAGCGCGTGGTTCAAAAAGCCGATCCAACGGCGCCTCATGAAGTGCTGCTGGTCATCGACGGCAACACCGGCCAGAACGCACTGGCCCAGGTGCGCTCGTTCGACGAAGCGCTAGGCCTCACGGGCCTCATCATCACCAAGCTCGACGGCACCGCCAAAGGCGGCGTGCTCGCAGCCATCGCCCAGGAAAAGCCCGTGCCGGTGTACTTCATCGGCGTCGGCGAGACGCTGGAAGACCTAGAAACCTTTAACGCGCGCGAGTTCGCCCTCGCCCTACTGCAATGACCGAACCACGCCTGACCTCGCTTTCCCACGGTGGAGGCTGCGGCTGCAAGATCGCCCCCGGTGTGCTGTCTGAAATCCTCAAGGGCACGGCGCGCATGCCGATGCCCAAGGAGCTGCTGGTCGGCATCGAAACCGCCGATGACGCGGCGGTCTACCAGCTCAATGACGAACAGGCGCTGATCGCCACCACCGACTTCTTCATGCCCATCGTTGACGATCCGTTCGACTTCGGGCGCATCGCAGCAACCAACGCGATCTCCGATGTCTATGCGATGGGGGGCCGGCCGATCATGGCGCTCGCGCTGGTCGGCATGCCGATCAATGTGCTCAGCACGGCCACCATAGGCCGCGTGCTGGAAGGCGGCGAGTCGGTCTGCCAGCAGGCGGGTATTCCGATCGCGGGCGGGCACACGATCGATTCTGTCGAGGCGATTTACGGGCTGGTCGTGATGGGACTCATCCACCCCAAGCGCGTCAAGCGCAATTCGGACGCGCAGGCCGGCGACGTTCTGGTCCTGGGCAAGCCGCTTGGCGTCGGCGTGCTGTCGGCGGCCCTCAAGAAGGAGGCGCTGGATGCGCAGGGCTACGCGCAAATGATTGATACCACGACGCGCCTGAACACACCGGGCCCTGAACTTGCGGCCCTGGAGGGTGTGCACGCGCTCACCGACATCACTGGTTTCGGTCTGGCGGGCCATGCGCTCGAACTGGCACGCGGGGCCAAGCTCGAAGTGCGAATCGACTGGTCCAGCGTTCCGCTCCTGGCAGGCGCGCGCGACCTGGCAGACCGCGGCTTCGTCACCGGCGCGTCGGGGCGCAACTGGGCCGGTTATGGCGAGAGCATTGCCTTGCCAACCGGTTTCGGCGCGACCGACCAGGCGCTCCTGACCGATCCCCAGACCAGCGGCGGCCTGCTGGTGTCATGCTCGCCGCAAGCCGTTGATGAAGTGCTTGCCATCTTCGCGCGCCACGGATTTGACCAGGCCGCCGTCGTTGGCGAAATGGCAGCGCAGTCCAGCGGCGCGCGAGTGGTTGTGGCTTGACGGCGCACTAGACACGGTACGCTCAAGTTCCGAGAATCGGGGCAGAACCAAAACTGCTGGAGACACCGATGGACACCCTCACCCATGGCGAAGGCCAAAGCGCCGCCACCCGCAAGGTCGACCAGCTGCTGGCGCACTATGGCGAGAGCCACCGGAACCCGCGCAACGAGACCATCCACTTCGTTGCCATCCCGCTCATCATGCTGAGCCTGGTCGGCCTGCTCTACGCTGCGCATCCGTGGATCGCCTATGCCTTCATTGCGGCGAGCATGGTTTATTACGCGCGGCTGTCGCTCGTGTTCCTGCTCACGATGGCTGCGCTGTCGGCCGTGGCCCTTGTGCTTGTGAACGCGATGGGCGCCCTGGTGCTTCCGGCGTCGATTGCGATCTTCGTCCTGGCCTGGATCGCGCAGTTCGTCGGGCACAAGATTGAAGGCAAGAAGCCGTCGTTTTTCGAAGACCTGCAGTACCTGTGGGTCGGCCCCCTGTTCGTCCTGAGCAGGCTGTTTCTCAAGCTCGGTATTCGCTGGTAGGCCGTCAGGGCGAAATTAGGCCTTTTAGGTCAATCTCACGGCCCCTGAGCGGCCGGATTGGTCCCTGTCCCACACACGGGAAAACCCTGAAGGCGTATGCTTTACAGGTGAACTTTCCATTGCTTGATCGGTCTGGCAGCAGCCTCGCTAACACCCGCCTAAGCATTGAACTTCACACTTAGCACTCGCTCTAACCGAGTGCTAATATTGTCTCCATACATGAAAGGAACTTCCAGCATGACCACTTCCACGGCACCTGGCACGGCGCTGGCGATGGCCAGCCCCTGGGCGGTTGTTCCCTCCCTGGGTAACCTGGACGCGTATATTTCGGCCGCCAACCGCCTGCCGATGCTGACGCTGCAGGAGGAGCAGGAATTCGCCCGCAAACTGCGCGATCACAACGACCTCGAAGCGGCAGGGAAGCTCGTGCTGTCCCACCTGCGCCTCGTCGTGTCGGTCTCGCGCAAGTACCTGGGTTACGGCCTTCCGCACGGCGACCTGATCCAGGAAGGCAACATCGGCCTGATGAAGGCCGTCAAGCGTTTCGACCCTGACCAGGGCGTGCGGCTGGTGAGCTACGCGCTGCACTGGATCAAGGCCGAGATTCACGAGTACATCCTGAAGAACTGGCGCATGGTCAAGGTCGCGACGACCAAGGCCCAGCGCAAGCTGTTTTTCAACCTGCGCTCGATGAAGCAGGGCTTCAAGGACGATGCCGACGCACAGACTCACCGCGACAGCCTGACCGACTCGCAGATCGAGTCGATGGCCAAGCAGCTGAACGTCAAGCGCGAGGAAGTCATCGAGATGGAAGCGCGGATGGCCGGCGGCGACGTGATGCTTGATCCCGCCCCCGGCGACGACGGAGACGAGGCGTTCGGCCCCATTGCCTACCTTGCCGACGCTGGCCATGAGCCCACCGAGGTGATCGAGTCACGCCAGCGTGATGTGATGGCCACCGACGGCATCGCCGCCGCGCTGAACCAGCTCGACGAGCGCAGCCGCCGCATCGTCGAAGAGCGCTGGCTCAAGGTGAACGACGATGGCTCGGGCGGCCTCACGCTGCACGACCTGGCCAGCGAGTACGGCGTGAGCGCCGAGCGCATCCGCCAGATCGAATCTGCAGCGATGAAGAAGATGAAGAAGGCGCTGGCCGCTTACGCGTAGTCGCGACGCGGCGGTTGCGCGACCAGAGCAGGCCCGGCATTGTCCGGGCCTTTTTTTGGGCTTCGTCATGGACCGATTGCGGTAACAATTGGCCGGTGAGGCGCATGCGAACGTTCCTGGGCTTGTGGGGCGCCCTGCTGATCCTGGCAGGGTGGTTGGGTCTGGCGCATGCACAGGCCCAAGCCCAGGCCCAACCCGTACCCGTGCCGGCTCTGGCCCCGATATCACTCACCCCCCAAAACCGCGTCTCCACCATCGATTTGCGCAGCCGGTTCTGGGTCGACCCCACCGCGCGGCGCACGGTCGAAGAAGTCGCCACCGGCGCGACGGCCTGGGCTGTGCGTGAACCAGGCCGCTCCTACAACATCGATGGCCGGGCGTTGTGGATCGAGTTTGTCGTACAGGCACCGGCTGGCGGGCGCTGGTTTGTGGAACTGCAAAGCTCGGGCATTGACCGGGTACAGCTGTTTCGGCCCACCGCCGATGGCCGGTGGGTGCAAGAAGAAGCCGGCGATTCACGCGCGGTATCGCGGTGGCCGCTGCCCGGGCGATTCCCCACGTTCGAGCTGGCGACGAGTGCATCGGTGCCCATGCGCCACTTCCTTCGCATTGAGCACGCACGAGTCGACTTCGCGACGCCCATCGCCATCTACGACCATGCCTCGCTGCTGGCATCGCGCGAGAGCGAGCAGTTCTTGCTGGGCGGTTATTTCGGCCTGGCCCTCCTGATCGGGGTGGTGTCTGCGGCCAACGCCATCGCGTTTCGTGACCGCAACTTCGGCGTGTATGCCGTATATGTCCTGGCGCTGGCGGTGGGCCAACTCGCGTACCTGGGCGTCGGCGCGCAACACATCTGGAACGAACAGCTGGACTGGAACCAGGTGGCAACCTTCGTGCTGCCGGGAATCTCCGCCGCTGCGGGGCTCTGGTTCGCGCGCACGGTCACCGAGCCTGCGCGCTTTTCGGCTCGGCTCGACCTGTTTGTTTGGGTGCTGATCGCCGTCCTGCTGGCCTGCGTCGCCCTGGATACCGCGCTTTCTACCCGCACCACGTTTGCGGTGCTAATGCTCCTGACAGTCGTCGCGCTGGTCGTCATCTTCGGACTGGTCGCGATGGTGTGGGCCAAGGGAGACGATCCGAATATCCGCCTCATTGCACTGGGCTTCGTGCCGGTTGTCGTGATGGCGCTGTTCCCGCTGGCACGCGGCCTCAACCTGGTTGCTGCGAGTGGCTGGACGCGGTATGGGCTTTCCATTGGCGCGGCGCTGGAGATGCCGATTCTTTTCTACGCGCTCAGCCTGCGGGGCAGCCGAAGGCGCGAGTCGCAGGTGCGCGCGGCAGCGCTGTCGCACAGCGATGCACTGACGGGACTGGCCCACGAACGCACGCTGCTGCAGCGCCTGGATGCTGCGCTGGTCCGCGCGCGAAGCATGCGCCATTCGTGCGCGCTGCTTGGCGTGCGCATCAGCAATTACGACGTGATCGTTGCAGATCTCGGCGCCGGGGTTGCCGAACGGGCGCTCGTGGTCGCAGCCTCACTGATGCGCGGGGCCATCACCGACATCGACCTGGCCTCCAGGGTTGGCGAACATGAATTCGTCCTGCTGCTGGAAGGACCGACCACCACTGAGAACGCGATGAGCCGCGCCCAGCAGCTGGTGGCCAGCGGTCTACGCCCATCGCCTGCGTTGCCACCGGGCACGACCCTGAAGTTCCACATTGCCGTGGCCGTGTTGCCCGAGGCCTCCCTGGACGCAATCTCCACCGTGAAATGGCTCCTTGACGGGCTCAAGACCATGCGAGCCGACACACGCAAGCTGATCCGGCCCCTGAACTTCTGACGGCACGCGCTAGCATTGACCCCATCTGAACATTCCAGGAAAGAAGTAGCCCCATGTCCTCGCGCCAGACTTTGCGTCAACCGCTTCGCCGCACCCTCCTCGCCCTGGCGCTTGCCGCCGTAGCCGGCACCTCCTTCGCCCAGAAGGCCAATGCACCCGCCAAGGCTGCGGCATGGCCGACCAAGACCTTGCGCATCATGGTCGGATTTCCGGGTGGCTCCACGCCGGACCTGGTCGCACGCACGATCGCCGAGCCACTGTCCCGGGCGCTCGGCCAGCCCGTCATCGTTGAAAACCGGCCGGGCGCGGGCGGCAACATCGCTGCAGACATCGTGGCGAAGTCGACCGACGAACACACCATCGGCGTGATGATCAACGGCAACATGACGATCGCGAAGCTGCTCAATCCAGCCACGCCTTTCGATCCGCTCACCGACCTCGCACCGATCAGCCTGATAGCAACCGCGCCACTGTTGCTGACCGCACCGACTTCGACGCCGTTCAACAACGCGCAGGAATTCTTTGAAGCAGCCAAGGCTGCCGGCAACAAGTGGAGCTACGGCACGCCGGGCGTGGGTACGGTCGGGCACATCGGCATGGAGTTGCTCAAGACCAAAGCGGGCATCGATCCTGTGCACGTCCCCTACCCTGGCAACCCACAGGTGATCAACGCGATGTTGAGCGGGCAGATCCAGCTGTCGCTGCTGCCGCCAGGTCTGGCTGCAGCGCAGATTCGCGCAGGCAAGCTCAAGGCGGTGGGCGTGACATCGAGCGGCCGCAGCTCGCTGGTGCCGGAGTATCCGAGCCTGGGTGATGGCGGCGTCAAGGGATTCCAGCTGGAGATCTGGACGGCGGCGGCAGGACCGGCTTCGCTGCCCAAGCCGATCGTCGCAAAGCTATCGTCACTGATCAGCGAGATCGCCCGCTCGCCTGAAGTTCGCCAGAAGCTGTTTCAACAGGGCTGGCAAGTAGCAGGCACTTCGTCCGAAGGGCTCGCCAACCGCATCAAGGCCGACACCGAACTGCTCGGCGGCGTGATCAGGATGCGGGGAATCAAGGCGGAGTGACATACCTGATGCCTGTCATCGGTGATCAACCGCAGTAGCCGCTTCGCAGTGGATGCCGGATCGAGTCCGGCATGACAGACCTGGCGTCATCCACCTCGCAGGCTTCGTCTCGCGCGTTTGGCGATGTACAAAGTCGCCGGCGCGCGTGACTCGCGCGTCCATCGCTCGCACAGCTCATCGACCCATTGCGGCTGCGTCTTGCTGGCATCGTTCAGCCAGTTGGCCACCGAGTTCTGCACGTAGCGGCTAGGGTCGGCTTTCAAGGGTTCGAGCAGCGACACAGCTCGCCAGGGCTGCGATTTCAGCAGCTCGATCTGCGCGCACCACACGCCGCGCGGCCTTGTGGCTTCACTGGCGAAGCGGCGGATGTTGGGGTCGGCATCGATCGCCCACGGCTGCAACAACCCGACCGCTGCATCGACATCGCCAGCGATCTCATCGCGCACCGCCATCCATGCGACCTCGCGAACACCATAATGCGCGTCGGCAGCGAAACGGCGGACGCACGAGAGCTTCGCCGCCAGCGGCATCGCTGAAAACATCACCCACTGCGCCGCCCACGCGCGCGCGACATCGCTGGCGTGGGTGGCCAGCGCATGCGCCACCCGGTCACGGTCTTCACGGACTTCGGTCAGGTCATAAAGCGCACGCGCCACATGTTCATGGCGCTTCACAGGCTTGAACGCGCCGAGCATGGCCAGCGTGTCGACGAGGCGTTCAACGTCGGACGGCAAGCCGATGTGCCGCGCCACCGCCGGTGCGAGGCGCGCGAGGTCGATTGCCAGAAATTCGTTGAGATTGACGGTCGGAATGACTCCGTCATGCAGCGCTTCGAGCACCTCGGCCGGTATCAGCGCGATGCGCGCCGCGCCGCGCCTGGCCAGAAGGTGCTCCGCCTGCAAGCTATGCCTGCTTGAGCAGCAGCCTCAGGTCGTCCGCCAGCGCTTGCGCACCGCTGCCGTAGCGCGTGTACAGGCGCAACTGGCCCTTGGTGTCGTACACGAAACTCGCGGCCGAGTGATCCATCGTGTAGCTGGTTGCGGTCTTGCCTTGCACCTTCTTGTAGAAGACCTTGAAGTCCTTGGTGGTTGCAACGACTTGCTCGGGCGTGCCGCGCAGCGCCAGGAAAGTCGGGTCGAAGTTGGCCATATAGGCCTTGAGCACCTCGGGCGTATCGCGCTCGGGGTCCACCGTCACGAGAATGCCCTGGATCTTCTCGCCGTCGGGGCCCAGAAGGCCCTTGGCCTGCGCGAGCTCGGCCATCGTGGTCGGGCAAACATCGGGGCACTGCGTGTAGCCGAAAAACAGCACGACGATCTTGCCCTTGAAGTCCTTCAACGTGCGCACCTGGCCGTTATGGTCAGGCAACTGGAAGTCCTTGGCGTAATCAGCGCCGGTCAGGTCGATCGACTTGAATTGCGCTTTAGGTTCCATGCAGCCGGCGAGAATCGCACCGGCACCGAGCGACGCGGCGATGGAAAGAACTGCATTGCGTCGATTCATGGGATTCTCAAAAAACGTAGTGGTCCACCAGCAGCGCCGCGAACAGCACGCTCAGGTGGATGAGTGAAAAACGGAAGGTCTTGCGGGCGAGCGCATCCGAGTAATTGCGCCACAGCGCAAACGCATACCCGGTGAAGCCAAAGCTCAACACCACTGCTGCGAACAGGTACAGCCACGAGCTCATGCCATAGGCGAACGGCATCAGGCAGGCCGCGAACAGGACCAGCGTGTAGAGCAAAACCTGCAGGCGCGTGAACTCATTGCCATGCGTCACCGGCAGCATCGGCAGGCCCGACTTGCGATAGTCCTCGACGCGGTAAAGCGCCAGCGCCCAGAAATGCGGCGGCGTCCACAGGAAGATGATGAGAAAAAGAATCATCGCCTCGGGACCGACATCGCCCGTCATCGCGGCCCAGCCCAGCACCGGAGGCATCGCGCCCGATGCACCACCGATCACGATGTTCTGCGGCGTGAGCGGCTTGAGGATCACGGTGTAGACCACGGCGTAGCCGACGAAGGTTGCGAACGTGAGCCACATCGTCAGCGGATTGACCCACGCATAGAGGAGCCACGACCCCATCGCACACAAGACCGCCGCGAAGAGCAGCGTCTGCCAGTCACTCATCTCGCCCTTGGCGGTGGG
Source organism: Caenimonas sp. SL110 (assembly GCF_001044395.1). GTDB lineage: Bacteria > Pseudomonadota > Gammaproteobacteria > Burkholderiales > Burkholderiaceae_C > Ramlibacter. Next base: position 71,453 of record NZ_JANU01000042.1, read on the forward strand.
GCGCCATGCAGTACGGCGCATCTTGGCGTCGATGCTCTTTTCGACCAGGCAGTTGAACACCGCTGCGGCGCCGGCGACCAGCCAGATGCCCAGGCAGGCGATGGCAGCCGTGCGCAGGTTGCCGAGCGTCGGCACACCCGGCACGGCCAGCACCATGCCGATCAGCGCGCAGAACACGATCAGCTGGATCACGCGCGGCTTGGTCAGTGCGTTGAACTGGCGCCACTTTGACATCGCGGGCGAAGCGGCGGTTTGCGTGCTGGCGCTCATGCCGACATTCTCCGCGCGGTCAACAGGGCGCTTGCTTCGCTGGAAACACAAACGCGGCTCTCGCGGATCGCCCACGTGAGAACGACAACCATTGCCGCTGCGCCAGCGGTGTGCATCAACGCGGCGACCATCGGCCAGCCGAGGATGACGTTAGACAGGCCCGTTGCCAGTTGCAGCACTGCCAATCCCGCGAGCCAGTTGCCCTGCACACGAAGCACGCCCGCCTTGTGCATCAAGCCCACCACGGCGGCCAGCCCGAACAACACGACATAGGCAAACAGGCGGTGCACATAGTGAATCGCCGACAACGCGGCAAACGTGATGTGCTCACCGGCACCCGTCTTGCCCAGCTCGCGCCACAGCTCGAAGCCTTGCGAGAAATCCATCGCAGGCCACCAGCTGCCCTGGCATTTGGGGAACTCGCTGCAAGCCAGCACCGCGTAGTTGGTACTGACCCAGCCACCCAATGCGACCTGCACCCACAGCAATGCGAAAACCGTGATCAGCCATGCACGAAGCTTCGGGCTGATGATCGCCGCGGCGTGGTCACCACGGCTCGCCTGCGCATAGGCCACGGCCTGTGTGCACAGCAGCGCGAGCCCCAGCAAGCCGCCCAGGAGGTGGGTGGTCACGATCGCCGGGAAGAGGTTCATCGTGACGGTCAACGCGCCGAATGCGCCTTGCAGGCACACCCACACCAGCGTCGCAGTCGGCCACCACGGATTCACCGCGCCGGGCTCGCGCCGATGCTGGCGCCAGCTGGCCAGTGTGAGCGTGAGGATGAGAACACCAACACCGGTGGCAAGGTAACGGTGGATCATTTCGACCCAGGCCTTGGTGTGCGTCACGGGGCCGGTTGGCATCTCAGCCTGCGCGCGACTGATTTCGCCGTGTGCGCCAACCGGACTCGCATTGCCGTAACAGCCCGGCCAATCGGGGCAACCCAATCCGGAATCGGTGAGCCGTGTGAACGCACCGAACACAACGAGATCGAAAGTCAGGAACAGCGTGATCAGCGTCAACGCCTGCAAGCGGCGCGCCGGGGTCGCCTTTGCATTGCGCAGCCACACCCATGCCAGGGGGCCGAGCGCCAGGGCGATGCCCATCAGCATCATGCGTATCGCGGGAGAAAGGTCCAGGAGGGGTTGCGCGGCCATGGCGTCCTCAGCGGCTCTCGCGGCCGGGCTTGTCCCACGAAGCGGCGGCGCGCATCAGGCGGTCGAGATCGCGCTTGATGTTCTTGGCTGACACTGCTTCGGCCTCGGATGCGGGCAAGGCCGGGAAGCGCATCATCCAGTTGCCGATGGGGTCGACCAGGTAGAGATGATCTTCAAGGCGGGAGCCAGCAGCCGGTGCAAGCCATTGGCCCAGCTGCGCGGGATCGACACGCAAGATGGTTGCCTGCCCTTGCGTCAATGCAGGCAAGAGCGCGGGCTTGACCTGCGCCTGGTCAGTCACGAACCACACCCAGTCGAGCCGCTCCTTGTCCTTGCCCAGGCCCTCGCGCAGCTGGCGCTGCAGGTAGAGATGGCGCTCGCAGGCGGACTCGCACGCTCCACCGGAAACGCTGATGAGCAGCCATTGACCACGCAGCTGCGGCAGCTGCAGCGGCTTGCCGTCCAGTGAGTTCGCAGCGATTGCCGGGAGCGGCTTTTGCGGATCGATCAGATCGCCATGATTGCGACGGCCCTCGGGCCGGATGACGTAATACGTGAAGTACGAGGCCACCACCGGCGCAGCACACACGGCCAGCACCATCAGCATCTTGAGGCGGCCGATAGCGGTGCGGCGGCTGTCCCCTTCGGCCGCGTCCTGGGGGCGCGGAATGGAGTGCACGGTGAGGCCAAGCGGCTCGTCATGCATGGTGGCTCTGGCCGGCTGGGCGTTGCCGGCGGCGGGGGGCGATGAACTGGAACCAGGCATAGAGGATTGCGATCACGAGCGCGAGCGCCCACCACTGGAAAAGATAGCCGTAATGTTTTTCGACACCGGTGGCCGGCTGCGGCCAATTGCGCAGCAGGCCTTCGGAGGCATCACCCAATTGCTGCACGGTCAGGTCGGGCAGATCCAACCCTGTTTCCGAACGGAACAGGGCCAGGTCGAGATTTTGCCGGATGGCGCCCTTGGGCGCTCCGTCGAATTCATATAGCTTGGCTGGCGGCGGGGCCACACGGCCCCGGACCTCGACGAGGCCCGCCGGCGTCTCGACGGGCGGCAACTGGGTACGGTCCATGAAGTTGCGCTGCGCCCAGCCGCGCTCGACCAGCACGGCCTTGCCGCTGCCTTCCAGCTGGAGCGGCGTCAGCACATAGAAACCCGGCTTGCCCTGCATCTGGCGGTTGTCGAGAAACACTGTTAACGCGGGAAGCCAGGACCCGCGCAGCACGATGGGGCGGTGGACAACTTCGGCCAGTGGGCGCTCCAGGGCCTGCGCGGTCAAAGGCGGCATTGCGCGACGTCCGTCGATGGCGGCCTGCAGCGCCAGCTTGTCGTTGGCACGGCCGAGTTGCCAGAAACCCAGCGCGGCGGTGACCGCGATGCCGATCAGTGCGGCTGCAGTTATGACCCAGAAACGCCCCCCGGGTGGTGTCCGGTCTTTGCTCACGGGATAATCCTGCCCATGAAATACCTGGTGCTCGCAGCGTTTGTCCTCATCATCGGCAGCCTGGCTTCCGCGCTCTTTTTCATGATGCGCGACGGCCAGGACGGCAAACCCAAGACGAGCAACATGGCTCGCGCGCTCGCGTTCCGTGTCGGGTTCTCCATCCTGCTGTTCATCTGCATCCTCATCGCCTGGAAATTCGGCTACATACAGCCGACGGGCATACCGGTCGGCAAGTAACGACTTTCGGCTGGCCCGCAAGGACAAAGGGCCGCTTGCGCGGCCCTGTTGCTGGAATCATTTCCCGACCTAGAGCCAGTAAACGAGGGTGTAGAGGCCCAGCCAGACCACGTCCACAAAGTGCCAGTACCAGGCGGCGCCTTCAAACCCGAAATGCTTGTCGGCCGTGAAGTGACCCTTCATCAGGCGCAGCGTGATGAACAGCAGCATCAGCATGCCGATGAGCACGTGGAAGCCGTGGAATCCCGTCAGCATGAAGAAGGTCGAGCCATACGCGCCAGACGTGAGCTTGAGGTTCATGCCGGTGTACGCGTGGTAGTACTCGTAGCCCTGAACCGCAACGAAAGTCGCGCCCAGTGCCACGGTGATCCACATCCACATGATGGTGGGACCACGCTTGCCGTCGCGCAGCAGGTGATGCGCAATGGTCAAGGTCACACCGGAAGTCAGGAGCAGCGCCGTGTTGATCGTCGGCAGCCAGAACGGCGTCATGGTCTCGAAGGGCTCGATGATGCCGCCCGGCGAAGCCGTCGAGCCTGGGGCCACCGTCGGCCAGACAGCCTTGAAGTCAGGCCAGATCAGCGCGTTGTCGAGGCCCCCGAGCGCAGGAACCGAATGGGAACGCATCCACCACAGGGCGGTGAAGAACGCGCCGAAGAACATCACTTCAGAGAAGATGAACCAGCTCATGCTCCAGCGGAACGAGAGGTCGATCTTGTGGCCGTACAGGTGTCCTTCACTCTCGCCGATCGCCTCGCTGAACCACTGGTAGAGCACGTAGAACAGCCAGAGGAAGCCGAAGTACATGATCCACTTGGCCCAGTCGGCGCCGTTGATCCACTGGCCCGCGCCGAACATGATGCAAAGCAGGCCAAACGACGCCATCACCGGGTGGCGCGATGGCGCGGGAACGAAGTAATGGGGCGTTGTGCCGGGTGCGGTATTGCTCATCTCAACTCCTGATTTTCCGTATTCTCTGTTGTCTGTGTGCCAGGGCGAACCGGGTCAAACGACCCAATTCACCAACGCGATCAATCCGCCCACGAAGATGCCGACCCCGACCAACGCAACCAAAATGATGTGCAGCGGATTGAGCTTGCCCAGGTCATTGCGGTAGTCGCTGTTCTTGCGGATGCCCAGGAACGCCCAGGCAACGGCTTTGGCGGTATGCAAAACACTCATATCGGCGCCGGCGGCGTCTTGCCGCCTACTTCGAAGAATGTGTAGGAGAGCGTGATCGTCGTGACGTCTTTCGACAGCTTGGGATCGATCACGAACGCCACCGGCCATTCCTTGCGCTCCCCGGGCTCCAGCGTGTACTGCTGGAAGCAGAAGCACTGCACCTTGTTGAAGTGCGCGGCGGCCTGATTGGGCGCGTAGCTGGGAATGGCCTGCGCCGACATGCGACGGTTCTGGACATTCCTGAATTCGTACATGACCGTCGTGAGTTCGCCAGGATGCACCTGCACCGAGCTGCTCGCCGGCTTGAACTCCCATGGACCGCGCACATTCGCGTCGAATTCCACGGTAATGGTTCGGGTCTTGTCGACCTGTGTATTGGCCACGTCGACGTTGCGTCCTGCCGAGCCGCCGCCCGGCACCTGCTTTTCAGAAAGCGACAGGATATTGATTCCCGTCATTTCGCAGATGTGCTTGTAGATCGGGATCAGCGCGTACCCGAACGCAAACATGCCGACCGTGATCACGGCCAGCTTGCCCACCATCCGGAGATTCTCGCGGCGATTCGTCATGTGATTTCGGTTTGCCGGGTCAGTGCGAAAGCAGGACCATCTTGGCCATGAATCCAAAGAAGAACACAGCCACCACCGACGCCAGGATCAGTCCCAGCCGGCGGTTGCTCTTTTTCTGCTCTTGAGGCGTCATGGACAAGTTTCCCGCAGTTGCATCAGTGGGCGTGGGTGCCGGGTGTCACGTGTTCGACACGCTCGGGCATCACGCGTGCATCCAGCACCTTGGTCGCCGTGGGGTCCAGGCGGGGAGGCGTCTCGAAGGTGTGGAAAGGAGCCGGTGACGGCACTTCCCATTCCAGGCCTTCCGCGCCCTTGCCGTCCGCGTCGTTCCATGGACGCTGCGGGGCGGTTGCGCCCTTGCCGCGCATCATGGGCAGCACGACCCAGAAGAAGAAGTACACCTGTGCCAGGCCGAAAGCAAAACCGCCCAGCGAAGCCACCATGTTGAAGTCCGCGAACTGCATCGGATAGTCGGCGTAGCGGCGCGGCATACCGGCCAGCCCCAGGAAGTGCATCGGGAAGAAGGTGATGTTGAAAGCGATCAGCGACCACCAGAAGTGGATCTTGCCGCGCGTCTCGCTGTACATCACGCCCGTCCACTTCGGAGCCCAGAAGTAGAAACCGGAGAACATGGCGTAGAGCGATCCGGCCACCAGCACGTAGTGGAAGTGCGCCACCACGTAATAGGTGTCCTGCAGCAGCAGGTCAATCGGGGCCATGGCCAGGATGAGGCCGGTGAAGCCGCCCATCGTGAACACGAAGATGAAGCCAACCGCGAACAGCATGGGCGTCTCGAACGTCATCGAGCCCTGCCACATCGTTGCAATCCAGTTGAAGATCTTCACCGCTGTGGGCACCGCGATCAGCATGGTGGCGTACATGAAGAAGAGCTGGCCGGTCACCGGCATGCCGGTCGTGAACATGTGGTGCGCCCACACGATGAACGACAGGATGGCGATGGACGACGTGGCGTACACCATCGATGCGTAGCCGAACAGGCGCTTGCGTGCGAATGCGGGGACCACGTGGCTGATGATGCCGAAGGCCGGCAAGATCATGATGTAGACCTCGGGGTGACCGAAGAACCAGAAGATGTGCTGGTACATCACCGGGTCACCGCCGCCTGCGGGGTTGAAGAACACCGTGCCGAAGTGGCGGTCGGTCAGCGTCATGGTGATGGCGCCTGCCAGCACGGGCATCACGGCAATCAGCAGGTAAGCGGTGATGAGCCAGGTCCAGCAGAACATCGGCATCTTCATCAACGACATGCCGGGAGCGCGCATGTTGAGGATGGTGACGATGATGTTGATCGAGCCCATGATCGACGAAGCACCCAGGACGTGCATCGCGAAGATACCGGCGTCCATGGAGGGACCCATCTGGAGCGTGAGCGGTGCGTAGAGCGTCCAGCCTGCAGCGGGTGCGCCGCCAGGCATGAAGAACGAACCGACGAGCATGACGCCAGCCGGGATCAGCAGCCAGAAGCTGAAGTTGTTCATCCGCGCGAACGCCATGTCAGGCGCTCCGATCTGCAGCGGAATCATCCAGTTCGCGAAGCCCACGAAGGCCGGCATGATGGCGCCGAACACCATGATGAGGCCGTGCATGGTGGTGAGCTGGTTGAACAGTTCGGGGTTGATCAGCTGCAGGCCGGGCTGGAACAGCTCGACGCGGATCAGCATGGCCAGAAGCCCGCCAAACATCAGCATGAAGAACGAGAACAGCAGGTAGAGCGTACCGATGTCCTTGTGGTTGGTCGCATAGACCCAACGGCGCCAGCCTGTCGGCGCGTGGTGGGCATCGTGATCGTGGTGATCGTCGTGGGCAGGATGTTCGAGAACGGCGCTCATCTTGGATTCCTAGTCGATTCTTTGCGGGTCACTTGCCGCGCTGGGCCAAAATTTCGGACGGCTGCACGAGCTGGCCGGTCTTGTTGGACCAATTGTTCTTGGTGTAGGTGATGACTGCTGCGATATCCGTATCGGACAGTTGCTTCCATGCAGGCATTGCACCCTTGCCATTGAGCAGCATCTGGATTTGCTGGTTCTTGTCCGCATCGAGCACGATCGCCGAACCGTCAAGCGCCTTGATCGGGCCTGCGCCCTTGCCATTGGCCTGGTGGCAGGCCGCGCAGTTCGCTGCGTAGACCTTCTCGCCGCGTTGCGAGATATCGGCCTGCGTCCAGACCTTGGCCGGATCGTCCAGCTTCGCGGCCATCAGCTTCTTCTGGCCATCGACCCAGGCGGTGTATTCAGCCGTGGAAACCACTTTGACATGGATCGGCATGTAGGCGTGTTCCTTGCCGCACAACTCGTAGCACTGGCCGTAGAAATCGCCCGTCTTTTCGCTGCGAAACCAGGTGTCGCGAACGAAGCCGGGGATCGCATCCTGCTTGACGCCGAATGCGGGCACGCCCCAGGCGTGGATCACGTCGTTGGCGGTGGTGATGATGCGAATCTTCTTGCCGACGGGCACGACCAGCGGGTTGTCGACCTTGAGCAGGTAGTTGTCGGGCACGTCGCCACGGGCGCCATCGTTGGACATTTCGCGGTGGGTGCTGTCGAGCGTGGCAAGGAACGCAATGCCTTCGCCTTCGCCCTTGAGGTAGTCGTAGCCCCACTTCCACTGGTAACCGGTTGCCTTGATGGTCAATTCGGCGTTCGTCGTGTCCTTGGACGCCACCAGCACCTTGGTGGCCGGAAGTGCCATGCCGATGACGATGAGGAAGGGGACGATGGTCCAGATCACTTCGACGGTGACGGACTCGTGGAAGTTGGCCGGTTTGTGGCCCACCGACTTGCGGTGCTTCCAGATCGAATAGAACATGACCGCGAAGACCGCGATGAAGATCACGATGCAGGTGATCAGCATGAACCAGTGCAGCCAGGCCTGTTCTTCAGCGATGCGCGTGACCGCCGGATGCAGGTTGAGCTGCCGCACGGCCGGGCCGCCCGGCAGGTCATTGACTGCGTGTGCCGCAGTGCCCAGCGCGCCGAGTGCTACCGCCGACGCCACGGCCGGTGCTTTGTGCAGCAGCGAAGCAAACTTGTTGGAAATGCTCATCATGGTTTTTAACTAGCTAAAGCCTTTAATCAAACCTACGCACCACGGTCCCGTGCACCGCAGCCCTATGCACCGCGGCCCTATACACCGCGAAGGGCCCTGCGGATTTCCCTCGCCAGCGCCGGACGCAGCTCAGGCCGCACATAGCGCCCCACATTCACCCTCCGTCCCTGCCCCGACAACTCGATCAGCGACCGGTCGTCGGCACTGGGCTCAACCCGCACCCAGTCGCGGTTGAATTCAGCTCGCTCCAGGTGGCCGGCGTTTTCCAGCTCCACCACCAATTGCCTGCCCTTCAGCGATATCCGCTCGCCATCGCCTGCGTGGCGAGCGTAGATCATGAAGGCGAATCCGACAGCTGCCAATTCGATCCATGCAAACGGCAACACAAGCGGCGCGCCCTGGAACCAGAAAAAAACCCCGATTCCAAGCGAGACAACGCACAGCGACGCGTAAAGCCAACCCAGCTGGGCCGGCGTTACCGAGCAGTTGCGCTTCAGGAACCAGATGATGTTCTGGTCCTGGACAGTGGCGAAATGAAACACAGGGTTCGACACGGGTGACGCTCAAAAATCAACCCGGCATTGTAGCGCGGCTTCTTTTTGCACCCCGCAGAGGCCGGGGCCATTGCTACACCTCATGACGGTGTGCGCCCACCGCGCAGGAGCGTTCGCATGTCCTGCAGCGACACCGAGCTGCTTTCGCTCATGCGAACCCTGGGCGCCGGCTTGAAGGCGTGGCCATAGATGATCTCGAAGATCAGGGCGAGACGGCCGTCCGCACCGGTGAGCGCTGCGGCGAGTTCGTGCTCCAGCCGCAACCGGAATGCGCGCCCGCGCAACGCGCCAAAGCGGTGCGGATGCAGGTTCGCGCCCAGTTCGCGCAGTTCCTGCAGCAGCCGCGCGGGTGTCTCCCAGGTGAGCGTGATGCGCTCCATGTCCATGACAGGCTCGGCAAATCCGGCATGGACCAGCATGTCGCCCCAATCGTGCATGTCGGTGAAGTCATGCGCTGGCGGTGGCCATCCCAGCGCCCGATAGACCGCGCGCAGCTCACGCAGGCTGTCCGGTCCCAGGCACGAAAACATCAGGAATCCGTCGGTTGCGACTGCGCGATGCCACTGTCCGATCAGCGCCTGAGGTTGCGCCGACATGTGCAGCGCCATGTTCGCCCAGAGCATCTGGACGCCCGAATCCGGCAAGGTGCCGATGCTCAAGGCTGGCGCACCCATGCGCCGCCACCACGGCCTGGACAGTTGCTGCGCTGCGACACCCGCGCGCACCGGCTGCATTTCGTGGACGAAGCACCTGGCCTGCGGGTAACGCTGCTGGACCAGCGCGTGCGCCTCCATGCCGCCTCGCACCGGCTCCCAGTCGGCCCAGGCCCCAGGCCGCAGCTTGATCCATTCCAGCCGTTCCTGCATCCGGCGACCTACTTCTTCGTGCAGCCACGGCGAGCGAGCCGGCGCAGCGCGATGCCAGTGGTCGGCGGCGGCCGGGTCTATGGTGGGCGGGCGGTCTTCGGTCATGGGGCACAGCAGTGCGAACGAGTATATTGACCCGATGCTCGGCCGATTGACCCAAGGGCTTGCTTCCCGCCTGCCGGGCCAATGTGCGGTATGCCGCCGCTGGCCCGCGCAGCCCGTTTGCGAGCCGTGCGTGTCGCGGTTCGCGCAGCCGGCGGCACGCTGCCGTCGCTGCGCCCTGCCGGTCCAGGGCGGGATCGCCGAATGCGGCCGCTGCGTCGCATCGGCCCCGCCGCTCGATGCATGCCATGCGGCGGTGTCGTACGACTACCCGTGGTCGTCGCTCATCACGCAATTCAAGTTCAACGGCCAGGCAGGATGGGCCCAACCCTTTGGCGTGCTGATGCGAAGCGCCCCCTGGATGGAGCCCGCACTCGATTCGGCGGACGTGGTGGTACCCATGCCGCTGTCGGATGAACGGCTTGCAGAACGCGGCTTCAACCAGGCCTTGCTGCTCGCACGCGAACTCGCGCCTGCGAAGACCTGGCCGGACTTGCTGCTCAGGATTCGCCACACCACACCGCAAGCGGCGCTCAACCGGCAGGGCCGGCTTGCCAATGTCCTGGATGCTTTCGCCGTCGATCCTTTGCGAACGGGCGATGTGCGCGGCAAACGCATCGCACTGATCGACGATGTGATGACGAGTGGCGCTTCCCTGTTTGCCGCAGCGCTCGCATTGCGCCAGGCCGGCGCTGTCCACATCGCGGCGCTGGTATTCGCCCGCACCGATGAGTCAGCCTGACCTCATATTCCCCAGATTCCCATGTTCCCATGTTCCCATGTTCCATATCGTCCTGGTCAACCCCGAAATCCCTCCCAACACCGGCAACATCATCCGGCTCGCGGCCAACACAGGCTGCACCCTCGACCTGATCGAGCCGCTTGGTTTTTCGATGGAGGACCGGCTCATGCGACGCGCCGGGCTGGACTATCACGAGTACGCACAAGGGCGAAAGCACGCGAGCTGGGATGCATTCATCGCAGCACACGCGCCTGAACCGGCGCGCATGTTCGCGCTCACCACACGCGGCACGCGAATCGTTCACGACACGGCATTCCAGCCGGGCGACTGGTTCGTCTTCGGTTCAGAGACAAGCGGACTGCCGCCTGCGCTGCGCGATTCATTTGACGATGCACAGCGACTGAAGTTGCCGATGCGAGAAGGCCAGCGAAGCCTCAACCTGTCGAACGCGGTCGCGGTGACGGTGTTCGAGGCGTGGCGGCAAAACGGATTCGCCAGCGGATGACGTAAATGCGTGATTCGTGATGGAAGTCCGGATGCACATCTCGTTACCAGCGAAGTGACATCCAGTGGGGGTGATGCCTGCGTAAAGGAATCACTTCAACCCAAAAGGAACTTCATCATGAACACCACCCGCCAACTCGCTATCGCCGCCTTCGCCGCCTTTGCAGGATTCGCCACGGCACCGGCCATGGCCGACGAAGCCGACGCATCCCAATTCGCGCATCCCTCGACGGTTGTGCGCGCAGTCGCCGACGTCAAGGCCGAAGCGCGCAATCCCGTTCGCATCACCAATGGCGGCACCGGGTTCATCGGCGTCATGCAATCGGCAGTCGATCCCGTGGCCGTCAAGACCGAGGGCGTGAAATCTGCCCGCAACGGCCAGACGGCGCGCGGCGAATTCGGCCCGATGTAAATACCTGCTCAGGGATAGCGCCGGGTCAGCGATTCGGCGATGCATGCCGGCTTGTCGCTGCCCTCGCGCTCCACGGTGACGAGCCATGTCATCTGCATGCCGCCGTTATCGATGGCATCGCAAGCCAGCAGCTTCATGTGGCCGCGCAGCCGGCTGCCCACCGGCACCGGCGACGTGAAGCGAACCTTGTTCAGTCCGTAGTTCACGCCCATGCGCGTCTCGCGAATTTCCATCGAGGTTTCAAAGAACTTCGGAATCAGTGACAGCGTGAGAAACCCGTGCGCGATCGGCCCGCCGAAAGGCCCGGCCTTTGCGCGTTCGACGTCCACGTGAATCCATTGATGGTCACCGGTTGCCTGCGCGAACAGGTTGACCTGCTCCTGCGTGATGGTGACCCAGTCGCTCACGGCGACGTCCTGGCCGACCAGGGTGGTGAGTTCGGCAAGATTCTGGAATGACTTCATCCCTGCAATGTAGCAAGCCGCACGCTCGCTACTTGTCCAGCCAGCGACAGATGCCTTCCCACTGCTGCAGGTCGCGCTCGACACGACCGGCGGCTACATCAAACAGCGTCAGGCCCCGCGCCGCCAGGTGGATGTAGTTCTGCGTATGCCGCAAATAGCCAAGCACGGGCAGCCCCAGGCTGTCGACGAACTCGTGCAGTTTGTCGGCGGCGATGGTGCGCGGATCAACCCGCATCCCTACGATGCCCACCTGCATCTTGCCCGCCTTGCGATGCTCGGCAAGGTCGTCGAGAAATTGCCGGGTCGCAAAGATGTCGAACACGCTCGGCTGCAGCGGCACCACAACCTTGTCAGCGAGCGCCAGCGCACTGTGGAACAGCTTGCCCTGCATGCCGGCCGGCGTGTCCAGCACCACGTGCGTCGTGCCCTTGGGCGGCTTTGCAATGTGCGAGTCGCCCGCCTCCCAGGTCGAGATCGGCCGGGCCCCTGGCGGTCGCAACTTCAGCCAGAGCGCGGACGACTGCTGGCGATCGGCATCACCGAGCATGACGGCGTGGCCCTTCGACGCGAAGTAGCCCGCGATGTTGGTAGCCATCGTCGACTTTCCGACACCGCCCTTGGGATTGGCAACGACCACGACAGGCATTGAGCTCTCCTCGATTCGCGGCTTGTGCAGATGGATGACCCGCGATGCGCTATGTTAACGACATGGATCAGTTGACAACACAGGCAGCCAGCGCACACATCGTTGTGCTGGCTGCGCACCCGAACTGGCGCGAGTCGCGCGTGAACCGCCGCCTGTTCGAAGCGGCGCGTACCATGAGCGCGGCAATCGAGGTTCGCGACCTTTACTCGACCTACCCCGATTACGACATCGACGTCACCGCCGAAAAGCGCGCCGTTGCCGGCGCCAGCCTCATCGTGCTGCTGCATCCGGTGCAGTGGTATTCGATGCCCGCCCTGCTCAAGCTCTGGCTGGACGAAGTGCTCACTTACGGCTGGGCCTATGGTCCGGGCGGACAGGCACTGCAAGGCAAGGACCTCTGGCTGGTGGCGACCACCGGCGGTCCCGAGCATTCGTACCACCCGCAAAGCTACAACCGCTACTTCTTCGACGCTTTCCTGCCGCCCTATGAGCAGACCGCCGCCCTGTGCGGCATGCGGTTCCTGCCGCCGCTCCTGCTGCACGGCGCCCGCAGCGCCAGCGAAGACGCCGTGAAGCAGCACGTGGACGTCTTCAGCGAGCGGCTGCGAAGCTACCCGGACTGGCCGGAAATGGATGACATCGAGAGTTGTCCCGCGTGCGCAGTGCCCACGACCGACCGACCGCACAAAACGCCCGAGTGAACATGGAACACGCCCCCTCCTGGCTCATCAACAGCCTGATCTACCTGAGCGCAGCCGTCATCGCCGTGCCGGTGTCGCGTGCACTCGGCCTAGGCTCGATCATCGGCTACCTCGCCGCTGGCATCGCCATCGGGCCCTGGGGGCTGGGCCTGGTGAAGAACGTGCAGGACATCCTGCACTTCGCTGAATTCGGCGTCGTCCTGATGCTGTTCCTGGTCGGGCTGGAGCTGGAGCCCCGGCGCCTGTGGAACCTGCGCCGGCCGATCTTCGGCTGGGGCAGCGCGCAGGTGCTGGGCTGCGCGGCCCTGCTGGGTGCCGCGGCCATGATGGCTGGCGTGCCATGGCGCATCGCGGTTGTGGCCGCTCTGGGACTGGCGTTGTCCTCCACCGCCATCGCACTGCAGGTCATGGGCGAGCGCAACATGCTGCCTACCTCCAGCGGCCAGGCGGGCTTCTCGATCCTGCTGTTCCAGGACGTGGCCGCAATTCCCATCCTGGCCTTGCTGCCGCTGCTCGCCACTGCGCCGCAAGCCAACGGCGCGCCAGCCAGCGTCTGGTTCGAGGCGGGCCGCATCGTCGTCGTCGTGGGCGGCATCATCCTGGGTGGCCGGCTGTTGCTCAGGCCACTGCTGCGCTGGATCGCCAAGAGCAACACGCCGGAGATCTTCACGGCGGCCGCATTGCTGCTGGTGGTGGCGATCGCTGCGCTGATGCAGCTGGTGGGCCTGTCGATGGCGCTGGGCGCTTTTCTCGCGGGCGTGCTGCTGGCAGAAAGCGAATACCGGCGCGAACTCGAAACCGACATCGAGCCTTTCAAGGGCCTGTTGCTGGGCCTGTTCTTCATCGCGGTGGGCATGAGCATCGACTTCGGCGTGCTCGCAAAATCACCCGGCCTGATGGCCCTCATCGTCATTGGTTTTCTGGCGATCAAGGCGGCGGTGATCTACGGCCTGGCGCGCGCCATGGACCTGCCCCTGCAGGAGCGCCCGGTCTTCACGCTGCTGCTGGCGCAAGGCGGTGAATTCGCGTTCGTCGTCTTCCAGACCGCCACCGGCGCACAGGTGATTTCACCGTCGGTTTCTTCGCTGCTGATCGGCGCGGTCGCCGTCTCGATGCTGGTGAGCCCTCTGCTCCTTGTGGCCGTCGACAAGCTGCTGCTGCCGCGCTGGGCCAACTGCAACACGCCGCAGCTCCAGGAGATCAGCGAACAGCAGGACAAGCCGGTCATCATCGCGGGCTTCGGCCGCTACGGCCAGATCATCGGGCGCATGCTGGCCATGCAGGGCATAGGCGCCACGGTGCTGGACCACGACGCCGACATGATCGAAGCCGCGCGGTCATTCGGCTACAAGGTCTTCTACGGCGATGCGACGCGCCTGGACCTGCTGCGCACGGCAGGCGCATCGACAGCAAAAATCCTGGTCGTCGCGGTGGATGACACCCGGCAGTCGCTGGCCATCGTGGACCTCGCGCGCGAGCACTTCCCGCACCTGGAACTGGTCGCGCGGGCCAGGGACGTGACCCACTGGAACGAGTTGCGCGATCGCGGCATCCTGCGCGTGGAACGCGAAGTGTTCGAGGCCAGCCTGCGCAGCGGCCGCACGGTGCTCGAAGTGCTGGGCTTCACGCCACATGAAGCCCGCAATCAGGCGATGCGGTTTCGCCGGCACAACATCGACCTGTTCGAGCAGATGTACCCGCACCACCTGGACCGCGCAAAAGTCATCGCAGTCGCCAAGCAGGGCCGCCGCCAGCTCGAAGAGCAGATGGCGCAGGAGCGCGCCGAGAACGAACGGCGACGGGCCGAGACGCAGGCGCGCCCTCCCGGCTGGGGCGATTGACCGGGCATCCCGCCAAAACACCTACCCGCGTTAGGCAATTTGCCTATGAGTTGCACCCCCCCGGATGGTCTCATCGGTTCTTTCGAAACCGCGAAAGAGCCGCATGGATCGCGCCCCCGACGACCTGACAGCCGCGCTGGCCGACTCCGGCCGCGTCGCCACGACGCTGGAAAGCGAACTGGCACAGGCACGTCAGGCGCTCGCCGAGGCGCTGCAGCGGTCCAGCGAATTCGAAAAGCGCCTGGAAACGCGTAACCGGCAGTTCGAGGCACTGCGCAGCGGGCATGAAGTGCTCGAATCCACGCTCGACGCGGCCAGTGACGGCATCCTCACGCTGCAGTTCTCGGACGACTCGATCTACTACAACATCCGCTTCATCGAGCTGTGGCGCCTGCCCGAAGAAGAACTGGACACGCTGAACGCCGCGCGCCTGCTCGCGCTGCAGACCGGACGTGTCAAAGATCCCGCAGGGCTTGTCGCGCTCGTCGAGCAGGGGCGCACCAATCCCGATGCAGAGGACCTTTCCATCGTTGAGCTGCAGGACGGCCGTACCCTGGAGCGTCATTCGATTCCGCAGCGGGTCCACGGCAAATGCGTAGGCAGCGTCATCACCTATCGCGACATCACCGAGCGTCTTCGATACGAGGACAAGATGATGTTCAACCACCTCGTGCTCGAGAGCTCGGGGCCGATGTTCTGGCTCGGCAAGGACACGCTGACGGTGACCTACGCCAATCCGGCTGCATGCAAGCATCTCGGCTATCCGCCGCAGGAGCTGCTGGGATTGCACCTGACGGACTTCGACGTGAAGTTCCAGGTGTCGCAGGACCTGCCGCTGGTGAACGCAGCGCTTTCAGAGCTTCGCCGCCCGCTCACCATGGAGACGCGCCATCGGCGCAAGGACGGCACGCTGCGCGACATGGAAGTCACCGTGTTCCTGGCCCAATCCGCCGGCAATGCGATGTACATCTGCTCGGTGAAGGACATCACCGCACAAAAGCGCGCGGAGGCCGAGCGCAACAAGCAGGAGGCCACGCTCGAAGCACTCATCAACTCCATATCCGACCTCATCGTCTACAAGGACCGGGAAGGCCGCTACATCCGATGCAACACGGCGTTCGCCGCGATGGTGGGCCGTCCGGTCGATGAGCTTCGGGGTCTGACCGCCAGCGACCTGTATCCCGCCGACGTTGCAGCAAGGGTGCGGGAAACCGACGAGCGCACGATGACGCTGCTGCGCGAACAGTCGTCCGAGGAATGGATTGGGTCGTTCGACGGCCATCGGACGCTCTACGACACCGTCACCTCGCCGCTGTGGGACGAAGATGGCAATGCGCAGGGCGTGCTTGCGATCAGCCGCGACGTGACCGCCCGCCGCAAGGAAGAAGAAGAGCTTCGCCGCGCCAAGGAAATCGCGGAAGACGCGACGCGCATGAAGTCGGACTTTCTGGCCAACATGAGCCACGAGATCCGCACGCCAATGAACGCGATCATCGGGCTGTCGCACCTGGTGCTCAAGACCGACCTGACCGAACGCCAGCGCGACTACATCGCCAAGGTCCAGACTTCGGGCAAGCACCTGCTGGGCCTGATCAACGACATCCTGGATTTCTCCAAGGTCGAGGCAGGCAAGCTCGATCTGGAGCAGGCCGATTTCGAACTGCAGAACCTGCTGGACACCACAGGCAGCCTCATCGGCGAAAAGAGCCACGCCAAGGGCCTGGAGCTCGTGTTTGAAGTCGCACCCGATGTACCGGCGCACCTCACTGGCGACTCGCTGCGCCTGGGGCAGATCCTGCTGAACTACGCCAACAACGCAGTGAAGTTCACCGAAAAAGGCGAGATCGTGGTGTCGGTCCGGGCCAGCGAACGCACGGCCACGAGCGTGTTGCTGCACTTTCGGGTGCGCGATACCGGCATCGGCCTCACCGCAGAGCAGCGCTCGCGGCTGTTCCAGAGCTTCTCGCAGGCAGACACGTCCACCACGCGGCGCTTTGGCGGCACTGGCCTTGGGCTGGCGATCTCCAAGCGGCTGGCCGAACTGATGGGCGGCGAAGTGGGGGTCGAGAGCGAATTCGGCAAGGGCAGCACCTTCTGGTTCAGTGCCCGCGTGGGCATTGGCGCCGCAGCCCAGCGCGATCTCATGCCCAACCCCGACCTGCGCGGGCGGCGCGCGCTGGTGGTGGACGACAACGACCACGCGCGTGCGGTGATCACGGACATGCTGAAGGGGATGACCTTCATGGCAAGCGCAGCATCGACGGGAGCCGGCGCCATCGAGGAAGTGCGCCGCGCTGCCGCCGCCGGCTCACCGTATGACGTTGTCTATCTCGACTGGCGCATGCCCGGCATGGACGGCATGGAAACTGCGCGGCGAATCCGCTCGCTGGGCCTGCAGTCCACACCCATCTTCCTGATGGTGACGGCGCACGGTCGCGAGGAAGTGATCAAGGAAGCCACGTCAGCCGGCATCCAGAACGTATTGGTCAAGCCAGTCAATGCCTCGGTGCTGTTCGACACGACGATGGACGTGCTGGGCGGCCGCCGGCACGCGGGCACCGCGCGGATCGAGTCCGCCGTGGTCGCGCCCGACGACCGCATCGCGCAGCGTCGCGGCGCACGGCTGCTGCTGGTGGAAGACAACGACATCAACCAGCAGGTCGCGCGCGAACTCCTTGAAGACGCCGGGTTCGTCGTTGACGTCGCCGACAACGGCCTGGTCGCATTTGAAAAAGCAAGCACGAGCCCCTACGACCTGGTCTTCATGGACATGCAGATGCCGGTGATGGACGGACTGACCTGCACTCGCCAGATTCGCAAGCTGGCCCGCCTGAAGCACTTGCCGATCGTCGCGATGACGGCGAACGCGATGGAACAGGACCGTCGCCGTTGCATGGAGGCCGGCATGGACGACTTCCTGGTCAAGCCTATCGACCCCGACGCGATGAGGGCGATCCTTGTGCGCTGGATTCAGCCACGGCAGGCATCGGCGGCAGTGGTCCCCGGCCTGCCTGCAGCAGCAACGGGAGCCGATGGCATCCCGGTGGGCATCGCAGGCCTGGACACCGCGCTGGGTCTCACGCGCATGATGAACAAGAAGCCGCTGTACCTGGCGATGCTCAAGCGCTACCTGGCGGGCCAGCAGCACATTGCGCGCGACATCCGTGCCGCACTGTCGGCTGGTGACGTCGAGACCGCATTGCGACATGCGCATACGAGCAAGGCAGTCGCAGGAAACATCGGCGCGTCGCTGGTGCAGCAGGCTGCCGGCGCGCTCGAAACCGCGCTGGGCAGCGGTGCGCCCTGCGCCCAGGTCAACGACCTGCTCGCTGATTTTGAAACCCCGCTGGGCGCGCTATTGCACGACCTGGCTCACGTCCTGTCTGAAGAAACCGCACCCGCATGACCACAAAAGAAGCAACACGTGCGCCCCAGGCGCAGACAGTCGGCATGGGAGACCTGGTCAATCGCCTGACGCAGGAGCTGGCCCACGAACGGCGCGCGCTCGCGCAGGCAACGCGCAAGCTTGCAACGGCCAGTCGCAGCCTGGAATGCCGCACACAGGACCTGACCGAAGCCAAAGCCGCGCTTGCGCTGCTGCTGGCCACGCTCGACTCGACGACCGACGGCATCGTCGCCATGGGTTACTTCGGCCGCGCGATGCATTTCAATTCGCGCTTCATCTCGATCTGGGGCATTGCCCCGGACAAGCTGGCCACCCTCAGCGACGCGAGCCTGATGGCGATACAGCTGTCGCAAGTGACGGACCCCGCGCGCTTCCTGGCCAATGCAGAAGCACGAAAGGCCAACCCCGATGAGCCGCAGCAAAGCATCGTCGAGCTGACCGACGGCCGCATTCTCGAATGCAACGTGATCGCACACCGCGTGAACGGCAAGCGCGCAGGTTCGGTCATGAGCTATCGCGACATCACCGAGCTGTATCGCCTGAAGAACCCCTTGAAAGAGCCGCTCAAACCCGCTCGAGGATGACGGCGATGCCCTGCCCCACGCCGATGCACATCGTGCACAGGGCGTAACGGCCGCCGGTGCGGTGCAGCTGGTTCACCGCTGTCGTCGCCAGTCTCGCGCCCGACGCGCCCAGCGGATGGCCCAGCGCGATTGCGCCGCCGTTGGCATTCACGCGCGGGTCGTCATCAGGCAGGCCCAGCGTGCGCAGCACGGCGAGTCCCTGCGCCGCAAACGCCTCGTTCAACTCGATCACGTCGAGTTGCGCGAGCGTGAGGCCGGTGAGCGCCAGCACTTTTTGCGTCGCCGGCGCGGGGCCGATGCCCATGATGCGCGGCGCGACGCCGGCCGTGGCCATGCCCACCACACGCGCTTTGGGCGTCAGGCCGTTCTTCGCTGCGGTCGCCTCGTCGGCCAGCAGCAACGCGCACGAGCCGTCGTTGACGCCACTGGCGTTGCCCGCGGTGACAGTGCCATCGGGCCTGACCACGCCCTTGAGCCTGGCCAGTGCCTCCATCGAGGTTTCGCGCGGATGCTCGTCCTTGCCGACGACGATGGCTTCGCCCTTCTTTTGCGCAATGCTGACCGGCGTGATCTCGGCGTCGAAAAAGCCAGCCTTCTGCGCCGCAACAGCCTTCATCTGGGACGCGAGGGCCATGCGGTCCTGCGCCTCGCGTTCGATGCCGTAGTCGGTGGCGACGTTCTCGGCGGTTTCGGGCATGGAATCAACGCCGTGCATTTCCTTCATCAGCTTGTTGACGAAGCGCCAGCCGATGGTGGTGTCGTAGATGGATGCGGCGCGGCTGAAGGCGCTATCGGCCTTGGGCATCACGAAGGGCGCGCGGCTCATGCTCTCGACGCCGCCAGCGATCATGAGCGTCGCCTCGCCCGCGCGGATCGCGCGCGCTGCCGTGCCGACCGCGTCCAGCCCGGAGCCGCACAGTCGGTTGATGGTGGCGCCGGGCACCTCGATCGGCAGGCCGGCCAACAGGCTTGCCATGTGCGCGACGTTGCGGTTGTCTTCACCGGCCTGGTTGGCGCAGCCGTAAAGCACATCGCTCACCGATTGCCAGTCGACATTCGGGTTGCGCGCCATCAACGCCTTGATGGGAATGGCCCCAAGATCGTCGGTGCGCACCGAGGACAGCGCCCCGCCGTAACGACCGAAGGGCGTGCGAATGGCATCGCAGATGAAGGCGTGATTCATGGGTACTCCTGAAAATGATGGGGTGATGGCTATGGCGCAATGTCGAAGCCGACCATTGAGACGAGTTCGGCGTGTGACAGGCCATCGACGCGGTCGATGCAATGCAAGCCGGTCGCTGTGACTTCGAGTGTGGCCACGTCGGTGTAGATGCGCTTGACGCACGCGAGTCCCGTGAGCGGGTAGCTGCATTCGCGCACCACCTTGCTGGTGCCCTCGCGGGTGAGCAGGTCCATCATGACCCAGGTCTGCAATGCCCCAGTGGCCAGATCCATCGCTCCTCCGACGGCTGGAATCGCCCCGGGCTCGCCGGTGTGCCAGTTGGCCAGGTCGCCCTTCTCGCTGACCTGGAACGCGCCCAGCACGCAGATATCCAGGTGCCCGCCGCGCATCATCGCGAAGCTGTCGGCATGATGAAAGAACGAGGCGCCCGGCAGGAGCGTCACCGGTTGCTTGCCTGCGTTGATGAGGTCGTAGTCTTCCTCGCCCTTGGGCGGCGCCGGCCCCATGCCAAGGATGCCGTTCTCGCTCTGGAGAATGACTTCGCGGCCGGCCGGAATGTGATTGGCCACCAGCGTGGGCATGCCGATGCCCAGGTTGACATAGGCGCCCTCCGGAATGTCGCGTGCGACACGGGCGGCGAGTTGATCCTTGGTACGGCGCTGGAAGGTCATGGCACGACTTCGTTGTTCTTGTTTTCAGGCCGTGTTGCGGATGCCGCCGGCCTGCGTGGCGACGCGAGGCACCTTCACGATGCGGTGCACGAAGATGCCCGGCGTCACGACTGCCTCGGGGTCCAGCGCACCGAGTTCGACAATCTCGTGCACGCTGGCCACGGTTTGCTTCGCGGCCATCGCCATCACGGGGCCGAAGTTGCGCGCGGCCATGCGGTAGGTGAGGTTGCCCCACCGGTCACCGCGCTCGGCCTTGATGAGCGCCAGGTCGGCGTGGATCGCATGTTCGAGCACATGCATCCGGCCGTTGATTTCGCGGGTCTCCTTGCCCTTTGCAAGCTCGGTGCCGTAACCGGTGGGGGTGAAAAACGCGCCAATGCCCGCGCCTGCAGCCCGGATCCGCTCGGCAAGATTGCCCTGCGGCACGAGTTCGAGCTCGACCTTGCCCGCGCGGTACAGCGCATCGAACACATGGCTGTCGGCCTGTCGCGGAAAACTGCAGATGATCTTGCGAACGCAGCCTGCGGCCAGCAAGGCAGCAAGTCCCTCATCGCCGTTGCCCGCGTTGTTGTTGACCACTGTCAATCCGCGCGGTCGTTGCTCAATGAGCCCTGCAATGAGTTCGGAAGGAATGCCTGCCGTGCCGAAGCCACCGATCATCACGGTGGCGCCTTCGGCAACGCGGGGAAGTGCTTGCGCCACCGAAGCGGCGATCTTGTCGATCATTTGAATGTCCTGGCGAAATTCTATGACCTCCCGGCACGGCGCTGCTCGCACAGGGGGCAATCCGTGCGTGCTAGGCTGCGCGCATGTTCAATCCTTCCCAGTCGGACGTGCGGCGCTTTTTCTGCGCGGTGCACGCGAAATCAACGGACGGGCAGCCGATGGACGCGCTGGAAACACTGGCGGGTCAGTGGCTGGCCGAGCATCCTGAATACCACCCGGATGTGGGTGATGCGGACGCGGCCGTGGCCCGCGCCTATGACGGCGCCGACGGCAAGACCAATCCGTTCCTGCACCTGTCGATGCACCTGTCGATCAGCGAGCAGTGCTCCATCGACCAACCGCGCGGCATCAGGCAAGCGGTCGAGTTGCTGGCTGCGCGCCGGGGATCCTTGCACGACGCGCATCACGAGGCGATGGAGTGCCTGGGCACCATGCTGTGGGAGAGCCAGCGATCGGGCCGGCCCCCGGACGGCAATGCGTATGTGGAGTGTGTGCAGCGGCGGGCGACCAGCGACTGATCAAAGCCCCGCCCCAATAGAAAAGGCCCCTCGCGGGGCCTTTTGACTGTTCGCTGCGGCTGGAACCGGGTTCAGCGAGCGCCCGTACGGAACCGGCTCTCAGGCTTGGTTTCGAGGTCGCCATTGAGCGAGCCGATGTAGCCGGCCATGGCCTTGAGTTCGGCGTTGGTGAATTGCTTGGCGATGCCGGCCATGATGCCGTTGCTGCGGCCGGTGGTGGCGTTGCCTTCGACCTTGTACGCCTTCAGTGCAACGAACAGGTAATCGGGGTGCTGACCTGCAATCTTGGGATAGCTCGGATCGATAGGGCTCGCAAAATTGGCGCCGTGGCAGGAGACGCATGCGGCCTTCTGCATCAGGGCAGCGACTTGCGGGCTGGCGTCGCGGTTGGGAGTCTTGGCCAGCGGCTTGGCATCTTCCATGCCTTCGCGCTCGTAGTAGCCAGAAATGTCGGCGATGTCCTGGTCGGACAGGCTGGCCGCGACGCCGCGCATGGTCGGGTGCTTGCGGTCACCGTTCTTGTAGGCGTTGAGTGCGCTGGCGATGTACTTGGCACCCTGGCCCGCAATCATCGGCACACGGTACACCTCGGGGAAGGTCGCGTGGTAGCCCTTGATGGCGTGGCAGCCGACGCACATGGCGATCTTGGCTTCCAGGGACTTGGCGCTGGCCGGTGTGGCCGGCGCCGCCTTGGCAGCAGGCGCGGGCGCAGCTGCTGCGGGCGCGGACGCCTGGGCGTACGACGATACCGTCACGGAAGCGACAGCCAGGGCGAAAAGCGTGGTCAACAACTTGTTCATTTTGCGCGCACAATTGAGTGAGAGGTCAGACTTCGAATCAACCTTTGATTATATCGGGCGCGGCGCGATGCCCATTTCCATACCCTCCGTTCAAGCTCACCACATGAAGTTCCAAGGCTCCCAGAACTACGTCGCCACGCAAGACCTGATGCTTGCAGTGAACGCATCCATCACTCTCCAGCGCCCACTCCTGGTCAAGGGCGAGCCCGGCACCGGCAAGACCATGCTGGCTGAGGAAGTGGCCCAGGCACTGGACATGCCGCTGTTGCAATGGCACATCAAATCGACCACCAAGGCGCAGCAGGGCCTGTACGAATACGACGCGGTGAGCCGCCTGCGCGACTCGCAATTGAAGGACCTGGACGGCGGCGAAAAGGTCAAGGACATCCATAACTACATCGTCAAGGGTGTGCTGTGGCAGGCCTTCACAGCCGACAGGCCTGTCGCGCTGCTCATTGACGAAATCGACAAGGCCGACATCGAATTTCCGAACGACCTGCTGCGCGAACTCGACCGCATGGAGTTCTACGTGTATGAGACGCGCGAAATGGTGCGCGCCAAACACCGGCCGCTCGTTTTCATCACCTCCAACAACGAAAAGGAACTGCCCGACGCATTCTTGCGCCGGTGCTTTTTCCACTACATCAAGTTTCCCGATGCGGAAACGATGCAGCAGATCGTGGACGTGCATTTCCCCGGCCTGAAAAAGGAATTGCTGACGGCCGCGATGAAGACGTTTTATGACGTGCGCAATTTGCCGGGCTTGAAGAAAAAGCCCTCGACCAGCGAACTGCTCGACTGGCTCAAGCTTCTGGTGGCCGAAGACATTCCCCTGGCCGCCCTGCAAAGCAAGGACGACAAGGTTGCGGTGCCGCCTCTGGTGGGCGCGCTGCTCAAGAACGAGCAGGACGTGACGCTGTTCGAAAAGCTCGTGTTCATGCAGCGTCACAACCGCTAGGACCGCGACATGCATCCGCTTCTCGTTGAAGGATTGACTGACGCCGTGGGTTTCATGGGCGGAGTCCTCATCGCCTACTTGCTGGGCAAGCTGGTCGGCTTCGATCCACTGGCGCAGGGCTACGACGGCAGTGCCATCGGCGGCATCCTGATGGCCGGCATTGGCGGCGGCCTCGGGCTGCAGGGCGCCAGGCGCTGGCGCGCGTCTCGAAGGAAAAAGGAAGACTGAGTTGAAGACACCGGAACCCTGCACCCTCGCAACGCCGCTGGTGCGGCTGGAACCGATGACGGCCGATCACGCCGGCGAGATCGAAGCCGCAGCGCATGACGGGCAGTTGTGGAACCTGCGCATCACCTCCGTGCCCGCACCTGGCGAAGCGGCCGCTTATGTTGCCTTCGCATTGAAGGGGCAGGCCGAGGGACACATGCTGCCGTTCGTTGTGCGTGATGTCGCCAGCGGCAAGCTCGTCGGCACGACGCGCTATCACGACATCGTCCCCGCCATCGAGCGCCTGGAGATCGGCTACACCTGGTATGCGAAAAGCTGGCAACGCAGCCACGTCAACACCACCTGCAAGCTGCTTCTCATGACGCACGCATTCGAGACGCTGGGCGCAAAGCTTGTGGGGTGGCGAACCGACAACTACAACTTTGCGAGCCAGCGCGCGATCGAGCGGCTGGGCGCACGAAAAGACGGCGTGCTGCGTCACCACGCGCCACGGCGTGACGGCACTGTTCGCGACACGGTGATGTACAGCATGACAGCCGGTGAATGGCCGGAAGCCAAGTCGCAGCTTCAATACCTTTTGTCCAGGGACCGAAGCGAATGATCGCTTTCTCGACACCCGCCAACGCCACGAAATGGAATCGCTGGCTCGTCTATTCGCCGGGCGCGCGCATTGCGATTTTCATCGGCATCTTCGCAGGCGCGATGTTTCTGCTGAGCGTCCTGTTCGCGGCACTCGGATGGGATGGCAGGCAAGCCCCGCAGCCACAGCGCAGCATCGGCATCTTCCTGCGGCAACTGGTTCCCGCGCTGTTGGCTTACCTCTTTCTTGTCTATGTGATCGAACGGCGCAAACCGGTTGAACTGGCATGGCGCCGGGTGGTGCCGGACGGCCTGCTGGGCTCGGTTCTGGGCGTGCTCTTCATTGGAAGCGTGGTGGGCGTTCTGTGGCTTGCAGGCAGCTACGAAGTGACGGGCACCAACCCGCAGTTCGACTGGATCAGGCCGCTGCTGCTCACGGGGCTGGGCACGGCCATCGCCGAAGAAATCATCTTTCGCGGCGTTCTGTTTCGTATCAGCGAAGAGGGATTGGGCACCTGGTGGGCGCTGGCCATCTCGGCGCTGTTCTTCGGCGGTGTGCACATCATGAACAAGGGCGCGACCGTCTGGAGTTCGATTGCCATCGCCGTCGAGGCGGGTGTATTGCTGGGGCTGGCGTACAACGTCACGCGCTCGCTGCCGCTCGTGATGGGCATTCACATGACCTGGAATTTCACACAGGGCGCGATCTTTGGCATACCCGTATCGGGCACCAACGCATCGGGTTATCTGGTCTCGACGCGACCCGGCCCCGAGTGGCTGTCGGGTGGCGGCTTCGGCGCAGAGGCATCTGTTGTCGCGGTGCTGATCAGCATCATCGCCTCTGCGTGGCTGGTGATGCAGGCCCGCCGCAAGGACACGATATTCGTTCGCCGATGGGGCAAGTCGCACGCTCCCACCATCGCCGCAACCCCCACGCAAGGAGCGCCATGCTGACCGACTTTTTCTACACGCTGCGCAGCGCAAAGCTGCCGGTGTCAGTCAAGGAATACCTGGTGCTGCTGGAAGCGCTGAAGAAAGGCGTGGTTGGCCCGGCAAGCCAGGATGAAGACGGCGGCGGCTGGAGCATCGACGACTTCTACTACCTCTCGCGCACGACGCTGGTCAAAGACGAAAAGCACTACGACAAGTTCGACCGTGCGTTTGCTTCGTACTTCAAGGGCGTCGAGATGGTTGCCGACTTCACCAAGGACTTGCCGCTCGAATGGCTGCGCAAGAACCTGGAGCTGGAACTCAGCCCCGAGGAGCGCGCCAAAATCGAGAAGATGGGCTGGGATGAGCTCATGGAAACGCTCAAGAAGCGCTTCGAAGAGCAGAAGGAGCGTCACGAAGGCGGCAGCAAGATGATAGGCACGGGCGGCACATCGCCGTTTGGCGCGTATGGCGTGAATCCGCAGGGCATCCGCATCGGCCAGGAAAAAAGCCGCAACAAGAGCGCGGTGAAAGTGTGGGACCAGCGCGCCTACAAGGACTACGACGACACGCAGGAACTCGGCACGCGCAACATCAAGGTCGCGCTGCGCAGGCTGCGCAAGTTCGCGCGCGAGGGCGCTGCCGACGAGCTGGACCTGGACGACACGATCAAGTCCACGGCCGCCAATGCGGGCTGGCTCGACATCAAGATGATTCCCGAGCGGCACAACAACGTGAAGATCCTGCTGCTCATGGACGTGGGCGGCACGATGGACGAGCACATCCACCGGGTCGAGGAAATGTTCTCGGCTGCCAAGGCGGAGTTCAAGCACCTGGAGTTCTATTACTTCCACAACTGCGTCTATGACTTCATGTGGAAGAACAACCGCCGCCGCTTCTCCGAGAAGTTCGCGACCTGGGACATCATCAGGAAGTACAACAAGGACTACAAGCTGATCTTCGTGGGCGACGCGACGATGAGCCCTTACGAGATCCTGCAGCCTGGCGGCAGCGTTGAGTACAACAACGAAGAAGCCGGTGCGGAATGGATGCAGCGCCTGACCAATGCGTTTCCGAAGTTCGCCTGGATCAACCCCGAGCCGCAGGGCGTCTGGCAATACCGGCAAAGCATCAGCGTGATCCAGCAACTGGTGAACCAGCGGATGTACCCGCTCACGATCAAGGGGCTGGAAGAGGCGATGCGGTTGTTGTCGAAGTAGCGGCTTTCGCTGGCTCTCCGGGCCTTTGGTACCACCGACGGGAATCGAACCCATATCTAGCGCTTAGGAGGCGCTCGTTCTATCCATTGAACTACGGCGGCAGGCGGTCCAATTGTAGTTGGCCGCAAGTTGCCGGTTTTTTTCGCGGCGTCGGCGCTGTCCTACAGACAGGCATCTCGCAAGGAGTAAATTGCTCCCAGCCCCAGGGGAATCCAATGACGTCAGCCGACTACCGCATTGAAAGCAACCAGCCCATCAACGGCCTGCTCTGGCCCGCCCGAGGCGCTCACCGGTTCGAGGTGAAAGACCGCGCATTGGCCGTCACCCTCGCAGCGAAATCATTCACGCTGCCTTCCAGTGAAATCCGCGTGGTTCATGTGCCCACGGGCGAGATCGTTTTCCGGAAACAGGCTTCTTCGCAGGCCGGCATTTCCGACGAAGCGTGATCAGCGCTCACCGCTCCTGAGCGTGCGGCTGAGCAGCATCACCGGCACCAGCCCCACCAGCACCAGCGCGAGCGACGGCAAGGCCGCCTCGCCCAGGCGCTCATCGCGTGCCAGCTGATAGGCAACCACCGCGAGCGTATCGGTGTTGAAGGGCCGCAGCACCATCGTCGCGGGCAGCTCCTTCATCACGTCGACAAACACCAGCAAGGCTGCGGCCATCGACGAGCGCCGAAGCAGCGGCCAGTGCACACGCGACAGCAGGCGCGCGCTGCCTGAACCCAGTACACGCGCCGTGTCATCAAAGCTGGCAGGGATGCGCGCGTACCCGCTCTGGATGGATTGCAGCGCGACGGACACGAACCGCACGAGGTAAGCCCACACCACCCCCAGCACGGTGGCTGTGACCAGCCCGCCGATGCCCGATTGCGGAGCCACCGACTGCAACCAGCCCACCGGCAACAACAGGCCCACCACGATCACCGCGCCCGGCACCGCATAGCCAAGACCCGCCAGTTGCACGACGCCCCGATTGATCGAATGGGGCGCGCGCCGCAGGCTGAACGCCATCAGTACCGCGATGACGACGGCGGCGATCGCGCTGATCGCGCCGAGCCGCACACTGTTGAACGACCACTGCAGGAATCGATCCCAGGGCAGCACTGACCAGTCGGCTGCCAGCGGCCTGAGCATGAAGACGACCGGCAGCACGAAGCCGAGCAGCACCGGCAGGCCGCACAGCAGCCATGCCATGACCAGTTGCGATCCATGCAAGCGCATCGCCTGCGCGTCGCGGGCATGGGGACGCCCTGCGCGCGTGGACGAAAACCGCAGTCGTCGCTGCGCCTTGCGCTCCAGTGCCAGCAGGAATGCGACGACCACGAGCAGCATGGTGGCCAGTTGCGCAGCGGCAATGCGGTTGTCCATCGCCAACCACGCCTTGTAGATGCCGGTCGTGAACGTCTGGATGCCGAAGTAGCTCGACACGCCGAAGTCCGCAAGTGTCTCCATCAGCGCAAGCGCGATTCCGGCCGCGATGGCGGGGCGGGCCAGGGGCATCGCGACTTCGCGGATGCGACGGCCCAGCGGCGCACCCAACAGGCGCGCGGCCTCCATCAGGTGCCCGGCTCGCTCGCTCAACGCGGTGCGAACGAGCAGGTAAACATAGGGGTAGAGCGAGACGATGAACACCACCGCCGCGCCGCCAAAGCTGCGCACCTCTGGAAGCACGCGGCCTTCGAGCCCGAAGCTGGATCGAAGCCATGTCTGCGCTGGCCCGGCGAACTGAAGGAAGTCGGTGTACGCGTAAGCCACCACATAAGCAGGCATGGCCAACGGCAAGAGCAGCATCCACTCGAGGGTGCGTCTGCCCTGGAAATCAAACAGCGTGACCGCTGCTGCCGTCGCACCGCCCACCAGTGCCACGCCAACGCCGACGACCACGCAAAGCCCCAGGCTGGTCCACGCATAGCCAGGCAGCACGGTCGATGCCATCTCGCCCAGGATCTGCGCGCTGCGGCTGTCCCATTGCGTCCAAGACGCAAGCACGGCCAGCACCGGCAAGACCAGCAAGCCCGCGAACAGCAAAAGGATCAGGTCCTGGACCCGGAGCGAGCGCATGAGGGGTGTGAAATGAAGAGCGCTGGGCTCTTGGACGCAAATGAGAATTGTAAGCATCTAGAATTGCGGCATGTTCGTCGAGGTCAAGCAGTTGTCCATCCAATATCCGTCGCGGTCGACGCCGGCGGTGGACGACGTGACGTTCGGGCTTCGCGCCGGGCAGATCGGGGTGTTGATCGGGCCTTCAGGATGCGGCAAGACGACGCTCTTGCGCGCCATCGCGGGCCTCGAACGCGTGACGGCCGGCGAAATTCGCATCGCAGGCCAGGTCGTGGGCAGTGCCCAGGTCGACCTGCCCGCCGAGCAGCGGCGCGTGGGCATGGTGTTCCAGGACTACGCGCTGTTTCCCCATCTCGATGTCGGCCAGAACGTCGCGTTCGGATTGCATCACCTGCCCAAGAGCGAACGCGCGTCTCGCGTGGCGGAAGTCCTGCAGCTGGTGGGACTCGCGGGGATACAGCGCCAGTTTCCGCATGAGTTGTCTGGCGGCCAACAGCAGCGAGTGGCGCTGGCGCGTGCGCTCGCTCCCAAACCGCGCCTGCTGCTTCTGGACGAGCCGTTTTCCAATCTCGATGTCGATCTGCGTGAACGCCTCGCGCACGAGATTCGCGCCATCCTCAAGGCCGCGCAAGCCACGGCCCTGTTCGTCACGCACGACCAGCTGGAGGCATTTGCCACCGGCGACTTCATCGGCGTGATGCACCAGGGACATCTGCACCAGTGGGCCGATGCGTACACCCTCTACCACCAGCCCGCCACGCGCTTCGTCGCTGACTTCATCGGGCACGGCGTGTTTGCACCGGCCACGCTGCGCGAAGTCGGCAAGCGGCTGGTCGTCCACACACCGCTGGGCGACCTCACCGATGTCGCGTCACTGGCGCCGGGACTTGTCGAAGGTGACTACGACGTGCTGCTGCGCGCCGATGACATCGTGCATGACGACGATGCACCGGTAAAGGCAGAGATCATCCGCAAGGCGTTTCGCGGTTCGGAATTTCTCTACACGCTGCGCCTTGCCAGCGGAGAGATCGTGATGGCCCATGTGCCCAGCCATCACGACCACAAGATCGGCGAGTGGATCGGCATTCGCGCCAAGGTTGATCACATCGTCACGTTTGCACGGGGCGGCACCGACGAAGCAGAAGGCTCAGGGCTGCCGCAAGGCATTCACGGCTGAACGCAGATCTTCGGCCCACGCGCGCCGGTTGCGTCCGTCGTGGGTCTGCGGTTCGCCGAAGTTCACCACGGCTGTGATCGGCGGCGACGTCAATGCGCGCCAGAGCGACCCGACCAGCGTGTCGTCATCGATGTAGAGAGCCCCGAAGCTGATCTCTCGCGTCTTCGCGTCGAGGTAATCCAGCGACACCGGTTGCACTGGCGCTTGGGCGGAGATCGCCGCCTGGATCAGGTTGGCGTGAAAGGGCAGCAGCGTCTTGCCGTCGCTCGTGGTGCCTTCGGGGAAGACGGCGACCACTTCGCCGGCCTTCAGGCTCTCTGTGATGCGATGCACGACCCGCATCGCATCGCGCCTGGATGCGCGCTCGATGTAGATCGTTCCCCCGCCTGTTGCCAGCATCCCGATCAGGGGCCAGTCCTTGACGTCGGCCTTGGAGACGAAGCGGCAATAGCGCGCCGCGTGCATCACCAGAATGTCGAGCCACGAGATGTGATTGGCGACCAGCAGCAGGGGGCCGCCTGCAGGAGGCCCTCCATGCACTTCCAGCTTGATGCCCAGCACCTTCAGCATTTCCAGCGACCAGGCCTGCACACGCGCCTCTCGCTCGACCTGCGACATGCGCGGAAAGAGCAAGGTGATCGTGAGCAGCCCCGCGATGCCATGCACCAGAGCGCGCATCAGTTTCCACGCGGCGCGCAGCGACTTCATCGGGCTCAGTGCGCGCGCGGCCGGCTTTCAAACGCCACCTGGCCGGCGGCAATCGTCCAGCGAACGCGTCCCGGCAGCTCGTAGCCCGAGAACGGCGTGTGCTTGCCCTGGCTGCGCAGCGCCTCATCGGTGACCGTCCACGCGTCCTGCGCATCGAACACGCAAACATCTGCGATACCGCCTTCCACCAGCTGGCCGACGCTCGCCTGCAAGGTGCCCAGCGAAGCACCCAACACGCGCGCGGGTTCGCTCGTGATCACTCCAAAGCCGCGCGCAAGACCCACGCCGCTTTCCTGCGCCCACTTGAGCGACAGGCCCAGCAGCAACTCGAGGCCGGTCGCGCCCGCCTCGGCTTCTGCGAAGGGCAAGGTCTTGCCGTCTTCATCGACCGGTGTGTGATCGGATACAAGCGCATCGATGGTGCCGTCGGCCAGGCCGGCGCGCAAGGCATCGCGATCGCGTTGCTGGCGCAGCGGCGGATTCAGGCGCATGCGGCTGTCGAAGTAGCCGATGTCGTTGTCAGTGAGGTGCAGCGAATTGATGCTGATGTCGCAGGTGACCGGCAGCTTCTGCGCCTTCGCTTGCCGGACCAGTTCGACGCCTGCCGCGCTGCTCAAACGGCAAATGTGAACGCTCGCGCCGGTGACCTTCATCAGCTCGAAGATCGTGTGCAGCGCAATCGTCTCTGCGGCCACAGGCACACCCGAAAGCCCCAGCCGGGTTGCGAGTGCGCCGCTGGCCGCGACACCGCCGCCCAGATGAAGCTCCTGCGGGCGAAGCCACACCGTGTAGCCATAAGTCGCCGCATAAAGCAGCGCGCGTTGCTGGACCTGCGTGTTCGCAAGCGGTATCTCCGCCTGGCTGAAACCGACGCAGCCGGCCTCGGTCAACTCCACCATCTCGGTCAGGATCTCGCCGTGCAGGCCTCGGGTGAGCGCACCGAGCGGAAACACGCGTGCCTGGTGCAGCTTCTCGGCGCGAAATTTCAGCATCTCGACCAGGCCCGGCTCATCGAGCACAGGGTCGGTATCAGGCGGGCACACCACGCTGGTGACACCGCCAGCGACCGCAGCCGCCATCTCGCTTTCCAGCATGCCTTCATGCTCGTAACCGGGTTCGCGCAGCCGCACGGCCAGGTCAACCAGGCCAGGCGCCACGATGCAGCCGCTCGCGTCCATCACCTTGCTCGGCGTGAAGCCGGGCGGTGTGTTGGCGATTGACACGATACGGCCCGCCGCAATCGCGATGTCGCATACCTCGTCAAAGTTCGATGCTGGATCGATGACACGTCCGTTCTTGATGAGGATTTTCATGTTGTGTTCTGACCTCTGTTCAAGCCTGCGCTCAGGCCTCATTGCCCGCAACAATGCTCATCACCGCCATGCGTACCGCGATGCCGAAAGTGACCTGCGGCAAGATGACGCTCTGCTTGCCATCGACCACGGCAGAGTCGATCTCCACGCCGCGATTGATCGGACCCGGGTGCATCACGATGGCATCGGGTTTGGCCAGTTGCAGCTTCTCTTGCGTCAGGCCGAAGCTCTTGAAGAATTCCTGCGACGAAGGCAGCAGCGCGCCGCTCATGCGTTCGTTTTGCAGGCGCAGCATGATGACGACATCGCAGCCCCGTATGCCCTCTTCGAGCGAGTGGCACACACGCACGCCCATCTGCGCCATGTCGCTGGGCACCAGGGTCTTGGGCCCGACCACGCGCACCTCGGCGCAGCCCAGCGTGGTGAGCGCGTGGATGTCCGATCGCGCAACACGCGAATGCAGCACATCACCGACGATGGCCACGGTGAGATTGGAGAAGTCTTTCTTGTAGTGCCGGATCGTGTACATGTCCAGCAAGCCCTGGGTCGGGTGCGCGTGCCTCCCATCACCTGCGTTGATGACGTGGACATGCGGCGCGACATGCTGTG
Source organism: Caenimonas sp. SL110 (assembly GCF_001044395.1). Taxonomy (GTDB): domain Bacteria; phylum Pseudomonadota; class Gammaproteobacteria; order Burkholderiales; family Burkholderiaceae_C; genus Ramlibacter. The sequence goes on from NZ_JANU01000042.1 coordinate 103,887, forward strand.
CGATCAGATAGGGCGCACCGGATTCGCTGTGCCGCACGACGAACAGGTCGGCGGCCATCGCCGAGAGATTCGCAATGGTGTCCAGCAGGGACTCGCCCTTGGATGCCGACGAGCGCGCGATATCGAGATTGATCACGTCGGCCGACAGGCGCGTCGCCGCAATCTCGAACGTGGTTCGCGTGCGCGTGGAGTTCTCGAAGAAGAGGTTGAACACGCTCTTGCCTCGAAGCAGCGGCACCTTCTTGACTTCACGGTCGCTCACGCTGACGAAGCTCGCTGCGGTATCGAGGATGTGCGTGACGATGTCGCGCGGCAGGCCCTCGACCGAGAGCAGGTGAACCAGCTCGCCGTTTTTATTGAGTTGGGGATTGCGCTTGTAGAGCATCAGGATTCCTCGATGCGGAAACTGAACTCGCCGGCATCGCCCTGCGCCAGCGAGAGCGACTGCGATGACGGCAGCGTCACGCGGGCGGCGGCGAAATCGGCCTGGACTGGCAACTCGCGCCCGCCACGGTCCACCAGCACCGCGAGCTTCACGCTGGCGGGACGGCCGTAGTCGAACAGCTCGTTGATGACCGCGCGAATCGTGCGACCGGTGAACAGCACGTCGTCCAGCAGGATGATGTGCGCGTCGTTCACGTCGAACTCGAGCTGCGTCTGCTGGCCCGCGCCCGACAGGCCGCGCTTGGCGAAATCGTCGCGATGCATCGCCGACGAAATCACGCCCGCGCTGCCGGGAAGATTCATGTCTTTGTGCAGGCGTTGCGCGAGCCATGCGCCGCCGGAGGTGATGCCCACCAGGCGCGCATTCGCGATGCCCATCTGCTGCACGCCTCGCAGCAGCTCGCGGTACAAAGCCTCTGCGTCGAGGTACAAGGCCCCCACGCCAGGTGCCAAAGCACCGGGTACTGCGTTGGTCGGACTGCTCACGGCAGGCTCCTCAAGAACTGTTCAAGAATCACGCAGGCAGCGCCCGCATCGGCGTCGGCGCTGCCGGACGAAAGCGCTTCGGTGGTGCTGTAGCGCTCGTCCACTTCATAGACTTGCAGCTTCAGCCTGCCGCGCAATTGCCGGGCGAATTTTCGCGCCCGCGCCGTATTGTCGTGGCTCGCGCCGTCAGGGTGAAAGGGAACGCCGACGACCAATGCATCGGGCTGCCACTCTTTGACGCGAAGCTCGGCCTGGACCAGCCGCGCGTCGCCTTCGGCCTTGATCGTGGCTTGCGGCGTCGCGGTGCGCAGCATGCGATTGCCCACGGCCACGCCGGTTCGCTTCAATCCGTAATCGAAAGCAAGAAACGTCTGGAAATGGGAAGGGACGGTGGCAGGAAGCTCGCTCACGCGTGCCCCGCGTCGGGAGAGAGCATCCAGGACTGAAGGCCCAGGAGGGAGAGCGCCTTTTCATACCGCTGCTCAACCGGCGTATCGAAGATGACTGCGATGTCCGCACCCACCGTCAGCCAGCTGTTCTCAGCCAGTTCGGATTCGAGCTGGCCCTCGCCCCAGGCCGAGTAGCCCAGCGACACCAGCACCTTGCGCGGGCCGGCTCCGGTGGACAGCGCCTCCAGGACATCTTTGGAGGTGGTCATCTCCAGACCGCCGGGGATTGTCATGGTCGAGGCGTAGACCGGCTCGCTGGGCGCCGATTCGCGCGTGAAGACGGCTTCATGCAAGACGAAGCCGCGCTCGGTCTGCACCGGGCCGCCCTGGAAGACGGGCGTTCGCGCCAAGTCGTTGCGCCCCAGCGGCAGTTCGACCTTGTCAAAGAGATTGCCCAGGTTGATGTCGCTGGGCTTGTTGATCACCAGGCCCAGCGCGCCGCGCGCACTGTGTTCGCAGAGGTAAACAACGGATTTGGAAAAGGCTGCGTCCTGAAGCCCCGGCATCGCTATGAGGAAATGATGCGTCAGGTTGATGGACGATTCGTCGGCAGGCATGATCGAACATTTTAACGCCTCGATGAACTCAACTTACGCTGCGGGTCTTGTGTGGTTCCGCCGGGACTTGCGCGCCCACGACAACGCGGCGCTGTCGCATGCGCTGCAGGCGTGCGGGCAGGTCCACTGCGCATTCGTCTTCGACAAGGACATCCTGGATTCACTGCCCCGGCGCGACCGGCGAGTCGAGTTCATTCGCGAGTCGGTCGCGTCCCTCGACGAGGATCTGCGCGCGCTGGCCGGGCGGGCTGGCGCAGGCCTCATCACCTGCCATGCGGCGGCGGCGAAAGAGATCGTGCGGCTCGCCGTTCAACTCGGCGCGCGCGCGGTGTTCGCCAACCATGACGACGAGCCGCTGGCGTTGCAGCGCGATAGCGAAGTTCGCACGGCGCTGGCTTCACACGGCATCGCGTTCCACACATTCAAGGACCACACGATCTTCGAGCGGCGTGAGGTGCTGACCCAGGCGCAATCACCCTATACCGTGTTCACACCGTACAAGCGGGCCTGGCTGGCCAAATTGGGGCCTGCCGGGATTGCGCCGCACCCTGTGGACGCTGGAGCAAGCCGCTTGGCAGAACGGCCTGCTGACTTGCGCGGCCCTGTCCCATCGCTCGCTGAACTCGGGTTCGAGCCCAGCAACTTCAAAGACCTCCAGATTGCCACGGGCACATCCGGCGGCCGCACGCTCCTGAAGACCTTCGCAGGGCGCATCGACGCCTACGACGAAACGCGCAACTTTCCCGCCATCAATGGCCCGAGCTACCTGGGTGTGCACTTGCGGTTCGGCACGATCTCGATTCGCGAAGCAGTCGCCAGTGCGTTGCCGCGTTACGAAGCCGGCTCAGTGGGCGCCGCGACCTGGCTGAGCGAGCTGGTCTGGCGCGACTTCTTCTTCCAGGTGCTCGCCAATTTTCCGCATGTCGCAGGACACAACCACGGCGGCGCGAGTTTTCGGCCCGCGTACGACGCGATCCAGTGGGAAGAAGGACCGAAGGCCGACGAACACTTCGCGGCCTGGTGCGAGGGCCGCACCGGCTATCCGCTGGTCGATGCCGCGATGGCGCAGATCAACAGCACCGGCTACATGCACAACCGCCTGCGCATGGTCGTTGCGAGTTTCCTGACGAAAGACCTGGGCATCGACTGGCGGCGGGGAGAACGCTACTTCGCGCAGCAACTGAACGACTACGACCTGTCTGCCAACAATGGCAACTGGCAATGGGCGTCATCCAGCGGTTGCGACGCGCAGCCGTACTTTCGCATCTTCAACCCGGTCAGCCAGAGCCGCCGGTTCGACCCCGATGGGAAGTTCATCGCGATCTACCTGCCGCAATTGGCAGCGTTAGGCCCCCGCCTGATTCACGAGCCGTGGACGGCAGCCCCCACAAAAAACTATGCCGCGCCCATCGTGATGCACGACGAAGCGCGGGAAAAGACTTTGAAGCGTTACGCCGTCGTCAAAGGCCAGTAGGTTGATGGGCCAGCGGGACTAGGCCAGCGCTGCCGCGTTGCAGTAGTGCTTGACCAGCGATAGCAACTCTTCTTCCGAATAAGGCTTGCCCAGGTAGTGGTCGACGCCCAGTTCCCGGGCGTGCTCGCGGTGCTTCTCAGCAATACGCGAGGTGATCATGATGATCGGCAGGTCTTTGAGCCGCTGGTCGCCACGAATGTTGCGCGCCAGGTCAAATCCGTCCATGCGCGGCATCTCGATGTCGGACAGCACCACCGTTGGCTTTTCTTCAGCCAGCCGTTCGAGCGCCTGGAGGCCATCGGCAGCCATCGCCACGCGGTAGCCTTCGCGCTGCAGCAGGCGCTGCGTCACGCGGCGCACTGTGATCGAATCGTCCACCACCAGTACCAGCGGAATCTGCGGTGCAACCGGCACCGGCTCTGCCGGCGTTTCCACCGCACCACCCGCGTCAAGCGACTCGGGCTGCGCTGCGTCGGCACTCATGGTGCGGGCCTGGTCGCCATACACCGTGGTCAGCGCCACGGGGTTGTAAATCAGCACCACCGCGCCTGAAGCAAGCACGGTCATGCCGGCAAGACCCGGCAAGCGCGCAAGCTGCGGGCCCAGGTTCTTCACCACCACTTCCTGGTTGCCCAGCACTTCGTCGACGTGCATGGCAACGCGCTGTGCAGCGCTTCGGAACACAACAACCGGAAGCGTGCGGCCCTGCGGCTCCAGGCTTCGCGTCGAAGATTGCAGCAGCGCACCCGACCAGTAGAAAGGAACTTTCTCGCCGCCGACGTCGTAGGTGCCGGTGGCATAGGCCTGTTCGAGTTCCTTGGGCGTCGCGCGGCGAACCACTTCCACCACGTTGGCAGGAACACCAATGGACAGCTTGCCGGTGCGGATCATCACCACCTGCGTTACGGCAGTCGTCAGAGGCAGCACCAGTTTGAAACTCGTGCCCTGCCCCGACTTCGTGGTCGTTTCGATACGGCCGCCGAGCGCGTTGACTTCGGCGCGAACCACGTCCATGCCGATACCACGCCCCGAAAGCTCGGTGATTTCCGTGGCCGTTGAAAAGCCCGGCATGAAGATGAGATTGGCCGCTTCCTGGTCGGACAGCTCCTGGTCCGCCGTGATGAGTCCCTGCTGCAAGGCCTTGTCGCGGATGCGCGGCACGTTCAGGCCGGCGCCGTCATCGCGGAACTCGACCGACACGTCATTGCCCTCGTGGTGCAGGCCAATGAGGATGGTGCCCGCCGCATCCTTGCCGGCTGCGGTGCGCGCAACCGGGTCTTCGATGCCGTGCGCCACGCAGTTGCGCAGCAAGTGCTCGAACGCGGGCGTCATGCGGTCCAGTACGCCGCGGTCCATTTCGATCGAGCCGCCGGTGATGTCCAGCTTCACCTGCTTGCCGGTTTCCTTGGAGGCCAGGCGGATCACACGGTACAGGCGTTCGGAGATACCTTCGAACTCCACCATGCGGGTACGAAGCAGGTCGCGCTGCAATTCGCGCGTCTGGCGAGCCTGCGCAATCAGGTCGTCTTCCGTCGACTCCACCGTTCGCTGCAAATTGCGCTGCACGGTTGCCACGTCGTTCACCGACTCGGCCATCATGCGCGTCAGTTCCTGCACGCGGGTGAAGCGGTCGAATTCGAGCGGATCGAATCCGGCTGCCGAATCCTTGGCTTGAGCAAGGCGCGACTGCATCTGCGATTCAGCCTGCAGCTCGATGTCGCGCAGCTGTGCGCGCAGCCGGTCCAGGTTGCCTGTGAGGTCGGTGAGCGAGCTGCGCAATTGCCGCAGTTCTGCCTCCAGGCGCGAACGGGTGATCATCACCTCGCCGGCCTGGTTGACCAGGCGGTCCAGCAGTTGCGAGCGAACGCGAACGGCCTGGTTGGCGGCTGCGCGTTGCGGCGCGATGTTGGTGGTGACCGGGCGGGCGATCAGCGCGCGCGCCATCGGCTGCGGTTGCTGCTGCGCTGACTCGGCGAACGCATCTTGCGCTGCGGCAAGTGACTCCGGCTCGGCCACGGGTTGCTCATACAGCGTTGGCGCTACCGCGTCGGCGGCATTGGCGATGCCGGCAAGCCCTGTGACCCGCAAGGTCTCGAAGGTCGCCTGCATGCTGTCATGGCGTTGCAGGATCGGCTCGATGTTTTCGGTGCTCACCGCGTCCATGCCGAGATACTCGATCTCGGATTCCATGCGGTGCGCGAGCTCGCCCAGCCGCAAGGCGCCGGCCAGCCGCGCGCTGCCCTTGAGCGTGTGCAAGGCGCGCAACGCTTCGTCGCGCGCGCTGCGATTGTCCGGACGCGCACTCCACTGGCGCAGCGCGCCACCGAGCTGCGGCATCAGCTCGATCGCTTCTTCCTCGAAGATCGGGAAGAGATCGGGATCAAGCGCGTCTTCAACGTCGATATCGTCGTCATCATCATTCAGGGCGACGACGGTACGCCGGGCCGCCTCCGGCACATCGGATACCGGCTGGAAAACCGGCACCGGCTCGAACGACCTGGAGGACACCATCGGCTCGATCGGCTCGATTGGCCGAATGGGCGCTTGAGCGGCAGGCTCTTCGAATACAAATTCCTCGATGAGGGGCGCTTCGAGGGAAATTTCCTCGCCCGCTGGCTCAGACAGTGGTTCGATTACAGGCTCAGCCGGCGACTCGAACATGGGCTGTGCGACGGCTTCGACCGCCTCAGGCACGGTATCGGGAACGGTGACAGCAATCGGCTGCGGCGCAACCGCAGGCTCCTGCGCCGCGAAATCGAGATCACCAAATCCGCTCATGCCCGGCATGGCCGGCATGGCCGAGTCTGGGGCGTCATCGCGCTTTGCGATGTCCAGTTCACCCAGGGCTTGCAGCGATTCCACAATCCCGAAGGCAGGTTCTTTCAGGAAGCCTGCGGCGAACTGATGTAGCAGACGACGGATTTCTTCCGCCGCATCGGTGAACGCCGCGCCGTGCGCTGGCGTGCAATAGGCCAGGGTCTGGGCGTGTGCCAGCGAGTCCTCCAGCGCCCGGGCGATATCCGACAAGGCGTGAAAGCCGACCGTGGCCGAACTGCCTGCCAGCGCATGCGCCAGGCCCACGGTGGAATCAGGCACGGGCTGATCAAGTTCGAGCGCCCACTCGCTGACCTCATTGGCCAGGCGGCGGGACCACTCATCGGCCTCGTTCAGGTACACGTTGTACAAGGGGATGCCGATTCGAAGCGACCCAATCACCTTCACCTGCTCGTCAACTTCGTCAGGCGGCTCCAGGTCCGGGTGTGCGGCTTCGGCTGCAAACTGCTCGTCGGCTTCGACGCTGGCCGAGGGCTGCAGGGCGGCAGGGCCTGCGACAGCTGCCAGGCTGTCGAAATCGATGCCGTCAATCTCTGACGGTAGCTCGGTGACCAGGGCCGCAGGGACGGGGACGGGATCGGCTTCGAAATCAAAGTCGAAATCGGCACCCAACGCTTCAACCGAAACTTCTACCGGCGGCGCCGGCTCGGTGAGCGCGGGCCGAATGATCTGCGTCGAATCAAATCCTGCTGGCTCGAATTCGGGCAAAGCGGGTGCATCGAGCTCGATTGTTTCGTCCACGTCCTGCGCAACTTCGGGCAGTTCAAACACCGGTGCATCGGCAGCATCGGTATCAACGGCCTGCACTTCGCTCGCAACCACTGGCAGGTCGATCTCCTGCACTGCATCTTCAATGTCAACGGCCTCGATCTCAACGGGCTCTTGTGGCGCCGCGCCGAGGTCACCGAATCCGGACATGGCGACCGGAAAGTCAAATGCAACCAGCTTGTTGTCGACTCGCAGTGCGTCGGCAGGAGCACGAAAGACGCCTGCCTTCCACATCGCGTCGTCGTGCCGGGCGATATCTTCAGTCCAGCGACCGAAGCCGCGCATCGCGTCACGGGCCAGCACGCGCAGCTCGTCTGTCGCGTGTTTCTGGTCTGCAAGCCAGGTGTTGATCAGTTGCTCGAGCGACCAGGCGGCCTCGCCGTATTCGTCCAGGCCGACCATGCGCGAACTGCCCTTGAGCGTGTGGAAGGCGCGGCGCAGCGTGGTGAGCTCGCCCAGGTCCGCAGGATTGACGGCCAGTGCATCCAGGGCCGACAGGCCGGTCTGCACAACCTCGCGCGCTTCCTCCAGGAAGATGTCGAGCAGGTCGTCTTCTTCGATGTCGGGTTCGGGTGCGGCAGCGGGTGTGGCTGCGGCAGCCTGCATCGCGACGGTCGGGTGCTCCTTCGTCGCCTCCGGCGCAGCCGATGCGGCGGGCAGATCAAATCCATCGAGCGCCTGCGCCAACTCGCCAAAAGCGGCCTCCGGCAATGGCTCGAGTACCGGCGCAGATGCCTGTTCGACCGGCTCGGGCTGCACCCCCGGCGTCTGGTCGGCATCGCCGGTGCGACCCATCAGGGGACGCAGCTCGCCGGTGCTGTCGTCATAGACGAACAGCTTTTTGGCCAGCGCCGGCTGGTAGTTCAGCATGTCGATCAGAAAGCCGAGAGCGCCCAGGTTGTTGCCCAGCTTGTCGAACGTACCGGCGCTACGCGCCTGTGCCTCATTGACCTGGGTGACGATGATTTCTTCGACGGCTTCGCGCATGCGACCCACGGCCTGGGCGGCCTGATCCAGGCCCAGCACCGACAGCACACCACGCATCTGCGCCAGGTGGGCCGGCGCATCGCGCAGCGGCGTCTTGTCCTGCAGGTTCCGGAAGTACTGATCCAACAGTTTTTCGAGTTCGCCCAGGGTGCCACGCAATTCGCCCACCACAGAACCCATGGTCTGGCGGTCGCTCACACGCCGGTAGAGCTCTTCCATCCAGCTTTCGAGGGGCTCGGGCTGCCCGCCCTGGCGAACCTGGTCGAGTCGTTCTGCCAGTCGCGCCGTGCGCACCGCCAGCTGGGGGTCGTTGGGATCGAGATCCTGGAAGGCCGCTTCAAGATAGAGCACAGCGGTAGCGACTTCCATCGCGACCTCGGCGCCTGGCGGACGCGCAGTGCGGGCTATGCCTTCGACCACATTGGTGAGCGCCTGCGCCAGCGGCCCGCTTGGCGGATGGAGCTTGAGCAGTGAATCGCTGACCAGATGAAACTGGTCCACCACACTCTTGAGCTTGTTGGCATCGCCTCCGGAGAGCGAGGACCACGTCTCCTTGGCGGACGTGATGCGCTTGCGCGCCTGCGCCAGGAGCACCGGATCGAACCTGCCGTATTGAGTCGCGTGATAGTCCACGGGTACAAACCGACCCAGCGACCAGGCATGGCGAACAGCATCCAGGCAAGGGCTTTCATCGCCCGGACGCGGAACCGCCTGGGAACAAAAGAACACCAGATCGTGTGCCAGCCTGTCCGACACGCCCTGCTCGCCCTTGGCAAGTGATGCGTACTGCTGGAGGATGCGTGAGGCCGCGCGCTTGACATACAGGTCAAGTGGCAAAAGCCCGATCGCGAGTGCCTCGAAGTAGGCGGCGCAGATTTTCCAGAAAATCTTGGGCTGGCGAGCCGACTGCGTCGCCGAGAGCGACAGGGTCACGGCTGCGAGGTCTGCAGCGGCTTCCACATCACCGGTCTTGACGAGTTTGAGCACGCCCTGGTCCATGCGAGAGCGCACGGCCGGGTCGTAAATGATGGCTTCTCTGGACGGAGGCGTCTGCGGATCATTCCAGCGCCAGTCCAGCGACCAGAGGTCGGCAGGATGCACACGATCGGCGCCTGCGAGTTCCTGCGTATCGCGGTACTGGGGAAACAGTCCGACAGCCGACGCAGGCTTGCCCAAAAGCACGCCTTCCAGATACTCGGCCAGCGCATAGCCGGCTCGCTCCACCTTGGCAGCGGCCGTCTCGGTGCACAACTCAGGCTGCTCGATGAATCTCTGGACCGCCGACTCCATGGAACGCAGCATGTGGGCTGGCGCGCCCAGTCCCACCATTTCAAGGGCGCCTACCGCCTGGTGCAACTGCTGGCGCGCGATACGAAGCTGGCCGCCATCGACGGAAGCCATATCCTGGCCTCGCGCAAGGGCCGTGTCACGCACGAAACGCCTGAGCGCCGCCGACGCAGATTCGAGTGATTTGCGAAGCTCGTCCAGCACCCAGGCCAACGGGCCCAGGTCATTGGTAGCGACATCGATTTCGGTAGTTGATTCCATTGCTCACCTATGCCAGACGGCCAACCGACCTTTTACGGCGCTTCGGGGGAGGACCACACTAGGCGATCTTGAATCGCGATACCGACTGGCGCAGTTCTTCGGCCATCCGGGAGAGTTCACGCACCTGCTGCGCCGTGGAACGCGTACCTTCACCGGTCTGTTCCGTCACCGCAAAAATGTGCTGGATGTTGCCGGCCACCACGTTGGCCGATTCGGCTTCGCGTGCAGCGGTGGTCGAAATCTGCTCAATCAGCTCGGCCAGTTTTCGTGACACCTGGTCAATCTCGGTCAGCGCGGTACCTGCGTTGTCGGAGAGCTTTGCTCCTTCCACCACACCCTGCGTGGATCGCTCCATGGCGGCCACTGCATCCTGTGTGTCGGTCTGAATCGCCTTCACCAGCGCCGAGATCTGCCGCGTAGCGTCTGCGGAGCGTTCAGCCAGTCGCTGCACTTCTTCGGCCACCACCGAGAAACCTCGTCCGGCTTCACCGGCTGACGCCGCCTGAATTGCGGCGTTGAGCGCCAGCACGTTGGTCTGTTCGGTAATGTCGGAAATCAGCTCGGTGATTTCGCCAATCTCCTGGGACGATTCGCCCAGTCGCTTGATCCGCTTGGAGGTTTCCTGGATCTGGTCGCGAATCGAGTTCATACCGCCGATGGCGTTCTGCACGGCCGCAAGGCCCGACTCGGCAGCCATCAGCGACTGGCGCGCAACCTGGGCCGATTCCTGCGCCTGGCCGGACACCTGGTTAATCCGGCCTGCCATGTCGAGCACCGACTGGCCGGTTTCGCGAATTTCCCGCAGCTGCTCGGTAGAAGCCGCCAGCAGCTCGGTGGAGGTGCTTTCCACCTGCGCCGTCGTCTGCGCCACCTTGGTAGCCGTGTTCTGCACGTTACCCACCAGCTGGCGCAACTCTTCAACCGTGTAGTTCACCGAGTCGGCGATGGCGCCCGTGATGTCCTCGGTCACCGTGGCTTCCTGGGTCAAATCGCCTTCAGCCACTGTCTGCAATTCGTTCATCAGTCGCAAAATTGCGGCCTGGTTCGCGTCGTTCACGCGCTTGGCTTCCTGCTCCTGCTGCTCGGCTTCGAGTCGCTGCTGCTCCGCAACCACCTGCCGCTTGCGCGAGTCCTGCAGCTGCACGTAGGCCAGGCCCACGGCGCAGAGAATGGCGAAGATCGACGACAGCGCCAGCGTTGTGAGAGCGCCTGCGCCAAGGCCGGTGCGCGACGACAGCTTGCCCTGCAGGTCTTCCATCGAGCGGCGCAGCGGCTCGCTGTCTGCAATGATCGCGGCCTGCGCTTCACGCGCGGACACCAGACCCTGCAGGTTGCCCAGAATGGCGCCAGCCTGCGTGCGGGTCTGCTCGTACAACTTCATCAGCGCTTCCAGGCGCTCACGGGTCTGCGGGTCTTTCGAACCGGTCAGGCGCAGTTCGGGGCTGCCGTCAAGCAAGCCCTGTGCGATTTCCTTGAACGAGTTCAAGTCCTTGCCCAGCAGGAACACCGCCTCGGGCGACACGCCCTCCATCGTCAGGAACTCGTTGGCCGACTTACCGATACGCTGGGTCAACATCACCAGCTGGCCGGCTGCGGAGATCTCGGCAGGCGCGGCGTTTTGCTGGAGCTTGAGCGACGAAACTGTCTCGGCGATTTCCAGCAGGTCGGAGGATTGACGGTTGATGGTGCGAAGCGCGGTACCCACCTGCGTCAAGATCTTCTGCTGCGCCATCACGGTCGCCGCATTCTTTTCGGCGCGCTCCATGAGCGGCGTGATCTTGGTGACGTCTTCCTGGTATTCGGTTGAGACGGGCTGGATACGCAAGGCTTCGTCGCCGTCTTTCAATCCACGGACCGTACGAGCCAGCACGTCCGCGCTTTCCTTCACGTCAGGAAACGCCTGCGGGCTGCCCACCAGCGCCTGTGAAACCGATTTTGCGAGGCGCTGCGACTGCATCAGCGACTGACCGGTGCCTGCCACCTGCTGCGCAACGGTGTCAGCCTGGCGCACCGAAAAGATAGCCACAGAACCCAGCACCACCAGCGACAGGGCCAGCAAGGTGAAGAGGATGCGCTGGTGCGTGACGATGGTGCGGCGACCCAGGAGCGGCACCGAGATGAGGTCGGCCTCATCGACTGTTTCCATAGGCGCACCCGAATCGTCGGTCACGCTATCGGGATCGGCCTGCGCAGCCAGCATGCGTGCATCGGCGGAACTCGGGTTACCCGGATCCACCGATGGGTCGGGCATGCCGAGACTGAGTTCACCGGAGTGATCGACCGAAGGCTCGGCGTCTTTTTTCGAGAACAGGTTTTTCAGGGAGTCAACGACGGACATGGTGCGGGCCTTCCGGGGAATGCTGTTCTATGCGCTTCAAGCGCTGATGCTCAGAAACTGGGGTTGCTGGGAGAGCGCCTGCAGGTTGAGTTCCTGCCAGAAGACGCCGTTGGCATCGGTATAACCGCTGCCGAAATAGTCCGGCGCGCCCTCGGGGGGCGCGCTCGATGAAGTGAAGGCGTCGATGTTTCGCAAGCCTGCGAGTCGATCGATCAGCAACGCGCAATTGACTTCGAGCATGGCATTGAGGGCCACCAGCCGCGACTCGGCACGCGTTGCATCGGAGCGCATCGCAGGCGCGCCGCCGGCCAGAAAGCCCGACAGGTCGACCACGCCGTACAAACCACCGCGCAAGTTGGCCACACCCATGAACCATGCCTGCGTATAGGGCACATGCAAAGGATTGGCGTAAGGAAAAATCTCGCCGGACTGCGCGAGCGGGAACAGGTACTTGCTACCAGCGGATTCCACGGCGAGCCACGACGCCTGCACGCCCTCGGTCCGTGCCGCCTGTAGCCGGCTCGCAAGCCGGCTTTGGAGTTCTCTGAGGGCTTCGCGATTGGCCATGTATGGGAAGGCTCGCTAGGCGATCAGCTCAGGGCCTTGATCTTGGCCATCAGCTCGTCGGCATCCACGGGTTTCGTGATGTAGTCACGAGCGCCCTGGCGCATACCCCAGACACGGTCGGTCTCCTGGTTCTTGCTGGTGCACATGATGATGGGAACGTCTGCGTAGAGCGGGTCGCGCGTGATGGCGCGTGTCAGCTGGAAACCGTTCTGGCCGGGCATGACCACATCCATCAGGATCAGGTCGGGCTTGTCTTCGGCAAGACGCTTGAATGCGTCTTCCGCGTTTTCGGCGGTCTTCACGGCAAAGCCGTTTTTCTGGAGCAGGTCCGTCATGAACATCAACTCGGTCTTGGAATCATCCACAACGAGCACTTTTTGTATTGGCATCACGCCACTCCTTCTCTGGCGGATCCGAACTGCTGCACGGTCTGCAGCAATTGGTCCTTGGTAAATGGTTTGGTCAGGTAGTCCTGTGAGCCGACCATGCGGCCCCTGGCCTTGTCGAACACACCGTCCTTGGAAGACAGCATCACGACCGGCACCGAGGCGAACCTTGCGTTGCGCTTGATGATGGCGCAGGTTTGATAACCATCCAGGCGGGGCATGAGGATGTCGCAGAAGATCAGGTTCGGTTGATAGTCGTTGACCTTGGCCAACGCATCAAAGCCGTCTTCAGCCAACAGCACGTCGTGGCCACCCTGCTTCAGGAAGATCTCCGCACTTCGCCGGATCGTGTTGCTGTCGTCGATCACCAGCACCTTGAACCCAGTCGTGCTCACTTGACGCTGCTCCTCATACTTGTAACTTCCCGGGGCGCGGCATCATCCGAAGATGTAACAACCCACCGCTTAAATTTGCACCATTTCAAAATCTTCCTTGCGTGCACCGCACTCAGGGCAAGTCCAGTTCATCGGCACTGCAGACCAAGGCGTTCCTGGCGCAATACCATCATCAGGAGAACCGGCGGCTTCGTCGTAAATCCAGCCGCAGATAAGACACATCCACGTTTTAGTATCAGTCACAGCTTAAAGGGCCTTCGAATAGAATGCAACGATTGTATCGAGGCCCTTCGCTGCACTTTTGCATTGACGCGACTTAGGCATTGCACAAGAACAAAGCGTGCCGTCGGCTGGAAGATTCGAGGCCTATGACAAACCCCAACATGCCTGACGAAACCGGCTCCGATCCGGCCGTTGAAGACGACGACAACGACGGCAATCCCGCATGCGTCATCGTGTTCAACGCGAGCGATCCGAGCGGCGCAGGCGGCCTTGCCGCCGACATCAGCGCGATTGCATCCGTCGGCGCTCATGCGCTTCCCGTTGTCACCGGTGCCTATGCACGCGACACCGCCGAAGTGTTCGACCATTTCGCATTTGATGAAGAAGCCGTTGCTGAACAGGCCCGCGCCATTCTGGAAGATGTGCAGGTCCAGGTGTTCAAGGTCGGATTCGTCGGAAGCCCCGAAGCGGTCAGCACCATCGCCGAGATCGCGGCCGACTATGCAGAGATTCCACTGATCGCCTACATGCCCAACCTGTCATGGTGGGAAGAGTCGCAGATCGACCTGTACCTCGATGCCTTTCGCGAACTGTTGCTGCCCCAGACAACCGTGTTGGTAGGAAACCACAGCACGCTCTGGCGCTGGCTGCTGCCCGACTGGAGCAGCGACAAGAGCCCCACTGCGCGTGACATCGCAAAGGCCGCATCCGAGATGGGTGTGCCCTATACGTTGGTCACAGGCATTCCGTTGCCGGATCAATACATCGACAACGTACTGGCCACGCCGGAGTCGGTTTTGGGCAGCGAAAAATTCGAACGCTTCGAAGCAACTTTTTCCGGCGCCGGCGACACTCTCTCGGCAGCACTCGCCGCGCTGGTTGCGAGCGGCAGCGACCTGGTGGGCGCCGCCAGTGAAGCGCTGGCCTATCTCGATCGTTCGCTGGATGCGGGCTTTCGTCCCGGCATGGGCAACGTCGTGCCCGACCGGCTCTTCTGGGCCCAGCCCGAAGGCGACCCTGGCGAGCTGACACCCGAAGAAGCCCAGGCCCTCCAAGTTCTCGACATGCCAGCCAATGACACCAAACACTGATCGCAACCAGCAACTCTTTGACCGCGCAAAGGCGCTGATTCCCGGCGGCGTGAATTCGCCCGTGCGTGCGTTTCGCGCGGTGGGCGGCACGCCGCGGTTCGTGCAACGCGCGCAGGGGCCGCATTTCTGGGACGCGAACGGCAAGCGCTACATCGACTACATCGGTTCCTGGGGTCCGATGATCCTCGGGCACGGCCACCCAGCAGTGGTTGAAGCCGTGCAGCGCGCGGTGCTCGACGGTTTTTCGTTCGGCGCGCCGACCGAGCGCGAGGTCGATCTCGCGCAGGCCATCATCGACCTGGTGCCCTCCATCGAGATGGTCCGCCTCGTCAGCTCCGGCACTGAAGCCGCGATGAGTGCGATACGCCTGGCGCGCGGCGCGACAGGTCGCAGCAAGCTGATCAAGTTCGAGGGTTGCTACCACGGCCATGCCGATGCGCTGCTCGTGAAGGCGGGCTCCGGCCTTGCAACATTCGGCAACCCCACCAGCGCCGGCGTGCCGCCCGAAGTCGTGCAGCACACGCTCGTGCTCGAATACAACAACATCCAGCAGCTTGAAGAAGCGTTCGCGCTTCACGGACCTGAGCTTGCGTGCCTGATCATCGAGCCGATCGCCGGCAACATGAACTTCGTGCGCGCGAGCGTGCCCTTCATGCGGCGCTGCCGCGAGCTGTGCACGCAGCACGGCGCGCTGCTGGTGTTCGATGAAGTCATGACGGGATTTCGCGTGGCCCTCGGTGGCGCGCAGTCCATCTACGCACGCGACATCCCCGGCTTTGCGCCCGACGTCACCGTGCTCGGAAAAGTGATCGGCGGCGGCATGCCGCTGGCTGCGTTTGGCGGCAAACGCGCCGTCATGGAAATGCTGGCGCCGCTCGGGCCCGTCTATCAGGCAGGGACGCTGTCAGGCAACCCGGTCGCCACCGCATGCGGTCTTGCGACCCTGAACGAAATTCGCAAGCCCGATTTCTATGACCAGCTCGCTGCAAAGACGCGTTCGCTCGCGACGGGTCTGCAAGCCGAGGCCGACGCGCAGGGCGTCGCATTTGCCAGCGACTGCGAAGGCGGCATGTTCGGCTTTTTTCTGCTGCCTGAATTGCCGCAGAACTACCCCGCCGTCATGAAGAGCGACGGCGCGCGATTCAACCAGCTGTTCCACGGCTTGCTGGACCGCGGCGTCTACATCGCACCTGCCCTTTATGAAGCAGGGTTCGTGAGTTCGGCCCACGGCGATGACGACATCGCGCAAACACTTCAAGCCGCTCGCGAAGTGTTCGCCGAAGGGTTCGGCGCCCGGGTCAGTGGCGAAAGTGCCGCACGCCCGTGAAGACCATGGCCACGTCGCGCTCATCGGCGGCGGCGATCACCTGGTCATCGCGCATGCTGCCGCCTGGCTGAATCACGCAGGTCGCGCCTGCATCAACGATCACATCCAGGCCGTCGCGAAACGGAAAGAACGCATCGCTCGCCGCCACGGTCCCCACCAGCGACAAGCCGGCATGCTTTGCCTTGATGTCAGCGATGCGCGCGGAATCGAGCCGGCTCATCTGGCCGGCCCCCACGCCCATGGTCATGCCGTCCTTGCAAAAGACGATGGCGTTGGACTTCACGTACTTGGCGACCTTCCAGGCGAACAGCAAGTCTTCCAGCTGCTGGGGCGTCGGCTGCTTCCTGGTCACGACCTTCAGCTCGCCAACGGACATCTGGCGGTTGTCTGCGGTCTGCACCAGAAGCCCTGAGCCGACACGCTTGACGTCCACCGCATTGCGGCCGTTGTCCCAATCGGTGGTGCCGCCGGGCGGCAATGCAATTTCAAGGATGCGGACGTTCACCTTGGACTTGAAAACAGCCAGCGCCTCACGCGTGAACGAAGGCGCCATCAGCACTTCCACAAACTGTTTGGCAACCGCCTGCGCGGCTTCCTCGTCGACTTCGC
The DNA here is from genome assembly GCF_001044395.1 of Caenimonas sp. SL110. GTDB lineage: Bacteria > Pseudomonadota > Gammaproteobacteria > Burkholderiales > Burkholderiaceae_C > Ramlibacter. The sequence continues at coordinate 120,370 of NZ_JANU01000042.1, forward strand.
GATTGAAGGCAATGATGCCGCCGAACGCAGACGTCGGATCGGTCTGCAACGCCTTCGAGTAAGCCGCCAGCGATGTCCTGCCCAGCGCCACACCGCACGGATTGGCGTGCTTGACGATGACGCACGCGCCCACATCGAAACTCTTGACGCACTCCCAGGCCGCATCAGCATCGGCGATGTTGTTGTACGACAGCTCCTTGCCCTGCAACTGCTTCGCGCTCACGAGCGAGCCCGGCGCTGGATACAGGTCGCGGTAGAACGCTGCGTGTTGATGCGGGTTTTCGCCGTAACGCAGGTCCTGCAGCTTGACGAATCGGCCGTTCGATTGCGCGGGGAACAAGCTGCGGCTTCCATCTTCCTGGATGCTGGACAGATAGTCGCTGATCGCGCCGTCGTAATTGCTGATGCGATTGAACGCAGCCACCGACAGCGAAAAGCGCGTCTTGTCCGAGAGCTTGCCGGCCGTCTGCAACTCCTGCAGCACCAGCGGGTATTGCGATGCGTCCGTCACGACGCCCACATCCTTCCAGTTCTTGGCCGCCGAGCGCACCATCGCAGGTCCGCCGATGTCGATGTTCTCGATCGCGTCTTCGAGCGTGCAACCCGCCTTGGCGACCGTGGCCTCGAACGGATAGAGATTCACCACCAGCAGGTCGATCGTGTCGATCGAATGCGCCTTCAGCGCGGCCATGTGCTCGGGCAGATCACGGCGCGCGAGCAGCCCGCCGTGCACCTTGGGATGCAGCGTCTTCACGCGGCCGTCAAGCATCTCCGGAAATTCGGTGACCTCGGCGACTTCGGTGACAGGAAGGCCCTGCTCGGCCAGCAACTTCGCAGTGCCACCCGTGGAGATGAGCCGAATGCCAAGCGCATGCAGCGCCCGCGCAAATTCAACGATGCCGGCTTTGTCGGAAACAGAAATGAGTGCGTTCATGTGGATAGAAATAAAGGGCGTTCAACCCTTGAGGAGCCGGTGTTCCAGAAGCTTCTTGCGCAGCGTGTTGCGGTTCAGGCCCAGCCACTCGGCGGCCTTGGACTGGTTCTGGTCGGCCTTGTCCATCACGACTTCCAGCAGCGGCTTTTCGACCGCCTTGACCAGCATTTCGTACATGCCGTCCGGCTCGATGCCGCGCAGGTCGCGGAAATAGCTTTCGAGGCTGGCGCGAACGCACTCTTCAATATGTTTCTTGCTCATGCGGATTGCACGTCTCTTGTTGTTGTTCGTCGTCACAGATGGCGGCCGACACGGCGGGCATGCGGTCGCCGCAAGCCGCAAGCGCATCGAAATACTCGCCCACGGCTCGCAGCTGCTCGCCGCAGTCCTCGATCAGGTTCATGCGCGCGCGAAACTCCGGCGCGCCAGCGAGCCCCTTCACATACCAGGCGATGTGCTTGCGCGCGCTGCGCACACCGGTGAACTCGCCATAGAGGGCGTAGTGATCCTGCAGGTGTTCGATGAGAAGCCTGCGCACTTCGGCCACGAGCGGCGGCGCCAGGTGCGTGCCGGTTTCCAGAAAATGCGCCACCTCGCGAAAGATCCACGGGCGACCCTGAGCGGCGCGACCGATCATGATCGCGTCGGCCCGCGTGTAGGCCAGTACATCGCGCGCTTTTTCCGGCGAAGTGATGTCGCCGTTGGCCACGACCGGAATGCTTACCGCCGCTTTCACGGCTGCGATGGTGTCGTACTCGGCGAACCCGCGATAGCCCTGCTCGCGGGTGCGGCCATGCACGGTGAGCATCTGTATGCCGGCATCTTCAAAGGCGCGAGCCAGCGTCACGGCATTTCGATTGGCCTGCGACCAGCCGGTGCGCATCTTGAGCGTGACCGGCACGCCGCGCGGCGCGCATGCATCGACGACTGCGCGCGCGATGGCCACCGCCAGCGGCTCGTCCTGCATGAGTGCCGAGCCCGCCCACTTGGTACACACCTTCTTGGCAGGACAGCCCATGTTGATGTCGATGATCTGCGCGCCGCGGTCAATGTTGTAGACCGCAGCATCCGCCATCATGGCTGCTTCAGTGCCCGCGATCTGCACCGCGATGGGACCGGGCTCGCCATCGTGATTGGCACGGCGCGATGTCTTGAGGCTGTTCCACAGATCGCGCTGCGAGGTCACCATCTCGCTCACCGCATACCCAGCGCCGAGCGCACGGCACAGCTGCCGGAACGGTCGGTCCGTCACGCCCGCCATCGGCGCTGCGAACAGGTTGTTCGCCAGGGTGTACGGGCCGATGTTCATGGAGGTGAGAAGGCTGGGTGCTGCTGAAAAATGAGGCACGATTGTATGCCCGCCCGATTTCAGCGGCTGAAATCAATTGCGTGCCGCTTCGGCGCGCTTGCGTGCCAGTCAACAGGGCACCTGCACCTACACGACGTGGCTCGCGCCATCTGTAAACTCGTGCACGCATGCAAGACTGGCTCGCCCCTATCCTCGCGCTCCTGGCGCTCCCCCGATTCGGCCTGACCACGCTCTTTGTCGCGGCATTCATATCGGCAACGCTGGTGCCCGTCGGGTCCGAGCCGGTGCTCTACGGCCTGCTGCGGCTCAACCCCGAGATGTTCTGGAGCGCGATCTTCGTGGCAACCGCCGGCAATACGCTGGGCGGAATGCTCGACTGGTGGATCGGCTACGGCGCGCATGAGGTGGTGGACAAGTACAGCCACTCCAAACACCACACCCGGGCGCTCGACTGGCTGGCGCGGCTCGGCCCCAAGGCCTGCCTGCTCTCATGGTTGCCACTGGTGGGCGACCCGCTGTGCGCGGTAGCCGGCTGGCTGAAACTGCCCTTCTGGCCCTGCGCGTTCTACATGCTGATCGGCAAGTTCCTGCGTTACATCACCATGACCACGGCGCTCTTGTATATCTGGCCGGTGGCGCCGGGGTAATTAATCGGCATCGCGGCTAAACGGCGGCGAGATTCGCGGGATATGTGGGAAGAGAACCTCCCATTAACTTCCCAAGGATCCATGCCCCATGAAAGACGCCCTCGCGACCGCGCCCCGGAACACACCCAAGACACCCAACACACCGCTCAAGGAAGTCATGGCCCAGTGCGAAATCTCGCAGGCCTGGCCCGAAGCCGCGCTGAAATTTGCACAGGGAGCTGGCGATTCGCCGACGTTTCTGCAAGAGCTCGCGCGAGACTGTGTGTTGAAGAAAAAGCCCGCTGAAACCAGGGTGACCGGCGACACGTAACATGGGCTGATGCACAACGCGAAGCCTTCAGGTGGCGATACCAACCGTGGCAACCAGCACCGCGGCAACAAGGCCGACCTGCCGAGCAAGCCATGCGCCACCTGCGGCCTGCCGATGACCTGGCGCCGCAGATGGGCGAAGAACTGGTCCGAGGTGAAGTACTGCAGCGAGGCTTGCCGACGCGGCAAGGCTTGACGATGAAGACGCCTCGATCGCTGGTGCTGGTGCTCGGCGACCAGCTCGACCTGGACGCCGCTGCCTTCGATGGCTTCGATCCAGCGCTGGACGCGGTCTGGATGGCCGAGGTGGCGCAGGAGTCGACGCATGTGTGGTCCAGCAAACAGCGCACGGCCTTGTTTCTGTCGGCGATGCGTCACTTTGCGGCTCAACTGCGCCAAGCAGGCCGGGTGCTGCACTACACGCGGCTTGATGAAGCAGACAACGCAGGCAGCCTGGGTGCGCAGCTGAAGACCGACATCCTTCGCCTGAAACCCACGCAACTGATCATGACGGCGCCGGGTGACTGGCGCGTGTTGCAGGACATCAAGGCGGTTGCTGCCGCGATGCAGCTACCGCTCGATGTCCGCGAGGACCGTCACTTCTTTACCACCGTGCGCGAATTTGCAGCCCATGCCAAGGGCCGCAAATCCCTGCGCATGGAGTACTTCTACCGGGAGCAGCGCAAGCGCCATGGCGTGCTGATGGAAGGTGGCGGTGCGATTGCACAGCCCACCGGCGGCCAGTGGAACTACGACAGCGACAACCGTGAGTCATTCGGCGCCGATGGGCCGGGCTTCGTGCCCGCGCGTGCCTCTTTCGAGGCCGATGAGATCACGCGCGAAGTGATCGCACTGGTCAACACGCAATTCGCCGACCATCCCGGCCAGCTCGACAGCTTCGCCTGGCCTGTCACGCGCGAGCAGGCGCTTGCGTCGCTTCAATCATTCATTGACGACCGGCTACCTCTTTTTGGCCGCTACCAGGATGCGATCTGGCCGGGCGACCCCTGGCTCTACCACTCGCATATTTCCTGCGCGCTCAACCTGAAGCTGCTCAATCCGCGCGAGGTGGTCGCAGCCGCCGAGCTCGCGTTGCGGGAAGGACGCGCACCCCTGGCCAGTGTCGAGGGCTTCATCCGCCAGATCCTGGGCTGGCGCGAATACGTGCGCGGCATCTACTGGACGCAGATGCCGGACTACGCCGGGCGCAACACACTGGGGGCCCACCACGACCTGCCGGCCTGGTACTGGAGCGGCGAGACGAACTTCGCCTGCCTGCGCGATGCACTCGCGCAGACGCTGACCCACGGCTACGCCAACCACATCCAGCGCCTGATGGTCACCGGCCTCTATGCGCTCATGCTCGGCGTCGAACCGAAGCAGGTCCACGAGTGGTACCTCGCGGTGTACGTCGATGCGGTGGAGTGGGTCGAATTGCCCAATACGCTGGGCATGAGCCAGTACGCCGATGGCGGCCTGATGGGCAGCAAGCCCTATGTGGCGACCGGCAAGTACATCCAGCGCATGAGCCCGCACTGCAAGGGCTGCCGCTACGACCCGGCCCTGAAGACCGGCGAGCGGGCCTGTCCGTTCACCACGCTGTACTGGGACTTGCTGATGCGCCACGAAACGCTGCTCGCGGCGAATCCGCGCATGGCGTTGCAGGTGAAAAACCTCGCCCGAATCACCGAGGCTGAACGGCAGGCTGTGAAGGATCGTGCGGGCGAGATTCGCAGCGGAAAAGTTGCTTGAACCTCAAGCGGGCTATTTGCAGGGCACTACTGGCAGGGCTCGAACCGCTCGCACGGCGCTGCAGTGCGAATGGCCGTGATCGTGTTTTCGCCATCTCGGCGCTCGGCGCGAAACTGCACGCTGGCCCCGTCCTTCAGACCCGATACCAGCTTGGGATCCACCACCCGAAACGTGATCGTTGAAAACGGCAGCTTGCCATTGGGCACGAGCTTCAGGCGGATGTAGTGACGCTTGCCGCCGTCCTCGGTGAAGACCGAGCGGACGACTGCGCGCGTGAAGACCGGCTCGGCTGGTTGCGCTGAAGCTGCAGGCCCCTGCACCAGCACGACCATTGCAAAGAACAGCGCCAGGCATTTGCGAAACGCCGTCACTGCAAGCCCGCGACTAGACGTTGAACAGGAAGTTCAGCACGTCGCCATCCTTGACCACGTACTCCTTGCCTTCGCTGCGCATCTTGCCTGCGTCCTTGGCGCCCTGCTCGCCCTTGAACCCGATGAAGTCGTCAAAGGCAATCGTCTGCGCACGGATGAATCCGCGTTCGAAATCAGTGTGAATCACGCCTGCCGCTTGCGGCGCGGTATCGCCGATATGAATCGTCCAGGCGCGAACTTCCTTCACGCCCGCCGTGAAGTACGTCTGCAGGCCGAGCAGCTTGAACGCCGAGCGGATCAGGCGGTTGAGGCCCGGCTCGTCCTGCCCGATCTCGGCCAGGAACATCTGCTTGTCTTCATCGCTCATGTCGGCCATTTCGGCTTCCATCTTGGCGCAGATGGCGACCACCGGGGCGTTCTGCTTTTGCGCATAGGCGCGCAACTGGTCGAGGTGGGCGTTGTTCTCGAATCCGGTTTCGTCCACGTTGCCCACGAACATCGCAGGCTTGGCGGTGATGAGGCACAGCGGCTTGAGCAGCGCCATTTCTTCATCGGTGAATTTCATCGCACGAACCGGCACCGCTTCGTTCAGGCCGGCCTGCACGCGCGGCAGCAGCTTGGCCAGCTTTTCGGCTTCCTTGTCGTTGCCCGAGCGCGCGTTCTTGGCCGCGCGATGCAGCGTCTTGTCAACGGTGCCCAGGTCGGCCAGGCACAGCTCGGTCTGGATGACCTCGATATCGGCGACGGGGTCGATCTTGTTGTTGACGTGGATGACGTTGGCGTCGTCAAAGCAGCGCACCACGTTCACGATCGCGTCCGTCTCGCGGATGTGCGCCAGGAACTGGTTGCCCAGGCCCTCGCCCTTGCTCGCACCGGCCACCAGGCCGGCAATATCGACGAACTCGACAATGGCCGGAACCACGCGTTCTGGCTTGACGACGGCTGCGAGCTGCGTCAGCCGCGGATCAGGCAATTCGACGATGCCCACATTGGGCTCGATGGTGCAGAAAGGGTAGTTTTCCGCAGCGATACCCGCCTTGGTCAAGGCATTGAACAAGGTGGACTTGCCCACGTTGGGCAGACCGACAATCCCGCACTTCAAACTCATGAATGTTCCAGCAAATCTAGGGGCAAAGTGTATGCCATGCGCTTTCAGTCAAAGCGCCAGTCGGCAGTGACGCGCTGGCCGACCCGCAGTACCTCATCAAAGCCCTTGAGCGTGACGAGATTCATGCCGAATGAGACCGCGCCCTGGACGACCGGGTTGCTTCGATAGGTTTGCAGTGCATCCGAAACGTGAGGAGCCACTTCGCCTGTCGCCGGGTCGACATTGGGAATCGGGCAGCGCGCGCAGGGCTTCACGCCCTTGAGCTCGATGGCGCCGTCGTCCCCGATCCGCATCACGTCCATCCTGTCTTCGTCATGCGCTTCCAGGCCCGCCAGCACGATGTTCGGCCTGAACCGCTCGATGCCCACCGCGCCATGACCGGCCGCCTCCAGGCGCCGGTTGAGTTCGGCCAGCGAGCCTTCGCTGGCAACCAGGATCGGGTAGCCGTCGCTGAACTGGTTGAGTGCCTCCACGTCCCCTGTCCATTGCCGGCTCGATGCGCGGCGCTCGTCGGGATCGAACCGCACCAGCCGCAGCTTCTGCCCGAGGAAGTCGGTAAACCACTGGGCCGCCGTGTTGCCCATGTCGTAGGCCTTGACTTCGTCGTCCCAGATGCGAACACGCGTCGGCTCTTCCACAGCCTCGATCGACAGGTGCAGCGCCAGCATGCCGGGGGCGCGCAGCACCACTTCGCTGTGCTTGAGCTGGACCTTCACCAGCGCCATGCGCGGCAGCTCGCGCTGGCTCATGAACTCGCCCTGCTCATCGACCACCATCCAGGCCCGGTCCAGGTCGAGCCCGGTTTCGGTCAGGACCGACTCCGTCAACTCCACGCCAGCGCAGGATTTCAGGGGGTAGACAAAGATTCGCGCAATGCGCGTGGTGACGTCGGGCGTATCGGTGGTCATGGGATTGGAAAACCGGGGGGCTTGGTGGTGTGCAGTGCCGCGATTGTGCCCGCCTCCTACAATCCCCACATGGCCCTCGATGTCTGTATCCGCGGTGCCGGCGTAGTGGGCCGGACCCTGGCTTTGCTGCTGGCGCGAGAGCGACTGCGAGTAGGGCTCGTGCGCGACACCACCACCCCCTCATCCCCTGCGTCCGGCGCGAACAGCGACGTGCGCGCCTTTGCGCTCAACGCGGCTTCCAGGGATTTGCTGGAGCAGTTGCGCGCCTGGCCCGACCTGCAGCACGCCACGCCGGTCACAGGCATGCGCGTGCATGGCGATGAAGGCGGCGAAGTCCAGTTCGACTCCGAGGCCACGCAGGCAGCAGCGCTCGCCTGGATTGTCGATGTGCCCGCGCTGCAGGACCGGCTGGCGCAGGCCCTTCAATTCCAGCCGCTCGTCCAGTGGCTCGATGAGCCCCAGCCCGCAACCCTGACTGTCGTTTGCGAAGGCCGCTCCAGTGCAACGCGTGCCGACTACGGTGTGCAATACGCTGTCACCCCCTACCCCCAGAAAGCCATTGCCGCCCGGCTCAATTGCGAACGGCCTCACGGATCGCTCGCCCGACAGTGGTTCGACGATGGCGAAATCCTCGCTTTCCTGCCCATGGCCGGGAACTCGGTGGCGCTTGTGTGGTCAGTCCATGGCGACAGGGCGTCCGGGTTGCTCGAACTCGATGCTGCGGCATTCGAGACGCAGCTCGAAGCAGCCAGCCACCACGAATTGGGCAAGCTCACCCTGACCAGCGAACGCGCCGCATGGCCGCTGCAACTGGCCACGGCCGACCGCTGGTGCGGACAGGGCTGGGTGCTGGCCGGAGATGCGGCGCATACCGTGCATCCGCTGGCCGGCCAGGGGCTGAACCTGGGATTGGCCGATGCGCGAGAGCTGGCACAGGCTGTGCACGAGCGTGAGTACTGGCGAGGCGTCGGCGACCTGGCCTTGCTCAGGCGCTATGAGCGTTCGCGCAAGGCCGACGTGATGGCGATGGGCGCGGCGACCGACGGCCTGCAGCAACTGTTCGCGCAGCAGGCGGAACCGTGGGCGAGCTTGCGCAACTGGGGCATGACGGCCTTCAACCGCAGCGGCCCGATCAAGGACTGGGTCGCACGGCAAGCCATGGGGCGCCTTTAGAACAACCGGATTGAACGACAGAGTGACTGGAATTTCGATGAACCTGATCAAGAATGTGGCGGCCTGTCTGCTGATGGCCGCGGGCCTGATTTCCACGGCGGGCGCGCAGGCCGATGAAGCGCAAATTCGCAAGACGCTGCAAGAGCGCCTGCCGCGCCTGGGCAAGATTGACGATGTGACCAAGGCGCCGATGCCGGGGCTTTACGAAATCCGTGTCGGCACCGACCTGTTCTACAGCGACGCCGATGGCAACTACCTCATCCACGGCATGCTGATCGACACCAAGGGCCAGAAGAACCTGACCGAAGCGCGCCAGGAAAAGCTGCTCGCAATCGACTTCAACCAGCTGCCGCTGAAAGACGCATTCACCATCGTGCGCGGCAACGGCAAGCGCAAGATCGCGATTTTCGAAGACCCCAACTGCGGCTACTGCAAGCGCTTTGAACGCGACCTGCTCAAGGTCGATAACGTGACCGTGCACATGTTCCTCTATCCGATCCTGGGGCCTGACTCCACCGACAAGTCGCGCAACATCTGGTGCGCCGCCGACAAGGGCGCCGCATGGCTCGACTGGATGGTGCGCGACAAGGCTGCTCCACGCGCGACCTGCGACAGCGCCGCAGTGACCCGCAACGTCGAATTCGGCAAGAAGTACAAGATCTCCGGCACGCCCACATTGATCATGGCAAACGGCACACGCGTGCCCGGCGCCATCACCGCAGCCGACCTGGAAAAGCTGCTGGCCGAGGCGAAGTGAGCCTGACCGCACGCACAGCAGGCACCGCAGGCGTTCACTACCAGGTCGAAGCCGCCGACCTGAACGCGCATCTGTGGCGCGTGACCCTCACTGTCGAACAACCCGCCGCGCAGCAAACGGTGTCGCTGCCCGCGTGGATTCCCGGCAGCTACCTGCTGCGCGAGTTTGCAAAGAACCTGCAGCGGCTTGCCGCTCGCCAGGGCAGCAAGGCCGTCAACCTGCAGCAACTCGACAAGGCGACCTGGCAAGTCGAATGCGTGCCCAGCAGCCCTCTCGTGCTGACGTACGAGGTTTACGCCTTCGACAATTCGGTGCGCACGGCTTGGCTCGACGCCAACCGCGGGTTCTTCAACGGCACCAGCCTGTGCCTGAAAGTGCATGGACAGGAGACATCGCCGCACTCGGTCGAGTTGCTCCCGGTCGCGAGCAAGCCCAACTGGGAGGCCGCCACCGGTCTGCCCGCGTACAAGGTCGGCAAGCGCGGCTTTGGCACCTATGTCGCAAGCGACTACGACGAGCTGGTGGATTGCCCGGTTGAAATGGGCGCATTCTGGAGCGCGGACTTCAAGGCGGGTGGCGTGCCGCACCGCGTTGTCGTCGCAGGTGCGGCCGAGTCGTTCGATGGCGCCCGATTCACGGCTGACGTGCAGAAGATCTGCGAAGCCGAGATCCGCTTCTGGCACGCATCCAAAGGCCCGGCGAGCCGCACCGGCAAGCGCACGCCGCACAAGAGCTACCTGTTCATGCTCAATTGCGTGGACGACGGCTATGGCGGCCTGGAGCATCGCAATTCGACAGCCTTGATTGCATCGCGCCGCGACCTTCCGCGCGTGGGCGAATCGCGCAAGACCGATGGCTACGTCACGCTGCTGGGCCTGGTCAGCCACGAGTATTTCCACACCTGGAACGTCAAGCACCTGCGGCCTGCCGAGTTCACCAACTACGACTACGCGCGTGAGAACTACACGCAGCTGCTGTGGTTTTTTGAAGGCTTCACCAGCTACTACGACGACGTGCTGCTGCGCCGCGCAGGCGTCATCGACGACACGGTGTATTTCAAGCTGCTCAACAAGACCATCAACCAGGTCATGCAGACGCCCGGCCGCGAAGTGCAGGCGGTGGCGCAGGCGAGCTTCGATGCCTGGGTGAAGTACTACCGCCAGGACGAGAACACACCCAATGCCACGGTGAGCTACTACACCAAGGGTTCGCTGGTGGCCCTGTGCTTTGACCTCACGCTGCGTGCCGAGGGACGCACCACGCTCGATGACGTGATGCGCGCGCTGTGGCAGCGCTGCAAGGCCGGGCCGATGACAGAGGCGGACTTTGCAGCCGTGCTCAAGGAACTGGGCGGCCGGGCGTTCACGCGCGAGATCGCGGCCTGGGTTCACGGCACCAAAGAGCTGCCGCTGGAAGAGCTGCTCAAGCCCTTTGGCGTCAACGTTGTGCAGGACCCTTCGCAACTGCAGCAGCGCCTGGGCGTTCGGGTGACAGAAAACTCCGGCATCCAGGTCAAGACGGTGCTGCGCGGCGGCGCAGCGGAGCAGGCGGGCATCGCAGCGGGCGACGAATGGATCGGCGTCGAGGTGGCGGGCCACGGATGGCGCATGGGCAAGCTCGACGACCTGCTGCTCTATGCGGGCCATCACAAGAAGATGCAGGTGCTCGTCTCGCGTGACCGCCGCCTCATGCGGCTGGAGTTGAACCTGCCGGCTTCTTCCATCACCTGGCGGCTGGTCGTGCGCGATGCCGCATTGGTCCAGCCATGGCTGGCTCCGCAGACCTGAGGACCCGCCGCGAGGCGCGCTCTCCCAAGGGCAGGGGCGTGCGCTTGCTGGCCCTGGCGCTGTTCGTTCTGCTGGCGCATCTGCTGGTCGTCGAGCTCATGTGGCACACCATCACCGACGCATCCGAACTGCGGTCGATGACCACGCCGATGTTCACGCGCATGCTCACGCCCGAAGCGCCGCCGGTCGTCGTGGCGCAGGCACCGCCGCCGCCAGCGCGCAAGGCCACACCACGCCGGCCGTCGATCACCACGGTGCCTTCAGCCGTCGCACCTGTGCCCGTTGCGTCCGAGCCGGCGCCGCCCGATATCCCCGTGGCAGCGACACCTGCGCCACCCGAGCCCGCCCCGGCGCCCGCTGAACCTGCGGTCCCTCCAGAAGCCGCGCAGGCGCAGGCCAACGCGATCCCGCCCGTCATTGGCATGGACGCGGTCGCAGCGCCCGCCTACCTGAACGACTGGCCTGCGGACACGCGGCTGACTTACCGGCTGAGCGGCATCTTTCGCGGACCGCTGCATGGCAAGGCCCAGGTGCAATGGCAACGCGAGGGCGCGCAGTACCAGGTGCGAGTCGCGATCGATCCAAACCTGCTACCTGGCTGGGTGATGACGAGCCAGGGCGAGGTGCTCGCTGAAGGACTCTCGCCGCGTGTTTACGAGGAAGTGCAGATCAATCGCACGCGCACGGTGCGGGTCGGCGAATCGGCCGTGACCCTGAACGACGGCCGCAGTGTGCCCAAGCCGGCCAACGTGCAGGACACAGCCAGCCAGTTCATCGAGTTGAGCCACCGGTTCGCAACCGGGCAGGTTGCCCTCGCGGCTGCGGGGCAGATCAGCGTGTATCTCGCAAGGCCGGGCGCCGTGGACCTGTGGACCTACGACATCACCGGACCGGAGTTTCTGGAGACGAAACTCGGACGCCTGGAGACCTGGCACCTCAAGCCCCGGCCGATTGCCAACCCGCGCGGCAACATCACGCCGGAAATCTGGTTTGCACCGGCGCTGCGGTTTCTGCCGGTGCGGATTCGGGTGAATCAGGGGGAGGAGAATTTTGTCGACCTGGTGGTGGAGCAGATCGAGCAGCGGTGAGATGGCAGCAAGAGTGGTTGCATCAGGCGCTGCATGGATTGCGGGTCGAGCCCGCAATGACAGCCCTACCCTTGTCATGCCGGACTCGATCCGGCATCCACCGCGAAGCGACAACCGCCTCACCGATCTACAACTTGCGCTGATCCACCACCCGCTTGGCCTTGCCCAGGCTGCGCTCAACACCTCCGGTCGCGCGCAGCTCGATCACTGCACTGGTGCCGATGTACGTCTTGATTTCGTGCGCAAGCCTCTGCGCAGCGGCTTGCGCCTCGGACGACTCATGCGACAAATCCTGCCGCGTCTCCACGGCCACCGTCAATGAATCCATCGGCCCTTCGCGCGTGAGAATGCACTGGTAGTGTGGCGCAAGCTCGGCGCACTTGAGGATCAACTCTTCGATCTGCGTGGGGAACACATTCACGCCGCGCACGATCATCATGTCGTCGCTGCGACCGGTGATCTTTTCCATGCGCCGCATCGTGCGCGCTGTACCGGGTAGCAGGCGCGTGAGGTCGCGCGTGCGGTAACGAATGATGGGAAGCGCTTCCTTGGTGAGGCTGGTGAAAACCAGCTCACCGAATTGCCCGTCGGGCATCAGCTCGCCGGTTTCGGGGTCGATGATCTCCGGATAGAAATGATCTTCCCAGATCGTGGGGCCGTCCTTGGTCTCGATGCATTCATTGGCCACGCCCGGCCCCATCACTTCCGACAGGCCATAGATATCGACCGCATCCATGCCCATGCGCGCTTCGATGTTGGTGCGCATGTCGTTGGTCCAGGGCTCCGCGCCGAAGATGCCCAGACGCAGGCTCGACTTGTTGGGATCCAGCCCCTGCCGCTCGAATTCATCGGCGATCGCGAGCATGTAGCTGGGTGTCACCATGATGATGTCGGGGCGGAAATCGTGGATCAGTTGCACCTGCCGTTCGGTTTGCCCGCCACCGAAAGGCACGACCGTGAGGCCGAGTTTTTCCGCACCGTAATGCGCGCCCAGTCCGCCGGTAAAAAGCCCGTAGCCATAGCTCACATGCACCATGTCGCCGCGCATCGCCCCCGATGCGCGAATGCTGCGCGCCATGACGTGTGCCCATGTGTCGATGTCGCCCTGGGTGTAGCCAACCACCGTCGGCTTGCCGGTGGTGCCGCTGGAGGCATGGATGCGCGCGCATTGCTCGCGTGGCACCGCGAACATGCCGAAGGGATAGGCGCCTCGAAGATCGTCCTTGGTGGTGAACGGAAACTTCGCGAGATCGGCCAGCGAGGTGCAGTCATCGGGATGAACGCCGGCTGCATCGAACTTGGCGCGATAGACAGGCGAGTTCGCGTAAGCATGGGCGAGCGTTGCGCGCAGCCGCTTGAACTGCAAGGCGCGCAGCTCATCGATGGAGGCCGTTTCAATGGGTTCAAGTGCGAATGGGTTCATGGCTGTTGAATGACTTGCCCTGTGATCGCCGCGCTCTTGCCGCGAAACATCGCGACGATCTCATCGCGCTGGTTGGTCACCTTCATGTCGTAGATGCCATGCCGTCCCTGGAGCATCTGCTCCACGCCCTCGCAGGTCAGCACATCACCGAGCTTGCCGGCCTTGAGGAATTCAATGCTGCAACCGGCTGCAACCGTCACCTGGTTGCGGCTGTTGCACGCAAACGCAAAGGTCGAATCGGCCAGCGTGAAGATGAATCCACCGTGGCAGATGAGGTGGCCGTTGAGCATGCATTCGCGAACCGGCATGCGCATCACGGCACGGCCCGGCTCGCAACTCACCAGCTCCATCTGCATGAAGTCGCGGCTGGCACGGTCTGCAGCGAACATCGATTCGCCGACCCTGGCGGCGAGGGCTTCGGGCGTCATCAGTTGCCCCTGAATTGCGCAGGACGTTTTTGCAGGAAGGCCGTCACGCCTTCGATGTAATCGTGCGTGCGGCCCAGCGCCGATTGCGTATCGCGCTCCAGGTCCAACTGCTGGTCGAGGTTGTTGCTGGCCGCGGCGCCAAGCAGCTGGCGGGTGGCGACGAGGGCCTGGGTCGGCATGGCTGCAAGGCGTTCGGCCAGCTTCATCGCCGACTCCACGCAGTCCTGGCCCTCGGGCGCGACGTCCCAGATCATTCCCCACTCTTTCGCGTCTTTGGCGCTGAGCTTGTCGCCGAGCATCGCGGCGCCCATCGCGCGGGCGAGGCCGAGCTTCTTGACGAGAAACCAGCTGCCGCCCGCGTCGGGGATGAGCCCGATCTTGCTGAATGCCTGGATGAAACTCGCGTTCGATGCAGCGACGGCCAGATCGCAGGTCATCGCCAGCGATGCACCTGCACCGGCCGCCACGCCATTGACCGCAGCAATGGTGGGCACGCGCAGCGCCTGCAATTTGCGAACGGTCGGATTGAAGGCCTGGTCGATGACCGGGCCGGGGTTGGCCCGCTCGACGAGATTCGGGCCTTCCGCGAAATCGAACTCGGCAAGATCGGCGCCCGCGCAAAACCCGCGCCCTGCACCGGTGATGACCAGCGCCCGGATCGACTCATCGGCCTGGATCTTTTCAAAGGCAGCCCACAGCTCCTGGTGCATCTGCCGCGTGAAACTGTTGAGTGCCTGGGGGCGGTTCAGCGTGATGAGCGCGACAGCGCCACGCGTCGAAAAAAGGACGGACGATTCGGACATGCAGGTCTCCTTGGGAGGCACTCTAACATTGGCCGACCGCGTGGTCGGTTAACGTTTTCACTGGCGATATAGTCGTGCGATCCAATCCGAGGAGTTGAGTCATGGCATACGAAATGATCGAAGTGCGCACCGAAGCGGGCAAGGTGGGCATCGTCACGCTGAACCGGCCCAAGCAGATGAACGCGTTGAACAACCAGTTGATGGACGAGATGGGCGCAGCGCTCAAGGCATTCGATGCCGACGAAGCCATCGGCTGCATGATCGTCACGGGCAGCGAGAAGGCTTTTGCTGCCGGTGCGGACATCGGCGCCATGGCGACCTATTCGTTCGCAGATGTCTACAAGGGCGACTACATCACCCGCAACTGGGAGACGATCCGTTCGATCCGCAAGCCGGTGATTGCCGCTGTCAGCGGATTTGCGCTCGGTGGCGGATGCGAGCTGGCCATGATGTGCGACTTCATCATCGCCGCCGACAACGCGCGCTTCGGCCAGCCCGAGATCAAGCTCGGCATCATCCCTGGTGCTGGCGGCACGCAGCGCCTGCCGCGCGCTGTCGGCAAGGCCAAGGCGATGGACCTCGCGCTGACCGGCCGCATGATGAATGCCGATGAAGCCGAGCGCGGCGGGCTTGTGAGCCGCGTCGTGCCGCTGGACAAGCTGATGGAAGAAGCGCTGGGCGCGGCGCTGATGATCTGCGACTACTCGCAGATCGCCGTGATGGCCGCCAAGGAATCCATCAACCGCTCTTTTGAATCAGGCCTGTCCGACGGCGTGATGTTCGAGCGCCGCATCTTCCACGCCCTCTTTGCAACCACCGACCAGAAGGAAGGCATGGATGCCTTCGTGAACAAGCGCAAGGCGCAGTTCAAGCACCAATAACCGGATTCATCAGGTCGTCAGCGCACCAGCAGGCGGTCAACCTCTTCCTGCAGCGCGCGCATTGCTTCGGGTTGCGGTTGTCCGGCAACGGTCGATCCTGGAGGGGATCGCGGCGCCCATCGGATTGAAGGTCCGGCGACATCGACGATGACGCGCAACTCGTCGCCCTCGCGCACTTCGATGCGGATGGCTTGTGCATCGATGACGCCGGTCGCCGCGATGGAGCGGGCCGCTGCCTCCATCAGCGCAGCAAGCCTCGCGCCCTGTTCGCGCGAGACCTCTACGACCCGACCTCCACTGACGACACGAAGCTGCGTCCAACCCGCGGGAAGCGTGGGCGGCGCGGCGCGCAAGTCCTGCCGGAGCGCTGTAGATGGCGCGGCTGCGCGCGCGGCAGGCGGCGGCGGTGCAGCCTGTGGCGCGGCGGTGCCAGCCGCGCGCGACTCACTCGCCTCGGCTCGTTCCGGCGCCGCCGGCCGTGATGCTTCGGCTGGCGCGGGTGCGGGGGCCGGTACAAGCGAAGGTGCGGGCGATGACTTCGACAGCGCATCGGACGGCTTGTCGCGCACGGCATCCGCATTGTCTGCGCGCTCGCGGGGCGCTTGCGCCTTGCGAGATTCAGTAGTCGGCGGCTGCGCCGAGGCGGCAGCGGGCACGGTTGGCGAACTGGACGCTGGCGCTGGTTGCGGGGTTGGCGCAACCGTCGCAGGCCGGTCCGCATCCGTCTTCGCGCCGGGAATCTCTTCATCGCGCCACAAGAGTGTGACCAGCGTTGCAAGCGCGATGGTGGCCAGGACGGCATTCCACGGCATGCGGCGATCGCCCGTCGCAGGCCACAGCTTTCGCCACCACTGCACTGCGACAGGCGCCGGCCGCGATGCCACTGCGCGATGTGCAAAGTCGCGCACCTTGGCACGCGTGACTTCTGCGGGGCGCAGTCCGTCGTCGGGCGCAGCCTCCAGCGCCTGGTGCAATCGTGCGTCTCGCAGATCGGTCATCGCGCCGGCTCCATGACCTGCAGGTACTGCTGCATGCAGCCGCGCAACTTCTGCAGCGCATAGCGCAGGCGACTCTTGGCGGTTTCGAATTGAAGCCCCAGGCGCTGAGCCAGGTCCTCCACGCTTGCACCGTCTTCATGATGCAAGAGGAACGCAGCGCGCTGCGCATCGGGCAATTCATCGAGGCAGTGCAAAAGCTGCTGGCCCGCAGCACGCCAGAATGCCGTGTCCTCGCTCGACGGATGCGTCATGTCCAGCTTGCCGGCGATCCAGTCGAGCGGATCGTCACCCTCTTCATCACCCTGCACAACGATCTCGCGACCACTCACGCGCAGCCGGTCCATCGCCGCGTTATGCGCGATGGTGAAGGCCCAGGTGCGCCACTTCGCGCCCTGCGGCTGGAACGTGTCGCGCGCCGAAACGATACGCATCCACGTGTCCTGGAACACCTCGTCGGCCTGGGACGCGAGCGACGCGCCCAGCACACGCCGCACGAACCGGAACAACGCCGATTCATTGCGCGCATAGAGCATGTCGAACGCAGCGGCGTCGCCTTGTGCGTAGGCCAGCATCAGTTGCTCATCGGAAGTGAGGGGCTGGACAGAGGTGTCGCGCAAGTCGCGATGGGCGCGGGGCATGAAGTGATTCTCACACCAGCTGATACGGGCCATGCGTGCGCAGGGGGTTGAGGCGGCCGAAATTAAATTTGCGCGCGATTAACCCCATGCCGCATCCAGCGCCGTAAGAGCTTCATCGCCAACCCAAGGAGCCTTCATGAAACACCGCCTCGCACGACCGATTGCCACGGTGCTTGCTGTCCAGTTGCTGCTCAGTGCCTGCAGTGCAACGGCCCACTCACCGCCGCTGTCACCCGTGAGCACCTGGCCCGAGCCGAAGCCACAAGTCGGACCATCGCACGCCCAGCAATACCAACACTACCCACAGTACCCGGTGTACCCGGTTGTGCGCACCGTGCCCAACTTCCAGGCGCCTTCCGGGGCGCATTGCTCGCGGCCCGTGCAGACGAAGGAGGTGCCGGGCCGGCGCGCGGATGAACAGGTCGCAGCAGGGCGAACAGAGCCGCTGCGCGATCGCATGGCGAAGGCCGCGCCCGGCGAAGCAGCCCCTGCTGCGCCATCGGTGCGGGCCGAGTCCAGCGCAGGCGTGGCCGCCGGATCCAGCCGATCCGCAGATTCGTTCGCGCCCCCGGCGCCGCCGCAATCCAGGCCGTGGCCCGCGCCTGCACAACCTGCGCCGCAGATGCAAAGGCCGCCTTCCGGCGGTCCGGTGACCGCTGGCATGGTCGATGACAACGCCGACTTCACCGCCTACCTCGCGTTTCGAAACCGCACCCGCGTGCAGCACCGGCCGCGCGACATTCGTGAGCGCTACCTGCTCGAAGTCAAGGATGTGCGCGGGACAGGCATACCCGACGCGGAAGTCGCGGTGCAAAGCGCGAGCGGTCATGCGATGTGGGCGCGTACCGACGCCGCCGGGCGCGCATGGATTCACCCCAATGCGTTCGATCCATCGCAGGCAGCGAGTTACGAAGCGGCGGTTCGCAAGGAGGGGCGGCAGGCATGGGGCCGCCTTGCGCGCGGCCAGAAAAGCAGCGTTGAAGTGACGCTCGATGCGCGTCCTGCGCAGGCCCGCGCGCGGCTGGACCTGGTGTTCATGATCGACGCCACCGGCTCCATGGCCGACGAGATCGACAAACTCAAGACGACGCTGCGCAGCATTTCCGCCGAGGTTTCCAGGCTGCCAAGCGACCCCGACCTGTGCTTCGGGCTGGTCGCCTACCGCGATCGCGGTGATGCGTTTCTCACGCGAACGCACGACCTCACCGACGACCTGGGCGGATTCCTGCAAGGCGCACTGATTCCCCTGCAAGCGGGCGGCGGCGGCGACTACCCGGAGGCGATGAACGAGGCCTTTCACGAGACGGTGCACAACATCAGCTGGCGCGGTGAAGGCGCAACGCGCATGGTGATCCTGCTGGCCGATGCGCCCCCGCACCTGGACTATGGCGGGCCCCAGTACGACGAGGCGATGATGGCCGCGCTCGGCAAGGGCATCAAGGTCCACAGCGTCGGCGCGAGCGGACTGGACAAACAGGGGGAGTTCATCCAGCGGCAGATCGCGCAGTACACCGGTGGACAATTCGTTTTCCTGACCTACGACCAGGCGCGCAATCCATCGAGCGGGCCGGGCCGCGAAACGGTGCACGATGTGAAGAATTACTCGGTGGACACGCTGGACCGGCTGATCGTGCGGCTGGTTTCGCAGGAGCTGGGGAAGCTGGCGCACCGATAGCCCGGCATTGGCTATAATCTGCGGCTCGGCGCTTTTTCAAAAAAGCGCCTGAGATGGCGCTTACAAAAAAGCGCCTGAAATGGCGCTTTAGCTCAGTCGGTTAGAGCGATGGAATCATAATCCACAGGTCCGCGGTTCGAATCCGTGAAGCGCCACCAGAATCCACCAAACCCGCATCAGCGCCAGCTGGTGCGGGTTTTTTTCAGTCCATCTGCGTCACGAATTTTGTCGTCAGGTAGCTCTGCAATGTCTCGGCCCCGCCTTCGCTGCCGAACCCGCTATCTTTGACGCCGCCGAACGGCGTTTCGGCCATCCCGATCCCGATGTGATTGAGGCTGACCATCCCTGCTTCGATCCCGTTTTGCAACGCCAGCGCAGTGCGCGTGGAGGTCGTGAATGCGTACGCCGCCAGACCGTACGGCAGCGCGTTCGAGCGCTGCACCACCTCATCGATTTCACGGAACGTCGTGCACGCCGCCACCGGGCCGAACGGCTCACTGTTCATCACGTTCGCGCCGTCCGGAACACCACTGAGCACCGTCGGGGCAAAGTAGTTGCTTCCAGCGTGCAGTCGCGCGCCTCCATGCTCGACGCTGGCGCCCTGAGCGACCGCATCGCCAACCAGTTCCTCGATCGCCTGCGTCCTGCGGGAGTGCGCGAGCGGTCCCATCGTGGAATTGCTTTCCAGTCCGTGGCCCACGCGAATGGTTCGCGTGCGCTCGACGAAGCGCGCAAGAAACCGGTCTTGAATTGACTCGTGCAGGAAGAACCGCGTCGGCGAAACGCAGACCTGTCCAGCATTGCGAAATTTCCACGCGGCCAGCAGGTCGGCTGCGCGCTCCACATCGGCGTCGCCGGCGACGATGACTGGCGCATGACCGCCCAGCTCCATCGTGACCCGCTTCATGTGCATGCCCGCCAGCGCCGCCAGCTGCTTGCCAACCGGGACCGAGCCCGTGAACGAAACCTTGCGGGTCAGCGCAGATTCGATGAGGTGCCGCGACACTTCGGCCGGCTTTCCGAACACCACGTTGAGCACGCCATGCGGCAAGCCCGCCTCGTGGAACAGTCGGGCGATGGCCAGCACCGCGCTGGGCGCCTCTTCGGAGCCCTTGATCACGATCGTGCATCCAGCCGCCACTGCAGCGGAGATCTTGCGAATGGCCTGGTTGAACGGGAAGTTCCACGGCGTGAACGCGGCGCAAACACCAATGGGTTCGTGCAGCACCATCTGCCGCACGTTGGGCAGCCGAGCCGGGATGACGCGCCCATAAATGCGACGGGCCTCCTCTGCGTGCCAGTCGCTGTGGTCTGCGCAGTTGGTGACCTCGGCGATGGCTTCGGCCAGCGGCTTGCCCATCTCGCGCGTGATGCAAGCGCCAATTTCAGGTGCCCGCTCCCGGCTGAGCGTGCCTACCGTGCGAAGGATGCGCGACCGATCCATCGGCGAGCTGTGTCGCCAGCTCCTGAACGCACGGTCAGCCGCACGCAGTGCGCGATCCAGGTCGTCCCTGGTCGCCAGCGGCAATGCACCGATGACCTGTCCTGTTCCGGGATCCCTCAGCTCAACTGTCTCGCGTCCCTGGGCATTCAGGAATTCTCCATCGATATAGAGACACAGCGATGATGGGTCAGGTTGAGGAGTTGAGCTCATTCGTTCAGGGTCCGGTTGGTCGGTGGTCGTCCAGGCGCAGTCCTGTTTCGGCATCGAAGAAATGAAAATGCTCGCTCAACAAATGGATCGGCAAGCGATCACCCACCCTGGCCTGCGTGCGCGGCAGCAACGCCCGAAAACGCTGCTCGCCCAGTTGGCCAGACAACAATGTCGTGGTTCCCAGTTGCTCGCAAACATCGACAGTCAACCAGGCGGACGCGTCGCTTTCATTTACTGCCAGCTGCACGTGATCCGGCCTGATGCCGACCTTGACCGGCACACCGTCCTTGACAGCCGGCAGGGGTCCGCCCGGCTGCACACTCAGCCCAGGAGCGAGCAAACGGTTGCCCTCGCGCCGCATCGTGAGGATGTTCATCTCGGGTGTCCCGATGAAGGTGGCGACATAGAGATTGACCGGCTTGTCAAAAATCTCCAGCGGCGATGCGACCTGCTGGACCTGACCGTCGCGCATGATGGCGATCTGGTCGGCCAGCGTCATCGCCTCGACCTGGTCGTGCGTGACATAAACCATGCTCTTGCCCAGGCGCCGCTGCAGCTTGTAGATCTCTTCGCGCATCTGGACGCGAAGCTTGGCATCGAGGTTGGAGAGCGGCTCGTCGAGCAGGAAAACTTCAGCATCGCGAACCAGCGCACGGCCCAATGCGACGCGCTGCATTTGTCCTCCGGACAGCTGGCGTGGCCGGCGCTCAAGCAGCTGCGACAGGCCCAGCAGCTGCGACGCCGTGCGTATCCTGCGCTCGATCTCCGCCGGATCGACCTTGCGCACGCGCAGGCCAAAGGCCATGTTCTCGGCAACCGTCTTGTGCGGATACAGCGCGTAGTTCTGGAACACCATGGCGATGTTGCGATCTCGCGGGTCGAGGTCGGTGACATCGTTGTCGCCAATGTAGATGCGGCCGCTCGATACCGACTCCAGGCCGGCGAGCATGCGCAAGGTGGTGGTCTTGCCGCAACCGGAGGGGCCCAGGAACACCGTGAGGCTGCCCGTGGGCAAGTCAAGACTGACATCTCTCACGACGGGTACGTCGCCGAACGCTTTGCAGACCTTCTCAAGTCGAACAGTTGACATGAATGTTCACTACCCTTTGATGCTTCCCGCCGCCAGGCCGTGGACCAGGTAGCGACGAACCAGAATTGCAAAGATGACCACGGGAGCCATCACCAATGTGCCCGCTGCCGCCATGCGCCCCCATTCCCAGCCGGCGTACTGGATGAAGCCGACGATGGCGACCGGTGCGGTCGAAGCCTGGGTGCGGGTCAGGATCAAGGCAAAGAAAAAGTCGTTCCAGGCCTGGATGAAACAGATCACGGCCGTCGCGGCCAGGCCGGGGGCCGTCAGCGGCAAGGTGATGGAGAAAAATGCCCGCCAGGTACTGCAGCCATCGATTGCTGCAGCTTCTTCCAGGGCCGTTGGCACCGCATCGAAGAACGGCTTCATCATCCAGATCACCAGGGCCAGGCTGAACGTGAGGTAAACGATGACCAGGCCCAGGCGGGTGTCGTGCAGCTGCATGAACTTGAACGCGATGAACAGCGGAATGGTGAACGCAACAGGTGGCGCCATTCGCGTGACCAATATCCACATCCGGATGCCGCGGCTTGCACGAAACTGCGCACGCGAAAGCGCATAGGCTGCAGGCACCCCGATCAGCATCGCCAGCACGGTCGCCGAGACACTGGAGACGATGCTGTTGATGAAAGAGCCGGGAAAGTTGCCCTTCCACAGCGCACGGTAGTGCTCCAGCGTAGGGCTAAAGAGGATGCCGCTGCCGAAGATGTCTTCGTTGGGCCTGAATGAGACCTGGATCAGCCAGAAGAACGGGAACAGTACCGCGAGCGTCAGCACGACAGTGAACGCGTCTCCGACGCGGCGCGCGTGCAGCTTGCGCAGCGGCCTGCCGGGTCGCGGCAATGATGAATCGGCCCGCGTCGTCATGAGAGTGAGTCCTGGGTTTTGTCCAGGCGCGAAGTCAGCCTGTCGATGGCGTAGCTCAGCAGGAATACCGCAGCCACAAGGGTGATGGCGATTGAGCTGGCGTAGCCCCAGAGGGAAAAGCTGAACGCCTGCCTGTAGACGTAGTAGTTGGTCACCTCGGTCACGTTGCCCGGCCCGCCATCGGTCATGATGAATATCAGCGGGAACGCCTTGACGCTATCGATCAGCATGAACAGACCCGCGACGACCAGCGTGGGCGCAATGAAGGGCAGGCGCACATGCCAGAAGACCTGCCACGCGCTCGCACCATCGATGCGAGCGGCCTCCAGCGGGCTCGCGGGCACCATCTGAAGCGCGGCGAGCGACATCAGCATGGCGAACGGAAAGTTCTGCCACGTTCCCGCCAGCACCACCGCCCACAATGCGCTGGCCGGATTCGTCAACAACGGCCCGACCGGCATCCCCAGCCATGCCAGCCCCCTGTGGATCGGGCTGATATCCACCGTGAAAAGCGCGAGCCAGACAATGCCGACGACGATGGGCGGCAGCACCATCGGGATCAGCAGGAGCGAACGCGCCACATCCCGAATGCGTGTGGAGGTATGCAGGAGCAACGCGACCGCCAGGCCGATCAGCAGCTGCAGAACGACCGATGCCGCCGACAGGTGAGCCTGCACCTTCACCGAATGAAGAAAGCTCGGGTCTTCCAGCATGCTGCGGAAGTTTCCGAGCGGATCCTCGAAGTTCCACGCGGTGGCCGGATTGGCGAGGTTCAGCGGGGTCAGGGCCGTGAGCGCCAGGTAGATGCCCGGCACCACGGTCAGCGCAGCCAGCACGAGCAGTGCGGGCCCCAGGCCCAGCAGCAGCTGCCCGCGGCGTCGCTCCGCCCACCCCTGTCCTGGCATCACGGCGGCCATGTTCAAACCTTGACGCCTGCCCGGCGGAAGTCAGCCAGAACCGAGGTCTGCGCCATGTTCATGGATTCCTTCGCACTCATCTGGCCGGAGACGATCCGGCCTATGGCCTGGTTCAGCTGCACATTGACCTGCGGATACACAGGCACCGTGCGGTACTTCATGTGTCCCTGGTCGCTCAGTTTGATCGTGTCGAGGACGAGTTGTCCAGTGTCCTGGCCATTGACGGTAATGAGCTTGCGGTAATCGGGCGAGTCGTAGATGGATCGACGGGTCACCGAGCCCAGCTGCTTTTCGGTCACCATGCGCGACAGCAGTTCTTTCGACGTGGCCCAGCGGATGAACTCCCAGGCGGCATCCTTGTTGCGGGAACCCTCGGGTATGCCCCAGCCATGCGAGGCGATCCCCGGGAAGCGCCCCTTGGGCCCGCGCGGGCACAGGGCAAAGCGCAGCGTGCTGGCAACCCTGGACCCTGGCCCGGCCATCTCCATACCGGCCACATGCGTGACCGTGGACATGTTGGCCTTGCCTGACTTGAGCAACTCCTGCGACTGACCGAAGGCCATCCCGGCCGCACCCGCCGGTCCAAACTTTGAAACGATGCGAGAGAGCTGTTCGGCCGCCGCAATCGCTTCCGGGGAGTTGAGGGTCGGCATCAGGTCGTTGGGGGCATTGCGGAAGATATCGCCGCCCATGCCTTGCAGCAGCGGCGGATACCAGAAGCCCCAATGGTTGTCGGTCAGGAAGCCGTCCACACCGTCTTTGCGGTGCACAAGCCCAGCCATCTTCTCCAGGTCGTCGAAGGTGTCCGGCATGGCCAGCCCCTGCGCCTTGAGCAGGTCGAAACGCGTGGCGATCGTCATGCCCGAATCCGTGACCCACGGCACGCCGTACGCGCCGCCTTTGGCATCGCGCAGGGGAGAGACAGCGCCCGGCAGGAAGTCCGCAAAGTCCCAGCCGTCGGGGGTCTTGTTGCGATCGGCGATGTACGGGTCCAGCGGCGTGAGCCAGCCGTTGCCAATCCATCGGTTGGTAAACACGAAGGTGATGTTCAGGACGTCGAACCCGGCGCCCTTGGTCGAGAGTTCCAGGTCAGCCCGCTGGTTGTAGATCTGCAGGCCCGGTGTTTCGTAATTGACCTTGGCGCCGGTGAGCGCCGTGAACTCCGGCAGGTAGTCCGCCAGCAATACCGGGTACTTGGCGTTCCAGCAAGCGACGTTCAACGTCACGCCGCTAAAGCGCTTGGCCTGCCCCAGCACTGCGGGGGCGTAGCCCATCAGGGCTGCGCCGGCAACTCCTGCCCCGGCCTTGAGAATGGCGCGCCGACCCGTCACAGCCTCCTGGGGGACGGCGACATGCGGAAGTTGAAACCGATCTGTGCGAGTCATGGTGGATTCCTTTCTACTGAGCAGTGAACCAGGTGCAGAACGCCACCGAATGGTAACGCTAGCATTTTTGCTGCGACACCTAGGTTTTCCCTAACTTCCATCACGTCATCGGCCGGTCGCCAGACTCTCAGTTCGCGCCCAGCGGGTCCTTGCCCGTCGGGCGCCGGGTAGAGGAACGCGGCACGATCTCATAGCCGAGATCCACCACCGGCGTCTCGGGCGAGCCACCCTGGATCCGATCGAGCAGCATCGAAGCGGACACCGACCCAACCTCGTAACGCTTAAGCCGGATCGTCGTCAGCGCGGGGGTGAACTCCTGCGCCAGTTCGATGTCATCGAAGCCGGCGAAGCCGATGTCCTCCGGCACACGGATTCCGCGCCGCCGCGCCTCCAGCATGCCGCCAACGGCGAGCACGTCGTTGGCGCAGAAGATGGCCTCGACGTCGGGCACGGTGGAGATCACATCCACAAATGCCTTGGCGCCCAGCGCCAGGCTGGTCTCGGACCTGAATACCGCCTCGGGGCCTACCGCGACGCCCGAAGCCCGCATGCCATCCAGAAAGCCGCGCTCCCGGGCCAGGGTGCGGTCGTGGCGCTGCTGGGCATTGATCATCGCCACCTTGCGGTATCCACACGATACGAGGTATTCGGCCATGGCGCGTGCAGCCTGCTCATTGGAGTAACCCACCGCCATATCGATGAACGGCCCCACCAAAGTGGATGTCTCGACCACGGGAATGCCCGCGCGCATCAGCAACGCGCGCGTCTGAGCCGCATGGCTCGTTCCGGTCAGGGACAAGCCGGCGACCCGCTGACCCAGGAACGCTGTCACCTGCTCGAATTCAGCCTCTTCCGAGTAGCCGCTCAGGCCCAGCAGCAGGTTGTAGCCGGCGCGATGCAGCACATCCGTCATGCCTTGCACCCGGTCCGCGAAGGTGGAATTCCTGATGTGCGGAATGACCAACCCGACAGTGCGGGACCTGCGCGAGGCCAACCCGCCCGCCACATGATTGGGGATATAGCCGACCTTTGCGATCGCCTCCATCACCGCCTTGCGCGTCTTCTCGGACACGGTCTCGGGTTTGTTGATGGCGCGCGACACGGTCATCGGCGCCACGCCCGCCTCCCGCGCCACCTCCTCGATGCGAACGCTCTGCACTCCGTCGCGCTTCGCGCGCCTGCGTGGTTTGTCCATGAATTAATGATAGCGCACTACTTCCAGCAACCAGCGGCAGACATAAACGCTTCAACCCCGCCCGATCCATCGCGCACCAGTCGCTCAAACCTGCATATTTACCGGGCTTGACGGACTAAACTTGATAGCGCTATCATTTCTTCAAATCAACCACACGCCCGACACCCATGTCCCGAATCGAATCCATCGAGCTGTATCTGGTGCAGACCCCGTTGCCAGCCCCCTTTTCCCCGGCCTGGGTTGTTGGCGGCACGCGAAGCTCCAGCGCCTATTACCTGATCCGGCTGCGCACGGACGATGGGGTTGAAGGATTCAGCGCCTTCACGGCCATGGGGCGCGAGCGGGCGGGGATTGGCGACTTTCTGGCCCACGCCTTTCTCGGCAAGGACCCGACCGACATCGACCATGTCCTGGAGATGCTGCGCGTGCCCGGATACGGGGGCTTGCGCAACTTCTGGATCGAACCGGCCTTCTGGGACATCAAGGGCAAACTCGCTGGGCAGCCTGTGTATCGCCTGCTCGGCGGTGAACCGACGCCACTGCGCCTCTATGCATCTTCCGGCGAGGTCAAGGATGTCGGGGCTCGCATCGATGAATGCTGGGCTCGCCACGAAGAAGGGTTCTCGACCTTGAAGGTGCGCGTCCACGACTTCGACGAGCGCGTGGACATTCGCCAGATCCAGGAACCGGCCGAGGCGCTGCGCGGCAAACTCAAGCTCGCCGTGGATTGCAACCAGGCGTTCTGGCACACCGCCAACGGACCCGGGCCCAAGTGGGATCTGGCCAGGGCCAAGCGCTTTTGTGATGCAGCCTACGAAGCGGACCTGGCATGGGTCGAAGAACCGCTGTTCATGGAGTGGTACGACCAGATGGCTGAACTGAGGGCGTACTCCCGAGTCGACGTCTCCGGCGGAGAGCTTCACACTTGCGGCTTTCCGGAGCTGAAATACATGGTCGAAAAGCGCTGCTACGACATCTTCCAGCCAGATGCCATGTGGACCGGCGGAATCTCGCAAACCCTGCAGGTCGCAAAGCTGGTGCGCGAGGCGGGCCTGAAGTTCACCGGTCACAGCTGGAGCAATGGCATCGGTTTCGCGGTGAACATGCACGTGCTGCTCGCCAGTGGTTTCGCCAGCGAGATGGAATATGAGTATCCGCTCAGCCCGCCGGGATGGACTGCCGAGGCCAGGGATTCGATCCTGACCGAACCCTGGCGTCACGACCGCGGCACCCTGCAGCCGCCGACGCTGCCCGGGCTCGGCTTCGAGATCGACGAGGCCGCGCTGGCGCACTACGGGCGCTGCTTTTTCAAAGCCAACCGAACCGTGCGCAGCTGGATGCCCGAATCGCTGCACGACCTGTCGATCCCGACGACGCCCGTCCCTCGCGAAGGCTGAAGGAATGCAAACGACACCCGGCCCTTCTGCCGAATTTGTCATTGTGGGTGGCGGCACAGCGGGCTGCGTGCTGGCGGCCCGGCTCAGCGAAGCGGGCTATTGCGTGCTGGTGCTCGAAGCCGGCGGCACCCACGACCGGTTCTTCGTGAACATGCCCCTGGGCTACGGAAAACTGTTCCATGACGACAGCCTCAACTGGTCCTACACCACGGCGCCCGACGCACGCCTGGACGGCCGCACCGACTACTGGCCGCGCGGAAAACTGCTCGGCGGCTCCAGCGCGATCAATGCGATGGTGTACATCCGTGGACAGCGCGAAGACTACGACGAGTGGGCGCGCCTGGGCAATGACGGCTGGTCGTGGGACGACGTGCTGCCTTACTTTCGCCGCTCCGAAGACAACGATCTCGGCGCCAGCCAGTGGCACGGTGCCGGCGGGCCGCTTAAGGTCTCCAGCATCAGGGGGCGGCACCACCCGCTGGTTCAACGCGTCATCGACGCTGGCAAGCTCCTGGGGCATCCGGAAAACACCGACTTCAATGGTGCCCGGCAAGAGGGTTTCGGCCTGTACCAGTTCACCTTGCGCAATGGCCGCCGGGTCAGCAACGCGCACGCCTTCCTCGATGGGGCCAGGCGTTCGCCAAATGTGCAGGTGGTCACCGGCGCAGTGGTCGCACGGATCATCTTCGAAGGCACCCGTGCGGTCGGCGTGGAGTACCTGCAAAACGGCCGGCGCTGGCTTGCCACAGCGACCCGGGAAGTTGTGGTGGCCGCAGGCGCAATTGCATCGCCCACCTTGCTGCAACGCTCGGGCATCGGGCCAGGCGCACTGCTGCAACGGCTGGGCATCCCTGTTGTGCGGGCCAATGACGCAGTCGGCGCCAACCTCCAGGATCACGCGCAGGCCGGATTCGCCTTTCGCACCCAGGTGCCGTCATTGAACGAGCGGTTGCGCAGCCCGTTCGGCCAGGTGTTCGCCGGCATGCAGTACCTGATTTCAAGAACAGGGCCATTGACTCTGAGCATCAACCAGGGCGGCGCATTTTTTCGCTCTCGCCCCGGGCTGGATCGACCCGATTGCCAGCTCTACATCCTGCCCATGAGCTTTGCAACCAATCCGGGCAAGGAGAAGACCCAGCTTCGACCCGACGCGTTCAGTGGGTTGACGATGACGGTGAGTCCGTGCCGCCCGCAGAGCCGGGGGCAGGTCGACATAGCGTCGACCGACCCCGACGTCGCGCCACTGATCCAGCCCAACTACCTCAGCACACCGGAGGACATGCGGGTGATGGTCGACAGCCTGAAGTTCGTGCTGCAACTGGCCGCCGCCCGCCCGCTCGCGCAGGTCATCCACTCGCGCGCGCGCCCGGCCGGGCCGCTCGACTGCGACGAAGCACTGGCCGCGCATGCCCGCGCCAACTGCAAGACAACCTACCACCCGTCATGCACCTGCGCGATGGGGCCAGACCCGCAATCATCTGTTGTGGACCCGACGCTGCGTGTTCACGGCGTGCAGGGGCTGCGCGTGATCGATGCATCAGTGATGCCGAACGTGATCTCGGGCAACACGTGTGCCCCCACGACGATGATCGCGGAAAAAGGCGCGGACCTCCTGCGCGCGGCGCACGCGCGTTGACGGACGGCACGCATGATTCACGTCGCAACAGCTGCTAATGCACTGCGGCCCGCACCATGTCGCTGGCCTTCTCGGCAATCATGATGGTGGGCGCATTGGTGTTGCCTGAAGTGATCTGCGGCATGACCGACGCATCGACCACGCGCAGCGCCTGCAAACCGTGGACGCGCAATTGCGCATCGACCACATCGCCAGGTCCCGGGCCCATCCTGCAGGTCCCCACGGGGTGCCAGATGCACCCGCTGGACAAACGCAGGGCCGCTTCCATCGCCGCGTCCGACTGAACTCCCGCCCCCGGCGCGAATTCAGCGCCAACGAAGCTGCGCATCACAGGGCTCGCAAAGATCTTTCGCAAGGTGCGTATGCCTTCGATCTGCAGCTTGAGATCGTCAGCGTGCGTGAAGTAGGCCGGATCGATCAATGGCGTATCCATCGGATCGGCCGAGCGCAGGCGCACCGTCCCGCGGCTCCTGGGCCGCAGCGCCTGTGCAATCGCCATGGCACCCACCGGGCGGCCGCGAGCGGCGTTCGTCAGTGGGCCATAGGGCATCAGGAAATACTGGATGTGGTTGTCATAGCCGTCGTCGATCTGCTCGCTGCGCGTGAACAGCCCCGCTTCGGCATGCACGCTGGATGCGGGCATGGGCCGGGGCTCGTTCACGCCCGTGACCAGGCCCGAGCCTGGATGGTCGCAAAGGTTGCGGCCAACGCCGGGAAGCGAATGGCGAACGCCGATGCCCAGCGCCTGAAGTTCTGTCGCATCGCCGACGCCCGAGAGCATCAGCAGGCGCGGCGAGTCGATGGCGCCGGCGCAAAGCAGCACTTCCCGGCGAGCGCGCATACAACGCACCTGTGTCCCGTCGAAGAACTCGACGGCCACCGCCCGATCTTTCTCGATCACGATGCGCAGCACGCGCGCGCGGGTCAGCACTTGAAGATTGGCGCGATGCCGCGCGGGGTCCAGGAATGCACGCGCCGTGCTGAACCGCTCGCCGCCTCGGGTGGTGGTCTGGTACAGGCCAGCTCCACCCTGCCGGGGTCCATTGAAGTCCGGGTTGACGCCATGACCCTGCGCTTGCGCAGCGTCAATGAACGCCAGGGACATCGGATGGGGATCGATCTGGTCTGAGACGGGCAACTCGCCCCCGATCCCGTGCAGGGCCGATGCGCCCCGCGCCTGGTCCTGCGATCGCTTGAAACAGGCAAGCACATCGTCCCAGCCCCAACCCGGGTTGCCTGCATCGCGCCAGCCGTCGAAGTCGCGCGGGTCACCGCGTATGTAGAGCATCGCGTTGATGGCGCTGGTGCCACCAAGCCCCTTGCCACGCGGGCAAGGCACGCTGCGCGAAGCGTAGCCGGGTTGCAGCGTGGTCGAGTAGCCGTAGCCCTCATCGCGATCCCAGAGCAGCGGCCACTGACTCGGCTGGCGCACCTGCTCGCCCTGAGCCTGCCCGCCCGCCTCCAGAAGTGCCACCTCACAGCCTGCATCTCCAGACAACCGCGCGGCTAGCACGCAGCCAGCAGAGCCGGCGCCCACGATCACGTAATCAGCGCTATCCATGGCGTCTCCTTTGACACGACCTTCTTGCTGCCCTGATTGCTGGAGGGCCGCTGCGGCCAAGGCAGAGTAGCCCATTGCGCCGTGCGACTCAAGCGGCATCGCCAACCGGCAGCCAATTGCGACGTCCCCTACAATCGCGCCTCCACCGGAGCATCGCTGTGCGGTGCTCCACCAGATTCCTTGAAGGGTTAGCGAGTTCAATGCCGCTAGCCCTTCGCTCTTTGGGAAAGCCGCCATGGAACAAGACCCGTTCGACGCCATCCGCTACGTCATCGCCGAAGATAAAAAGGCCGTGACGCTCACAGTGCCCGACATCAAGCTCGATGCCGCGCAGTTCGACCAGTTGCTGCTGTCACTGGCCGTGCTGCGAGCCGGCCTGGAGCCCGCGCACCCCGACCAGCCTCCCGGAATCGACGAATGGGTCTACCACCCGATGGACGCCTGGCAGCTGTTGCCCCGCGCGGACAGCAAGGGAACGCCCGCTGAAGACGGCTTCCTCCTGGTGATGCGCTCGCCAGGCATGGGGTGGTGCCAGTTGCAGGTGCCTGCTGCCGATGCACAGGCCATGGTGACCTACCTGCAGACCCCACGCGTGCCGAAGGCCGACATCTAGACCAGGATGAAGTCGGCGGGTGTGAGCAGCGGATGCTGGTCAACGCCGATCACCGCAACCGCAATCGCGGCAGCAATGCCGCTGCCATCGGAGTCGTAGTACAGCGTGCCGGTGGTCGTGTCATACACGATGCGGTCGGTGGTGTCGTGGCCCTTGACCACACCCGCCCCTGACCAGAACTTCGCTTCATCCAGCACCCCTGCCAGGCCCAACTTGGTGAAGATCGACACCTTGAACTGCAGGATGTCGGTGCCGCTGACGAAATCCACAACGATGTCCTTGTTGGTCGTCGCATGGGGAAAGGTGTCGAACCGGAACTTGTCTGCGCCCTGGCCGCCGGTCAACCAGTCATTGCCCTTGCCGCCTGCGAGCGTGTCATCACCGCCTGCGCCGTCGATCGTGTCGTGGCCGTCCATTCCACTCAGCACATTCGCGCCTGCATTGCCTGCGAGGGTATTGGCTGACGCGTTGCCAGTGCCGTTCAATGCGCTGCCCGCCAGCACGAGCGACTCGACGTTGGCTGCGATGGTGTAAGAGACGCTCGCGATCACCGTGTCGAAGCCACCGGTGCTGGATGAATCGAGGGCCTTGTCGCCTGCGTTGTCCACGTAGAAGGTGTCATCGCCGTTGCCGCCCGTCATGACGTCGGCGCCAGGACCGCCGTCGATCGTGTCGTTGAATCGGGTGCCGGTCAGGGGGTTGACGCCGGCATTGCCGAGCATGGATACGGCAGCGCCCAGCGCCGAAGCGTTGGCGCCCGCCCCTGCGACGCCGCTGGTATTGGCAACCAGCCCGCCACCGGTACCGATCACCACACGTTCGACTCCAATGTCACCAGCCATGAGCAGCAAGGTGGTCGTCGTTGTCGCTGCAAAGCGCACCTCGTCAACGCCGGTCAAGCCGTTGTCAAAGATCTCTGCTGCCGGGTGTTCCGACGCCAGGAACATGTACACATCGGAGCCATCGCCGCCATTGAGCGAATCGGTGCCCGAGCCACCGTCGATCACGTCGTCACCCGCCAGTCCGAGCAATGTGTCGTTGCCTCCAAGCCCGCGAATCGTGTCGTTGCCCACGCCACCGCTGAGGTAGTCTGCGCCACTGGTCCCGGAGGCTGCCGACCCGGGGTCGCTGATGGTGATGGAGACCGGCACGGCTGCGGTGGATTCGGCGCCCGCGCTGTCTCGAGCCACCACGGTGAATGCGGTCACAGTGCCGGTCGATTGCAGGTCGGGTGTCCAGAAGGCGTGGCGCGACGCGTCGATCACGTCGTTGGCCCCGACGCCGTTGACCCCGGCGCTCCAGGCCGTTGCCACCCCCGCACTCGTCCCGATGAGCAAGGTCCCGCTGCTTACCGCACGCACGACAAACCCGCTCACGGCTCCATCGACATCGGCCTCATTGCCCTTGGCGGCCAGCTCAGCCATCGTGACCTGCGTCTGGCCGCCGGGCAAGGCGGTGTCGACTGCGGACGCGAAGGCAGTCAGCGTGGGAGCGTCATTGACAGGCGTCACCGACACTTGCGCCTGCACAGATGACGACACCAGGCTCTCATCGTCTCTCACGATCACTGTGAAAGCGTTCAAGGTGCCGCTTGCATTGGCTGCCGGCGTCCAGTACGCGTTCAAGGTCGCCGTGACAGCGTCATTGGTTCCAGCGGCCCATGCCGTCGCAGATGCCTCATCGACGCCGATGCGCATCGTGCCCGTCGTGACAGTCTTCACGACGAATGTGTTGAGCGGGCCTTCTGCGTCCGACTCGTTGGCCGTTGCCTGCAGGCCGGCGAGCGTGATTACCGCGGCAGTGTCTTCAGCCGTCGTCGCGACCGGCCCGGCCATGGCCGACATCGTGGGCTTGTCGTTGATGGAATTGACCGTCACCTGCACCTGCACCGGCGCCGTCACCGACTCCGCGCCGCTGTTGTCTTTTGCCACGACGGTGAAGGCGTTAAACACGCCGTTCGCGTTGGGCCCTGCCTTCCAGTAGGCGCCGTGCGTGGCGTCAATGGTGTCGTTGGAACCTGGCGCCCACGCCACCGCGTTGCCCGCGCTGTCGCGGATCAGCAAGGTGCCGCTGGTCACCGACTTGACGACGAATGCGTCAACGCTTCCGTTGACATCGGCTTCGTCGCCCTGCGCCTTCAGGTTGGCCAGCGAGATGAACACCTGCACATCTTCGTCTACGCTCACCACAGGGGCGGCCATCGATGTAAGTGTGGGGATGGTATTGGGCAGGGTCACCGTGACCTGTACCTGCACGGGCGGCAGCGACGATGCGCCATCGTCATCCTTGACCACCACCTTGAATGCGTTGACCATGCCCGACGCACCAGGGTCACTGGTCCAGAAGGCCTTGAGGTTCACATTTGAATTGGGGTCGGTCGTGATGGTGTCATTGGCCGACGGTATCCATGCCACTGCGCTTGCACGGGTCTCGCCAATCCACAGTGTTCCACTCGTCACCGAAGTCACGACGTAAGACACCACAGTCCCATCGCTATCGGCCTCGTTGCCGCTGGTCATCAGCGACGAGAAAGGGATCTCGACTTCCACCGCCGAAGCCGTGCTGGCCACCGGCGTGGCCATAGCCGTGAGCGTGGGGCTGCGATTGGGCTGCTCGATGAAGAAATTGACCGAGACCGCAGCCGTGGTCGACATCGCGCCCGAACTGTCCACCACCCCAATCACGAACGCCGACAGATTGCCAAGTGTCGTGGCATTGCTGGTCCACAGTCCCGGATGCATCGCGTCGATGACCTGGTTGTCCCAGCTCCACGGCGCGTAGATACCGGCGTCGTTTCGCACCAGCAGCGATCCGCTGAAAACCTGCTGCACGACGAAGCCCGTCACCGCGCCATCCACATCCGCGGCGTTCGAGTGCGTCCTGAGCAGATCCAGCGTGATCGGGTACTGTGTGTTGGGCGCCAGCGTGGCGATCGGGTCCGTGAGCATCGCAGTGACCGTGGGGATGTCATTGACCGACTCCGCGAACACCTGGACCAGCACTTCGGCAGCCGAAGTGGCACCTTCATCGTCACGGGCAACGACAGTGAATGCGTTGAGAGTTCCGTTCTCATTCGCCGCGCCCGACCAGTAGGCGTTGTTGTCCGCGTCGATCGTGTCGTTGGTGTCGATCGCCCAGGGCAATGCAGTGGCCGCGTCGGCACCAATGAGCAGCGCTCCACCCACCACGGCCTTGACGACGAAATCGACCACATCGCCGTCGACGTCTGACTCGTTGCCCTGTGCCATCAGGTTCTGGAGTGTGATTTCGACCTGCCCGTCTTCCAGGGTGGAGGCAGCCGGTCTGCTCATCGCGGTGAGCGTGGGCTTGTCGTTGACCGAAGTCACATTCACCTCGACCTGTACCGGTACCAGCGACACGTCACCTTCGGTATCGCGCGCGACAACGGTGAAAGCATCCAGCACACCGTTCCAGTCGGCAGGCGGGGTCCAGTAGGCGCTGTGTTCGACATCGATGATGTCATTGACGCCTGCAACCCAGGGGGCGGCCACGCGATCCACGGTGTCGCGGATCAGGAGCGTTCCGCTGGTGACTGAGCGCACGACGAATGCATCGACAGGCGCGTCTTCATTGGACTCGTTGCCCTGGATCATCAGGTCCACCCAGGTGACCAGGCCGAGCGTATCTTCTTTCACCGTGGTGACTGGGCCCGCCATGGTCGTCAGGACGGGCGCAGGCTCCACGGTGAACTTCACCTGGTGCGAAGTAGAAACTCCGCCCATGTTGTCCTTCGCAGCCACGCTGAACGGGTATACGAGGCCGCCCGGCGCAGGAGCATTCGCCCAGTAAGGCGTCCAGTAAGCCTGATGGGTCGCATCGATCGTGTCATTCGAACCCGCCACCCACGGCTGCGCGGTGGCAGCATCGGTTCCGATTCGCATGACGCCCATCGACAGGCCGGAGACAACGAACGCCACGACCGTGCCATCGATATCCGCTTCGTCCGCGACCTCCAGGACCTGATCCAGTGTCAACGTGCGCTGCTGCGCCTCTTTCGCGAAGAACTCAAGGCCGCTCTGCGAGAGCGTCGGCGGGTCGTTCACAGGCGTCACCACAATCTTCGCCTGCACGGGGGGCGAAGACAGGCCTCCAGCGGTGTCACGCGCGATGACGGTGAATGCGTCTATCGTTCCCGTCACGTTTGCAGGAGGAATCCAGTAAAAGTCAGATCCTCGTATCCAGTCGTTGACTTCAGCTTGCCACGGCAGATAACCGCCATCGGGTTGGCGGGTGTACAAGGTCCCGCTTGTCACCTCCTTAACGACCCACACACCAAATTCGCTGTCAAGGTCCTGAAAATTCGAAGCGAGGTTGAGGTTGTAGGTGGAGATGTAGCTTCCCTGGTCTTCAACCGCGGTGCCGACCGGGCCGCTCAGCGTGGTGAACGTCGGCAGATCATTGACCGCCTGAACCTGAACCGCGAAGGACGAATTCGCCGAAGTCGCATTGTTGGCATCGGTGGCACTCACCTCCAGGTAAGTGATGAACGGCGACTCGAGCGGGTTGTCAGACGTGTTGGTGTACTTGAGGTTCTCGAGCACATACGAGAAATCTGCGATTGCGCCGTTACCAACCACTTTGGAAATTTCGACGACACGGGTCGAATCGCGATCGAAGACCTGATACTGGAACTGCCTCCCGTTCACGTCCAGGGTGCCAGTTGCACCCGACGACGAGAGATCGATCAAAGTGCCCCGAAAAACAAGCCCGGTGCCTTCCTGATTGAGAACTGTGCCGCTTGGGCTAATCGCGCCACGCAGGGTAATCGTCAGTTTGGCCAGCTCCGTCGAGTCCACATCTGTGATGGTTGGTGAGACAGCCATTGAAACAGCGTTTGATATCTGGCCCGGCCCTTGTGATTCGTAAAGAACATCGAAGTCCAGGCCCAGGTTGACCTGCGGGGCATCATTGACTGCCGTGAGGTTGACTTGCGCTGTCACGGGGACCGTGGTCCGTCCGCCGTCGTTGTCCTGCGCGACGATGGTGAACGCATTCTTCACGCCGTTTGCATTCGCAGGCGGGAACCACCACCCATAGTGCGTGGCGTCAATCGAGGCGCCAAGGCCATCGGTGTAAATGCCGTCCTCACTGACAACATACAAGGTACCGCTGGTAACCGAGGTGATGACATACGAAGTCACACTTCCATCCGCATCGGCTGCATTGCTCGCGGCAGCGATATCGGCCAGTGAAATCCTGATGGATGCGTCTTCCGGCCCGTTTGCGACGGGGCCAGTCATTGCGGTGAACGTTGGATTGATGACCGCCTTCACGTTGACCGCGACAGGCAGCGCCGACACCCCGCCGGATGCGTCTTTTGCAACGACGGCGAATGGATTGAAACTACCGGTCTGGCCCACCGGCGGAAACCACAAGGCGGATCGGGTGGCATCAATCACCCCATCTCCTAAGTACCAATGGACCCCATTGACGATCAGCGTCCCACTCACCACCGAATTGACGACGAAAGCGGTCACCGCATTGTCAACATCCTGTTCATTGCCAGCGGCAAGAAGACTTTGCAGGGTGATCGGCACACCGGAAGTGGCAATTCCTTTGATCGCGCCAGGTGTGAAGGCTGACAGGGTCGGCGCCTCATTGGCAGAGGCCACGACCACTGTCACTGGCGTGGGGGTGTTCCCATCGGGAATAAACGAGAAATTGACCTGGCTGACCAAGGCGTCGCCCGTCGGATCGTCGGAGGTATTCGAATAGTGGAGCGCCTGGAAGAGGTCCGTCCAAAAAGAGTCTCCGCCAAACGACGGCCGGATGGATATTTCGCGAACGCCAGAAAAATCCTGAACCGCCAATGTGAAGGCGCCCAGAGCACCGCCTACCGACAGGTTGAACTGCCGGGCCGTCGGGGCCGCAGTGCTGATGTCGATGCTGACGGTAGGTTGACCCGGCTGGACCAGCAGGAGATAGGCTGGTCCGTTGGTTGCGGCGGGCAGTGGCATCTCGATCAGGAGCTCGTTCTGAATGCTCCAGGTGCCCGTGACCAGACGTACCGAATTCGAAATCGTGCCCGGACCCTGAGTCTCGATGAAAGTCACCGCCGCAGGGGTTGTGATGTACGAACCGAAAACGAACGCGAGGGGTCCGGCATTGCTGGGGCGGGACGCATCCGGGCTCGCGGCCGTCGTCGCTTGCGGTTCCTCGCCAGGACCGTCAAATTCGTTTTCGAACTTCATGAGCACTCCAGAGTGCGCCACCACTTCAAAGGGCTGACGTCAAATCAGTCTAGAGATGCCTCGGAAAGGGCGTAACGATCCTTTGGTCTAGGCCATGCGGTCTGGGTCAGGGATGTGTAGTACCAAGCGACTCATCAGGTGGTGATTCTTCACGCGGCGTCACCGTCCCGCGACGCCGCTCGAGCATGCGAAGGCGCGACAACGCGGTGACGGAACCCCTGCCAGACGCCTGATCGTCCGCAACACGCGAGATGGAGCGGCGCTCGATGTCGCGGTTCGCACCCAGGCCTTGCGGCCCGCGGCGTGATTGGCTATCTCCCTTGGAACTCATTTTTTATACCCGATTCAGAGTGTTGAAGTCAC
The DNA here is from genome assembly GCF_001044395.1 of Caenimonas sp. SL110. Classification (GTDB taxonomy): domain Bacteria; phylum Pseudomonadota; class Gammaproteobacteria; order Burkholderiales; family Burkholderiaceae_C; genus Ramlibacter. The sequence goes on from NZ_JANU01000042.1 coordinate 158,249, forward strand.
TCTATCGCTCGCCCTCGCTCAACCTTGTGGGGGCACAGGATCGTCATTCGTAGGCGTGCTCTGATAGAACACCCTCCAACCCGGCGCACGGGTTGTCAGCCGCGCCGACCGCGCACCATGGCGTAGATGAACAGGAGCACCATCGCGCCCAGCACAGACGCGATCCAGCCCGCAGGCTCATTGGCTGTGTAGAGACCCATCGCCTGGCCGACATAACGGGCGATGAACGCCCCCGCGATGCCCAGCAGCGTGGTCATGATGAGGCCCAGCTTGTCGTTGCCCGGCTTGAGCGCGCGCGCGATCAGCCCCACGATGAAGCCGACGATGATGGTTCCAATGATCGAGAACATGGAAGTGAATCTCCAGAAAGTTGTGTGAAGGGTGAGGATGGCAATGTACCCACTGCATCAGGCCCTGTGACGTCAGCCGCCGCCGACAACAACCGGTAAAATTCTCCCAGCCCGAAGGCGCGCAGCGCCCTCGATGTTCTTCACCCCAGCCTCTGGATGTACACCATGAATCGCTGCCAAGGGAACCGGGCCCGCCACGCCGCCGCATCATTTGCGGCGCTGGCCGGCCTTCCCATCGCCATCTCGTTGTCCCTTGCCTTGCCTGTGCCCTCCTTCGCACAGACCGACGCGCAGTCAGCCGCAGTTCCCACCATGCAGCGCTCGGTGCCACGCGACGTGGTGCTCGGCCGCATGGTCATCACGGCCCCGCCGGAAATCCTGCTCAACGGCAAACCCGATCGCCTGTCGCCAGGTTCGCGCATCCGCAATGTGCAAAACATGATGGTGCTGTCGGGCGGCATCGTGAACCAGGACCTGCCCATCGTCTACAAGCGAGACGCGACCGGACTGGTGCATGAAGTCTGGGTGCTCACGCCCGAGGAATACAAGAAGCTGGGCGGCGTCAACACGAACGACCCGCTGGGTGTGCAGCAGTTCTTCGAGCTGCTCGCGCTCATCTTCGGCGCGCGCCGTTAAGGGGACAGTCGTGTCAAAGAAAGTCTTTATCAAAACCTTCGGCTGCCAGATGAACGAGTACGACTCGGACAAGATGGCCGATGTGATGAACGCAGCGCAAGGCTACGAGCCGACGCAGGATATCGAACAGGCCGATCTCATCCTCTTCAACACCTGCTCAGTTCGCGAGAAGGCGCAGGAGAAGGTCTTCAGCGACCTGGGCCGGGTCAAGCACCTCAAGGCCAAGGGCGTGCTGATCGGAGTCGGCGGTTGCGTGGCCAGCCAGGAAGGCGCAGCCATCATCGAGCGTGCGCCCTACGTCGATGTGGTGTTCGGGCCGCAGACCTTGCACCGCCTGCCGCAGCTGCTGGCGCAACGCGAACGTCTGCAGCGCCCGCAAGTGGACATCACCTTCCCCGAAATCGAGAAGTTCGACCATCTGCCCCCAGCGCGTGTCGATGGTGCAGCAGCATTCGTGAGCATCATGGAAGGCTGCTCCAAATACTGCAGCTACTGCGTGGTTCCGTACACGCGCGGCGAGGAAGTGTCTCGGCCCTTCGAGGACGTGCTCGTCGAAGTGGCCGGGCTGGCCGACCAGGGCGTGAAGGAAGTCACCCTGCTCGGACAGAACGTGAACGCCTACCGCGGCAAGATGGGTGACACCGCCGAGATCGCCGACTTCGCCTTGCTCATCGAATATGTCGCCGATATCCCCGGCATCGAACGCATCCGCTACACCACCAGCCATCCCAACGAATTCACCCAGCGCCTCATCGACGTCTATGCCAAGGTGCCCAAGCTGGTGAGCCATCTTCATCTTCCGGTGCAGCACGGCAGCGACCGCATCCTCATGGCCATGAAGCGCGGCTACACCGCGATGGAATACAAAAGCACCGTGCGCAAGCTGCGCGCGATCCGCCCTGACATGGCGATGTCGAGCGACTTCATCGTGGGCTTTCCCGGTGAGACCGAAGAAGACTTCGGCAAGATGATGAAGCTCATCGACGACATCGGCTACGACAACAGCTTCAGCTTCATCTTCAGCCCGCGCCCCGGCACGCCTGCTGCCACGCTGCACGACGACACGCCGCACGCGATCAAGCTGCAACGCCTGCAACTGGTGCAGCGCACCATCGACGCGAGCATGAAACGCATCAGCGAAAGCCGCATCGGCACGGTGCAGCGCATCCTGGTCGAAGGTCCGTCGCGCAAGGACGCGACCGAGCTTGCTGGACGTACCGAGTGCAACCGGATGGTGAACTTCAAGGGGCCTGCGCGCCTGGTCGGCCAGATGATCGATGTGCGGATCACCTCCACCGGCACGTACTCGCTGCGTGGGGAAGTCCTGATCACGGAGCATGTCGCCGCCTGATTGCACCTCGCCGGACGCCGGCGAGAATTCTTTGAAGCGCGATGGAACCGGCAGCCACGGGCTGTTACTCAGGTTCCATGAGCCAGGAAAACCTCGAAATCCAGTTGCAACGGCTGGCGCAGGCCAAGGGTCTGCCCGACCTGCGCCTGGACGCCGACGGCTACTGCATGGTGCGCATCGACAACCTGCTGGACCTGTCGTTCCAGTTCGAGGAAGACAGCCAGTCACTCGTGCTCAGCGTGTGCTGCGGCATGCTGCCCGCCACGCGGCGCGAACGAGTGCTCCACGCCCTGCTCGATGCCAACTTCCACTGGTCCGGTTCGGGCGGTGCGACGATTTCCACCAACTCCGCAGAAGGCACCGTCTACCTGCAACTGCGGGAACCTACTGCGCAGCTTGACGCGGATCGACTTGAAGACCTGCTGCAAGGATTGATTCTCAACGGTGAAATCTGGGTGGCTCGTCTGGCCCGGCTTTCCGCTTCTGGCACGCAGGCCAAGACACCACCGCACTTCTCCGACCCGTTCCAGATCCGGGCCTGAAGACACATGCCTGTCATTCCACCGTCGACTTCCGGGCTGCGTTCAACAGCTGATTCGGGCGCCCGCGTGGCCACAGGGGCGAGCAAGCCCATCAGGCGCAGCGGGCTTGGGCAGGCCGACGATGTGTTCGCACGCACCTGGGATACACCGACGTCAGCAGAAGTGGATTCCCACAAGCAGAACAGCCGCACATTCGCGCAAGGCCAGCGCGAAGCCTACGACGAGAAGACCGCAGACGCCGGTTCACGAGAACTCAAGGGCCGGCTCAAGGACGCGCGTCCCCTGGCCTCACACCATTTCGAGCGTCTGCACTCGCACGCCATGATGGGCCGAACAGAGGCGGCCGGTCGACACGCGCTGGATCGAACGTTCGAAGATTCCATCGCGTCGATGCGATTCACGCCTCAAGGCAATCCCCGGATGGCAGCGCGCAGCGTTGCGACACATGTTGTCGACAGGCTTCTGGGATTCAACCTGGTGCCCGACACACAACTCGCCACGGCGGATGGCAAAGCGGGCATCGTCATCGACTTCGCCCCGCTTGGTCATGCCGCTGCGCGCCAGAAGCGGGACGTTCACGATGAGGCGTTGGGCGTCGCATTGCTTCACATCTCCAGCTCGGACCCCGAAGCGTTCCAGGATGCGCTGGCGAGCGCGGATTGCAAGTTCGAAGACGGCAGGGTTGTGCAGCTTTCAGATTTCGGTGCACAGGAACTCAACCCCGATGATCCGGGCATGCGGCGGGCCCTTGCAAAGCTCGACGTGCTGGACGCACTCACGGCAAACACCGGCAGGCATCCGGGCAACTGCGTCATCGAACGCAATGACCAGGGCGCAGTCGTCCAACTACACGCCGTCGACAACGGACACGCGTTCGGCCCCGAACCGGCCCCCCTGCCCCCACTCGTTGACACCCAGATGAAGTCGGCCATCCACGCCATCTCGCCGGACAACCTGCGGCAGGAACTCGCCGGACTGCTCACCAAAGATGAAGTGGACGCCACGGTGGTGCGGCTCGACAAATTGAAGACGCACATCGATGAGCTGGAGAAGACGGGCAACGTCATCGATCCCGCCGATTGGGATTCACCAGAGGCACGGTCGTGATCGACGCGCGCATCGAAGCGGCCGAACTGTTCGCCGCTGAGGGCCTGGAGTGTTCGCGAATCCCCGACACCCAGCCGCTCGTGCGCCTGGGCCCGGCGGCCTATGCAACGCGGCCGCTTCCGTGGAGCCTCTACGACTTCCAGGATTGGGTTTCCGCCTGGAGCACCGAACAACCCGCCGTGTACCGCGCATTCGGCTTCGCGGGTCACGGCTTTCTGTCCAACGCGGTCCACTACTACAGCCTGGGCAACGAATTGGCCTTCGCCATGCAACTGCGCTGGGGCAGCGTCGCAGACGATCCGGATGCGGTGCGCAGGCGCTATCACGGCCTGATGAAACTGGTGGGCACGCTGGAGCGCACAGCAGCACAACTTCGCGCCAGCGGCAAGCTGCCTGCGGGACTTCGACTGGCCGTAGCTCACAGCAGCTTTCACGGTTCGCGTTGGGCCTGGCTGGATCGGGGCAGTGAGCCCCAGTGGATCGTGACGCGCGAAGCCGCAGTCGAGGCGCTCTCGCAAACGGTCAGACTGCTGCGCGATGCGCGCGAGCCGGTGCTGGAACGCTAGAGCGTCAGAACGGCAGCTTGGGCATCCCGCCGCCGCCCTTGCCGCCCATCGCTCCCATGCGTTTCATCATCTTCATCATCCCGCCGCCCTTCATCTTCTTCATCATCCCCTGCATCTGCTCGAATTCATTGAGCAGGCGGTTGACTTCCTGAACATGGACGCCGGCGCCACCGGCGATGCGGCGCTTGCGGGTTGCCTTGATGAGTTCGGGCTTGCGGCGCTCCAGCGGCGTCATGCTCTGGATGATGCCTTCCTTGCGGCGGATGTCTTTCTCGGCCTTGTTCATGTCGACCGCGCCCGCCTTGGCCTGCATCTGCGCTGGCATCTTGTCCATCAGGCTGGACAGGCCGCCCATGCTCTTCATCTGCTGGATCTGCGAGAGGAAATCATTGAGGTCGAAGTCGCCGCTCTTGACCTTGGCCGCCAGCTTTTGCGCAGCCGCCATGTCGACACCGGCGGTGACCTGTTCGACCAGCGCGACGATATCGCCCATGCCCAGGATGCGGCCCGCATGGCGCTCGGCATCGAAGACTTCGAGCCCATCGATCTTTTCGCTGACACCGGCGAACTTGATCGGCGCGCCGGTGATCTGGCGCACGGACAGCGCCGCGCCGCCGCGTGAGTCGCCGTCCATCTTGGTCAGGATGATGCCCGTCAGCGGCAATGCCTCCTTGAATGCCTTGGCCGTGTTGACCGCGTCCTGGCCCTGCATCGCGTCGACGACAAAGAGCGTCTCGACCGGATTGAGTACCGCGTGCAGTTCCTTGATCTCGCGCATCAGCGCTTCATCGATCGCCAGGCGGCCCGCCGTATCGACCAGCAGCACATCGAAGTATTGCTTGCGCGCGTAATCGAGTGCGGCGCGCGCGATATCCACCGGCTTCTGGTCGGGTGAACTCGGGAACCACTCGGCGCCGGCTTGCGCGGTGACGGTCTTCAATTGCTCGATCGCCGCCGGACGGTACACGTCGCCCGACACGGTCAACACCTTTTTCTTGCGCTTTTCAATCAGGTGCTTGGCGAGCTTGGCCGTGGTGGTCGTCTTGCCCGCACCCTGCAGGCCCGCCATCAGGATCACTGCCGGCGGCTGCGCCTGCAGGTTGATGTCTGCGACACCCTGTCCCATCGTCGCGGACAACTCGCGATTGACGATGCCCACCAGCGCCTGGCCGGGCGACAGGGAACCCAGCACTTCCTGCCCGAGCGCCTTGTCCTTGACGCGCGCGATGAAGTCGCGCACCACGGGCAGGGCGACGTCGGCCTCCAGCAGGGCCATGCGCACTTCGCGCAGCATGTCCTGCACGTTCGCTTCGGTGATGCGGGCCTGGCCGCGAAGTTCCTTGGCCAGGCGTGAGAGCTTGTCAGTAAGAGCGGACGTGGCCATAGGATTGGAGTTGGGGGCGGTCGCCGCAAGAGCATGGCGATAAACTGTGGAACTTCATTCTAAAGGTCCTGTGATCAACGCATTCGCCAGTGCGCCCGCTGCCAGCATCGTGCTGGCACTTGCTGCGGCAGCTGCCTACGCCGTTCCGGCAGCCGCTGCAGGCCGCCTGTCCGAGCGTGCCTCACGCATCGCCCTGCTCGTTGCATGGTCGCTCCACGCCCTCGTATTGCTGTGGGGCCTGGGCGGAGACCCACCCCGATTCGGCTTTGCACCCGCCATTTCCGTCACAGCCTGGCTGGTGATGACTGTCTATGCTGTTGAGCGCCAGTTGTTCCCGCAGTTACAGGCGAGATGGGCGCTGGCCGGGCTGGGTTCGGCAGCGGTCTTGCTCGCGCTTGCGTTCCCCGGCACCGCGCTGCACGCCAACGCGTCGCCGTGGCTGCCTGTGCATCTGGCGCTGGGTATCGCTTCATACGGCCTGTTTGCCGCAGCTGTGGTCCACGCGTGGCTGATGACACGCGCTGAACGCCAGATCCGGCAGGCAACCGATCCGCACGCCGGTGTGCCGCTGCTGACCCTGGAACGGTTGACGTTCCGCTTTGCCTACGCCGGGTTTGTGGTGCTCACCGCCACCTTGCTCGCAGGACTGTTCTTTTCCGACACGCTGTACGGCCAGGTGCGTGGCTGGCGCTGGGATCACAAGACTGTCTTTTCGGTGCTGGCCTGGGTCGTCTTTGCGGGCCTGCTGCTGGGCCGCCTGAAATTCGGCTGGCGTGGTCGCAAGGCCGTTCGCGTCCTTTATATAGGAGCGCTGTTGCTCCTGCTGGCCTATGCAGGCTCGCGCTTCGTGCTCGAAGTCGTCCTGGGACGCGCCTCATGAAATACGTGATCGTCATCGCTGTCGTGGTCTTTGCCGTGTGGCTCTGGCGCAATGGCCGGGACCGCGCGGCCCGCGAGCGCGATGAGCAACAGGCAAAGCCCCGCGCGCAGGGAAATCCGAAGCTGCAAGAGCCCCAGGACATGGTGCAGTGCCCCGTGTGCTCGGTGCACCTGCCGCGCGTCGATGCGCTGCCCGGTCCGGGCGGCCAGCTGTACTGCTGCCCCGAACACAGCCGGCAGGCCGGCAGCTGAGATGGCCAGGCCGCCCGCAGCCAAAGCCGAGCCTGCGGTCAAGGCCGATGATGGCCCGGCACTGACGCCCGACTCTGCTTTCTCGCGGCTGTGGCGCGGCTTCATGACGGCCCGCGTCGCGATTGCGATCGTGCTGTCGCTGCTGCTCGCTTCGCTCTACACCCTGTCGCCCTCGCTCAACGTGAGCCACTGGCTGGTGGCCCTGTGCATGTCGTACCTTGCGGCAGCACTCGCCGTACGCATGTTCGCGCGCGCCTTGCCACCGGGTCACACATTCGATCCGCAATGGGTGTCCACCATTGGCGTCGACCTGGTCGCGTTTTCGACGCTGCAATTCCTGCAGGCGGCGGGAATCAACTACTCGCCGCTGTTTGCGCTGCCGGTGCTCATGGGCGGCGTGCTCGGCTCCGCGTTGCTCGCGCTCGGCACTGCGGCCGGTGTCACGCTGCTGCTGCTGACCGACGCATGGGTCCAATCACTGCACGCGCCCACCGAGACAGCCGCACGATTCCTGCAGGCAGGGCTGACCGGCACCGGCTTTTTTGCGCTCGCCGTGCTGGTCAACCAGCTCGCGGGACGGCTTGCACGCGAAGAACAGGCCGCTCGCGAAGGCCAGCAGGCCGCACGCATCCAGGCGCAGGTCAACGAACTCGTCATCGAAACACTCAACGACGGCGTGCTCGTCATTGACACCGGCAGCAACGTTCGCGCTGCCAACCCCGCCGCGCGAACGATGCTGGGGGCAGGACACGCACATTCCAGGGAACAGTTCGACCTGTCGGTGCAGGCTGGCTGGCAGCCGCTGATGCGCCTGGCGCAAGAAACTTTCGCCATTCGCGCCCCGATGGTCGGCGAAGTCGCCATCAACGATGGGGCAGCCACCCGGCGCCGCATCCATGTACGCACACGGTTGACCGACGCCGAAGGGGACCACGGCGAAAGCCTGTGCGTGATGTTCCTCGAAGACCTGCGCGAGATGGAAGCGCGCCTTCGCACCGAAAAGCTGGCCGCGATGGGCCGCATGTCGGCGGCAGTGGCCCATGAGTTTCGCAATCCACTGGCAGCGATCGCGCAGGCCAACGCGCTGATGGAAGAAGACCTGCACGACCCCGGCCTGCAGCAGCTCAGCGCGCTGGTGCGCAAGAACGCCCAGCGCCTGGCCCAGATCGTCGATGAGATTCTGGACGTGTCGCGTGTGCATCCTTATGGCGCTGCCACGTCACCGGCGCTTGATCTCGACGCAGCCGTCAATGCCGCCTGCAGCGACTGGGCCACCCAAACCCGAAGCAGCGAACGCCTGCAAGTCGCATTGGCTGCGCCGGGCGTGCGCGTGCCGTTCGATGCCGACCACCTGCGCCGCGTGCTGGTCAACCTGCTCGACAACGCGCTGCGCTACGCGGGCCACGGGAGCGATTCGATCCAGGTCTCCACGCAGTTGTCAGGCGGTCGCGCGCGGCTGCATGTCTGGAGCGATGGCGCACCGCTCGAATCCACCGTGCAGCAGCATCTTTTCGAACCCTTCTTTTCTTCCGAGAGCCGGTCCAGCGGCCTGGGCCTGTACATCTGCCGCGAACTGTGCGAGCGGCATCGCGCAAGCATGAGCTATGAGCGCGTCATCGCGGGCCCTGCCGGTCACGCGCGCGAGGGCAATGACTTCAGCGTGGCGTTCGCAATTGCGAGTCCACTGGCCGGTACCGCTTCATTTGACACAATAGCCGGCTGAATAAAGCGCAACTGATGTCCTCCGCCCCTGCATCCGCCCATGTCCTTGTCGTCGACGACGAGCCCGACCTGCGCACCCTGTACGAACTCACGCTGCTGCGCGAGGGCTATCGCGTCGAAGCCGCAGGCTCGCTCGCCGAGGCGTGGGCACAGCTGGACAACCGCAAGTTCGACGCAGTCATCACCGACATGCGCCTGCCGGATGGCCTGGGCCTGGACCTGCTCAACGGCATGCTCGCCGGCCAGCGCACCGAGCGCTGCATCGTGATGACCGCCTACGGCTCGGCCGAAAACGCAGTTGAAGCGCTCAAGGCGGGCGCATTCGACTACCTCACCAAGCCGGTGGACCTCAAGCAATTCCGCACGGTTGTCGCATCGGCCATCCAGGATGGAGGCGCTGCTGCACGCGCCCGCCCTTCCACAGGCGCGCCCCGGCAGGCCCCGGTCGAACGACCCGCAGGCAGCCAGGCCTCGCTCGGGCGGCTCGTTGGCGATTCGCAGACCATGCGCATCGTCAAGGAGCGCATCGCCAAGGTCGCGCGCAGCATGGCGCCCGTGCTGGTGCGCGGCGAGTCCGGCACCGGCAAGGAACTGGTGGCGCGCGCCATTCACGCCTGCAGCCATCGCAGCGACGGCCCTTTCGTTGCGGTCAACTGCAGTGCCATCCCCGAAGCCCTGCTCGAAGCCGAATTCTTTGGCGCGAAAAAGGGCTCCTACACCGGCGCCACGCAGGATCGCGAAGGCTACTTCCAGGCTGCGCGCAGCGGCACCCTCTTTCTCGACGAAATCGGCGATCTTCCGCTGGCGATGCAGTCCAAGCTTTTGCGCGCGATCCAGGAGCGGCAGGTTCGCGCGCTCGGCTCCACGCAGGAAGACGCCGTGGATGTGCGCATCGTCAGCGCCACGCACAAGGACCTCGCCGCCGATGTGCATGCGGGGCGCTTCCGGCAAGACCTGTACTACCGCCTCAACGTGATCGAGATCCTGGTGCCGCCGCTGCGCGAGCGCCGTGAAGACCTGCCCGCGCTGTGCGAGGCACTGCTCGCGCGCATCGCGCACGAGTCGGGCATGCCGGTGCCCACGCTGTCGCCGTCGGTCGTGCAGCAGCTGTGCGATCACCCGCTCAGCGGCAACGTGCGCGAGCTGGAGAACCTGCTCCATCGCGCCGTCGCGCTGTCCGACGGGGAAGAACTGCAAGTCGATTTCGCGCCCACGCAGGCACCTGCATTGATGCGCGAAACATCTGCGCCTTCCGCCGCTGTGTCTGCTGCACCACTGACGACGCCAGCACCCTTGCCGCATCCCATGCCGGCAGACCTGCAGGCCTACCTCGACCAGCAAGAGCGCGAGATCCTGGTGAAGGCGCTGCGCGACAGCGGCTTCAATCGCACCGCTGCGGCGCAGCGCCTGGGGCTGTCGCTGCGCCAGATCCGCTACCGGATCGCGCGCCTCTCGATCTCGGCGCCAGGTGACGACGGGCATGGCGATTCGGCCTGAAGCGCCGGCACCGGCCCTGTGGAACGCCGGACGGTACGGCTATGCGAGGCAGCTCGCCTCTCCCAATTTCGGGCCGCGTCCGCCGGGCACGGTCATCGACCTGATCGTCGTGCACTCGATCAGCCTGCCGCCCGGTGTGTACGGCGGCCAAGAAGTGCAGCAGCTCTTTACCAACACGCTCGACTGGAATGCACACCCCTACTTCAAGAGCATTGAGGGCATGCAGGTTTCGTCGCACTTCTACATCCGCCGCGGCGGTGAACTGTGGCAGTTCGTGAGCTGCGATGAGCGCGCATGGCACGCCGGCAAGTCCTGCTATCGCGGCCGCGATAACTGCAACGACGACTCCATCGGCATCGAACTCGAAGGTCTGGAAGGCGAGTTGTTCGAGCCCGCGCAATACGAAGCCCTTGCCAGCCTGTCGGCGGCCATCGCGGCCAACTACCCGATCGCCCACATCGCCGGCCATGAGCACATCGCGCCCGGCCGCAAGAGTGATCCCGGTCCCGGATTCGACTGGCCGTTGATGCAAAGGGCCCTGGCCTGGAACCGCGCGCAGTTTCCAGACGCCGCGCTGTTTCAACCCGACACAAAAGAACCCGGCGCGCGCTGATCAAGTTGTCCACTGCCGCGCGCAGGGGCTGAATCTGCACACGCAATAGGCAGTGCTGATCAAACACGCGCTCCTGCGCCTCACGCGGGGCTGCGCGTCACTGCCAGCCTGTTGATATCACTGTGGACTTCCTGTCGGCAACCGCTCGGAGCCTGTGATCAAGATTTTTCGGGTAAACACTACATGTAGGGGCTTGCAATTGCAGACACCCCATATATAGTGCTTGGCTGTACACTGTGCAGTGTTCGCAGGAGTCGAAATGAAGAAGTTTCCCAAGCTCGCCTTTGGCCCTCCGGACCTTTTCGCGCGCATCCGCACCCCCGGTCGCTGATCGCACGCAACCCGCCTCACGGCACCCCCAAAAAGCCCGCTTCTTGCGCGACACCCCAGTCCCGCACCTGGCATTCCTTTAGCCTTTTATTCAGAACAACGTAGGACAGGAAGAACAAATGCAACCTGCTTTGAGCACCCCCACCGGATCCGGCACCAGCAGCACCCAGTACACCACCGCGCAATCCACTGCGGCTGCCATCAACCCGCTGGCCAACTACCAGATCATTCGCCGCAACGGCGCCGTGGTGCCGTTCGAGCCGAACAAGATCGCCATCGCCATGATGAAAGCGTTCCTGGCCGTGCATGGCACGCAAGGCGCCGCATCGGCCAGTGTTCGCGAGATGGTCGACGAACTCACGCAGGCCGTGATCCGCGCACTGGTGCGTTCGCGTCCGGGCGGCGGCACCTTCCATATTGAAGACGTGCAAGACAACGTCGAGCTCGGCCTGATGCGTGGCGGCCACCACGAAATTGCCCGTGCCTACGTGCTATACCGCGAGCGCCGCACGCAAGAGCGCGCCCGCCAGAGCGAACAGAAGCCGCAAGCCGCACCAACCATTCATGTGCTCGACGGCGGCCAGCGCATTCCTCTGGACCTGGAACACCTGCAGGGCCTGATCCAGTCGGCTTGCCAGAACCTGGGCGCCGACGTGAAGCCCGATCCGATCATGGCCGAGACCATGCGCAACCTGTACGACGGCGTCCCGATGGACGAGGTCTACAAGGCTTCGATCCTGGCTGCCCGCACGCTGATCGAAAAAGACCCGGACTACACCTTCGCCACTGCGCGCCTGTTGCTGCACACGATCTTCAAGGAAGTGCTCGGACGCGACCTGCCGCCTGCCGAAATGGCTGGCAGCTATGCCGACTACTTCCCCGGCTTCATCAAGAAGGGCGTCGAAAACGAACTGCTCGACGAGAAGCTCCTGCAGTACGACCTGAAGAAACTCGGCGCTGCGCTCAAGGCCGAACGCGACCTGAAGTTCGACTACCTCGGCCTGCAGACGCTGTACGACCGCTACTTCCTGCACCTGCGCAAGACCCGCATCGAACTGCCGCAGGCGTTCTTCATGCGCGTCGCCATGGGCCTGTCGCTCAACGAAATCGACCGCGAAGCGCGCGCCATCGAATTCTATGAAGTGCTTTCGAGCTTCGATTTCATGTCGTCCACCCCGACGCTCTTCAACGCCGGCACCCTGCGTTCACAGCTGTCGTCGTGCTACCTCACCACCGTGCCCGACGACCTCGACGGCATCTACGAATCCATCAAGGAAAACGCGCTGCTGTCCAAGTTCGCAGGCGGCCTGGGCAACGACTGGACGCGCGTGCGTGCCCTCGGCTCCCATATCAAGGGCACCAACGGCGAATCGCAGGGCGTGGTTCCATTCCTGAAAGTCGTCAACGACACGGCCGTGGCGGTGAACCAGGGCGGCAAGCGCAAGGGCGCGGTCTGCACCTACCTGGAAACCTGGCACCTGGACATCGAGGAGTTCCTGGAACTGCGCAAGAACACCGGCGACGACCGCCGCCGCACGCACGACATGAACACGGCCAACTGGATTCCCGACCTGTTCATGCGCCGCGTGATGGAAAAGGGCGAGTGGACCTTGTTCTCCCCATCCAACGTGCCTGACCTGCACGACAAGTTCGGTGACGACTTCGAGAAGGCCTATGTAGCCTACGAAGAAAAGGCGCGACGCGGCGAGATCAAGCCCAGCCGCACGCTGCAGGCCACCGACATGTGGCGCAAGATGCTCTCGATGCTGTTCGAGACCGGCCATCCCTGGATCACCTTCAAGGATGCCTGCAACGTACGCTCGCCCCAGCAGCACGTGGGCGTCGTGCACTCGTCCAACCTGTGCACCGAGATCACGCTCAACACCAGCGACACCGAAACCGCCGTCTGCAACCTCGGCTCGGTCAACCTGCTGCAGCACCTGAAGGACGGCTCGGTCGACCACGACAAGCTCAAGCGCACCATCACCACCGCGATGCGCATGCTCGACAACGTGATCGACATCAACTACTACGCCGTCAAGAAGGCGCGCGACTCCAACCTGCGCCATCGCCCGGTGGGCCTTGGCATCATGGGTTTCCAGGACGCGCTGTATGAACTGCGCATCCCGTACGCCTCCCAGCAAGCCGTGGACTTCGCCGACAAATCGATGGAAGCCGTCTGCTACCACGCGTACTGGGCATCGACCGAACTCGCCCGCGAGCGCGGCAAGTACTCCACCTACAAGGGCTCGCTCTGGGACAAGGGCGTGATGCCCCTGGACACGCTCGAGATGCTGAACAAGGCCCGCGGCGGCTATGTCGAAGTGGACCGCTCGTCCTCCCTCGACTGGGACGCGCTTCGCCGCAAGATCGCCACCGACGGCATGCGCAACTCCAATTGCGTCGCCATCGCGCCGACCGCCACCATCTCCAACATCATCGGCGTCGATGCATCGATCGAGCCATGCTTTGGCAACCTGTCGGTCAAGTCCAACCTGTCCGGCGAGTTCACGGTCATCAACCACTACCTGGTGCGCGACTTGAAGCGCCTGGGCCTGTGGGACGACGTGATGGTCATGGACCTGAAGCACTTCGACGGATCGCTGCGCCCCATCGACCGCGTGCCGCAAGACGTCAAGCAGCTCTACGCCACCGCATTCGAAGTCGAACCGGTGTGGCTGGTGGAAGCCGCCGCACGACGCCAGAAGTGGATCGACCAGGCGCAGTCGCTCAATATCTATATGGCAGGCGCATCGGGCAAGAAGCTCGACGACACGTACAAGCTCGCATGGCTGCGCGGCCTGAAGACCACCTACTACCTGCGCACCACCAGCGCGACGCACGCAGAGAAATCCACCGTGCAATCGGGCCGGCTCAATGCGGTTTCGTCCGGTGCGGCGCAAGGCGGCATGAGCGCGCTCGAAGCAGCGGCTGCTGCTGCGCAAGCGCAGATGAATGCGACGGTTGCAGCAACCGACATCAAGTTCTGCGCGATCGATGATCCGGGATGCGAGTCGTGCCAGTAAGGCAACGCGATGCACATTCAAATACGAACATGCATCGCAACACACGCATCGAAAATTTTGTCGGTGTTCTCTGACAAGTCTCGATGCAATTGAGCAACAAAATCAGGCAGTGATGTGAACGGACACTTTTCATTTCGCATCACTGCTCACATAATCCGAGCATTGGAAAACTTATGCTGACCTGGGACGACGAAGTCAAGCCCACATTGCCAGTTACGAACAGCGATTCCTTCACTGCGAATCGCGAGGTGGCCCATTCACCTCTGAAGCAAGCAATCCCCGCACAGACACTCGCGCAAAACGTGGTGAGCACGTTCACTGCAACGAGCGCGAGCACGAGCCCGAGCGTGCACAAGCCAGCTCCTGCATCTGCAGCAGCACCTGTCGCCCGCCGCGTGAATGCCGCCGACAAGCGCATCATCAACGGCCAGACCGACGTCAACCAGCTGGTGCCGTTCAAGTACAAGTGGGCCTGGGAAAAATACCTCGCCACCTGCGCCAATCACTGGATGCCGCAGGAAGTGAACATGAACCGCGACATCGCGCTGTGGAAAGACCCCAACGGTCTGACCGAAGACGAGCGCCGCATCATCAAGCGCAACCTCGGCTTCTTCGTGACCGCCGATTCGCTGGCTGCCAACAACATCGTGCTGGGCACGTATCGCCACATCACCGCCCCCGAGTGCCGCCAGTTCCTCTTGCGCCAGGCATTCGAGGAAGCGATCCACACGCACGCTTACCAGTACATCGTCGAATCGCTCGGCCTGGACGAAAGCGAAATCTTCAACGCGTACAACGAAATCGCCTCCATCCGCGAGAAGGACCAGTTCCTGATCCCCTTCATCGAAGCGATCAGCGACCCCAACTTCAAGACCGGCACGCACGAGACCGACCAGACCCTGCTCAAGTCGCTGATCGTGTTCGCCTGCCTGATGGAGGGCCTGTTCTTCTACGTCGGCTTCACGCAGATCCTGGCGCTGGGTCGCCAGAACAAGATGACCGGCGCTGCAGAGCAGTACCAGTACATCCTGCGCGACGAGTCGATGCACTGCAACTTCGGCATCGACCTGATCAACCAGCTCAAGCTGGAGAACCCGGGCCTGTGGACTGCCGAATTCAAGGCCGAGATCAAGGACCTGTTCCAAAAGGCCGTCGAGCTCGAATACCGTTACGCCGAAGACACCATGCCGCGCGGCGTGCTCGGCATGAATGCATCCATGTTCAAGGGCTACCTGCGCTACATCGCGAATCGCCGCGCCACGCAGATCGGCCTGGAGGCGCTTTTCCCGAACGAAGAAAATCCGTTCCCGTGGATGAGCGAAATGATTGACCTGAAGAAAGAGCGCAATTTCTTCGAAACCCGCGTGATCGAATACCAGACGGGTGGTGCGCTCTCATGGGATTAGATGTGGACCACCCCAAGATGTAGACCACCCCGAAGCGCCTTCGGCGCCTCCCCTCAAGGGGCGCATCCAGTGGCCCGGCGAAGCCGGTTCCACGGATGCCAGCGAAGGGGCAGGAGTTGCAGGTTGCAGGGTGGAGTTAGTGAGATAAGACTGCGATAGTTTGAGATGTATCTCTCTGCGAAGACCGGCCACAAGAGCAGGCGCGCAAGGAGACAACGGTGTTCATTGAGCTGGGCTGCGTGCCCAACCCAATGAATCGTTCCATGCAAACCAACAGCGTGGAGCGCCTCTTTGGTTGATGTTGATCAACTTGTACAGGAGAAATGAAAATGGCAACTGCGAAAAAAGCAACGGCAAAAAAGGCCGCTAAGAAGGCTCCGGCGAAAAAGGCCGTAGCGAAGAAGGCTGCTCCGGCGAAGAAGGCCGCAGCAAAGAAGGCACCGGCGAAAAAGGCCGCTGCCAAGAAGGCTCCGGCAAAGAAGGCCGTCGCCAAAAAGGCGGTAGCAAAGAAGGCTCCGGCGAAGAAGGCCGCTGCCAAGAAGGCTCCAGCAAAGAAGGCAGCTGCGAAGAAGGCTCCGGCGAAGAAGGCCGCTGCCAAGAAGACCACCGCCAAGAAGGCGACGGCGAAGAAGGCCGCCAAGAAGGCTCCTGCGAAAAAGGCTGCCAAGAAGGCCGCCAAAAAGCCCGCTGCGAAGAAAGCTGCGAAAAAGCCTGCTGCCAAGCCGCAAGCAAAGGCAGCTCCTGCCGCTGCGGCTGCGCCAGCAGCGCAAACGACGCTGAATCCGCAAGCCGCCTGGCCGTTTCCGACAGCCAGCAAACCTTAAGGGCGACACGCCTCGCGCAAGCGGGGCATTTGCCCGACCCAAACCCGGCGCTTATGCGTCGGGTTTTTTTATTGTCCCGGCGCTTATGCGTCGTTTTTTTATGGCCCCGGTGCTTATGCAGCGGGGCTTTTTTATGGCCATCACAGACCTCGGTCTCGCAGACCCATGCGCACCAACTCCCTAGTATTCGCGGCTCATTCACAAAAGCCGACATATGCCAGGTCCTTCACCCATCTCTAGAAGCGTGCGCCCCTTGCGGCTCGAATCCGTTCCTGAATCAGGCGACCAGGCAACCGGCGTTCCGACGCCGCACGCCGATCCCAGTACATCCACGACACCGACCACGCCCACAACACCCACAGCGCCCGGCCCGGTCACTGTCCATGCAGGGCATCCAGGCTCACGGCCCAGCGCGCCACTGTCGCTTCACCAGGTGACAGACCGCGCGACTTCGCTCTTTCAGGGACTGGACGATGGCTCCATCGGGCCCGAGCATCTCCACAACCTCCAGACGGAATTCATGGACCTGCTGGGCCATGTCGACAGGCTGGGCGCCCAGGACCGCCTGGAGCAACTGGGAAACCTGTCGACACGGCTGGAGAAGCGATCGCAGTTGACCTGGTTCACTCCCTTTGCGGAACGCCTGGTGGGCGAGCATATGGAGGACTTCGAGCAGGAGCTGCGCCTTGCACTGAACCCCGAGCGTTGCGCCGAATACAAGCTTGCGCCGCCAGCTGACAAATCCTCGAACTGGCACGAGCCCACAGCAAGTGACATCGTCGAAGTGCAGGTACTGGGCTATATCCATGAGCTGCCCAACCTGGTGCTGGACGATCCCGATATAGCCATCAGCCAGGGCCGTGTGCTCGCCGCTTCCATCGTGCAGTGTCCTGTCGCGCAGCAGCTGACGCTGATGGCGCAGTTGCGCACGGCGGTGAACAGCGTCGCCGAGATGTACCCTCCCATTGGTGAGCTGCTGGACGCCATGCCCAACCCTCAAGCGCTCAGCGAAGACATGCCCAGTTAGCGATCGCCCGACACCAGCGCCATCCGCCTTCTGATGCGCCCGGCCTCATCGGCCCTGCCGGCCTGCTCTGCACGCTGCGCCTGCACGCCCAGCCACGACAGCAGGGCTCTGCGCCAGCCTTGGTGGGCGGCGGTGTCGGCGGCGGTGCTGAGGGTCACCGCATCTGCCCGCCCGGTGCGAAAAAGAACACCCGCGGCGATCAGGCGCGACAGCGGATCGGCAATCGAAGGCAATGCGCCCGGGTTCGCATCTGTCGCCAACGCCCGGTACTGCTCGGGCAACAGCGCCGCGTCAGCGGGCGCGAGCCGCCCAGCCAGGAAGTCCGCATAGGCACGCTCGGCAACCGGTGCATCCACGCGCAGCTTTTCAAAACCATCGCATGGCTCCATGACCAGCGTCGCCACGCGCGCGGCGCAGCGGGTCAACTCGGCGCGAGCCACCAGCCCCGGATCGCCCGTACTCGCAAGCTCAGTGCGCGCACGCTCGAACTCTGCGGCTTCCACGCGCGCGTTGCCACTCATGAATGCCTTGATATAGCGCTCGAGCGCGCTATGGGCGTTCATCTGCCAGTCGGGTTGCGGCGGCTTGCTGGCGCAACCGGCGGCCAGTGCCATGACGAGAGCAAATAGCGCGCGCTTCATGGCAGCTTCACCTCGGTCTCGCGCGCGAACGGCCATTTGCGATTGAGCTCATTGATCATGCCTTCGATCTTTCGCAGATTGGCTTCCACATCGGCGCGCAGTGCACCCAGATCGGTGGTGGCGCCGCGCACGTTCGACGAGATGCCTTGCGCCTCGACCAGCACGGAGTCCACCTTCTTCAGGCTGACCCGCGTCTCGGCCAACAGCGCATTGAGCTGTGCCACCGTCGCACGCGCATCCTTCATCACGCCTTCGGGACCGAACACCTGCGTGTCGGCCTTGGCAGCCATGCCGTCGAGACGCGCGAGCAATGCATTGGCGCGGTCCAGCGCGGTGACGAGTTTTTGCGCATCCGCGTCGTTGCCCATCACGGCACCGAGCGCACCGCGTGGCCCCTTGAGCCGCGCGGTCAGTTCGCGCACATTCTCCAGCGACTGCCGCAGCGCCGCGTCCTGGGCGGTCATCGCGCTCAGGTTCTCGAGTGTCTCGCGCGCGGTGGCCAGCACGCGCGGCAGCTCGGCCGTCGCGTCGCCCCGCAACACGGGCCGCTGCGCGCCATCGGGCAAGGGCGGATCGGTGAGGATGCCGCTGTAAGCGCGGATCGCAGTGCCGCCAACCAGCCCCCGCACGAGCGTGAAAATGCTCGATGTGCGAAGCCAGTGCGCATCCTTTTGTGCCACGTCGATGATGATGTGCACGCTGCCAGTCGGGGACAGTTCCACCCGGCGCACCCGGCCGATCGGAAAGCCGGAGAAGGTCATGTCCATGCCCACGATCACGCCTTCGGAATCTTCGGTGGTGAGCACGAGCTTCTGGGTTGGCTCGAAGAAGCCGCGCGAATGCAGCAGAAAAAGCGCCGACGCGGCGACCAGCAGCACCATGAAGGCCAGCATCAACAGCGCCTTGATCTCCAGGTGGCGGGTCGGCTTGCCCGTGTGGGGCTCCGAGCTTTTCAGGGGCGTTTGGTGAGATGTGTCGTCAGGCATGTCGTCAGACGGAACCATTGTTTTCAGGCGTAGTTGCCAGTCAGCGAGACAGCTTCGAGCAGCAGCAGCACGGCGAACATCCGCACCAGCCCTTGCAACGCGGCGCTCTCGCGCGAGCCGTCGCCTTCCACATCGTAGAGCCCCGAGGCCATCGGAATCACCGACACCGCCAGGCTGAAGAACAGGGTCTTGATGACAAAGATAGCGGCCACCGCCGGCGTGAAGATGCGCCCAAAGACCCGCGCATACCCGTCGAGTCCCGCGCTGGTGACGCCGTACACCGCCAGGTACGCGAGCACCAGCGCCACGACGCAACTGAGCGCGGCCAGCATGACGCAGGCAAAGACGCCGGCGGTCGCGCGCGGCAGCACATGCGTGACCACCGGGTCCACGCCGCTGCGAGCCAGCACGTCGAATTCGCCGCTGCGGCGCATCTCTGCCAGCGCCGCCCCATTGGGAATCGTGCAGCGCAGCGCGACAAACAGCGCTGCAGTGAGCGGGATCAATTCAAGCACCAGCACACGAATCACCATCTCCAGCGCGTACTGCGAAAGCCCGTAGCTGAGGGAAGTGACGATGACGATGCGAGTGATCACCAGCGTGAGCAATGCCGACAGCGCCGTGAACCACCAGAGGATGGGTGCCGTGTCCAGGTACATGTGGCGCAAGAGCCGCGAGCCACCACCTCGCGCATAACTGGAAGGCGCGAGCGCCAGCACCTGCAACTGCGCACCGAAGAAGATGATGCGCCACCATCCCGCAAGCCAATCCAGCGGCATGCGTCCCAGGCGCGCGAGCCCGAACATTGAATGGGAATTGGCCGTGTTCACCGCGGCAATGATAAGTCGCCGCCTGCCGAACTCAACCCTTGGCTGGCTGCGGCCCCATGAAGAAATCGATGGCGCGCTCGACGACCCATGGAACAATCACATGGTCGCCATCAAATGGCAACAGCGTCAGGTCGTGGCCGCTCTCAAGCAGCCGGACCGCATGCGGTGTCGCGCTCGTCTCGATGGGCAACTGGCTGTCGGACCGGCCGTGCGCAATGAACACCCGGGGCGTGCCCATCTGCGTGAACGTGTTCATGAATCCGGCGGACAGCGCGATGACATGGCTGGCGACATCTCCGTTGGTGACGCCGGTAGAGAGCGCATAACTTCCCCCATCCGAGAAGCCGGCAAAAGCCAGCCGCGCCGGATCGATGTGAAAGTGCGAGGCCGCCCGCGCCAGCGCACCGTCCAGGCGCTCCAGATCCGGACCGTGCCCACCGATCACGACGTCCCAGGTGGGAAACATCGATTGCGGCGCCAACAGCAGGAACCCACGCGAGCGTGCCCAGCGCACGAAGTGCGGCAGGACGCGATTGGCGTCACCGCCCGCACCGTGAAACAACACCATCATCGGCACCGGCGCACTTGCATCCAGCCCCTCGGGCACCACGAACACCGCCTCGCGCCCCTCGGGAAACGCCATGCCATGACGACCGGGCGCAAGCGGCGCTTCATCGGGTTGCGATCCGGGCCTGAACTTCAGCCTACCGGTCAGGGCACCGCCCAGCAGCGACGGATCGATCATTGCAGCGACCCCCTGTTGCATGCGAGGTCGCGAAAAACCGCGCACTGAGCGAAAGCTTCACGCGACAAGGGCACTTGCTTCTGGCGACAGAACTTGCTGGTGAGTTTCAGCAGCTCCTTGATGTCGCGTCCGCTGATCCCCGGAAATGCAGCCACCACCTCATCGATGAGTGACCCAGGCATCTCGATGCCGAATTGCCCTGCCAGGCTGGACCACAGGCGCCGTGCATCCTCGGGGCCCGGCGGTTCATAGGTGATCACGGCAATGCACCGCGACAGGATGGCGTCGTCGATGTCGGACACCCGGTTGGTCGTCATGAAAAGCAGCCCACTGAAGTACTCCAGGTTGCGCAGGAATTCCGCGACGATGGCATTGTGCTGGAGGTCGTTGTCACGCTTTCGGATGTACACGTCGGCTTCATCGAGCAGCAACACGCAGTCCCAGCGCGCAGCGCGTTGCAAGATGGCGGTGAGGTTGGCTTCCACCGAACTGGCCGTCACGCCAAGCTGGCCCGAGTGCACCCGGTACAGCGGCTTGCCGACCACTTCGGCGTACACCTCCGCCGTGAGCGTCTTGCCCAGGCCCGGCGCGCCCTGGCAAAGAATCGTGGTGCCGCCGGACTTGCCGGGCACCACGTCTTCCATCAGGAAGTTGCGGTCTGCGGTGAGGATATCGACCAGGTCGCGATGCGCCTGTGGCAACACCAGGCGGTCGCGCACCGACGGGGAATATTCGTAAGGCTCCACGAACTGCGAATGAACCCAGACGTTGCGATGCCAGTCCAGGTGAAACAGGTGCAGATAGGCATGCTGCGGAATGCGGTCGAAGCCGGTTGCAATACCGCTTTCGCGCCAGAAATGCGCATCAGCCGCCATGTCGAAGCGCCGCTCCAGAAGTGCTTCGTCGTTGACGCATCGCGCCGTGATACCGGGTTGCAGCCGCAGGAACTCCAGTCCCGCACGCGGCGATCCCTCGACGGCTCGCCACAGGCCGCCCGTGATCGTGAACTGTTCGCCGAATTTCGCCTGCAGTTGCATGAAGCGATCCACATGGGACTGGTACTCCTGCCGGAATTCATGGCATTCCTTGTAGAAGCCGTGATCGGCAAACAGATCGGCGACCGTGCGGCCCGGCAGGTCTTCGGCATAGAAACTGATGCCCCAGGTCATGCCGGCAAATCGCATGCGGGGATCGGACGGTGGTGGACGACCAGCGGCGTGCAGCGTGTTCGCAATCAGGCCCACCATCACGTAGGCTGAGCCCTGCCCATCGGCAGGACGCACCAGCCGCACGGAGTGAACCAGCCACGCGAGCAGCACGCCGTCCTTGCCGCGCTGGTAGAGCCAGCCGTCGATCACATCGCGGCCCAGCCACCTGACGATGGCCGGAACCATCAGCTCCAGCGATGCGATGGTGTCCAGTTGCGATTCGCCATTGAGGTTGTCCAGCGCGAGCAGCTGGTGCACCAGGTCCTTGGCGCCCGCGGCACAGCCCATCTGGTAGAGCGTGGTGAGAATGCTGCCGTCGAAGTGGTGACTCGACACGACGCGCACGCCACGGCCAGCGCCCTGCACATCGAGCTGCAGGGCCACTTGCGATTGCGGGTCGAGGAGGCCTCGCAATGCGCTTGCCAACGAATCGGGAATCTCAAGATCCAACGGTGTTTCTCCGTTGGCTATCGTAGCCAGATCAGGGCGGCAAGCGCTTGATCGCGGTCAACTTATGAGGCGCCACGCAGTCAGTTGACTGATGCGTGGGCAGAGTAGAAGCGTCGAAGAATGCTTTAGTTGATCGACTCGGCGTAGGCGCGCGTCGTCATCGGCTTGTCTTCTTCGGGCGGCAGGTAAACCGTGGTGCGATCGATCTTGGCGTCGTAGGCGGCCAGCTCAGCACTGGCGCTGCGGATGACGGCACGGTCGAGCGGATGGCACTGGCGCTGGCTCAAACGGCCCAGCGCTTCGGACTTGTCGACCAGGGCGCGGACACTTGCCGAATCCATGATCAGCGCAAAGGGATTGTTTGCCAACGTCGTCTCAGTTCTCATTCGCTCGGCTCCTGTAAGTCGGTTTGTTCGGATGGATGAACTGTCACCCAAAGGCCGAATTTGTAACGTCAGGGCGTGACGTGAGACCGTGTAGGACGGTTGCTCATCGCTGCACAATAGCCCTCATGCCCCACCTGCCACCCTTCATCGCACCCACGCGCCACAGCGATCCCCAGTCGGCGCTCGACCAGGTCCGCACCATCTATTCGCAGCAGATCAACCACCTGCGCGTTGCCATGCAGCAGTTTGTCGCGGGTGAATCACTGCCCGGCCACGTGCGCGCCTGCTACCCCTTCGTGCGCATCCACACCGACACCGTGGCGCGGCAGAACCTGCTGGAGAACTCCGGACTGTCTTATGGTTTTGTCGCCACGGCGGGCCGGTTCGAAACAACGCTCACGCGCCCCGACCTGTATGCGAATTACTACCTCGAACAGTTCCGCCTGCTGCGGCAAAACCATGGCGTCGAGCTGGAGGTAGGAACCAGCACGCAACCGATCCCGATTCATTTTTCCTTCGCCGAAAACGACCACATCGAAGGCACCCTCGCACCCGAGCGGCGTTTCCTGATGCGGGAAGTGTTCGACCTGCCCGACCTCGGCGCGATGGACGACGGCATCGCCAACGGCACCTGGATTGCACGGCCCGGCGAAGCGCAACCCCTGTCGCTCTTTCCGGCTGCACGCGTGGACTATTCGCTGCACCGCCTGCGCCACTACACGGGCACCGCGCCGGAGTGGTTCCAGAACTTCGTGCTGTTTACCAACTACCAGTTCTACATCGACGAGTTCGTGCGCCTGGGCCATGAAGAGATGGCCAAGCCTGACAGCGAATACATCGCCTTCATCGAACCCGGCAATGTGGTCACGCGGCGCGTCGGGATTGCGGCAGAAGAAGTCGACAGCATGGGCGCAATACCGCCGCGCCTGCCGCAGATGCCCGCCTACCACCTCATGCGCGCCGATCGCGGCGGCATCACGATGGTGAACATCGGCGTGGGTCCGGCCAATGCCAAGACCATCACCGACCACATCGCCGTGCTGCGCCCGCACGCCTGGATGATGCTGGGCCACTGCGCGGGGCTGCGCAACAGCCAGCAACTGGGCGACTATGTGCTGGCCCACGCGTACGTGCGTGAAGACCACGTGCTCGACGAAGACCTGCCGCTGTGGGTGCCGATTCCAGCGCTGGCAGAAATCCAGCTCGCGCTCGAGCAAGCCGTGGCCGATGTGACGGGCTACAAGGGCGCGGACCTGAAACGGGTGATGCGGACCGGCACGGTGGCGAGCACCGACAACCGAAATTGGGAGCTGCTTCCGGCCAACCAGCCGCAGCGCCGTTTTTCGCAAAGCCGTGCTGTGGCGCTGGACATGGAAAGCGCAACCATCGCGGCCAACGGCTTCCGGTTTCGCGTGCCCTACGGCACGCTCTTGTGCGTGAGCGACAAGCCGCTGCACGGCGAGATCAAGTTGCCGGGCATGGCCAACCAGTTCTACCGCGAACGCGTCGACCAGCACCTGCGCATCGGCATGCGTGCCATCGATATCCTGCGAGCCGAAGGAAGCCAGCGCCTGCACAGCCGCAAGCTGCGCAGCTTTGACGAGGTGGCGTTTCAGTAGTGGGCTGTCATTGCGGACTCGATCCGCAATCCATGTATTCAACGGCCGTGGCCGCTTCGCGGTGGATGCCGGATCGAGTCCGGCATGACAGCCCTTTGACTGTCATTGCGGACTCTTAAGAAACACCACTCAAGTGCTTGATTCGTAAT
>NZ_JANU01000043.1 GCF_001044395.1 Caenimonas sp. SL110
CTCCTAAAACACCATTACGAATCAAGCACTTGAGTGGTGTTTCTTAAGAGCCCGCAATGACAGCCGTGGTGCACCTATTGCGTGCGGCGCACCATGCAGGCGCATCTAGCCCAGCAAATCCGCCGCATCCAGCATCCGCTGCGCCACTTCCGCCAGCTTCAGGCCGCGATCCATCGCCGATTTGCGAAGTTGCTCGAACGCCTGTTGCTCCGATAGCCCGCGTCGCTGCATCAGCAGGCCCTTGGCGCGATCGATAACCTTGCGGTCCTGAAGCTCGGACCGGGCTTCGGCCAGTTCCTGGCGCAAGGCCTGTTCGTGCTGGAAGCGGGCTAATGCCACGTCGAGGATGGGCCTGATGCGGTCAGGCGCGAGCCCCGCCACGATATAGGCGGTCACTCCGGCGGCCACGGCGTCCTTCACGTGCGTCGTGTCTTCGTCATTGGTGAACAGCACAATGGGCCGGCGCTCGTCCCGGGTGGCCATCACCACATGTTCGAGGGAGTCGCGGGCGGCGCTTTCGGCATCGACCACGATCAGGTCCGGCTGCAACTGGGCGATGCGCTCGCGCAGGAATGTATCGGTAGGCAGCACCGCAATGATGTTGTAACCATTTTCAAGCAGGCAGATGCGCAGCAGGCGCGATCGTTCGGCCTGCTCCACCGCTTCTTCATCCTCGATGTCAGGGTTGAGGGTGTCAGGCGCAATCACCACGATTCGCAGTTGTTGGGATGGCGTCGTCATTGCTTGATTTTCGCAAGAATCGCGCCATCACCGGCCGGCGGCCCGGTGGGGTTGCAATGCATCGCTAAACTCGGGCGATGCTAGTACTAGGGATCGAATCATCCTGCGATGAGACCGGCGTCGCGCTGGTCGAGACGACCGCAAGCGAACGCCCCGTGCTGCGTGCGGACGCACTGCACAGCCAGATCGAAATGCACCAGGCTTATGGCGGTGTAGTGCCTGAACTCGCGAGTCGCGATCACATCCGGCGCGTTTTGCCGCTGGCTGAAGCGGTGCTCGCTAAAGCCGAGGTGGGGCTGTCGAACGTTGACGTGGTCGCCTATACCCGCGGCCCGGGTCTGGCGGGTGCGCTGCTCGTGGGTGCGGGTGTGGCTTGTGCATTGGGCGCAGCGCTTGGCAAGCCGGTGCTGGGCGTGCATCACCTGGAAGGTCATCTGCTCTCACCCTTTCTCAGTGCGGACCCGCCAGAGTTCCCCTTCATTGCGCTGCTGGTGTCTGGGGGTCACACGCAGTTGATGCGGGTGGAGGGCGTGGGGCGCTACGAATTGCTGGGAGAAACCATCGACGATGCGGCCGGGGAAGCTTTCGACAAGTCGGCGAAGCTGATGGGACTGGGTTATCCGGGCGGACCGGCGTTGTCGCGTTTGGCTGAGAGCGGGGACGGCAAGGCTTTCAAGCTGCCCCGACCCTTGATGCACAGCGGCAACCTGGACTTTTCGTTCGCGGGATTGAAGACGGCGGTGTTGACGCAGGCGAAGAAGCTGGGTGACACGCTAGAGGCGAACAAGGCAGATCTCGCGGCATCGACGCAGGCGGCGATCGTCGAAGTGCTGGTGAAGAAGTCGATGGCCGCGCTGGTGCAAAGCGGGCTCAAGCGGCTCGTCGTCGCCGGTGGTGTGGGCGCGAACCGGTTGCTGCGCGCCGATCTGAATTCCGCGTGCGCCCGAATGGGTGTGCGGGTGCACTATCCCGAATTGCATCTGTGCACCGACAACGGCGCCATGATTGCCATGGCTGCAGCGATGCGGCTGCAGGCAGGCGTGCAAACGGCCAACCGGTCTTACGCTTTCGACGTCAAACCGCGCTGGCCGCTGGCAGAGCTCTAGAAGCTATTACTGGATCGTGATGGTGCGTGCGTTGGAAACCGCAACCTTCTTCACCAGCGTCAGCGTCAACACGCCGTTTTCGAGCTTGGCGTTGCTGGCATCCGCATCGATGTCTTGCGGGGTTTCGTAAGCGGCTTTGTACTGGCGCTTCGCTTCGGCGGTGGTCTCGATGCGAACGATGGTGCCTTCAATGTTGATCGAGAGCTGCTCGCGTGTGATGCCGGGTACGTCCAGCGTGATGGTCCAGGCCTTGTCGTCCTGCTCGACCGATGCGCCAGAGCGGCGATCGCTGAAGAACGAGTCGTTCAGGAAGCGCTCGAAGCTGCGGTCGAAGGATTGACGCGAAGGTGCGCGGCCGTTGACGACGGGTGCAAAAAACAGGGACATGGTTTGGCTCCTTTAAACTTGGCGCGGCTCTCAAACCGTTCGATTGCCGCCTGTAGCCTATCTATCGGCAGCGCCAACTTTTTCAAGGGATTTCCAGTTTGATTTTTCTTCGTCGCCGTATCTTGAAATCTGTCGCAGGGGCATTATTTGTTCCGGCTTTTTCCATGGCGCAGCCCGCGCTTGCCCCCGTCAAGATCGCGATGATCGAGGGCCTTTCGGGTGGCAATGCCAATGGCGGCGAAGCCGTTTTTCGCAACCTCGTGTGGGCCGTCGAGCGTGTCAACCAGCGCGGCGGCGTTCGCACGGCGGAAGGCATGCGCCTGCTGCAACTCGATCGCTACGACAGCAAGGGCCAGATCGAAGAGGCGCTATCGACGATGCGCTCGGCCATCGACGATGGGGCGCAATTCATTTTCCAGGGCAATTCGTCAGCGGTCGCCGCAGCGTTGATCGAAGCGGTCAACAAGCACAACGAGCGAGAGCCGCGTCGCCGTGTGCTGTTTCTCAACTATTCGGCGGTCGACCCGATACTGACCAACGAGAAGTGCAGCTTCTGGCACTTTCGCTTCGATGCCCATGCCGATATGCGCATGGCAGCATTGATGTCCGTGCTGCGCCAGGATGCTCAGCTCAAGTCCGTTTATCTGCTGGGTCAGGACTACAGCTTCGGCCAGGCGGTGCTGCGCGAGGCGCGCAGGCAACTGGGCGCGCAGCGACCCGATGTGCAGATCGTGGGTGAGGAGTTGCATCCGCTCTTGCGCGTGAAGGACTTCGCGCCGTACGCAACCAAGATCAAGGCCAGCGGTGCAGGGGCGGTGATCACCGGCAACTTCAGCAACGACCTCACCTTGCTCGTCAAGGCCGCGCGTGAAGTCGGCTTCGACGGCAAGTTCTACACCTTCTACGGCAATGCGCTCGGCGCGCCCGCTGCAATCGGTGAGGCGGGGCTGGGCAAGGTCATCGCAGTGGCCGACTGGCTTCCCAATGCGCCGGGTGCGCAGAGCGAGGCCTTCTACGATTCATTCAGAAAGCGCTACCCCAAACCCGCCGACGACTACGTGCACATGCGCATGCAGCTGATGGTGGAAGCGCTTGCGCAAGCCATCGATGCCGCGCGCAGCACCGACGCCATCGCGGTGGCGAACGCGCTGGAGCGCGTGACTGTCAATTTCCACGGTCAGACCGGCACCATGCGTGCGGTCGATCACCAGTTCCAGCAGCCGCTGGTCGTCGGTGTGATGGATCGCGTGGGCACGCCGGGTGTGAAGTTCGATGTCGAAGGTTCCGGCTACGGTTTCCGCGTGATACGCAGCATCCCTGCCGCCCAGGCGGAAATGCCCAGCACTTGTAAGATGGTCCGTTCTTGACGGGCTGTCATTGCGGGCGTGACCCGCAATCCATGCGGCGTCTGATCACGCGCAGTCTGGATGCCGGACCAGGTCCGGCATGACAGCCTTCAAAGCCCAACCCAACCCCAATCCCCATGCGCCAAGCCATCCAGAACCTTGAAGAGTCCCGAATCCGTGAAGTTGCCAACGCGGGAATAGGCCGCAGCGATGTGCTGGCGTTCTGGTTTGGCGAGAGCGATGAGGTCACGCCCGAATTCATCCGGCGGGCCGCCATCGAGTCGCTGCAAAAGGGTGAGACGTTCTATTCGCACAACCTGGGTCTGCCTGAGCTGCGCGAGGCGGTCTCTGCATATTCCAGCAAGCTGCACGGCAAGATTGCCGCGGACCGTATCGCGATCACCTCCGGCGGCGTCAACGCCTTGATGCTCGCGGTACAGGCTCTGGTCGATGCGGGCGATGAGGTCGTCGCAGTCACGCCCGTCTGGCCCAACCTGGTGGCCCAGCCGGTCATCATGGGAGCGAACCTCAAATGTGTGCCGCTGGAGCCGAAGGGCGGTGCGTGGACGCTGGACCTGGGCAAGCTGCTGGGCTCGATCACCTCTGCGACCCGGTTGCTGATCGTCAACGCGCCCAACAATCCCACCGGATGGACGCTCACCCGCGAGGAGCAAACGGCCATCCTTGAGCACTGCCGCAAGACCGGCACATGGATTCTGGCCGACGAGGTTTACGAGCGGCTTTACTACGAGCCGACCGCCAACGGCTGCGCACCCAGCTTCCTGGACATCGCATCGACCGACGACCGGCTGGTGGTCGCGCACAGCTTTTCCAAGAGCTTCCTGATGACCGGCTGGCGGCTCGGCTGGCTGGTGATGCCGCCGGACATGACCCATCACATGGGAAAGCTCATCGAATTCAATACGTCCTGCGCGAGTGTCTTCACGCAGCGCGCCGCGCTGGCTGCAATCGAGGGGACGGACGAAGTCACACCGCGCGTCGTTGCGCACCTCAAGAGCTGCCGCGACATCCTCATTCCCCTGCTGCAGGCCATTCCCCAGGTTCGCGTCGAGCCGGCAAAAGGTGGGATGTACGCTTTTTTCCAGCTGGAGGGCTATCCGGATTCACTGGATACGGCCAAGCGCCTGGTTGTTGAAGCCGGGCTCGGACTGGCCCCGGGGAGTGCATTTGCGCCGGAGGCTGAGGGCTGGCTGCGCTGGTGTTTCGCAGCGAAGGACGCGTCGAGACTGGAAGAGGGCGTGCGCAGATTAAGCAATTGGTTGTCATTGCAAGCATGAGTTGGCTGTCATTGCGGACTCTTAAGAAACACCACTCAAGTGCTTGATTCG
>NZ_JANU01000044.1 GCF_001044395.1 Caenimonas sp. SL110
TCCACTACTGTCCGGAGAAGCATTCTCATCCAGATCGCAACCCCATGATTTGATTAAAGAATTTGGGGTGTCCGCGAGAAATCTATTAGAACTTCTAATTTGATCCAGACCACACACTCGCTGCTATTTGCGAGGAGAGGTCATGAACGCGGGCACATTGGTTTTTGCGCAGCTGACTCAGCATTTGCCACGTGCAGTTTTCGATCAATGTGTGAATAGATATGCGCGCAGCTATCCGATGCGCAGCTTCTCGCATTGGGATCAATTCCTGTGCATGACTTACGCGCAGTTGACCTCACGAGCGAGCTTGCGCGACATAGAGACGTGCTTGCGAAGCCACACGGGCAAGCTGTATCGCGCTGGCTTTCGCGGAGGCATTGCGCGTACTACTTTGGCAGATGCGAACGAGCAGCGTGACTGCAACATCTTCGGAGATTTCGCGCTTCATCTGATCGGCGTAGCACGCCCTCTTTACGCCAAGCACGATGCGCTTTGCACGCAACTGGCTCAGACTGTTTACGCCATCGATTCAACGCTGATCGATCTGTGTTTGAGTTTGTTCGACTGGGCCCCTGCAGCCAAAGAGCGAGCCGGGATCAAAGTGCATACATCGCTGGATCTGCGGGGCAATATCCCAGCGTTCATACGCATCACCGGCGCACGTGAATCCGATGCCAGCTTTCTGGATCATTTACCTCTGGAGGCAGGCAGTTTTTACGTGATGGACAGGGGCTACGTTCACTTCGCGCGCCTGATCAAATTTACCCGTGCAGCAGCCTTCTTTGTCGTTCGCTGCAAGTCCAACTTGCACTACCGCGTCGAGCACGTCGAGCACGCCTCGCAAGGCGCTGGCGTTCGCAGCGATCAGCATATTATTTTGACCGGCCGATACACCAAAAAAGATTATTCATTGTCCTTGCGCAGGATTGAATTTTTCGATTCGACGCACGAGCGACTTCTGATTTTTTTGACCAACAATTTTCACTTGCAAGCCGAGCAAATTGCAATGCTGTACAAGAGCCGATGGCAGATCGAATTGTTCTTCAAGTGGATCAAGCAAAACCTGCGCATCAAGGCATTCGTCGGCAACAGCGCCAACGCAGTGAAGACGCAAATCTGGATCGCCATCAGCACTTACGTGTTGGTAGCCATCGTGAAGAAGAGGATGAATATCGACGCTTCCCTGCACTCCATACTGCAGGTGCTGAGCGTCAATTTGTTCGAAAAAACGCCGCTGTCGCAGTTGATTCAAAACGTCGATGAAATCGACCCTTCCAGCGTCTCGGGTCCCCAGTTGGGGCTGTTCGGGAAAATTACCGGACAGTAGTGGA
>NZ_JANU01000045.1 GCF_001044395.1 Caenimonas sp. SL110
GCTCAATCCTCTCAGAGAATGGAGCCTCCTCAAATACCGGGGCGGTTCAGCTTGACACGTTGGCGGCGCCTTCGGAAGGCGGAACTGAGATGCGGCGCGCGTGAAGGTAGTTGGAGCCTCATTCATGCAGTCAGTCAAGCGGCAGTTCGGCTTAACCAAGGTGCGCTTTCGCGGTCTGCAGCAGAACACTGCGCATCTGCTGCCGCTGTTCGCGCTGTCGCACCTGTGGATGGCGCGCAAAAACTGATTGGGCTGAAGGGGCAGGTGCGTCCGAAGACGGCGTAATGGGCGAGCGAAGCGCCCAAATCTCACTTCCAAGCCTTCCAAACATGTCAATTTCGCATATTCACAAATCGACCGACGTCACAACGCGACCGCGTCCGAGTTGTTCTGACCGTCCTTAACCCATCGCGATTCATCATTTCAACTCGTTCTTCGAAAAATTCGCGAATTAATGTCAAGCATGTCCTGTCAATGTTGCAGTGCATCTTTTACTTTAATTCGCTTTTTTGAGACCATTGTTCTTTTGGAGGCGAGATGGCTGCTAATCAACGGAACGCGTTCGAGGTTCTTCGTGATCTGATTCCAGCTACGCAGCTGAAACAGTCAGGCGTTGTTTTTAATTCGGGGCGCAATGCATTTTCGGGAACTCGACCGCTCTACATACTCGGGCTCAACCCTGGAGGTGGCCCTGACGATCATCAACACGAAACGCTGGAGTCGCATACTCAGGCAGTGAGCGAACGAAACGCAGACTGGTCTTCCTTTCGCGACCAGTCGCTCAAAGGCAAGCCGCCAGGCACATTTGGATTTCAGCCTAGGGTTTTGCACCTCCTCGATGCTGTGCAGCAAAAGCCCAGCGATGTGCCAGCAAGCAATTTGATCTTTGTTCGCACAAAGCGGGAGAAGAATCTTGACGGGCGTTTAGATGCGTTGGCTGAGGAGAGCTGGCAGTTCCATGAGACCGCTATCCGCCTTCTTGGCGTAAAGGTTGTTCTCTGCTTTGGCCAGACAGCAGCACATTGGGTTCGGCGTAGGCTGGATGCAGACCCAAAGCCGGTAGCAACCTTCACTGAGACCAATGAGCGGCGGTGGACATCGTCCACTTACTACTCTCCTTCGAGAAAGATTTCGATCGTGGCTGCAACCCATCCAAGTATTGCAAAGTGGACCGTTGAAGCGACGGATCCGTCCCGATTAGTGCGCGACGCACTAGCTGTTTAGAAGGGCCTGCCTGATGCCGCGCAACATGATGGATGATTACTGGGATATCCAGACGGCCAAGGAAATCGTGCAATCGCGGTCGCAACCTCGAGTGCGCCAATCAGAGAGCTATTCACCCCCACCCTTCAGAGTAGACAGCCCGTCGCCGGCGCAGGCATTTTGGATACTAGTTCGTGTGATTTGGGCCATCGGCATGCTGGCGCCATGCGTCATTGGCTTCTTCGTCGTGGGCCGATGGTGGGGAGGCACAACGCTCTGGGGTGCGACTGGGGGCGCATTCGGATTTTTCGTCGTAGGAACGATGCTGGTTTCCTGGGCGGCGCGAAGGTAGCCTGTGACCTGCCCCCCCCGTACCAGCGCAATTTCCCACAGTTCCGTCATCCGATCACGTCCCACAACTCCGCGATCCTGTCGCGCCCGCTGACCACGTACAAGGCCAGCGGGAACGAGACGGCGCTGGCCCTCATCACATCGGCATCGCCTCTAGCCTGACGGCAGGTCACAACGAAGCCCTGGTTTTATCGGTGAACTGAGGCAGGAGGCCTCATCACAACCTGGGTAAATTCTGGATCTTGCAGTGATTTATCAAGCGATATTCCGGCCCTGACCGATGGCGGCATTCCAAGCTGGTCGAGGTAGCTATCCACGTGGCTCTTCAAGGCATGGATAACGACTGGGGACGCCCCCTTCGCTTGAAGCGTCCTCAGCAACGCAGGGCCCAAACTCAAAGCAACGTTGGCTTTGTAAGTCCATTCCACGGACTGACTGCTGCCTGAACCCTGTCGTTTGAACAAATTGAGAGTCTCGATCGCAACATCGCTCTCCAGATTGAACTTCAATTCACTGTCGAATTGCGCTAACGTGTGATCGATGGCGGGTTGCTGCCTGGCACGCTCATCCATCTTGTCCAACTGGGCGCGCATCGGCTGCGAAAGATCGCCGTGTCCTTGCCCATAGAGCTGGATTTCGAACAGCCTGTAGATTTCGCGCGCCTGGGCAAGGCTGTCGACTGGTGCCTGCGTCTGTTCGCGTTGCAGGTTCACGGCGGCCTTGACTGCCTGGGCGAATGCAACCGGCGGATCAGGTTGACGGATGGCTTGGTCCAGCAATCCGAGCACGATGGCACGCCGTTCATCCGAACCCGAAAGACTTGCGAGCACCGCTTCAAGCTCTTTCGCGACGGCTTGCTGAACGTCTGCTGGCATGCCTTCCGATAACGCCACGGAGATACGGTGAGCAGTGAGTGCCTTGTAGTAAGGCTCAGCGTCATCGGCCCCGGGATACGACTGAAGCATCCGGTCGTAGAGCTTGTGAAAGGCCGAGATCGAACGCTCAATGGGGTTCGTTGCGGTGGGTCCAACCGTGCAAGCGCTGGCACCGGGCGCGAGCCCGTGCTCTTCTTCGTGGGCGAATCGCAGCAGGTAGATCAAAGCCTGGTGACCGGGATGCCCGGTCTCGATCTCACTGATGAAATCCACGTGCTGTTCCGCCCTGGCTTCTTGCGCGCGGGCCAGGTGCTTTTCTGCGATGGTTGCCGCTCGCATTCGCTGCTTGAAAAGCTCGACACAATCCCAGACGGTGCGAGGAACTTGCCACGTCCGCAGATCCCACATGAATGGCGCGGGCTGGGAGGTTACGGCTGAAGAAGCTGTATTTCCGAGCGGACGCAGCTCGAATTCCAGCGCTGCTTCAATCGCCTGCTGAACGCTGCGGGACATCCCAATGGAAAGTTTGCGCGCCAGGCCACTAGCGAGCTGGGCCCTGCAGACATGACGAGCGACCGCGACGGGCATCCCGTCCCTGCGGGCACGCTCCGCCACTGAGCTTTGGAAGTCTGCGGACGAGGCCAGGCGCGTCAAGCCCAACCGGAATTGATCCAGCTTTTCGAGGGCTAGATCATCGTCATCGGATTCGTCATCGGTTTCGTGACCAGGAGAGGACGCGCTTTGCAGCTCCAAAGGGGGCTTGCCACGGGAGACTTCGGCAATTGCATCGCGCGTGAGCGAGAGATGCGATCCGGCAGGTTTCCCATCGTTGTGCGGTTGCAGTTCGAGCCGTGCAGCTTCGACCCTCTTGAGTTCGCCAACAAACCTGTTCGTGTTCGCGGCACTGATTTTTGAGTTTTTCATTACTGTTTTCATTCACCGTTGAATCTGGAAGTTGATGCCCGGCTGAGAGCCAGCTGAAGTCGTACATCTTCAGACGTAGTGCTCAATGCGATTGCTATCCCGGCTGAGTAGCTGCATCAGCTTGGGGTGTATGAAGAGCTTCTCCTTGCCGAGGTTCATCTCTCGCAGGACGCCCAAGGTGGCAAGCTCATGCAGGTAACGCGAAGCCGTCTGGCGCTGGCCGATGCCCTTGTCGATCAGGTTGCCAATGCGGCAATAGGGCTGTTCGAAGATGACGTCCACCAACTCCCGCGTGTAGATCTTGGGAAGGCGTGTACGCACGTGATCGGTGGTGTGGTCTGCCAATGCGCGGATGGCGGCGATCTTGCCCGTTGTCCACTTGGACGTGTCGGCCACAGCCTGAAGCATGAAAAGCAGCCAGGGCTCCCAGGCCTGGTCACGTGTGACGTTGAGCAGAAGACGGTAATAGTCGGCCTTGTGTGCGATCACGTGGCGGCTCAGGTACAGAATGGGCAGGGTCAGCAGGTCTTCCTGGATGAGGTAGAGGATGTTGAGCACGCGCCCGGTACGACCGTTGCCGTCGATGAATGGGTGGATCGCTTCAAACTGGTAGTGGCCCACGGCCATTCGGATCAACGGGTCCAGATCTGTCTGGTTGTGCAGAAAGCGCTCCCAGTTGGCGAGCATGTCGCGCAAGCGAGCTTCACCTTCTGGGGGGGTATAGACCACCTCCCCGGTCCGATCGTTGGCGAGCTGGGTACCGGGGGTACGGCGGATGTCCATGTCCACCCCTTTGAGGGTGCGGCAAATGTTGACGGCTGTGGCGGTGCACAGCGGACGTTCTTTGAGCGAGTGATAGCCCTGGTTCAAGGCAGTGCGATAACGCAGCGCTTCTTTGGTAGCGTGATCGGCGTTGCCGTGGCCCTGACCTTGCGCATACCGAAACAGCTGGTCGGTCGTCGTGACGATGTTCTCAATTTCCGAGCTGTCTTTGGCTTCCAGCAACGGAATCGTATTGATCAACATCGCCTGATTGGGAATGAGCTCTGCTGCTTGTTTCAGCTCAGCCAGCGCTGCACGAGCCTCAATGCAGGCCTTGAGCACAGTCCGGCTTTCAAGCTCGACTGCCGGAGGCAGCGGGGGCAGTTGGTTGTACGGGTGATCGGCTTGCCAAGCCAATGCTGCGTCCGTCATGATGAAAGAATCCGGTTTTGTCGACACGTCGGCAGCTTATGTCGAAGCCATCGACACGTCAACAAAACGTGTCGAAATTTCAATGAAATATCGACACGTATACCTTTCTAACTATTTCTAATGAACGATTTGCGGACTTACCTGTGCAGAAAATCTCTACAAACTGCAAAAAATCTCTATTTCCAGCCCATTTCTGCGAAAAATCTCTATTCCCGAACCCCCGCGCCCCTCAATGCCCATGCCCCACCGGCGTCACCTCCCAATGCTGCAGCGCCTTGTCCTGCGCATCCACGCTCTCCAGCCGCACCCGGAACCCCCACAGCCGCGCCACATGCTTGACCACTTCTTCCGCCCCACTATCGAGCGGTCGGTCGTTGTGTCGGGTATGCCTCAAGGTCAGTGACCGGTCGCCGCGCAGGTTCACGTTCCACACCTGGATGTTCGGCTCGCGCCAGTTCAGGTCGTACTGCCTGGCCAGACCCTCACGCACGCGCCGATATCCCGCGTCGTCGTGAATTGCCGCCACTTCCAGTTCCTTCTGCGCGGAGTCATCCACGATCGAAAACAGCCGCATGTCGCGCATCACCTTGGGCGACAGGTATTGCCCGATGAAGCTCTCGTCCTTGAAGTGCCGCATCGCGTAGTCCAGCGTCTTGTGCCAGTCCGATCCGGCAATATCCGGAAACCACACGCGGTCCTCGTCGGTCGGGTTCTCGCAGATGCGCCGCAAGTCGGTGAACATCGCAAAGCCGAGCGCATACACATTGATGCCGCCATATCGTTTGTCGCCCACGCCCGGCTGGAACACGACGTTGGTGTGCGAACTCAATATCTCCATCATGTAGCCGTCGGTCAGCAGGCCCTGGTCGTACATGTCGTTGAGCAAGGTGTAGTGCCAGAACGTGGCCCAGCCTTCGTTCATCACCTGCGTCTGGCGTTGCGGATAGAAGTACTGCGCCACCTTGCGCACGATGCGCACCACTTCGCGCTGCCACGGCTCCAGCAGGGGCGCGTTCTTTTCGATGAAATACAGGATGTTTTCCTGCGGCTCTTCGGGGTAACGCTTCTTCTCCTTCTTCGCGTGCTTGTCCGCTGATCTGGGCAAGGTGCGCCACAGGTCGTTGACCTGCTGCTGCAGATAGGCCTCACGGTCCTTGCGGCGCACTTCTTCTTCCACCATCGAAATCTTTTGCGGCCGGCGATAACGGTCCACGCCGTAGTGCATCAACGCATGACACGCATCGAGCAATTCCTCGACTGCATCGATCCCATGCCGCTCCTCGCATTCGGTGATGTACGCCTTGGCATAGACCAGGTAATCAACGATGGAGCTCGCATCGGTCCACATGCGAAAGAGATAGTTTCCCTTGAAGAACGAGTTGTGCCCGAAGCACGCATGCGCCATCACCAGCGCCTGCATCGGCATCGTGTTCTCTTCCATGAGGTAGGCGATGCACGGGTCGGAGTTGATGACGATCTCGTACGCAAGACCCATGTGGCCGCGGCGATAGTTCTTTTCGCTCGATATGAACTGCTTGCCGAACGACCAGTGACGGTAATTCACCGGCATGCCGACAGACGCATATGCATCGAGCATCTGCTCGGCCGATATCAGTTCGAGCTGTACCGGATACGTGTCCAGGCCGTGGCGCTGCGCCGTCTTGCGGATCGCCTCGAAGTATTGTTCGATGAGCTCGAAGGTCCAGTCCGATGGGCTGGGCAGCTTCTTGCTGTCAGACGGTGTTTCGAAGACAGCGCTCATAAAACCCCCGCCGGACTCTTCTTGAACAGGTCGCGAAACACCGGGAATATCTGCGAAGGCGTCACGATCTTCTGCATCGCAAAGTGCGTGTTGGTGTCACGAACCCGCGTGTACTCTTCCCACAGGTTCTGGTCTTCATCGGCCACCTGCACATACGCAAAGTAGCGGCACAACGGCAGCAGCTTGTCGTTGAGCAGTTCGCGGCACTTGGCCGAGTCCTGCTGCCAGTTGTCTCCGTCAGAAGCCTGCGCGCCGTAGATGTTCCACTCCGACCCCATGTAGCGATCACGAATGATTTCGTGCATGAGCGTGAGCGCGCTCGACACCACCGTGCCGCCGCTCTCGGTCGCATGGAAGAACTCGTCTTCGGTCACCTCGGCGGCCTGCGTGTGGTGACGGATAAAGATCACATCAGTGCGCTCGTAGTGCCGCGACAAAAACAGATACAGCAGGATGAAGAAACGCTTGGCCAGGTCCTTGCGCGATTCGTCCATCGAGCCCGACACATCCATCACGCAGAACATCACGGCCTTGCTCGTGGGCACAGGCTCGCGCACGCGGTTGCGATAGCGCAGGTCGAACGGATCGAGAAACGGCACGCGCTTCAGACGCGCCCTGAGTATTTCAATCTCTGCTTCCAGCGCCGCGATCTTCGTGCCGGGCGCATCCTGGTCCCCGAGCAGTTCAAGCTCGGCCTCCAGCTTGCGCAGATCGGTCCGAGACTCCCCGCCCATCGCGATGCGCCGGCCCAGCGCAACACGCATCGAGCGCACCACATGCAAGCTGGTCGGGTTGCCTTCCGAAACGAATCCTGCGCGGCGGTTCTTCCATTCCGGTGCATCGGCGAGCAATTGCGTGCGAATGAGGCGCGGCAATGCGAGGTCGTCGAAGAAGTAGTTCATGAACTCTTCGCGCGTGATGCGAAACACGAAGTCGTCTTCGCCGCTTCCGTCCTGCGATGCGCCGTCGCCATTGCCCGAACCACCACCACCGGGCGGACGCGCGATGCGATCGCCCCGCAGGTATTCCTGGTTGCCCGGATGCACCATTTCGCGCTTGCCGCCTGCACCGTGATTGAACACGGGCTCGGACACATCGCGCCGGGGCAGCGTGATGTCGGTGCCCTCTTCCAGGTTCTTGATGCCGCGCTCGCCTACGGCCTTGCGGACCGCATCCTTGATCTGCTCACGGTAGCGACGCAGGAACCGCTCGCGGTTGCCAATGGATTTGTTCTTGCCACTGAGCCGCCTGTCGATGACCTGGTGGAGCAACGCCTTTGTCATTCAGGTGCTCCGCGTGGTCATGAGCTCTTGCGAACGCGCAGATACCACTCGCATAGCAATCTGACCTGCCTGTGCGTGTACCCCTTCTCGACCATGCGATTGACGAAGTCCTCGTGCTTTTTCTGTTCGTCGGCGCTGGCCTTGGCGTTGAACGAGATCACCGGCAGCAAGTCCTCGGTGTTCGAGAACATTTTTTTCTCGATGACTGTGCGCAGCTTTTCGTAGCTGGTCCACAGCGGGTTCTTGCCCGCGTTGCTGGCCCGCGCACGCAGCACGAAGTTCACGATCTCGTTGCGGAAATCCTTGGGGTTCGACAGGCCT
The DNA here is from genome assembly GCF_001044395.1 of Caenimonas sp. SL110. Taxonomy (GTDB): domain Bacteria; phylum Pseudomonadota; class Gammaproteobacteria; order Burkholderiales; family Burkholderiaceae_C; genus Ramlibacter. Next base: position 7,914 of record NZ_JANU01000045.1, read on the forward strand.
GCGGGTTTTTCGATCTTCTCCAGCTCTGCGTTGAGCGCGGACCGATCAAAGATTTCGCCGGTATCCGTGTCACGGAACTCCTGGTCCTGGATCCAGAAGTCCGCATAGGTCACATATCTGTCAAAAATGTTCTGCCCGTATTCCGAATACGACTCCAGGTAGGCCGTCTGGATTTCCTTGCCGATGAATTCTGCATAGCGTGCCGACAGGTGTTCCTTGATATATGACAGGTACTTCTGCTCGGTCTCCGCCGGGAACTGCTCGCGCTCGATCTGCTGCTCCAGCACGTACATCAGGTGCACAGGGTTGGCAGCGACTTCGGTCGAATCGAAGTTGAAGACCTTGGAGATGATCTTGAACGCAAAGCGAGTGGAGATACCCGTCATGCCCTCATCGACTCCCGCGTAGTCGCGGTATTCCTGGTAGCTCTTGGCCTTGGGGTCGGTGTCTTTGAGGTTCTCGCCGTCGTAGATCTGCATCTTGGAAAAGATGCTGGAGTTCTCAGGCTCTTTCAGGCGAGTGAGCACGCCAAACTGCGCCATCATGCGCAGCGTGCCGGGCGCGCACACGGCATCCTTCAGCGAAGAATTGCGCAGCAGCTTCTCGTAGATCTTGACCTCTTCGGTCACGCGCAGGCAGTACGGCACCTTCACGATGTAGATGCGGTCGAGAAACGCCTCGTTGTTCTTGTTGTTCTTGAATGCCTTCCACTCGCTTTCGTTCGAGTGCGCCATCACGATGCCATCAAACGGTATGGCGCCAAAGCCTTCGGTGCCCTTGAAGTTGCCTTCCTGCGTAGCCGTGAGCAAGGGATGCAGCACCTTGATCGGCGCCTTGAACATTTCCACGAATTCGAGCAGGCCCTGGTTGGCCAGGCACAGGCCGCCCGAGTAGCTGTACGCATCAGGGTCATCCTGCGCATAGGTTTCGAGCTTGCGGATGTCGATCTTGCCAACCAATGACGAGATGTCCTGGTTGTTCTCGTCGCCCGGCTCTGTCTTGGCGATACCGCATTGCTTGAGGATCGACGGAAAGCGCTTGACGACCTTGAACTTGCGGATGTCACCGCCGTATTCTTCGAGCCGCTTCACGGCCCACGGCGACATGATGCGTTGCAGGTAACGCGGCGCGATGCCGTATTGCTCTTCGAGGATGGGCGCGTCTTCGGCGTTGCTGAAAAGACCTAGCGGCGACTCGTTGACGGGCGAGCCCTTGATGGCGTAAAAAGGCACCTGTTCCATCAGCGCCTTGAGCCGCTCTGCGATGGAAGATTTGCCGCCGCCTACCGGGCCGAGCAGATAGAGAATCTGCTTTTTCTCTTCGAGTCCCTGGGCCGCATGGCGAAAGCACGAGACGACCTGCTCGATGGGTTCTTCCAGGCCGTAGAAGTCCTTGAAGGCAGGATAGATGCGAACCATCTTGTTGCCGAAGATGCGCGACAGGCGCGGATCGTGTCGGGTGTCGACGATCTCTGGCTCGCCTATGGCCTTGAGCATTCGTTCCGCTGCGGTCGCATACGCGAGCGGCTCACGTTTGCACAGGTCCAGGTATTCCTCCAGGCTCATTTCTTCTTCGCGCGTCTGCTCGTAACGCTGCAGAAAATTCCGGACTACATCCATGAAACCTCCTAAGAAGTCAGTTGGCCGTGCGCCTGTTTAACGCTGAGCCATGATCGCAATCTGATCCCCAAATTTCTCACCCACCTGTCGGAAGAACGCTGCCTTCACTGTAGGTCAACGATAGATAAAAACAAGAGCCCAAGGTTCCTAGGTGGAAACGCTGTCGTCCGTTTTTCAGGTGGCTGCTGGAGCACACGCAAGCGCCGTGCCCGGGGGGCTGTCATGCCGGACTCGATCCGGCATCCACCGCGAAGCGGATGCGGCGCTTGATCAGTCATGGATTGCGGGTCAAGCCCGCAATGACAGTTCACGGGTCACGCCCGCAATGACAGCCTTACGAGGCCGCAGGTTCGCGCTGTCCGAGCGTGAAGTAAAAGCTCGCGCCTTCGCCTGGCGCAGAGCCCGCCCACACGCGCCCGCGATGGCGTGTCACGACCTTGCGCACGATGGCCAGGCCCATGCCGGTTCCTTCGTAGTCGGCCACGGGATGCAGGCGATGAAAGGGCTCGAACATTTTCGAGGCGTAACCCATGTCAAAACCCGCGCCGTTGTCGCGCACAAAGTACACCACCTCGTTGCCGGCGTCCTGCTTCATGCCGATCTCGATCTGCGCGTTCGCGGTTCGCGACGAGAATTTCCACGCATTGCCCACCAAGTGGTTCATGACCTGCATCAACAGGCGCTCGTCGCCATACGCGGGCATCGCAGCGGGTATCGAAACCTCGACCTGCCGCTTGCCCGAACGCTCACGGCAGGCCATCACCGCACCATGGGCCAGGTCGGCCAGGTCCACTTCTTCCAGGACCAGGCTGGTGCGCGACAGGGTCGATAGCGTGAGCAGCGCATCGGTGAGTTCGGACATCTGGCGTACACCGGCCCGAATCCGCGACAGGTAATGCCGACCGCGGTCAGACAGATCATCACCGGCGGCTTGCTGCAGCATCATGCTGAAGCCGTCCATCGAACTGAGGGGCGCACGCAGGTCGTGCGCGATGGAGTAAGAAAAAGCTTCCAGTTCCTGGTTGGCCGTCTCCAGTTGCGCCGTGCGTTCGCTCACGCGCCTGGCCAGCGCCGCCGCCAGCTGCTCGGCCATGTGCAACTCGCGCTCGGCCGCACGCCGCGTCTCCGATATGTCCTGCATGGCGCCTTGCAGCCGGCACACCCTGCCGTCCACATCCCACTGCGCTTCGCCGATCGCGCGGACCCACACGCGTTGCCCACGGGCAGTGATGATTTCGCCTTCTATATCGAACGGCGTTCCATCGGCCAGGCTCTTGCTGATCATGGCCGACATGGCATCGCGATACTCGGGCGAAAAAAAGGCCAGCGCCTCTTCAGGCGTAGGCCGTGCGCCGGACGCCAGGTGATGGATGGCGCAGACCTCTTCGGACCAGGTCACGCACCGCTCACCCACTACATAAGACCAGGCGCCCAGCCTGCCCATCTGCGCCGCCATGTGCAGCAGCGACTGCATCTCGCGCAACTGGTCTTCGGCGCGCTCCGCCCGCTGCCGTTCCGCAGCCACCTGGGGAGTTTCCGCATTCGCGATCAACTCAAGGAGGGGCGAAACAGAGGGTGGCATCACGCCCGGGAGTATCGTTTTCCCTGCATGCGCAGCCTTAGGGAATTTTCTTAAGGCACCCCCATAATCAGTTCGCATGAAACGCCTGGTGCTACTCGCCTGCCTGCTGGCCGGGCTCACGATCTGGACGCTCCCGGCGCCAGCGCAAGATGCAGGTGCAACGCTGCGGGTGGGCTCCAAACGATTCACCGAGTCGTACATCCTGGCGCAGGTGTTGGCGCAGACGGCGGCGCCGCATCTGCGTGAGCCGCCGCAGGTCAGGCAGGGCTTGGGCAACACCGCTGTCGTGTATGAGGCGCTGCGCTCCAACGCCATCGATCTCTATCCCGAATACGCGGGCACGATTGCCCTTGAAATCCTCAAGGCCGACAAGCCGATGTCGCTGCAGGCCATGCGGGACGCGCTGGCGGCGCTCGGGTTGGGCGTGGCGATTCCACTCGGTTTTAACGACGGCTACGCGCTGGCACTTCGGGAAGGTGATGCAGCACGGCTTGGCATTCGCACCCTCAGCGATCTGGCCAAACATCCGCAGCTGAAGCTGGGCCTGTCCAACGAGTTCATCGGCCGCGCCGACGGCTGGGCGGGGCTGGCCCAGCGCTACGGCCTGAAGCAGCAACCCACCGGGCTGGACCACGGGCTTGCCTATGACGCGATCACTGCGGGCCAGATCGACGTGATGGACATCTACACCACCGACGCGAAGATCGGCCACCTCAAGCTGGCCGTGCTGCGCGACGACCAGAACTACTTTCCGCGTTACGACGCGCTGGTGCTGTACCGGCTCGACGTGCCCCAGCGTTTTCCCCAGGCATGGGCCGCCCTCACCCGGCTTGAAGGCAGCATCGACGAGGCCCGCATGATCGCGATGAACGCGCGCGCCGAACTCGACAAGCAAGCTTTCGATGTGATTGCGCGCGACCATCTTTCGGGCAAGGGCAAGGCTGCGCAAAATGCTGCGCCGCGCGGGTTCGCGGCCAAACTGTTCGGGCCGGACTTGTGGCGGCTGACGGTGCAGCACGTGGGCCTTGTGATCGGCTCTGTGCTGATCGCCGCCATCCTTGCGATTCCTTTGGCACTTTTGACCTATGCGCGGCCGCGCGTTCGCGCCGCGTTGCTGGGCGTCACCGGCCTCTTGCAGACGATTCCTTCGCTGGCGATGCTCGCCGTGCTGATCTGGGCTGTCGGCGCGATTGGCATCGTGCCGGCGCTGATCGCGCTCACCATGTACGCCTTGCTGCCCATCATGCGCAACACCGTCACCGGACTTGGCGAAGTGCCGCAAGGCTTGCGCGATGCCGCATCGGCGCTGGGCATGAGCCACTCGCAACGGCTGCGCCTGGTCGAGTTGCCTTTGGCCTGGCCCACCATCCTGGCGGGCATCCGCGTGGCGACGACCATCGCCATCGGCACTGCGACCATCGCTGCGTTTGTCGGTGCCGGTGGATACGGCGAGCGCATCGTCACCGGGCTGGCCATCAACGACACCGGCTTGCTGCTGGCGGGCGCGGTTCCTGCTGCCGCGTTGGCCCTGCTGGCAGAAGGCTTCTTCGAGATCCTCGCGCGTGTTCGCGGGCGGCTATAGACTCAAATCCATGCGCACGTTTCTATTTTTCATCGCATTGCTGGCGTCGCTTACATCGCTTCCGGCCAGCGCCCTGCCCGCCAATGTCGAACATGTGGAGACGTTTCGCGGCGTCGCGCAGTACCGGCTCAAATCCAACGGCATGACGATCCTGGTGCTGCCGCAACGGGCCGCACCAGTGTTCACATTCATGGTTGTTTATCACGTGGGCTCGCGAAACGAGTCGCCGGGCAACACGGGCTCGGCTCACTTGCTCGAGCACATGATCTTCAACAAGTCCACGCAGAACTTCGGCCGCGCGAACGGGCACAAGACATTCCAGGAAGTGATCTACGAAGCAGGCGGCGACGCGGCCTCTTCCAACATGACGACCTGGTACGACCGCATGACGGGCTACTCGACCTTTCCGTCGGACAAGCTCGAACTCGCGATGCGCATCGAAGCCGAGCGCATGAGCCGCGCGCTCATCCTGGACGAGGAACGCAAGTCCGAAATGTCGGTGGTGCGCAATGAATTCGAGATCGGCGAGAACCAGCCGTCGCGCGTGCTGGCCAAGTCGGTGATCGCCTCCGCGATACAGGCGCATCCGTACCACTGGAGCACGATCGGCTATCGCTCGGACATCGAGGGCGTGACCACGGAGAAACTGCGTGAGCACTACAAGACCTTCTTCCATCCCGACAACTCCTCGGCCATCCTGATTGGCGACTTCGATACCGAGGCCGCGCTCACCGCATTTGATCGACAGTTCGGCGCGATTGCGCGCGCACCCCATCCCATCCCGCCGGTCATCACCGTCGAGCCGCCGCAGGAAGGCGAGCGGCGCGCCAGCGTCAGGCGGCCCGGAACCGTCGGCCTGGTTCATGTCGCCTACATGCGCCCTGCTGCCTCACATCCGGACTTCATGGCACTCGAAGTGCTGGGCGTCATCCTGGGGGACGGGGTCAATTCACGGCTGTACCGGTCGCTGGTCGATGAGGGACTCGCCACCAGCGTGGACGTCAGCAACTGGGCGCTGCGCGATCCCTTTGCGTTCTACATCACCGCGAGCAATGCGCCGGGACGCCCGCACCGTGATGTGGAAGCGGCGATCAAGTCGGTTGTGGCAGGCGTTGCAGACAAGGGCGTGACCGAGGTGGAACTTGCGCGCGCAAAGCGCCAGATTGAGATCGCCCACGTCCGCTCGCGTGAAGGCTCCAACAACCTGGCGCGCAACATGGCAGAGGCTGTGGCATCGACCGACTGGAAATGGTTCCTGACCTATACCGACCGGATCGCCGCCGTGAGTGCGGAAGATGTGAAGCGGGTGGCGGCGACATATCTGGTGACGGATCGCGCGACGGTCGGATGGTTCGAACCGACCCCGGCTTCCACTGCGCCAGGCACGCCAGCAGCCGGCATCGCTGCCCCGCCACGCACCTCCGCGCCCGGTGCATCCATAGCTGAAGCCGCAGCAAGCAGCGGCAGCGAACAGCGCCTGCCCTTTGCACAACGCACCTCCCGCAAGGTGCTTGCCAACGGCCTCATCGTCGACGTGGTGGTCAATCGCGCGCTGCCAACCGTCAGTGTTCGGGGCCTTGTAACCGCAGGCGGCATCACGAATCCACCAACGCAAGCTGCGCTGTCCGATCTCGTGGGCAAGATGCTCTCGCGCGGCACCACGCTGCGCACCAAGGAGCAGATCGGCGCGCTGCTCAATGATGCGGGCGCTACACGGCGCTACCTGCCGCAACTCGCGGAGCTTGGCATCGAGGCCAACGGCATGGCGCGTGATTTGCCCATGATGCTGGGCGTGCTCGCAGAAGAATTGCGGCAGCCCGCTTTCACCGCCGCCGAACTCGCCCGCGCCAAACGAGAACTCGAAAACGATTACCTGCGCGCCGACGACGACACTTCGTTTCGTGCGCAGGAGCGACTGGCGCAGCTCTCGTTTTCAGCAGGGCATCCGTACCATGCGCCGGGTCGTGAAGCGCGAGCTCGCAGCCTGGCAGCGCTGACGCAAGCCGACCTGCAAGCGTTCCACAAGGCCCGATTCGGCGGCGCTTCAATGATCCTGGCGATCGTTGGCGATGTGGACGCGAACGCCACGATTGCGTTGGTCGAGAAACTGTTCGGCAGCCTTGCGCGCGGGGACCGGCCTTCGTTCGCTTCGGTCGCACGCACCACACCTGCAGCGCAGCCTGCACGCGAAGCAGTCACGCTGCGAGGCAAGGCCAACATGAACATCATCATGGGCATGCCCAGTGGCCTGCGCCGCACCGATGCCGACTTCGAAGCTGCACTCGTCGGCAATGCCGTGATGGGCCAGAACGCGTTGTCGTCGCGCATCGGCAAACGCGTGCGCGACACCGAAGGCCTGAGCTACTCGATCTACTCGCGCTTTTTGCAGAGCGACGAACTGGACGGCGTGTGGCTGGTCAATGCCAACGTCGCGCCGCAAAACGTCGCCAAGGCGATCCGCTCCACGCGCGAAGTGATCGAGCTCTACGCGCGCGAAGGCGCAAGCGACGCAGAAGTCGCGGTGCAAAAGAGCTACTTCGAAGGCAACTTCAAGATCGCGCTGGGAACCAATTCAGGCATTGCATCCAACCTGGTCGCCGCCGAAAAATTCGGCTTCGGCCCGGCGTACCTGGACGAGTTTCCCAAACGCATCGCAGCCGTTACCACCGCGCAGGCCAACGAGGCCATGCGCAAACACTTTTCCCCTGCCAGACTCCACCTGGTCGTTGCAGGCGACCTCGACAAACTTCCGGATTGAACACACATGGATCGTTCGCAAGCTCCTTCCCGAGTGGAAGCCATTCACCGTTCCGAGCAGTCATTCGACTCCGGCGAATTCCGCGAGCTGATCGCGCGGCGCATCGCCATACCGACCGAGAGCCAGAACCCCGAGCGCGGCAGCGAACTGGCGGCCTACCTGCACGATGAAATCCAGCCCGCATTCGAGGCCATGGGCTTTGAGTGCCGCACGCTCACGCATCCCAAGGCGCGAGCGCCGTTTCTTTTTGCGCAGCGCATTGAAGGCGCCAACCTGCCGACGGTGTTCGGCTACGGTCACGGCGATGTGATCCGCGGCCTGGAGCCCGAATGGAAAGAGGGCCTGTCGCCCTGGAAGCTGACCGAGCGTGACGGCAACTGGTACGGACGCGGCATTGCAGACAACAAGGGCCAGCATTCAGTCAACATGCTCGCGATGGCGAACGTGCTCAAGCTGCGCGGCAAGCTTGGCTTCAACGCGAAGTATCTGGTCGAGATGGGCGAAGAAACCGGCTCGCCGGGTCTGCGCGAACTGTGCGAGGAGCACAAGCAACTGTTCGACGCCGACTTGCTGCTTGCATCTGACGGGCCGCGCCTTCGCGCCGACAGGCCGACGATCTTTCTGGGCACGCGCGGTGCGCTCAGTTTTGATCTGGTGATCGAGGCGCGCAAGGGTGGGCATCACTCGGGCAACTGGGGCGGGCTGATTTCCAACCCCGGCATCCAGCTTGCGCATGCGATTGCGAGCATCGTTTCGCCGACCGGCCAGATCCGCATCCACGAGTGGGTGCCCAGGGAGTTGCCTGCTTCGGTGCGACGGGCGCTTGCCGATTGCGAAGTCGATGGCGGCGCCGACGGCCCCGAGATCGAGGCGTGGTGGGGCGAGCCGGGACTGTCACCGGCCGAGCGCGTGTTTGGCTGGTGCTCGTTCGAGGTGCTCGCATACAAGACCGGCAATCCGCAGACGCCGGTCAACGCCATTCCGCCGACCGCGTGGGCGCGATGCCAGTTGCGATTCGTGGTCGGGCCGGACCCGAAGGAGTTCATGCCGGCACTGCGCAGGCACCTGGATCGGCAGGGTTTTCCGATGGTGAAGATCGTGCTGACGAAAGACGAGATGTTTGCGGCGACGCGCATCGACCCCGAAGACCCGTGGGTTCAGTGGACGGCTGCGTCGATTGCGAAGACGACGGGCAAGAAGCCCGCTGTGCTGCCCAACCTCGGCGGCTCACTGCCCAACGACATCTTCACGGACATCCTGGGCCTGCGCACGGTCTGGGTGCCGCACTCGTATCCGGGCTGCTCCCAGCACGCGCCCAATGAGCACCTGCCGCCGGAGCTGCTGCGCGAAGCGCTGTCGGTGATGACGGGGTTGTATTGGGATATGGGTGATGGGGCCACGCCGAAGGCCAAAACCGTTTAGCAGAAGCCGTCATTGCGGACTCGATCCGCAATCCACCGCGAAGCGGCAGCGGCTCTTGATCAACCGCTGCATGGATGCCGGATCAAGTCCGGCATGACAACCGGAATAAAGGCTGTCATTGCGGACTCGATCCGCAATCCACCGCGAAGCGGCAGCGGCGCTTGATCCATTGCGGCATTAATGCCGGGTCGTGGCCCGGCATGACGGCCCCGTCACTCCAGCTTCACGTTCCCCGCCGCCACCACCTGCGCCCAGCGCGCGCGTTCGGTCACGAAGAACTTGTCCTGTTCACCCGACGTCATCGTGACCACTTCAGCGCCCTGCCCTGCAAGCCGCGCGCGAATGTCGGGCGAGCGGATCACGCGGATCAGTTCTGCATTGAGCCGCTGAACAATCGCATCGGGCGTGCCGTTGGCAACCAGCATGCCCTGCCACGTGCCCGACTCGAATCCGGCGATGCCCTGCTCTGCAATCGTCGGCACCTCGCCAATCAGCGGCATGCGGGTCCTCTTGGAAACGCCGAGCACCTTGAGCTTGCCCGACTGCACATGCGGCAGCGTGGCGAGCATGCCGTTCATCAGCACCTGGGTCTGGCCTGCAACCGTATCGAGCACCGCCTGCACGCCGCCCTTGTACGGCACGTACTGCCAACGCGCCCCACTCGCACGTTCGAGCGCGACACCCGCCAGATGCGGCGCGCTACCGGTCGCCGTCACTGCGAAGTTGAGATCCTTCTGTTTCGACAGCGCCACCAGTTCCTTGAGGTTGGACGCAGGCACCGACGGATGCACCACCAGCAAATGTGGCGAATACGCAAGCATGGTCACGCCACGCAAATCCTTTGACGGATCGAAGGCGAGCTTCGTGTACACCGACGGGCTGATCGCCAGGGCGCCGGTGTCGCACAGCAGCATGGTGTAGCCGTCGGGCGCGGACTTCGCAACGAGCTCCGCACCGAGGTTGCCGTTGGCCCCTGCCCGGTTTTCCACGATCACCGATTGCTTGAGCGCGTCGGAGAGCGGCTGGCTGATCGACCGCGCGATGATGTCTGACGACCCGCCCGGTGGATACGGCACGATGATGCGCAGCGTCTTCGAAGGCCACTTGTCCGCCTGGGCATGCAGGGCAGGAGCCGCAACCGCTGCAGCGACCGCGATGAATGTGCGTCGTTGAATCATGAAAACCTCAAAGTCATTGATGTTGTATGTTATCGTACAACTAAGCTTGGCAAGTCGCAATCTGGGGTTTCACCGGATCAGGCTTTGCCGGAAGCTGCGGAAGGTGCCCGGCCCTGCCGCGCTTCCTGCCTTTGCGCATCTTCTTGCGCAACACGCAACCGCTCGCGACTGTTGGTGAGGTGGATGCGCATGGCCGCGCGGGCCGAATCGCTGTCGCGCCGCGCGATCGCCTGGAAAATTTCTTCGTGTTCGCGATGGACCCTGCGCAGGTATTGCCCCATGTCTTCATGCGCCACGCGCGACGAGTCGATGCGGGTGCGGGGAATCACCGTCGATCCCAGGTGGGTCATGATGTCCGCGAAGTACCGGTTGCCGGTTGCGTTGGCGATCGCGAGGTGAAAGCGGAAATCGGGCGAAACCGCATTGCCCGGCACATCGACATTGGCCTCGAACGCGTCGAGCGCTGCCCTCATTTCCTTGAGCTGCGCCTCTGTACGGCGCTGCGCCGCCAGCCCTGCGGATTCGGTTTCGAGGCTGACTCGCAACTCCAGCACCGCCATCACGTCCACGGCCGTCGCGATGTCGGCCGGGTCGATTCCGAAGCCCTGCGAGCGGCGCGCTTCCAGCACAAAAGTGCCGATGCCATGACGCGTTTCAACCAGGTCGGCGGCCTGCAATTTGGATAGCGCCTCGCGCACGACAGTACGACTCACGCCATATGCCTGCATGATCTCGGACTCGGTCGGCAGCTTGTCGCCGGCCTTGAGGACCTGCCCGCGAATCTGGGCGCCTATGCCTTCGACCAGGTCGTGAGCGAGGCTGCGCGAGCGCCTGCGCGCGGGCTGGGGTTCGCGCTCAACCGCCCTGCTTTTTTCGGCAGGATTGTCTGGATTGCGTGTGTCGCGCGCTGCTGATGACGTCGCCATGCGAGCCATGATAATTCAAACCAGTTGTATGACGACTGATAACGAAGATGGATTGCGGATCGAGTCCGCAATGACAGCCTCTTGTCTGGTTGTCATGCCGGACTTGATCCGGCATCCACCGCGAAGCGGACACTGCGCGCCACTAGCGGCGCGATTATCCTAGCGCCCATGCCCTCCCCGCTCCACTTCCATTTCGACTTCATCTCACCCTACGGCTGGCTCGCGAGCCTGCGCATTGCCGAGCTGGCGGCGCGTCACGGCCGTGACGTGAACTGGAACGTGATGCTGCTGGGCGTTTCAGTGCTCAAGGTCATGGGCCTCAAACCGCTGCTCGACACACCGCTCAAAGGCGATTACGTGCGCCGCGACATCCCGCGCCACATTCGCAAACTCGGCCTGAAGATGGAGCGCGATCTCGACGCGCCCGTCAGCAATCCGCTGCCCGCCGCACGCGCTTTCTGCCTGGTCAAGCACCACCACCCTCATCTGCAGGCGCCGATGGCGCAAGCGCTCTATCACGCGTACTGGGCTCAGGGAAAAGACCTGTCCACACCGCAAGCGGTGGCGTCAGTTCAGCTGCCCGACGGCATGGATGCGAAGTGGCTCGAAACCGAAGTGCAGGGCGAATTCGCCGCGACGCTGCTGCGCCGCGAAGTGGATGCCTCCCTGCGCGCGGGCGTGTTCGGCTCGCCCACCTTCATCATCGACGGCGAGATGTTCTGGGGTTACGACCGGTTGCCCGATGTCGAGGAGTGGCTGGCCACCGGCGGCTGGTGATCGAACGCGAACGAGACTCGCACTGCAATCGCGCCTAGTGCATCGCGCAGCCGCTGGACCAGCGCTTCGTCAGCATCGCCAGAGATGCGCACTGCCGTGCCGCCCTCCGTTGACGAAACATCGAGACTGCGCGGCCCTGCGATCGGTGACAACACTTCGAGCAGCTTCAACTCGATGGCCTTCAGCCGCAGCGCAGGCTTGAACACCTTGCCAATGGCCGTGAGCGGCAACGCATCGAGCACCACAACACGGCGCGGCGTCGCAGGCCGTTCATAGACCTGCGGTGACACGGCAGCGAGCACCGCATCGCCAGTCACTTCCATGCCGGGCTTCAAGGTAACGAATGCAACCGGCACTTCACCCGAATGCGCATCGGGCTCACCGACCACCGCGCACATCGCCACCGCAGGGTGCGCCAGAAAAGCCTCTTCAACGAGACCCGGATCAATATTGTGCGAGCCGCGAATGATGACGTCTTTCGCGCGGCCGGTGACGTGGATGTAGCCGTTCGCGTCGATGTGCCCGAGGTCACCGGATATCAGCCAACCGCCCTCAAACATGCCCGAGTTGCGAGCGGCGTCGGTGTACCCGGGGCTCACGTTCGGGCCGCGCAGCACAATCACGCCGGTCTCGCCTGCGCCGCAGGGTTCATCAAGTTGCACGGAGTCGCCGCGCCACTTCACGGCCTTGACTTGCGAATACGGCAGCCTCAATCCAGCCGACCCGGGCACGCGCGCCGCACCCACGGGTTCGATCGAGACGAGGCCCGCGCATTCGGTCATCCCCAGGATGTTGCGCACAGCGATCCCGGTCGATGCCTCGAAGCGCGATGCCAGTTCATGGGGCAAGGGCGAACCGCCGGTGTACGCAACCCGCACGCTGCTGATGTCGGCGTCGACGGGCAGGTTGCAAAGCCCCGCGAGAATTGTCGGAACGCACGCGAGCGCGGTGACCTTCTCGCGCTCGCAGAACTTCCAGTAATTGCGCATGAACGCCGCATTGCGCATGCCGGTGACTGTGGGCAGCAACTGCGCCGCACCGATGGCGAGCAGCGACAGGCCATAGACGAACGCGCCTGCAACATGGAAGAGCGGGAAGCCGTTGATCTCGACCGTGTGCTCATCGAACCCGTAGAACTGGTGCGCGAACCACGCCGTGTGCGCCTCGTTGCCATGCGTGTGCTGCACGAGCTTGGGCGCACCGGTGGTCCCGCCGGTATGGAACAGCGCGGCGATGGACTCGTGCGAGAGCTGCGGATCGAACTGCAGTTGATCAGGCTGGGCGGCCAGCGCTGCTTCGAATGAATCCGAAGATGCCGCAGATGCCGCAGATGCCGATAACGCGCCCTCCCCGATCCGCAAGACCTTGAAATCACCAATGCCCGGCACACGCGCAACCGTGCCCCACACATCGAGCTGCGGATGCGGCCCCAAGGCCACCACCACTTTCGCACCGCTGGCCTTGAGCAGCGCAGCAATGTGATCGGGCTGCAGCATGAAGTTGATCGGGCACGCGCGACCTGCGACCTGCGCGCCCCACAGCGCGTACTGCGTGGACGGAACATTCGGCGCAAGGATGGCGACAGCGTCGTTGCGCCCCACACCGAGGCTGCGAAACAGGTTGGCCGCGCGATGGATCTGCGCCAGGAGCGCTGCATAGCTGATGCGCTGCGCCACCGCATCCAGCTCGCCAGACGCCAGATACGCGAACGCCGTGCGATCGCCAAATCGCTGCGCTGCGCGCGCGATCAGCCCGTAGGTCGTTCGAGCGGGAATCGCCTCTTCGTACGGCGTTCGCTCCAGCGCGTCGATGTCGGCCAGGCTGCGAAAAAAGCCGCCCGGCACGGTCATTCCTTATCCAGTCCCAGCAGGCGAACCGCGTTGCCCTTGAGGATGCCGGGCATCACCTCGGGCTTGAACCCCGCCTCTTCAAAATCCTTCATCCATCGCTCAGGCGTGATGAGCGGATAGTCGCTGCCGAACAGCACGCGGTCCTTGAGCAGCGTGTTGGCGTACTGCACGAGTTGCTTCGGAAAATACTTCGGGCTCCAGCCGGACAGGTCGATCCACACATTGGGTTTGTGGGTTGCAACCGACAGCGCCTCGTCTTGCCACGGAAAGCTCGGATGCGCCATCACGATCTGCATGTCGGGAAACGAGATCGCCACATCGTCCAGGTGAATCGGGTTGCTGTACTCCAGCCGAAGGCCGCCACCGCAGCGCATGCCCGAGCCGATGCCGCTGTGGCCCGTGTGAAAAATCGCGGGCAGCTTGTGCTCGTTGATGACCTCGTAGATCGGCCACGCCATCTTGTCGTAGGGGTGGTAGCCCTGCACTGTCGGGTGGAACTTGAAGCCCTTCACGCCATGCTCCTTGATGAGCCGCTCGGCTTCGCGCGCGCCCATCTTTCCCTTGTGCGGATCGATGCTGGCAAAGCACATCATCATGTCGCTGTTTTCTTTGGCAGCCTGCGCGATTTCCTCGTTGGGAATGCGGCGGCGGCCCAGGTTGGACTCGCTGTCCACCGTGAACATGACCAGGCCGATCTTTCGTTCACGGTAGTAAGCAATCGTCTCGGCGATGGTGGGCCGGCGGTTCGAGCGAAAGTACTTGTCGGCGGCGCGGTCGTACTCTTCGCCGTAGTTGTCAAAGGGGTTCCAGCAGCTGACTTCTGCGTGTGTGTGTACGTCAATCGCGATGAGGTTCTTGTGGTCCATGCTTGTCTCCGTCATGCGGTCCGCGGCTAGGGTAAGTCCTAGTCCGCCGGCCTTGAATTGGTTATTATTTATAACAATAATCAACCCGATTGGCAAACCCCGACATGACATCCAAAGACGTTCAACTCGAAATCCACGACGCTGTAGCCGTCGTGCGGCTGACCCGCCCCGCCAAGCGCAATGCGCTGTCCGATGGGCTCATCCTGGCCGTGCGCAAGATGTTCGAGGAAATGCCCGCCAGTGTGCGCGCAATCGTGCTCGATGGCGAGGGCGAACACTTCTGCGCGGGGCTGGATCTGTCGGAGCTGAAAGAGCGCGACGCAGGCGCCGGCATGCACCACTCGCGCATGTGGCATGCCGCCCTGGAAGCCGTGCAGTACGGTCCTGCGCCGGTCATTGCGGCGCTGCATGGCGCGGTGGTGGGCGGCGGTCTTGAACTGGCAAGCGCCTGCCACATCCGCGTCGCAGACGAATCGACCTTTTACGCCCTGCCCGAAGGCTCGCGCGGCATCTTCGTGGGCGGCGGCGGCGCAGTGCGCATCCCCCGTCTGATCGGCGCGGCGCGCATGGTGGACATGATGCTCACCGGCCGTGTCTACAACGCCCAGGACGGCGAGAAGATCGGCCTGGCCCAGTACCTCGTACCGCAGGGCACGGCCTTCGACAAGGCCATGGAACTGGCCAAACGCGTCGCGACCAATGCGCCGCTCACCAACTACGCGCTGATGCATGCCCTGCCCCGCATCGCCGAGCAACCCGCCGACCAGGGCTTTCTCACCGAAGCGCTCATGGCCGCGATTGCACAGAGCGCCCCCGAAGCCAAAAGCCGCGTGAAGGACTTCCTTGAAGGCCGCGCGAGCAAAGTCAAGAAAGCCTGAACACGTGAGCACTGTGTCGCCCCGCTATCGGCCCCTGGAGTTCGGCGTCACCCGCGTGACGGTGCGCGAGGGTGTTGGCGGCATCCGTTATCTGCGTGCCGACCAGGACCTGCAAGACTGTGCGCCACGCATCACCGATCGGCTGGTTCACTGGGCGCAGACCGCGCCCGACCGCACCTTCATTGCACGTCGCACTCGCAACGCCGATGGCACGCCCGGTGCATGGCAACACATCACCTATGCGCAAGCGCTCGACAAGGCACGACGTATCGGACAGGCCCTGATCGATCGCGGCCTCGACGCTCATCGCCCGGTCGCGATCCTGAGCGAGAACAGCCTGGAGCACGCGATGCTGGCGCTGGGCTGCATCTACGCCGGTGTGCCCTATTGCCCCGTGTCGCCTGCGTATTCACTGGTCAGCCAGGACTACGACAAGCTGCGCCACGTCCTTGCCACGCTCACACCCGGACTCGTATTCGCAACCGATGAAGCCCGTTACGGCAAGGCTGTGCGTGCAACCGTCGGCGAAGGCACCGAAGTGATCTACGGCCAGCCGCCCGAGAGCGAGCCGACGCCTGCCGTCGATGCCGCCATGCAGGCGACCGGCCCCGACACCATCGTCAAGTTCCTGTTCACATCCGGCTCGACCAAGCTGCCCAAGGCTGTGGTCAACACCCACGGCATGTGGTGCGCCAACCAGCAGCAGATGCGCCAGTCGATGCCGGTGCTGGCACAAGACGCGCCAGTGCTGATCGACTGGTTGCCCTGGAACCACACCTTCGGCGGCAACCATAACTTCGGCCTCACGCTCTACAACGGCGGCACGCTGCACATCGACGACGGCAAGCCCACGCCTGCGCTGGTGGCCGAGACGCTGCACAACCTGCGCGAGATTGCGCCCACCGTTTACTTCAATGTGCCCACCGGCTTTGAAGCCATCGCCAATGCGATGAAGACCGATGACCAGCTGCGCCGCAACCTGCTGTCGCGCGTGCAGATGTTTTTCTATGCAGGCGCTGCGCTCGCGCAGCCGGTGTGGGACGCGCTGCACGAGAGCCAGGAGCGCGAGATCGGCGAACGCATCGTGATGGGCACGGGTCTTGGCATGACCGAGTCGTCGCCCTTCGGCATCTTCATCACCAACCCGAGCGTGAAGTCGGGCTACCTCGGTGTTCCGACGCCGGGCCTCGAACTCAAGCTGGTGCCGACTGACGGCAAGACCGAGGTTCGCTACAAGGGTCCGAACATCACGCCGGGTTACTGGCGCAATGTTGAAGCGACCCAGGAGAGCTTCGACGAGGAAGGCTTCTTTTGCACCGGCGACGCCGTGCTGTGGATCGATGAAAGCGATGTGCACCAGGGCCTGAAGTTCGATGGGCGCATCGCAGAAGACTTCAAGCTCGCGACCGGCACCTTTGTGTCCGTGGGCCCGCTTCGCGCCAGGATCATCGCGGCAGGCGCGCCCTATGTGCAGGACGCGGTCATCACCGGCCTGAACCTCAACGAAGTCGGTGCGCTGATTTTTCCGACGCCTGCGGTGCGCAAGCTTGCAGGCCTGGCCCACACCGCATCGATGAAGGACGTGCTGGAAAGCGCGCCCGTTCAGGCGCACTTCCAGAAAGTGGCCGACGAGCTTGCAGCGACTGCAACCGGCAGCGCAAGCCGCGTCGCGCGCCTGCACCTGATGCACGAGCCGCCTTCCATCGACAGGGGCGAAGTCACCGACAAGGGCTCGATCAACCAGCGCGCCGTGCTCAAGCATCGCGATGCATTGGTCAATGCGCTGCACGACGGCAGCTTGCCCTTCACATTGAAACCGCAAGGATCAAAGTCATGAACATCCAGGGACAGGCAGCCCTCGTCACCGGTGGCGCATCGGGTCTTGGCGAAGCGACGGCGCGTGAACTCGCACGTCTTGGCGCGAAGGTCGCCGTGCTTGACGTGAATCTTGAGCTGGCGCAAAAGGTCGCTGACGAGATTGGCGGCGTCGCCTGTCAGTGCGACATCACCAACGCCGAAAGCGCGATTGCTGCGCTGGCGAAAGCATCCGCTGCGCACGGCCCAGCCCGCATCCTGATGAACATTGCAGGCATCGGCTCGGCCAAGCGCATCGTGCAGAAGGACGGCTCGCCCGCAGCGCTGGAAGACTTTGCGCGCGTGGTCAACGTCAACCTGATCGGCAGCTACAACATGAGTCGGCTCTTCGCTGCCGAGTGCGCCAAGCTGGCGCCACTGGAAGACGGCGAGCGCGGCGTGATGATGTTCACCGCATCGGTTGCCGCCTTCGACGGACAGGTCGGCCAGCAGGCCTACAGCGCCTCGAAGGGCGGGCTGGTCGGCATGACGCTGCCGATGGCACGCGACCTCGCGCAACACGCGATTCGCGTTTGCACCGTCGCACCGGGCCTGTTTGCCACGCCGCTGATGAAGCAGTTGCCCGAAGCCGTGCAGCAATCGCTTGCGGCGTCGATTCCCTTCCCGCCGCGTCTGGGCAAGCCCGAAGAGTTCGCCCAGCTCGCCTGCCACATCGTCACCAACAACCACCTCAACGGCGAAGTGATCCGCCTTGATGGAGCGCTGCGCATGGCGCCGCGCTAGGGCACACCGATCACAACTTTCGATAAACGGAGACAACCATGACATCACGTCGCGATTTCGTGAAATCCTCGGCGGCTTTGGCCGCCCTGGGTGCCACCGGACTTTCCCTGCCCGCGCACGCGCAAAGCCTGGATCTGGCCAAGATTCTTTGCGGTTTTCCGCCGGGCGGCACGAGCGACGCAATTTCGCGCCGCATCGCAGAGAAGCTGCGCGGCAACTACGCCAATAACGTGGTCGTGGAGAACAAGCCCGGCGCAGGCGGGCAGATCGCCATCACCCTGCTCAAGGACAGCCCTGCCGATGGCAGCACGATGGTGCTCACGCCGTCGTCGATGCTCTCGATCTACCCCTACGTTTACAAATCGCTGCCCTACAAGCCGCTGGAAGATGTGCAGCCGGTGTCGCTCGCCTGCTACTTCAACCATGCATTCGGTGTGGGTCCCGCAGTGCCCGAGAGCGTCAAGACGATCAAGGACTTCCTGGCCTGGTCCAAGGACAATCCGACCAAGGCCAACTACGGCTCGCCGGGCGCGGGCTCCATGCCTCACCTGATCGTCGCGCTGCTGAACAAGCTCACGGGGCAAGACCTCAAGCACATTCCGTATCGCGGCTCCGCACCCGGTATCCAGGACTTGCTGGGCGGCCAGATCTCGGCGATGTCGTCGCCTGTGGGTGACTACCTGCCCTACCTCAAGACCGGCAAGCTGCGCCTGCTCGCGATTTCCGGCCAGAACCGCAGCCGCTTCGTGCCCGAGGTTGCCACCTATCGCCAGCAGGGCTTTCCGATCACGGTTCGCGAGTGGTATGGCGTGTTCCTGCCGGGCAAGGCAAAGCCCGAAGTCGTGCGCCGCGCGGCTGCTTACCTGCAACCCGCGCTCGCGCAACCCGACCTCATCTCCAGCATGGCCCAGGTTGGCATGGAGGTGGAGTCGTCTTCGCCGCAAGTGCTTGGCGAACTGCTGCGTGCCGACGCCGAAGAATGGCGCCGCCTGATCAAGCAGATCGGCTTCACGCCTGAATCCTGATAGAAAATCTGCCCCGCGCACTACGCCCCACGCATGACACAACGCCATACACAAGGAGACCTTCAGTGACCACGACCCGCCGCCAGTTCGTTCAATCCGCAGCTTCGCTCGCCGCCATCAGCGCGTTCCCCATGGCCGCCTTCGCGCAAGCGCTGGAAGCCGTGAAGATCATCAACGGCTTTCCTGCAGGCGGCACGGCCGACAGCACCAGCCGTCGCGTTGCCGAAAAGCTCGGCGGCACGGCGTACTCGAAGAACGCCGGTGTCGTGGAAAACAAGCCGGGCGCAGGCGGACGCATCGCATGCGAAGTCGTCAAGGCAGCGCCTGCCGACGGCTCCACCCTGCTGCTCACGCCTTACTCGTGCATGTCGATCTACCCGTCGATCTACAAGACGCTGAGCTACGACCCGTTCAAGGATTTCGTGCCGGTTTCGATGGGCGCCGTGATGACGCACGCGCTGACCGTGGGACCCATGGTTCCTGCCAGTGTCAAGACGGTGAAGGACTACCTGGCGTGGGCCAAGGCCAACCCGAAGGACGCGAGCTACGGCTCGCCCGCAGCAGGCTCCACGCCGCACTTCATCGGCGCGCTGCTGGGCCTGAACAATGGCGTGGACCTCAAGCACGTGCCCTATCGCGGCTCGCTGCCTGCGGTTGCCGACATGATCGGCGGCACGCTGGCATCGACCTGCACGCCTACCGGTGATGCACTGGCCAATCACAGGGCGGGCAAGGTTCGCATCCTGGCAACGTCCGGTGCCAAGCGCACGCAGTTCACGCCAGAAGTCGCCACGTTCGCCGAACAGGGCTTCTCCGAGCTGACGACCGAAGAATGGTTCGGCTTCTATGCGCCTGCCCGCACGCCGGCCAACGTGGTGGCCAACGCCAACGCAGCGATCAATGCAGCGCTCAAGGACAAGGCCGTCATCGACTCGCTGGCCGTGATGGGCCTGGTTGCCCAAGGCTCGACCGCTGCCGAAATGGACAAGAGCCAGCGCGACGAGTTCACGCGCTGGGCACCGCTGGTCAAGAAGATCGGCTTCACCGCTGAATCCTGATCGCAGCGCCAACCGAAACAGGTTCGCGATGACCGGCAAGTGCGTGCCCGCCGTTGAACAGGTCGATTCAAGCTACCTTGAAGATCTGATCGGCTACAACGCGCGGCGTGCGGCGCTGTCGGTGATCGAGGTGTTCCTGGACCGGATGCAGGTCTATAACCTGCGTCCGGTCGATTTTTCGGTGCTGTCGCTCATCACCCACAATCCGGGCATCACGTCGCGGCAGTTGTGCTCCACACTGGGCATCTTGCCGCCCAACCTGGTAGGCATGGTGAACGCCCTTGAAAAGCGCGAACTGATCATGCGCCAGCCTCATCCGCGTGACGGCCGCGCCATGGGTCTGCACCTCACGACGCCGGGGCAAAAGCTCATGCGTGATGCAGAACGCACCGCTGCCGAACTCGAAGCCGAGGTCGCCGGGCGCCTCACACCCACCGAATCGCGCACGCTCATTCGCCTGCTCAAGAAAATCTATCAATAGGGGAAACCTCTGCTATTGTTTGCATAGCAGGAGTTGCGTACACTCCCCTTCCCCGCACCAAGAACACTATCAGAGCGGGACGAGGAGTGCCCCAGCGTATGAGTTCGAAGGAAACTGCCGCCATCAGCCAATTGCTGGGGCTGCTGGAGTCGCGTTATGCGATTCGTGTGCTGTGGGCCCTGCGAGACGGCCATGCGCAAACGTTTCGACTGCTGCAAGACAGCGTAGGCGGCATCACGCCCAACACCCTCAACACCCGGATCAAGGAAATGCGCGAAGCAGGCCTGGTCACGCATGGCACCGATGGCTACATCATCACCGCCATGGGCGCCGACCTGCTCAAGCGCCTGGGTGAACTGCCCGCCTTCGCTGCCAAATGGGTTGCGGCGCAGGCCAAGAAAAAATCTTCAACACCGCCGCCATGAAAAACATTCTTGATACCGCATCGGCCTTGCCGGTGGATGCCGCTGACGCACTGCTCGTGGGGCGCGTGCATGTCGCGGGCCGGGGAGCGACGCTGGTGCGGGTCACTGCCGAATCCGTGTTCGACATCTCGGGGCTGGCAGCGACCAGCAGCGAACTGCTTGAGCTGCAAGACCTGGCAGCGTTGCTGCGCTCGCATCGCGGTGAGCGGCTGGCATCGACTGCTGATGTGCTGGCCAACTCCGCGTTCGATGCGCGTCGTGAGTCGATGCCGTGGTTCCTCGCGCCCTGCGACCTGCAGGCGATCAAGGCGGCAGGCGTGACCTTTGTTTCATCCATGCTCGAACGCGTGATCGAAGAACAGGCGCGCGGCGATGCATCGCGGGCCGAGGCCGTGCGAGCCGCAGTGGTCGCGGTGATCGGAGACAACCTCGGGGCAGTCGTGCCCGGTTCACCCGAGGCAGCCAAGCTCAAGGATGTGCTGATCGCCCAGGGCATGTGGTCGCAGTACCTCGAAGTGGGTATCGGCCCCGACGCGGAGATCTTCACCAAGTCGCAGCCCATGAGCGCTGTGGGCACCGGGTCCGAAATCGGCATCCATCCGGCCAGCTCATGGAACAACCCGGAGCCCGAGATCGTGCTGGCCGTGAACAGCCGCGGTGAAGTTCCCGGCGTGACCCTGGGCAACGACGTGAACCTGCGCGACTTCGAAGGCCGCAGCGCGCTGCTGCTGGGCAAGGCCAAGGACAACAACGCAAGCTGCGCCATCGGCCCTTTCATCCGGATCTTCGATGACGGTTTCACGATGGACGACGTGCGGCAGTGCGACCTCGCTATGAAGGTCGCGGGACCGGAGGGTTTTGTGATGGAAGGCGCGAGCGCCATTTCGATGATCAGCCGCGATCCCCTCGACCTCGTGTCGCAGGCGATCGGTGCGAATCACCAGTACCCCGATGGGTTCGTGCTCTTCCTTGGAACCATGTTCGCGCCCACGCAGGACAGGCATGGTCCGGGCCAGGGATTCACGCACGTGGCAGGCGATGTAGTCACCGTTTCGACCCCTCGTCTGGGTACACTGGCAAACCGCGTCAACACCAGCGACCGCATCGCGCCGTGGACCTACGGAATCACCGCGCTCATGCGCGATCTTGCACGGCGCAGCCGCTGAAACTTACATCAAAAGGAACGACCATGATCACCAATCCATCCGGCCTGCAATACGAAGACACCAAGGTCGGCGACGGAGCCGAAGCGAGCAAGGGCCAGCACGTGCATGTGCACTACACCGGCTGGCTCTACAACGACGGCCAGCAGGGCAAGAAGTTCGATTCAAGTGTGGATCGCAACGACCCGTTTGCGTTCTCGCTGGGTGCCGGCATGGTCATCAAGGGCTGGGACGAAGGCGTCGCCGGCATGAAGATCGGCGGCAAGCGCACGCTGATCATTCCGCCGCAGCTGGGCTACGGCCCGCGCGGAGCCGGCGGTGTGATTCCGCCGAACGCGACGCTGAAGTTCGATGTGGAGTTGCTCGACGCGCATTGATAGGCCGTAGCCGCTGCGCGGTGGATGCCGGATCGAGTCCGGCATGACATCCAAAGACAGGTTGTCATTGCGGACTTGATCCGCAATCCATGTCTTCAGGCCCGCTCAGCCACCCACGCCTGCACCGACTGCAACGCTGCCGCAAGCTTGCTCGGGTCCGTGCCCCCGGCCATCGCCATGTCCGGCTTGCCGCCGCCCTTGCCGCCGACCTGCTGCGCCACGAAGTTCACCAGGTCGCCGGCTTTCACCTTGCCCATGCTGTCGGCCGTGACGCCGGCTGCTATCTGTACCTTGCCGCCGTCGACAGTCGCCAGCACGATGGCGGCGGTTTTGAGCTTGTCTTTGAGCTTGTCCATGGTGTCGCGCAAGGTCTTGGCATCGGCGCCATCCAGCCGAGCCGCCAGCACGCGAATGCCTTTCACATCAACCGCCTGCGACACCAGCTCATCACCCTGGGATGAAGCAAGCTTGCCCTTGAGCTGGGCGACTTCCTTCTCGAGCGCGCGCACATGCTCCAGCACTTGCGAAACGCGGCCCTGCAACTCGGTCGGCGCCGACTTCAGCGTGCCGGCCATCGTGTTGACGGTGGACTCCAGCTCCTGCAGGTAGCGCAACGCATTCGCGCCGGTCACGGCCTCGATGCGCCGGATGCCGGCAGCCACGCCGCCTTCCATCACGATCTTGAACAGGCCGATGTCGCCCGTGCGCTGCACGTGCGTGCCGCCGCACAACTCGCGCGACGTGCCGATGTCGAGCACG
This sequence comes from Caenimonas sp. SL110, assembly GCF_001044395.1. Lineage (GTDB taxonomy): Bacteria > Pseudomonadota > Gammaproteobacteria > Burkholderiales > Burkholderiaceae_C > Ramlibacter. The sequence goes on from NZ_JANU01000045.1 coordinate 31,238, forward strand.
CGCACCGAGTCGCCGTACTTCTCGCCAAACAGCATCACCGCGCCTGTCGCCTTCGCAGCCTCGATCTCCATGACGCGAGCCTGCGTCTGGCGGTTCGCCAGGATCTCTTCATTCACGCGCTTTTCAATCTCGCGCACCTGGTCGTCCGACACGGCCTGGTTGTGGGTGAAGTCAAACCGCGTCTTGTCGGCATCGACCAGCGAGCCTTTCTGCTGCACGTGATCGCCGAGCACTTCGCGCAGCGCCTTGTGCATCAGGTGCGTGACGCTGTGGTTGCGCATGGTCGCGTTACGCGTGGCCAGATCGACCTTTGCCACGACCGCATCGCCTACCTTGAGCGCGCCGTGCGTCTGCGTGCCGTGATGGCCGAACACATCGGACTTGATCTTCTGCGTGTCTTCAACCCCGAACTGCACACCCTCTACTGCCAGCACACCGCTATCGCCCACCTGACCGCCGCTTTCGGCGTAGAACGGCGTGGTGTCGAGAACGACCACGCCCTGCTCGCCTTCGTTCAGCTGCTGCACCGGGGCGCCGTCGCGATAGAGCGCAACAACCCTTGCAGGCTCTTCGAGCTTGTCATAGCCAGTGAACGCGTTGCCAGCGCCCGTGTAGTCGAGCGCGCGGTCCATCTTGAATTTGCCCGCTGCGCGACCGGCAGCTTTCTGCTTTTCCATCGCGGCGTTGAAGCCGTCTTCATCGACCGTCACGTCACGCTCGCGGCACACGTCCGCAGACAAATCGAGCGGAAAACCGAACGTGTCATGCAGCTTGAAGGCCACGTCGCCCGGCAACACCTTCTGGCCGCCGGCCAGTGCCGTATCCAGAATCTGCATGCCGTTTTCGAGCGTCTCGAAGAAGCGCTCTTCTTCGGCCTTCAACGTGGCGATGATCTTCTTCTCGTTGGCCTTCAGGTTGGGGTATGCATCGCCCATCAGCCTGACGAGATCGGGCACCAGCTTGTGGAAGAACGGCGTCTTCTTGCCGAGCTTGTAGCCGTGACGGATCGCGCGGCGGATGATGCGCCGCTGCACATAGCCGCGACCTTCGTTCGAAGGCGTCACACCATCGGCCACCAGGAACGACGTCGCGCGGATATGGTCGGCGATCACGTTGAGCGACTTGTTGCCCAGGTCCTTCTCACCCGTTTCGCGCGAAGCCGCCTTGATGAGTGCATCAAAGATATCGATCTCGTAGTTGCTGTGCACATGCTGCAAGATGGCGGCCAGACGCTCCAGGCCCATGCCGGTATCGACGCAAGGCGCAGGCAGGTTCTTGACGCTGCCGTCGGGCTGCATGTCGAACTGCATGAACACGTGGTTCCAGATCTCGATGTAGCGGTCGCCGTCCTGCTCGGGCGAGCCGGGCGGGCCGCCTGCGATGTGCGGGCCGTGGTCGTAGAAGATTTCAGAGCACGGACCGCACGGCCCGGTGTCGGCCATCATCCAGAAATTGTCCGACTGGTACTTGCCGCCCTTGTTGTCGCCGATGCGAACCACGCGCTCGGGCGGCACGCCGATTTCCTTGGTCCAGATGTCGTAGGCCTCGTCGTCATCGATGTAGACGGTGGCCCAGAGCTTGTCGGCGGGCAGCTTGTAAACCTGTGTGAGCAGCTCCCATCCCCACTTGAGCGAGTCGCGCTTGAAGTAGTCGCCAAAGCTCCAGTTGCCCAGCATCTCGAAGAAGGTGTGGTGACGTGCGGTGTAGCCGACGTTTTCCAGGTCGTTGTGCTTGCCACCGGCGCGAAGGCACGCTTGCACGGAAGCCGCGCGGACATAGGGCCGCTTGTCGGTGCCCAGGAACACGTCCTTGAACTGGACCATGCCCGAGTTGGTGAACATGAGCGTGGGGTCGTTGCCCGGCACCAGCGGGCTGGAGGCCACCACCGTGTGCGCCTTCGATGCAAAGAAGTCCAGGAAGGTCTTGCGGATGTCGGCGACGGAGATAGTGGGAGTGCTCATTTTTGGATGGAAAAGCGGATGAAAACGGGCGGTGAACTGGCGCGAATCGCGGCACGCAAAAGCGATCGCAAAAACACGCGCAACTGCTTGATTCAGCTGGGCTTTTGATTATAGGTGTGGGGCCTGCATTGCTCCCTCGCCGCCGGCCAGAGAGCATGGGGGTGAGAGGCAGCTGCGTTTAGCCGTCTAGCGTGTGCAGCCAATCAGCCATCTGGCGTGATCCATGAAGCACGCGCCAGACATCTATGTGCCCCGAAGCCTCGAAATAGAAAACCAGATGAGGAAACCGCCTGAGTCGCCAGCACCGCAGCCCGGCGACATCCAGCTCATGTGCGTACCTGGGTGAACCCGTCGCTGGATGGCGGGCGATGTGGGCGTATGCGGCCTCCAGGTCGTCGATGAAATCAAGCGCTGGCTGCTCGCCTGCTTCGGCCAGGTAGAAATCAACCGCTTCTTCCACATCGACAATGGCCCTGCGCCGGGGAACAACTGCCTTTGGGGTGGCCACGATCAGCGCGGACGTGCGGTTGTTGAGCGCCTCGCAACGGGACTGCGCCCACTTTTGCCACTCTTCCCACTCGCCCCAACGCGCGAGCGCAAACTTTTGAAATAGTTCGCGTCTGCTGCAGGTCCAGGCTCACTTGCGCCGCCCGCCAGGATGAGCTCGCGCAGCTGCCGACGCTCCTGATCCTTGCGAATCAGTTCACGCACGTATTCGCTGCTCGTTCCATATCCGCGCTCGCTCACCTGTTCATCGACGAACGACTTCATGGCATCAGGCAAGGAAATGTTCATGGTTGTCATCAGTCCAGTTTATGAGAGTTGGCAAATTTTGGCAATTTTGACATTTGCAGGGATGTTCCCTGCCTTGACGGTCGAGATTAGTTCCAAAGCATCAACACGACCACCTACCCCATCACCAACTCGCACCCGATGGAACGAACCAACAGCAGGCGTCACACACTTCAACTGCATCACCCATGGGAAGCTTCATGACCACCTCACGAACCGGATCGTTCTCGGGCGTCGCTGATGTCGCGGCAGCCTCCCGCCTGAGCATGGATCGCCCGATGCCTGCGAGCGACGGCGCGAAACCTGTCATGGCGGACATTCGAGAGTCGTTGTCGCAGTGGGCTCATGACGAACACGCAAACCCTGATGAACTGAATCTGAGAATCTATCTGGCGGACGACATCGCCCGCAGCATCGAAGAGGCACTTCCGTCGCAAGGTGACGACTGGTTGCGAAGCAGCGTCCAGATCGATATTCCACTGCCAGACCTCAGCCGCTTCAAGATCGACGTGCACTTCGCGCGTCCTGAACCAGAGCCCGCCGAGGTGCCCCAGGCGGAGCCGGGCGTCGTACGACTGGCAGATGTTCCGCGCGTCTCATCTCGCTCGGCGATCTACATCCAGAACCGCATCGCTTCGATGACCGTCCTGTCAAAGCTGCTGGGTCCGGACAACCCCGCGCAGCGCTCACGCAAGAACGCGCAGGAAATCGCGGACATCATGGGACCTTACCGAAAGCGTGTCGAAAACCAGACCCATGGCCTGGTGGTGCTGATCGAGCAGTTACCTGACGAAAACGAGAGACTGCAACTGCTCTTCCAACTGACGTCACGGTTGAACTCGCTGGGTGTGCGTTGTTTCGGCGGGCATCTTGAGCATCCCGCGATGGTCGCGGTCGGCGAGTCGATGGACGAGCATGTTCTGCCCGCGGTGCAAAGATTGGGCGACATGCAGCTGGAAGCCGCGAGCAACCTGCAACGTCGATTGCTGGGCGCCTTGGAGTTTCCGGTGCTGTTTTACCGGCAGTCGCTTTGACGCCACCTCGAATTGGGCGTCGACCCGAAGCGCGCCGCCTGATCGTCATGGAGTTCGAAGAGCCTGAGCACTTTCATGCAAGCATTGCACCCGTGCACGCGATGCTTTGAAGAGACGCCAGGCATTCCTGCATTTGCATTTAACAGTCGCCTGCGTGTCTGCGCCATATTGCCAAGTCAGCTCCTGCGAGAAAAACACGCCGGAGGGGGTGACGACTCGACCTGGCGGGGTGTTTACCGCAACCATCCCGATCATCTTCGATGCTGCGAATTCCAGGACCCGGCAGAGTGCGCATGATTGCCATGAGGAGCTTCAGGCGGTGGGAATAGAGAGAGGCTTTCCCCCCTATCGCCTTGGCATTGATTGCATGGCCCAACTGCATGAAAGTCCCGCCAACCAATCAGGTGCCACCTGGTGGTTATTGAAGAAGGCGTTGGACCCCAACGCAATCATTGCACCTGGTCGCTGTGTGAGTGCATGACGATCTTGCTTCCGCCTGCGGGCCGGCTCCGCAGCAAGGATGCAATCCATACGAAGGCCTCGCAAGACCTTCGCTGCGTTCCGATTCATGTGTCGCCCCTTCTACATTGATTTAACGCCGCTGCGAATTGGCTGGCGCTAAATGGCAGATATGCGGGCCTTCACGAGCCGCAGGTGCCGATCAAGGGTGGAATGGCTTTCGTTGGAAGGGCACTCCTATGAAATGGCATTCGGCAATCAGCAACTGGAGCGGCAGCATCAGCGTGCGCTCCTCGTCATCAGATCCTGAACTCTCGGCACACAGCGATACTTCGTCGCAGCAACAGACCCCGCCGGAGTCAACCTCCTACACGGTCTGCGTGGCCAACACCGACCAGCGTCGCGACCTGGCCGCATCCCTCATCGCAAACTCCTATGGAAAGCGCGGCTACGACACCAGCTTTCTGGAAGAGGCGCCCGAGCCGCAGGAAAAGCTATTGACGCTGCTGTTTTCAATCAACGACAGGCCAGAGGGAACCTTCAGCGTCCGTCTCGATACGCCTGATGGATTGCTGGCAGACCAAAGCTTCAAGGACGAACTCGCGGCTTTGCGCGCCGAGGGCCGTGAACTGATTGAACTGTGCCGTCTGGCGAGCGACCCTTCGCTGGTGCCCCAGGTGACCAGCGAGCTCATGGCGCTAAAGCTCCACATCCTGCTGATGCTGAGCAAACAATTCTCCGAGTCCCCCACATCGCTGGTCATTGAGGTGAACCCGCATCATGTCCGTTTCTGGCGCGGCATGGGCTGGGCGCGCAGCACAGGCGAACGCTGGTGCGATCGGGTGGGTGCAGCGTCAGTATTAATGTGGATCGACTGCGCGGAGTTCGTGGAACGCAGCGCCGCGTACTTTGAACGCGCCAGGCAATCATCGACCTGGAAACACTTCGCACGCTTCTCACCCCAGGAAGTCCACGCCATGACCGCGCAGCTCTATCTCGAGCTTGCAGACGGCGGCTTTGTTGAGTGAACTGCGACTCCACCAAAAAAATAGCATGAACACTTCCGAATTCAATTACGACCAGGCCTTCGCACGCAACCTGGGATGGGTAACGCCCGCTGAGCAGCGTGCGCTGCGAAACAAGACAGTCGCCATCGGCGGCATGGGGGGAGTCGGCGGACATCATCTGTTGGCACTTGTGCGGTTGGGCATTGGCAACTTTCGAATTGCAGACAACGATCACTTTGAACTGGCCAACTTCAATCGCCAGGCGGGGGCAACCATCGGCAATGTCGGCGCATCCAAAACCGAGACGATGGCGCGCATGGCCCGCGAAATCAATCCGCAGGTCAAGATAGAAATCTGGCACGACGGGCTTGGCCCGGACAACCTGTACCTGTTTCTTTCGGGTGCCGATCTCTACATCGACGGCCTCGACTTCTTCGCGTTCGACATTCGCGCGGCAACTTTTGCTGCATGTGCCCGACTGAAGGTGCCAGCTGTCACGGCAGCGCCACTAGGCATGGGCGCCGCCTGGCTGACCTTTATGCCTGGGAAGATGACCTTTGAACAATACTTCCAGTGGGGTGATCGCAGCCGGGTCGAAAAAGCGGCGCGGTTTCTGGTGGGGTTGACTCCGGGGATGCGACCGGACTACCTGGTGGACCCGAGCCGTGTTGACTTGGAAAGCGGTGCAGGTCCCTCAACGCCGATGGCATGCTACCTGTGCGCAGGTATCGCCGCCACCGAGGCGCTGAAGATTCTGCTGGGACGAGGGCGCATTGTCTGTGCGCCTTTCGGACTGCACTTCGATGCGTATAACTCGCGGATGGTGCGAACCTGGCAGCCTTTGGGCAATGCCAATCCACTGCAACGCCTGAAGATTGCCGTGGTGAAGCGACGCATGGCTCCCAAGTCAAAAACGCCAGCACTGGTGCCTGCACAATGAGCCCCAACGACGACAAAACATTGCGCGACGTGCTTGACCTTGCGCGCTGGGCTCCGAGCGGCGACAACACACAGCCGTGGCGATTTGAAATCGTCAATAGCAGGCGCGTGATCCTGCATGGCTTCGATATGCCATCGCCTTGCGTCTATAACCTGGACTACCGTGCGCCGCGACTTGCAGTCGGCACACTGCTGGAGACTATTTCTCTCTCGGCAGGCACCAGGGGCTGGGTGGCTGATATTCGTCGTCGCCCATCGCCTGGGGCTCACGCCCTCAGCTTCGATATTCGCTTCGAGCCGGGCAGCATCGTGCCGGACGCACTGTCAGAGCAGATTCGCAAGCGATCCGTGCAGCGGTATCCCATGAGCACAAAACCGCTGACAGCGCTGCAAAAGCAAACGCTCGAGTCGACGCTGGCCCCCGGCTATCGAATAGTCTGGCTGGAGAGCTTCGCCCAGCGCCTGCAAGCTGCTCGGGTGGCATTTCACTTTGCTCACCTGAGGCTGACGCTGCCCGAGGCGTACCCCGTGCATAGCAACATCATTGAATGGAACGCAACCGAAAGCGCCGACCGCATGCCCGATCGGGCGCTAGGAGTCAACACGCCGACGCTGAAGCTGATGCGATTCGTTCTTCAGAGCTGGCAGCGCGTCCAGTTTTTCAATCGCTTCCTGGCTGGCACCTGGATTCCACGCCTGCAAATGGACGTGTTGCCGGGCCTTGCCTGCGCTGCGCATCTGGTCGTTCTGCGCGATCGTCCAGCGGTCAGCGTTGATGAACAAGTCGAAGCTGGGCGCGTGGTCCAGCGCCTGTGGTTGACGATGACGCAACTCGATCTCTGGCATCAGCCCACGATGGCTCCCGTCTTGTTTTCAGGCTTCAGCAAAGCGGGCCTGGAATTTTCAAAGAATCAGTCCAGGTTGCGAGAAGCCGCAAGCCTGCGCGAACGGTTCGAACGCCTTATCCAGAACGACTGCGGCAACGCGATATGGATGGGGCGTCTTGGAACCGGACCTGCGCCTGAAGCTCGCGCGCACCGCTTGCCGCTTGAGCAACTTTGCGTTGAAAAAAGCATCAGCAACTAACTTCAAGGACCCACCAGGTTTTTCGACTCCAAGCTGCTCAGAACCGTCTTGCGCGAAGCCGCTCCGCGCGCCCCTTTCAAACGCACGCCGGAGAGTCAGCTGGTCATGAGCGATGAGACTGCAGATCAGCAATGTGGAGCTTCGTCTTGCAGACATGACGCAGCTCGGCGACTTTCACGATGGGAGCTTTAACGCTGTCGTTTCGTCAATGGCCCTTCATCATCTGCCAGACCTTGAGTCGCTGGACCAAACCTTTTTGGAGGTCAATCGCATCCTGCGCCCAGGAGGCGCAATCTATCTGAGCGACTTTGGCCGGCTCAAAAGCGCAGAGTCTGTCGACTATTTTGCGAGCCGTGCAGCTGACGGCGAAGAGCAGGCTCTGATCGATGACTATGTTCAATCTCTCCATGCCGCATTTTCCAGGAAGGAGTTCGAAGCAGCAGCAAAGCGCCACCTGAGCAAGCTTGCACGGGTCTATTCGACGATAGGCACGCCTCTTGGAGTTGTCATACGGGTGGGAGATTCCAGGATCCCCACGCTTGTCCGCAATGAGCTGAACAAGGTCTTTTCAAAGCTCCCAGCCGCACGCAAGAGCGACGTATCGCAGTTGAAATTGTTCTTCCTGCCTGGAGGCCTGCGAAGCGCGCTCTAGTTCAAGGCAGCGCGCTCCCCAAGATCCAGAAACCGCCTCACAACCGCAACCGTTCGGGCGGGATCTTCTTCCTGGGGCGTGTGGCCCAGGTCTTCGAAAACGACCAGTCTGGAGTTTTTGATGTTGCGCTCGAAGCGTTTGCCGAACTCCAGCGGGACGATGCGGTCTTTGCCGCCCCAGATGATGAGAGTGGGAACTGCGATCTTCTGGATGTGGAGAGGATCTCCGACATAGCCCTGCTCGATTCGTCGGACGAGGGCGCGCCGATTTCCCGCCCTGAGGGCCATATCCTCGTACAGATCGACAAGCTGCGCGGTCACCTTGTCGGGGTCGCCGTAAGCGCTGCGCACACTGCGTTCCACCACAAAGCGTGGCAGCGCGTACTCGGCGACCCGCTTGACGACCGGGGTTCGCGCAAGATGAAAACCCAGCGGGAGCACCTGCTCTTGGGTTCCAGATGTCGGGTCGTACCCGCTGGCATCCACCAAAATCATGCGCTCGACACGCTGGGGATGCGCAAAAGCCAGCGACCAGGCCACCTGCCCGCCAAGGGAGTTGCCGGCAATCACGAAGCGCCGCACGCCTAGCCTGTCAAGCAGCTCAACGACCATGCGCACATAACTGTCGACCGAGTAGTCATCGGTTGCGTTGGGCCCCGTAAGCCCGAACCCAGGAAGGTCCATGCGTATGACCCGCCGCTGTCCCCGAAGAGCGCCAGCCCAGCCTTCCCAGGTGTGAAGGCTGGCCGATGTGCCGTGCAAGAGCACGATAGGCACTGAATCGCTGCGGGGTCCTTCGTCACGCAGGTGAACCTGCAAATCACCGACGGAGACAAACTGCGAGGGCGACGCGGCCCAACGGCCCCTGAGTTCCTCGACAGTCTTGTCGGGACGCCATGACGCCCCGATTCCAATCACCGCAACGGCGGCCAAGGAAGCAACACAAATTGACAGGCGTTTTCGGACAAGGGCCATGAGGTATTCGCGCAATTCAATTGAAGATCAATGCCATGATGCGAGAGGACGCGTCGATCAACCTCCCTACAAACGTATTTTGACCATGCGAACATTTCTAGCCATCACTTTCGGGATCTGCGCGCACCTCTCCACTATGGCGGCCCCATCCGCCCCACCATCCCTCATCGAAGCCTCCATCGAACCCCTGCAGCGCGACATGGAGATGGGCCGCGCCACATCGCTGTCCCTGACGCGAGCATCCCTGGCCCGCATCGCGCGCCTGGACAAGGCGGGCCCCAGAACCCATGCCGTCCTCACGACCAACCCCGACGCCCTCGCCATCGCGCGCGCACTCGACGCCGAGCGCAAGGCCGGCAAGGTGCGCGGACCGCTGCATGGCATCCCGGTCCTCATCAAGGACAACATCGACACCGCCGACAAGATGATGACCACGGCGGGCTCGCTGGCACTGGTCGGTCCACCGGCATCGCGCGACGCGCACATCGTCAAGCGGCTGCGCGATGCAGGCGCGGTGATCATCGGCAAGACCAACCTGTCGGAGTGGGCCAACATCCGCTCGTCCAAATCATCCAGCGGCTGGAGCGCGCTCGGCGGGCAGACGCACAACGCGTACGACACGCGCCGCAACCCATGCGGATCGAGTTCGGGCACCGGCACGGCGATCGCCGCGAGTTACGCCGTGGTGGGCATCGGCACGGAAACCGACGGCTCCATCGTGTGCCCGAGCAACATGGCTTCGCTCGTCGGGCTCAAGCCCACGGTCGGACTGGTGAGCCGCGCGGGGATCATTCCGATTTCGCAGTCGCAGGACACAGCCGGGCCGATGACCCGCAGCGTGGTCGATGCCGCCATCGTGCTCACGGCCATCGCAGGCGTCGATGCGAATGACGCGGCGACCAAAGACGCGGCGGCGCACATCCCCAAAGACTACCGCCTGGCGCTCGAAGGCGGGCTGGCGGGCATGCGTATCGGCGTGGCGCGCAAGAAGGTCACCGGGTACAGCGTGCATGCCGACGCCCTCTTCGAAAAAGCCATCGCCGACTTGAAGCGCCTGGGCGCCGAGATCGTGGACCCGGCGGACTTCGGCTCGCTGGGCGATTACGACGAAGCCGAACTCGAAGTGCTGCTCTACGAATTGAAGGACGGCCTCAATCGCTATCTCGCCACGCGCAGCGGCATGCCCGTGCGCACGCTGGCCGATGTAATCGCGTTCAACCAGAAGCATGCGGACAAGGAGATGGTGCATTTCGGGCAGGACCTCTTCGAGAAGGCGCAGGCCAAGGGTCCGCTCACCGACAAGGCCTACCTCGACGCGGCAGCCAAGGCACGCAAGCTCGCGCGTGAGGGCATCGATTCGGTGCTGGCGCAGCACAAGCTCGACGCGATCGTCGCGCCGACCACCTCGCCGCCCTGGCTCACCGATCACATCAACGGCGATTCGTATTCGGGTTCGAGTTCATCGCCCGCCGCGGTTGCGGGCTATCCGACGATCACGGTGCCGATGGGGTTCCATCAGGGCCTGCCCATGGGCCTGTCCTTTGTTGGGACCGCATGGTCTGAAGGCAAGCTGCTCAGGGCGGCTTATGCGTACGAGCAAGGGACGCGGCATCGCAAGGCGCCGACGTTGAAGTAGACCCACGCTGGCGTCACTTGTTCCCGCGCTGACTCCCGACGCCGCCGGTGAGAGCGACACCACTTTCCAACAGATCGCCTCGATTGGCCTTGAGCCATGCGCGAACTTGCACCAGAAGTTCCTGGGCGCTTGCAAGGCATTCTGTAACTGCTGCGTCCGACACCAGGTCCCCCGAGTAATCAGACACATTTCGCTGCTTGCGCAACGCGTCGAGAAAGATCACTTGTTTCATCGGAACGCCAACCGTCAGATTCAACGTCTGAATCGCAGTTTGGTGATGCCCCGGCTTGCTGGTCAGCGTGCGATAGCCATTCGCATTAAGAGAAATCATCGCCAGCTGCATGATGGCTTTGTACGCCGCGTCAAATCGGTTCTCAGGGCTGAGCCCGGTGATCTGCGCATCAGCGATGTTGCGCGCGGCCGCCGCGAGCAACTTGCCGATCTGAGCCGCATCGGGTTTGATCTCGTCAAGGCTGATGCCCAACAAGTTCTTCAAGGTCATGTTCGGTTCCGATAACGAAAATCTTGGGCCGCGCCATCAGGTCAGCAAGGTATTGATCCTTGCGCGCCTTCGCCTGGAACTCCTTCGCAGACAACACCTGGGGGTTGATTTCCCGCCCGATTGTTTGCTGTGCGGGATATAGCACCTCAACTGCCTCCCTGAGTGTGAGATCGCCAATCAGCATCAGGTCAACGTCGCTGCCCGATGTCTCCTCGCCCCGGGCGATCGAGCCGAAGATGAAGGCCACGCGCAGCAATGGTGCCAACGGCATCAGTAACTGTGCGATGACATCAGCGATGCCCGAGGTCTTTCGCAGGATGCTGGCCAGTTCACTGTAGATTGGCGAAGCAGTATCTGCGCTGTAAACCTGCTGGTTTCCGCGCTTCTCCCGCTTGAGCAACCCGACTGCTGCCAGTCTGGTCAATTCGCGCGTAACGGTGCCCGCTGGCAAGCCCGCGCGGCGCGCAATTTCCCGGCCATGCAGCGCATCTTCAGGCCGCAGCAGCAGAAGCCCCAGGATGCGGCGCCGATATTCCGGGAATAGAACGGACGACAGAGTTTGATGCATTTAAGGCGTCAATTGTCGCTTTATTTGCATCACATGGCAATTGGCGAGTTCCTGCCGGCGCACCCCTTCAGTCCTTGACCTTTCTCAACGTAAGCGCCCCTTAAGCGCGCTTCAATAAGATGATTGAGTAACCAAAGGCCCGGGCATGAAAATACCAAGAAGACTATTGCTGCCACTGCTGCTGGCTGTGGCCGCGCAGCCGTCGCTTGCCCAGGGCAGCGACGGCGTGACCTCCACGCAGGTCCTCATCGGCCAGACCATCTCTCTGCAAGGCGGCAAGGACGAATACGGCACCGCTGTCCTGGCAGGTATCGAAGCCTACCTGCAGACAGCCAACCGGGCCGGTGGCGCTCATGGCCGCAAGATCGTGCTCAAGACTCTCGACGATGACGCCAAACCTGCCATCGCTGAAGCCAACGCAAGAAAGCTGGTGCAGCAAGACCGCGTGTTCCTGCTGTTCGGCTCCATCGAAGGCGGGCCATCCACCGCGGTGATGAACGCAGCGATCGATCTGAAGGTGCCCTTCTTTGCCCCCATCGCCGGATCGCCGGGCCTGCGCAAGCCGCACCAGCCGCTGGTGTTTCCGGTACGGGCCGAGCACCTGGAGGAATTTCGCGCGCTGCTGGCCTACGCGCAAAAGACCGGCATCACCCGCCCGGCGTTTTTCAGGGCCGACTCGGAGACGGGCCGGCAGCATCTGGCCAATTTCCAGGCCGTATGCGCGGCCCTGGGCATGCAGGCGCCCATCGACCTGCCCTTTGCCTCCGGCATCACCGATGAACAACTGGACGCCGTCGCCGCTCGCATCGCCTCCACGGGCGCGCAGGTTGTCATCAATCACGGCAGCGCAGGCGTCTACGAGCGGCTCATACGACGCGCCGCCGCACGCAACGTGCACACGAACTTTTTCGGCGTCAACTCCGGCTCTTCCCAACTGGTGCGCCACCTGGGCAACGCAGCCAGGGGCATGGTGTTTTCGCAGGTCGTGCCCAGCCCGTGGGAGCGCAAGACGGCCATCACCCGTGAATACCAGGAGGCATTCGCGCGCGAAAAACCGGGCCAGGACTTTTCGTACGGCAGCCTCGAAGGCTTTCTCACTGCCAAGGCGCTCGTTGCGGCGCTTCGCCTCGCGGGGCCCAAACTCACAAGGGAACAATTTGTGCAGGCACTCGACAACGGCGCCGTGTTCGACATGGGCGACCGCCTGAAAGTGACCTACAAGGCCGGCGACCACAGCGGCCTGACCAACGTCGATCTGGCCATCGTCACGAACGACCTGCGCTTTCGCCATTGATGGCAGCGCGGCAGCCATCGCCATCGCCGTTGTCCATAATCGCGCGATGCAACCTGCCTGCCTTCCGTGAAGCCGCACATGCCCCAGGCGCTTCGCGACACCCTGCTGTCGATACGTGAACTGCTGATCTCGGCCGGGCCGTTCGCCCTGCTGGCTGTCGGCCTGCTGGTGATGGCCTACCTGTGGCTCGACCCGACGCCGCCCAAGCGTGTGAGGCTTGCCACTGGCCCCGCGCAAAGCGCCTACGACGAGTTCGGACAGCGCTACCGCAAGGCGCTGGCCGCCAACGGAATCGAAGTGGTGCTCGTGCCCAGCCAGGGTTCGTCGCACAACCTGCATCTGCTGCGCCAGGGCGCGGTCGATTTGGGCTTCGTGCAAGGCGGCAGCAGCGAAGGTGCGGCGCCGACCGATTCTGCGCTGGAGTCCCTGGGCAGCCTGTTTGTAGAACCGGTGTGGCTGTTCTATCGCGAAGACTCCGCACGCAAGCTCACACCGGCCGCCACGCTCACGGCCCTGACCCAACTGAAGGGACTGCGCCTGAATGTCGGCGCCGCCGGCAGTGGTGTGCCACAGCTGATGGCAAAGCTGTTCGACGCCAACAACATCGACAAGTCCGGCATTACCTTGTCGCAGCTGGAACAGACGCCCGCAACGGTCGCATTCCTGGGCGGCGACATCGATGCGATCGTGTTTGCGTCCGCGCCTGAATCGCTGATGGTGCAGATGCTGCTGCAGACCCCCGGCGTGAAGCTGATGGATTTTGCGCAGAGCGAGGCGTATTCGCGCCGGTTTCCTTTTCTCACCCCTGCCCTCTTGCCGCGCGGCGTGGTGGACCTTGCACGCGACCTGCCGCCCACCGACCTGCGCCTGGTCGCCACGACCACCGAGATGCTCACGCGCGAACAGACGCATCCCGCGCTGCTTCAGCTGGTCACGCAAGCCGCGCGCGACATGCACGGCGCGGCAGGCTGGTTCAATCGGGCGGGTTCTTTCCCGACGCTCGAACACAGCGAATACCCGGTCTCGCGCGAGGCCGAGCGGGCCATCAAGGGCGGACAGCCCTTTCTGCAGCGGTACCTGTCGTTCTGGGTCGCCAACCTGGTCGAGCGCATGTGGCTGGCGCTGGGCATCATCCTGGCGATCTTGCTGCCGCTGTCGCGCATCGTGCCGCCGCTCTACCAGTTCAGGATTCGCTCGCGGGTGTTCAGGTGGTATGGGCAGCTGCGCACGATCGAGTCGGAGATGGAGGCGGGACAGGCCGATGCCACGCAACTTGCGAAAGAACTCGATTCGCTCGAAGCGAACGTGAGCCGGGTGAGCGTGCCGCTGTCGTATGCCGACGAGCTTTATGCGCTGCGCAACAACATTGCGTTGGTGCGTCAGCGCCTGCAGGGCCGCTCGGCCTGATCGCAACCCATGTGTATCCTGGCATCGAGGGCACGACGGCAATGAACGACAAACTGCACTGGAAGCGCTGGGCGGCAATCGCGGCTGGCGTGCTGGCCGCCTATTCGCTCGCGGGCTTCTGGCTGGTGCCCGCTGTCGCCCGCAACCAGCTGCCGAAATTCGGCCAGTCCGAACTGGCCCGCCGGCTGTCGGTCAGCGACCTGCAGTTCAACCCCTTCACCTTGCGCCTCGAAGCGAAGGACCTGCGCCTGGACGAAGCCGACGGCGCGCCGCTTCTTTCCATCGGCACCTTCGTCGCGCAACTGCAATGGCGGTCCGTCTTTAGGCGCGCGTGGAGTTTCACCGAAGTACGGCTGACGTCGCCCAGGGCCGACTTGCGCATCGCACCCGACGGCAGGTTCAACCTCGCCCAATTGCTGGAGACGCTGGCGCGGCGACCGCGCGAGCCTTCGACAAACGACAAGCTGCCGCGCGTGGTGATCGGGACATTCGCGCTGGAGCAGGGCCGCATCGACATGCGCGACCAGCGCGCCGGCTACACCAACGTGGTCTCGCCGATCGACTTTCGGCTCACCGACTTCAGCACGCTGCCCGACGAGGGCGATTCCCACACCTTCAGCGCGCAGGGCGCGGGTGGCGGCAAGCTGCGCTGGAACGGCACCGCCACGCTCGATCCCATTCGTGGCAAGGGTGAGCTCGTGCTGGAGAACTTGGCACTGCCCGAACTGGGGGTGTACCTGAAGTCTTTCACGCGCGCTACCGTGGCCGCCGGGCGGCTCTCGGCGGCATTGCCGTATTCGTTCTCATACGCCGACGGCAAGTTCGAAGCAGCGCTCGCGGGCGCGCGCGTGTCGATGCGCGACTTCGGCCTGGCACGCGAAGGCGTCAGCGATTCATTCGCGTCCCTCACTTCACTGGACGTGACGGGCATCGATGCAAGCCTGTCGCGGCGCGAAGTTTCCATCGCGCAGGTGCGGGCCGACGGCGGCGCGTTGCGCATCGAACGTGACGCCAGGGGCGAGCTCGACCTCGCCCAGCTCATGGTCGAAACCGCCGGTGCGAAAGCCGTGCCGGCAGGCGCGCCACCTTCCGTGCACGCCGGCGACTGGAAAGTAGGCATCAGGCAGGTCGTCCTGGACAAGCTGGCATTGAGCGCGACGGATCGCACGACAGCCCCTGCGTTGAAGGTGGACGCGGCAGTTGTCTCGGCGCAACTGCAATTGGCCGCCTCGCAGACCCGCGATGGCCTGCAGGTCACGATCGGCGATGCCGCGCTGACCGCTACGAATGCAACCATCGCTCGTGGCACCAGCGCGCCGATGAAGATTGCGCAGCTCGGGTTCGCGCAAGGCTCCATCGACCTGGCTGCACGCCGTGCCGAGGTCGGCCGCGTCTTCGCGCAGGGCGCGCGCCTGCGCGTCGTGCGGGACCGGGCGGGGGGATTGAACCTGGTGCAGATGTTGCCGCGCTTCGACTCACCCGCGACGACGCCAGCGGCAAGGCCATGGACCGCATCGATAGCGACGGTGGAGCTCGACAAGTTCGCCGCCGACGTGGACGATGAAGCGTCCGGCGTGAAGTTCCAGGTGGCAGATTTCGGCGCAAAGGTCAAAGGTGCGAGCAGCGACCTCTCGAAGGCCGTGAAGTTCAGGGCGACCCTGGCGATCCGCGAAGGTGGGCAGCTCGCGGCGCAGGGCAGCGCGGTGCCCGGCACGGGCCAGGTGCAGGCCGACGTGAAAGTCGCGCAGCTGTCGCTCGCGCCGGTTCAGCCGTTGCTCGCGCAGCACATCAAGCTGAAGATTGCCGGCGGCACGGTTTCAGCCAGGGGGCGCCTCACTGCGGGGGGTGGTGCCAGGTCCGCGGCCTTGCGCTATTCGGGCGCCTTCAACGTCGCCGGCCTCGTGCTGAAGGAAGACGATGGCGACCTCTTCGCTGCGTGGAAAGACGTGCGCGCCGACGCGATGACGCTCAGCCTCGCGCCGAACCAGCTCGACATCCCGGAGCTGCGCATGGTGGAGCCCAATGCGAAGCTGATCATCGAGCC
Source organism: Caenimonas sp. SL110 (assembly GCF_001044395.1). Lineage (GTDB taxonomy): Bacteria > Pseudomonadota > Gammaproteobacteria > Burkholderiales > Burkholderiaceae_C > Ramlibacter. Next base: position 47,593 of record NZ_JANU01000045.1, read on the forward strand.
GGACCGCAGCCTCAATGCCGCGCGCCTGCTGGTGAAGCAACCCGTGGCTGCCCCTGCCCCTGCCGCCGCCCCGGCATCCGCACCGACTGCCGAACCCTTCCCGATCCGGGTGCGCCGCATACGCCTGCAGGACGCCAAGCTGGACTTCGCCGACCTCAGTCTGCAGCCGCAGTTCGCCGCCAAGATGTACGAGCTCAATGGCGTGGTCAATGGCCTGTCGTCGAGTGCTGAATCGCGCAGCCAGGTCGAGCTCGACGCGCGGGTCGACGAGTTCGGCAGCGCGCGAATCCGCGGCGAGCTCAACCCCTTCGCGCCCACCAACAACACCGACCTGGCCGTGGTGTTCAAGAATGTCGACCTGGTGTCGACGTCTCCCTATGCGATGAAGTTCGCCGGCTACAGGATCGCGCAAGGCAAGATCTCGCTCGACCTTCAATACAAGGTGAGGCGCGGGCAGCTCGAAGGCGCGAACCAGATCGTCATCGACAAGCTCACGCTGGGCGAGCGCGTGGACAGTCCCGACGCGCTGAAGCTGCCGCTCGAACTGGCGATCGCGATCCTGAAGGACAGTGACGGGCGCATCGACCTGGGCCTGCCGGTCTCGGGCAACATCGAAGACCCCCAGTTCAGCTACGGGGCGATCATCTGGAAGGCCATCGGCAATGTACTGACCAAGATCGTCACCGCGCCGTTTCGCGCACTCGGCGCGCTGCTCGGCGGCTCGGGCGAAGAGCTGGAGTCGATCGACTTCGACCCGGGCAGCGACAAGGTGCTGCCGCCCGAACGCGAGAAGATCAAACAGATCGCGCAGATTCTGGCCAAGCGGCCGCAGCTCAAGATCTCCGTGCCGGGGCACTACAGCGATGCGGACGCCGCGGCCTTGCGGGCGCGCGCAGTGCGGGTTGAAGTCTCACGCGCCGCCGGCATCAAGCTCGAAGCGGGCGACGAGCCCGGCCCGCTCGATCTGGGCAGCCGCTCGGTGCGCAGCGCGATGCGCGATGTGTACGCCCGGCGTTTCGGCGACGAGGAACTCGACAAGGCAAAGAAGGCGGCGCAGGCCAGTGCTTCCGGCGCAGCGGGCACAGCATCCGCGCCACAGGCGGAACTTCCGATCTGGCAGCGGGTGGGCAAGATGGTTCAGGGCGAACCGCAGGTGGCCGATGCGAGCGCGTTCTACGGCAAGCTGCGTGAACGGCTTGAAGCGAACCAGGCACTGGAAGCCGATGCGCTCACGAAGCTGGGTGCGCAGCGCGCGGCAGCCATCGTTGCCGCGCTCAGGCAAGCCGGTGTGGATGCGGCGCGTGCGACTGCAGCAGCGCCTGAGAAGATCGTTTCTGGCAGCGGCAAGATGGTTGCGCTAAAGCCCGCGCTGGGAGCTTGAATTGCGCGAAACCGGAACATGGACCCGCGTGACGGAGCCAGGGCTCCATTCGCAGATCGCGGCACGATAGAATCGCCGCTGCCACGCGGGCGTCGTTCAATGGCAGGACTCTTGCTTCCCAAGCAAATAACGCGGGTTCGATTCCCGCCGCCCGCTCCACTAGCGCTGCCACGCGCCCCGTGCGGCAAGCCTGTCCACAACAGGCTTTTCGACCCACCGGTGAAACACAACGCCGACTACCAGGCACGCGCCAACTGCGAGGGCAAAGGCCCAGTTGCTGCCGATGGCAGGTACGTGATTCAGGAGCTTGCAAACAACGCTGAGCACTGGAAAGTGCGTCAGGTAGATCGCATACGAGGCATCGCCCAGCAATTGCAGCGGTGGCCACTTCATCCAGCGCAGCTTTCCGTTGTCTTCAGCATTGACCATGCCAAAGATCATCAGGGCGCTGGCAAGTCCGTATGACAAGGACGCCAGTTGCAGTGGCGCATCGATCCATTGCATGACATCGAACGCAGCAGTGCAGCAAAACAGCACGAGCCCAGCCGCAGCGAGACATCGCGGAAAACGGCGAATACGGCTCGCAGCCCCCCATTCGCGTAGCGCAGCAACGGCCGAGCCCAACGCAAACAGGAAAACGTAGGACTTGCCAACGAAGGAGGCCGGGTAAGTGCCGGCGTTCCAGCATGCAGCAGCGACGATCAGGAAGATGGCTGCAATCGCCGCGCCGATCTTGCGGTTGATGATCAGCAAGGCAAACAGCGCGTAGAACACGAGTTCGTACTGCAGCGACCATGCAACGGCCACGACCGGGGACCCTGTGCCGCCAACCGCAACCTTGTCCAGTGGCAACAGCAACAAGGCCGCGACGAGGGTTGGAGTGTCGTACCGCTGCTGCGTGCCCATGAACAACATGGCCGCACCGAGTGCCAGAAATACGATCCAGTACGCCGGGAAAATCCGGATCGCCCTTCTTGCCAGATAGCGACCCAGCGCTTGCGGCCGGCCCATGTCCTGCCAGTGGGCGGCGACGATGATGAAGCCACTGAGCACGAAGAAGAATTCCACTCCTGCATACCCGAACCCAAAAAAGCCGGCCAGCGGCTTCACACCGAAATACTTGGGCTCCGCGATGATTCCGGTCGCGTGAAACAGCACGACCAGGCTTGCCGCCGCCGCCCGTCCGGCCTGCAAAGTGAAGTATCGACCTCTCATCGTCTGGTGTGAGGCCGACGTGGTCACTTCAAGCGCGAATACAGCAGCCCCGTGTCCGCCAGGTCCTGCCGCGAGCGGTATTCGCGCGAGACCGGGCCTTTCAACGACCAGTCGGCCAGGTTTCGCACGGCCAGGTCGAGAAACCGGTATTCGATCGCGCCCTGCCAGTGCACGCTCTTTTCAACCGCTTCTGCGATGCGCGCCTCGTAGCCCGGATAGAACTTGAAGTGGGCCAGCACCAGTTGCACCTGGTCCGACGCCGGGACTGTGTTGCGGTGGCCCGATAGCGCGCGCGCATTGCCTTCCCAGAAAAACAGCGGCACCTTGTTGACGTTGGCGAACCGGTAGGTGCCGCCCAGCGGCGACAGGTCCACCCGGGTCTTTTGCAGGCGTTCGAGCATTCGCGGGCGAATGCCCTCCATCACACTGATGTTCGACACATTGGGCGCCTGGTCGGGCCACTCCAGCACGCTCCAGGGATCGAAGTTGGGCGACATCACGAAGGGGCTGGTCGTCATGGGCACCTGCTCGACGCCCTTCAGCTTCGCGGGGAAAAAATCCATCATCAGGGCCCGTGCGATCTTGAGCTTGTTCGCTTCAAGTGCTTGCGCCAGTTGCGGCACGGTGTCATAGGGCGGCGGCAGGATCAGGAACTCGTCGGCGTCCACCGTCAGCACCCATCGGTTCATCAGCAAGGCGCGCGGCACGAGGGTCTTGACCGCCGCGCCAAAGGGCTGGTCACCCACCTTGTCGCCGAAGCTCAGGTTCGAATGCACGATGCCGCAATCGGGCTGCTGGCGCAGGTACTCGGCCGAGCCGTCGTCGGAGCGATCGTCGAGAAACCAGAACTCGCTGATGCCCAGCTTGCGGTAGTGATCCAGCAGGTGCGGCAGGAAGTAGATCTCGTTGCGAATCATCGCAAAGAGCGCCACCTTGCCTTTGGCCTGGGGTTGCTTGCGGATGATGAGTTTGGGTTCGGTGGCCATGGGTTGCGTCGCTTTGGAAATGGATGATGCCAGAGGTGCATCTCCTAGTGAAAATCGCGACTGCTGTTGGTCTGCTCGCCCAGCCGCCCCAAAAGCGGCGTGAGATTGGTGAGCTTCTTCGCAATCAGGTTGCGCACCTGCCCCCCGGATTCCTGGTCGCGCTGCCAGGTGCCTTCAACAGCGAGCAGGCGCGATTTGAGCAAGGCCTCACGCTGGCCTTCGCGCACCGACTTCCACACGATGACATTCACCGGACCGGTCTCGTCTTCGAGCGTGAGAAAGATCGTGCCATGCGCCGTCTGCGGCTGCTGGCGAACGGTGACGATGCCACACGCGCGAACCTTGCGCCCACTGGGCAGGTCGTGCAATTCGGCGGCGCTTTGCAGCTTCATGCGCTTGAGGCGCGGCCGCAGGAGCGCGAGCGGATGACGGCGCAGCGTGAGGCCCAGCGAGGCGTAGTCGAAAACAATCTCTTCGCCTTCGTGCGAGGGCTGCAACTCCAGCGGCTCTTCATTGATCGGCGCATCGCGCAGCAGCTCGGGCGACTTGCGCAAGGCCGATGCGTCCCACACCTGCTGGCGCCTGTGCCCGGACAGCGACATCAAGGCATCGCCTGCGGCGAGCGCCTTCAAGTCGCCCGCATCGAGCTGCGCGCGCAGGGCGAGATCTTCGGTGCTGGTGAAAGGCGCTTGCCGGCGAGCCTCGACCACGCGCCTGGCCCCCGCCTCGCTCAGGCTGCCCACCTGCCGCAGGCCCAGTCGGACAGCGGGTTGTTTGGCTGTCATTGCGGGCTCGACCCGCAATCCATGCTCAATCTGGCGCGGCTCCCGCTTCGCGGTGGATGCCGGATCGAGTCCGGCATGACAGTGGGCTGAATAATTGGAATCTGACCCCAATTGTTTGGCTGAGGGTTGTTTGGCTGTCATTGCGGGCTTGACCCGCAATCCATGCTCGATCTGGCGCGGTTCCCGCTTCGCGGTGGATGCCGGATCGAGTCCGGCATGACGTAGCGAGTTTTCCAGCGTCGAGTCCCAGTCGCTGTGCGAAACATCCGGGGGCAGCACGACGATGCCGTGGCGTTTGGCGTCTTGCACCAGCTGCGAGGGCGAATAAAAACCCATGGGCTGCGAGTTGAGCATGGCGGCCAGGAAGCACTCGGACTCGTGGCATTTCAGCCAGCTGCTCGAATACGCCAGCAGCGCAAAACTATAGGCGTGGCTTTCAGGAAAGCCGTACTCACCAAAGCCCAAAATCTGCTTGAAGATCGCTTCGGCGAACTCGCGGCGATAGCCGTTGTTCAGCATGCCTTCGATGATGGGTTCGTAGAACTTTTCCACCCCGCCCTTGCGCTTCCAGGCGGCCATCGAACGGCGCAGCGCATCGGCTTTTTCGGCGGTGAATCCGGCGGCGATCATCGAGATCTGCATCACCTGTTCCTGGAAGATGGGCACCCCCAGCGTGCGTGCCAGTGCCGCCTTCAACTCGGGCTTTTCGTAGTGCACGTCCAGCCCCGCCCGGATGCGGTCGCGCGCCTTGAGAAACGGATGCACCATGCCGCCCTGTATCGGCCCCGGCCGCACGATCGCCACTTCGACCACCAGGTCGTAGAACACGCGCGGCTGCAGGCGCGGCAGCATCGACATCTGCGCGCGGCTTTCGATCTGGAACACGCCCACCGTGTCGGCCTTGCAGATCATGTCGTAGGTAGCAGGATCTTCTTTCGGGATATCGGCCAGGTCCCACTCCTTGCCGCCTTCAGCAGCGCGCAACTGGTTGCGAAAATCCAGGCAACGCCGAATCGCCGTGAGGATGCCCAGCGCCAGCACATCGACCTTCATCAGGCCCATGTCTTCCAGGTCGTCCTTGTCCCACTGGATGATGGAGCGGTCTTTCATCGACGCCTTTTCCACCGGCACCAGCCGCGTGAGCTTGTCCTGCGTGAGCACGAAGCCGCCCACATGCTGCGACAGATGGCGCGGTGACCCCATCAGCTGCTGCGTGAGCTCAAGCCACAGCCGCGCCTTCGTTTCATCGATCGCTTCGCCCACCTGCGCGGCCAGCTCGCACAGCCGCTGCGAAGCCAGCTTGTCGTCGAACCACTGGTGTTCTTTCGCGAACGCCTCGATGAGTTTTTCTTCCACGTCCAGCGCCTTGCCCACATCGCGAATCGCACTGCGCGTGCGGTAGCTGATGACCACCGCCGCAATCGCCGCGCGCTCGCGCCCGTACTTGCGGTAGATGTACTGGATGACCTCTTCGCGCCGCTCGTGCTCGAAGTCCACGTCAATGTCGGGCGGCTCGTTGCGGCGTTCCTTGCTGATAAAACGCTCGAGCAGCGGGTTGGAATGCATCGGGTCCATCGCGGTGATGCCCAGGCAAAAGCACACCACCGAGTTGGCCGCCGAGCCGCGTCCCTGGCAAAGAATCTTCTTGCTGCGGGCAAAGCACACGATGTCGTGCACCGTCAAAAAGAACATCTCGTACTTGCACTCGGCGATCAGGCGCAGCTCTTTCACCAGATGCCGCTTCACCCTCACCGGAATGCCATCCGGGTAGCGCATGTGCGCGCCTTCTATCGTGAGCTTGCGCAGGCCCTCGGTCGGCGTGAGGCCAGCGGGCACCGTCTCTTGCGGATAGTTGTACTGGATGCTTTCGATCTCGAAGCTGCAACGCCCGGCGACGATCAACGTCGCTTCCAGCAAATCCGGCGGATAGATTTCCCCAAGCCGCATCCGCGAGCGCAAATGCTTCTCGGCATTGCCCTGCAGCTCGTAGCCGCACTGGTCGACGGGCTTGCCCACCCGCACCGCCGTCATCACGTCCTGCAGGCGCTTGCGCGAGCGCACGTGCATGTGCACGTCGCCTGCGGCAATCAGCGGCACACCCGTTGCCATGCTCGCGTCGCGCATCGAGGCCAGCCACAGGTCGTCATCGAGCGCGTGATGCAGCTCGACCGCGAGCCACAGCCCCTGCCCGTACAGCTGGCGGCATTGCGCAAGGCGCATGCACAGGGCATCGAGGTCGAACGCATCGCCAACCCGGCGATGCGGCACGAACAGCACTTCGCAGCCCTGCAAAAGCGTCATGTCGCTGGTCTCCCAGCCGACGCGGTATTGGCCCTTTTGCGCAGTCGTGTTGCGCGCGGCCGTGATGAATTCGCACAGGCCGCCCCAGCCTTGCTTGTCGCGGGCGATGGCCACCAGGCGGCAATCGCCCATGTCGAACTCGCTGCCGTAGAGCAGCTTGAAGTCGCGGCTTCGCCTCTGGTGGGGATAGTCTGCTTCCAGCGATCGGATGAATGCCTGGTACTTTTTGAAGCCCGACCAGCCGCGCACCACGCCCGCCAGCGAGCATTCGTCGGTGAGCGCGAACGCCTGGTAGCCCAGGTTGTACGCGCGCTGCACGAGCTCTTGCGGATGCGATGCGCCGCGCTGGAAGCTGAAGTTGGAAAGCGCATGCAGCTCGCAGTAGGCCGGCAGGCCGTCGGGCCAGTCGGTGATGACGGGCGGGAGGGACCCGTCGTCGATGTCCAGCGGGGGTTTTTCGTTGGTTTCAGGCATGCGCTCTCTGTACGCGTGTCATGCGTACAGGCCTTGAAGGAACCAGCGGTAGTCGCGTTGCTGGAAAAGTTGCGCCTGATCGGGGATGGATTGCGGATCAAGTCCGCAATGACAGCCTTTAGGACAGCCTTCAGGACTTGTCACGCCGGATTCGACTGCGCAATGACCGCCTTTAATACTTGTCATGCCGGACTCGATCCGGCATCCACCGCGAAGCGGAAGCCGCGCTTGCCGCTCGCGAAAAATCCAGACCAGCCCCGCCTCTTGGCTGCTCGCAATGAAATAGTCGCGCAGCACCGCAGCGCCCTCGCGGCTTTCTTCCCACCAACCCGTCTCCACCCGATAAAGCCGCGCGAGCCGGCGCAGCGGCCCGCCCCATTGCGGCACATGGTTTTTCACTTCCAGCCGTATCGGCTTTGG
>NZ_JANU01000046.1 GCF_001044395.1 Caenimonas sp. SL110
CGTCGGACGCCACGACGACTTCTTTGCGCTGGGAGGGCATTCGCTGCTGGTGCCGCAATTGCTAAGCCGCCTGCACCGCGCGGGTTGGGAAATCGATGCGCGCGATATGCTTGCCGCGCCCGTTCTGCACGCCGTGGCCGCCATGGCGCGTCTCGCGCAAGCCGCGTTCATTGCACCGCCAAACCTGATTCCCGATGCGTGCTCCACCATCGAACCAGAGATGCTGCCCCTGGTATCGCTGACGCAGCAGGAAATCGACCGGCTTGCAAGCGTTGTGACCGGCGGAGCACCCAACGTCAAAGACATCTATCCGCTGACACCTTTGCAAGAGGGGATTCTCTATCACCATAGGGCGAGTGAGCAGGGCGATCCATACATCTTTCCGGTGGTTCTGAGGATTCAATCGCGGCAACGCCTGGAACAAATGCTGGATGCGTTGCAACACGTCATGGATCGACACGACCTGTTGCGCAGCAGTATGCATTGGGAAGGAATGCAAGACCCGGTACAGGTAGTCTGGCGCAGCGCGCGACTCCCAGTGGAGGAGCTGCACTTGTCGGGCGAGGGCGACGCAGTCCAGCAATTGCTGGCACAGGTCGATCCGCGAACGATGCGCATGAATCTGCAGCGCGCGCCGCTGACGACAGCCTATGTCGCGGCTGATCCGCATTCCCAATCAGGCGACTGGCTGATGTTGCTGGTCACCCACCACCTGAACTATGACCACGTCGCACTCGAGATCATGCTGGAGGAGGTCCAGGCCTACATGCACGGTCGAGAACTCTCGCCCCCAGTTCCGTTTCGAGGTTTCGTCGCACAGACCCTCGCTCAGGCACGTAGCGGCGAGAGCGAGGTCTTCTTCCGCAACCTGCTTGGCGATGTGGACGAGCCTACGGCACCATTTGGTCTGATGGACACGATGCTGGATGGGGTGCGGTCGCGTGAAGCTACCTGCGAAGTGACGCCCGAGTTGTCGCAGCGCGTGCGACGTGCCGCGCGCGGGTTGGGCGTCAGTGCAGCGGCATTTTTCCACGTCGCATGGGCGATTGTCGTAGGGCGCTGCGCGGGACGGGACGACGTGGTATTCGGCACCGTGCTATCCGGGCGTATGCAGGGAACCGCTGAAGCCGATCGGGTATTCGGACTATTCATTAACATGCTGCCGGTGCGCGTGTCGCTGGGAAGCGCCAGTGTGAGCGAGGCGGTCCAGAAGACGCATCGACAGCTGGCCGACCTGCTCCGCCACGAGCAGGCACCACTGGCACAGGTGCAACGACTGAGCGGTGTGCGGTCGCCGCTGCCGCTTTTCACGGCCAAGTTGAACTACCGCCATTCACGAGGTGCATCGGAGGCTGGCTTCGAAGGCATCGAACTCGTCGAGTACGACGAGCGCAACAACTATCCGTTCTCCCTCGTTGCAGACGATTGGGGTACAGGATTCACCTTGCGGGCACAAACCACTCCAACCCTCGACCCGCAAAGGTTAGTTGGGTGGATGCAGACCGCGCTGGGCGAACTGGCGGGCGCGCTGGAAAGTGCGCCGCAAACGCCTGCGTCCGCACTGAATATTCTGGGTGGCGACGAGGAGCGGCGTCTCCTGACGGAATGGAACGACACGGCGCGCGAGTTTGCCCCATGCGGCCTGCACGAACTCATCGCCGAGCAGGCTGCTAGCACACCTGGGAAAGTGGCCGTGATCTGCGAGGGTCAGCAGTTGACCTTCGCCCAATTGAACGCGCACGCCAACCAGCTGGCTCATCACCTGCGCCGCCTGGGCGTTGGCACCGATTCGCTGGTGGGCTTGTACGTCGAGCGCTCGGTCGAGACGCTGGTCGGCGCACTAGGAGTGCTGAAGGCCGGTGGCGCTTACGTCCCGTTCGACTTGAAGATGCCAGCCGAGCGAATTAGTGCAATGCTGATGGACTGTGGCCCGCGCGTGCTGCTCACACAGCAGCACCTGCTAAGTGCACTGCCGGCCACCGACGCACACATCCTCTGTCTTGACGCGGACCGGGCTTCGCTCGAAACCGAAAGCGAGCAGAACCCTGATGTGCGAGTAGCACCCGGCGACCTGGCCTACGTTCTCTACACCTCGGGTTCGACGGGAACGCCCAAAGGCGTCTGCGTCGAACACCGGCAGATCGTCAACTACGTGTGCAGCATCATCGAGAGGCTGGACCTTGCCGGTGGTCTGAGCTTCGCGTCAGTGTCCACCTTCGCAGCAGATCTTGGCTACACAGTTGTCTATCCGGCCCTGTGTACTGGCGGGCTTCTGCACCTCATTTCGCAGGAGACCGCTGCAGACCCATCCGCGCTCGCCGAGTACTTCGAACGCCACCCGGTCGACTGCCTCAAGATCGTTCCTTCTCACCTCTCGGCCCTGCTGACAGGCGACCAGCCCGAGCGCGTATTGCCGCACCGCCGGCTCGTGCTCGGCGGTGAAGCCAGCAGTTGGGAGCTGATCGAGAAAGTGCGGCAGTTGGCCCCGGACTGCGCAATTTTCAACCACTATGGTCCGACGGAGACTGCTGTCGGCGTTCTGACCAACAAGCTGGAGCCTGCCGACGATACCTGTCGGCCTTCGGCTCCACCGCTCGGACGCCCTATCCACAATACGCGCGTCTACGTACTCGACACGAACCGGCAGATTGCGCCGTCGGGAGTGCCTGGCGAACTGTATGTGGGCGGCATTGCCCCGGCACGCGGCTACCTCAATCGGCCGGACTTGACGTCCGAGCGGTTCATCGCCGACCCCTTCTCGCAGGAGCCGGGTGCGCGTCTGTACCGCACGGGCGACCGCGCGCGGTTTTTGTCCGACGGTTGCGTCGAGTTCCTGGGCCGCGTAGACCATCAGGTCAAGGTACGCGGCTTTCGTATCGAGTTGGGCGAAATTGAAGCCCTCCTGCGCTCGCACCCGTCGGTGCGTGCCGCTGTCGTGATGCAGCGTGAGGACGAACCCGGTGCCAAACGCCTTGCCGCCTACGTTGCGGCTCGCGAGGGCGAGACGCTTGACGTCAGTGCATTGCGCGAGCACCTGCGCTCGCTTGTGCCGGATTACATGATTCCAGCGCACTTCGTCGTTCTCGACCAACTGCCGCTGACACCCAACGGCAAGCTCGACCGCAAGGCGCTGCCGGTG
>NZ_JANU01000047.1 GCF_001044395.1 Caenimonas sp. SL110
ACCATCGCAGCCAGCAGCGTTGTGAAGTTGCTCGCCATGCGTTCAACCGTTGCCGCATCAAACAGATCGGCGTTGTACTCCAGACCTCCTTGCAGCCCATCGTGGGTCTCCCTGAGCGCAAGCGTCATCTCGAACTTGGCCGTGGTGTGGGCAACCTCCACCGGCTCAAGCGTCACATCTCCAAGCTGCATCTGTCCCATCGGTGCGTTTTGCAGCACCAGCATCACCTGGAACAGCGGCGAGCGGCTCATGTCGCGGCCGTGTGTAAGCACCTCGACCAGCTTCTCGAAAGGCACTTCCTGGTGCGCATACGCGCCCAGCGTGACCTCGCGCACCCGGCCCAGCAATTGGCGCGTGGTGATCTCGCCCGACAGCTCGGTGCGCAGCGCCAGCGTGTTCACAAAGAAGCCAATCAGCGCCTCGGTCTCCACCTGCGTGCGCCCCGCGATGGGCGAGCCCACCACGATGTCGTCCTGGCCCGAGTACCGGCGCATCAGCATCTGCAAGGCCGCCAGCAGCGTCATGAACAGCGTGACCCCCTCGCGCCGGCTCAGGGCAATGAGCCCTTGTGAGAGTTCATGAGACAGCTGCAACGGCTGCACCGCGCCGCGGTGCGTTTGCACAGCAGGACGCGGCCGGTCCGTGGGCAGCTCCAGCGCCGCAGGCGCACCACCGAGCTGCTTTTTCCAATAGGCAAGCTTTGTCTCCAGCACCTCGCCCGACAGCCACTGGCGCTGCCACGCGGCGTAGTCGGCGTACTGAATCGGCAGCTCTGGCAGCGGCGAGGAGCGACCAGCGGCAAACGCTTCATACAGCGCTGCGAGCTCGCGCACCAGCACACCCATCGACCAGCCATCCGAGACGATGTGGTGCATCGTCACCAGCACCACGTGCTCCTGCGCCGACAGCCTCAAGAGGGTCGTGCGCAACAGCGGCCCGCAGGCCAGATCGAACGGCTTGCCCGCTTCTGCTTGGGCCAGACCTTGCACGTCGGCCTCCTGCACGTCAATGACCGGCAAGGACCATGCGAACTGCGCATCGATCTGCTGGCGCGCTTGTCCCTCAGTCGTCACAAAGCGCGTGCGCAGCGCCTCATGACGGCGCACGATCTCAGAGAAGCTTTGCTCCAGTGCGCTCACGTCCAGCACCCCGCTCAGCCGCACCGCCGCTGGCATGTTGTACGAGGCACTGCCCGGGGCCAGCTGGTCCAGGAACCACAGGCGCTGCTGCGCGAACGACAGGTCAAGATCCCCATCGCGTGACACAGCCACCAGCGGCAAGGCACAGGACGCATCGCCTCGCAGCGCCACATCCAAATGCTGCGCCAACGCCTCGATGGTGGGCGTCTCAAACAGCGCGCGCAGCGGCACCTCCACCCCAAAGGCCGGACGCAGCCTTCCCAGCACCTGCGTGGCCAGCAGCGAGTGGCCCCCCAGCTCGAAGAAGTTGTCTTGCACGCCCACACGCTCGACGTGCAGCACCTCTGACCAGATCCCCGCCAGCACTTGTTCGACCGGCGTGCGCGGTGCGATGTACTCGTTGCCCTGCAGCCCTGAATTCCCGGGCACCGGCAGCGCCTTGCGGTCGAGCTTGCCGTTGGGTGTCAGCGGCAGTT
>NZ_JANU01000048.1:0-2404 GCF_001044395.1 Caenimonas sp. SL110
TGGCGACGACATCCTCAACGGCCTGGCTGGCAGCGACTACCTCGAAGGCACCAGCGCCGATGACCTGATCTTCGGTTACGCGGGGAACGACCGGATCACGGCCACCCAGAACGGCGACGACTGGATTCAAGGCGGCGCGGGGCGCGACTTTATCGAAGCCGGTTCAGGTTCGTACCTGGCGAACCTGGTACTCACTCAATCGCGTCGAAACGACTCACTCTCTTCCGCAAGGATCGCGCTATGACCGGACTCTTCCTCTTGCTGCTCGCTACGTTGTGGTTCGCGATCACCATAGCGGCCGCTGTTGCACTGACCAGCCGGCTGAAGCATCGGCCATCGAGGGTCGCTCTGGCGATGGCGGTATTTGGACTCCTGCTTCCGCTGCCATTGCTCGATGAGCTAACCGCAAAGCCATTCTTTGACACGCTTTGCGAAGAACAGGCAGTTCTTGTTTTGGATAGCCCAAAAACTGACCGTCAGAGGGTTTGGTTCGATTCAGGTGTGCGGACCAATACGTCAATAGGCTTGCTCGACTCCGTCGTCTACCGGAAGCAATATGTAGAAATCGAGACCGGCCGGCTCGTTTATCACTACGCCACCGTCACCGCTACGGGGGGTTGGTTAGTACGACTTTTGCAATTGTCCGAATCGAACAGCCCATTGACTTTTGGATCCACGTGTGCGCCACCGGAGTTGTCGAATCTGAACGTGTGGCTTGCAAAGCACGGCATCACCGAGCTGCCGCGACCTATTTCGAACTGAGCAAATGACCTATGAACATCAACACTAATGCATTCTTAAATGCACTACTGTCAGACGCCTCCTATGTTGGTGGCTTGGCACAGGGCAGCACCGGAGCAGATTTGGCAAGCGATCTTGCCCCCCGGATGACTCCAAACTTGGCTGCGTACATCGCCAAGAACTTCACCGTTGTCACTCAGACCAAGCCCTTAGCCAGCAGCTTTGACGCTACCGTCTGGCGGGCCAACAATGCTGACGGGACGCCCAATCCCGCTGGGAATATCTACGTCAGCATGCGTGGTACGCAGCAAGGACAGGACTTTCTCACTGACGCACAACTGGCGTTATCCGGTAACGCCGGCCTACAAGTCATCGACATGATCAACTGGTGGCTTGAAATCACGACACCATCAACTAGCTCGGCGACTCAGTACCGTTATGCGCAGGATCCCGTCACCAGCGAGTGGTCGTTCTCAACTTACAGCGTCGCTGGTGGTAACTTGATTTCCACCGCCGACCTCGCCATCGGCGTAGAGGTCAGCGGTCATAGCTTGGGCGGTTATCTTGCTACAGCGTTCACGCGTCTGTTCGGCACTCAATCCCATGTCCTCCACACCACTACATTCAACAGTGCCGGCTTCGCGCCGGGGAGCGAGAGCGTCTTCGCCGAACTGCAAAATCTCATCGGCCCCAACCTCGGCTTACCCGGCTTCCCAAGCCAGTCTCAACAAACCAATTATTTTGCCGGTCACGGTCTGAACGTCACTACCAACAGCTTCTGGTTTAGCCAGCAAGGTCAGCGCGCTGACTTGTTCAATGAAGAAGGTACTGGCATCCCCAATCACTTCATGTACAAGCTGACCGATTCGCTCGCGTTGGCCAACGCCATGTCGATCATCGATCCGACGATGAACTTGGCGAGAGCAAATGCGGCTTTCGAAGCTGGCAGCATGGAGGTCACCGCAGACCTTGAGGGAGTACTGGATGGATTGCGACGAGTGCTCCAAGGCAAGGAAGTTCTGTTCACAGCGGTAGGTGACGCGAGCGGCAGCGCTGGCACCCGATTGTCCTTTTACGCCAACCTTCAGGCCATGCAGGCTGCATTTGAACCTGTAATTGGCAAGGTTCGCATCGACGTTAGCAACGGGCTACATGCAAAGGCCCGCAATGACTTTAGCGCCCTCGCGACGCTGATCACGCTAAGTCCAGTGGTATTGACAGGCACGGATTCCACATTGGACGGAGTCTTGGAGGCGGTCTGGGGTTCAACCTATTCGGACTGGCGAACTGATCGGGGCATGGCACCCGCTGATCGGGCAACCGGGTCTGAGACCTACACCGACAACTGGATTGCGGACCGAAGCCGGTTGCTGGACTCGATCATTCTGCAGAGCCAGCGCAATGCAACCACCGGTGTTGTACTAGATCCAAGCGTCCCAAGTGATCGAGCCTATCAGTACAGCTACTACGGCGGTACGCCGAATCCTGGCGAAACTCAATCCCCGCTCCGGACGCTCATTGCGGACAGCCGGCCAGGTGCCGTAACGCCTACGCAGTTGATTGCTTTTGGAAACGACTCGAACAATCAGGTCAATGGCAGCACCAATCGGCTGGGCGATCGCCTCTACGGCGGCGCTGGCGACGACATCCTCAACGGCCTGGC
>NZ_JANU01000048.1:2414-4470 GCF_001044395.1 Caenimonas sp. SL110
AAAGAAAAACTCAACTGTCGATCTAGCTGCCCACTTTTGGGTTAGCAGACAAAGGAACATCTTATGGAGCATCTAAAAAATCTGGCTGCCATTCCATTAGTCATTGCAGCCTTGGCCGGTTGCGAAAAGCACTCGCTCGACAGGCAGATGCAAGAACTGTGCGCTAAAGACGGCGGCATTCGTGTCTATGAAACTGTGAAGTTGCCGAGCGTACTGTTCGATCCATTCGGCGACCCGTATCCAGGCTGGCGTTCGCGGCCTGATGAACAACGACTAGGCGAAGGATATTCCCTCGCGCGAGAAACAACCGTATTGAAGGACGGCGATCCTATGAAGGGGCAAGGTCGATTATCGAGATATGAATATCGAATCATCCGATCTGTCGACAAAAAAATACTTGGAGAGGCCATTCTGTATGGGAGGGCCGGGGGAGATATTTTTGCCTTTGGACACTTCACCTCCAAAGGGTGTCCGGAAAAGCTTGGGGCACCAACAACTCTAATTCGTCAAGTCTTTATTAATGCAGAAGGAAATTAACACGTGCCGACAACTAGCCAGTACTTGACTTACGCAGAAGTTGCACTCGCAAGCTACGCCGGTCCACTATCTACGACCCCAAACTCCAACGAGACTGCTTACCAACAATCAGGGATGGCTGCAACGCAAGCGATCAGATTTGATCGTGATTGGCTCGTCCTGGGTCAGGCAGACATAGGCGATGGTTTTTTCGCGGCACTTTTCCAGAAAGTTGACGCCTCCGGCACCCCCACTGGCGAGAAAGTACTTGGGATTCGAGGTACGGACGCAAGCCATTGGGGCATCGACTTTGCAGTAGATGTGGTGGCCATCGCCTTGCTGGGAACCAATAGGGGACTTCGACAATACCAATCACTAGAGACGTTCTATGGGCAGATGGTAACTACAGGGAAGCTGGGAGCGAGCGAGCTGATTACTGTGAGCGGTCATAGCTTGGGTGGCTTTCTGGCACAGGCCTTCGCTGCCGACTACGACTTGGTCGTAAAGGCCGCCTACACGTACAACGCCCCGGGGTTCAGCGGCTCCATTCCTGTGGGCGGGGTCAACACCGAAATTCTCGAGTTCTTTGGCATCACTGATGCAAGCATTCCAAACGCCAAAATCTTCAATGCACGTGCAATCGAGGGGTTTTCCGCCACAGCTGGGCTAGGTCAGATGATTGGATTCGTCAATGCGTTCAACATTGAGAAAAGCGGTCCAGTTTCTAATCATTCAATTATCACTCTGACGGACTCGCTTGCTGTCCAGCAACTGCTCTCCGAGTTGGACTACACGCTTTCACAGGATGCCACTAACTATTTAGTGCGTACAAGTAGCAACCAGCACGGCAATACGCTTGAGCTGCTGGTTGACTCGGTTCGCCACTTGGTCCTCGGCACGGGCAAGCCCAGCACGGAGCAAGGGAATAGAGACATGCTCTACGCAAATCTTCAAGAACTCGCAACGGCGGTGAGGTCCGTGGCTGGCACCGTAAGAATCGATGGCACGCACCCCGCCACCGCCAGCACCTCCCATCAAGACTTTGCCGCCTTCCTCAGCCTGACCACCGGCGCGACTTTCAGCCTTCGCAGCCTGGATGCCGCTGCAGTTGAAGATGCTCTTAAAGGTGTCCACGCCACCGCCTACGCCGACTGGAATGCCGACCGCGAAGCGCTCGTAGCGGGCGCCTCGCAAGACTCGCTCAACTTCACCGACACCTACCTCAACGACCGCGCCGCGTTTCTCAATTGGCGCAGCCTTGCCTACACCGCCGATCAGACGTTCGTGAACAGCGCGCTTGCGCCAACCGACCGTACGTTCGAATACCACTGGAAAGAAGTCGGCAGCACGCAAGACAACGCCCTGCTCGTCTCGCGCGTCCAGGGCCTTGGCACTACACCCGCCCAGATCATTTCATTTGGCGGCGACAGCGCAGACTCATTGAGCGGCAACGCCAATCCCAACTTCGGCGATCGCCTCTACGGCGGCGCTGGCGACGACATCCTCAACGGCCTGGCTGGCAGCGACTACCTCGAAGGCA
>NZ_JANU01000049.1 GCF_001044395.1 Caenimonas sp. SL110
CCTCGCGGGCCAAGCACCATGCCGGTGGCGTCCGCTCAGCTCAAACGTTATCCCTCGCCGCAAATGGCATCGCTTGACAAAGCGTACGAATAAACGTACGCTTTTGGTTGCAGGAGACTTCCATGGCCAATCCCGTTACCGCGAGCGAAGCTCGCGCCAACTTGTACCGACTGATCGACGAGACGAACGAGTCTCACCGTCCCGTCGTCATTGCTGGAAAGCGCAGCAGTGCCGTTCTCGTGTCAGCTGAAGACTGGGATGCGATCCAGGAGACGCTTTATCTTCTCTCCGTACCCGGCATGCGGGAATCCATCAAGAAGGGCATGGCCGAGCCTCTGGAGAAAAGTGCCAAGGAACTGAAGTGGTGACTTGGCAGGTCGTGTATGCCAAGCAAGCGCTGAAAGACGCCAAGAAGCTCGCATCTGCCGGTCTGAAAGAAAAGGCGCAGGAACTGTTGGAGGTCTTGAAGCGTAGCCCTTTCCAGAACCCTCCACCGTTCGAGAAGCTTGTGGGCGATCTCGAAGGCGCGTACTCCCGCCGAATCAACATTCAGCACCGTTTGGTGTATGAGGTATTCAAGAAGGAGCGGATCGTGCGCGTACTGCGGATGTGGACTCACTATGAGTGAAGCGAGGGATAACATGTCAATCGACACGGACACACACCTGCTTCGCCTTCGGCGCGCAGTTGTTTGCCGGTCATCTTGACGTTCGGCCTCGCGGAAAATTTGAGGATGTTGGATTTCTTGACAACAATTCCTCTGTGTTGTCATCATGTCCAACATGAAGGCTATCCCGCTAATTCGCCGTCGTATTGTCCTTGCTCCCGACGCATTCGCAGAGGTCGCCGTATGGCGAGTCCCAAAACCGGTCCCGCCTTCTGAGCACCCGTTCAAGTATCGTCTCGCTTATGTTGTTGGTGGTGAGTGCGTGCTGAGATATGACAACGAACGAGGTAAAGGTGATCACCGTCACTTCGGAGGGCAGGAGCTTGACTATGCCTTCTCAACGCCTGAACAGTTGATGCTCGACTTCAATGCTGATATTACGAGGTGGAATCATGAACACAGTCATTCTTGAGGTTCGGTCCCTGGCAGACACACTGGCGGACGCGGCCCGTGCCATGAAATCCGGCCGCGCCGAGCGTGAAGTTCGCATTGGCTTTGCCACTCCTGAGTTGCTGTGGCAAGTGCTTACGGCCAAACGATGGGAGTTGCTCAAGGCAATGTGTGGGGCGGGTGCAATGTCTATCCGCGAGGCGGCCAGACGCGTAGGGCGTGATGTGAAGGCTGTGCACGGGGACGTGGTGGCCTTGTTGGATGCAGGCGTTCTCAGTCGTGCGGCAGAGGGGGGCGTTGTGTTCCCCTTCGAAGCCGTGAAGGTTGAGTTCCTGCTTGAGGCGGCCTAGTCGTGCGCGCTACGAGGCCGAACTGGTCGTTCGAGCTGACAGCCCTCGGCAGGCCTCGATCTGCGGCTCAACTTCGACGTTAGGCAGCGCAGAAACTCCCGTGCTTGACGGCTGTGTCGTCATCCACACAATGTATGGATGAGATTTGAATGGGACCCCGTCAAAGCAGCGTCGAAC
>NZ_JANU01000005.1 GCF_001044395.1 Caenimonas sp. SL110
TTGCCATGGTCCACGTGTCCAATCGTCCCCACGTTGACGTGCGGCTTGGTTCGCTCAAACTTTTCCTTTGACATACCATTTCTCCAAAGAGCAATACCCGTGTGAGGTTTAACGTCTGCATCACATCACTGATCCCACCGCACGGGTACAGCAGGGTGTGTGATCGCAGACGAACTTTGTCTAGAGCCGGGGACTTACTTTGTCCGCGCAGCCACGATAGCCTCGGCCACATTGCGAGGCGCCTCAGAGTAGTGCTTGAACTCCATCGTGTAAGTTGCACGCCCCTGGGACATCGAGCGCAACGTGGTTGAATAGCCGAACATTTCAGACAGAGGCACTTCTGCCTTGATGGCTTTTCCGCCACCGACCATGTCTTCCATGCCCTGCACCATCCCGCGACGGGACGACAGGTCACCCATGACGTTACCGGCGTAGTCTTCTGGCGTCTCAACTTCGACTGACATCATCGGCTCGA
Source organism: Caenimonas sp. SL110 (assembly GCF_001044395.1). Taxonomy (GTDB): domain Bacteria; phylum Pseudomonadota; class Gammaproteobacteria; order Burkholderiales; family Burkholderiaceae_C; genus Ramlibacter. Next base: position 476 of record NZ_JANU01000005.1, read on the forward strand.
GGATGACCGGGCTGGCCTTGCGGCAACCTTCCTTGAAGCCGAAGATGGCAGCCATCTTGAACGCCAGTTCGTTCGAGTCAACATCGTGGTAGGAGCCGAAGTGCAGCGTCACCTTGACGTCGACCACGGGGTAGCCAGCCAGAACGCCTTGCGTCACAGCTTCGTTGATGCCCTTTTCAACCGCAGGAATGAATTCGCGCGGCACGACGCCACCCTTGATCGCGTCGACGAATTCGATGCCCTTGCCAGGCTCGTTCGGCTCAATCTTGAGCACGACGTGACCGTACTGGCCCTTACCACCCGACTGGCGAACGAACTTGCCTTCTGCATCTTCGATTGTCTTGCGGATCGTCTCGCGGTAGGCAACTTGCGGCTTTCCTACATTGGCCTCGACGCCAAACTCGCGCTTCATGCGGTCGACAATAATTTCCAGGTGCAGCTCACCCATGCCGGCGATGATGGTCTGACCGGATTCTTCGTCCGTGCGAACCCGGAAAGACGGGTCTTCCTGCGCCAGACGGTTCAGCGCAATGCCCATCTTCTCCTGGTCGACCTTGGTCTTCGGCTCAACAGCCTGCGCAATCACAGGCTCCGGGAACACCATGCGCTCGAGCATGACGATGGACGCCGGATCGCACAAGGTTTCACCCGTAGTCACGTCCTTCAAGCCAACACATGCAGCAATGTCGCCAGCGCGAATTTCATCGACTTCAAGCCGGTTGTTCGCATGCATCTGCACGATACGGCCGATACGCTCTTTCTTTCCGCGAATCGGGTTGTAGACGCTGTCGCCCTTGGAGAGCACGCCAGAGTAGACGCGCACGAACGTGAGCTGACCAACGAATGGGTCGGTCATCAGCTTGAAAGCGAGCGCGGAGAACTTCTCGTTGTCGTCCGCCTTGCGGGTGACCGGGTTTTCGTCGTCATCCATGCCCTTGACCGGGGGAATATCGACAGGCGAAGGCATGAGTTCAATCACTGCGTCAAGCATGCGCTGCACACCCTTGTTCTTGAACGCGGTGCCGCAAAGCATCGGCTGGATTTCGCTGGCGATCGTGCGCGTGCGCAGACCCAGGGTGATCTCTTCTTCAGTCAGATCACCCTCTTCCAGGTACTTGTTCATCAGGGTTTCGTTGGCTTCGGCAGCCGCCTCGACCATCTTCTCGCGCCACTCCTTGGCCTGCTCGAGCAGCTCGGCTGGAATCTCGTCGTAGTTGAACTTCATGCCTTGCGAGGCTTCGTCCCAATAGATCGCCTTCATCTTGCGCAGATCGACGACGCCGGTGAAGTTCTCTTCGGCACCGATCGGGATGACGATCGGCACCGGGTTAGCCTTGAGACGCAGCTTCATCTGGTCGTAGACCTTGAAGAAGTTAGCGCCGGTGCGGTCCATCTTGTTGACGAACGCAAGGCGAGGTACCTTGTACTTGTTAGCCTGACGCCAGACAGTCTCGGACTGCGGTTGCACGCCGCCCACAGCGCAATAAACCATGCAGGCACCATCCAGCACACGCATGGAGCGCTCGACCTCGATGGTGAAGTCCACGTGACCAGGGGTGTCGATGATGTTGATGCGGTGCTCAGGGAAGGAAAGGTCCATGCCTTTCCAGAAGCATGTCGTTGCAGCCGACGTAATCGTGATGCCGCGCTCCTGCTCCTGCTCCATCCAGTCCATGGTGGCAGCGCCATCGTGCACTTCACCGATCTTGTGGTTCACACCGGTGTAAAACAGAATGCGCTCGGTGGTGGTGGTCTTGCCGGCGTCGATGTGAGCCGAGATACCGATGTTGCGATATCGCTCGATGGGCGTTTTGCGGGCCATGATGATCTTTCGTTAAAAGGGTACAGGCCCGCTCATGGCGGGCCCGCACTCCAAGATGGGGACGGTTTTTAGAAGCGGAAGTGGCTGAAGGCCTTGTTGGCCTCTGCCATGCGGTGAACTTCGTCACGCTTCTTCATCGCGCCGCCACGGCCTTCCGTGGCTTCCATGAGCTCATTGGCAAGGCGAAGGGCCATCGACTTCTCGCCGCGCTTCTTTGCGGCTTCCTTCAACCAGCGCATGGACAAAGCCAGGCGGCGAACCGGGCGAACCTCAACAGGCACCTGGTAGTTCGCGCCACCGACGCGGCGGGACTTCACCTCGACCATCGGCTTGACGTTGTTGATGGCCATAGTGAAGGCCTCGACCGGGTCCTTGCCCGGATTCTTTTCTTCGATGAACTCGAGCGCGCCATAGACGATGCGCTCGGCAATCGCCTTCTTGCCACCTTGCATGATGACGTTCATGAACTTAGCGAGTTCGACATTGCCGTACTTGGGATCCGGCAGGATTTCACGTTTAGGGACTTCGCGACGACGTGGCATTTTTTCACCTCTTCTATTGCTTCAGCCGGCTTCTCCCTTTCGGGGGCCTAGAAAGCCACTCAGGCCTTCGCTTACTCGACCCACACGGGGAATTCCGCGCTCCGGGTCACTACACTGACTCAGCCTGCCAGGGCTGGACAGCACCGACAAAACTTACGACTGGCTCTTTAGGCCTTCTTTGGCCTCTTCGCTCCGTACTTGGAACGTGACTGCTTGCGATCCTTCACGCCCTGCAGGTCAAGCGATCCGCGCACGATGTGGTAACGGACACCCGGCAGATCCTTCACGCGGCCGCCGCGCACGAGCACAACCGAGTGCTCCTGAAGGTTGTGGCCCTCGCCGCCGATGTAGGAAATAACCTCAAACCCGTTAGTCAGGCGAACCTTGGCGACCTTGCGAAGAGCCGAATTCGGCTTTTTCGGAGTCGTGGTGTACACCCGGGTGCACACGCCGCGGCGCTGCGGGCTGTTTTGCATCGCCGGGCTCTTGGAATTGGTCTTTTCGACCTCCCGCCCGTGACGCACAAGTTGATTGATGGTTGGCATTAAACGTCCCTAAACGTCATTACTGTCGTGGAAAAATGAAGACTGCTTTTCGCAATTGCGAAAGGCAAAGCTCACCCGCCCCAAATTGCGGGAAAGCCCGCGAGTATAGCCCGGATGGTGAAATCGCTCAAGTGACAGCTGCGTCAGAGCTGTCACTTGATCCACAACCGCACTGCATCCCAGGTCCGGCTGATGAATCCAGCCTGCTCGACCGATTCCAGGGCGACCAGAGGGACCTCCAGCATCAAATGTTCGCCAGAACTGATCTTCAGCGTGCCGACTTGCTGCCCTTTGCTAAGTGGTGCGATCAACGGATCGGGTCGCGCCACCTGGGCCTTGACTTTCGAAGCCGAGCCAGAAGGCACGGCGACAACTACGGCTTGCGTGCGACCTAGCCTGGCCGTCTTCTGCGCCCCCTTCCAGACCTGAGGCGTTACCACTGCCTGGTTTGCATTGAAGAGCTTGATGCCCTCAAACGCCGTATAGCCCCAGTTCAACAGCCTCTGCGCCTCGCCTGCGCGCGCGCTCTCGCTCGCGGCCCCAATCACAATGACCAAAAGTCGGCGAGCGCCCACATTCGGGAAGTCGCGCCTGGCAGTTGCAATTAGACAGTAGCCCGCTGACGGCGTATGACCTGCCGTCAAGCCATCGACCGTGGGATCACGAAATAAAAGCAGGTTGCGACTGGTGTCATTCGCTGTCGCTGCGCCCTCGTATCGGTACTTCTTGATCGCGTAGTAGCCAACATAGTCCGGAAAGTCACTCAACAGGCGAGAGGACAGGAGGCTCAGGTCGCGAGCGGTCGTGGTGTGTCCTGCCTCGGGAAGTCCATCCGGGTTGCGAAAGCTGGTCCGGGTCATGCCAAGCACCTTCGCCTGCTCGTTCATGAGTTGAACAAATCGCTCGACACTTCCGCCGACCCCTTCGGCAAGCGCGACGGTGGCGTCGTTGCCCGATTGCACGATCATCCCCTTGATGAGGTCTTCTACAGGCACCTGCATGCTCGGGTCAATGAACATTCGAGACCCGGCCATCTTCCATGCGCGAGCGCTCACCGGCAGGGTCTGCTTCAACGAAATCTTCCCGGAGCGCAATGCATCAAAGACGAGATACGCACTCATCAGCTTGGTGAGGGATGCCGGCTCAACAGGGGTGTCCGCATCGCGAGACGCCAGTTCCTGGTTCGCAGTGACATCGATGAGCAGGTAGCTGCGCGCCGCTATCTCTGGCGGCTGGGGCGCCTGCGCGAAGGCGCAAAGGCAGAACAGCAAGCCTGCAAATGCAGCGGCCCAAGACCGTAAGAGTCTCTTCATTGAGGGATCAGGAACGAAGGTGGCGAACCACCAGGCTTTTCAAGAGCGTCAACTGTCCGTGAAAGAAATGACCGCCCCCAGGCACCACCGTGACGGGGAGTGACTGCGGCCGCGCCCAGTCGAGCACGGCCGACAACGGTACCGTGTCGTCTTCTTCACCGTGGATCACCAACGCCTGCTCATGCAACGTCGCGGGCAAGGGACTGACCTCAAATCGGGACGCAGCGGTGCCGATGAGCACCACTTTTTCTATTGCCCGCTGCTCATGCAGGCGAGCGATGGCTCCGCTAGCCACAAACGCGCCGAACGAAAATCCGGCAATTGCCAGCGGGCCAGTCGGCGCCTCTGCTTCAATGACAGAAAGCATATCCAGCAGCTCGCCACGTCCATCATCGTGCTCACCTGCCGTCTGACCGACGCCGCGGAAGTTAAACCGGATCGCCGTCCAGCCGCACTGCACAAATGCACGAGCCAGGGTCTGAACGACCTTGTTGTCCATCGTTCCGGCAAACAGCGGATGCGGATGCGCTATCACCGCGACGCCATGAGGTGGATCGGAATCGAGAGGTTCATCGCGCAGCACTTCGATGGCGCCCGCCGCGCCGGCAATCTGGTAGCGCCGGGTTTTCAGGTTCATGGGAAGTTATCGACCGAGATGCGGCGGCGTCACCAGCCGCTCGACCACGACCCCGTTTTTCAGGTGCGACTCGACAATCTCTTCGATGTCATGCTCATCGACATACGAATACCAGACGGCTTCCGGATAGACCACAGCAACGGGTCCGCCCGCACAGCGATCCAGGCAGCCCGCCTTGTTGACGCGGACCTTTCCCGGGCCGGAAAGACCGTGAGCCTTCACCAACTGCTTGCAGCGGTCAAATGCTCCCTGCGCGTTGTGCTGCGCGCAGGACTGCTCGCCGTTGTCGCGAAGATTGAGGCAGAAAAAGATGTGCCGCTTGTAATAGGAGGGGCCTTGACTCATTGCGACATTCTATTTTGCGACTCGGATCGCGAGACACGAAAGAGCACATACAGCAACGCTGCGTAGGGCCACAACCACCCCAGCCATTGCGCCAGGCCGTTGAACCGGATGAAACGGCCCTGCTCCCAGGTCTGGAGCGTGTTGGAAAAATACTCGCCTGCCGATGATTGATTGAGCAACGCGAGGTTCAGCACCAGCGCCAGCAGCACAAGAGCTGCGCACCCTCGGCGTGGAAGGGCTATCAGCACCGCGGCCAGGAGTGCCCCGAAGCCCAGGCCCACCTGGACGGGGAGACTGAGCCACGCCCAGGCGTGAGTCGGGCCCCAGCTGAGCGCAGCCGACAGCGCGGTTGCGCAGACGCCCACAGCAAGCACGACCACGGCAAACACGGCCCTGCGCCCCAGTGATCTCAGGACCGAATAGCCCAGCAATACGGGCACGAGTGTGCCCAGCGCAACGCAGAGAAGTTCGGCCGCAGGGACAAGTGGCTGCAGTTCGACCTCCCGGAGCGGAAGCCATTCCAGGAAGGGCGTGTCCGAGAGCCATTCCGCCATTGCGCCTTCCAGGCGTTCGAAAATCTGCCCGAGGCCAAATGGAACCGACGCCGGAAAAAGGAGCGCAAAGGGCCACAACGCCAGGAGCACAAGCGCTCCTCGCGCATCCTCGACAAACCAGCGGCCCCGAAACTGGCTCCAGCGATCGATGGCGCCCGCGCGTTCAAGCACACCCGCAACGCCCGCACCGATCAGGGCGCCAGCCGTATTGAGGCCGAAATCGAGGTTTGAAGGCACCCGTGAAGGCAGGTAGGTCTGCAACGCCTCCATGAGCAGGGAGATCACCGCTGCGACCAGCACCGCCACCCCAATCGCGGGCACGTTACCCCGCGAGCTGTACCGGGCGTTGACACGCCGGGCAAAACCCAACGCGAGTAAAAAACCCAGCGGAACGTATCCGCAGACGTTGGCGGCGATGTCGAACCCAGTCCAGTACTTGGGCCAGGGACTAGCCAGAAAAGCCCACGGCGCGATGCCCTGGTCGCGCCAGCCTGTGAACGGGTAAAGGCTCGCATAGACGATCAACGCCGCATAGGCTTGGGACAACGGCCAGGCGGAAGTCTTTTGCATCGGTATCAGAAGGGCTTCACAACGGCCAGCACCACCGCCGCGACCAGCAGGAGCACCGGCGCCTCATTGAACCAGCGATACCAGACGTGACTTCGAGGGGGCCGGCCGGCCTCGAAGCCCCGCAGCAGGCGTGCGCACGCGTGGTGATAACCAACGGCGAGCAGCACGACGAAAAGCTTCGCATGAAGCCATCCCGCCCCCTTGCCAACGTCGTACCCGAGCCACAGCCACAGGCCCAGGGCGAGCGCGGGGACTGAAAGCAGCGTGGTGAACCTCAGTAGTTTGCGGGCCATCACCAGCAAGCGCTGGCGTTCGGCGGCCGATTCAGCCGGCACGAGCGCCAGGTTCACGAAGATGCGCGGCAGGTAGAACAGGCCGGCGAACCAGCTGGCTACAAAAACGATATGAAACGACTTGACCCAAAGCATGGGTGGGAGTGTAGGGAACTCGGGCATCCCTGCGGCCCGAATGCTCCGCGCGATACGCGAATGCATCGCACAAAAAAAACCCCGGCTCGATAAGCCGGGGTGGGAAGCCTTTTTGCTGTCACACATTAAGGCACCCGCTCAGGGAGGAAAAGCGGGGAGCGGCAAGCCGCCCAGACGTAATTTAACAAAGCGGCTGTCCGGTTTCAAGGGCAGGGTGTGCGATTTACGTCTTGGGGTAGGGCAAAGTCATCCAACTCATGCACCATGCAGCGCGCCGGCAGAGTTGGTGACTCGCGCACAGCCCGCGCTCCGACTTGGCGCACAATTTCCGGCATGACGCTCCACGCTCCCTACCCCCACGGCCGGCCCCGACGCCTGCGACGCGACGACTTCACGCGAAATCTGGTCCGCGAACACCGGCTGACCACCCACGACCTCATCTACCCGGTTTTCGTGCTTGACGGAAAGGGCCGGCGGGAAGCAGTAGCTTCAATGCCGGGCGTCGAACGCCTGAGCCTGGACCTGTTGCTGCCGGTCGCAGAGCAATGCGTGGCTGCGGGCATTCCCGTCATGGCGCTCTTTCCTGTGCTGGACGCCAGCCTGAAGACCCCCGATGGCCGCGAAGCCTGCAACGACCAGGGCCTGGTTCCCATGGTTGTGCGGGAGCTGAAAAAACGCTTCCCCGGCCTGGGCGTCATGACGGACGTCGCGCTCGATCCGTTCACCAGTCATGGCCAGGACGGCCTGCTTGACGAGACCGGCTACATCCTCAATGACGAGACCGTCGAGGTGCTGGTGCAACAGGCCCTGACCCAGGCCCGTGCAGGCGTGGACATTGTGGCGCCGTCGGACATGATGGACGGGCGCATCGGCGCGATCCGGTCGGCGCTGGAAGCGGCCGGGCTCATTCACACGCGGATCATGGCGTACAGCGCCAAGTACGCCAGCGCTTTTTACGGCCCTTTCCGGGACGCTGTCGGTTCGGCCTCCAACCTTGGCAAAAGCAACAAGAAGGTCTACCAGATGGACCCCGGCAATACCGACGAGGCATTGCGTGAGGTCGCCATGGACATTGCCGAGGGCGCAGACATGGTGATGGTCAAGCCCGGAATGCCCTACCTGGATGTGGTGCGACGGGTGAAGGACACATTTCACGTGCCCACCTTCGCCTACCAGGTGAGCGGCGAGTACGCGATGCTCAAGGCCGCCGCGCAAAACGGCTGGCTCGATCACGATGCGGTGATGATGGAAAGCCTCCTGGCCTTCAAGCGCGCTGGCGCCGATGGCGTACTGACCTATTTCGCCCTGGACGCCGCTCGGCTCCTGCGCGACTGAGCAGGCCGGACTCTCAGGCCATGCAGATCGTCCAGTTCACTGCCGGAACGCTTCGCTTCCTGGACCAGGTGCCTGCTGCGGCGCCGGAGTCCGGCTTCATCTGGATCTACATTGAACGCGAGGACCTTTCCACGCAACTGCCCCAGCTTCAGCAGGCAGCACATCGAGTGGGCGGATCGTCCTTCCTGGACCTGCACGTGCAGGATCTGCTGAACGCGACCCATCCCTCTCACTACGACTACACATCCATCTATGACCTGGTGATCTTTCGCCGGCTTGCGACCGAGCAAGAGGCAGGGCACGAGCTTCACGAAGATGGGGGCGTGACGCCAGCCAGGAACGCGCCGCTGGCTGCATTCCAGCGAATTCGCACACGTGCGGTGGCATTTGCCGTATTCGACCGGCTGCTCATCACCGTGCACCCGGCCGGCTGCCTCACGGCGAAGTCATTCATCCAGCGCTACCTGGGCGACGCGGTGCAAACCGAAGGAGCCGCACTCATCAGCCGCAGCCGGCTCCCTGCGAGTCCGGCCGACCTCATGCTGCGAATGATCAACACCATGGTGGACAGCTACCTGGAACTTCGCAAGGACCTCAGCGCGGAGATGGACCAGTGGCAAAAACATCTGCTGAGACCGGGCTCGCAGGGCGCGAACTGGAACGAGCTGCTGGTAGCGCGCGCGCAGCTGCATACGCTGGAAGACCTGTGCGAAGAGCAAAACGACGCGATGCAGGAATGGCTGGACACCGCGCGCGAGCAACCCTCCCCTGCGCTTTCCCAGTCCGAACGTGACGGGCTGATCGCCCGTGCGCGTGACGTGATCGAGCACATCCAGCGAGTCGTGCATCACGTTCGCCGCATCGAGCAGGCGGCAGAAACAGCGGTGCAGATTCACTTTTCCGCACAGAGCCATCGCACCAACGACATCATGCGCACGCTCACAGCGCTGACAGCGGTCTTCCTGCCCCTGAACCTGGTCACCGGCATCTTCGGGATGAATTTCGAATTCATGCCGCTCATCAAGTTACCTCTGGGCTTTTTGATCACGCTGGGTGTGATGGCCACCATTGCGGCGACATTGGCGCTCGTGTTCTGGCGCAAGCAGTACCTCGCCCGCACGGCTCGCTAGATGCTCAAGGATCACGGATGACCCATCACCACACGGGTCCGCAAGCGCCTCGCAGCATGGACGACCTGACCGGCAAGAACGTGGCCGCGATGCGACGGCTGGAAGAACTGGCAGAGACACGCCGCACGTTTGCCGACGTCGTCGCCGCATTTGTCGCCAGGTTCTGCGGCAGCATCACCTTCGTCTGGATTCATGTCGCGATTTTTGCCGCGTGGATCGCATTCAATGTGTTTCCGGGTGTCGAACATTTCGATCCCTACCCGTTCACCTTTCTCACGCTGTGCGTCTCACTGGAAGCGATTTTTCTCTCGGCCTTCATCCTGATCAGCCAGAACTACGAGATGCGCGTCAGCGACCGGCGCAACCAGCTCGACCTGCAGATCAACCTGCTCGCCGAACAGGAGAACACGAAGATGCTGCAGCTGCTGGAGACGATCGCGAAAAAGGTCGGCGCAACTGCCGGCGACGATCCCGAAATCCGGGCGCTTGAACAGGCGACGCGGCCTGAAACGCTGGCTCGGCAGATCGAGGAGGCCTACCGTGCCGATGACAAGGCAGCCCGGGAAGAATAAGCCGTCAGCGCTAGACCAGCGGTGGCACCAGCTGCTCGTTGGCGATGACGCGCTGCAATGCCGGCCGCTCCAGCATACGCTGCAGGTAAGGACCCAGGTACGGCCGGCTGCGGGCAGGCGCCTGATTCCGGAAGTTGCGCGTCCAGCGGCAGAGCGTGAACACATAGGCATCGAGCGCCGAGTAATCCGCACCGGCAAACCACGGCCCTGCGTGCCTTGCCAGCTCAGAGTCCAGTTGCTCCAGCAGCAAAGCCACGCGTGACTCCGCATGCGCCTGGACCTGCGCGACACCGCCCGCATTGCCTTCGTTGACCCACCGCTCGGGATAGAAATAAATCAGCAACGTCGCCTGCAACGTGTTGGTCAACCACATGAGCCATTTGTAGAAATGCGCGCGCCCGACAGTGGCGACCGGCGGCGCAAGCCCCGCCTGTGGATGCATGTCGCAAAGGTACAGCGCGATGGCGGCAGTCTCGTACAGGACGAGGTCGCCATCGACCAGGACCGGAATCAGTCCGTTGGGATTGAGCTGCAGATACGCCGGCTGCTTGTGCTCGTCGGCCATGCGATCGACCAGCACCCGCTCGTACGGCACGCCGATTTCTTCCAGCAGGATGTGGGCAATCATGGCCGCAGTGGCCGGGTAGTAATGCAGCTGGATCACTTCACCCCGAACAGGTTGGCTGCGTTGTCCCAGCCGATCTTGCGTGCAGCGTCTGGCGGCAGATCGCCAAGCCAAGCGCGATAACCCTTCATCAACTCGTCGTAGTACTGCCAGCGCTGGTTGACCCAGGTGTCGGAGCCGATCATGAATCGGTCCGGGTACTTGAGCAGCAAGGCGCGCCATTCAGGACACAGCTTGCCGCCCTCGCACGTCAGGCCGGGACGGTAAGACAGCTCGCCCATCAGCAACGGGTACTTCGCAAAGAGCTGGTCGACGCGCGCCACCGGTGCGCCGCCGATACCGGTGTGCGCCCAGATCAGGCGCGTGCGTTGACCCTTGCTCGGCGTGTTGGCCATGAGCAGATCAATGGCCGTATCGTCCACATGCGCAAGCACGGCAAGGCCCTTGTCCTCAGCCAGTGCCATCAGCTTTTTTGCGACAGGGCCATTCGCATTGCTGCTGTCGTACAGATGAAATTCGCCGATGCCCTTGAACGGCCCTGCGTCGGTGCCGCGCGCCAGTTCTGTCTGCACCATCGTGTAGATCGTCTCGTCGCGAAACCAGTTGTCATAGTCGGCGCGATTGCGATAAAGCCGCACGAACGGCACAACCGTCACGCCGGCCTGCTTCGTGAGCGCAGACGATGCAAGCGCCTTGGTTCCATCGTTGGGGCGCGAATTCGAAACGATGGCCTTCACGCCATTGCGCTGCATCCGCGCCAGAACATCGGGCAATGGATGCGGACCGGCACTGCCGTCCCACGCCTCGGCGTTGTAGTGAAGGTGCGCATCGAACAGCGGGCCGGAGTAATCCGATGCCGCAACCGGACCCGCGGCTCCAAGCGCGCTGACCGCCGCCATCACCCACAACAGCCGGCGCATCACGTCAGGCCAGGTGCTTGTTGAAGAAGGCCAGCGTGCGCTCCAGCGCCGTGGCCGCCGCAGGCGCATTCCAGGAGCCGCGCTGGTCGCAGTTGAAACCATGATCGGCTGCGTAGACATGCACTTCAACTTCGGGATGTGCCGCCTGGAACGCCTTGACCGAGTCCAGAGGAATCCAGTGGTCCTTCTCACCGAAGTGGGCCATCACCGGCACCTTGGGCTTGCGTGCAACTTCGTCTGGCGTCGTGACGCCTCCGCCGTAGTAGGGAACGGCGGCAGACAAACCACTCAGCATGCAGGCCGCGCGCCACGTGAGCAGGCCGCCGTAGCAATAGCCGACGATGCCCACTTTGCCGGCCTTGCCCGCATGGTCGATGGCTGCCTGGATGTCCTGCATGACGCCCGGCGCCGGGAGCGCTTCGACGGCGGCCTTGAGTTCCATGCCGGCTTGCATGTCTTCCTGCTGGTAGCCCAGATCCACACCCGCCTTGACCCGGTGGAAAGTCGATGGCGCGACCGCCAGGAAGCCCTGCGCGGCGTAGCCATCGGCGACATTGCGAATGTGCGAATTGACGCCGAAGATTTCCTGGATCACCACCACTGCGCCCTTGGGCGTGCCCGCAGGCTGCGCCACGTAGGCAGGAAAGGTGAAGCCGTCTGCGGCCTTGAGATCGATGAAGCTGCCCATGTCAATGTTCTCCAGAATTTGATGCCTGCTGCGTTGCGCAGCGCAGATGATTTCGCCGATGCCCGCCTGCGTCAAGCCGGTATGCCGCCACATTTGCTGTAATGGCAGCTCGACTGCAGGAGACCCCTTTGGCGCACGAAAAAGCATTGGAACAGGTATTGATCGTCACCGGCGGGAGCCGGGGCATTGGCGCTGCGTGCGCGCTGCTGGCTGCGCGCAAGGGCTACGCAGTCGCAGTGAACTACACCGCCAACGAGCGCGCGGCGCAGGACGTCGTGCAGGCCATCATTGCCAGCGGGGGCCGTGCGATTGCCGTACAGGCCGATGTTGCGCACGAAGACCAGGTGCTGGCGATGTTCAACCGGGTCGATACCGAACTCGGACGGCTCACCGCGCTGATCAACAACGCCGGCGTGGTGGACGCGAAGGCACGCGTCGATGAAATGACTTTCGAGCGCCTGAGGCGAATGTTCGACATCAACGTCATCGGCTCGATCATCTGCGCGCGCGAAGCCGTCAAGCGGATGAGCACCCGTCACGGCGGCGCAGGCGGTGCGATCGTGAATGTGTCCAGCGCCGCTTCGCGCCTGGGCGCACCGGGGCAGTACGTCGACTACGCCGCGTCCAAGGGCGCCATCGACGCCTTCACGTTAGGCCTCGCAAAAGAAGTCGCCGCCGAGGGCATACGCGTCAACGCCGTGCGGCCCGGACTCATCGAAACCGATATCCACGCATCGGGCGGCATACCCGATCGCGTGCGGCAACTTGAGCACCAGGTGCCGATGCTGCGCGGCGGCAGCGCCGACGAAGTGGCGCAGGCCATCGTCTGGCTGCTCTCGGACGAAGCGAGCTACACGACGATGTCGCTGCTCGATGTGTCAGGAGGCCGCTGATGGCAACGCTCACAAAATTGGCCTAGCCCCAGGGTGCCCGTCATGGACTTCAAGCCCCTGGTCACCTTGCTCGCGGTGGTGAACCCCCTGGCCATCGTGCCGTTCTTCATCCACTACACCCAGGGGTTTACACACGCGCAGCGCCGGCGCACTGTGCTCACCGCGGCTTTCAGCGCCTTCATGGTGATCGCCGCGAGTGCGCTGCTCGGCCTGCAGATCCTCGATTTCTTCGGCATCTCGCTGGCGAGTTTCCAGGTCGGCGGCGGCATGCTGCTGCTCATCAGTTCGATGAACATGCTCAATGCGAACCCCGCCGAAGCGAAGCCGCAGACCAATGAATTCGAGGACGGCGCGCAGAAGGCTGCGATGGGCGCGAGCATCGCCGTCGTGCCGCTCACGATCCCGCTGCTGACCGGGCCGGCCACGATGTCCACGGTGGTGATCTATGCAGAGAAGGCGCAGACCTTCCTGCAGTTGTCGATGCTGGTCGCTTATGGCGTGGTGATCGGACTGGCAACGGCGGTTTGCTTCGCGCTGGCCGACCCGATCGCACGCATCCTGGGCAAGACCGGCATCAATGTCATGACCCGGCTGATGGGTCTCATCCTCGCAGCGCTCGCGGTGGAAGTGATGGCCCTGGGCCTGATCAAGCTTTTTCCGGGCCTGGGTCGGTAACCGCAGCTTCGGCCGGGCGCCTCTGGAGCACCTTGACCAGCTGGCTGCTGGTGTTGCGCAGCCGTTGCGCGAGCAACTGCGTGAGCTTGACGAGCAGCTTGGCGCCCACTGCCGGATGCATCTTGATCAGGCGACCCACCGAGGCGCGCGTGAGCACTGCGAGCTCCACATCGCTCAATGCCCAGCAGCTCGCATAGCGGGGTTCGCCGTCCAGCATCGACATCTCACCAATCACCGCGCCTTCCTTGAGCACCGCCAGCCTGGTGATATCGGCGGGGTCCTGCTTTTCGGGGTCGGCGCCGATTCGGCGCTTGCCCACATCCACCGTGCCCAGGAGCAACAGCATCATCCAGTTGCTCGCCTCGCCCTCGGCGATCAGCAACTGCCCGGGCTTGGCGCGCACCTTGAGCATGGTGGTGCCCAGCAGGTCCGCCTCTTCCGGCGAGAAGTCGCGCAGCAGCGACGACACCATCAGCAGCTCGGGATGCTCGGACAGCTTTTCGCACGGCCCGAGCAGCTCAAGGCCACGCGATGTGAGGTCTTCGTCGAGCGGATCGGCACCCATGGCGGTCAACGCTGCTGCGCAAGCCACTGCGCGATTTCGGCGCCGGCCGAGTTGACCGCATCACTCATCGCGCGAACACCGCCAGCCGCATCGGCAGATGGGGCCGGCGCATTGACGATCACACGTCTTTGGGACAGGAGCTTTTCACCTGCGGGCGTGTTCTCCAGCAGGGTGGCGCGCATTCGCACCAGGCCGACGCTGGCCGTCTGCGATTGGAACAAATGCGAAAACTCTTCCAGTTCGATGCGCAGCACGCGCGGCATCATGCCGCCTTCACGAGCGAGCGCTGCGCTTTCGCCGAGGTCGAGCACCGGCCTGTCACGCCCCAGGATTTCACGCAGGCGCTGGCGGATGAGCTGGGGCGGCGGCGCCGACCAACGCGCCTGCGCATACGGTCGCAGCTGATTGGAGTCGGCGTAGCCCAGGCGATAGTTCAGCGAAGTGCCGTCCAGCGCGCTCGACGCATCGATGTCGCCCAGCACCAGCGGCAAGGCCGAGCCAGCGGGCGTCGTGGCAGGCGTGGTGGTTCCGGGCCCGAAGTCGTAGAGCACCGCGCGCGTCGGTTTGTCCGGCGTGGCGCAACCGGCCAGCAACACGGTTGAAGCCGCAAGCATTGCAAGCAGTGCACGAAATGTAGGTCGCTGGTTCATTTGCCGGCTCCAGGGGGCGTGAAGCCCGGTTCACCCGGGCCGGGATCGATCTGGCCCGTGCCGTAGATCAACGACTGCGGGTTCTCGCGAATGCTGTTGGCGGTGCGACCCAACTGCCGCACGGCGCGCGATGCGTCTTCGGTCACGCGGTTGATGCGCGGCAGCGTCGCCGCGTTGAACGAATCGGCAGCGTGCGACAACGACTCGGTGCCCTGCGCAAGGCGATCCAGAGGACCATCCTTTTCATTGAGGCGGCGCGCGGTCTTGCCGAAGTCCGCAGCTGTCTTGCCGATCTCATCGACATTGACCTGGATCGACTTCATGGTGACGCGCGCTTCGGCCAGCGCAGGATCGACGCCCTTGACCACCGTTGCGTCCAGGCGCTTGGCAAGCTGGCTCGCATCCGCCGCGGCAACGCCCAGGTTGTCCAGCGCCAGCGCGAGGCGTTTCTGGTTGGCGTCGCCCAGCACTTCATTGGCGCGGTTCACCGTCTTTTCGATCTGGTCCAGGATCGCTTCGCCGCGCGTCGTGAGTTTGGACAGCAGGCTGGGCCGCAGCGGGATGCGCGGCGGCTGCGCGTTATTCGGCTCAATTCGCGGCGAGGGTTTTCCTTCGTCGTCGAGCTGGACGAACGCCAGGCCCGTCACGCCCTGATAGCTCAATTGCGCAAACGTGTCGCGCGTCACCGGTGCTTCGTGGTCGACTTCCAGGCGTATCAGCACGCTGCCTGCCGCCTTGGGATCGAAGCCGATGCTCGACACCTTGCCGACGTCAACCCCGCGATAACGCACTGCCGCCTGGGCCTGCAAACCGCTCACGGTTTCGCGCGTCGAAATCTCGTAGATGTCGCGCTCGCCCGTGTCACGGGTGAGCCACGCCGCGAGCAGGACGAGCAGCGCGGTGACTGCCACGACAAAGATGCCGGCGGCCATCGCATGGGCTTTGTTTTCCATCGTTGGGACCTTTACTTCTTTCTACACGGCAAACGGATATTCGCGCAACAGCTCCATTGCGCGCTGGCCCCGTTCGCCCAGGAAAAAATCGTGGATGAAGGGGTGCTGGAAAGCGATCACATCCTTGGGCGCCGCATTCACGATCACCCGCTTGTCCGCCAGCACGGCAATGCGCGTGGACAGCTCGAACAAGGTGTCCAGGTCATGCGTCACCATGATCACCGTCAGCGCCATGTCGCGATGCAGCGACCGCAGCAGCGTGACGAATCCATCGGAGCTCTCCGGGTCAAGCCCGGCGGTGGGCTCGTCCAGCAGCAGCAGCGGCGGGTCCATGATGAGCGCCCGCGCCAGCGCAGCGCGCTTGATCATGCCGCCGGACAGGTCGGCGGGCATCTTGTCGGCATCGTCGGGTTTGAGCCCCACCATCTGCAGCTTGACCATGGCGGCCTCGCGAATCAGGGCGGGTGGCAACGACCGCAGTTCACGCAAGGGGAATGCAATGTTTTCCAGCACGCTGAACGCCGAGAACAGCGCGCCGTGCTGGAACAGCATGCCGACCCGGCTGGCTGCGCCCTTCTGGCTGAGGCGCTCTGCCGGCTTGCCCAGCACCAGGATCTCGCCGCGCGCGGGCGTCTCCAGCCCCAGGATCTGGCGCAGCAGCACGGTCTTGCCGGTGCCTGACCCGCCCACGAGCGACATGACTTCGCCACGTTCGACCGTCAGGTCCAGGTCCTGGTGCACGGTAAATCGGCGATCCGGCGTTGTGAACTCGGTCCACAGCTTGCGAATCTCCACCATGGGCTCGCCCTCGGCCGGCAGGACGCTTTCGGCTTCTTCCATCAGATCCCCACGTCCTTGAAGACCACGGCAAAAAGCGCATCGACAAGGATGACGACGGTGATCGACGTCACGACCGATGCCGTCGTTCCTTCGCCCAGGCTTTGCGTATCCGGCTTGATCCGCAGGCCGAAGTGGCAGCCAATCAGCGCGATCAGGATGCCGAAAACGATCGACTTGCTGGTCGCCAGCAGCAGGTTGTTCAGGTGGACGGCCTGCGGCAAGGCGGTGAGAAAGTAGGTGGGCGTGATCCCCAGCGAGATGTCCGCCGCGATCATTCCACCGCCCAGCGCGCAAAGCGTGGTCCACACACTGATGAGCGGCATGGCAAGCGCCAGCGCCATGGCGCGGGGCATGACGAGCCGGAAGCTGTGCGAGATTCCCATGACGCGCATGGCGTCCAGCTCATCGGTCACGCGCATCACGCCGATCTGGGCCGTGATCGCGGAGCCGGAGCGGCCCGCAATCAGGATCGCGGCCAGCATCGGCCCCAGCTCGCGAATCAGCGCGACCCCCAGGATGTTGACGATGTAGGCGTCGGCGCCGAACTGCTTGAGCTGCTGCGAGGTCAGGTACGCCAGCACGATGCCGATCAGGCCTCCGACCAGCGCGGTAATCGGCAACGCCGTGGCACCGATGCGATAGAGATGGCCGGAGACGTCGCGCCACGGCCCCTCGTGCGGCGCGCGCACGAGCTGACCCAGGTTCAGCGCCAGTTGCCCGATCAGCCGGACGAATGCCTTGCCGTGGTCGACGGCATGCAGGATCGCTTCACCGAACGAGAGGTAGCTGCGCAGCCAGCTGGTCTTGCGGGGAGGACGCGGCTTGACGGTGAACCGGGCCACCCGTTCCAGCACGGCTTTCTGGGGTGCCAGCATGTCCAGCGGCGCGGGCCATGTCTGGCCCCAGTGGTCCCACAAGAGCTGGGCTCCCACATGGTCGAGTTGCGTGGCCTCCTTCAGGTCCCAGCCGTCGCTTGCGCTGGCGGCCTTCAGCTCGGCCTGCAGGCGCGCCACGACATCGCGCTCGGCAATGTGCGCAGCCGTCCAGGACCCCAGCACCCGTGCGCGCCCGCTCCCGGGCGCGGCTGGCGGCTCGATGCGCGGCGTGGATTCGTGCATGAAGGGTGCGTTGAAGGTGCGTGGGAGGTGAACCCTTCATCCTACCTGCTGGCCGCCCGCGCCGTGGGGCAAACCACCCTGATCGCGGGGGGCCGTGGCGCGGCAGTGACAGATATGGCAAATGCGCCGCAGGTATAAAGCGTTCAAACAAGGAGACGGCATGAGCGAGGTACTTCCCCCTTCCCTCCCCGAGCTGGATGTGCAGCGGCGCGGCCCGGTCCTGTGGCTCACCATCCAGCGGGAGGCTCGCCGCAATGCCATGAGTCATGGCGTGCTGGCTGGCATGTCCCGGGCGATCGACGATGCGCAAGCCGACCGGACGCTGCGGGCCATCGTCGTCACCGGGGCCGGCTCCAAGGCGTTCTGCGCGGGCGCCGATCTTCAGTCAGCCCAGGCCTTCACCACCGACTACTCCGAGCCGTACGCGCACTTCGCCCAGTTGCTGCGTCGCGCCCGGGCCAGCAATCTGCCCCTGATCGCGCGGGTCAACGGTGCGTGCATGGCGGGCGGCATGGGCTTGCTGTCGATGTGCGACATGGCCGTGGCCGCATCGCACGCGGTGTTCGGCCTTCCCGAGGTCAAGGTTGGCGTGTTCCCCGCGCAGGTGCTGTCGGTGTTGCAGCACCTGATACCCCGGCGCCAGCTCGCGCAGATGTGCCTCACGGGAGAGCCGCTCACTTCGTCGCAGGCCCTCGAATACGGGCTGGTGAATTACGTGGATGACGATGTGGACGCCAGACTCGACTGGTTGCTCGCGCGCCTGACCGACAAGTCGCCTGCGGCCATCCGGCGCGGCCTCTACACCATGAAGGCGATCGAAGCGATGGGCTTCGAGGAGTCGATTGCTTTCACGGAGAGCCAGATCGCCCTGTTCACGCTGACCGAAGACGCCAGGGAGGGCCAGGCTGCTTTCCAGCAAAAGCGAAAGCCGCAGTGGAAGGGGCACTAGCGTGGGCAATACCAACAGCGGCGAAAAAGTGATTCGCATCGGCGGCGCCTCGGGGTTCTGGGGCGACAGCAGCGTGGGCGCACCCCAGCTTGTTTCGCAGGGCCATGTCGATTACCTGGTATTCGACTACCTGGCCGAACTCACCATGTCCATCCTGGCGGCGGCACGCGCCAGGGACCCATCGCAGGGCTACGCGACCGACTTTGTTTCCGTCACGCTCAAGGCCATCCTGAAAGACGTCGCAGCAAAGGGCATCCGCGTCATCAGCAACGCAGGCGGGGTGAACCCCCAGGCCTGCGCAGACGCCATCGCCGCGCTGGCCGCCGAACAGGGCGTGACGATCCGCGTAGCTGTGGTGGCCGGCGACGACGTGATGGCGCAGCTCGGGCAATTGAGGATGGAGGGCGTCACTGAGCTCCAGAGCGGCGCGGCGTTGCCGGAGAAAGTGCTCACCGCCAACGCCTACCTCGGGGCATTGCCGATCAGGCACGCACTCGATGCAGGCGCGCAGATCGTCGTGACAGGCCGCTGCGTGGACAGCGCCGTGACGCTAGGCGCTTTGATGCACGAATTCGGCTGGGCGACTGATGACTACGAGCGTCTCGCGCACGGCTGCCTGGCCGGCCACATCATCGAATGCGGCTGCCAGGCGACGGGCGGCCTGCACACCGACTGGGAAGACGTGCCCGACTGGCCGCACATCGGTTATCCGGTGATCGAGTGCAGCGCCGACGGCAGCTTTGTCGTGACAAAGCCGGCGGGCACAGGCGGACTGGTCAACACGGCGGTCGTCAGCGAGCAGATGCTCTATGAAATCGGTGACCCGCAGCGCTATCTGCTGCCTGATGTGACCTGCGACTTCAGCGCGGTGACGATGGAGAACGTGGGCGAGCACAGGGTTCGGGTGAGGGGCGCGCGGGGACTTGCGCCCGGTCCGGCCTACAAGGTGTCTGCAACCTATGTTGATGGCTTTCGCTGCAATGCGCAGCTCACCATCGTGGGCATCGATGCAGCAAGAAAGGCCAAGCGGACCGGCGAAGCAATTCTGGAACGCACGCGGGAGCTGTTCGCACGGTTGGGGCTGGCCGATTACAGCCGCACACTGATTGAGGTGCTGGGCTCGGAGGCGGGAAACTTCGGGCCGCAGGCGCAGGGCTACACGATTCGCGAGGTCGTGCTGCGCGTGTCGGTGATGCATCCGCAAAAAGCGGCGCTGGAAATATTTGCGCGCGAGATTGCACCCGCAGGAACGTCGTGGTCGCCGGGCACGACCGGCGCGGACGGAAGGCCACGGCCGTCGCCCGCGATCAAGCAGTTTGCTTTTCTGCTGGACAAGTTGCGTGTGGTTCCGACCGTGATTCAGGATGCACGGGTCACCCCGATCGACGTGCCGACCGGCCAGCCTGCCGTGCCGCCTCCGGCGCGGCCCGCCGTGGGGCCAGAGCTCGCGCCATCGGGGAAGGCAACCATGCAAGTCCCGCTGATCCGCCTGGCATGGGGACGAAGCGGCGACAAGGGCGACACCTCGAACATCGGAATTATTGCGCGCCGGCCCGAGTGGCTGCCATTGCTGCGCGCACAACTCACACCAGAGCGCGTGCAGCAGTGGCTGGCGCACCTTGTCCACGGCACGGTGACGCGCTACGAGGTGCCGGGCATCCACGCGCTCAACTTTGTCTGCACCCAGGCGCTTGATGGCGGCGGCATGGCCTCCTTGCGCAACGACCCCCTGGGCAAGGGCATGGCGCAGATCCTGCTGACGATGCCTGTGGAGGTGGATGTAGACTGGCGCGATCTTCCCCCTGATGCGAGCTGAAGTCATGAACGCACCCGACAAATCCGTCGCCTCCTCCACCACTGCCACCATAGCCCACTGGATCAACGGGCGCATCGTCGCCGGTGCCAGCGGCCGGCAAGCGGACGTTTTCAATCCCGCCACAGGCGTCGTGACCGGCAAGGTCGCACTCGCCAACAACGCGGAAGTGAGCGCTGCGGTCGCTGCTGCGCAAGCCGCGTTTCCCGCATGGGCCGACACGCCGCCCATTCGCCGCGCGCGGGTGATGTTCAAGTTTCTTGAGCTGCTGAACCAGGAAAAAGACAAGCTCGCACACGCGATCACGGCGGAGCACGGCAAGGTGTTCACCGATGCGCAAGGCGAGGTCTCGCGCGGCATCGACATCGTCGAGTTCTCCTGCGGCATCCCCCAGCTGCTCAAGGGCGACTACACCGATCAGGTCTCGACCGGCATCGACAACTGGACGATGCGCCAGCCCCTGGGTGTGGTGGCAGGCATCACGCCTTTCAACTTCCCGGTGATGGTGCCGATGTGGATGTACCCGGTGGCGATTGCGGCGGGCAACTGCTTCATCCTCAAGCCGAGCCCGCTGGACCCGACCGCCGCCATCATGATGGCCGACCTGCTCAAGCGCGCCGGTTTGCCCGATGGTGTTTTCAATGTCGTGCAGGGCGACAAGGACGCGGTCGATGCACTACTTGAACACCCCGATGTCAAGGCCGTGTCGTTCGTGGGCTCGACTGCCATCGCGCAGAAGATCTACGAAACAGGCGCACGCCACGGCAAGCGCGTGCAGGCCCTGGGTGGGGCCAAGAACCACATGGTCGTGATGCCCGACGCCGACATGGATCAGGCCGTCGATGCACTGATCGGCTCGGCATTCGGCTCTGCAGGTGAGCGCTGCATGGCGATCTCGCTGGCCGTGCTGGTGGGCGACGCAGCGGACCGCATCATGCCGATGCTGGCCGAGCGCACGCAGCAGCTCAAGATCAAGAACGGCGTGGAGCTCGATGCCGAGATGGGCCCCATCGTCAGCAGCGCGGCTGCGGGTCGCATCACGGGCTACATCGGCCAGGGCGAAACTGAAGGCGCGAAGCTGGTCGTGGACGGCCGCAAATTCAAGGCTGCGATGGCCGGGGCCGGCAGCAACGTCGATACCTCGGGCGGCTTCTGGGTGGGCGGCACACTGTTCGACAACGTCACGCCCGACATGAAGATCTACAAGGAAGAGATATTTGGACCGGTGCTGGGTTGCGTGCGCGTGAAGGACCTGGCCGATGCGGTGGAACTGGTCAACTCGCATGAGTACGGCAACGGTGTGTCGTGCTTCACCCGCGATGGCAACGTGGCGCGTGAATTCAGCCGCCGCGTACAGGTCGGCATGGTCGGCATCAACGTGCCGATTCCGGTGCCGATGGCCTGGCATGGTTTTGGTGGCTGGAAAAAGAGCCTGTTCGGTGACATGCATGCGTACGGCGAAGAAGGCGTGCGGTTCTATACCAAGCAAAAGTCCATCATGCAGCGTTGGCCAGAGAGTATCGGCAAGGGCGCCGAGTTCGTCATGCCGACAGCCAAGTGACCCGATAGCCGCTCCATGAGCGAAACCACTTTCGACTACATCATCATCGGCGGCGGCACGGCGGGCTGCCTGCTGGCCAACCGCCTTTCAGCCGACCGCAAATGCCGCGTGCTGCTGCTGGAAGCCGGACGGCGCGACGACTACCACTGGATTCACATCCCGGTGGGCTACCTGTATTGCATTGGCAATCCCCGCACCGACTGGCTCTACAACACCGAGGCCGACGCAGGCCTGAACGGTCGCACGCTGCGTTACCCGCGCGGCAAGACGCTCGGCGGCTGCTCCAGCATCAACGGCATGATCTACATGCGCGGCCAGTCGCGCGACTACGACGGCTGGGCCAGGCAGACCGGCGACGCGAACTGGACCTGGGACAACTGCCTGCCCTTCTTCAAGAAGCACGAGGATTACTACAAGGGTGCCGACGCGCTGCATGGTGCCGGCGGCGAATGGCGCGTCGAGAAGCAGCGCGTGCGCTGGGACATCCTCGACGCCTTCGCACAGGCAGCGCAGGAAGCGGGCATACCCCACAGCGAAGACTTCAACCGCGGCGACAACGAAGGCGTCGGCTACTTCCAGGTCAACCAGAAAGAGGGCTGGCGCTGGAACACCGCCAAGGCATTCTTGCGGCCGACTTGCTACGGACGACCCAACTTCGAGATGTGGACGATGGCGCAGGTGACCAGCCTCGTGATCGAGACCCAGCCCGATGGCAGCAAGCGCTGCACCGGTGCGCGCGTCTGGGCCGATAGCGAAATGGTCACGGTGACCGCCGAACGCGAAGTCCTGCTGTGCGCGGGCAGCATCGGTTCGCCGCAAATCCTGCAGCTGTCGGGCATCGGGCCTTCGGCGTTGCTCAAGCAGCACGGCATCGACGTGGTCCTGGATGCGCCGGGCGTCGGTGCCAACCTGCAGGACCATTTGCAGATCCGGGCGGTGTACAAGGTCGATGGTGTTTCAACGCTCAACACGATGGCCAACAGCTGGTTCGGCAAGGCCAAGATAGCCCTGGAATACGCGTTGAAGCGCACCGGTCCGATGAGCGCAGCGCCTTCGCAGCTCGGTGCGTTCACCCGCAGTTCGCCAGAGCGGCCCTACGCCAACATCGAATACCACGTGCAACCGCTCAGCCTGGATGCATTCGGCGAGCCGCTGCATGGCTTCAACGCATTCACGGCCAGTGTCTGCAACCTGAACCCGACCAGCCGCGGCACCGTTCAGATCAGAAGCAACAAGTTTGAAGACGCACCGCTCATTGCACCGAACTACCTGAGCACGGAAGAAGACCGAAAAGTCGCCGCCGAATCGCTGCGTGTCACGCGCCGCATTGCTTCGCAACCGGCGCTGGCGAAATTCAAACCGGTGGAATGGAAACCCGGCGCGCAGTACGAATCCGACGAGGACCTGGCGCGGCTGGCAGGTGATATCGCCACCACCATCTTCCATCCGGTCGGCACCACCAAGATGGGCGATGACGATGATGCGATGGCGGTGCTCGATACCCAGATGAGGGTGCGCGGCATCGCGGGCCTGCGTGTGGTGGATGCCGGTGCGATGCCGACGATCACCAGCGGCAACACCAACTCGCCAACCTTGATGATGGCCGAGAAAGCCGCCGACTGGATCCTGCGCGACAACCGCCGGGTCTAGCCTGCCCAGGCTGACCTAGCGCAAGCCACCGACATAGCGCGGCTCTGCGGGATTGCGCGGGCGCGGCTTGCCGTCTTCAAGGATGGACTCGGCAAAGCCTGTCGATTCGCCGAAGGGGACCGAGTGGGCGAATCCGCTGGGCGCGACAACCGGAACCACCGGCGCTGCCGGCGCTATCGGCGCCTGCACGGCCGCAGGCGGCTGCGGCGCGGCCTGGAATGCGGCGTTGCGCTCCTTCAACATCTGTATCGCCGTCTGCGCGAGCGGCCTGTGGGCCACAGGCGTCGGTTCGAGCGCTACCCGCTCCAGCTTGTCGGCCCATTCGGCCAGGTCGGCATGGCCGTCCTCCTGTGCCTTTGCGCGCGCGAATCGCACGATCTCCATCGCGTACTCGGCGTTCGAAGCCATCCACTCGGTATCCGTGACGCGACCCGTTTTTCGTCGCAGCAAGACATGCACGTGTGCGGCTACGGCGATCTTCTGGCTGGCCAGCATGATGAACCTCCTTGTACTTCAAACGGTGCGAAGGCTTTGGCGGGCATCAGTTGGCCAGCCGCTCCCGGTGCTGCCCGATATCCAGGCCCGACAGTTCGGTCTGCTCGTCCACCCGCAGTCCCACGATCAGCTTGGTGACCACGAGTAGGATGGCTGTGACCAACATGCTGTAGGCAGCCACTGCGCCGACGCTGATCAGCTGGGTCATGAAGCTTCCTTCCACACCCGAGATCGACTTGCTCGCGAGCAGTCCGGTCATCAGGGAGCCGACAATGCCGCCGATTCCATGCACGCCGAACACGTCAAGCGAGTCATCGGCGCGCAGCATGCGCTTGAGCGCGGTAGCGCCCCAATAGCAGGCCAGACCCGCGACTGCGCCGATCAGCAGGGCGGATTTGGGTGTCACGAAGCCGGCCGCCGGGGTGATCGCCACAAGGCCCGCCACAAGGCCTGAGCACAGCCCCAACA
Source organism: Caenimonas sp. SL110 (assembly GCF_001044395.1). Lineage (GTDB taxonomy): Bacteria > Pseudomonadota > Gammaproteobacteria > Burkholderiales > Burkholderiaceae_C > Ramlibacter. Next base: position 25,132 of record NZ_JANU01000005.1, read on the forward strand.
GCGACGGACGTCCGCGCACGACCCATTCGCCAAGCATCCAGGCCATCGCGCCCGCCGCGGCGGCAATATGCGTGACCAGCACGGCCAGGCCCGCACGCCCATCGGAGGCCACCGCCGAGCCTGCGTTGAAGCCGAACCAGCCGACCCACAGCAGGCCGGCGCCGGCCATGGTCAGTCCGAGGTTGAAAGGCTCGAATGCCTCGCGACCATAGCCGCGCCGGGGGCCCAGGAAATACGCACAGACGAGACCGGTCACGCCCGCATTGATGTGCACGACGGACCCGCCCGCGAAATCGAGCGCTCCAAGCTGTGCCAGCCAGCCGCCCGGCTCCCACACCCAGTGGGCGATGGGCGCGTAAACCAGCAGCGACCACATGGCGATGAACAGGAGCATCGCGGAGAACTTCATGCGTTCGACGAAGGCACCGACGATCAGCGCGGCCGTGATGATCGCGAACGTCAGCTGGAACATGGCGTACACCGACTCGGGGATGTTCGGCGCGATGTGACTGACCATCACCTTGCCCGACTCCTTGAAGTAATCCATGCCTTCGAACCACATCCGGCTGCCATTGCCGATCAAATTGCTGCCGGGCGTAAAGGCCCACGAGTAGCCAACCGCAAACCACAGCAGTGACACGAGCCCGGTGATGGCAACGACGCAGGCCATCGTGTTGATCACGCTCTTCTTGCGCACCATCCCGGCATAGAACAGCGCGATGCCGGGCAGCGTCATCAACAGCACCAGGGCGGTCGACGTCATCATCCAGGCGGTGTCAGCACCATTGATCGTGTCCACGCCGACAAGGCTGGGCTTGGTCAGGGGAGCCGCTGGTGGCGGGGCGGGCGGGGCTGCCGGGACCGCCGCAGGCACCGGTGTGATCTGCAGGACCGGAGCGGCGATGACAGGGGTCGTTTCGGGTGCAGCAGCGGCTGCATTCGTCGCTGGGGCCGCCACAGGCGTTTGAGAGGTCGCCGGAACAGGCTGTTGCGCGATCCCGATGCCATGGCATGCAAGCCAGATTCCAGCCGCGAGCGCGGCGTGTGATGCGACCCTGAACATTGATACACCTTTTGTTTTGTTGCCCAACAGCGGGGCAGTCGCATAAGTCGTGCCAGCGGAAATTCAAACTTCTGCGCATCCACGACCACCCCGCCGCAGAAGGAACGCCCAACGCGGGAAAGTCCCGATGCACTGATGGGGTGCAAAAGATAGATTGCATGCACTCGCGACCGGGCCCAGTGTCCGCGAAGGGCGAGGGACCGAGGAGACAAGCAGAACACGACAAGATTCATTCAGGCATCCGACGAGATGCCCTTCGCAAGGCGCCGCTGGACGGCGCCTTTTTTATGGGGCGCAGCCGATAATCCTGCGATGGATGACATCGTCAGGCAGGCCATCGCCAAGTGGCCCAACGTTCCTCATTGCTATGGCTGGCTGGGCCTGGACGCCCGGGGCAACTGGTACATGCGCGACGATCGCGTGCAGCAGGCCGGACCGTTCGCCCAACACAAGGGCTCGCTGCTCAAACACGAGAAGCTGATCGACTTCATCCAGCGCAACTACGAGGCCGATGCAACGGGGCAATGGTTCTTCCAGAACGGCCCCCAGCGGGTCTATGTCGAACTTGAAGTCGCCCCCTTCGTCTGGCGCGTCGACCCTGATTTCGCAGTGCATGCCCATACCGGACAGCAAGCCCAGTTTCGGGCCGCGTTCGTCGATGAGCCCGGCCGACTCTATTTACAGACCGACGTGGGCTTTGGCGTGGTGCACACACAGGACATGGGGCTTGCTGCAGATGCCATCGAGCAGGGGCTGTGGGTACCGCAGGACATCCACTCAGCCGCATTGCAGGAACAGTTCGGATTCGTCCTGAGTCCAGCCGCCTTGAACGCCAGCCGGCCATGAAAAAAGCCGGTCGATGGACCGGCTTTGATGCCTGGAGTTCGTTGCCCTACTTCGCGGCGTTGACCATGTACTCGACCGCTGCCTTGATATCAGCCTCGGAGGCGCTGGCTGCCAGGCCCTTGGGCGGCATGGCACCCTTGCCGTTGATGACGCTCTTGACCAGAGCTGGAATGCCGGTCGCGATGCGAGGCGCCCACGCAGCCTTGTCGCCAAATTTCGGCGCGGTAGGTATCGCACCCGAGTGGCAGGTGACACAGGCTTGCTTGTAGAGCGCTTCGCCAGCGGGACCTGCGGCGGCAACCTGAGTTGCCGGTGCGGGAGCCGGCGTTGCGGCTGCTGCCGGAGCTGCGGCGATGGCTGCCGGCGCTGCGGCAGGGGCCGCTGCTGATGCTGCAGCGGTGGTGGCTGCCGCAGGGCGCTGCGGCTCGGCGAAGGTGGCCCCAGCCGAATTGGCCATGTACGCCGCAGCTCGCGCAATTTCGATGTCGTCGAAGTCACCACCTGATTGCGCTGGCATGGTGTTCTTGCCCTTCAAGGCAGACTGCACGAGCGCCTCGAAACCGGTCTTGATGCGAGCGGCCCAGGCGGCAGTGTCGCCCAGGTGGGGCGCGCCGGGGATTCCCGGTGTGCCGTGGCAGGTCGCGCACTGGGCCTTGAAAACTTCCTCGCCGCTCTTGAGGGCGCGGTTGGCATCGCGGATCTCTACCGAGCCAACCTTGCTGATGCGCGCTGCCACGCCTTTGTCGAGGTCCTGGGTGGAGACGCCGCCGAGCACATGGCTCTCGCCCTGCTTGTTGCCGGAAGGCTTGTTGTCCGACACCACGTAGTTCACGAATCCGATGATCGCGAATACCGGGATCACGAATGAAAAGAACACCGCGAGCAGCAACTGTTGAGGGGTCTTGATCGGGCCGGTGTGGGCTTCTTCCTGGGTGCTATCGCTCATGGCGTCCTCAAAATTGGCGGGGCGTTGAAATCAACCTTTGATTATAGCTAGGCGCTCGTTCCGTCCTTTATCAGTACCGCCACAAGATTGCAGCCCGCGCCAATCAGGGATAATGCGCCCTCGCATGCAATTGCAATGCGGCTGTAGCTCAGTGGATAGAGTATTGGCCTCCGAAGCCAAGGGTCGTGGGTTCGATCCCCGCCAGCCGCACCAGACAATCCTAGGGCCTTGATCCTCAAGGACTCTCGCGCCTCACCGCTCGCTGCTGCGACATCGCCTCAGTACAAAAGGCGTTGAGATGACGAATCATCTTTCTCGTCGCGGTGGCATTTGGTGGGCACGCTTGGTCGTACCTGCACGGCTACGCAAGGCCCTTGGCCAGCGCGAAGTTACCAAGTCCACAAGAACACACGAGCTGCACGTGGCGAAGCTCGTGGCAGCGGTCATGATCGCCAACGGGCGAAAGCCGTTATTGACGTCGCAGTCTCGCCTCATGAGTTCCGACGTCCTGAAGTTGTTGGGCCCAGCACCCACCGTCAGTATCGGCGGCACGAAACCCATCGACGACGTGACCCTGTACCGGATTTGGGATCGTGCAGGTACAGAGAAATTCGGCATGATGAAAGCCCCGCAGGGGCAGGCGCTTGTCGTGAAGAAGAGCAAGCTCACCGACAAGCAAATCGCGTTTGCGCTCAAGCAGATCGTGGCCGATCTGCGCCTGGACAAGGCGATGCTGCAGGCGGTAGTCGCAAAAAAGCTCTGAGGCCCTCGCAGCGGCGCGAGTTGGTGCCGGAGTTGATGCGGCATTTCGGATGCAGTCAGCGCATAGCGCTGCGCATCGTGAGGATGTCGTCATCGACGTATCTGTATGTCTCCCAGCGCAAGGATGAGAGCATCCTGAAGTCGCGAATCAAGGAGATCACCGACACGCGAGTGCACTACGGCTATCGCCGGGTGCATGTGATGCTGCGCCGCGAGGGCCACATGGACAACGTCAAGCGGGTGTATCGCCTTTACCGGGAGGAAGGCCTGTCGTTGCGTTTGAAGCGCCCCCGGCGCAACAAGGCAGCGCAGCTGCGCCAACCCAAACAACTGGCTCACGCCATCAATGAAATCTGGAGCATGGATTTCGTCGCCGACAACCTGTTTGATGGTCGCAAACTTCGGATGCTGACGGTGGTGGATCTATACACCCGCGAATGTCTGGCCATCGACGTGGGCCAAAGCTTGAAAGGGGAAGATGTCGTGAGAGTTCTGAACAACACTGCTGAACGACGCGGCCTGCCGCAGACTATCAAGACGGAAAACGGCAGCGAGTTCATATCCAAAGTGATGGACAAGTGGGCCCATGAGCGTGGTGTCGAACTTGACTTCAGCCGGCCGGGCAAGCCAACGGACAACGCCAACGTAGAGAGCTTCAACGGTCGGCTGCGCCAGGAGTGTTTGAACGCGACCTGGTTCATGTCGTTGGACGACGCCAAAGGCAAGATCGGTGCGTGGCGCGAGTACTACAACGAGAGTCGTCCCCACAGTGCGCCAGACTGGATCACACCCGCCGAATTCGCCCGCCGTTGCAGGCAGCTGCCTGCAACGGCGATGTCAGAGACGCCGGAAATCTCTACTTCCGAGCGGTACTAGATTGGGTGCAGGCTTCGCCAGACGGCCAACAACGACACATTCACCGACCTGAACGAGCGTGTCTATGAACGCACACGAGTGACGATGAGGCGCGTGGCACTGCTGCCAGGACGCTCAGAAACAGGAATCACCCAATACCGCGCTGTTCTCGCGGCAATCGTCAGGGGCGACGCTGACGAAGCGGAACTCAAGATCAGAGAGCTGAATCGAAGTGCCCGCGAATATATGTTGCGATACAAGAACTTTGTTCTTTGAAAGCTCAGCGAACACGAAGCGGGTCTTCATGGTCCCAACAAGAATGCCGACTTCACGATTTCTATTGGTTCACGACTGAACCGCTGAGCGGGATTGGAAAGATGTAGCCAAGTGAAGCACAAACAACGCAAAAAAATGCCCACCATATGGTGGGCATTGAATTTGGTTGCGCGAGCAAGATTTGAACTTGCGACCTTTGGGTTATGAGCCCAACGAGCTACCAGGCTGCTCCATCGCGCGCTTGAATTATAACCTGCCTGCGCTGCTTATTCCGCAGTAGGGGCATCAGCATCGTCGATAGATACAGGACGATCGACGAGCTCAACGAAAGCCATCGGCGCGTTGTCGCCAACACGGTAGCCATTCTTCAGAATGCGCGTGTAACCACCCGGACGGGCGTTGTAACGTGGACCGAGTTCGTTGAAAAGCTTGGTAACGATATCGCGGTCGCGCAGGCGGTCGAAAGCGAGACGCCGATTGGCGAGCGTCGGTTCCTTGGCAAGCGTGATCATGGGCTCAACAACACGGCGCAATTCCTTGGCCTTGGGAACAGTAGTCCTGATGACTTCGTGCTGAAGCAGCGAAACCATCATGTTGCGCAGCATCGCGAGGCGGTGCGAAGTGGTGCGATTGAGTTTACGAAGGCCGTGGCCGTGACGCATGGTGTATTCCTTTCCTTATCTAAAACGCAGCCGTATCAGGTACTGCGAGTTCACCAATGATTAATTAACGCTTGTCGAGGCCGGCTGGAGGCCAGCTCTCGAGCTTCATGCCTAGCGTGAGGCCACGCGAGGCAAGAACTTCCTTGATTTCGTTGAGCGACTTGCGACCCAGATTAGGAGTCTTGAGCAATTCGTTCTCGGTACGCTGAATCAGGTCACCGATGTAGTAAATGTTCTCGGCCTTCAAGCAGTTTGCCGAACGAACCGTCAACTCGAGTTCATCCACTGGACGAAGCAAGATCGGGTCGAACTGCTGCGAGCTGCGCTGAACCGGCGCATCAAAGGCGGCGAGCTCACTGCCCTCAAGCTGCGCGAATACCGCGAGTTGTTCAACGAGGATCTTGGCTGAGGCACGAACCGCGTCTTCAGCGGTGATGGCACCGTTCGTCTCGATCTCAAGCACCAGCTTGTCGAGGTCCGTACGCTGCTCCACGCGCGCGCTTTCAACGATATAGCTCACGCGCTTGACGGGCGAGAACGAGGCGTCGAGAACAATGCGGCCGATCGACTTGGTCGGCTCGTCGGCGTAACGCCGCATCGTGCCAGGCACATAACCGCGGCCCTTTTCGACCTTGATCTGCATGTCGATCTTGCCGCCCTGGGACAAATGCGCGATTACATGGTCAGGATTGATGATCTCAACGTCGTGGGGCGTCTGAATATCAGCTGCGGTTACAACGCCTTCACCATCTTTGCGCAGGCTCAGGGTCACTTCATCGCGGTTGTGGAGCTTGAACACCACACCCTTGAGGTTCAGAAGGATGCTGACAACGTCTTCCTGGACGCCATCAATCGACGAGTACTCGTGCAGCACGCCGGCGATAGTCACTTCAGTCGCCGAGTACCCGACCATCGACGACAGAAGGACCCGACGCAGGGCGTTGCCCAGCGTATGGCCGTAGCCACGCTCGAACGGCTCCAGGGTTACCTTGGCTCGGTTCGTGCCAAGCTGTTCGACATTGATAGCTTTGGGTTTCAGCAGGTTGTGTTGCATTCAGGACTTCCTCTCAATACCCCCGGCTCGTTACACCGGTAAGGCTGGTGAAGCGCCCAAACCGCGATGCCTCGCGGCCGGGAACAAAAAACATGAATCCGGGTTCGCGCACGACGCGCGAATCCCGGATGGGGCTGCTTAACGTGAGTACAACTCGACGATCAGCGCTTCCTTGACATCGGCAGCGAACTCGTCGCGGTCCGGCACCTTCTTGAAGACGCCTTCTGCTTTGTCGGCATTGACTTCAACCCAGGCCGGGATGCCAACCTGTTGTGCCAGCTGAAGCGCTTCGACGATTCGGTTTTGCTTCTTGGACTTCTCACGGACGGCAATGACATCGCCGGTCTTCACGAGGTACGAAGGAATATTCACCGGAGAACCATTAACGGTGATCGCCTTGTGCGAGACCAGCTGGCGGGCTTCAGCGCGCGTGGAACCAAATCCCATGCGATAGACGACGTTGTCCAGACGGGACTCGAGAATGAACAGCAGGTTCGCGCCGGTGTTGCCCTTGCGACGATCAGCTTCTTCAAAGTAACGACGGAACTGGCGCTCCAGGATGCCGTACATGCGCTTGACCTTCTGCTTTTCGCGCAGCTGAAGACCGAAGTCGGAGGTGCGCTGACCCGAGGTGCGACCATGCTGGCCCGGCTTGGAATCGAATTTGGCCTTGTCCGCCAGCGAACGACGTGCGCTCTTGAGGAACAGGTCCGTGCCTTCACGGCGTGAGAGTTTGGCCTTGGGGCCGAGGTAACGTGCCACTTTGTTTCCTTTTCAGTCTCTGCCGCAGCCGTACAACAAAGTGTCACTGCGGGAGCCGGCCCTGCATGCAGGACCGGCGGTGGGCTTGGTTGAAAAAATGATCTCGACTACGTATCGAATCGCCAGAGCGATCAGATGCGACGCCGCTTCTGCGGACGGCAGCCATTGTGCGGAACCGGAGTCACATCAGCGATCGAGGTGATGCGGATTCCCAGTGCGCCTAACGCACGAACCGACGATTCGCGACCGGGGCCAGGGCCTTTGATCTTGACGTCGAGGTTCTTGATTCCCTGTTCGATGGCGGCGCGGCCAGCGACTTCCGAAGCGACCTGAGCGGCAAAGGGGGTCGACTTGCGGGAGCCCTTGAAACCCTGGCCACCCGAAGACGCCCAACTCAGGGCGTTCCCCTGGCGGTCGGTGATCGTGATGATCGTGTTATTGAAAGACGCGTGAACGTGGCAGACGCCGTCGGACACGTTCTTGCGAACCTTCTTGCGCACGCGTTGCGCGGCATTATTGGCGGGAGCTTTTGCCATGACTTTTCTCTTTCCCGATTATTTCTTGAGGGCCTGAGCGGCCTTGCGCGGACCCTTGCGAGTGCGAGCGTTGGTGCGCGTACGCTGACCGCGCATCGGCAAACCACGACGGTGACGGAAACCACGGTAGCAGCCGATGTCCATCAAACGCTTGATGTTCATCGTCGTTTCGCGGCGCAGGTCGCCTTCGATCGTGAACTGGCCGATGGCGTCGCGGAGTTTTTCCAGGTCGCCGTCGGTCAGGTCTTTGACCTTCTTGGAGTACGGAATGCCAGTCGCTTCGCAAATCTTGCGTGCGCGCGTGCGGCCAATGCCGAAAATTGCCGTCAAGCCGATTTCGGCGTGCTGATGCGGCGGAATGTTGATGCCAGCGATACGTGCCATGTTAATCCTCTGAAACTCTTGCTAATCAGCCCTGGCGCTGCTTGTGACGCGGATCCGTACAGATCACGCGAACAACGCCCTTGCGGCGGATGATCTTGCAGTTGCGGCAAATTTTCTTGACCGAAGCCGAGACTCTCATTTGTCTTTCTCCTAAACCATTTAGCTAACTAGAGGTACCCGAGCATCCGCTTGCGCTTGCTGGTCCGGCCCCTGGCAATCACTTTGCCCGAAACACAATCTTTGCCCGCGACAAGTCGCAGGGCGTCAATTCAAGAGTGACATCGTCACCCGCCAAGACGCGGATCTAATGAATCCGCAGCTTTCCCGATATACGTCGGCGCGCCCAAGGTTCGTTTTCAAACTCAGCGCTGAACGTCGCCTGCGGCAGATCTTCAACAACCTGAACATGCACCTGGATGAAATCGTCTTTCACCACGCCAACTAACCATTGAGCGACGTCTTGAAATTAGCTTTCTTCAGCAGCGATTCGTATTGCTGCGACATCAGATAGTTTTGAACCTGCGCCATGAAATCCATGGTCACCACCACAATGATCAGAAGCGAAGTGCCTCCAAAATAAAATGGCACGTTGTATTTGAGAATCAGGAACTCTGGCAGCAGGCAGACGAAAGTGATGTACACCGCGCCGGCCAATGTCAGACGAACCAGGATTTTGTCGATATAGCGGGCCGTCTGCTCGCCCGGTCGAATCCCGGGTATGAACGCGCCACTCTTCTTCAGGTTATCTGCAGTCTCACGGCTGTTGAACACCAGCGCTGTGTAGAAGAAGCAGAAGAATACGATGGCACTGGCGTACAGCATCACATAGATCGGTTGGCCAGGAGTCAGCGTAGCTGCAATGTCCTTGATCCAGCGCATGCCATCACCCGTCGAGAACCAGCTAACTACGGTCGCCGGCAGCAGGATAATCGATGAAGCGAAGATCGGCGGAATCACGCCGGCCATGTTCAGCTTCAACGGCAGGTGCGACGATTGACCGCCATAAACCTTGTTGCCTACTTGTCGGCGCGCATAGTTCACCAGAATCTTGCGTTGACCGCGCTCAACAAACACCACGAAATAGGTGATGAGCGCCACAAGCACCACGATAAATATGGCAACAAGAATGCTCATTGCGCCTGTGCGTACCAATTCCAGCAATCCGCCGATGGCGCTTGGCAGACCCGCCGCAATTCCCGCGAAGATCAAAATGGAGATGCCATTGCCAAGTCCACGCTCGGTGATCTGCTCGCCCAGCCACATGAGGAACATCGTACCTGCCGTCAGACTGACCACTGCAGTCATCCGGAATCCAAGGCCAGGGCTCATGACCAATCCAGCCGAACCTTCCAGCGCAAGCGCAATACCCAGAGACTGGAAAATAGCAAGACCGAGCGTGCCATAGCGCGTGTACTGCGTAATCTTGCGGCGACCAGCTTCTCCCTCTTTCTTCATCTGCTCAAATGTCGGCACGACGTAGGTGAGCAACTGCATGATGATCGAAGCCGAGATGTAAGGCATGATGCCCAACGCAAACACGGTGAAACGCGAGAGCGCGCCGCCCGAGAACATGTTGAACATGGCAAGGATGCCGCCCTGCTGACCCTTGAATAGCTGCGCAAGCTGATCGGGATTAATTCCAGGAACAGGAATATGCGCGCCGATCCGATAAACGACGAGCGCGAGCAGCAGGAATACCAGCCGGCGACGCAGGTCGCCGAATTTGCCGGTCTTCGCAATTTGTGCGCTAGTTGCCACCCGTCGTATCCTTTGCTTGTATCAAATCAGGCGACGCTGCCACCGGCGGCTTCGATTGCCGCCTTAGCACCAACGGTTGCCAGAATGCCAGTCACCTTGATGGCGATCTTGAGCTCACCGGCCTTGATGACCTTGACGTTCTTGATCATTTCGCCGACGAGTCCAGCTTGCTTCAGTGCCAGCAGGTCCACTTCAGCGGCACCCAGGCGTTCAAGAGCAGCAAGGCTGATCTCAGCGTTGTACTTGGCTGTTTGCGACTTAAAGCCACGCTTCGGGAGGCGACGCTGCAAAGGCATCTGACCGCCTTCAAAACCCACCTTGTGGTAGCCGCCAGCTCGGGACTTCTGACCTTTGTGACCGCGACCGGCGGTCTTGCCCAGGCCCGAACCGATACCGCGACCGACACGTCGCTTGTAATGTTTTGCGCCTTCTGCAGGCTTGATGTCGTTCAGTTCCATGATCGTCCTCAGAGTACCTGGACCAAATAGTCGATCTTGTTGATCATGCCGCGGGTTGCGGGCGTGTCTTCAATCTCGCTGACGCTATTGAGTTTGCGCAGACCCAGACCGCGCACAGTAGCGCGGTGGTCGGCCTTCGTTCCGATCGGGCTGCGAACCAGCTTGACCTTCACGGTTTTCTTTTCGGTTGCCATATTTGCGTCCTTCAGGCCGTGAAGAGGTCTTCGACCGACTTGCCGCGCTTGGCCGCCACGGCCGAAGGCGTCGTGGACTTGCGAAGAGCGTCAAACGTGGCACGGACCATGTTGTACGGATTCGTCGAACCGTGGCTCTTGGCCACGATGTCGGTAATACCCATGACTTCGAACACAGCGCGCATTGGGCCGCCAGCAATGATGCCCGTACCGCGGGGGGCAGGCGACATCATGATGCGGGCAGCGCCATGCTGACCGTAAACGGTGTGATGGATAGTGCCATTCTTGAGATTGACCTTGGTCATGTTGCGACGGGACTCTTCCATCGCCTTTTGAACCGCGGCAGGTACTTCCTTGGACTTGCCTTTGCCCATACCGACTTTTCCATCGCCGTCGCCCACCACAGTGAGTGCGGCGAAACCGAGAATTCGGCCACCCTTCACCACTTTGGTCACGCGGTTGACCGCAATCATCTTTTCGCGCATCCCGTCTTCGGGACCGTCACCTTGGGGTTTTGCCTGAACTCTTGCCATGATCTGTTTCCGGTTCGTTAGAACTGCAGGCCGGCTTCACGCGCGGCTTCAGCCAGCGCCTTGACGCGGCCGTGGTACGCAAAACCTGCGCGGTCGAATGCAACCTTCTCGACGCCGGCGGCTTTCGCCTTCTCGGCGATCAGCTTGCCAACCTGTTGGGCGGCAGTGGTATTTCCACCCTTGCCGGAACCACCCAATGACTTGCGAAGATCTGCCTGGGCCGTCGAAGCCGTAGCAATCACCTTGCTGCCGTCGTCGGATATCACGGTCGCGTAGATGTGGAGATTTGTGCGATTCACGGTCAGCCGCGCTACGCCTTGCGTTGCAATGCGGATGCGAGTCTGGCGCGAGCGACGCAGTCGCTGTTCTTTCTTGGTCAACATGGTGCTGCCCCTTACTTCTTCTTGGTCTCTTTGATCGTGATCTTCTCGTCCGCGTAGCGGATTCCCTTGCCCTTGTAGGGCTCGGGCGGACGAACAGCACGGATCTCGGCGGCGATCTGACCAACTCGTTGGCGATCAGCACCCTTGATGACGATTTCAGTCGGCGTCGCGGTCGCCACGGAAATACCAGCCGGCATTTCAATATTGACCGGGTGCGAGTAGCCAACCGTGAGGTTGAGCTTGTTGCCCTGCGCGGCAGCCTTGTAGCCAACGCCAACGAGGCTCAACTTCTTTTCGAAGCCTTTGGTCACGCCGACCACCATGTTGTTGACCAACTGGCGCATGGTGCCGCTCATCGCATTTGCTTCCCGCGATTCATTGGCGGGAACGAAACTGAGCTTACCGTCTTTACTGGTCACAGTGACCAGCGCGTTTTGAGTCAGCAAGAGCGTGCCGCCGGCACCCTTCACACTGATCTGATCATCCTTGATTGCCACGTCCACGCCATTCGGCACGTCAACGGGCATTTTTCCAACTCGGGACATTTTTTCTTCCTTCCCTTATGCGACGTAGCAAAGCACTTCGCCACCGACACCGGTAGCGCGCGCCTTGCGGTCCGTCATCACGCCCTGAGGCGTGGTGACGATGGCAACGCCCAGTCCGTTCTGGACCTGGGGAATAGCGTCGCGGCCTTTGTACACACGCAGGCCAGGACGGCTCACGCGCTCGATGCGCTCGATCACCGGACGGCCGGCGTAGTACTTCAGGCTGATTTCAAGCTCGCTCTTGCCGGCGTCGGTAACAACGCGGAAGCCGTCGATGTAACCCTCATCCTTCAAGACTTGGGCAATGGCCACCTTCACTTTGGAAGAGGGCACCGAAACCGTTGGCTTAGCCACCATCTGCGCGTTGCGGATGCGGGTCAACAGGTCGGCGATGGGATCACTCATGCTCATATCAATTGCTCCTGGCCGTTACCAGCTGGCCTTGGTGATACCCGGGATGTCGCCAGCAAAGGCCATCTCGCGAATCTTGGCGCGTGCAAGGCCGAACTGGCGGAAGGTTCCGCGCGGACGACCGGTGATGCCGCAGCGGTTGCGCTGACGGGTGGGGTTTGCGTTGCGCGGGAGCTTTTGCAGCGCCAGACGGGCCGCTGCGCGCTCTTCGTCGCTCTTTTTCGCATCGTTGGAAGTTGCCTTCAGTTCCGCGTGTTTTTTCGCGTACTTGGCCACCAGTTTGTCCCGCTTGAGCTCGCGCTCGATCAAAGCCATTTTTGCCACTGGGAACCTCAGTTCTTGAAGGGGAAACGGAAGCCAGCCAGGAGCGCCTTGCACTCCTCATCATTCTTGGCCGTCGTCGTGATGCTGATATTGAGGCCGCGCAGGGCGTCAACCTTGTCGTACTCGATCTCGGGGAAAATGATCTGCTCTTTCACGCCGATGTTGTAGTTGCCGCGGCCGTCAAATGCGCGACCGGAAATACCACGGAAGTCACGTACACGCGGCAACGCCACGGTGACGAAACGGTCCAGGAATTCATACATGCGAACGCCGCGCAGCGTGACCATCGTACCGATGGCCTGGCCTTCGCGGATCTTGAATCCAGCGATGGCTTTCTTGGCCTTGGTGACGACGGGCTTCTGACCGGCAATCTTCGTCAGGTCGCCTACGGCGTTATCCATGACCTTCTTGTCGGCAACCGCTTCGGACACACCCATGTTCAGGGTGATTTTTGTCAGACGCGGGACCTGCATCGGCGACTTGTAGCCGAATTTGGTCATCAGTTCCGGCGCGACCTTGTCGCGGTAATGCTGCTGCAGTCGCGCCACGGCGCCCTGCTGTTTTGCTTGTTGCTGAGCCATGGTCATGCCACCTTGATTTCTTCGCCACTGGACTTGAAGACACGAACGCGCTTGTCGCCGTCAGTCTTGATGCCCACGCGATCGGCCTTGCCGGTAGCGGCGTTAAAAATCGCCACATTGGACTGGTGAATAGGCATCGATTTTTCGACGATGCCGCCAGTCTCACCCTTCATAGGGTTTGGCTTGGCGTGCTTCTTGACGATGTTGATGCCTTCGACGATCAGATGAGCATCGTCCTTGCGAAGCGTAACCTTGCCTCGCTTGCCTTTGTCACGGCCCGCGAGCACGATGACCTCGTCGCCTTTGCGAATCTTGTTCATGAACGCGTCCTCTTCAAAGAACTTCAGGAGCCAGGGACACGATCTTCATGAACTTCTCGGTACGCAGTTCACGCGTCACGGGTCCGAAGATGCGAGTGCCAATTGGCTCCAGCTTGTTGTTGAGCAGCACGGCGGCGTTGCCGTCGAACTTGACCAGCGAACCGTCGGAGCGGCGGATGCCCTTGGCAGTGCGAACTACCACGGCGCTGTAGACCTCGCCTTTTTTGACGCGGCCACGCGGCGCTGCTTCCTTGATGCTGACCTTGATGATGTCGCCCACACTGGCGTAGCGACGCTTGGAACCACCGAGCACCTTGATGCAAAGAACGGACTTCGCACCGGTGTTGTCGGCAACTTCGAGCCGGGATTCTGTCTGGATCATTTCAAATATTCCCAACTTGTACTTAGAGCCTGCCGCCGAATGGGCCGCAGATCTCTAGGTCAGTCTTGGGCCCGTCGTCCTCGCTGTGAACCACTCGCAGCGATTTCGCATGGGCTAGATATGCGCTCCAAAGCGCAGCCCTCGATTATGGCAGTCTCGCAAGACCCTGTCAAACGGACTTTTGCGAAAGCGCCTTCAAGCCGGCATCGTCAAATAGAGGCGGGTCAAGTCGATGAAGGCATCAAGTTGTGGATCACCGCCTGTTTCGTCTTTCAGAACCTCCGCTACACGGCCTGAAAGTTGGGCAGCCATTTTCGCATCCAGAAAGAGAATCCGGCTCCGGCGAGCGAGTACGTCCTCGACGGTTCGGGCGAACTCCTTACGCGCGGCAAATCTGACCATGCCTTCGGTCAATCCGCCTCCGAGTACTCGCGTGGCCCCCTCAAACGCTGCCAATTCGGCAGACTCAGTACCATACGAGTGCAACCCCTGCGGCTCGCTCAACGATGGGACCCGATCCGGCAATCCGTCGGCCCCGACAAGCCTCAAGTGAACAGTCACTCCCGCACTAGCCCTTTCCAACAAACGGCTCTCGAAACAGGTTTCCAAAACGTCTTCTGCCATTGCACGGTAGGTGGTCCACTTGCCACCCGTCACCGTAACCAGGCCGGATCGGCTGGCGACGACCGTATGCTCCCGGCTAAGCGCTTTTGTCTCACCCCCGTCATCGTTTTGCGGCTTCACCAAGGGCCGGAGCCCGACCCACATGCTTCTGATGTCAGAGGGCTGAGGCGCCCGGACAAGGTATCGAGCTGATTCGCCAAGGATGAATTCGAGCTCCTCCCTGAAGGGCCGGGGCTCTCGCGATAGATCCCCCCGTGGCGTATCCGTCGTCCCCAGAATGATCTTGCCCAACCACGGGACTCCAAAGAGAACCCGCCCATCGGCGGTTTTAGGAACCATCAATGCGTGGTTGCCCGGAAGGAATTCGCGGTCGACAACAATGTGCACCCCCTGGCTCGGTGCGACCATCGGCTTGACAGGCCGGTCAAGCGCCTGACCATCCATCTGCCTGAACTGATCGACCCAGACGCCCGCCGCATTCACAATGCAACGTGAGCGGATTTCGAATTCCCTGCCGGTCTCCTGGTCCCGGCAAACAAGGCCGACCACCTTGCCGTTCTCGTGCCGCAGTGCGGTGGCCGCGCAGTAATTGACGACCAATGCGCCCTTGGCCTGCGCCGTCCGCGCCAGCGCAAGGGCCAGCCGCGCATCGTCGAACTGGCCATCCCAGTACTTCACGCCCCCCTTCAGCCCCTGTGGCCGCGCGGTCGGCAGACATGCCAGCGTCTCGCGGCGGCTCAGGAACTCGGTGGGCCCGAGACCAGCCTTTCCCGCGAGCGCGTCGTACATCTTCAATCCGGCACCATAAAACGGCGTCTCCCAGAATCGGTAGGACGGCATGACAAACGCCAGCGGCTGAGCAATATGCGGCGCGTTGTGCAACAACGTCGTTCGCTCATGCAGCGCCTCACGAACCAGGGCGATGTTGCCCTGCGCGAGGTAGCGCACGCCGCCATGGACCAGCTTGGTCGCACGCGAAGAGGTGCCTTTGGCAAAGTCGTGCGATTCGACCAGCACAACGGAAAATCCGCGCGCCGCCGCATCGAGCGCGACACCAAGGCCGGTGGCACCCCCGCCGATAATGGCGATGTCGCAGGCCTTGGTGCGCTCAAGGCGGGAAATCAGGTCCTGTCGGTTCATTCACGACTATTTTGACCGACAGGGGCTGCCAGCCGGCGCAGGTTCCGGGATACCCGCCAAGATAGACTGCAGCGATGAACCAGAACGCAAACGCCCCAGCACGGGACAGCAACCAGGATCGCATCGCTTTCATTGGCGGGGGCAACATGGCCGGCGCCATCATCGGGGGCCTGATACGCCAGGGTCTTTCTCCATTGCAGGTCGAAGTGGTGGAGCCGTTTGCGCAATCCCGGGAAAAACTCAAGGTTCAGTTCGGCGTGCTGGCAAAGGAGTTCGCTGGACCGGCCCTTGCGCGCGCAAATGTTGTGATCTGGGCCGTCAAGCCGCAGACCTTCAAGGAAGCTGCCGCCCAAGCCGGCGCGTTCACGGGTTCCGCCCTGCATTTGAGCGTAGCGGCCGGCATTCGATCCAGCAGCATCGCCCAATGGCTGGGTACGCAGCGGATCGTGCGCTCGATGCCAAACACCCCGGCGCTCGTTGGCAAGGGGATGACTGCACTTTATGCACGACCCGCAGTGACCGAAGCAGATCGGCGTCGCATTGAGCAGATCATCTCAACCACCGGCGATTCACTCTGGGTGACCGACGAGCAGTATCTGGACGCCGTAACGGCACTTTCAGGTTCCGGCCCCGCGTATGTCTTTTTCTTCATCGAAGCGATGACGAAGGCGGGAATCGAGATGGGCCTGTCGAGCGATCAGGCACGCAAGCTCTCGATTGGTACGTTTGTCGGCGCCTCAGAACTCGCCCGTGCATCCGACGATCCGCCAGAAATCCTTCGCGAACGCGTCACCTCCAGAGGCGGCACAACCCATGCCGCCATCACGTCAATGGAACACGACCAGCTAGCAGCACTGTTCGGCAAGGCACTTCACGCCGCGCGCAAGCGTGCAACCGAACTGGGCGATGAGTTCGGCGCCTGACCGTGCGATCGAGCGCCAGCGCGAGCTTCACTGAACGGCATAGCCGGCGACCACGCCAGCAAACATGGTGAAGCCAAGCCAGTGATTGAGCCGAAACGCGCGGAAGCAGCCGTCGCGTGTGCGATGGCGAATCATGGTGTAGTGCCAAAGCGCCTGTCCACCGGCGGCAGCTATGGTGATTGCGATGACGTAGGCAGGCAGGCGCGTGGCCAGCACCGCACTCCAGATCCCCAGATAAGCCGCATAGCAAAACATCACCACAGCGACGTCGGCGCGCCCGAGCGTGATCGCCGAGGTCTTCATGCCGATCTTCAGGTCGTCATCCCTGTCGACCATGGCGTACTCGGTGTCATACGCCACCACCCAGAAGAGATTGCCAAGCAGAAGAAGCCAGGCCACCATAGGGATGCGCGACTGCACGGCGGCAAACGCCATGGGAATGCCGAAGCTGAAAGCAATACCCAGCACCGCCTGCGGCATTGAGACAAAGCGCTTCGCATACGGATAAGCAATCGTGATCGCCAGCGCCGCGAACGACCACGCAACGGCGAGTTCATTGGTCGTCAGCACCAGCGCAAACGCCACCAGTGCCAGGATCGCGCCGAAGGCAAGCGCTTCCTTGACCGACACCTTGCCAGACGTCACCGGCCTTTGTGCCGTGCGCTTCACATGACGGTCGAACTCGCGATCGGCAACATCGTTGACACAGCACCCGGCGCTGCGCATGAGAATCGTGCCCAGTACAAACACCGCCAGCAGATGCCAACCTGGGAATCCATGCGATGCGATCCACAGTGCGCTGAGTGAAGGCCACAGCAGCAGCAGCCAACCGGCCGGCCGGTTCCAGCGGATCAGGTCGAGGTATAGGCGAAGTTTCTCGGTCACCATCTAGAGGCCGAGACGGCGCAAATCGAGCTTGCCGTCCCGCATGGGCGGGCACCAGAAATACGCGCCATTCACGGGCCTGGAAATGCTGAACATCGCATCGACGATTCCGTCTTCCTGACCGGCCATGCGCCGCATTTGCGCCTCGAAGGCGTACAGGGACTCGCCGAATGCCACGAACATCAGTCCCGCTTGCATGTTCATCATCCACGGCATCGACCTGCGCAGCATGAACGCCGGCGGATCAAAATCTTCCTGCGCGGTTCGCTTCACATGGGCCGAAGTCGGCGAATCTTCGATCTCTTCGTTGTCGTCGCGTCGCCGACCGATGTGGTGGTCTCGCTCGTCATCGGTCAGGGCCTCGAATGCGTCCATGTCATGCAGCCACTGCTGCACTGCCACAAAACTGCCGCCGTCCAGCCCCTCGCCCTTGCCGTGCGTGAACGCGGCTTGTTCTGCTGCATCACCCGTGGGATTCTCGGTTCCGTCTTCATAGCCGGTCAGATCGCGGCCATGTCCGCTTTCGCCCAGCGCATGACGGAAGGCATCGACCACATGGCGCAGGGCAAACGCTGGCGCAAGCGCCTTTTGAACCTTGCGCGTCAGGTGCAGCAAATCGCCAAGGTCGTCGCCGCGCACCCAGCACCACAGCGTGCCAGGCGTGGACGGCACCGTGACGCCGTGACCTTCCATGGCCGGGAATTCATGCAGGCCCGGAATCTGCGCGCCCAGCGCGGCAACCAGCGAAGGGCCGAGTCCGACCACCACATCGCTGCCGTTGGACAGTGGCGAAAGCCGCACCAGCGCCTGCTTGATGCCGTCCGCGTCCGAGTCCTGCGCGAGACTGAAAACAACGTAGCGCGCCACAGCCGGCACGCCTTCGAAAATTCCGGGTTGATAGAGCCTGGTCATTGTCCTGGGATCAAAATCTTTTCGAATTCATCAAACATCACGACAGCCGCTTCACACCCGGCAACTCGCATGCGTAGATCGAGTTGCGCAGCGACGCGATCGCCTCGTAGCGCGTATAGCTGCGCCGCCACGCCAGCACCACCCTGCGCGTCGGCGGATCGCCATCGAACGGGATGTATTTCACATACGAATGGTCTTCGTTGCGCCGGCGCGGCCGCGGCTCCAGTGCCTCCTTGGGCACCGAGAGCCGAGGCACCACGGTGATACCCATTCCGGCAGCCACCATGTGCTTGATTGTTTCCAGCGACGAGCCTTCGAAGCTCTTGCGGATGCCTTCCGCATTGCTTGAAAAGCGCGCGAACTCCGGGCACACCTCCAGCACATGGTCGCGAAAGCAATGCCCGTTGCCCAGCAGCAGCATGGTTTCGCTCTTGAGCTCTTGCGCGGTCACTGTCTTGCGAGCAGCCAGCGGATGGTTGCTGGGCACCGCCGCCAGGAAAGGTTCGTCATAGAGCGCCGCCACGGCCAGCCCTGTGTCGGGAAACGGCTCGGCCATGATCGCGCAGTCGATGTCCCCCATGCGCAGCATCTCCAGCAGTTTCACCGTGAAGTTCTCCTGGAGCATCAACGGCATCTGGGGCGTACGCGAAATTGCCTGTCGCACAAGATCGGGCAGCAGGTACGGGCCGATCGTGTAGATCACGCCCAGCTTCAGCGGCCCTGCGAGCGGGTCCTTGCCGCGCTTGGCAATTTCCTTGATGTTGGCCGCCTGCTCCAGCACGCTTTGCGCCTGCTGCACGATCTCCTCGCCCAGCGCAGTCACCGACACTTCATTGGCGCTGCGCTCGAAGAGCTTGACCTCGAGTTCCTCTTCCAGCTTCTTGATCGCGACCGACAGCGTCGGCTGCGACACGAAGCATGCTTCGGCCGCCTTGCCGAAATGCTTCTCGCGCGCCACGGCGACGATGTACTTGAGCTCGGTCAGGGTCATGAAGGGATGGCTTGGTCAGGCTTTGAGGAATTCTGATTTTCCTCCGAACCAGCGCTGCTCGTGCTGTCGCGCCAATTGCGGGTGTCGGTCCAGCATCAAGGGAGCCATCTGCCGCGCCCATTCCAGCAGATGGACGTCCGTGTCGAGATCAGCAAACCGCAGCATCGCCGCGCCCGACTGTCGTGCGCCCAGAAACTCACCCGGCCCGCGAATCTCCAGGTCGCGCCGCGCAATCTCGAACCCGTCCGCCGTCTCGGCCATCGCCTTCAGGCGAGCACGCGCCGTTTCGCCCAGCTTGCCGTGTTCGCCTGCCGAATAGAGCAGGACACATGCCGAAGCGGCGGCACCACGGCCGACACGCCCTCGCAACTGATGCAGCTGCGAAAGACCAAACCGCTCTGCATGCTCGATCACCATCAACGACGCATTGGGCACGTCGACGCCCACTTCAATCACCGTCGTCGACACCAGCACCGCCATCTGCCCGGCTGTAAAAAGCGACATCACAGCTCTCTTTTCCGGCAGCGGCATGCGCGAGTGCAGCAGGCCGACCATCGCACCTGGCAATGCCTCGGTCAACGACTCATGGGTCTGCGTTGCGTTGGTCAGGTCCAGCGCCTCACTCTCCTCGATCAGGGGGCACACCCAGTAAACCTGCCGGCCCTGCGCCACCTGCGCACGGATGCGCTCGATCACCTCTTCGCGCCGGACGTCGGCGATGAGCTTGGTGACCACCGGCGTGCGACCGGGCGGCAGTTCATCGATGGTCGATACATCCAGATCCGCGTAGTAGCTCATCGCCAGCGTGCGCGGAATGGGCGTCGCCGACATCATGAGCAAGTGGGGCTCCAGTCCCTCGCCGCTCATCTTCGCGCGCAAGGCGAGCCGCTGCGCCACACCGAACCGGTGCTGCTCATCGATGATTGCGACGCCCAGGTTGCGAAACTGCACCTGCTCCTGGATCACCGCGTGCGTGCCGACCACCAGCGCTGCCTCGCCACTTGCGACAAGGGCCAGCATCGCGGTACGTTCTTTCTTTTTCTGGCTACCGGTCAGCCATGCGACGCGCAAGCCACGCGGTGCAAAGAGCGGCTCCAGCCAGCCAATCAGCTTTCGAAAATGCTGCTCGGCCAGGATCTCGGTGGGCGCCATCAACGCGCACTGCCAGCCCGCATCGATTGCGATGGCCGCAGCCAGCGCAGCGACCACCGTCTTGCCGGAACCCACATCGCCCTGCAGCAAGCGATGCATGGGCACCGGCCGCGCCAGGTCCTTCGCGATCTCGCGGCCCACGCGTTCTTGTGCGTGCGTGAGCTTGAAGGGCAGCGCCGCCAGCAGCTGGTCATGCAAACCATCCTCGACCCGCGCGAACGAAGGTGCCCTGAGCGCTGCACGCTCGCGCTTGCTCTCCAGCTGCGACAGCTGCTGCGCCAGCAACTCCTCGGCCTTGAGGCGCTGCCACGCCGGATGACTCCTGTCCTCCAGCGTCGCCAACGCCACATCGGGCGTGGGTTGATGCAGGAAGTGCAGTGAATCGCGAAGACTCCAGACCACCGGCTGGAGTGACTCCGTCACGCCCGGTGGAAAGGTATCCGACAAATCCGCGCGAGCCAGTCCGCCGAGCACCGCCTTGCGCAAATACGTTTGGGGAAGCACGGACACCGTCGAATAAACCGGCGTCAGCGCGCTCGCCAACTCGCCACCGGCAGGCTTGAACGTCGGGTGCACCATCTGCCAACCGATGAAGCCGCCTTTCAGTTCGCCGCGCACGCGAATGCGCGAACCGACTGCAAGCGCCTTTTGCAGCGATGGATAGAAAGTGAAGAAGCGCAGCACGCACGTATCGCTGTCGTCATCGACAGTCACCACCAGCTGGCGTCGCGGTCGATAGCTCACCTCGCAATTCACCACCGTGGCCTCGATCTGCGCGACATCGCCCGGGCGCGCATCGCGCAGCTTGACGATGCGCGTCTCGTCCTCGTAGCGCAGCGGCAGGTGCAGCGCCAGGTCGATGTCCCGCTTGAGCCCCATCTTCAAGAGGGCTTTCTGCGGCACCGTGAGTGCGTTCTGGGCGGCCGGCTTGGCCAGGGTTGTGGACATGGGACAATTCTGCCCTGTCTCCACTCTTGGCACGGGCTGCGTCCAGCCCTCAAGCATGCGCACCTTCACCGTAGGCGATTTCGATTTCGCCCTCCCCCCCGAACTGATCGCACAGCATCCCGCCGCACAGCGCAGCGGATCGCGGTTGCTCGACGGCACATCGCCGCAGCCGGTCGATCGAAGCTTCCGCGACCTGCCCTCCTTGCTGCAGCCTGGCGACCTGCTTGTCTTCAACGACACCAAGGTCGTGAAAGCGCGCCTGTATGGCGAAAAGCCCACGGGCGGCAAGGCCGAACTGCTGGTCGAGCGCGTCCTCACCGGCAACGAAATCGTCGCGCACATGAAGGTGAGCAAAAAGCCACCGATCGGCACCGCGATTCGAATGACAGGCGGCTTCACCGCGACGCTCACCAGCCGCTGGCCCGATGCCGATGGGCCGCTCTTTCGCTTCACGCTCGATGGCGATCCGTGGACCCTGATGGAGCAGCACGGCCATGTGCCCCTGCCGCCCTACATCGAACACGGCGACACGGCCGACGACGTGCGCCGTTACCAGACCGTGTTCGCAAAGAACCCGGGTGCAGTCGCAGCACCGACGGCCGCATTGCACTTCGACGAGCCGCTGCTTGCGCAGTTCGACGCGCGCGGCATCGAGCGCGCCAGTGTCACGTTGCATGTGGGCGCCGGCACCTTCCAGCCAGTCAAGGTGGAAAACATCGCAGACCACCGCATGCACAGCGAGTGGTACGAAGTGCCGCAGGCCACGCAGGCCGCCATCGCAAGCGCGAAGGCGCGCGGCGCACGCGTGATCGCGGTCGGCACGACGACAGTGCGCACGCTGGAATCCTGGGCCGTATCCGGCCAGGCCACAGGCGACACCAGCATCTTCATCACGCCGGGCTTCCAGTTCCAGGTCGTCGACCGCCTCGTGACCAACTTCCACCTGCCCCGCTCGACGCTGCTCATGCTGGTGAGCGCGTTCGCGGGCTACGACCACATCATCAAGCTCTATCGCCACGCCATTGAATCGCGCTACCGGTTCTTCAGCTACGGCGATGCGATGCTGCTGCAACGCGCCTGACACCATGCTCAATTTCGACCTGATCAAAACCGAAGGCCACGCGCGTCGCGGCCGTCTCACCCTCAACCATGGCATCGTGGAGACGCCGATCTTCATGCCGGTCGGCACCTACGGCACTGTCAAGGGCGTCACGCCGCGCTCGCTCGACGAGATGGGCGCGCAGATCATCCTGGGCAACACCTTCCATCTGTGGATGCGCCCTGGGCTCGATGTGCTCAAGCAGTTCGGTGGCCTGCATCGCTTCGAATCGTGGAGCAAGCCCATCCTGACGGACTCAGGCGGCTTCCAGGTCTGGAGCCTGGGCGAGATGCGCAAGATCAGCGAAGAGGGCGTGAAGTTCTCATCGCCCGTCAACGGCGACAAGCTGTTCCTCACGCCCGAGGTATCGATGCAGATCCAGACGGCACTCAACAGCGACATCGTGATGCAGTTCGACGAATGCACGCCCTACGACACCCGGGGCCACATCACGACTGAAGCCGAGGCTCGCGTATCGATGGAGTTGAGCCTGCGCTGGGCAGACCGCTGCAAGACCGAGTTCGCGCGGCTTGAAAACCCCAATGCGCTTTTTGGCATCGTGCAGGGCGGCATGTTCGAGCACCTTCGGGATGAATCCTTGCAGGGGCTGGTCGAGATGGACTTCCCCGGCTATGCCGTCGGTGGCGTCAGCGTCGGCGAGCCCAAGGAAGAAATGCTGCGCATCATGGCGCACACTCCCCATCGCCTGCCGGCCAACAAGCCGCGCTACCTGATGGGCGTCGGCACACCCGAAGACCTGGTCGAAGGCGTCGCGCAGGGCGTGGACATGTTCGACTGCGTGATGCCCACGCGCAATGCGCGCAACGGCCACCTGTTCACCCGCTTTGGCGACCTGAAAATCCGCAACGCGCGCCATCGGATCGACGAGACGCCGCTGGATGAAACCTGCACCTGCTATGCGTGCAAGAACTTCTCGCGTGCCTACATGCACCACCTGGAGCGCTGCGGTGAAATGCTCGCGCCCATGCTGGCGAGCATCCACAACCTGCACTACTACCTGAACCTGATGCAGGAGATTCGCGATGCGCTCGACGCGGGTGAATTTGCAGCGTTTCGCGAGCGGTTCAAGCGGGACCGGGCGCGAGGGGTCTAGGCTGTCATTGCGGACCCTTCGACAAGCTCAGGAGAGCCTTGATCCGCAATCCATGCCCTGGACTCGATCCGCAATCCATGACTTCAACGGCCGTCGCCGCTTCGCGGTGGATGCCGGGTCAAGCCCGGTATGACATCCCACTCATTCGCGGATTTCGTCAAGGCAACGTGCCCGGCCCGGTCTCCAGCACCCTCGACGGCACGACATCGCGGCTGTCTTCGCTGTCCTGCGAATCGTCGCTGTCGTCCGGGTCCATGTAGTTCAGGCGTGCCCTCATGCTCTCGCGGTCCATCGTTTCGGTGAGGTGCGAAAAGCGCGCTTCGCGCATCGGCTTTTGCAGGGTGCGCCTGAACTCCACCCGCATCACGTTTCGTGTGCGAATCCAGTAATCGGCGCGACGCGTCTGGCGTGCGCGCTTTTCCGGTGACAAGGCCGTCGCAGCCAGTTTCTCATCGGAGTTGAGCGGCACCACCACCCAGCCAAAGGGCCCCGGCTTGCAGTCGAAGTGATCCCACAGTGCGTCATAACTGGCAAAGATCTTCTGGCCCGCTTCGCGGTAACGCCCCTGCCATCGGTACGACCAGTGATGCAGCCGGTGCGCGGCCGGATCGAGCCCCACCAGGTGCAACTGCCAGAACCGCGCGAGCTCCTGTGCCACGCGCACCAGCAGCACCGAAGGCTTCCAGCCCTGCAGGCCCTGGTTCAATTCCATCGGGCTGATCCGCTGCACCGGGTTGCGCTGGCCGCGCACCCCGCCAATGACCAGGCACGCTTTGTCGCCAATGCGAAATCGGCTGAACGCCAGCACGGCAACTTCCATCGGTTGCGCCTTGTGCTGGATGTCGTTGGAGCGCTGCGCGACCAGCGTCAGGAGCAGCTCGCCCTCGGGACTGTGCATGTGGGCCTGCTGCAGCTGCAGCCGCATGTAGTCGTAGCCGCGCGGCGCAGTGAGCTCCACGACGGAGATTGCGCGACCCGCAAGAATCTTCTCGAAGGCGTCGCGCTGGAATGCACCCTCCAGCCAATCCATATGGTCGATGAGCTGCACGACGCGTTCGCTGAACGAAACCTCTCGATGCACCGAAGGACGCACCGCACGCAGGTACTCGCCAGCCAGATCCTTGACCAGGCCGCGCGATTGCAGCTCCCAGGCCACGCTCATCCAGCGGCTCATGGCACGGCCGTGCCCGAACGTCGCCTTCAGCGCGCGCCAGAACAGCCGGCCGCGCGTCACGCCGCCGCCCGCGTGCTTGGGCTGCAGGGCCCATTTCAGGCCGTTCCAGATGCTGGGGATGCGATGGGACTGGCTTTGACCCATACGTCAGCGAAACACCGTCAAGACGCCCGTGTACCCGTACAGATGGTGGCGGGCGATCTCGCCGCCTGCAAAAAAACCGACCAGCGGCACATCGCCCAACGCACGGCGGACGATTTGCAGTTCAGCGCTCGGCCCGCCAAAGTGAGGACCGCCGCGACCCGCGCAACTCACGTAGATGGCGCCGGCAATACGCCGCTGCGGACTGGGCATCGCCAGCGGCTCCGGCGCAGCAAGGGCTGCAGCCACTGTCTGCGGCAGTTCTTCCGGCTCAAGTTCCTCGCGGATCTCGGCGCAGATGCGGATGAGGTCCGCCCGCGCGGCCTGCGCATTGCGTTGGCAGAACGCCATGCGCATACCGGGCTCCACCTTGTCCGCCACCGCAATCCCGCGCCGCCCCGGGTCCAGGCCGATGATGTGGCGAACGACAACATCAGCGCCAAAGTTGCCCGTGCGGCTGACCGCGTCCGCACCGGGTTCGGTGAGCCCGACCAGTGTCGAGCGCAGCGCAGTCATCGCTGCTTGCGGCTCGTCCAGCGAAATGCCCGCGTCGCGTAGCAACAGGTCCAGCGCGGGTTGTCCGTCGATCTCTGTGATGACGTTACCTTCTGCGGCGGTGATCACGCGCTGCGCCGATATCGGCTGGCAGCCTTGCGTCACGCGTGAGATGAGTGAGACGCCTTCGCCGAAGGCGACACCGGAAAGCCCGCCGCGAAAAACTCCGCCGGCAGCGCCCTGCCCCCGGATGTTGCCGTTGCCGCCCACCGCAAACTGCACGGCATCGCTCCTGCTTGCAGCAAGTCCCCCGAAGAGATAACCGGTCGCAGTGCGGCTCGCCATTTCGGCGATGAGCTCTGCCACATCGGGCGTGCCTGCATCGGCATGGACCAGCGCGGTGTAGGGCTCGAATCCCATGCCATCGCCGACGCCCAGCGGCGCCACGCCGGAAAACACACGGTACTGGTCGGTCGGCAGTTCGCACAGCATGACAGCTAGCGCCGGCTCGTCGAAGTACTCCACATTGCTGGACGCAATGCCGATACCTACAGTGCCCGACCAATCGGTGATCTCGCGCAATTCGGCGCCCAGGTGGTCCAGGATCTCCTGGGCCTGGCCCGCGTAGTGGTCGGTGATGTAGAGCAGCCCGAGCGTTGGCGACTTCGCGTAGTCGGGCAGGGCCATCTGCGCGCGCAACTGCGCCAGAACCAGCCCTGCAGCCATCTGCCATTGGGGGTGCGTCGCATGACCGAACGGGAACAGCTTTGTCGCTTGCGTACTCATCTTCTGGTCACCGTGCCGGCTCGTATCGCGTCAAGCTTTCCTGGCGGTGCGTTTGGCCGCCTGCTTGCGCGCTCCAGCCGCGACTGAGCCACCGGCCGCCTTGGCCATGCCGGTCGCGGTCTTGTACGCGCCCTTGGCAACACCCGTGGCCACATTTTTGGCGGTGTGCACAGCCGTCTGCGTGGCCGCATCTTTCATCGCGGTGCTCGCGATTTCCTGGAACTGCTGCGTGAGCGCGCCCCACCACTGCAGCGGATCGACCACGCCAGCCTGCGCCGCCGCCCTGGACTTGGCAGCGCCCTTCTTCCTTGCAGGAGTCGAAGCCGCCGATTCGCCAGACAAGGCATTGGCGGTATCGGCAACTTTTTCGGCCGCCATCTGCACGCCGCTCATGACGGTGTCTGCCGCCTTGAGCTTCAATGCATTGGCGACATCGCCCATGTTGAAGTTCATGCCCTTGAGCGTGGCCAGCGTCATCTTCTGGACTTCGAGCGCCTGTATGGTCGCGCCGAGTGCCTTGGAATTCTGGTCGAGCCAGAAGTGCACCGCCTTGAGCTCGCCGATGCGCTTGTCGAGTTCTTCGACGTTCAGCGTGGGAGCAACCCAATTGGACAAGTTGGGCATCTGCGGCAGGGTTTGCGACGCCCCCTTGGCCAGGTTCTGCAGGAAATCAAAACCGGGCACGAATTTGCCGAAACCCATCTGCTGGTTATCGCTCATGGCCTTGGCTCCACTGGAGTTGTGCTGGCTGTGAGCTTAACCCATGCGCCGCCGCCGGACAGGCCTGTTTCAGTGTTTGTGCGGCTCTGTCGCCGCACCTGCCGGCGCGCCCGGTGCCTGCATGGACACGGGCACCTGCAGCTCCATCTTCAGCTGGGCGCCTGCCGCGTTGCGAAAGAGCAAGGTGAGGGGCACGAGCGTGTCTTTTTGCAGCGGCTGCTTCAGCTCCATCAGCATCAGGTGGTAGCCGCCCGGCTTGAGCTCGAACGGCGTGCCCGGCACGAGATCGACCTTGTCGACCGCGCGCATGCGCATCACATCTCCTTCCATCTTCATCTCATGGATTTCGGCTATGCCGGCCGCAGGGGTCGCCGCGCCAACCAATTGCAACGGCTCGCGCGCGATCAGGCGCATGAAGCCGCCGGTGCCCTGCTGCCCCGGCACGGAGCCGCGCACCCAGGCGGCTTCCACCTTAGGAAGCGCCTTCGCCAGCGCGAAGTCGCGCGCATCCATCACCTGCAACAGCGCCGCCGGGGTCTTCATGCCTGCGGTGGAGGTGCCCTGCGCCGGGACGTCCGCCCAGTCCAGGCTGCCTTGCTCGCAGGTCTGCAGCACCTTGAACCACACCGGGCGCGCGCCGCGCGTGGTCGAACCTGCGATCACGAAATCAGCGCGGGTGCCATCGGCGAGCGCAGCCTCCTTGCTGCCTGCGGTCCAGGTCACGGCTGTCGGCGTGGCATCGAGCTTCCATCCGGGACGCGGCAGGGGCTTTGCACTCACGAAACCCTGGGGCAGTCGAACCGTGATCGCGGTCGTCGGCGACTTGTTGCATCCGTGGCCCACGCGAAAGACCGCCTGGTACGGCGCGCCGGCTTCGGCCACCGGTGTTTCCAGGGTCACGTGAGCCTGCGCGACAGGCACAGCCAGGGCCAGCAAGGAAAAAGAGAGAGAAAGAGAAAAGCTTTTCGCAGTCATGGAAATATCCGTCAAACCAACATGGAACAGTCCACGAGGCAACCCGTGCCCCGCAGCGCGTCAGAGGGCGACGAAAGACGGCGGGCCGCGCGCGGGCAGCGATGCGGCGGCGACCTTCGCAAACTGCGAGGAGGTGTCGGCGGATTGCGGTTGCGCGAGATTGACCTGACTGGAAAAGGCCGATCCATAGGCAACCGGCGGCGCCCCTGCGATCAGGCACAGGGGGCAATCGAGCGTGTGGCTGGATGCGGCTGTCGTGCTGTCGTCGCCCGTGGCAACCAGCTTGATTGCACCCGAAGCCGAACACACGAGCTCCATGCCCACCGGCTTGACCACCGGTGAGGCAACGGCCGCGCCAATCGACAAAACGAACCACGCCAGCACGAGGCGGGCGAGAAACGATGCCCTTCGAAGGGACTGGAGCGGCTGCATGGCGGCAATTATCTCAAACCGTCCAGCGACTCCCAGACCCCGGGGGTTTCAGAAATTCGGGGAACGGCGCTCCCGCAGCGACGCCACGCCTTCGCGCACATCAGGCCCGGCAAAGCCCATGAATTCAAGCGCCAGCGATGCATCGAAGGCAGGACCGGCCTGGCGCAGCCAGTTGTTGAGCGAGTACTTGGTCCACCGGATCGCCGTCTGCGAGCCCGTCGCCAGCCGGTCCGCGATGCCGTAGGCCTTGTCCAGCAACTGCGCATCCTCGACGGCCAGCGACACGAGGCCGATGCGCTCGGCTTCCTCGCCGCTCACCGGCTCGCACAGCAGCAGGTAGTACTTGGCCTTGGCCATGCCGCACAGCAGCGGCCAGACAATCGCGGCATGGTCGCCGGCTGCAACCCCCAGCCGGGTGTGCCCATCGACGATCTTGGCCGACTTTGCAGCAACAGAGATATCTGCCAGCAGGCCGGCGACAAGACCCGCTCCCACCGCCGGTCCGTGCAACGCACTCACGATCGGCTTGTCGCAGTTGATGACGTTGTAGACCAGGTCCCTCGCTTCCTTCCAGACGCGGGTGCGCACTTCAAAGTCCTGCGCCATGCTCTCCACCAGTTCCAGGTCGCCGCCGCCTGAAAATCCCAATCCCTCACCGCGCAACACAGCGCACCGCACCGTGTCGTCGGCGCTCACGTCTCGCCAGATTTCCGTCAGCTCGCGATGCCCGGCGTGGCCTGCCGTTGGCAGCTTGCCGTTGAGCGCGCGCATCTGGATGTCGAGCACGCTGTCCTGCGGGCCCCGGCGGGTGATGGAAAGGGTCGTGTAACGCGAGTAATCCACGGTGCTCATGGTCGAGGTCTCCAGATGTCGATGGTGCGAGCTTAAGTCTTGTGCGGGGTGCGAACCGCTGAGTCTCATTCATCCTGTCAGGCCGTAGGTTTGGTCCTACGCCCGCTCGCGTGGCTCGGGTCTGGTCAACAACAGGGGCGGCTGTTAGCGTGGCTCGGATGAATCTGGTGGACATCCTGGTGCCTTCGAGCGCCCTTTTTCTCGACTTCGACGGCACGCTGGTGGACATCGCACCGCAACCTGACGAGGTCATCGTGCCGGCAGGCCTGGTCCAGATGCTGGACGCGCTCAACACCTACCTCGGCGGCGCACTCGCGCTGATCTCGGGCCGTCCTTTGGCCCAAATCGACGCTTTCCTGCATCCGCTGAAGTTGCCGGCTGCCGGCGTGCATGGCGCCGAACGCCGCGGCGCCAACGGCGAGGTAGCCCTGCTGACCACGCAGCCCCTGCAACAGGTCGAAGACGCAGCGCGCGCACTGGCGGCTCGTTATCCCGACCTGCTGGTGGAAACCAAGCGAGGCTCTGTCGCGCTGCATTACCGGCAGGCGCCCGAGCTGCAAGACCAGTGCATCGCCGCCATGCAGGCAGCCGTCGAGGACTCGCCCGGCATGTCGCTGCTCAAGGGCAAGATGGTGGTCGAGGCCAAGCCGGGCGGTGCGAGCAAGGGGCTTGCCATCGAGGCCTTCATGCACGAAGCGCCGTTTGCCGGACGCCGGCCGGTGTTCGTGGGCGACGACGTGACCGACGAAGTCGGATTCGCGACCGTGCAGCGCCTGCAGGGGCTGGGCGTCAAGGTGGGTGAAGGCCCATCGGTCGCATGGCAGCGCGTCGAATCCCCCGCGCAATTTCGCCTTCAACTCCACGACGCCGTGGCCCGCAAGGCCGGAAAGGTCAACGCATGAACGTGCCGGTGCAAACCTATGAGCAGTCCCTGAAACTCGGCGTCGTCGGCAATTGCGCATTCAGTGCGCTGATCGACGACCGCGCCAGCATCGTGTGGTCGTGCCTGCCGCGCTTCGATGGGGACCCGGTGTTCAACCGCCTGCTGGACGGCAGCGACAACGGCAGTCACTGGTCGTTCGAGCTGGAGCACTTTGCGCGCAGCGAACAGCACTACGAGCCCAACACCGCCATCTTGCGCACGCGCCTGTACGACGAGCAGGGCCAGGGCATAGAGATCACCGATTTCGCGCCGCGTTTTTTCAATCGCGGTCGCATGTTCAGGCCGCTCACGCTGGTGAGGCGGGTCAGGGTGCTCTCAGGATCACCTCGCGTGCGCGTGCTGCTGCGGCCCCGCTTCGACTACGGACGGCAGGTGCCAACCGTCACCCAGGGCAGCACGCATCTGCGGTTCGTCGGCGCCGCGCAGACGCTGCGCGTCAACAGCGATGCGCCGCTCAGCTACCTCATGTCCGAGACTTTCTTCGTGCTGGACCGGCCGATGAATTTCATCCTCGGTCCTGACGAAACACTCACCTCGGGCATCGAAGACACGGCCATTCATTTCGAGCAGGAGACCGCGACCTACTGGCGCTCGTGGACGCGCGCGCTGTCGCTTCCGCTGGAATGGCAGGACGCGGTGATCCGCGCGGCGATCACATTGAAGATGACGCTCTTCGAGGACACCGGCGCGATCGTTGCGGCGATGACCACCAGCATCCCCGAAGCACCCGGCAGCGGCCGCAACTGGGACTACCGCTTTTGCTGGTTGCGCGATGCGTTCTTCGTGGTGCGGGCGCTCAACAGCCTGTCCGAAGTCGCCACGATGGAAGAGTACCTGCGGTGGCTCAACAACATCGTCGTGCGCTCCAACGGCGGCCACATCCAGCCGCTGTACGGCATCGGCCAGGAAGAGCAGCTCCCCGAAGAAATCCTGTCGCACCTGCCCGGCTATCGCGGCATGGGGCCGGTGCGTGTGGGCAACCAGGCGCAGGAACATTTCCAGCATGACGTGTACGGCAACATCATCCTGGGTGCGTCGCAGTCGTTCCACGATCACCGCTTGTTCCGTCGCGCAGGCAAGGCGGAGTTCGCCTACCTTGAAGCGGTCGGCGAGCAGGCGTTTCGCGTCTATGACAAGCCCGACGCCGGCATGTGGGAGTTGCGCACGCGAGCGCGCATCCACACGTCGTCCGCACTCATGAGCTGGGCCGCCTGCGACCGGCTCGCCAAGGTCGCCGCTGCACTGAAGATGCCCGACCGCATCCGCTACTGGCGCGAGCGCGCCGACGTGATTCGTGCGCGCATCCTGAGTGAAGCCTGGAGCGATGAACGACAGGCCTTTGCAGAAAGCTTCGGCGGACGCGACCTCGATGCCAGCGTGCTGCTCATGGCCGAGGTGAACTTCATCGACCCCAACGATGCGCGTTTTGTCTCCACCGTCGAGGCGCTGGAAAAGCACCTGTGCGACGGCCCGTACATGCGACGCTACGAGGCACCCGATGACTTCGGCAAACCCGAGACAGCGTTCAACATCTGCACCTTCTGGCGCATCGACGCGCTCGCACGGATCGGGCGCAAATCGGAGGCGCGCGAAATCTTTGAGGTGATGCTCAAGAGCCGCAACCCGCTCGGCCTGCTGTCCGAAGACACGCACCCCGTCACCGGCGAAATGTGGGGCAACTTTCCACAGACCTATTCGCTGGTCGGCACGATCAACGCCGCCGTGCGTTTGTCAGCGCCGTGGGACACGGTCATCTGATGTCGCGTCTGGTCGTCATTTCCAATCGCGTTGCAGACCCGCGCAAATCCGCAGCGGGCGGCCTGGCCGTGGCGCTGGCCGATGTGCTCAACAGCACGGGTGGCATGTGGTTTGGCTGGAGCGGCAAGATCATCGAAGCCGCAGACGGCGGCAAGCCGGGCGAGGGCGAGATGCACACGCACCAGGCCGGGCCCGTGAAACTGGTCACGCTGGACCTGTGCCGCGAAGACTACAAGTCGTACTACGAAGGCTATTCCAACGGCGTGCTGTGGCCGGTCTTTCACTACCGGCTGGACCTCGCCGACTTCGATGCCGGCTACATCGGCGGCTACCGGCGCGTGAACCAGCTGTTCGCACGCAAGCTCCTGCCACTGCTGCAGGAAGACGATGTCATCTGGATCCATGACTATCACCTGATTCCGCTGGCGGCTGAATTGCGTGCGCTGGGCTGCACGCAGCGCATCGGTTTCTTCTTGCACATCCCGCTGCCTCCGCCGCTGATCCTGGCTGCGATACCGGGGCACGACTGGCTGCTGCGCGCTCTGTTTGCGTATGACCTGGTGGGCTTTCAAAGCCATTCAGACCTGGAGCACTTCGCGCGCTATGCGCAGACCGAAGCTTTTGCGCAGAACCTGGGCGACGGAAGGTGGCGCGCATTCAATCGCACAGTGCATGCAGGCGCGTTCCCGATCGGCATCGACGTCGAAGAGTTCCAGGCGCTGGCCGATGCGCCCGAGGGTCGCGAGATGTTCGACCGCATGACGCGCGAATATTCCCGGCGCCAGTTGCTGGTCGGCGTGGACCGGCTCGACTATTCGAAGGGCCTGCCGCATCGCATGCGTGCGTTTCGCGAGCTGCTGCAAAGCTATCCCGAGAATCGCAAGAAAGCGACGCTGATCCAGATCGCTTCGCCCAGCCGCGAAGAGGTCGACGCGTACACCGACATCCTGCACGAGCTGGAGTCGCTGTGCGGCTCGATCAACGGCAACTATGGCGAACTCGACTGGATGCCGGTGCGCTACATCCACCGCAACGTTGCGCGACCCAAGTTGCCGGGGCTTTATCGCGCGAGCCGCGTGGCGCTGGTGACGCCATTGCGCGACGGCATGAACCTGGTGGCCAAGGAGTTCGTCGCGGCGCAGGACCCCGCCGATCCGGGTGTGCTGGTGCTGTCGCGGTTTGCAGGTGCTGCCGAGCAGATGACCGAAGCGCTGTTGGTCAATCCGTATGACATCGAAGCAACGGCCAATGCGATCAACCTCGCGTTGCAGATGCCGCTGGAAGAGCGCCGCGCGCGGCACGCGGCGCTGCTCGCCACGATCCGCAAGTTCGATGTGCACTGGTGGTGCAACTCGTTCCTCGACACCTTGTCGAAGGCCGAGTCGCAGGTGAGCGGAACGCCGTGGTTACGGCTCTAGCGCTTAACGCGGCGCAGCCATCTTCTGCTCGATCGCCCCAAAAACACTCTGCCCATCCACACCCTTCATCTCGATGCGAATCGTGTCGCCGAACTTCATGAATTCAGTCGATGGCTTTCCGTTCTGGATGGTTTCGATCGCGCGCTTCTCCGCAATGCAGCTGTAGCCCTTGGGCCACTCGGTCTTGCCGTTCTTGCCTTCCACGCCCTTGTTGCTCACCGTCCCCGAGCCGATGATGCTGCCCGCGCGCACATTGCGCGTCTTGCACACATGCGCAATCAGCTGGCCGAAGTGAAACGTCATCTCCGGGCCGGCTTCGCACATGCCGACCTTGCGGCCGTTCCAGGTGCTTTGCAGCGTGAGATGCAGGCGCCCCTTGTCCCATGAATCGCCCAGCTCGTCGAGCGTCACGGCAACCGGGCTGAAGGCCGTCGCGGGCTTGCCCTGGAAAAAGCCGAAGCCCTTGGTCAGCTCGGCCGGGATGAGGTTTCGCAGGCTCACGTCATTGGCAATCATCACGAGCCGGATGCCGTCCAGCGCCTGCTCGGGCGAGGCCATCATCGGCACGTCGCCGGTGATGACAGCAATCTCGGCCTCGAAGTCGATGCCGTACTCTTCTTTGGGCACGATGACATCGTCGTTCGGTCCCAGGAAATCATCGCTGCCACCTTGATACATCAGCGGATCGGTGTAGAACGAATGCGGCACTTCGCTGTCGCGCGCTGCCCGCACCAGCTCGACGTGGTTGATGTACGCCGACCCATCAGCCCACTGGTAGGCGCGTGGCAAAGGGGCCATGCACTGCGCGGTATCGAACGCAAACGCGTGGCGCGCCTTGCCGTTGTTGAGCGTGTCGTAGAGGTCCTGCAGCTGGGGCGAGATGAAGCCCCAGTCGTCCAGCACCTGCTGCATGCGGTCGGCAATGCCGGTCGCATAATGAGCAGTACTCAGGTCGCGCGAGACCACGACCAGCTGGCCGTCGCGTGAACCGTCCTTGTAAGTGGCGAGCTTCATGTGTTTCGTTGTCCGGTGATGGCGAATGCGCTAGAGTCCAGCGCCATTACGCATTGTGAAATGAATTTACCTAATCGAAATTCTAGCGGAAGCACCCTGCGCGAAACGCGATGGACAGCACGGCCAACATGACCAAGGAGCGCGCAGGCATACAGTCTGTCGAAGTCGGCTTCGCGCTGCTCGAAGTGCTCTCGCAGGCCCACGGCCCGCTGATGCTGCGTGACCTGGCCGCGGCTGCGGGCATGAGCGCCGCCAAGGCCCATCGCTACCTGGTGAGCTTCCAGCGCCTGCAACTGGTGGTGCAGGACAGCTCGAACACGCGCTACGACCTCGGGCCCGCCGCGCTCAAGCTCGGGCTCGCATCACTGTCACGGCTCGATGCGATCAAGCTCGCGCGCGAACGCATCGCCCCGTTGATGGAGATGATCGGCCACACGCTGGCGCTGGCGGTGTGGGGCAATCACGGCCCGACCATCGTGCACTGGGAAGAATCACCGCAAGCCGTCACCGTCAACCTGCGCCTGGGCGATGTGATGCCCCTGCTGTCGTCGGCCACCGGGCGCTGCTTTGCGGCGTTCGTTTCGCGCGACGCCATCACGCCCTTGCTCAAGGACGAAATCGCGCGCGCGCACAAGCAGGGCCGCACCGATGTCCCTGCGAACCTGGCCGACGCGCGGGCGCTACTGGGCGAGGTTCGCCAACGCGGCGCGGCGCGCGTGGTGGACACCTTGCTGCAGGGCATCGTCGGCTTTTGCGTGCCGGTGTTCGACGCCGATGGACACATCGCCCTGGGTATCGTTGCACTCGGGCCCAAGGGCAGCTTTGACCCCGAGTGGGACGGCGCAGTCCACACGCCGCTGCTGGAAGCCGCGAGGCAGCTGTCGAGCGACCTGGGATTCAGGCATTGATTGCCAAGCCGATGGCGCACCGCACGCCCCTGGCGCTGATCGCAGTGGGCGTGATCGCCGCGCACGTCGTGCTGCTGCAATCGGTCAGCCTGCAGCTGCAGCCGCCAGACCCGCTCTCGGTCAAGGCCCTCATCACCCGCACGCTGGTAACGCCGGAAGCCGCGCCCGCCGCAACCGAGGCCCCACCAGCACCAGCGGCTCCCGCGCCGCTTCGTCCGGCACGCACAACCCGCTCCGTTCGCGCTGCTGCGCCAGACATGGCCGCGCAGCCTTCCGCTCCTGCGTCGGCGCCTGTTGCCACAGCATCTGCATCGAAGCCTGCCGAAACCCCGCCGCCTTCATCCGCCCCGGTGGCCGAGGCGCCCGCCCCACCGCCCGCACCCTCCCAGCCAGCCACGCCAGCGGTCGCCCTGGCCATCCCCGGCTCCATCAAGCTGAACTACAAGGTGTTCGCCGTTTATCGCGGGCAGGACCGCCAGTTGAGCGGCTCTCTTCAGTGGCGTCATGACGGCGTGAACTACGACGCGAGGCTGGAGATGAGCGTGCCCCTGCTCGGCACGCGCAGCGACCACAGCGTGGGTCGCATCACGACCGAAGGCCTCGCGCCCCAGCGCTATGCCAGCAAGGCCAGAAACGAGGAAGCCACCCACTTCGACCGGGACAGGGGCCGCATCGTGTTCAGCGCCAACAAGCCCGAGGCCGCGCTGATGGCGGGCGCGCAGGACAGGCTCAGTGTCCTGCTGCAGCTTTCGGCGTTGGTGGGCGGCAGTCCGGCGAAGTTCCGCGCGGGCACTTCCGTCACGATCCAGACGGCCGGTCCACGCGATGCGGAGCCCTGGATCTTCACCGTCGAAGGCGAGGAGCAGCTGCAGTTGCCCGGTGGCGCGATGAGTGCATTGAAGCTCACGCGAATGCCCCGAAAGGAGTTCGACCAGAAGGTGGAACTGTGGCTCGCACCCGGCATGGATTACGTCCCGGTGCGCGTGCGTCTTACAAATGCAAACGGGGATAGTTTCGACCAGCAGTGGTCCGGCACCGACAAGGGCTGATCAGCCACCTGCTTACTGTGGGACCCAAGGACGGCCTTGCAGCGTTTTCCCGGTCATCCTTGAAACCGGCGCAAACGTTGCCATATCTATAGGCAGTAAAGGACCCCAAATGCAAATGCTCTATGACTCCGAATCGTTCGTCGTCGTTCACATGCAGGCCAATGAAGCCCAGGACGGGGAACCCATGCCTCGCCTGGCTCGCCATGGCTTCGAGATCGTCGACAAGCGTTCGAACAAGGAGGTTTACCTTGATGGTGCCTGGGCCGACACCTTCCAGCGCCAGATCACGGCCTGGCAGCTGAACACGCCAACGCAGGAAGAAGTCGAGGAAACGCTCGACGGCTACGCCGAGCTTGCGCAGAACCCACTGGTGATGCACTAAGCCGCGCAGCGATACGCGGGAAGTGCCGAGCCCAACTCTTAGGGCCGGTGGCATTCGGTCATTTGCGACGACCCATGAGTATCGGTTGAAAAAACACGTCGTCGTGACGTTCCACATTCACGAACCCCGCCTCGACCATCAGGTGTCGAAGCCGAGCAATGGACACAGCGTAGTAGCGACTTCGGACCACAAGCGTCTTGCACGCGCCGTCCGCAGATTCCGTGGTGAGGTACATGCGCAAGTCGTACTGGTCGCCGTCCCACTCCCACGCTTGCACAGCCACAAAGCGGTTCCCGTTCGCGTCACGTCTCAGTCCGTACGGCCGCACGTCAGGATTTTTGCGCTCCAGCTCAGCGTAGTCACGGACGGAAATTAGGACTATCCCGTTTGGTCGAAGGCATCGGTAGCAACTGCGAAGGCTTTGCAGAATCTGGTCGTCTGACAGCAGGTGCGGGAGGCTGTTGTCGCACGCGATGACTGCAGCCATGGAGCCCGGGGCGACTTGAGCCAGTGTTCGCAGGTCGTCGACGTAGGCGTCAGCTTCAAGCGTTTGGCGGGCCAGTTCGGTCTTGAGCCGGTCGATGGCCCCGGGTGAGATGTCGGAAGCGATGACACGAAATCCTTGCCTCAAGAGACCGATCGTCTGTGTGCCGATGCCGCAGGCCGCGTCGAGCACCGGGCCCTCCAGTGGAACCCCCTGAGCGATGAACAACGCCCCGAGCGCCGCGCCTTGGCTGGAGATGGCACTGTCCCAATCGCCGTAAAGGAGATGGTAGTAAGGAGCAAGCTCATCGTAGAAATTCGCGGTCATACGTGATGCTGGATTGTCGATTACCACTGGTCAGCTTCCTCGGCGTTTCTCAACCCACCCATAAAGCGGCTCGACCAGAATCAGCACCGCCACCAGCCGAACCACCTGAAACGCCGTCACCACGGGCACGCCGAGTTGCAGCACCTTCGCGGTGATCGCCATCTCGGCGATGCCGCCGGGTGATGTACCCAGGATCATCGTCGCCCAATGCAGTCCAGTGACCCTGGCGAGCACCACCGCAAACGCTGCGCACAGCGCAATCATCACCAGCGTTCCGACTAGCACCGACCCCAGCCAGCGCGGCGCGGTTTTCACGAAATCCGCCGAGAAGCGAACGCCCAGGCTGATGCCGATCAGCAATTGCGCCGCATTGGTCGTCCATCCCGGCAGCGCAGACAACTCCACACCGCTCATCGTGATCGCCATCGCGACGATCAGCGCGCCCATGAACCACGGATTCGCCCGCTTGGTTCGCTGCATCAGCCACGCGCCCGTACCCGTTGCAGCCAGCAACACAGCCAGGCCGCCCCAATTGACGATGCGTGTTCCGGGCAAGGTCGCGTCCACGCCATGCACGCCGACGAAGGTCAGCGAAAACGGAATGACCAGCGTGACCACCAGCAGCCGGAGACTGTGCGCCGCAGCGACCAGCTCCGTGCGGCCACCTTCGCGTTCGGCCAGCAGGGTCATCTCTGACGCCCCGCCGATCGCACCTGAAAAATAAGTGGTCGCGCGTTGCGCCTGCGGGCTGCCCCCGATGCGCGCGGCGTGACCCCAGTGCAGCCAGGCTCCGAACCCCCAGCCCAGGCCCAGCGCCCAGGCAATGCCCAGCAGGATGGCCCACCACAGGCTTGCCACCAGATGCGTCACATAGGGCGTGAAATAAAGACCAAGCGCAGTCGCGATCAGCCACTGCCCGACATTGCGCAGCGGGCCGTAACTGCGCGTCGGCAAACCCAGGATTGATGCCACCGACGTCGCGACCAGCGGGCCGATCATCCAGGGGATGGGCGTTCGCAGCCAGCTGCACACCAGTGCGCCTGCCAGCGCCAGCAGCAGGGTGAGGACGATGCGAACGGGAAGGGTGGACAGCACGGGAGACGGCAGATGGAAACGACAGGCAAACGGCGAGCAAAACGACGCCCAAACCGGCCAGGCGGCGCGAAGCTTTAGTATCGCCGCATGCGCCTGTTGCTCGCTGTCATTGCCCTGTCCGTGGCCGGCTGCACGGCGCTGCCGGCTGCGCACGTCGCGGCCGACGTGGTGCTGCTGGGCGAGCAGCACGACGCAGCCCAGCACCAGCAGATAGCGCGCGACGTGGTGGCCTCGCTCGCCGACCGGGGCGAACTCGCGGCGCTGGCGCTGGAGATGGCCGAACACGGCGCCAGCACGGCCGCATTACCCCCATCCGCCGGCGAAGCCGACGTGAAGGCCGCGCTGCAATGGAACGAGCAGGCGTGGCCCTGGGCCGCGTACGGTCCGGTGGTGATGACGGCAGTGCGCGCAGGCGTGACGGTGATTGGCGCGAACCTGCCGCGCACCCAGATGCGCGCGGCGATGGCCGACGCGCGCCTCGATTCCGCACTGCCCGAGGCGTTTCGTGCAAAGGCGCTCGCGGCCCTACGCGAAGGCCACTGCGACCTGCTGCCCGAATCGCAGATCGCGCCTATGGCACGCGTGCAGGTTGCGCGCGACCAGTCCATGGCGCGAACGATCTCGCAGGCCCTGGTGCGCGGCAAGACGGTCGTGCTGGTCACTGGGGGGCAGCACGCCGACCCGCAGATGGGCGTGCCGGTGTACCTGCCGATTTCGCTGCACGTGGTGACACAGGTGCTGCCGCCCCAACCGCCAGCCAGGGACTACTGCGCCCAGATGCGCGAGCAATTCAAGGGGGCGCGTCCTTGAGCGAGCCCGTGCCTGATCGCGGCGCACGTGGCGTCGTCAACGTCGCCGAAATCAATCCATACGCGCCTCGACCGTTCACTTTCACCGAAGCCGCGATCTGCCTGCGCGATTCGATCCATGCGGCGGGCTATGCGTCGGAAATTTTCCAGAACCGGACCGACATCACTCGCCGCACCATCGTGCTCGGCGCGCTGCCGCCGCACCTGTCGGCGGTGGACCAGCTCGATCCCGCCAAGACGGTGATCTACAACTTCGAGCAGCTGGGCAACGCTGTCGCGGTCGGCGGCACCGATTACCCGAAGTGGCTGCAGCGCTGGCTCGTTGCCGACTATCACAGCCAGAACATTTCGTGGTTGCGAAACCAGATCTCGGGGGCCCGGCAAGGCGAGCTGCGCGCCTTCGAGTTGCCGATCGTGCCGTCACCGTCACTGCGGTTTCGGCCTGAGCTCGCAGCGCCGCCGACGGTGGACGTGCTGTTCTACGGCAGTCCCAATCCGCGGCGCACGCATTTGCTCGACCAGCTGCGCGCAGCAGGGCTCAGCGTCGAAGTGGTCGCAGGCGCATTCGCCGATGAGCTGGCACCGGCCATCCACCGCGCGCGACTGGTGCTGCATGTCCACTACTTCGAGACCGCGCTCTTTCCGGTCGCGCGCTTTCTGCAACCCGTCGTGCAGGGTGTGCCTGTGGTCTGCGAGACATCGGCGTTTTCTGCGCAGAACGACTGGTCCGGATCAGGCATCGTCTTTGCACCGTACGACCAGTTGGTCGATGCATGTCGCGCATTGCTCGCCGAGCCCGATGCAACGACGACCGAACGCGTGCGCCAGACTTTCAACTTCGCAAAGACCATCGACTTCAACACGCCGTTCGAGCGGCTGCTGCGCGCGCTGCAGCAGCCGGTTGCAAAGGCAATTCCCGCCCCGCCCGTGCCCATCCCCGCGCCGACCGGGCCACCTGCCGCGCCGCTTGCCACGACCCAGCCCCGTGACCCCGGCGATGTGCACGCCCTGCTTTCCACCGAAGAGATTGAAGCCATCCTCGCGCAGGAAGCCAGCGAGCTGCCGCCCGAATCGCACGAGAGCGCGCCTCCCCTCAAGATGGTCGAGCGACAGCCGGGCAAGGGGCGCTACGGCGCGCTGATCGTGGCGCTGCTGCTGATCTTCAGCGTTTACACGATCTGGATGGGCATGCGCCGGTAGGCGCATTCAGAGCCCCGTTAGGGGCATTCAGAGCCCGTCAAGCGTGCTTGCGGATCGAATCGGCCAGCGTGTTGACCAGCGTGTCTATGTGTTCGCGCTCGACGATGTAGGGAGGCGCGATCACCACTGTGTCGCCCGCCGGCCGCACCAGCGCGCCCTGGTGGTAGCAGTCCATGAAGATGTCGAACGCGCGCTTGCCCGGAGTGCCTGCCATCGGCGCCAGCTCGACCGCAGCAGCAAGACCGAGGCTTCGAATGCCAATCACATTGGGCAGGCCCTTGAACGCGCAATGGAAGGCATCGCCCAGCACCTTGCCCATCTCGCCGGCGCGCTGGAACAGGTTTTCCTGCTTGTAGAGATCGAGCGTGGCAATGGCTGCCGCGCACGCCACCGGATGACCCGAATAGGTGTAGCCGTGGAAGAACTCGATGACGTGCTCGGGCGCGTCGGTCTTCATCATCGCGTCGTAGAGCTTGTCGCGGCAGATCACGCCGCCCAGCGGAATCACGCCGTTGGTCACGCACTTGGCGAAGTTCAGCATGTCGGGCACGACGCCGTAGTAGTCCGCGCCGAAGTTGGTGCCCATGCGGCCGAAGCCGGTGATGACCTCGTCGAAGATCAGCAGGATGCCGTGCTTGTCGCAGATTTCGCGCAGGCGCTTGAGGTAGCCCTTGGGCGGCAGGTACCAGCCTGCGCTGCCTGCGACCGGCTCCACGATCACAGCCGCGATGTTGCTCGGGTCGTGCAGCGGCAGGATGCGGTTTTCCAGCTCCAGCAGCATGTCTTCCTGCGACACCGGCTCCTCGTTGTGGATATACGCGTTGGCCGGATCGTGGATGAAGCGCATGTGGTCCACGCGTGGCAAGAGCGCCGTGCCGTACACCTTGCGATTGGCCGGAATGCCGCCCACGCTCATGCCGCCAAAGCCCACGCCGTGATAGCCCTTCTCGCGGCCGATGAAGACGTTGCGATGGCCTTCACCGCGCGCCCGGTGATACGCCAGCGCCACCTTCAGCGATGTGTCGGCAGCTTCGGAACCCGAGTTGCAGAACAGCACCTTGTTCAGGTCGCCGGGTGCCATGGCGGCGATCATTTCCGCTGCCTTGAACGCCTGGTCGTTGGAGGCCTGGAACGCGGTGGAATAGTCGAGCGTGTCGAGCTGCTTCTTGATCGCCTCGTTGATCGGCTTGCGGTTGTGGCCCGCGGCCACGCACCAGAGGCTGGAGATGCCGTCGATCACCTTGCGGCCGTCGTGCGTGGTGAAGGTCATCCCGTCGGCGGCGACGAAGATGCGCGGGTCCTTCCTGAATCCGCGGTTGGGCGTGAAGGGCAACCAGTGGCTGTCCATGTTGAAGTCGTTGAAGGCCATGACGTGCTCCGGAAAACGATGCGATGAATTGCAAATGTCGATTTTGCACCTGCAGCAAGACGCCTAGCGCATCGCGCCGAACACCTTGCCCAGCAGCGCATTGCCAGTGCCCATCGGGTTGCGCCTGATCTTTCTTTCTTCCTCGCCGATCATGAAGTAAAGCCCATCGAGCGCCTTGCGCGTCACGTAGTGGTCGATGGTCGCGTCCTCTTTCTTCACGAGGCCAAAGCCCGCGGCCTTGCCGGCGACCTGGTCGTACTTTTGCGCCAGGCCCACGCGAGCGGTCGCCTGCTTGACGACCGGCAGGAACTTCACGCCCAGCGGGTCGCGCGTCTTGTCGGCGAAGAATTGCGTCACCGACGTGTCACCGCCCAGCAGGATGCGTTTCGCATCGGCCACGCTGATGTTCCTGACGGCATTGACCAGGAGGTCGCGGGCCAGCGGCACTGCGGACTCGGCTGCGCGGTTGATGGCGACCTCCAGTTCCTCGATCTCCTTGCGCCGGCCCATGGCCTTGAGCAGCTTGGCGGCATCCTTGAGGTAGCCCGGAAGGGGGATGCGCACCTTGGGGTTGTCCAGGAATCCGCCCTGGGCGCCCAGAAGCTTCACTGCGGCAATCGCTCCGGTTTCCAGCGCGGACTTCAGGCCGCTGCCGGCCTCCGCATCGGTGATTCCTGCCAGGTTCTGGGCCTGCGCCACCTGCGTGAACAGGAGTGTCGAAGGGACCACGACGGTCCCTGCATAGATCTGGAATTGACGTCGTTGCATGGGGTGGGCTCCTCGTGATGTTTGCGCACTCATCATGCCCATGCGAGCCGCGCCGCGCAATCGCCCGCGCTCTTTGCGACAATGGACCCGCCATGAATAACGCCTACATCCTCACCCTCTCCTGCCCCGATCGCACGGGCATCGTCCACGCCGTTTCGGGCTTCCTGCTGGAGCGCGGCGGCAACATCGAGGAGGCGGCGCA
Source organism: Caenimonas sp. SL110 (assembly GCF_001044395.1). GTDB lineage: Bacteria > Pseudomonadota > Gammaproteobacteria > Burkholderiales > Burkholderiaceae_C > Ramlibacter. The sequence continues at coordinate 68,256 of NZ_JANU01000005.1, forward strand.
ATACAACGACCACGGCACCGGTCTTTTCTTCATGCGCGTGCAGTTCGCCTGCGACCAGCTCACGCATGAAGACCTGCAGATGCAATGGAAATTCTTCGCCGAGCCCTACAGCATGAACTGGAAGCTGCACGCCACCACGCAGCCGATGCGCACCGTGATCATGGTCAGCAAGGACGGCCATTGCCTGAACGACCTGCTGTTTCGCTGGAAGAGCGGCCTGCTCAAGCTCGACATCGCCGCTATCGTGTCGAACCACCGCGAGTTCTACCAGCTGGCTGCGAGCTACAACGTGCCGTTCCATCACATCCCGGTGACGGCTGCGACCAAGCCGCAAGCCGAGGCCAAACAGTTCGAGATCATCGAAGCCGAACGCGCCGAGCTGGTCGTGCTGGCGCGCTACATGCAGGTGCTCTCCGACGACCTGTGCCGCAAGCTCGCAGGCCGCGCGATCAACATCCATCACAGCTTCCTGCCCAGCTTCAAGGGCGCGCGTCCGTATTACCAGGCGCATGACCGCGGCGTGAAACTGATCGGTGCGACGGCGCATTACGTGACCGCCGACCTGGACGAAGGTCCGATCATCGAGCAGGACGTGGCCCGCGTGGACCACAGCGCGACCGTCGAGTCCCTCACTGCGCAAGGTCGCGACACCGAAAGCCAGGTGCTGGCGCGCGCGGTGAAGTGGCACAGCGAGCATCGCGTGCTCTTGAACGGTCACAAGACGGTGATTTTCAAGTGAGTTTCCCAGCCCTCACCGCGGACTCCCTGGCTGTCATTGCGGACTCGATCCGCAATCCATCTTCGATCAAGCGCCCTCGCCGCTTCGCGGCCGATGCCCGATCGCGTCCAACATGACAGCCAGATGACCACGCGCATCCCGCCCATCCAGTGCCTGCTCACCTTCGAGGCACTGGCACGGTTGCGCTCAGTCACGCTGGCTGCCGAAGAACTCTGCGTCACCCCCAGCGCAGTGAGCCATCGCGTCAAGCAGCTCGAACAGGTGATAGGCGCCAAGCTCTTCGGGCGCGCAGACTTCTCCCTCACCACCGACGGCAACGAATACCTGGCCCACGTGCGCGAAGGCCTCGCGAGCCTGGAGCGATTCCCCGGCAAGGACAACGCGCAGGGCAAACGCAAACTCAGGGTCGCCGTCACGCCGACGTTTTCCCGCTCCATCCTCATGCCCCGCCTGCGTGGCTTCATCGAGGCGTATCCCGAAATCGATCTGATGCTGCAGGTCTCGATCCCCTTGCTCGATGTGGTGGCCGAAGACGCGGACCTGATGGTGCGTTTTGGCACCGGGCGCTATTCGGACGTCGAGCACCTGTGCCTGCTCACCGACGAAGTAACGCCCCTGGCGTCCCCCGCCTACATCCGTGCGAACGGCCCCTTCGACACACTCGAGGACCTTCTGGGTGCCAAGCTGATCAAGAGCCCGCTGGAGCCCTGGCGCACCTGGTTCCTCGCGCACGGGCACGATGCCAGCGAGCCGGTCGAAGGCTCTTCATTCAACGACATCGGGCTGATGTGCGATGCAGCCGCGCAGGGCCTGGGCATTGCTCTGGTGCGCCTGAAGCTGGGCCAGCCCTGGCTGGACAACGGCTCGCTCGAACGCGTCTCGGATCGCAATGTGCCCAGTCCGCACGCGCACTACCTGTGCTGGCGAACCGGCGCGATGGATCGCTGGGAATGCGCCGCGTTTGCAGAGTGGTTGCGCAAGAGCCTGGCCTGAACTTGCCGGTCCGCGACGCAATTGCATCGGTTGCGGAAAAATCTTCATCCCGACCGGCCCCGGTCCGCACTAAAGTGGCGGGATGACCGCCCCCACCGATCCTCAAGTGCTCGCCCGTGCCGAGCGGCAAGCGCAAGTCGTGCGCGCTCTCAAGGCAGCGCTGCCCGCACACGCGCTGCTCTGGAACACCGAGGACACGACGCCCTATGAATGCGACGGCCTCACCGCCTACAGGCAGCGCCCGCTGGTGGTCGCACTCCCCGAAACCGAAGCCCAGGTGCAGGCCGTGCTGCGTGCCTGCCATGCACTCGACGTGCCGGTTGTCGCGCGCGGCGCGGGCACGGGCCTGTCGGGGGGCGCGATGCCGCACGCGCTGGGCGTCACCTTGTCGCTGGCCAAATTCAATCGCATCCTGAAGGTCGACCTGGCGAGCCGCACGGCTGTCGTGCAGTGCGGCGTGCGCAACCTGGCGATCAGTGAAGCGGCTGCCCCCTATGGCCTGTACTACGCGCCGGACCCGTCCAGCCAGATCGCCTGCACCATCGGCGGCAACGTGGCCGAGAACTCGGGCGGCGTGCACTGCCTGAAGTACGGCCTGACGCTGCACAACGTCATGCAGGTCAAGGGCTTCACCGTCGAAGGCGAGCCCGTCACCTTCGGCAGCGCCGCGCTCGATGCAGCAGGGCTCGACCTGCTCAGCGTGGTCATCGGCAGCGAAGGCATGCTGGCGATTGCGACCGAAGTGACCGTCAAACTCGTGCCCAAGCCGCACATCGCGCGCTGCATCATGGCCAGCTTCGACGACGTGCGAAAGGCTGGCGATGCGGTGGCGTCCGTCATTGCGGCGGGCATCATCCCGGCGGGGCTGGAGATGATGGACAAGCCGATGACG
>NZ_JANU01000050.1 GCF_001044395.1 Caenimonas sp. SL110
ATCGCGCGCATCGACGGTGTAAGTGTCATTGTCCTTGCCGCCTTGCAGCAAGTCCATTCCGGCGCCGCCGTTCAAGGTGTCGCTGCCCGAGTTGCCTTCGAGGTAGTCATTGCCGCCCTTGCCGTTCAGGGAGTCGTTGCCCGCGTCGCCGTACAGTCGATCGGCGTAGCCTTGGCCTTCAAGCGTGTTGGCCTTGTCGTCGCCAAAGAGCTTCTGGATGCGCTGCGCGCTGCCCGCTCCTGCCAGGACTTCGGTGTTGCTAGCCGCGTCGAAATAGCGGATGTTCTCTGCGCTCTGGACGATGCCGCCAAGGCCCTTGGCCCTGTCGTAGTGGGCGATCGTGAAGGCTGCGCGGTCGGTGATCCATTCGCGTGTGATTTCACCCTCACCGGTTGCTGCGTCGTAGAGCTTGAAGTTATTGGCAACGGTGTCGCTGATCTTGACGCTGACCACGCTCAGCGCGGCTAACGCGGCTCTGGCGCTGGCACCCTCTGCCGTGTCAGCTTGCGCAGCAGCGGAAAGGGCAGCCGGGTCGCTCCAGAGCTTGGCATTGACCGCTTGCAGTTGGGTCGGGCTTAGCGCGCCGAAAAAAGCTCGGGCTGTGGCTTCGAAATTGGCGGACGTAGTGGTGCCTGTGAGTGCCTTGCCCTGCACTGCACCCATGACCATATCCAGGAACACGGGCGCGCCGATATCGGCAACCGTCTTGAACATTCGCCCGACTTCGCCGCTCGCACCCAGGCGCAATGTGGTGAGCAGGCTTTCGTTTGTCGGTGCAGTCAGGTACGCAACGATCGTGTTGCCCATGATGGCAGTGTCCGTGCCGCGTTGCGCAGGCCCTTCAGCGGGCCATGTCAGAGCCGCAGCTTTCAGACCTGCTTGATAGGCCACGGCGGCGTACAGCACGTCGCGCACGTCATTGAGGGTGTCGATAGTGGTGGGCGAGCCGCCAGTACGCACGAGAAGGTCCGTCTGATTGCTGTTCAGAAGGCTAAACAGGAGCGTGCCGGACCAGGCAGAGTTGAAAGTGAGTGCGGTATCGTTGGCGTCATGGCCAAGCTTTGGGCCGAACAGTGCATCACCCACCGCGCTTGCATCAGCCTGACCAATACGATCTATGTCCGGAACTTGTCCTTTGGGCCAACTATTTGGAGCCCCCGATTGATCGTTGTCGCCCAAGATGTCGGCAAGCAGATTCATTGCCACCGCGTCGGACGCCTCTTGCATTTTTCCTGCCGGGAGGCTGCTGCCATATCGCAGTTGGTACTGTGTCTCCGTAAAGCTACGGATCAGCGTAGAGAAAGTGCCGCGGTCAGCATTGGCTTCAGTCGCGCCACGAAGCCACAGCAAGGTACTGTCCGTCGCCGGTACGTTGTACTTGCCCTGCAAGAGATTGGCCAACGATTCATAGATTTGCCAGTACTTGATCGTCCCTGCAAGGGCCTGGTCGCGCATCTGGCTGAACTGGGAAACTTCTGCATCTGTCAGTCGGATCACGGCTGCACTTTCTTCGCAAGATTTAGAACTCGAACAATTTCTTGATTGATTGCGGGCCAGTCAACGGCATGCTTCGCGTGAAACCGGAAGTCCGCATACACGTCTTCCTGCCAGAAGACACCGCCAGTACATCGAGGTAGAGCCTTCGGACGTGGGTCGGGGAGGTCGCAGGCAACACCCGGCACTCCATCCCCTAGTGTCTTTCGCTGCGTGGTCGCCAGAAAATACTCGTGGCGGTATTGCTTGCCTTGTGCATCGAAGAAGCGCACGCGCTCCAATTCCGGCCGCAGCATCTCACGCTCGATCCGCAAGCCCTGCTTGCGCAGTTCCTCGAATCGGCCATCCCATCCTTTGCCTTCCCATGGCTTTTCAGCGCGGGGGTCGGGCCACCTTTGGCGGCCAGTCAGGAATATCTCGATCGCCACGTCGTAGTAGTCCCGCGACTTCTCGGGATAGTCAGTCCCATCGTCGCGACCAATCAACGGAGTTTTGCTCGGCCAGTAGAAGGCAAGTCCCGCGAATCCCTTTACGTATGCTTTGGGCGCGACAAACCATTGACCATTCAGCTTTATTAGTTGCTCTCGTGTCGGGTTAAACGTCGGCGTCGTGTCACCTTCGCATGGCTTGTCCAAACACTCGATCCGCTTTCTCTCCACATCTTGTGCTACGCGCTGTTCGGATGGTTTGCATGCCGCGACCATTGCGCCGCACATCAAGATCGTTACAGCAGCTATCGGTGCCGCTGCGAAATTTAGTCTTTTCATATCACTCCCTTTTTCTATTGATTTCAATACTGGCTAAGGGGCCGACGCGCATACTTTGGACGCCAGCGCCGCCAACTAACAGGTCGCGCCCACTGCCGCTCCACAATGCGTCGTCTGTCGGAATTTCGAGATATCGTCTTGCATCGTGGTAAGCGGGAGTTGGGAATCTGTCGGAGAAATTGCTCGGAGAGCGACGAATCCGCAGCGGGTGGAAGCGCTGAAATATACAGATTTGCGGCGTTACTTCTTGCGAACCTTTTACCCCAGTTCCGAGACTGAAATCTCATTGACGCATGTCCTGGCTTTTAAGCTGCTTCCGAGAGCATCAGCGTGCGGCGTGTGATTGCTCCCCCTGCATCCGTGACGATGTTGCGCGTGAGGGTCCATTCGGTTGTGACCAGAACCGGTGCGCCGTCGCCGAACAGGTTGTCGTCGCCAGCGCCGCCTGCCAGCACGTCGCGCCCACTGCCGCCCCACAGTGCATCGTTGCCAGC
>NZ_JANU01000051.1 GCF_001044395.1 Caenimonas sp. SL110
TACGAATCAAGCACTTGAGTGGTGTTTCTTAAGAGTCCGCAATGACAGCCGGATTTGTCATGCCGGACTCGATCCGGCATCCACCGCGCAGCGGCGACTACGCGTCGTTCGCTTCCAGCGCCTGGCACACGGCGCGTGTGACCTGCGTTGTTGTCGCAGTGCCGCCGAGGTCTCCCGTATGCAGCGCCTTGTCCGCCGTGACACGCTCGATCGCGCGCATGAGGCGATCCGCAGCGGCCTGCTCGCCCAGATGCTCCAGCAGCATCACCACCGACCAGAATGTCCCGACCGGGTTCGCAAGGCCCTTGCCCATGATGTCGAAAGCCGAACCGTGAATGGGCTCGAACATCGACGGGTAACGGCGCTCAGGGTCGATGTTGCCCGTCGGCGCGATGCCCAGGCTGCCTGCCAGTGCCGCAGCAAGATCGGAAAGGATGTCCGCGTGCAGGTTCGTCGCGACGATGGTGTCGAGCGATGCAGGCCGGTTGATCATTCGCGCCGTGGAAGCATCGACCAGTTCCTTGTCCCACCTGACGTCCGGAAACTCTTTAGAGATCTGCAAGGCGATCTCGTCCCACATCACCATTGCATGGCGCTGCGCATTGCTCTTGGTGATGACGGTCAGCAACTTGCGAGGACGCGACTGCGCAAGCTTGAACGCGAACCGCATGATGCGCTCCACGCCGGCGCGCGTCATGATCGATACATCGGTCGCCGCTTCGATCGGATGGCCCTGGTGCACGCGGCCGCCGACACCTGCGTACTCACCTTCAGAGTTTTCGCGAACGATGATCCAGTTGAGGTCTTCGGACTTGCAGCGCTTGAGCGGCGCATCGATGCCTGGAAGAATTCGCGTGGGCCGAACATTGGCGTACTGATCGAACCCCTGGCAGATCTTCAGGCGCAAGCCCCACAGCGTGATGTGGTCCGGAATGTGCGGATCGCCGGCGGATCCGAACAGGATCGCGTCCTTGTTGCGGATGGCCTCCAGCCCATCGCTGGGCATCATCACGCCATGCGCGCGGTAGTAGTCGCCGCCCCAGTCGAAGTTCTCGAACTCGAAGCGAAAGGGTGCGCTGCCCGTGGCGAGCACCTGCATGACCTCCTGCCCGGCGGGCACGACTTCTTTACCGATGCCGTCGCCGGGAATGGTTGCAATCGTGTATGTCTTCATGGGGTGTCCCTTGTTTTGCGTGCTGCTGAAGCATCAGACTTTAAGTCGCAGCACGCACTCCAGACTGCAGCCGAATTTGAGTCATTGTCAACTCAAGGTTGATAATGCCTTGCATCATGTCCAGTGCTGCCTCGCCCGCGATTTCGCCCGCCGACCTCGGCTTCTTCACCCTGCTCTCGTCATCGGGCAGCCTGAGCGCCGCTGCTCGCGAACAGGGGTTGACCACCGCCGCCGTCAGCAAGCGGCTCGCGCAGATGGAGGCACGCCTGGGGCTCACGCTCATCAACCGCACGACGCGCCGCATGAGCCTGACCGCCGAGGGCGAGGTTTACCTTGAACACGCCCAGCGCATCCTGGGCGAGTTGCAGGACATGGAGCAACTGCTGGGGCAATCGAAATCGACGCCCCGCGGACTGCTCCGGGTCAACGCCACATTGGGCTTTGGCCGCAGCCATGTCGCGCCGGTTATCTCGCGCTTCGCACGCAAGTACCCGCAGGTTGAAGTGCGCCTGCAACTGTCCGTGGACCCTCCACCGCTCACCGAAGATGCGTTCGATGTCTGCATCCGGTTCGGCCCGCCGCCCGATGCGCGCGTGATCGCCCGGATGATCGCGCCCAACCGACGGCTGCTCTGCGCGTCGCCCGCCTACCTGGCGCGTCATGGCGAACCCAGGGTACCGGCGGATCTCGCCAGTCACAACTTCATCGGCATCCGGCAAGGTGAAGAGGCGTACGGCGTTTTGCGCCTGACCCGCGGGCGCGCAGGCAAGCCGGAGAACATCAAGGCGCGAGGAACCATGGCGACCAACGACGGTGAAATCGCGGTCAGCTGGGCACTCGATGGGCACGGCATCGTGCTGCGCGCCGAATGGGACATCGAACGCTACCTGCGCAATGGGCGGCTCGTGCAGCTGCTGCCGCAGTACAACGCACCCAACGCCGACCTGTACGCGGTCTATCCGCAGCGCCACCAGGGCACGGCGCGCGTGCGGGCGTTCGTGGATTTCGTGGCGCTCTCGCTGGCTCGCAACATCGCAAGAGTGCAGTAGCCGCCCGGCTGAACTAGGGAATGCGCCCGATCACTTCAAGTGGGCCAGTGCCTGCAGGCACGCGCACCACAAGTCCATCACCAGACGACAGTGTCTCGCCGGTGAGCTGGGTAATGTTGACCTGATGCGTGACCACGACCAGCGCGCCAGGCCCTTTCCAGTTGGCCAGCAGCGCGCGGGCGCCGGATGTCTGCCTGTCCATTTCGCCGCGCCGCTCGAAAAACGAATTGAACAGCGGCTCATCGCGCAGCGGCGCCATGCCTTCAAATCCCAGCCGAGCCGTGTCACGCGTGCGGCACCACTGCGAGTGCAGCACCGACTGAACGCGGACGCCGCGCTCGCGCACCAGTTCACCCAGGCGGCGTGATTCGGCGCGGCCCTGCGCGTCGAGGTTGCGCTGCGTGGCGCACTGGTCGATCTTCATGCCGGGCGGGTCGCCGACACCGGGCGCAGTCGCGTGCCGCAACAGCACGATCGCGCCGGGCCTGGAGAGCGCAGACCAGCCGGCCTCGTCGGCAAGCGCGGTCAAGCTGGTGACTGCGAGCAACAAAGCGGCACCGCAACGCGATAGGTGGGAGAGCATGGCCGATGATAGGAAGAAAGAAAAAGCCTGCACGCGGCAGGCTCTTGAGGAATTGGTCGTGGGCTCTTACGCGACCCACGCTACGGCACATTCACATGCAGGAAAGCTCGTTATTGTTTTTCGTCGGAGAACTCTCGTTACGACGTGCGCCGTGAGATGCGGCTATGCCTGGCCAGGCAGTTCCGGTAGTGCAACTTTGCCGGAAGAGGCGCGATTGTAGCGGAACTACCACCCCAGCCACGCCCTTGCCGCCAGCATGGCCCCGGTGCCGACAACAATCGTCCAGAACAGGCTGCGCTTCCACAGGTAGAACGCAAGCCCGGCCACAGCGCCTACCAGGCGCGCGTCGAGCACGCTGTGGATGAGCTGCCCCTGCGTCATGAACAGCTCGGGCGCCACAACGGCTGCCAGGGCTGCAGTGGGCGCATAACGCAAGCCTTCGCGCAGCCATCGGGGCATGGGCAGTTCGCCTTCGGGCATCAGGAAGAACGCGCGGCAAAACAGCGCCACCAGGCCCATGCCGATCGAGGTGAAGAAGATTTCGACGGGGGTCATGCCTTCTCACCCGCGGGGCGCCCGTGATGCGCCAGCGCACCGAACGCGACCGCCGCCGCAATCGCCACCAGGATGTTGAGCTTCAAAGGCAGCGCGTACGCAGCAACGGCTGCGCATGCGGCCACGAGCGCAGCCACCCAGGTCGAGGGCGAGCGCAGCTGCGTGCACAGCATCGCAAGCAAGGCCATCGTGCCGGCAAAGCCCAGCCCCCACGACGTGGGAATCGCGCTGCCCGCCACGATGCCGATGGTGATGGAAACCTGCCAGGCCACAAACGTGATGAGGGCCGATCCGAGAAAGTATTGTTCGTACCGAACGCCGGGTTCGGGCGACTCGAACCGGCGCGCGAACACCGCGAAGTTGGAATCCCCGATCAGGTAGCTCATCGCCAGGCGCCGGCCGCGCGGCAGGTGCGCGAAGTACGGCCGGTAGTGAAACCCGAAAGCCAGGAAACGCAGGCACACGCACAGGCAGGTGGCGCAGACCACCCAGACCGGCGCGCCTGATGCGATGAGCGGCAAGGCTGCGATCTGCGCGGAGCCTGCGTAAGTGACGATGGACATGAAAAGCGCCAGCGGCACGCCCATGCCGCTCTTGGCCATGGCAACGCCCGCGACCAGACCCCATGCGAAGATGCCGATCGCCATCGGTGCGCCATCGCGCACGCCCTCGCGAAAGAGGGGTCGGCGCGTGAGTGCGATGAATTGAGAAACCAATTTACTTCCCTGCGGCCTGATGCTCGCCTGCCGTATTCTGAAGTGCAAACGAGGCTGCACAAAAATCAGGCGTCCCGTTCAATGTTCTTCCGCAGGGGAACCCGGCGCAGAGCGCACGCGTATGACGGTGGATGCGATGCCGCTGGCGATGATGAGCGCGATGCCCATCCAACCCATGAGCGTGATCCGGTCGTCGAACAGCACGAAGCCGCCGCTACACTCCCGCGCTCCGGCCTGCGGATGGGGACTGGCACCGGGACCGCCCGTACGATTTTGCACAGGCGTTAGGCGCCACTGCGAGGGCGGCGGCGCAAGTCATCTCGCATGACGTCGGAGTCGGAGCGAGAACGCTGTAACAGTGACGCGATCCCACGCAGTCCAGGGCCCCCAATGGGCTCGCCTGGACTGCGGCCACGGCTGAGGCGGTGATCACGACGGCGGCGCTGGACGAGGCCAGCCAGCGCATGGTGCCGCCAGCACCGGGTGTAACCGGTGCGGACTTCGCGAAGTGGCGCTCCAGTGCAACGGGGGCGCTTGCCCAGCTCGCAGTGATGCACTGCCCGACCCACGATCTTGCGGCTGTAGGAGTCCAGGATCAGGTACGTCTACTTCGTGCGCCACGTAGCGCTGGTAACGTCAAGCGTCAGGGTAATCCTCGTCGCGATCCGTAACCACTTGTGTATTGTGCTGCCTGTACTGCGATCTTCAATAAGCGCTTCCTCGACTAAAACAAGCCATGACGCTCAGAGTAACTCCAAGCTTCAAAAGGCTTCTAGAAATAGCCGCTCGGACTGCAGGTCAAAGCCTTACAAATTTTATCGATACGCCAGTTGCCCAAAACTGCAGGGGTACAGGCCTAACGGTGCGAAGCGAGAAGGAAGATGGTGCGTCAGAACCCTCAAAAACATAAAGCTCGGGGAAGGTGATCTATGGCAGCGATCAGCACTTACGCGGGACAGCTCGCGGAGAAATTACCAGACTATCGGGAATCCGGCCAGAAGGACGGCCGCAAAAATCGCCCGCCGCACGACGCTGCGAACCTCGATCAACATGAAGTCGGGCTCCGTGCGGAAGCAGAGAGTTATCTCAATCGCGAGCAGCAGCTATTCGACTCGGCGCTCACCGAAGCTTCGAGGGAAGCTACCCAAGCACGGCAGAAGTCAATTCAACATCAACTGGCTGTCGAACAACTCATCAGTGATACAGGGACCGTCGCCGCCGTCGAGGCAGAACTTTCTTCTGACCGTTCGGCGATTGTGCATGCCGTCGAGGCCAGACTCAGATCTGAGGCTGAGCTCAACTATTTCAGGGCTGTCAATTCAATCAATGAAGAGGCGCACTACCCGGAAAGCATCGTGTGGCACCTCGGCGTAATTGCGCTGCTAGCGGTTTTGGAGATGGTTGCGAACGCGTTCTTTTTTGAAAACAGTCAGGGCTTGCTCGGCGGTCTATTCGTAGCTGGAGGAATTGCGCTCGTAAACATGCTTACGGCACTCCTCCTCGGTCTTTCATTTCGATTTAGAAATCTCAGCGCGCTGGAAACGAAAATCGCTGGCTGGGCAGCACTATTCACGTTCGTGCTCGCGACGGTATTTTGTAACGCTCTTTTTGCCTCGTTTCGCAGTGAATATCAGCTGGTGACCGATCCCAGCGAGCCCACGCAAGTCAGCGAAGCATTTATCCAAGCGTGGCAGCAAGCCGTAAGGGTCTTTCAAGCTGACATGATCCTGAAGGACCAGCAGAGTTTCATCCTCTTTGTGTTTGGGATCACCCTCAGCGTACTTGCATTCTGGAAGGGATACACGATTGACGACCGATATCCGGACTATGGTCGTAAAGACAGAAAACACCGACGCCTGTTAGCCAACGAGGCTCGTCTAAAGGACACTGCCCGCCAACGAATCAAGGAACTCTTGCACACTAGGAAAGCTGCCGTCCATGCGGCTATCCAAGAACCGAACACTCAGGTCGGGATGCTGGCGCGCAGAGTCGCAGATCTGAACCATTCACGAACACACCTTCAAGCACAAGCTGCAGCCATCGTTCGAGAGTACGAAATGGTAATTGACGCCTACCGGCATGCGAATGTGAGCGTCCGGGCCATACCTCCTCCGGCGTACTTTGACGCTAAGCCTCAGCTGACTTTTCGAAGCGACCCCTCCCACGCTCAGGCAGTTCTTGATGAACTCGCAAAAGTGCAGGATGAAGTCAAAAGAATTGCAGACAGTAGCAAGGACGCCCTGAACCAGAGACTGCAAGCGCTCCAACAGGATACGTCTGAGGTCTTAAACAAGACGATGTCCGTATTTCTTGCTGATATTCACAAGGAAGCAAGCGATAACGTATCTGCAGGTGTACAGGTCATTCGTCGCGTCCAGGTCTAGGGCTATGGCATTCTCAAAAAAAGACAAGCAGGGCTTCGGACTTATTGCAGGGGCACTACTCATTGCCCTGACCCTCGTGGTCGCTAAGTTTCAATCCGAAAAGAGTCTGAAACCGGACGCCAGCGGTTGCATATCACCAGTGACCGCCGGGACTGTTTTCGTGATCGACAATACGGAAACAGTTTCCCAGCAAACCCGGGATGAAATCGTTGCTCGCGCTTTAGCCCACGTTGAACACAAGGTTCAGGCAAACGAACGCGTCACAGTCTTCAGCGTAACAGACGTGAGTCGGCAGAACTTAGTGCCTGTCTTTTCGAGGTGCAAGCCACAACGAGAAGGGAATCGACTGGTAGAGAGTCCTCGCCTACTCGAGAAGAACTTCAAAGCCAAATTCCATGAGCCGCTTGGAAAGGCGCTAAGCACCATCTCATCAGATTCAAAGGAATCGCCAGTCGCTCAAGCAATCATCGATATCTCCTTGACGCAATATCTGCGCAACAAAAAGAACTCGCTAATGGTATTTAGCGACATGCTGGAGCATGTTCCAGGGAAATTTACCATGTACCCGCCACAGGCTTGTCGTGATCAGCAATCCACGGTGAAAGCGTTCCGCGAATCCCGGAACGGTGCACGCGAACGCCCGACCTTTGTAAATACATCCGTCTCTTTGAACATCATCCCAAGAACACAGGTAAGCCGCGCAACGCTGGCCTGTCGCGATCAGCTTTGGCCATGGTTTTTTGGCGATAACCAAGGGCCGGACGTCTCATTCACTCCCGATTTCCTTCCAGGCTACTGACCATGTTTAACAGCGAGCCACAGCCATCGACTCAAAGCCAATTGGCACCGAAGTCGTTTTTTCCGACCATGCGAAATCTGGCAGCCTTGTCGTTTTTCCTCTTGGTAGGGGCCACGTTCTCCGGTCAGACTCCTTGGATAGCGACTTTGGTCGGGGTCGCCCCTCTCGTTTGGTACCACGTCGGCTATTTGAGTCCCCGTGCACGAACTGGACTCAGTCAAGCAGCAATCGACAGCGTTTACTATTTCGGCTTTCTAGTCACTATCGCTGCACTCGGGGTCAGTGCTGTGTCTCTAGCTACAGGGGGAGGCAAAGTCCCAATGGATGTCATTGCCTTTCAGTTCGGGCTCGGGCTTTTGGCCACTGGCTATGCAGTATTCGCCCGTATGCATCTGACCAGCATCTCTACATGGATTGACGAACAAAGCCCCGAGGTGGTACTAGACCGATACTTAAAGCGCACGCAAGAGCTGGTTACGAACGTTGAAATCGCTTCAACTCAGTTCTCCAGCTTTGCTTCGAGCTTAATGGCTCGTACGGAAGCAGCCACCACCAGTGCCACAGCAACCGCCGAGAAAAGCATGCTCGAGTTGGCCCGAGTATTCGATCAACAACTACGACAAACACTAGCGTCAGGAAACCAGGGTCTTACAGATCTACGATCTCTCGTGAATGAGACGTCGTTTGCAGAGGAACGAGAGGCGCTTGCGCGAAGCGTAAAGGTAACACTGGAATGTGTGCTTCACCTGAATAAGGCGCTCCTGGAGTTTTCGACGAGATCCACCGAAACCGCGGCAGCGACAACCCATTTGCACGACGTATCAATCAAATTGACCGACAGCATGGCTACCCTCTCAGACAGCCTCGAGCAGGTCGGAGGTCCAAATGGGACGATCATAAGAAGCGTCGATTCTTTCGAGGGCGCTCATTCCAATGCAGTTCGCACGACTCAAGCACTGAGTGAAGTCGTTGAAGAGCTATCCGCACTGGGCGGCTCTTTAGGCGGTGTTGGAACCACGTTCAAGCAACTCAAGACCCTAACGGCCAAAGCTCAGCAACAACTCGAGACTCTGGCACAAGCCTCTGGCCAACTTGAGCTCGCAACCGAGTCTTTCGTGAAGTCGAGTCACAGGACTCAAGAATTCGCCGATGGGATTGAGCGCGTTACGGGCGTACTTCCGGGAATGGGTGATCGCGTATTGGGACTCGATGGCCAGCTTGAACAACTCCGGGTGACAACCTCAGCGGTCGAGCACCACCTACAAGCGCTTCCAAGGCCGGTCGACGATGCGATCATGGTTACCAATGAACTAAGGTCAGCGTTGAGTGCCATGCAGGCGATGCTGCAGAGCGCGGGAGGAGATGCTCAAAACCTCTCGACAAACACGCAAGAGGCGTTGGATTACCTGAAGCAAGCTCATAAACTAACGGCAGACGTTAGTGGCCTTCAGTCAACAACGAAGGCCGTTAACGACCTGTTGGCGGAGATTGCCGCAAACGGCGTTAAGGCTACGGCCACCTTGACACAGACATCGGACGCTTTGCACAAAACAGTATCAATCGCGGCAAGTTCCTTAGACAAAGATGTCCAAACAGCAAGTCGAGCGGCCAGCCTATTCACCGAAAAGCTGACGGTTGTCGCGCAAAACATAATCGACGAAACGCGGAAGGCTCGGGTCGTATGAAGCAAGGGGACGATGTCTTCTTCTTCACGCTAATTGATTTTCTCCTGCAAGTTTTTTTCTTCGGGCTATTAATTTACGTTGTCGCTCAGGCTTTCGCGGGAAAGCCCCTAACTAAGGAAGAAGCTGCAGCAAGGCAGATGCTGCTCGAAGGCACCAAGGTGTCGAGTTTAGTTGAGCTGACCGATCTCCTTACAAAGATGGGGCCCCTAGAGCACCTCCCCGGTACCTCGGAGTTCTTCCAGAAGAACGGCGGTAGAGAAAGCGTGACCAAGGCAGTCGAAGCGGTGAAATCTTCAGGTGGCACCGAGAACGTTCGACGCATGAAAGCAGATATCGAATCCAGAGATCAAGAGCTTGAAGGGCTGAAGGGCGAAATGAAAGCTTGGGGTACCCCTTCTTGCGTCTACGAGACTGTAGGCGGAAAAGTGCGGCCAAAGACTATTGCCAGGGTGCGAGTGTTTGATGACAGGATTGAGCTTGAAAATCCGTCGCTCGAGATGGATTCGATCCTGAAAGGTTTGAACCGGGAGTTCGCCTCAGTTGAGAAGCTCAGCCATGCAAATTTCCGGGAGACATTTATGCCATTGGTGGCGCAGAAGCCGAACTGCAGATACTTTCTTGAAGTCATTGCTAGACCTTCTTTGCTATCTTCCATGAACGTAGTGTGGTCCGCCTTCAGGACATAACAAGCATGGACAAAGATCCACTCGCCGCTCTAAAAAAAAACTCGACGAAATGGAGCAGGCCATTGTCATCAGATTCCGGCCGACTGAGCAGCCAACCTCGCGGCCAAACCAGAGACCAGATCTTTCGTTCATTGGCAACATTGTTTCCTTCTTCCGCGGAAATCGAAGGTGACCGAGATACGCAGCCAAGCCTGCAAGCCCACTATTTTGGATTATCGTAGCTGGCGGCTGGCCTGCAACCTGATGCTTCTCACTCGGCTACGTGCAGATAGCGGCAACAAAGGAGATAACATGTGGCGCGGATTGTCACTGGGACAATACTACTCTCGCGAGACCGAGGCGCGAGCATGGGCAGCAGGCTTCGGGCGTTGGTACAACTTCGAGCATCGCCACGTGGCATTCGCTACGTCAGCCCGGCCCAGCGCCATGCCGGTGAGGATCATGCGATTCTCGCGGCGAGGCATGCGCCGTACACCCGCGTTCGCAAACGCAATGCGGCACATAGGTCAAGCGACAACAGCGACTGGACACCCATCGGCCGGTGACACTCGACCCCGAATGCGACTCGGGCATCAAGACGCACTCGGGTCGTAGGCATAAACCAGACTACAACGCTTTCAGTGAAATTGCGCTTTTCTCTGTTCTTCATCCAAGAACGGTCAGTTTTCTTCGGAAAGAGGCAATGAAAATTCAACGGACTTTGCAGTTCATCGCCCTTTCAATTTGGCTCCTATTCGCGAGCGGTGCGCAAGCAACCGAACTCGCTGGCCGTGTCGTTCGGGTCTTCGATGGGGACACCATAGACTTCCTGACCGATACTCACACGCTTGTCCGCGTGCGACTTGCGGGCATCGATGCGCCTGAGCGCAAGCAGCCGTTTTCACACGCTGCAAAACTCGCTTTGATCGATATGGCACTTTCCAAACGGGCAATGCTCCAGGTTGAAAAAGAGGACAGATATGGTCGCTTGGTTGCCAAGCTGATCGTAGAGGGGCGAGATGCCAATTTGTTTCTGATCCGACAAGGACTAGCGTGGCACTACAAGAAGTACGAGCATGAGCAAGGTGCGCAGGACCGAGTCCGATATGCCGCCGCGGAAGTCGCAGCCAAACGTGAACGATTGGGTCTTTGGGAACATCCCCTCCCAATTCCACCTTGGGACTTTCGCGCTCGAAGTCGCGCGCGTCCTCGGGAGGTCGCATACTTCACCGAGTCCATCACGAATGGCGTTGTAGGCGGACTTCTAGTTGTGATCAGGCGAGCCACATAGCTCGACGCGCGTATCCTCCGCCCAAGGGGAACCCATGGCAGTACTAATTCCAGCTTTAGGCGCATGTGCCAGCCGCATGACTTCCGGCGAGCGCCGTCTTGCCGAGCGCCTGGAGCAAAAGCTCGACGACGATTACGTGCTCTGGTATGACGTGCCGGTTGGCCCGAAGCAGACGCACCCTGACTTCGTTCTCATTCATCCTCGACGCGGTCTTCTCATCCTGGAAACCAAGGACTGGAAGCTCGACACAATCCAGGAATGCAGCAAACAATCCTGGACCCTCACGGTGGAGGGTCGACCCAAGGTCGTCATCAACCCCGCAGCGCAGGCCCGTCACTGCGCCATCCAGGTCATCAACGCACTGGAGCGCGACGCTCAACTCATTCACCCCGAAGGCCCGAATCAGGGAAAGCTGGCGTTTCCGTGGGGAAGCGGCGTGGTCTTCACCAACATCACGCGCAAACAGTTCGTTGATTCAGAACTGGATCAGACGATCGATGCCCACCTCGTCATCTGCAAGGACGAGATGCTCGAATCGGTCGAGCCGGAAGAATTTCAGCAGCGCCTGTGGAACATGTTTCCGCACGCATTTGGCAAGGCAATCTCTCTGCCACAGCTCGATCGCGTGCGGTGGATCATGTTCCCGCAGGTTCGCGTTCCCACACAGACGACGCTGTTCACAGATCAGGAAGAAGAGTTGCCCGACATGATGCGGGTCATGGACCTTCAGCAGGAGCAGCTTGCGCGCAGCCTTGGGGACGGTCATCGCGTCATTCATGGGGTCGCGGGCTCTGGCAAGACCATGATCCTGGGCTATCGCGCAGAGCACCTTGCCAAGCTTCCTTCGACCAAGCCAATCCTGGTCCTTTGCTACAACGAGCCGCTGGCCGTGAAGCTCGATGCGATGTTCAATGCAAAGGGTCTCGCCGACCGCGTGCACGCCCGTCACTTTCACAAGTGGTGCCGCCAGCAACTGGTCACCTATGGTCAACCCCTGCCGCCACAAGGCAAGGCGATGTTCGACCAGATGATCGACAACGTGATTAACGGCGTGGATCGCAAGCAGATTCCCTCGGGCCAGTATCAGGTTGTGATGATCGACGAGGGGCATGACTTCGAGCCGGAATGGTTGAAGCTCGTGACGCAAATGGTGGACCCGGAGACCAACAGCCTGCTCGTTCTCTACGACAGCGCGCAGTCGATCTATGGCAAGAGCAAAGCCCGCAGTTTCAGCTTCAAGAGCGTCGGCATCCAGGCCGCTGGGCGCACCACGATCCTGAAAATCAATTACCGCAACACGAAACAGATTCTGCAAACGGCCAACAAGGTCGCAGGGGAATTTCTGCAGCCCCATGCACAGGATGAGGATGGCGTGCCTTTGGTACAACCAGTGAGTTGCGGCCGCGATGGTCAGGCTCCGCTTGTCGTGCGGCTGCCCTCCCCTCGTGACGAACCGGCCAAAGTCGCAGAGCTATTGGCAGCAGCGCACGAGGAGGGTCACGCCTGGGGCGATATGGCCGTCCTTTGCAGGGACCATGCGGCAATGGACGCCTGCGCTAAGGCTCTCCATTTGCGTAAGCTCCCGCACAAGGTACGTCACCGTTCGGGTGACTTCGACCCGCTGGCAGACACGATCAAGGTCATGACCATGCATGCGAGCAAGGGGCTGGAATTCCCGGTGGTCGCAGTGGTCGGAATAGGGCAGATGCCCAGGGAAGGCGAAGAAGTTGCGGATGAGGCGAAACTGTTTTATGTCGCTGCAACACGGGCAACGCAGAGGTTGATGATGACTGTTGCGGGCGATGGTGCGTTTGCGAAAACGTTGACTGCGTAGAAAGCAAAGCGCGCAGTTGTGGTGATGGACGCAGTCGCCGCTGCGCGGTGGATGCCGGATCGAGTCCGGCATGACAGCCTTATGGAGAGTTGCCCGGTGAGCTTCACCCAACCAGCATCGGAAACAGCCGATGCGCCATCGCCGCACCCGCTGGCAATTCTTCCGCAAGCCCCGGAAAATCCGGCGACGTTTTCCACCGTCTTGGCGCGTGCCGGATGTCATCACCCAGGTACCTCACCGAAAACACGCGTCTGCGATTGCTGCCTTCCACTCCACCTGCCGCATGCAGGGTCAGCATGTGAAAGCACACCACATCGCCTGGCTCGATCTCCCAGCCGACGATGCGATGCGCGCTGCGATCGGCCTCGATATCCGGCAGGTCAGCGAGCGAGCCCTCCGGGAACCACTTGGCCTGGTTGTCCATGAAGGTGCGTGGCATCAGCCACGGTCCCTTGTGAGAGCCCGCGACGAATTCGAGCGTGGCCGATCGGGAGACCGGGTCCACCGGAATCCACATGCTCACATTCTGGTGGCCGTCGATGTTGTAGTAGGGCTGGTCCTGGTGCCAGGGCGTGCGCTGGCGCGTGCCGGGTTCCTTGACGAGCACATGGTCGTGATAGAAGCGCACGGTGCGCGACTGCATGAGGCGCTGCGCAACCAGCGCCAGCGGTGTCTCGCGGATGAAGCGCTCGTACTGCGCTATGTCTTGCCAGTTGCAGAAGTCTTCGATGAAGCGGCCCGGGTCGTCGGGACGGCTCGCAACGATGGCGCGTGGGCTGGGTGATGCCAGGTTGACCTCGATTCCCTCCCGCAGCAGCGCTACTTCGGCAGGCGTGAGGAGCTGGCGAATGCATACCGCGCCATCGCGTGCGAAATCGCTGATGTGCTGATCCGTCAGGCGGTCTTGCAGGCGCTGGGTGAGTGGCTGCGGGTCGATCATGGGGCTATGTTCCGGGTGATCTGGTGACAACGCAATATTACGGCGCAAAAAAAACGGCCTGAGCTATCAATTCAATAGCGTCAGACCGTTTGTAGTGGCGGAGAGGGTGGGATTCGAACCCACGGTAGGGTCGCCCCTACGCCTGATTTCGAGTCAGGTACATTCGACCACTCTGCCACCTCTCCAGATGATGTTCGCTGTGGTCGCGAAGACCGAAATTCTAACCGATCAAATGGCGCCTTCCGGACGCAGGGTTTCGATACCGCCCATGTATTTGCGCAGGGCCTCAGGCACCGTCACCGATCCATCCGCATTCTGGAAATTTTCAAGCAGCGCAACCAGCGTGCGGCCCACGGCCAGGCCCGATCCGTTCAAGGTGTGCACCAGCTCGTTCTTGCCCTGCGCATTCTTGAATCGCGCCTGCAGCCGCCTGGCCTGGAAAGCCTCGCAATTGGAGACCGAGCTGATCTCCCGGTAGACGCCCTGCGCAGGCACCCACACTTCGAGGTCATAGGTCTTGGCGGAACTTGGCCCCATGTCCCCGGTGCACAGCAGCATCACGCGATAGGGCAAGCCCAGCTTTTGCAGGATGGCTTCGGCGTGGGTGACCATGGCCTCCAGCGCTTCGTAGCTCTTGTCGGGGTGCGTGATCTGCACCATCTCGACCTTGTCGAACTGGTGCTGGCGGATCATGCCGCGCGTGTCGCGTCCGGCACTGCCCGCTTCCGAGCGGAAGCACGGCGTGTGCGCGGTCAGCTTGATGGGCAGGTCGCCCTCGGCCACGATCTCGTCGCGAACGAAATTCGTCAGCGTCACTTCGCTGGTCGGGATGAGGTAGAGCGCCGAGTTGTCGGGCTGCTCTTCGCCTTCTTGCCCGCCCTTTTTCGCGGCGAACAGGTCGCCCTCGAATTTGGGAAGCTGGCCCGTGCCGCGCAAGGTTTCGGCGTTCACGATGTACGGCGTGTAGCACTCGGTATACCCGTGCTCCTGCGTCTGCGTGTCGAGCATGAATTGCGCGAGCGCGCGATGCAGTCGCGCGAGCTGGCCCTTCATCACGGTGAATCGAGAGCCGGCCAGCTTCACACCCATCCCGAAGTCGAGGCCGAGCTTCTCGCCGATGTCGGCGTGGTCCTTGAGCGGGAAGTCGAATTCGCGCGGAGTGCCCCATTTGCGCACTTCGAGGTTGCCGTGTTCGTCTGCGCCGACAGGCACGGATTCATGCGGCAGGTTGGGCACAGCCAGCAGCAGGTTCTGCATCTCGGGCTGGATCTGCTCCAGGCGCGCGGCGGATGTATCGAGTTCGCCCTTGAGCGCAGCGACTTGCGCCATCACCGCATCGACGCTTTCGCCTTTGGACTTGAGCTGCCCAATCTGTTTGGACAGCGTGTTGCGCTGCGATTGCAGCTCTTCGGTGCGCGTCTGTATGGACTTGCGTTCGGCCTCCAGGGCGGTGAACGCATCGACGTCGAGAAAAGCCTGCGGGCTCTTGCGTGTCTCAAGGCGGGCGACCACCGAGGGCAGGTCTTTGCGGAGTTGGATGATGTCGAGCATGGGGGGATTTTATCGGGGCTGTTGAAGGCATGGATTGCGGATCGAGTCCGCAATGACAGCCATTGTTGTCATGCCGGAATCGATCCGGCATCCACCGCGAAGCGGCTACGGCGCTGAACGCTCAGGAAATCGTCGAAGGATCCAGGTTCGCGCCGCAGATCACCAGGCACACCTTCTCATCCGCGCGCGGCTTGTACGCACCGCTGTGCAAGGCCGCGAGGCCCAGGGATGCCGACGCTTCCACCGCGAGCTTCATCTCTTTCCACAGCCACAGTTGCGCGTGGCGTATCGCTTCATCGGGCAGAACCAGCGAATCCTTGACGTATCGCTGCGTGAGGTCCCACGCCAGCTCACCAATGCGTTTCGCACCGAGTGAATCCGCAGCGATGCCACTGACCGACACATCCACCGGCTTGCCCGCGCGGCGCGCCTCGAACAGAGTCGGCGCCAGTTCCGGTTCCAGCGCAACAACGCGCGAGCGACCCTCGAACCACGCCGCAATACCGGCGATGAGCCCTCCTCCGCCCACGCTCACCAGCACGCTGTCGGGCGTGCCCCCATCGGCCTCGATCTCCTGCGCGAGCGTGCCTGCGCCGGCCACGACTTCGCTCTGGTCGTAGGCGTGCGTGAGCAACGCGCCAGTGGCCTTCTGCCGCGCGAGGCAGGCTTGCAATGCTTCGGCGTAATTCGCGCCCGTGACCACGACATCGGCACCGAGTTCACGCAGCTTGGCCTGCTTCATCGCACTGGAGATCGTGGGCACGAAAACTTCGCATTTCACGCCGAGCGCCCTGGCTGCGGCTGCCGTCGCGATGCCCGCGTTGCCACCGGATGCAACGATCACGCCGCTCGCCGGGATGTCGTTGGCCAGCAGGCGATTGAGCATGCCGCGCGCCTTGAAGCTGCCGCCGACCTGCAGGTGCTCGAGCTTGAGCCAGACTTCGGCGCAGTCGATCTCGAAGTCCGCGCCGCGCAGTTTCCACAGGGGGGTGTGGCGGATGAAGCCGGGTTGGCGGGCGGTGAAGCGGTGTGCAGCTTCGGTGATCTGTAGAGGGGTCATGGAGTCAGGAAGTCAGGAAGGCATGGATGCCGGATCGAGTCCGGCATGACAGCCAATTGCAATCGGGTCCGGCAGGACAGCCAATGGAGTGCACAGTGGTTGTCAAGAAAGCTTCAGGCCCTTGGGCAGAGGAAACTTCACTGTCTCCTGGATGCCGTCCATCTTGCGCACCGAAACCGCGCCCATTTCCTTCACACGGTCGATCACCTGCTTGACCAGCACTTCCGGCGCCGAGGCACCGGCCGTCAGGCCCACGCGCGATTTGCCTTGGAGCCATTCGGGTCGCAGCTCATCGGCGTGGTCCACCATGTAGCTTTGCACGCCCAGCTTGCGCGCGAGTTCTGCGAGGCGATTGCTGTTGGAACTGGTCGGACTGCCCACGACGATGAGCACATCGACCTGCGGCGACATGATCTTGACCGCGTCCTGTCGGTTCTGCGTGGCGTAGCAGATGTCCTGCATCTTCGGTTCGCGAATCAGCGGGAAGCGCCTGCGAACAGCCGCCGATATCTCGGCGGCGTCATCGACGGACAGCGTGGTCTGGGTCACGACCGCGAGTTTTTCCGACTGCAGCGGCTGCACCGTCGCCACATCGGCCACGTCTTCGACCAGATGGATGCCGTGATCGAGCTGGCCCATCGTGCCTTCGACTTCGGGGTGCCCCTTGTGGCCGATCATGATGAATTCGTAGCCCTCTTTCGCGAGCTTGGCGACTTCGACGTGGACCTTGGTCACCAGCGGGCATGTCGCATCGAAGATCTCGAAGCCGCGCGCCCTGGCTTCATCCTGCACCGCCTTGCTCACGCCATGCGCAGAAAACACCAGCGTCGAGCCGGGCGGCACATCGGCGAGGTCTTCGATAAAGATCGCGCCCTTGGACTTGAGGTCGTTCACGACATACGTGTTGTGAACGATTTCGTGGCGCACATAAATCGGCGCGCCGAACTTGGTCAGCGCACGCTCGACGATTTCGATGGCGCGATCCACGCCTGCGCAAAACCCGCGCGGCTCGGCCAGCAGGATTTCGACATCACCTGCAGCATGGGTGTCTGCATCGGTTACCGCATCGGTCATAGGACGCCTATCACTTTGACTTCGAATGTCACGGGCTGGCCTGCCAGCGGATGGTTGAAATCGAACAGGACGGCATCAGCCTTGCCGTCACCATCGCCGTCCTTGCCCACCTGCCGCACCGAGCCCGCATAGCTCGACATGCCGTCAGGCGTGGGAAACTGCACGACATCGCCCACCGCGTATTGCTCCAGCGGATCGCCCATCTTGTTGAGCAGCGCGCGCGCCACCCATTGCATCATTTCGGGATTGCGGTCACCAAAGGCTTCGCCGGGCGGGATGTCGAAGCTGGCGTGCTGGCCTTCTTCAAGGCCCAGCAGACGCTGCTCGACCGCAGGTGACAACTCGCCGCTGCCCAATGTGAGCGTGGCCGGCTTGTCGTTGAACGTGTTGATGATGTCGCCGGCCGGGCCGGCGAGCCGGTAGTGCAGTGTGAGAAATGAACCCGGCTGGACCCGGTTGGCGGTGGAAGGCATGTTTGTACCGATAAACTGCCATTTTAGGATGGGCCCAGAGCCCTGGCACCTGCAGGCCCATGAATCTCAAAGACCTTCCCATCGACGCCCAGCCGCGCGAAAAGCTGCTCGCGCGCGGCCCGGCCGCCCTGTGCGACACCGAATTGCTCGCCATCTTGCTGCGCACCGGCACCGCCGGGCGCGGCGTGCTGCAGATGGCGGGCGAACTGCTGGGCAAATTCAAGGGCATTGCCGGCCTGCTGCACGCAAGCGCAGACGACCTGAAGGGCTTCAAGGGCCTGGGCGGATCTGCCAAGCGCGCAGAGCTGATCGCGGTGATCGAACTGGCCCGGCGCGCATTGGCCGAGCAACTGAAAGAGCGCACCGTTTTCAGCTCGCCCGATGCGGTGAAAGACTTCCTGCAATTGCACCTGGCGAACAGGTCGCACGAGGTGTTCGCCGCGCTGTTCCTGGATTCACAGCATCGGCTGATCGAAATGAAGGAACTGTTCAGGGGCACGCTGACACAAACCAGCGTCTACCCGCGAGAGGTCGTGAAGCACGCGCTCGCAGTCGATGCCGCATCGGTTGTGCTGTCGCATAACCACCCGAGTGGAAGCGTGTTGCCGTCGCGCGCGGATGAGGCGGTAACCCAGACGCTCAAGGCCGCGCTGGCACTCATCGATGTGCGCGTGCTCGATCACGTGATCGTGACGCAGGGTGCATCGCTGTCGATGGCGGAAAAGGGATTGATCTAGGCCTTCACAAGGACCGAGCCGAAGTATGAAAGCCAAGTCCCTCAAAGACCTCGTGCAGATGCAGCAATTGCTGGCCGACCAGCAAAAGGCGGCCGCGATTGCCGAAGCTGCGCGCCAACTGGCCGCGCGCAAGGCAGATGCCGAAAAGAATCTCTTTGTCCGTGCTGCGGGCAAGGTCGAGCCGCTGCGTGATCGGGCCCGGGTCCAGCTGCTGCGCGACCAGCCCGCGCCGATCGCGGTGCAAAAGCAGCTCGATGAGCAGCGCGTACTGCAGGAAGCGATCAGCGATGAATTCGATGGCGCGACGCTGCTCGATGTGGACGATGCCCTCAGCTTTCGTCGACCGGGAATCGGAACCGACATCACGCGCAAGCTGCGCAAGGGCGGCTGGTCGATGCAAGGTGAGATCGACCTGCACGGCATGCGGCGCGAAGAAGCCAGAGAGGCGCTCTCTGCATTCATTCGCGAATCCGTCAAACGCGGCTGGCGCTGCGTGCGGGTGGTGCACGGCAAGGGGCTGGGCTCGCCCGGCAAGACGCCCGTGCTCAAGGGCCGGGTGCAGGGCTGGCTGATCCAGAAAAATGAAGTGCTGGCGTTTGTCCAGGCGCGTGGGGACGAAGGTGGAGCGGGGGCGTTGGTGGTGCTGCTCAAGCCTACGCCCTGAGCCTGCGACCCTAGATCG
Source organism: Caenimonas sp. SL110 (assembly GCF_001044395.1). Lineage (GTDB taxonomy): Bacteria > Pseudomonadota > Gammaproteobacteria > Burkholderiales > Burkholderiaceae_C > Ramlibacter. The sequence goes on from NZ_JANU01000051.1 coordinate 19,253, forward strand.
TCACCCGCGTGAGCCCCACCGCAATCACCACGAGCTGCGCCAGGTTCAGGCCAATGCCCGTCACATGCAGCCTGCGAAATTTGCGAATCGCCTCTGTATCGCCGTCATGCATCGTGGTGCGCAGCTGGTCCATGCGTTTGAGAATCCAGTGGCGTAGCGCGAGCGCCAGCCCCGCAATACCGACCAGAAAAAGCGCCAGCGCAAAGCGCCCCTGCAACGCAAACCCGAGCGATGCAGCGGCCGCCATCACCGCCACCAAGCGGTAGCAGTAATGGAAAACCTGTCGCACGACTTTCGAATCCATCGGCACGTCGTGCTTGAGGATCAGGAGCGGCGTCGAGCCGAGCACGAAGAATCCCAGCGACATGAGCATGAGCACAGTCGATACCAGCGCGAGCACTTTGGGCAGCATGGCGTTCTCCAGATGGGCCGACGCCTATTCTCGCGCGGTTTCTTGCCCGGCCCTGACGTGCGGGTCGCTCGATTCAAGGCTCAGGCGGGGCTGTTGCGCATCCAGTCGGCCGTCTGGAAGAACGACGCTTTGAGCCGTTCACGCAGTTTGGGATCGACACCCGTCTCACCCATCGCCTGGTCCATGCACGCGAGCCACTGGTCGCGCTCCTTGATGCCGATGACAAACGGCATGTGCCGCATGCGCAGCTTGGGGTGACCGAAGCGGTCGGTGTAGTGCTGCGGGCCGCCCAGCCATCCGCAGAGAAACCAGAACAGGTGTTGACGCGCCTTGGTGAGGTGGCTGCCATGCGCGGCACGCAAGTCTGCGTAAGCGGGCTCAAGGTCCATCAGGTCGTAGAACCGCTCGACGAGCGCATGTACTTTGTCTTCACCGCCTATCCACTCGAAGGGCGTTGCAAAGGGGGGCTTTTCCTGGATCTGCATGGCGGTATTGTGTATGCGGTTTACTGCGCGGCCCGGCGCAGCGTCTCCACCACCGGACGGTTCAGGACTTCGCGCAATCCCCACCACCCCGCCGCAAGTGCAAGCGCGGCACCGGCCAGCGATCCGAACAAGGGCACCCACGCCGACGCCGTCCATTCAAAATCAAACGCGTACTTCGCCATGCCCCAACCGATGGCACTGGCAACGATGCTCGCCAGAAAACCCGCCAGCAATCCGACGCCGATCAACTCGGCTCGCTGCACCTTGCGAAGCAGGGAGCCACTCGCGCCCACGGCTCGCATGATTGCAAACTCACGCGCACGCTCTTCACGCGTGGCCTGCACCGCCGCGAACAGCACCACCACGCCGGCAGCCAGCGTGAAGGCAAAGAGAAATTCCACCGCTCGAATCACCTTGTCCAGAACGCCCTGCACCTGGTTGATGGTGCTCGTCATATCCACGTTGGTGATGTTGGGGAACGTGCGCACCAGGGCGTTGTCGAAACCCTTGCGCTCCGGCGCGCGAAACGCCGACATGTAGGTTGTCGGCACGCCTTCCAGCGATGTCACCGGATAGATCACGAAGAAGTTCGCGCGCATCGATCCCCAATCGACCTTGCGCAGCGACGTGATTTTTGAAAGGGTCTGGATGCCGCCGATATCAAAGCGCAGCTCATCGCCCAACTTCAGGCCCAGCGTCTTCGCAATGCCCTCTTCGACGCTGATCGCGCCGCGCTCTTCGGCCTTCCACTGCCCCGCCACAACCTGGTTGTGCTGGGGCTGCGCAGCGGACGCCGACAGATTGAACTCACGATCGACAAGGCGTTTGGCGCGGTCTTCGATGTAGTCCTCGGGTGTGACGGTCTTGCCGTTGACTGCAATCAGGCGGCCGCGAATCATGGGGAACCAGTCGAAGCGCTTCACGCCAGCATCGCGCAATGCCTTTTGAAACGCATCGCCCTGCTCCGGCATCACGTTGATGACAAACCGGTTCGGCGCATCGGGCGGAGTCGCCTTGCGCCAGCTCGATATCAGGTCGGTGCGCAGCAGCACCAGCAACACCAGCGCGAGCATGCCAACGGCAAGGGCGCTCACCTGCACAACCGCGTAAGCCGGCCGCGCTGAAATCTGCCGGGTCGCCAGCACCAGCCAGCGCGGCGCGGTCTGCTCGTTGACCAGCGGTCTCAGCAGCTTGACAGCAAGCCAGCTGAGACATGCGAAGAGCACGACAGCGCCCGCGAACCCGCCGACTGCCATCGCACCCAGCAACAGATCGCTGCTCGCGCCCAGCAAGAGCCCCGCGAACCCGATGACGCCAATCGCCAGCACGGCAAGCGATGCCGGCTTGAGGTTGCCCACGTCCCGCCGGATCACACGCAGAGGCGGCACCTGCGCCAGTTGCAGGACCGGCGGCAAGCCGAATGCAAGCAGCAGCGTCAGGCCCATGCCCATCCCGAACGCCGCCGGCCACAAGCTCGCAGCAGGCAACGCGGTTTCGACAAGGCCCGCGAGCAGCATGATGAAAACGAAATGCACGCCAAACCCGATTGCCACGCCCAGCAGGCTCGCAGCCAGTCCAATGACGGTGAACTCGAACGCGTAGCTCCACGCGATCGTGCGCTGGCTTTGTCCCAGCACGCGCAGCATGGCGCAGTCGTCCAGGTGGGATGCCGCGAACGCCCGCGCGGCGAGCGCAACAGCGACTGCGCTGAGCAGCGCCGCCAGCAGCGCAACCAGGTTCAGGAATTTCTCGGCACGGTCCAGCGTCTGGCGCATCTCGGGCCGGCCGCCTTCGAGCGACTCGATGCGCACCCCGCGAATCGCGGGTTGCTTGACCTCTTCCAGCGCCCACTTCACGAACTGCGAAACGCGCGCGTCCGGTCCGGCAACGGCGAAGCGATAGCTGATGCGGCTGGCCGGCTGCACCAGCTTTGTGGCAGCCACATCGTCCGCGTTGATCATCACGCGCGGAGCGAAGCTCATGAAGCCGGCACCGCGGTCGGGCTCCACCGTGATCACCCGCGCCAGGCGAAGCGAGGAATCACCCAGCAGCAACGAGTCACCGATCTTCAGGCCGATGGCTTCCAGCAGCGGTGCATCTACCCAGGCTTCGCCGCGTGCGGGAATATCACGGGTGTTGGCTCCGGGCTGCTCGGGCTGCGCCGCGACCTTGAGGTTGCCTCGCAAAGGGTAGCCCGCAGGAACGGCCTTCAGCGCCACAAGGCGCGCGCCCCCACCCTGCGCATCGCTTGCGCGTGCCATCGTCGGAAAGCCGATCGTCGCCACGCCTTCGAGCTTGAGCTCGCGCGCCTTGGCGAGAAAAGATTCAGGCGTCGGGTTGTCGCTGGAGACCACCGCATCGCCGCCGAGCAATTGGCGCGCATCGCGAGTCAGCCCGCCCTTCAAGCGGTCCGCAAAAAAACCAACCGCAGTGAGCGCTGCAACCGCCAGGGTCACGGCCACGATGAGCAGGCGCAGCTCGCCCGCGCGCAGGTCGCGCCACAGGGTGCGCCATCCGAGCAGCAAGGCTTTGGAATTGAGCATCGGCGGACTTTAGCGGGTCAGACTCAGGCGGGAGTTAGGTTGAAGCCATGGTCACGGGCGTACGCACCGTGGCCAGCTCGGGCTGCATCACCAGGCGATCCTGCCCCGAATAACAAAGGAAGTGCCGGTTGGTCGCCCTGCCGATGGCGCACAGCGCCAGCCGCTGCGCGATCTCGTGGCCCATCTGCGTGATGCCGCTGCGCGAGACAACAATGGGCACACCCATCTGCGCCGACTTGATCACCATCTCACTGGTGAGCCGGCCCGTTGTGTAGAACACCTTGTCATCGCTGGTCATGGCCGGCTGCTGAAGCCACATCCATCCTGCAATCGTGTCGATGGCGTTGTGGCGGCCCACGTCTTCGACGAACAGCAGCAGCTCATCTGCCTTGAACAGCGCGCAGCCGTGGACCGAGCCCGCCGATTTATACGTGCTTTCTTTCAGGCGGATTGCATTGACGATGCCGTAGAGCTGCGCTTGCGTAATCGATGCGGGTGGCAGCGAAATCGACTCGATCTCATCCATGAGGCCGCCAAACACGCTGCCCTGCCCGCAGCCCGTGGTCACGGTTTTTCGCGCGGTTTTCTCTTTGAGTTGATGAATGCCCGACCGGGTCTTGACCGCAGCCGCACCCACCTCCCAATCGACTGTGATGGAGACGACCTCATCAACCGAGCGAATGAGCCGCTGGTTGCGCAGGTAGCCTAGCACCAGCCACTCAGGCTGCGCACCCAGCGTCATCAGCGTGACGAGTTCCTGCTTGTCGACATAAATGGTGAGCGCCCGCTCTGCAGGGATCGCGATGCGCTCGCGCTGCGCGTGCTCATTGACGATCTCGATTTCACGCGTGAGCGGGGCGCGCGCTTCGGTGAGGAGGGGAAGTGGCATTTCACCCAAGCGTACCGCACTGCCAGCCGCACCGCCGGTGACCACCATCAAGTCCGCACGGGCCACGGCCCGCGCCCAAGGCCAAGGCCAAAGACGATGAGGCCTTACTTCTTGGCCGGTGCCATCTGCGCCGAATTAGCCTTCACGCTGGGCGGGCTCGCGGCGGTTCCGGTCGGTGAATGCGCGCCGGCGGTTTCCAGCGGCTTTTGCTCAGGCGGGTTGTACGCAAACGGTCCGGGCTCCAGGCACGGCGGAATGACGGCGGCGCTGGCCACAGGTGTGCCTGAAGCGGCAGCTGCCGGTGCGGCAGCCACCACTGCAGCAGCAGGCGCCACTGCGCCCGGCATTGCGGCAGCCGTGGCGCGTGCCGAGGCCGCAGCCACCGGCGCGGACGCAGCGGCCGTCGCGGCGCCCGCCTTCATGGGCGCACCCTTGTTGTCGGTCAAAGCCGGGGCGGCCTTGCCTGAACTCTTCACGTACGCTGCAGCGACCTTGTCTTGCGCCTTGCACAGCTGGTAGCCGTCGACCTTGGCTTGCCACGCACTTTTTGCGGCAGCTTCAGCCGCCTTGGCCTTCGCGGCGTCATCGAGCGGCGGCAGCTTGGCTACTGCTACACCGCACGCAGCCACACTCATCGCAGCCCACAGGAATTTCTTCATATCTATGTCTCCTGAATCGCCTGGCCGCCTACGCGGGCCGCACGTTGTCGATGTCGGCCGTGGGCACAGCGCTGCGTTGCTCGCTGCGCACTGCTGGAATCTTGCCGGCCTTGATGTCTTCATACCAGTAAGCGTGATGCTCCCTGGCCCATTCTTCACCCACCCAGCCCTGGCGCATCGCGGAATAAGCACCGCGCATGCCGATGGTGCCGATGTAGATGTGACCCGCGATCAGGCACATCATGAGCACGGTCGATGCAGCATGAACCATGTGGGCCACTTGCATCGACTGGCGGTCATACAGCATGCCCGGGATCAGCTTGTCGAGCACCAGGCCCGATGACGCAACAAAGAAACCGAGCACGAGCACACCGCCCCAGAAGATGACCTTCTCGCCCGCGTTGAAGCGGTTGGAAGGCGGCTCCTGGCTGGTCGATTTGCCAAAGAGCCCGCCACCGCGAAGCAGCCAGCCCAGGTCGCCGCGTTGCGGAAAGTTATCTCGCAGGAACGTGAAGAACACGACGATGAGCGAGACCACGAACAGCGGACCGGCAAAGTTGTGCGCCGTCTTGAGGATGTAGGTCAGAAAGCCGAAGAGCGCGCTGCCCATCACCGGCAGCAGGAAGAACTTGCCAAACGCCATCACGATGCCCGAGATAGCCAGCACCACGAAGGCGATCGCATTGGCCCAGTGCGCAGAACGCTCGAACGGCGTGAACCGCTCGATCTTGCGAGCGCCGTCACCGACTTCGGCGTGGCCGATCTTGCCCTTGGCGAAGTAGAAGATGGCCAGAGCGCCCAGCACGATCAGGAACAGGGAGCCGCCATACGGGATCAACCAGTTGTTGCGCACCTGCCGCCAGGCTTCGCCGGCCGTGGTCATGCGCGTGCCCGGGTATTGCACCTGGCCCTGGATCAGCACACCCGCTTCCGGGTCCTGCGACTTCGGAATGCTGGTAAAGCCTGCCACACCCGACACGACGCCACGCCACATCGGCGCGTTGTTGCCCGGCTGGACGCGGTTGCGCTCGCCGTTGCTCTGCTTCATGTAGTTGGGGTCGGCGCTGGCGTCGGGTTTGACCTCGGGCTTCACATCCATGATGTTCTGGCCCTGGATGCCGCCGGTCGCGCTGGGGGCGGCTGCGCCGGGCGCTGCCGCAGGCGCGGGGTCGTCGACAGGCTTGGTCTGCGCCATCACCGAAAGGCTCAGGCCCAGCGCGCACGACATGACGAGGTGGCGCAGCATCAGTTGGCCCTGTTGTAGTCGTTCTGTCCGGCCTGGGTGCGCACCTTGAGTTGCTGCTCCCAGCTCAGTTTGTCGCCCTGCTTCCAGCCGGGTACGGCGTAGGCCATGCCGGTTCCCTGGAATGACTGCGTGTCCTGCTTGATGTTGCTGCCGATGGTCTGTTCACGCTCGCCGCAACCCGCAAGACCAGCCAGACCCGCGCACGACCAGATGATGATGAGCTTGCGGTTCATGACTTGGCTCCTCCGGGCTGGCCGGCCTGCTTCGATCCGTAGGCCGTGCCCCAGCCCCAGGCTTCGGCGCCCTTGCCGCGCTTGACCACGCGATTGCGAAGGATGTCGGCCACGACGTCGCCGTCACCGGCCAGCAGCGCCTTGGTCGAGCACATTTCAGCGCACGCCGGCAGCTTGCCTTCGGCCAGGCGATTGCGCCCGTACTTCACGAACTCGGCCTGCGAACCGTTGGCTTCGGGGCCACCCGCGCAGAAGGTGCATTTGTCCATCTTGCCGCGCACACCAAAGGTGCCGGCCGAAGGAAACTGCGGTGCGCCGAACGGGCATGCGTAGCTGCAGTAACCGCAGCCGATGCAGGTGTCCTTGTCGTGCAGGACCACGCCTTCTTCGGTGCGATAGAAGCAGTTGACCGGGCACACCGCCATGCAGGGTGCGTCGGAGCAGTGCATGCAGGCCACCGAGATCGAACGCTCGCCGGGGATGCCGTCATTGAGCGTGACGACGCGGCGGCGGTTCACGCCCCACGGCACCTCGTTCTCGTTCTTGCAGGCGGTGACGCAGCCGTTGCATTCAATGCAGCGCTCCGAGTCACAGACGAATTTCATTCTTGCCATGTCTTGTCTCCTGCTTGTCTTATGCGGTCACTCGTTCGATGTTGCAGATCGTCGTCTTGGTCTCCTGCATCATCGTCACGCTGTCGTAGCCATAGGTCGTGGCCGTGTTCACCGCCTCGCCTCGCACCACCGGCGCAGCGCCGTTGGGGTAGTACGCCAGCATGTCCGCGCCTTGCCAGCGACCCGAGAAGTGGAAGGGCATCCACACGGTGTCGGCTCCGACGCGCTCGGTCACCATCGCCTGCACATTGAGCTGCGCGCCCGTGGGCGACTTGAGCCACACACGATCGCCGTTCCTGATCTGCCGCGCCGCTGCCGTCTTGGGATTGATCTCGACGAATGCTTCCTGCTGCAACTCGGCAAGCCACGGATTGGCACGCGTCTCCTCGCCGCCGCCCTCGTATTCGACCAGGCGGCCCGAAGTCAGGATCAGCGGGAATTTCTCGTGGACCTTGTCCGAAACGTTCTTGTCCTGCAGCGTCTTGTAGAGCGTGGGCAGGCGCCAGAACGCCTTCTTGTCGTCGTGCGACGGGTACTTGGCAACCAGGTCAGGCCGGGTGCTGTAGATGGCCTCGCGGTGCTGCGGAATGGCATCGGGGAAGTTCCACACCACCGCACGCGCCTTGGCGTTGCCAAAGACGTGGCAGCCGTGCACCTGCATCGTCACGCGGATGATGCCGCCGGAGTTGTCGGTCTTCCAGTTCTTGCCTTCGGCCGCCGCCTTCTCGACATCGGTGAGGTCATTCCACCAGCCCAGCTTCTTGAGCAGCACATGGTCGAACTCGGGGTAGCCCGTCTGCAGGTCCGCACCCTTGGACGCCGAGCCGTCTTCGGCCAGCAGGTTCACGCCGCCCCGCTCCACGCCGAAGTTCGCGCGGAAGTTGCCGCCGCCATCCATCACATGCTTGGAGGTGTCGTACAGATTGGGCGAGCCGGGGTGCTTGAGCTCTGGCGTGCCGAAGCAGGGCCACGGCAGGCCGAAGTAATCGCCGGTGAGGTCGTAGCCCGTCAGCGGATCTTTTCCGCCCTTGGACTTGAGCGTCTTCACGTCGAAGTTGCCCATGTTGCGCATGTGCGACTTCAGGCGCTCCGGGCTCTGGCCGGTGTAGCCGATGGTCCAGACGCACTTGTTGATTTCGCGCAGGATGTCCTCGGGCACGGGCTCGTCCATGCCCTTGACCTTCTGCATCTTGTAGTTCTTGACCAGCTCTTTCCCGAAGCCGAGCTTGTCGGCCAGCTGGTACATGATCATGTGGTCGGTGCGGCTCTCCCAGAGCGGCTCGATGACCTTCTCGCGCCACTGGATGGAGCGGTTCGATGCAGTGGCAGAGCCGCTGGTCTCGAACTGCGTGGCAGCGGGCAACAGGTACACGGCGCGATTGGCATTGACCTTCTCGCCCTCTTTCGCCGGCATGGCTGCCATGGCGGCCGTCGCTGATGGATAGGGATCGATCACCACCAGCAGGTCGAGCTGGTCCATCGCCTTTTTCATCTCGAGACCACGCGTCTGCGAGTTGGGCGCATGGCCCCAGAACACCACGCCGCGCAGGTTGGGCGTCTGGTCGATGAACTCGTTTTTCTCCATCACGCCGTCGATCCAGCGCGACACGGTGATGCCCGGCTTGGTCATCATGCCGGCGTTCTCGAAGCGGCCCTTGATCCAGTCGTAGTCAACGCCCCAGGCCTTGGCGAAGTGGCGCCACGAGCCTTCGGCGATGCCGTAGTAGCCCGGCAGCGAATCAGGATTGGGGCCGACGTCAGTTGCGCCCTGCACGTTGTCGTGGCCACGGAAGATGTTCGCGCCGCCACCGGAAACACCGATGTTGCCCAGCGCCAGTTGCACGATGCACGATGCTCGCACCATCGCATTGCCGATGGAGTGCTGCGTCTGGCCCATGCACCACACCAGCGTGGAGGGGCGATTCATCGCCATCATCTCTGCAACCTTGGCGACCTGCGCTTCGGGCACGCCACAGGCCTCCTCGACCTTGTCCGGCGTCCACTTGGCCATGACGTCCTTCTTGACGTCTTCCATGCCGTACACGCGGTCGTTGATGTACTTCTTGTCTTCCCAGCCGTTCTTGAAGATGTGATACAGCACGCCGAACAGGAACGGGATGTCCGAGCCCGAACGGATGCGCACGTACTCGTCGGCCTTGGCCGCCGTGCGCGTGAACCGCGGATCGACCACGATCATCTTCGTACCGTTTTCCTTGGCATGCAGCATGTGCAACATGCTCACCGGGTGCGCCTCGGCGGCGTTGGAGCCGATGTACAACGCGCACTTGCTGTTTTGCATGTCGTTGTACGAATTGGTCATGGCGCCGTAGCCCCATGTGTTCGCAACGCCGGCCACCGTGGTCGAGTGGCAGATGCGCGCCTGGTGGTCGCAGTTGTTGCTGCCCCAGTAGCTCACGAACTTGCGCAGCAGGTAAGCCTGCTCGTTGTTGTGCTTGGAAGAGCCGATCCAGTACAGCGCCTCGGGGCCGCTGGCCTTGCGCAGCTCCATCATCTTCGCTGCGATTTCGGAGTAGGCCGTGTCCCAGCTGATGCGCTCGTACTTGCCGTTGACCAGCTTCATCGGATAGCGCAGGCGGAATTCACCGTGGCCGTGCTCGCGAATGGCGGCGCCCTTGGCACAGTGAGCGCCCAGGTTGATCGGCGAATCGAACACCGGCTCTTGGCGCACCCACACACCGTTCTCGACGACAGCATCGATCGCGCAGCCGACGGAGCAGTGGCTGCACACCGTGCGCTTGACTTCGATCTTGCCCTGGCCGATGGCAGCGGAGGTGCCCTCGGCGGCCCTGGCCTTCTTCACGAGCGTCAGCGACGAGGCAGCGATGCCGACGCCGACGCCCAGGCCCGAGCGGCGCAGGAAGGCGCGGCGGTCCATGGTGGGAAGCGCTTTGGACAGGCCTCGTTGCAGGCTATGGACGAATGGCGAGCGCGCTGCGGTGACGGACGCGCCGGACTTCTTGGTCAACAGGGTCATGGGGGTCTCTCCTCGTGTGGGAGTTGAATTCAGGTCCGGGTGGTGCTGTAGTACTTCTTGACGTGGTCCGACAGCTGGTAGCCGCCTCCACGCTCAGGCATCGGTGCGACGGCCGCAGGCTCTGACACCACTTCCTGGACTTTAGGCAGCGCCACGACGGCTGCTGCTGCGGCGCCGGCTGTGGCAGCGCCAAAAACGAATCCACGCCGCGAGGGCTTTTTTTGTTCGGTGTCCGACATGCATGTCTCCTGCTATGAACTGCTTTTCATACTCTAGACCAGAGTGACTTGTGCTGCAATCGTTTGCATGCAAATACGACGGCCTGATGCGTAGGGGAAAACGATGAGTGCTGCTTCATGGCGCGAAGATCGGCTTGCCCAAGACTACGAAAGCATGTCAAAGCCCTGCGTCTCCACGCCGATGAACGCGCGGGTGAAGGCCGCAAGCGCTGCGTAGAAACGGGCCTTGGGGTGCGCAGTGACAGCGTCGCAAAAATCCAGCACCCAGGGCTGCAGATGCGCAGCGTAAAACGCCGACTGACGGGTGAGATTGGCGACGGCCACATCGTCGCCTGCGATGAGATACCGCATCACTTCAAACAGATACGCGATGTTGTCTTCGGTGTCTGGCATGGCCTCGTCGCGCGCAAGGCCGAGCTCCGCCAGGTCGTCGCGAAGACGCGCCAGGGGCTTCTCGTTGAGGAAGCCTGCGAGGTAGTGAGACCCGTAGAGATAAATGTCAGGTTTGCCCACACCTTCAAAAAGGGTATCGTGCTCAAGGCCGATCGCCTCATCGGACATCTCGCGTGCGCGGGTCACGACATCGCGCCACGGCTCTTCGAGGAATGCGCCGGCAGCCGGCGATTCGGTGGCTGCAACACGCAGCGCGGAGAGCAGGTCCGGCGAGGGACGTGCGTAAAAAAGCTGCGCGAGCAGGCCGTAGATTTCGGCGCGCGCGGTTTCTTCATCGAGCGCAGACGACACCGGAATGTTGGGAGTCATAGGTCGGTGATCTTCACTTCGTTTTCTGCGGAATAGATGTCGATCACGCGGCAGTCCCCGCACATCTTGAGCCGCTCCAGTGCTGCGCCCTGGAACATCGAATGGCCCGACAGCTTGGCCAGCATCACCTCGACGCCCTTGAGCGTGCCGAACGGCTTGGCGCAACGGATGCATTCATAGGGCTGCGTCTCGTTGAGCACGCGCGCTTCCTTGCGCTCGGGCGTGAGCAACAGGCGCGGTTGCAAGGTGATCGCGTCTTCCGGGCACGTCGTGGCGCACAGCCCGCATTGCACGCAGTTCTTTTCGATGAAGCGCAGCTGCGGCTTGTCCTGGTTGTCGAGCAACGCGCTGGACGGGCACGCACCGACGCAGCTCATGCACAGGGTGCACTTGTCCTTGTTGACGGCGATGGACCCAAATGGCGAGCCGAGGGCAGGCAGCTCGATGGATTCGGGCCGCGCCGTGGCGTGCAGGACGAGGTGGTCGATGGCGAGGTCGAGCGTGGCGCGTTTTTCTGCGGCCACGGAAAAGCGCGCAACCTTTTCAGGAACCTGCTGGCGCGTCTGTGACAGGGCCTGCAGTTTCGTATCGAGCTCCTGCGCCGAGTCGGCATGCTGCAACTGGAAGTGCGTGCCGGTGTAGCCGAGTCCATTGACGATGGTTTGCGCCAGCGCCATCTGTGCCTTGAGGCTGTCGATGTATTGCGGCGCCTCTTCGGATGTCACGACCACGGCCACTTGTGACGCGCCGAACGCGACAGCCGACAACCACAGGTCCAGGCCCACGCTGGCGGTGTGCCAGAGCGCGAACGGGATAACGTTGGCTGGAACGCCGTGCGCCTTCTTGAGTTGGGCAGCGCGGCCGAGTTCTTCAACCAGCACCTGACCTCGCTCCTGGCTGTGGAGAAGCACGACCGGCGATCTACCGCCAGCGCCTGCGTAAGTCGACAGCAGCGTCCTGAGCCTGGTGCCTTGTTCTGGCGCGCGCGGGTAGGCGTAGGTGATCGCGCCCGTCGGGCAGACCGTTGTGCATGCGCCGCATCCGACGCACAGGTTCGGATTGACCTTGATCTGCTGGCGTGACTTCTCGCTGCTGATCGCTTCAGCCGAACAAACCTCGATGCAGGCGTTGCAACCGACGGTTTCGTTGCGGCTATGCGCGCAGAGCTTTTGCTTGTAGTTGAAGAACTTGGGCTTGTCGAATTCACCGACGAGTTCGCGCAGCTTCAGGATGGTGGGCAGCGTCACGGCGCCGCTCGCGTGGAAATACCCCTGCGGCGGCGCGTGCTGCCTGAACGCAGGCTCTGCACGCAAGTCCAGCACCAGGTCGAACTTCTCGCTGAACGACTCGCTCTCGCGCGTGAAATCGATCGCGCCCGCTGCATCGCACACCTTCACGCACGCGCGATGCGATTGGCATTTGTCCATGTCGATCTGGTAGTCCAGGCCGATCGCATTTTCGGGACAGACAGCGATGCAGGCATTGCAGCGCGTGCACAGGTCCAGGTCGATCGGGTTGTTGGCGGTCCACGCAAAGTCGAATGCGCCCAGCCAACCCTTGAGCGAGTCAACGCGTCCGCCCAGGACCGGAAAGCGCCGCTCCTGCGCGCCCTCGCCGCCTTGCGCGAACAGCGTCACGTCGAGCACATCGCTCACCGCATTGGCGACCTGTTCTGCGGCCTGCACATTGCCGATGATCAACAGCCGGCCATTGCTCTTGAAGGTGACGGTGGGGACCGGCTCGGGCTCCGGCAGCTTTGCCTGCGCGAGCAGCGCCGCCAGCTTGGGCATGGCGCTTGCGGCATCTCGGCTCCAGCCGCCGGTCTCGCGGATGTTGACGAAGCGGATCGTGCTGGTCGCGCCCTCGGTCTGCTGCCCGATCTCGCCAAAGAGACGCTTTTCTTGCGTGCAGGCCACGACGACTTCGCCGCCACCCTTGATCGCGCGCTGGAAATCTGCAGCCTCGCGCCGGCAAAGGCTCGAATGGAGTTTCAGGTCTTCATGAAGCGCCGCGCCCAGGATCTTCTCCTGAAGCGGCATCGTCTGGTTGCAATCGCAAATCAGGGTTGGCATCGTCGGCGGGTTCGGGTACTGCTACTGGCTCTGACGGCGACTGTGCCACGGTTTGCGCTGCGGGGTTATCCGCAACTTCCCTTGGCACGGCTGGGTCGGCTTCCTTTTTTTCATCGAACAGGTTCAGGAATTTCACGCTGGCAAGCTGGCGCAGCATGGACTCGGGCATCGGATCGGGTTTCGAGTAGTCATCGATGTAGATATCCAGGCCGTCCATCACGTTGAAGTGCGGATCGGCAAACAGCTTTTTCATCGCCGCGTTCTTGACGTCGGGCGCAACGTCACGCGCGGCGAATCGGGTGAAGTCGGAAGATGGGGTCAGCAGGTCGGTGTCGGAAAGGGTGGGGGGAGGTGGGACTTCGGCGGTCGCTTCCCCCTCACCCCCACCCTCTCCCCGCAGGGGCGAGGGAGTAACAGCCGGCAGTCCGTCCAGTCTGACGTCGCTCCCGCTCCCGCTCCCGCTCCCGCTCCCGCTCCCGCTCGCGGGAGGGGGCTGGGGTGAGGGCGGCGATTGGGGATCCGCCTCAACCGCCTTCCCCTCCAGCTTGCGCCTGGACCATCTCCCCAGAAACCCGTCACTCATTGCCGCCCCCACCGAACTTCTTTTCGGTCGAGACCTTCGCCGGACTTCCAAACCGGTCCTGGAGCCCCCTGAAACTCTGCGGCCGCTGCCTGCGCTTGGGTTCCGGCACGTAGTGCTCGTCAACGAACGATTGCAGCCAGGCCACCACGCTTGCAGGCGCAGGCACCTGCTCCACGGTTTCCTGTGCGTCGAGCCAGCGGCCCGCATCGTGATAGCTCAGCGACACCATCGTGGGAATCGGCATCGGCTCATCACCGGGCGCCGCTTCTTCTTCCATGCGCCACAGCACAAAAAAGCACGGCGCGGGCGTGCTGGCATTGAGGTAATAACCCTCCGCGTCATCGCGGTAAAGCTCTACAACGAAGCCGGGGTGCAGCCAGCGTTCATCGTCGTCGCTCTTGCGAAGCAACTGCGGCTTGTCACCAAAACTCGCTTCCTGCGGCACCACATCTTCGAGCGCCCAGCGCCACGGCTGCCAGCGGTTGTCGATGCGCTCGCGGCGCATGACGACGGCGACTTCGATGCTGGGTCGTGTGCTCATGGCGACGCCCCCGTTCAGGTGTCCTTGGAAATCTTGATCGACGGAAATTTGGAAGAGAAGTCCTTGGCCCGCGCCGCGATCTTGATTGCCACCTGCCGCGCGACCGCCTTGTAGATGCCCGCCACTTCGCCGTCGGGGTCGGCAACCACCGTGGGCCTGCCGTTATCAGCCTGCAGGCGGATCTGCATGTCCAGCGGCAGCGCGCCCAGGTAATCCATGTTGTATTGCGCGGCCATCCGCTTGCCGCCACCTTCACCGAAGATGTGTTCGGCGTGGCCGCAGTTGCTGCAGATGTGAACCGCCATGTTCTCGACGATGCCCAGGATAGGCACGCCCACCTTCTCGAACATCTTGATGCCCTTCTTTGCATCAAGCAGCGCGATGTCTTGCGGCGTCGTCACGATCACCGCGCCGGTCATGGGCACGCGCTGCGACAGCGTGAGCTGGATGTCGCCGGTGCCAGGCGGCAGGTCGACGATGAGGTAGTCGAGGTCGCTCCAGTTGGTCTGGCGAAGAAGCTGCTCGAGGGCCTGCGTGGCCATCGGGCCGCGCCAGATCATGGCTTCGTCCTGGTTCACCAGGAAGCCGATCGACATGACCTGCACGCCGTAGTTTTCCATCGGGTCCATGGTCTTGCCGTCAGACGATTCGGGCCGGCCTTCTATGCCCATCATCATGGGCTGGCTCGGGCCGTAGATGTCGGCATCGAGCAGGCCCACCGCCGCGCCTTCGGCAGCGAGCGCCAACGCGAGGTTGACGGCCGTCGTGCTCTTGCCGACACCACCCTTGCCCGACGCGACAGCGATGATGTTCTTGACGTTGGGCATCAGCGCCACACCGCGCTGCGCTGCGTGCGCGACGATCTTCATCGTGACGTTGGCCGACACGTTCTTCACGCCGGCCACGCCTCGTGCGGCGCTCACCAGTGCACTGCGCAATGCGGGAATCTGGCTCTTGGCGGGATATCCAAGCTCAACATCAAACGAGACGTCGCCGTTGTCCACCTGCAGGTTTTTAAGCAGCCGTGTGCTGACAAAATCCTTGCCGGTGTTGGGATCGGTGACCGCCGTGAGGGCCTGGAGCAACTGTTCTTGTGTGACTGCCATTGGGATGATTTCCTGTTGGCGACGAGTGTAGCGAGTGCGAATTAGGCAACTCGCCATCAGTGCCAATCAGGGCGCGGCGGGCTTTCGTGGGGCCGAGCCCGGCGCAATGCGCACGATTTTTCCGTCGCGCATGACGATGAGGTCCGTGCCGGTTTGTTCGGCGAGACGGCGCGCGTTTTCGGCTGCACGCATGAGGGCCGCCGTCACACCGCGAACATAGGCATCATTTGTTCGCTGGTCGCCATATTGCGCCAATGGTTCTTGCACCTTCAAACTGGACGCCATATCTCCACTCATCTTGATGATCCGAGGTCTGCCACTCGCACTATCGTAAAGAATCCAGTGATCCACCAGTGGTTGGTACACCGTCTCAAAAAGTCGAAACCCTGCGCCGAACCTACGCCGGATTGTGGCTTCGGGGATGTCGTGACCACCTTGCACAACCCGCGCCGCAACTCTTTGGACTGCAACGTCGGCCGATGGCAAGCTGAGAAAAATCAACTCAACGCGATAGCCCAACTCGCGCCACCTCGGAATCTGCCTTGCATAGCTCAACCCCGACAGCGTAGTTTCAAACGCAAAGCTCTCAGATCTGGCCACATGCTGCGCCATACGCTGCAGCATCAGCCGGCCGGCCTGGATCGCCGCGCGCTCAGGTGCAAACGGCGACAGGCCTGCAGCAATGAGATCGGCATTGAGGAAGTCACGGCAAGCCGCCTCGTGCGGCAGGAACTCTCGCGCGAACGTGGTCTTGCCAGCCCCATTGGGACCGGCAACGATGATGATTCTTGGCTTGTTCATCTGACCGGATGAACTTTACCGCGCATCAATGGACGGCCGCAGGCATCGATTCCTGCGAGCGCCTTGCCTGCTCCATCGCCTCCTGGAATTCGCGCTCCGTTTCATCGGCATCAAAGCACGCTTCGATGTCATCCAGATCGATCCGGGAACACGGCTCATGGCCGGTGATTTCCGCAGGCACCTCAGGCGTCCAGCTCTCACCGGCCATCAGGCTGCCGACGACCTCGCGAAACTGGTTGAAGAGGGCGAATTTCGCCTGCGCGGCCAGTGCGGATTCAACAATCGAGAAACCGTGGGTCCGCATCAGGACATACGTTGTCGTTCTTGCGGCCATCAGGAAGTAGCGCGCAGCCGAGCGATCGACCATCGAGCTCGTCCGGTGCATCATCGTCTTGTGACCGCCTGAATACTCGCGCGGATTTTCGGGGACACCCGAGCGCCTGCCGCTGGTCCATTCGCTCAACACCGCTGCCGTGTTCAGGCCGTTCCTGGCCATGTTCGTGATGCAGGTCGCCAGCACGCTGGGCAACAGAGCGGCAAAAGAAATTTCCGCGCTCACACCGTCGTCGCCGGGCAGCATTGACGGTGCGAGGACGCCGTTCACGGCGATGCAGACACCCAGGTAAGGAAGCAGGGCCTTGACCAGCGTGTGCATGCGCGCCTCCAGCGTCAGCGCCTTGGGGTCAGCAGTCGGCCCGCAGGTGCTTGCCGCATCCTTGGCCAGCTCGACGGCGAGCGCTTCGACGAGCGAGCCGCATTGCCGCGCCACCAGGAAGCCATCGGTCGCCCCGCCCAGCCGCACCACCTTCAACTCGCCCGGCCATCGCGATCCCAGGGCGCAGTACGCGGCAATTGCCAGCGCTATCGCCGAGGCGATGACAGCCGCCTTCGTGCAGCCGCGCACATCCTGATGCGTGCGACGCGCATGCAGTCGTGCGGCCAACAGGCCGATCGCACCCAGCGCAATCGATGTTTCCGCCGCAAGCGCAATCGGCGCATTGCCAGCGACCGTTCCTGCGACCACCACGCCCGCCGCCAATGCGGCCATGCCACTCGCGACTTTTCCGCCTGCAGTGTCGGCGCCAAATTCATGGCTCGCCAGCTTCCAGCCCACCAGCGCGCCAGCGGACAGGCCCGCAGAAATGACGAGCCCGACCACTGAAGGGTCATGGCCTGAACTCCACGCGTAGTGGCTTGCCCACAGCGCAGTCAGGCCCAGCACCTTGGCCGGTGGTTGGGTGATGGCCTCGCGGCAGAAACTGATGCCGGCCGTGAATGCGTTGGCAGAGAACGTGGGAGGCTGCGACGTGCTGGAGATCGGCGGCGTAGGCGCTGGGCGCTGCGCGCTGGATGCAATCATTTGAAGAACCGGTGGACGTTGGCCGGTGCATTCTATGAATGAAATATGACTATTGTGTGTACATTGTTCTTATATACAAATGCGCGCGCCAGATGCCGCCCGTCCGGCGACGAATAGAATTCCCCGCTCCACTGTAGGCCCCCATGAACCCACGCAAGCTCTTCGTCACCACCGCCTTGCCGTACGCCAACGGCAAGTTCCATATCGGCCACATCATGGAGTACATCCAGGCCGACATCTGGGTGCGGTTCCAGCGAATGCAGGGCAGTGAAGTCGCATTCGTCTGCGCCGACGATGCGCACGGCGCGCCGATCATGATCGCGGCCGAAAAGGCGGGCAAGACACCGCAACAATTCGTCGCCGAAATCGCAGCGGGCCGCAAGGAATACCTGGACGGTTTCCACATCGCCTTTGATAACTGGCACAGCACCGACGCGCCGGAAAACCACGAACTCGCCCAGCAGATCTACCGCGACCTTCGTACAGCAGGGCTGATCGAAACCCGCACCATCGAGCAGTTCTTCGACACCGAAAAGAACATGTTCCTGCCGGACCGCTTCATCAAGGGCGAGTGTCCCAATTGCCATGCGAAGGACCAGTACGGCGACAACTGCGAGGTCTGCAGCAAGGTGTACAGCCCCACCGACCTGATCAACCCGTATTCGGCGTTGTCGGGTGTCAAGCCGGTGCTGCGCACGTCGGACCATTTCTTCTTCAAGCTGTCCGATCCGCGCTGCCTGAAGTTCCTGGAAGGCTGGACGCAAAGCGGCGCCGTGCAGACCGAGGTGCTCAACAAGATCAGCGAATGGCTCACCCCCGATCCGGACGGGCGCACGGCCCTGGGCGATTGGGACATCAGCCGCGACGCGCCCTACTTCGGCATCGAGATTCCGGATGCGCCGGGCAAGTATTTTTATGTCTGGCTCGATGCGCCTGTGGGCTATCTCGCCTCGCTCAAGAACTACCTGGGCAAGATCGGCGTGGACTACGACAGCTTCATCGCCGACCCCCATGTGGAGCAGTACCACTTCATCGGCAAGGACATCATCACCTTCCACACCTTGTTCTGGCCGGCAATGCTGCACTTCTCGGGCCGCAAGGTGCCCAACCAGGTGTTCGTGCACGGCTTTCTCACCGTCAACAACGGCGAGAAGATGAGCAAGAGCCGCGGCACGGGGCTTGATCCGCTGAAGTACCTGTCGCTGGGCATGAACCCCGAGTGGCTGCGTTACTACCTGGCTGCCAAGCTCAACGGCCGCAATGAAGATATCGACTTCAACGCCGATGATTTCATGGCACGCGTCAACAGCGACCTGATCGGCAAGTACGTGAACATCGCAAGCCGCGCTGTGAAGTTCGTGCCGGGTGGCAAGTTGTCGGCTACGGGCGGCGAACTGGCCGCGATCCGCGCGCCGGAGTTGACCCGGAACATCCAGTCGCTGTACGAGTCGCGCGACTATGCACGTGCGCTGCGCGAGATCATGGCAATTGCCGATGAAGTCAATGCTGCGTTCGACAGCGCCGCGCCGTGGAAGCTGGTCAAAGATGGCAAGGTCGATGAGGCTGCGGCTGTCGGCAGCTATTGCCTGCAGATGTTCAGGCTGCTCACGGCCTGCCTCAAACCTGTGCTGCCCCGGTTGGCTGCGCAGGCGGAATCCTTCCTTCAATGCGAGCCGCTCGATTGGGTCAACGCCCGCACGCCGATGGCCGCAGGGCACACGGTGGGTGAGTACAAGCATTTGATGCAGCGGGTGGATGCCAAGCAATTGGTTGCACTGTTTGAATCGCCTGAAGACAAGGCGCAGGACGAAGCCAGGGGCGCAGTGCCCGCACCCCAGTCCTCCTCCAGCGGGCAAGGCAGTGAGCATCCGGGGGGCGAACCGATTGCAGAGACCATCGGCATCGAGGATTTCGCGAAGATCGACCTGCGCATTGCGAAGATTGTCGAGTGCAAGGCGGTCGAAGGATCGAAGAAGCTGCTGCAACTGACACTGGACGCTGGCGAGGGACGCATGCGCAATGTGTTTTCGGGCATCGCGTCTGCGTACAAGCCCGAGGACCTGGTGGGCAAGCTCACGGTGCTGGTCGCCAATCTCGCGCCGCGCAAGATGAAGTTCGGCGTGAGCGAAGGCATGGTGCTGGCCGCCAGCCACGCCGATGAAAAGGCCCAACCCGGCATTTATGTCCTGGAGCCGTCCGCTGGTGCGCAACCCGGCATGCGTGTTCGATAAGTTCGCGCGCGTGTCGCGCGAGCCACTTCACGCGCGGGTTACATCTCATCCCTAGAATCGGCCTGATCCTATAGGGGACCCGGATGAATAGCAGTACCTCCTTCGTCAAGAGCGCCCTCGGTGCGATAGCGCTTTCGCTCCTTTTATCCGGATGCGCCGTCCTCACGGTGGCCGGCGCTGTCGTTGGCGTGGCGGCGACGGGCGTGGGCATCGCAGCCGATGTTGCGGTGGGCGCTGTGAAAGTGACGGGCGCCGTTGCCGGCGCCGCCGCCAGTGCCGTGCTGCCATCCGACGACGACAAGAAGAAGTAGCCGCTTGGGCAGCTCATCCGCGCGGCGTAAACTGACGCGGCATTGATGCCCTCTTTCGCATTCCGTCCCCGCCTTCTTGACGCCACTCGCGGCTATGACCGCGAACGGTTCGTGCGCGACCTGGGTGCAGGCCTGACCGTCGGCATCGTCGCCCTGCCCCTGGCCATGGCATTCGCAATCGCCTCGGGACTCAAGCCTGAAGCCGGCTTGTGGACGGCCATCATCGCGGGCTTTCTCATCTCGGCCCTGGGCGGCTCCAACGTGCAGATCGGTGGACCGGCGGGTGCGTTCATCGTCATCGTCTACGGCATCGTCGAGCGCTACGGGCTGGCCAACCTCTTGATCTCCACGGCCTGCGCCGGCGTCATCCTCTTCATGCTGGGACTGCTGCGGCTGGGTCGCATGGTCCGGTTTGTGCCGGTGAGCATCGTCATCGGTTTTACCAACGGCATTGCGGTACTGATCGCCAGTTCGCAAATCAAGGACTGGCTGGGGCTGGACATCGCGCGCATGCCTGCGGATTTCTTCGCCCAGCTCCAGGTGATCGGGCAGAACCTGGACAGCTTCAACCCGTTCGCCTTCGCGCTGGGCGCGGCGTGCGTGCTCGGGCTGTATGTGTGGCCCCGCCTGTGGGGGCTTCGCTCGCCCATTCGATCCGCCCTCGACCTGCCGGGCATGCAACGGGCCGCCCTTGTCGGCGCGCGATTGCCGGGACCTATCGTGGCGCTGGTCACGCTGTCGCTCGCTGCATGGTTTTTCAAACTGCCGGTGGAGACGATAGGCACGCGCTTTGGCTCCATCCCGCAAGGACTTCCGGCGTTCGCGCTGCCGGCGTTCTCATGGGAAACCGTCAAGCTGCTCGTGACGCCCACGATCACCATTGCGCTGCTTGGTGCGATCGAGTCGCTGCTCTGCGCACGCGTGACTGACCAGCTGAGCACCCTGCCCCGGCATGATCCCAACCAGGAACTGATGGCGCAGGGCATCGCAAACATGGTGGTGCCGTTTTTTGGCGGCATGCCCGCCACCGGCACTGTCGCGCGCACCGTCACCAATGTCCGGTCGGGCGGCACCACGCCGGTCGCGGGCATCATTCATGCAGCGACGCTCGCCGCCGTCGTGCTGCTGGCGGCGCCCCTCGCGCTCCATGTGCCGTTGTCGGTGATGGCGGGCATTCTTCTCTTTGTTGCGTTCAACATGGGCGAGTGGCGCGAGTTCGCCCGGCTCAAGTTCTACAGCACGCATTACCGGGTGCTGATGCTCGGCACGTTCTTCCTGACGGTGGTTTTCGACCTGACGGTGGCCGTGCAGGTCGGCCTGGTGCTGGCCTGCGCGCTGTTCATCCGCAAGATGAGCGGACTGTTTCGCGTCGAGCTGGTGTCTGCCGATGGCGCAGCGATGCGCTACAAGCTGTATGGGTCGCTGTTCTTCGGCGCCGTCGCCAAGGTCGATGAGGTGGTGCAGGCCGTGGAAAGCGGCCCGGATGCGCCGGCGGTCGTGCTCGATGCGATGCAGCTGGTGCACCTGGATACATCAGGCCTGGATTCGCTCAGGCAGCTGCACAAGGCGGTGCTGCTGCGGGGCGGAACTCTGGTGTTTGAAAACCTGCAGCCCCAGCCGGAAGAAGTGATCGAGCGGTCCGGATTTGGCGGCGATTTGCGCTGCATTTAATTGGAATCTGACCCCAATTATTTGATCTGCTCGACGGTGGTGGCGGTACGCACGACGCGCATGTCCTTGTCGAGCCAGACGGTGAAGATCATGGGGGTGGTAGGCGGCTGCATGTAGCGCCAGTCCCAGGCTTCTTCGCGGCTCAATTCGTAGGGCGTGCGCTTCATGGGTTTGCCCAGCAACTTGCGCAGGTCTTCCATCGGCATGCCGGGTGTGACGCGCGCGAAGTTGGTGGGGGTTAGCACCTGGCGCAGCGCGGTCATCTTGCCGTCGGGGCCTATGCTGATCATGTAGTTCTGGTGACCCGAGGGCTGGCGGTTGTACTCGAACACGCGCTCGCCGTTCGGGCCGTCCCAGATGTTTTCGGGCTGGCCGAATTGCGCGCGGACATCGGCTTCGGTGGCGACGCCCTCTTCGAGCTGCTCGATGCGCTGCGGATCGCAGGCGGACAGCGCGAGCGCCAGGACGACGGCGACAGGTAGAACACAGAGGCGATGGAAATTGGTGTTCACGGGTGGGGCTTAAAATCGTGCAAAAGGCCAAGTCTATGTCCCTGCTCCGTTTTTTCCGTCGCGCCGACTACACGTCCGACATCACCAACTTCATTGACCAGCTCAAGGCCGAGAAGCCTGACCTCGAAGCGCGCCAGCGCGCAGGCCGCGCCCTGCTGTGGGACAAGCTGGTCAACCGTGAAGCCTGGAGCGAGTGGCGCCAGGCCCGCGTCGCCCAGAAACCCTACGTGTACCAGAACGACGTGAAATGACGGCTCAGGCACTGGCGTCGCTGCCCGATACGGCGGGCGAGGGGCTCGCCGCCATGCCGGACGTGGTTGACCAGGTCGCGCTCGCCCG
>NZ_JANU01000052.1 GCF_001044395.1 Caenimonas sp. SL110
TGAGAATGCTTCTCCGGACAGTAGTGGATCAAGTCCGCAATGACAGCCAAACAGGCTGGCACCTCACGCAGTTTCCAAAGCTGGTGTCATGCCGGACTCGATCCGGCATCCACGGCGAAGCGGCCACGGCCGTCGAAGTCATGCATTGCGAATCGAGCCCGCAATGACAGGCTCATCAGTGCGCCTTCTCCCAGTTCTCGCCGATCCCGATTTCTGCCAGCAACGGCACCCGCAAATCCGCAACGCCCGCCATCAGACGAGGGACTTCACTGCGCACCCATTCCACTTCCGCCTCGGGCACTTCGAACACCAGTTCGTCGTGCACCTGCATGATCATCCGGGTGCTGCGCTGCTCGCGGTCGAGCACCTCCTGCACCTTGAGCATCGACAGCTTGATCAGGTCAGCGGCCGTCCCCTGCATGGGCGCATTGATCGCCTGGCGCTCAGCGCCGCCCCGGCGCGGGCCGTTGGGAGAATTGATCTCGGGCAGATACAGGCGCCTGCCGAACACCGTCTCCACGTAACCCTTGCTCTTGGCGGACAGGCGCGTCTCGTCCATGTAGTTCTTCACGCCCGGATACCGCTCGAAATAGCGCTGGATGTAGTTCTTGGCCGCCGCATTCTCGATACCCAGGTTGCGCGCCAGCCCGAAGCTGCTCATGCCGTAGATCAAGCCGAAGTTGATCACCTTGGCATAGCGCCGCTGCTCGCTGCTGACGGCATCGGTCGCTACGCCGAACACTTCTGCCGCCGTGGCGCGGTGCACGTCCATACCGTCCCGAAACGCCCGCAGCAAGGCTTCGTCTTCTGACAGGTGCGCCATGATGCGCAGCTCGATCTGGCTGTAATCGGCGCTGGCGATCTGGTGACCCGGCGCTGCCACGAATGCTTCGCGCACGCGCCGCCCCTCTGCCGTCTTGACCGGAATGTTCTGCAGGTTCGGGTCGTTGCTCGACAGGCGCCCCGTGATGGCAACGGCCTGCGCATAGTGCGTGTGCACGCGGCCGGTGCGGGGATGCGCCAGTTGAGCAAGCTTGTCGGTATAGGTGCCCTTGAGCTTGGACAGGCTGCGGTGCTCCAGCAGCTTGGCCGGCAGCGGGTAGTCTTCGGCGAGTTTTTCCAGCACTTCCTCATCGGTGCTCGGCACGCCGCTGGGCGTTTTCTTGACAACCGGCAAGCCGAGCTTGGTGAACAGGATCTCGCCGATCTGCTTGGGCGAGCCCAGGTTGAAGGGCTGCCCGCCGAGTTCGTGCGCTTCTTTTTCCAGCGCCACGATGCGCAGGCCCAGTTCGGCGCTTTGCTTTGCCAGCATGGGCCCGTCGATCAACACGCCGTTGCGCTCGATCCGGTAGAGCGCTTCGCTGCTTTTGATTTCCAGCTCGTAGATGAACGCGAGCTTCGCATCGGCCTTGAGCCTGGGCCATAGGGCCAGGTGCACATCGAACGTCTGGTCAGAGTCTTCGCATGAATACTCCGCCGCCTTGTCGATCGACACCTGCGAAAACGAAATCTGGTGCGCGCCCTTGCCCGTGATGGTTTCGTAGTCGATGCCGGTGCGTCCCAGATGCCGCTCGGCCAGGCTCGCAAGGCCATGCGGCTTGTGCACTTCGAGCACATAGCTTTGCAGCATCGTGTCGTGCGCATAGCCCTGCACTTCGATGCCGTGATTGGCAAAGACATGGCGGTCGTACTTGATGTGCTGGCCCAGCTTCTTTTTCTCGGGATTCTCAAGCCACGGCTTCATGCGCGCGAGCACTTCGTCGCGCGGCAACTGCTCGGGCGCATCGCCGTAGCTGTGCGCAAGCGGAACATAAGCCGCCTCGCCGGGCTTGACGCTGAACGACACGCCGACGATCTCGGCTCGCATTTCGTCCAGCGAGGTGGTTTCGGTATCGATGGCGGCCAGCTCTGCAGCATCGAGGCGCGCCATCCAGTCGTCGAACTGCGCCCAGGTGAAGATCGTGTCGTACTGCAGGTTGGCCGCTTTCGACAGCCCGGACAGGTCCGGTTCGTCAAACAGCCCCGGCGGCCGGGGGCCATCACCGACCTTCTTGCCGCTCTTGTGCTCCTCGATCAGTTCTGGCGGCACGTCGTGGGCTTCCAGCTGCTTGACCAGGCCCCTTAAGCCGTGCTTCTCATAGAAGACCTTGAGCGCCTCGGTGTCCTGCCCGTCTTTCACGGCAATGTCCTGCAGCGAAGGCAGGCCGGGGATGTAGTCGGTGAGGTCGCAATCCTTCTTGACGGTGAGCAGCTCGCGCCCCTTGGGAATCCAGTCGAGCGCCTTGCGCAGGTTCTCTCCGACGGCACCCTTCACTTCGCCCGCGCGCGCCACCAGCGCATCGAGCGAGCCGTATTCCAGCAGCAGTTTCACGGCAGTCTTGGGCCCGACCTTGTCAACGCCCGGCACGTTGTCCACCGAGTCGCCCACCAGCGTCTGGTAGTCCACCATCAGGCTGGGCGGTACGCCGAACTCGGCGGTGACGCCGGCCACATCCCGCTTGCGATCGTTCATCGTGTCGATGACCATCACGTTCTCATTCACCAGTTGCGACAGGTCCTTGTCGCCGCTGGAGATCACCGTGTCGTAGCCCTGTTCGGTCGCCATGCAGGCCAGCGTGCCGATCACGTCGTCGGCTTCAACGCCCGGCACATTCAGCACCTTCCAGCCAAGCAGGCGCACCACCTCATGGATCGGCTCGATCTGCGACCGCAGGTCAGGCGGCATGGGCGAACGGGTCGCCTTGTAGTCCGGGTACAGGTCATCGCGAAATGTCTTGCCGGGTGCGTCGAAGATGCACGCCACATAGTCGGCGCGAACGTCCTTGCGCAGCTTCTGCAGCATGTTGATCATGCCGCGTATGGCGCCGGTTGCCGGGCTGGTCGGGTCGCCCGGAACAGCCCTCAGATCGGGCATGGCGTGGAAGGCGCGGTAGAGGTAGCTGGAGCCGTCCACCAGCAGCACTACGGGGGGACGGCTGTCCGCCGTCTCGATTTCGGTCTGGGTCTGTGCTGGTGCGGTCATGGGGGTCGAGGCGGTCATGGGCGCATTTTGCCCGTCCTACAATGGCAGCCATGAACCGACCGCCTCCCCTGCTGACATCCGTGATGCTGGCATCTGCACTGCTCGCGCCCACCGCCTGGGCCCAGGTCGCACCAGCGGCCCCACTGGTCTCGGAGTCGCAGCCGCTGGAGGCCCGCAAGAACCAGAAAGTCGAGCGCATCCGCACCGAAGACGCGGCTGTGGTGATCGACGAAGTGCGCTATGCCGGCGAATCGCGCAGCATCACGGTGCAACCCAAGGGCGACCTGCCCGCCTATGAAATCCAGCCCACCGACATGGGTCGCAGCCGCCCCGCCGACAACCGCGACGGCATGAGCAACGCCAACGGCCGGCGCGTGTGGAACGTGTTCAGCTTCTAGGAAGTCGCAGTTGGCAGTCTTTACCGAAGTCTCGCAAGCCGAGGCGAGCAAACTGGCGCAGGCGCTGGCACTGGGTGACTTGCGCGAACTGCGCGGCATACAGGGCGGCATCGAAAACACCAACTACTTCCTGACGACCAGCCAGGGCGAGTACGTGCTGACGCTGTTCGAGCGGCTGTCGTTCGAGCAGCTGCCCTTCTACCTGCACCTCATGAAGCATCTGGCGCGCCACGGCATCCCGGTGCCCGACCCGCACGCGCTGCCCAAAAGCGCCACCGCCGACAACCCCGACGGCAAGCTGCTGCACACCGTCTGCGGCAAGCCGGCTGCGGTCGTGAACAAGCTTGCGGGCAAGAGCGAGCTCGCACCCGGCGTTTCGCACTGCGCCGCCGTGGGCGCGATGCTCGCGCGCATGCACCTGGCAGGGCGCGACTACAACCGCATGCAGCCCAACTTGCGCGGCCTTGCGTGGCTGAACTCGGTGGAGCCGCAGGTCCGGCCCCATGTAGACCCCGCGCAGGCTGCACTGCTTGCAACCGAACTCGCCTTCCAGAACCATGTCGCGGCAAGCCCCGCCTACGCCGCCCTGCCCCGCGGACCGATCCACGCCGACCTGTTTCGTGACAACGTGATGTTCGAAGACGGCGAGCTGACCGGCTTTTTCGACTTCTACTTTGCGGGCGTCGATACCTGGCTCTTTGACATTGCGGTTTGCCTGAACGACTGGTGCATTGACCTGGCCACCGGGCAGCATGACGAAGCTCGCGCCCGTGCGTTTGTCGATGCCTACCGAGGCGTGCGTCCGCTGGCCTCGGCGGAGCGGCAGCTGCTGCCGGCCATGCTGCGCGCGGGTGCGCTGCGCTTTTGGATGTCGCGCCTGTGGGATTTCCACCTGCCGCGCGAGGCATCCATGCTCCAGGCGCATGATCCCTCGCACTTCGAACGGGTTTTGCGCCATCGTGTGGCGCAGCCGGTGCGCTGCGAATGACCCGGCTTGCGGGCGCTGCGGGAGACTTCGGCGCCGGCACCCATCAGCCGCTGCGCAAATATTTGTAATGAACCTGCGTCCAAACCGACTTTCCCTGCGTACCTGTCCATGAAACTCAACATCGTTCCCGCACGCACAGGCATCCTATGGGTCAGGCAAGGCATACAGGCATTCATGAAGCAGCCGCTGGCACTCATCGGCCTGTTCTTCATCTACATGGCATTCGTTCCGCTGGTGTCGTGGATTCCACTGGTCGGGCCGCTGATCGCGATTGCGATTGCACCAGCGGCGACGCTGGGCTTCATGGCGGCCACGCGAGAGACGGTCAACGGAAAATTCCCCACGCCCATGGTCTTTGTCAGCGCGTTTCGCGCCGGGCGCGACCGGCTCCGGGCGATGCTGGTGCTGGGCGGCCTGTATGCCGGCTGCGTGGTGCTCATCATGCTGCTGGTGGGCCTCTTGGTCGACCTGCCCGCCACGCCCATGAAGATGGACGGCAAGACCATGCCGCCACCTGAATACTTCAACGCCATGATGCTGGTGCTGGCGTTCTACCTGCCGGTCTCGCTCATGTTCTGGCACGCGCCTGCGCTGGTGCACTGGCATGGTGTCTCGCCCGTCAAGAGCCTGTTCTTCAGCACCGTGGCGTGCCTGCGCAACTTCCGCGCGCTGACGCTGTTTGGTCTGACCTGGTTCCTGCTGGTCGTGGGCGCAGGGGTCTTCATCACCGCCCTGGGCAGCATCTTCGGCCGGCAGGACGTGGCCGGATGGGTGTTGGCGCCGTTCATCCTGCTGGTGCCCATCACCTTTTTCACTTCGCTCTATTTCACCTTTCGTGATAGCTTTGTCGCCGAGCCAGAGCCGACAGAACCACCCCCCGGAGAACCCACATGACCCAGCACATCCTGCAAGGCCGCACCGAAGACGAAGTGCTCTGGTACCAGCGCCGCAGCTTTCTCAAAGGTGCCGCTGCATGGACCACGATGGGCGGCTGGGGAGCGGCCGTCGCGCAGCAGCGCGGCAATATCGTCGATCTGCAGGGTGACGCGCTTTTGAACGGCCAGAGGCTCACCGCGCAACAGACCATCCAGACCGGCGACAGCGTCGAGACCGGACCGGGCTCGGGCCTGATCTTCGTGATTGGCAACACCTCGTTCATGGTGCGGCAGAACACGCGGATGACGGTCGATCGCGGCCCGACCCTGTTTGCCGTGAGCGTGCTGCGAATGGTGACGGGCGCCGTGGCCAGCGTGTGGGGACGCGGCACATCGCGCCAGATCGTCACGCCCACGCTCACCGCCGGTATCCGGGGCACGGGCGTATACACCGAGGTGCTCCCGCAACAGAATTTCCGCAGCTACTTCTGCAACTGCTACGGCACTGTCGCCTTGGGTGCCGGGCCGGACCGGGTGGTTTCGCAGGCCGAGTACCACCAGTCGTTCTGGGCCGAACCCGAAGCCCGCAACGGCCGCCTCCTGACGCCTGCACCGGCCCTGAACCACACCGACGAGGAACTGGAGTTCCTGGCGAAGCTCGTGAACCAGCGCACGACCTGGCAGATCACGGGCAAGAAGACTTCATCCCACAACGACGGCTACAAATAAGCCTGCCACCAGCGCCATGATCGACCGACGACGCTTTGCTTTTGCACCCTTGCTGACACTGGCCAGCGCCAGCATTTCCTTGCCGGTGCTCGCTCAGGGCGGCGCACCTGTCGAGGGCCAGCATTACCTCACGATGCAGCCCCGGCAACCGACGCGCGACCGCAAGCAGATCGAGGTCGTCGAGTTCTTTGCCTATGGTTGCTCGCACTGCAATTCTTTCGAGCCCGCGATCGATGCATGGCAAAAGGCCTTGCCCAGGGGCGTGCTGTTTCGCCGCATTCCGGTCGCCTTCCAGGAAGGCCCGCCGGTGCTGCACCAGAAGCTGTTTTTCGCGATCGAGGCGCTGGGCCTGGTCGACCAGCTCCACGCCAAGGTCTTCCATGCGATCCACGTCAGGCACGAGCACCTGCAGACGGCGCAGGAGATTTCCGCCTTCCTCACGAAGACCGGCGTGGACGCCGCCCCTGTCATGGCGGCCATGAGCGGCTTCGCGGTGGCGGGCAAGGTCAAGCAGGCGATGCTGCTGGCTGCGGGCTACGGCATCGAGGGGACGCCCTCCCTGGGCATCGACGGCCGTTGGCTCACCGATGGCTCCATGGCGGGAAGCAATTTACGATCGCTGGTGGTGGCCGATTACCTTGTGGCCCAGGCGCGCAAGGCGGGATAAAACCCCAGGGCGGGTTCATGCCCCGGGGCGGGCTCGTGCCCTAATCTTCGCGCAGGAAGTGCAGCATTTCCAGCATGGCCGCGCCGCCCGGTAACGGGTCGGCTTCCAGCAGGCGGATCCCTTCTTCCAGATTGGCCAATTGCAGGGCATCGCCTGAGACAAGGTCCTTGTGACCGCCATCGCTGCCGTGGCCCAAGGTCAAGGTGACCATCTTGTCGTTGATGTGAAGATGGGGCAGCACCTGCGGTCCCGGTATGAAGATGTCGGTGCCGATCACGATGCCGGCGGTGCGCCCGTCGCCCGCAGCCGCGCGAGCAATTCGCCGCGCCTCGTCGGTCACCGCTGAACGGTTGAGCCGGATCACCTCTGAACGTCCCGCCTGCGCTTCGATCCGCAGGCGAACACGGGTCGCTGGTAGCACTGGCGGCGCCCGACGATGCGCCAAAGCCCAGCCGTGCGGCGTCAAGTCGTCGTCCGGCACGCCGCCGCGCGCGTTGACCGCAAGGCGCACGGCCTGCACGTCAGACAGCAACAGTTTTTGCGCCGCCTCCAGTTGCCAGGTGTCCTGTTGCAGCCGCGCATCCGCGACGAGCTGGCGCACGGTCGGGAAGTCCATTCCAAGCGCGTCGAAGTACCGGTTGAGGATGTAGGGGTTGCCGCGCGCGTGATCGATCACGCCGTGCAGCATGCCGGCGGCGAGGGCCACGCCTTGGGGGTCCATCGCCGCGGACTGAATTTCCCGGGCGATAGACTTCAGCACGGCCGTGAGCGCTTCGCCAGTGGCATTGCCCAGCGCGGTTGCCGTGTCGAGCGCCGCCTGCTTGGGGCTCTTGTCGGTGTCCAACCCGTGCCCGCGATGCAGGGGCGCCGACGGGGTGACTGTTGGGTGCGCGATGCGTGGCACGTTCTCTACGGCACGTAGCGCACGCTGGTCCCGTGCAGGTCTTTTAGCACCGCCGCGTCGCGGCGCGACGTGCACGACCGGCGCACCGGGCTCATCGGCCAGGGGCGCGGGACCTTGCTTCACTCTTTTGCATAGCCGCAGCCGGCCCGCCAGGGCGCCTAAGATTGCGGTGATCCCCATCGCGCTCATCGCCCATCTGATTTCCTCCGGCGAAAAGAGATCTTCGTTGTCTGGAGCATTCGACAATCTCGACAGCGGTTCCTCGACGATCACCCGAGGCCCGAAGTCGCTCGCAAACTTCCTGAGATCGTCAATCGTTGAGCCCGGCGAAACCACGATCGCCGTGACCTCTGCGTGAAGCGGTACATGCGTCACGGCGAAACCCCTGCGCCGGAAGTGCGCGCTGAAATGCTCGATGTATTCGCGATTGACCCAGTCGCTCGTGACGATGGCTGCGGCCGGGAGGCGCGAGTCACGAAACAGGCGATAACGGTCACGCTGCGCCTGCTCAAGTTGCGGATCGGCGGGAACCTCATAGTCCGGCCCAACAGGAGGGGACTCGCGCTGGGAAAACGGCGAGTAGATTCGGTTGCGCCCGGTCACCACCTCGAAGATCATTTCAAACGGGGCGCTCATCACACCAGGCGCTTCGCCCTGCGGGAATGGCCTGGGACTTAGCGGTGATCGCGGAAAGGTCGACGCAGCATGCACTTGCAGATCGGGGTTCATCAGCAAGGCTGTGAACCTGACGGAAGGGGTGCTGCCCAGCTGATAGGCATTCTCACCAAACAGCCCCGTCATCATCGACGACAGGAAGCCAGGTCTGCGATCGGAGCGAAAGGCTTCGGGCAACGAAGTCTCCTGCGCCGGGATGGGCACGAGCAATGTCAGCGAACAGTTGGCTGCGGACACGCAGCCCTGCAGCGCCGCGGACAGGACTTCCGCGCCATATTGCGATTCGGTCAGGGACGGACGCGCAACATAGAACAACTCCACGCCGGCATCTTTCAACACCGGAATCAGGTCGTCCAGCAAACCCGTGGGGTTCGCAAGCGCGCGCCCAGTGCCGTTGACATGGACAGGCACCACACGGTTGGGTCGGGCACCTGATGCGGTGCCCAGCAGCGTGGCGAGAAACAGCAAGGTTTGCTTGATCGCGCCCAGGCCGGCAGACGGGGCGGGCCGGACGATACGCTGCGCCAGCGGAGCTATCGCCTCTTCATGCGGGCCAGACGCTGCGTGCAGGCCCGTGACGCGTGAGGTCGCAGGCGTCTCGCTGCGAACGCTGCGTTCGGGCGGAAGGTGGATATGAAGCGCCTGCGAATGGCCGCCTGAAACTGAGGAGGTGAGTGAAGGGATCGGCATGACCAATGCTAGGTAAGCACGTTCGACCACCGCACCAGACCAAAGAGTCAGCCATTCGTCTGGAATTCACGCGGATTGCAGCGTTTCCATATTTCCACTATTATAGAAATATGGAAGAAACAGAAGCCGTCGAAAGCCTTGCCGCATTGGCCCAGTCCATGCGCCTTCGCATCTTTCGCACGTTGGTCGTGGCAGGCCCCGAAGGCGAGACGCCGGGCCGCATCGGCGAGGCGCTCGAAGTACCGGGTGCCACGCTCTCGTTCCACCTCAAGGAGCTGCAGCGGGCAGGCCTGGTCTCGCAGGAGCGCGATGGCCGCAACCTGATCTACCGCGCCGATTTCGGGCAGATGAACGACCTGCTCGGCTACCTCACCGAGCACTGCTGTCAGGGCACTGCTTGCGAGCCTGCACCGGCCGTCTGCAAACCCCCTTCCCCCGCCCCCACCCGATCAACCCCCAGGAGCAAACCATGAAGCGTTTCCACGTCCATGTCCACGTCGAGGATCTCGACAAGAACATTGCCTTCTATTCGGCCATGTTCAACCAGCAGCCCGCGCGCACCGAAGGCGATTACGCCAAGTGGATGCTGCAGGACCCGCCGGTCAATTTCGCCATCTCCACACGCGGCAGCGGCGCCGGAGTCGATCACCTGGGCATACAGGTGGACAACGAGCAGGACCTGCAGGCACTCAAGGACAACGCCGCCAAAGCGGACTTGTCGGTGCAGGACGAAGGCAAGGTGAGCTGCTGCTACGCCCGCAGCGACAAGTACTGGGTGACCGATCCGCAAGGTATCGCGTGGGAGCAGTTCCACACGCTGACGGACATTCCGGTTTTCAGCGAGAAGCCTGAAGTGGCTCCTGAGCCTGCCGCAGCGAAGTCGTGCTGCGGTGGATCGGCCACGGCCACGGCCTCGGCCTCGACCGCGCCAACCCGAAAAGCCACATCCTGCTGCTAGAGGGCAACATGAGCCAACCCCTGAACGTGCTGTTTCTGTGCACGCACAACTCGGCGCGAAGCATCCTGGCGGAAGCGCTGCTCAACCACATCGGCGGCGATCGCTTCAAGGCGTTCTCGGCGGGCAGCAGCCCGCGCGAGAACCAGCAGCCCAATCCGCTGGCGCTGCAGGTCCTGGCCGATGCAGGCATCTCCACGGCGAGCCTGCGCAGCAAGAGCTGGGACGAGTTCGGCGCACCAGGCGCGCCCCACATGGACCTTGTCATCACGGTTTGCGACAACGCTGCGGGCGAGACTTGCCCGTTCTGGCCGGGCCGACCTGCCACGGCCCACTGGGGATATGCCGATCCTTCTGAAGCCAGGGGCAGCGATGACGAGCGGCGAGAAGCGTTTCGCCAGACGATGCTGGCCATCAAGCGGCGGCTGGACCTGCTGGTGAACCTGCCCCGCGAAAAACTTGCGCCCGCCGGATTGCAAACCGTCGCGCGCGAACTGGCCGCAGACGCCCGATGACCGCAGGGCAAGCGCGACGCCGCATCCTGGCGGAGTTCATCGGCACGGCCCTCCTGCTCGCTGCGGTGATCGGCTCTGGAATCATGGCCGAGCGGCTTGCGGGCGGCAATGTCGCCGTAGCCCTGCTGGCGAACACGCTTGCGACGGTCTTCATTCTCTATGTGCTGATCGAAACGCTGGGGCCGGTGAGCGGCGCGCACTTCAATCCGGTCGTGACCATGGTCCTGGCGTTGCGCAGCCGCGAATACACGCTGGTTGTGCCCTTCATCATTGCGCAACTCGCGGGCGCGGTGGCCGGAGCCGCACTGGCGAACGCGATGTTCGACCTGGAGGTGCTGCATGCCAGTGCCAAGGTGCGCAGTGGTGCGGGTATCTGGCTGGCCGAAGCCGTCGCGACTGCGGGCCTGATTTTCGTGATCCTGCGTTCGCCGGCAGGCAAGGCATCGGCCGTCGTGGCCTGCTATATCGGCGCGGCGTACTGGTTCACCTCGAGCACTTCGTTTGCCAACCCCGCCGCCGTGATGGGCCGGATGTTCAGTGACTCGTTCGCCGGAATTGCGCCAGCCAGCGCGCTGGCGTTTGTTGCGGCGCAGGTCGCAGGTGGCGCTGTTGGCGCACTGCTGGCGGCGTCCATCGAAGACCGGCCCTGAAGGCCGGGCCCGGCTTCAGTTCTTCGCCTTGTACTGCGCGATGGACTTCGCCAGGTCCTCGTATTCCTCGCAAGTCTTGTTGCCGCAGATCGCTTCAAGTTGCACCAGATGCTTTTCAGCTTCTGCGGGCTTCTTGTCCATCAGGTACGCCTCACCGATGTATTCGTGCGCGCCCTTGTGGCGCGGGTCGAGCTTGAGCGCCGTGCCGTAGTGCTCGAACGCCTTGGCCAGATCGGGCGTGGCGCGCTTGCGGTAGCTGTAACCCAGCAGGTTGTGGACGTCAGCGTTGCGCGGCTCTTCGCGCACAGCGATGTTCAGCTCGCTCATCGCCTTGTTCCAGTCCTTCGCATCGATCGCCTTGCGGGCAGCCGCCATGCGCTCGCCAACCGAAGGCGTCTTGACGCTGGGATTGCTGCCGGGGGTGTCGGCGGCGTGGGCAGCGACTGCCATCATTGAACTTGCAGCCCATGCAGCTGCGGCGAAAAAGCGAATCTTCATCTCTGGTCTCCGGTGAACGTGCTGGAAGCCAGTGTTGTCAATACAGTCGCTACGCGCAAGAGGACTGACGCGCAGAAGAGTCGCTGCGATCAGGCGCCGTCGCCGCTTCGCGGTGGATGCCGGATCAAGTCCGGCATGACAGCCGTATTGAGGCTGTCATTGCGGACTCGGCTCGGCATGACAGCCGAAGAGAGGATGTCATTGCGGACTTGGCTCGGCGTGACAGCCGAAGAGAGGCTGTCATTGCGGACTCGGCTCAGCGTGACAGCCGAAGAGAGGCTGTCATTGCGGACTCTTAAGAAACACCACTCAAGTGCTTGATTCG
>NZ_JANU01000053.1 GCF_001044395.1 Caenimonas sp. SL110
CGCGAGCCGCAGCGGGTTGCGGATGTGGTTGTTGAGCGACTGCGGCTCGCGCAGCCGCACGATCGTGCGGGCCTGGTAGTGATCCTGGAGATTCGCACCGACATCGGGTGCATCAACCAGGACCGGGATGCCGGCCCTCTTGAGCACCGCCTGCGGACCAATGCCCGAAAGCTGCAGCAACTGCGGCGACTGGATGGCACCCGCCGAGACAATGACCTCGGCGTGCGCAGTGGCCGAACCGCGCTGGCCGTCGCGCACCCACTCCACCCCGGCGGCACGCGACCCGTCAAAGAGCACGCGCGTGACGTGCACACCGGTGAGAACAGTCAGGTTGCGACGATGCAGCACAGGCCGCAGGAACGCCGCTGAAGCGCTTGAGCGCCAGCCACCCGAAAGCGTCAGGTGGTACGCGCCGACGCCATAGTCGCTCTCGCCGTTGAAGTCGGCGTTGCGCGGCAGGCCGTACTCATGCGCGGCGTCGAGCCAGCGCCTGCAAAACGGATGGTCATTGCGCAATTCAGAGACGCCGAGTTCGCCCTGCGTGCCGTGGAAGGGCGAGCCCGCACCGCTGAAGGCCTCGGACTTCCTGAAGTACGGCAGGACCGACGCATAGTCCCAGCCTGGCGCTCCCTCGCTGGCCCACACGTCGAAATCCTGCTTCTGCCCGCGCAGGTAGATCAGGCCATTGATGGAGCTCGATCCGCCCAGGATGCGGCCGCGCGGCCAGGCGACCTTTCTTCCCTTGAGCACGTCGCCTCCTTCGGCCTGGAAGATGCGGGAGAAACGCTCGTCGTAGATCGTCTTGAAGTAGCCCACCGGCAACTTCAGCCAGAAGTTGCGATCAGGCCCGCCAGCTTCCACAAGCAGCACGCGTGCAGCCGGGTCCGCCGACAGCCGGTTGGCGAGCACGCAGCCTGCCGAACCTGCACCGACGATGATGAAGTCGTAGCCACCAGGGATGCCGGCCATGTCGCTGGCGAACCGTTGCATAATGCCCCGAAAGATCTAAAGATCAAAAGTATGGTTAATAGTACTTATAAAATTCCGGCGGTGTCAAGCCCCCTCGCGGAAAGCCCCATTCCGCTCTACCTTCGGGTAGCGGACATCCTGCGCGAGCGCATCAACAAACGCGAGTGGCCCGCAGGCAGCCTCATCCCGACGCTGGAGGCACTGGCGCAGGAATTCGGCGTGGCCCGCGTGACGGTTCGCCAGTCGGTGCAGCTACTCACGAAAGAGGGCCTGCTCGTCCCTCGCCGCGGCCATGGCACGGTCGTCACCCTGACGCAAGACGCGCCCAAGACCGTGGTCATGAAGTCGTCCCTGCGGTCGCTGGCATCGATGTATGAGTCGACCAGCGCGAAGATGCTCACCTACGACGAAAGCCACGCGATGCCAAAGCTGCAACCCGGCGCGGGCAAGCTTGGCAAGAGCTACGTCTTCATGAGGCGGCAGCACTTCACCGAAGGCAAGCCCTACGCCCTCATCTCGTTGTACCTGCTGCAAGAGATCTTCCAGCGCTCGCCGGAAACATTTCGCACGCACGCTGTGATCCCGCAACTGCTGAAGATGAAGTCAGTCAAGATCCATCGCGCGCACCAGGCGATGACGATAGGCGCGGCCGACACCGAAGCGGCACGTCTGCTGCGCGTTCAGCCCGGCACCCCCGTGGCGCATGTGACGCGCATCTTCCTGGACGCTTCGGACAAGGTGCTCTATTACGCCGAGGTGGTCTATCGAGGTGACTGGGTCAAGTGGGAGATTGAGCTGCAGACATAGCCCCGACTCTGCACTGGACAAGGTCAAGGCGCGAACGGCGGTTCTGGCTGGATGCCCAGGCGCTTGCGTTCTTTCGCGGCGGGGAACCCGATGTCACGTTCGATCCAGCTGCGAAAGCGCAGCGCGCTGCCGTCCGTGGCCTTGCCCAGATGTTCGACCAGCGCGTCATCGCGCACATGCATCGCCTCAGGCTGCCCCATCCGCCGCACACGCCCGGGATAAGCCGCGACCAACACGCGATCGGCAGAGATTCCTGCAGCAACACGCCGTGCATCGGCCAGATGAATCCAGCGGCAGTGGTCCTCGTCTTCGACCACGCGCAACGCCACCCCCTTGTACGAAAAGTATTTGCCGTGCACCGGAAGCCACGCAGCAGCCCGGACGTTGTAATGCGCATTGCCCAGCAGATTGATCAAGGGCCGCGCGATCGCTATGGCCCAGGCCACGCCGGTCATCATGATCCAGAAGGCGCTCATGCGCCACGCGATGGCGGCATAGGCCAGCGTGCACAGCGCGATCTGCACAGATGGGTAGCGCAGCCAGCGCAACAGCATCGGAGCAGATTCGGGGTCCACGTACGTCGCCTTTACTTGCGGTTCTTCGGCTTCGCAGGCAGGCCCGTCAACACCATCCCGATCAGCACCAGCGCCGCCGCCACCGTGAACCCCACCGGCCCTTCGGGTACCACCCATGTCGCGTACTGCGGGTAGGCCTGCGCCAGGGTCTGCAACGCGGGCAGCTTGGCTGCTACCCGCTCGGTGTTGACAGCCATCAGCCCTGCCCGCGCGAACACGGCGCCCAGGATCAGGATGGCGCCAGCCAGGAAGACGACCTTGCCGATCACCTGCGCTTGCCGGGGAAACCTGCCAATCAACGAGTTCAACCAGTTCATGTGCCGACTCTAGCGCAGCGCATCCCACAGGTCGCGCCGCAGCAGCCATACTCGGACATTGACCCGTGACCCCTCTACCTCATCCATGTCTTTGTCCCGACGCACCGTCCTGCTGGCCCTGATGGCTTGCGGCCTGGAAGCCAACGCAGCAGCAGCCCAGCTACCTCCACACTCCACCGTCCCCGGCGGCGTTGCCCGCATTCCGCTAGGCGCGTCACGCGAGCGGCCAACGGCGCATCAGGGACAGGTGCCCTTGCTCGTGGTGGGCGACTCATCCGCATGGACCGCGCTCGTCGGCATTGCGCTGTCTGCGTCTTTGGGCACCGAAAAGATCCAGGTTCAGATGGACGGTGGCGCTGCGCGCTCCATCGACTACGAAGTCCGCCCGAAAAAATATCGCGAGCAGCGGCTGCGGGTTGCGCCGGGCCATGTGGACCTGTCGCCCGCAGACCAGGCGCGTTACGAGCGCGAACGCGAGCACATGGCAAAGGTCATGGCCACGTTCTCTGCGCCGGTTGACGGCGATGCGTTGACGATGGCTGCGCCCGTGCCCGGTCCGCGCTCAAGCTCTTTCGGCCTGCGGCGGGTCTTCAACGGACAGGCACGCTCGCCGCACTCGGGCATGGACATCGCGGCACCGTCGGGCACGCCTGTGAAGGCGCCGCTGGCAGCCAGGGTGATCGACACCGGCGACTACTTCTTCAATGGCGGGACGGTGTGGCTGGACCACGGCGGCGGGCTGCTCACGCTGTATTGCCACCTGAGTGCGACCAGCGTGCGCGTGGGCGATGTGCTGCGTGCCGGAGAGCCTTTAGGTGCCGTCGGCGCGACCGGCCGTGCCACCGGTCCGCATCTGCACTGGGGCGTGATGCTGAACCGGACGATGGTGGACCCGGATCTGTTTCTGGCCCAGGTCAGTTAACAGGCTCTAGCGACGGAATCTGCCGTCCTGCCCGATGATCGAGAGGTCGGCGAAGTCCAGGCCCGAGTGATCTTCGGGTGAATAGCTGACCTCCATCCCGCCCAGGTCGAACTTCCTGATCGACTCCAGCGCGGTGATCAGCTTGGCGCGGGTGGGCTTGGGGCCTGCCTTGCGCAATCCTTCGACCAGTATCTTGGCGGCAGCAAAGCCTTCGAGCATGGCAGGGCTGAGTTCGACACCCTTGGCCCTGGCGAGTGCGGCTGCTTCTTTCACGAACGCGAATTCAGCCGAGCGCTCCGAAGGGAACACCTGCGTGACGATCACACCCGTCGCCACATCGCCCAGGCTCTTGATGAACCCCGATGACGCATTGTTCGACAGTGTCACGACCCGCGCTGCGGACTTGGCAGCGCGCAAGGCCTTCACACCTTCGGCCACCGCACCGCCCGATGCGATCCACACGACGGCCTGCGATTCCTTCTGCAGCAGCACAGGGATGATTGCGGCAAAGTCCGGCTTGGACCGATCAGCCTTGATGCTCGCCACCGCCTGGATGCCCGCCTTCTTGAAACCCTTTTGCGCGCCCTCCAGGCCGTCCGCGCCAAACGAGTCGTCTGCATAGACCACGGCGATTCGTGTGATGCCGACGGTGTGCAGATGCAGCACCGCCTTCTCGACCTCGCGCTGGTAGGTCGCGCGCACGTTGAAGATGTGTTTCTGGAACGGTGTGTGCAGCACCGCAGCCCCGGTCGACGGGCCGACCAGCGCGATGCGGTTGGCGTCCAGCAGCGGGATGATGGCCTGGGTGTGCGGCGTGCCGCGATTGAGAAACATCGCCAGGACATTTTTCTCTTCGATCAGGACCTTGGCGTTTTCTGCGGCGATCTTCGGATCGAACTTGTCGTCCATGGCGATCACTTCGATCTTCTGGCCGTTGACGCCGCCTGAGGCGTTGACCTGGTCAATCCACAGTCTTGCGCCCTCGGACGTTTCCTTCACGCCGGCAGCGACCGTGCCGGTAAAGCCAGCGGTCTGGCCGATAAGAATTTGCGCCGTGCACAGCACGGGCGCAACTAAAACGGCCAGGGCCAGTAGTGCTCGCCTCATGACATATCCCTTTCAATCCAGGCGTTGAAGGTAAGCGCTTTCAGGTCGCTGGACTGTTAGGGTTTTCATGTGCGCGACGCCCCGTTACGTTTGAGAACGCTCAGGCTTTGGGCAAGCGGTGCAGCGCGCAGAGCTTGTTGCCGTCGGGGTCGCGCATGTAGGCCAGGTACAGCTTGCTCGCGCCGTTGTCGCGGATACCCGGCGGGTCTTCGCAGGTGGTGCCGCCGTTGGCCATGCCGGCCGCGTGCCACGCCTGGACCTGCTCTGGCGAGCTGCAGGTGAACCCGACGGTGCTGCCGTTGCCGATGGTCTGCGGCTCGCCGTTGATCGGCAGCGATGCACCGAACGATCCGGTTGGCGAACGCCAGAAAACGCGGTGACGATCCACCGTGCCGGGCGCGATTCCGATGGAGCCGAGGACTGCATCGTAGAAGCGCCTGGAACGCTCGATATCGGCAATGCCGACCATGACGTGAGAAAACATGAAAACTCCTCTTGGGTTGAACTGCAAAACCGGTCATGAACCAAGTGGGTATCGTAAGTGACTACAGTCAGGCCATGACTTACGAACTCCACTACTGGCCCACCATCCAGGGCCGCGGCGAATTTGTCCGGCTCGCGCTCGAAGCGACAGGCACCTCCTACGTCGATGTCGCGCGCAGCGCCGCAGACACCGGCAAGGGCGTCGCCGCGATGCAACGATTCATGGACCTCAAGAGCACGCGGCATCCGCCGTTTGCGCCGCCCTTTCTCAAGGACGGTGATTTCGTCGTCGGGCAGACGGCCGCCATCTTGCAGTACCTCGCGCCCACGCTCAAGCTCGTCGCGCGCAACGAACAGGCGGGCATATGGACGATGCAGATCCAGCTCACCATCGCCGACATGGTGACCGAGGCGCACGACACGCATCACCCGATCGCCTCCAGCCTGTACTACGAAGACCAGAAGGCCGAGGCGCTGCGCCGCGCGGGCGACTTCTGCAAGGAGCGCATGCCGAAATTCATGAAGTGGTTCGAGCGGGTTCTGGCCCAGAACCCGGCGGGCAATCGCTACCTGGTGGGCAACCGCATGAGCTACGCAGACCTGTCGCTGTTCCAGCTGGTGGAGGGATTGCGCTATGCGTTTCCGCTCGCATCTGAAAAAGTGCTGGTGCGCACGCCGCTGGTGCTCGCCCTGCATCACCGCATCGCCACCCAGCCGCGCGTGGCGGCCTACCTGAAAAGCGACCGGCGGCTTGCGTTCAGCGAAGAGGGGGTTTTTCGGAGGTATCCGGAGCTGGATGTGGGCTGACCTGACCAGCCGCACCCGATGCCATCAGGTCTTCGATCTGCTCAGGCGAATACCCCAATTCCGTGAGCACATCCACACTGTCCTGTCCGCACAGCGGCGCCTGCCTCGTGAACTGCGCCGGCGTCCTGGACCACGTCGATCCGCCGCGCATCGAGCGAATCCGGCCCTGCGTTGGGTGATCGACCCACTGGAAGAACCCGACATCGGCCAGATGCGGATCGTCGATCAGCGACTCCAGCGTGTTCACCGCCATCACCGGCAGGTCGATGGCCTGCAGCGTCTCGACCCACTCTGCCGTGGTGCGCGTGATGAGCACGCCCGCGACGATCTCACCAAGCTGGTCCATGTTGCGCCCGCGTGCGCCGTTGTCTTCAAAGCGCGGATCGCTCACAAGTTCAGGCTTGCCCGCCATCTCGCAAAACCGCTGCCACTGCCGGTTCGTGTAGATCATCGCGGCGACATGACCGTCGCTCGTCTTGTAGGGCTTGCGGCTCGGCGACAGTGACCTGCCGTAACCCGCCGGCCCCAGCGGCGGATCGAAACTCTCGCCGGCAAGATGCTCGCCGAGCACCATCTCGGCCATCGTCTCGAACATCGACAGCTCGACCTCCTGGCCCTCGCCCGTGCGCTCGCGATGGAACAGCGCCGAGGTCACGCAGTACACCGCCTTCATCGCGATCAGGCGGTCGATCAGGTTGATCGGCGTGTAGTGCATGTGGCCGGTGGACCGCTCGAACAGGTGCGGCAACGCGACTGCGCTCTGGATCAGGTCGTCATAGGCGGGCCGCGCCGCATAGCGCCCGCCCTGTCCGTAGCCAAACGCACCGCAGTACACGATGCCCGGATTAAGTTTGGCGACATCTGCATACGCCAGCCCCAGCCGTGCCATCGCCTGCGGACGCATGTTGTGAAAGAGGACATCGGCGGTCTGGAGCAACTTCATCAGCGCCTGGAGACCTGCCGGTTGCTTCAGGTCCAGCACCAGGCTGCGCTTGTTGCGGTTGATGTGCATGAAAAGCGAACCCATGCCGGGGTTGCGCGCGGCACCTGCACCTCGCGTGGCGTCGCCGCCGGGCGCTTCGATCTTGATGACGTCGGCGCCCATGTCGCCCAGGATCTGGGTGGCCGTCGGGCCCAGCAGCACAGCCGTCAGATCGACGACGCGAACACCGGCCAATGGCCCGGACATGCTGGGCGGCCTCAGTAGGTCGGAACGCGCTTGGCCTCGATCGCATCGAGCGCCGCTTCGTAGTCGGGTCCGGCCAGCAGGCGGCCCTGCTGCAGCAGGTTGAACTCCCACTCGCTGCTCAGGGTGCCGCCGTCCATCGAACGGCGCAGCGCGATCTTGGCGGCGCGCAGTGCGTCTGCCGACCGGCAGGCCAGGTCCCTGGCGAAGGCCTGGCCTTCTTCAACCAGCTTGGAATCGTCTTCGGCCAGATGCGTTGCAAGCCCGATGCGCACAGCCTCTTCGCCGTACACGCGTTGCGCGCGCATGATCATGTTGGCGGCGCGCTCCAGGCCGATCAGGCGCGGCAGCATGTAGTTGGCGCCCAGCGGAGACATGCAACCGATGGCCGTCCAGTTCTCGTGGAAGAACGAGGTTTTGGAAACGACGCGAAAGTCGGTGGC
The DNA here is from genome assembly GCF_001044395.1 of Caenimonas sp. SL110. Taxonomy (GTDB): domain Bacteria; phylum Pseudomonadota; class Gammaproteobacteria; order Burkholderiales; family Burkholderiaceae_C; genus Ramlibacter. Next base: position 7,617 of record NZ_JANU01000053.1, read on the forward strand.
GATGGCGATGTCGCAACCGGTGCCCACAGCTCCGCCGTTGACGATGGCCACCGTGGGCTTGTTGCACATCTTGATCTGGCGCACCACGCCCTGGAAGTAGCCGTAGACCTCACGCTGGACCTGGTCGGGCGTCATCTGCTGCACTTCGCGCAGGAACCCCTTGTCACCGCCCGATGAAAAGTCCTTGCCGTTGCCGGTGAAGGTGATCGCGCGTACGCCGGGGTCGGCTTCGTAGGCCTTGATGACGTCCATCACCTTGCCGATGAACTTCGGCACCAGGCCGTTGCGCGTTTCCGGGCGGTTGAAAATAATCTGGCCGACGCGATCAACGACGCGGGTCTGGAGTTCTTCGCTCATGGTTCTTTCCTTGATTGAGGTTGCCTGTGTTCAATGGGCAGCAGCGGCGCGGACCAGGTGTTTCGCGATCGTGATCTGCTGGATCTGCGTGGTGCCTTCGTAGATTCGGAATATGCGCGCGTCGCGATAGAGCCGCTCCACTGGGCAATCCTGCATATAACCGGCGCCGCCAAATATCTGCACTGCACGGTCAGCCACGCGGCCGACCATCTCGGATGCATACATCTTGCAGCACGCTGCGTCCATCGAGAAATCTTCGCCCCGATCGCAACGCGCTGCGGTCTGCATGACCAGCGAACGTGCGGCGAGGTACTCGGCCTGGCTGTCGGCAATCATGGCCTGCACCAGCTGGAAATCGGCAATAGCCTGCCCGAACTGCCGGCGCTCCAGCGCATAGCGAAGCATCTCGTCGATGAGGCGACGCGCAAGGCCCACCGAGGCAGCGCCGATGTGCACACGCCCACGATCAATCGTTCGCATGGTGAGCTTGAAGCCTTTGCCCTCTTCGCCAAGAAGCGCATCCGCAGGAACCACGCAGTCCTCGAAGTACAGGTCGCCCGTATGCGCGCCTTGCTGGCCCATCTTGCGGTCGGGTGGAGCCTGCGTCATGCCGGGTGTTGCGCGCTCCACGAGGAAGACCGATACGCCGTTGCCACCGGTCGAGCCGGGCTCCGTGCGGGCGACGACATTGATGAGGTCCGCTTCCGATGCGCCGGTAATGAACCGCTTGCCGCCGTTGATGACCCAGCATCCATCCTCGCGTTTGTGCGCGCGGGTGTTGAGGGCGGTGGCATCTGAGCCGCTGGATGGCTCGGTCAGGGCGAACGCAGTGAGCAACTCGCCCGATGCGATGCGCGGCAGGTAGTGGTTTCGCTGCTGGTCGGTACCGCCCCAGAGAATGGCACGGCCGCCCAGGCTGTTGTTGGCTCCGACGTAGCCGCGAAACGCGGGCGCTGCATAGCAGAGCTCGAACACCACCTGCACTTCTTCGCTCGCGTTGAGTTCGAGGCCGCCGTACTGGGCAGGCAGCGTCATGCCGAACAGGCCGAGCTGGCGCATGTCCTGGATGACATCTTGCGGAATCTGGTCGGTCGATGCGACCTGCGCTTCCACGGGGATCAGGCGCTCGCGCACAAAGCGGGCCACGCTGGCGGTGAATTCCTTGAGGGTTTCTGCGTCAAGTGCCAACGGATGTCCTTCCTTCTTCGAGAACTGTCATTGCGAACCGGGACCGCAGGGGTCCTTCGAACCCGCCGCAATCCATCTCATCAACCCGCCGTCGCGCGCCGAATCATGTGTTTCGCAATCGTGACCTGCTGGATCTGCGTCGTGCCTTCGTAGATGCGGAACACGCGCACATCGCGATACAGCCTCTCGACCACGCTGTCCTGCATATACCCCGCACCACCAAAAATCTGTACCGCACGGTCGGCCACGCGGCCCACCATTTCGGATGCGAACATCTTGCAGCACGACGCTTCCATCGAAATGTTCTCGCCCGCATCGCAACGCGCAGCGCTGTCAATCACCAGGGCACGCGCGGCCGCCATCTCGGCCTGGCTGTCGGCCAGCATGGCCTGGACCAGCTGAAACTCGGCAATGGGCTTGCCGAACTGGCGGCGCTCCATCGCGTACTTCAGCGACTCGTCAATCAGCCGCCTTGCGACACCCACGCAGATCGCACCCATGTGCAGACGACTGCGGTCAATCCCCTGCATCGTCAGCTCAAATCCCCTGCCCTCGACGCCGAGCAGCGCAGAAGCCGGCAGCACGCAATCATTGAACGACAGGTCAGCCACATGCGTGCCCTGCTGACCCATCTTCTTTTCTGGTTTGCCGCGCGCAAGGCCCGGCGTATCACCCGGCACCAGGAACACCGACACGCCTTTGCCGCCCACCGATTGCGGGTCGCTGCGCGCCACCACGATGAAGACATCGGCGATGTCGGCGTGCGTGATGTAGGTCTTGCGGCCCGACAGCACCCACGAGCCATCAGCCTGCTTCGTTGCCTTGGTCTTGAGCGCGGCGGCGTCTGAACCAGTCTCCGGCTCCGTCAATGCGAACGCGGTGACGATCTCACCGGACGCGATACCGGTGAGGTACTTGTCCTTCATCGGCTCGCTGCCACCCACCAGTATTGCGCGGCCCCCCAGGCCGTTGTTCGCGCCCAGATAGCCGCGAAACGCCGGCGCGGCATAGCAGAGCTCGAATACCACGCGCACTTCTTCCGACGCATTGAGGTTCAGCCCGCCGAATTGCTCGGGCAGCGTCATGCCAAAGAGACCCAGTTCGCCCATGCCGCGCAGCAGATCGTCGGGAATCCGATCGTCGGCAGCCACCTGCGCCTCGGCGGGAATCAACCGTTCGCGCACGAAGCGCGCCACGGTGTCGGTGAATTGCGCCAGGCTTTCCGCGTCGAGTGCCACGCTGTGTCCTTCAGTTGATGTGAACGGGTTACTCGGCCTTGATGTCGGCCTTGCGGATCACGTCGCGCCACTTGGGCAGCTCCGAGCGAATCAGCGCCATCAGGTCCGACGGAGGGCCACCTGCGGGCAGTGCGCCCAGGTCTTCCAGCTTCTTGACGACTTCGGGGTTCTTCAGCACGGCCTGGAATGCGTCGTTCAGGCGCCTGACGATGGGCTCGGGTGTGCCAGCGGGTGCAACCATGCCAAACCAGGCGGTCACTTCAAAGCCGGGATAGGTCTCGGCAATCGCCGGCACATCAGGAATCGATGGCAGGCGCTGGGCAGAGGCAACCGCGATGGCGCGCAGCTTGCCGGCCTTGACGTGCGTGTTGGCGATGATGGTGCTGGTGAACATCATGTGCACCTGGCCGCCCAGCAGGTCGGACTGCGCAGCGCCCTCACCCTTGTACGGAACGTGCAGCATCTTGATGCCGGCCACGTTGCTGAGCAGTTCGCCCGACAGGTGCTGCGTGGTGCCCACGCCGCCGGTTGCATAGGAATACTTGCCGGGGTTGGCCTTGGCCAGCGCCACCAGTTCGCGCATGTTGTTGGCCGGTACGCTGGGATGCACGGCCAGCATGCTGTACGAACGCGCGAGCAGCATGATGGGCGCGAAATCCTTCAGCGGATCGTAGGGAACATTGGCGATCAGGCTCGGGTTGACAGCCAGCGGCCCGATGGTCGAAAGCCCGATCGTGTAGCCGTCCGGCGTGGCCTTGGCGATGGCGTCCGTGCCTGGAATTCCATTGGCGCCAGGCTTGTTCTCGACGATCACGTTCTGGCCGACGGATTCGGTCAGTTTCTGCGCCATGACGCGCGCAAGCACATCGGTGGGGCCGCCGGCCGCGTACGGCACGATCATGCGGATCGGCTTGTTGGGATACGCCTGCGCCATGGCGCCAGTAGCGAATACGGTTGCGGTTGCAACAACCGATGCGAGCAAACGGGATGCGAACTTCCGGACCATGTGTGTGTCTCCTGTAATTTTCGGGATGCAAGGGCATATTGCGCCCGCATTCACACGCTGACAATTGACGTTTATTGACCTGGGTGGAAGTTGATTCAACTCACCAGCCGCCAAACGACAATCCACCGTTCACGCTCAGGGTTTGCCCTGTGATTTGCGATGCTGCATCGCTCGCGAAGAAGGTCACGGCCTCCGCGACTTCCTCGGCTGTCGGTGCGCGCCCCTGCGGAAAACGCGCAACTGCCTTGGAGAACAGCTTGTTGCCGAAACTCTCGTTGGCGAACATGCGGTCCCAGCTGGTGGTGTTGGACGTGATCGTGAGCGCAACCGAGTTCACGCGAACCTTGTCCCTGGCGAACTCGCGCGCGAGTGCTTTGGACATGAGGATGACGGCCGCCCCCGCCGCGCCGATCACCGATTCGCCCGGCGTCGGATGGCGCGCGGCATCGGTGCCGATCATCACGACCGAGCCGCCACCGGCTGCGCGCATGTGCGGCAACGCAGCATGCACCGGCAGGATTCGGCCCATCACGCGCACCCGAAATCCAGACTCGATCTGCTCGGGCGTCATATCGGCAAACGGCATCGGTCCGAGCGGATTTTGCGCACCCGAACTCACCAGCACATCGATGCGGCCCATGCGGCGTGCCGCCTGTGCAGCAACGTCGGTGCAACTGGCTGCGTCGCACGAGTCACCCTGCAGGAAGAAGCAATCGGGCGAGAGCTCACGCAGCCTCGTTGCAGCAGCTTCACCCGTTTCGGCCGAGCGTCCGGTAATTGCAATCACGGCGCCATCGCGCGCCATCCGCTGCGCGACCGCGAAGCCGATTCCCCCGGAGCCGCCGGTGATGAGGACAGCCTTGCCCTTCATCGATATCTCCGCTGCACAAACTCGGCGACGCACACCGGCTTGGTCTCGCCTTCACGCTCCACGCTCATGTCCCAGGTCAGCTGCAAGCCATTGCCCGCGACTTCCTCGCAGGCCAGCAATTTGATGTGGCATCGCAGGCGGCTTCCGACTGGCACTGGCGCCGGAAACCGCACCTTGTTCAGGCCGTAGTTGACGCCGATTCGCATCTGCTCGACCTTGATGGTCGTTGCGTACATTTTTGGCAGCAATGAGAGTGTGAGGAAGCCGTGCGCGATGGTTGTCCCATAGGGCCCGTCCTTGGCGCGGACGGGGTCCACGTGAATCCACTGGTGGTCGCCGGTGGCCTCTGCGAAGAGGTCGATCTGCGCCTGGGTTACTTCAGTCCACTCGCTGGTGCCAATGTCCTGGCCGACCAGCGGCGGGAGTTCATCGAGCGTTGCAAAGACTCTCATGTGCTGTCTCCTTTCGTTATCAATGGCTGTCATGCCGGACTCGATCCGGCATCCACCGCGCAGCGGCTACGGCTGTCGAAGTCATGATTTCGGAAGATTCGAAGGATCTCTGCGATCTCGGCCCGCAATGACAGCCAGGGGCGTCATCGTCACGACCAGCTTGCCGACCGCCTGGCGAGTGGCCAGCAGGCTCAATGCTTGCCCGGCCTGCGCAAGCGTGAAGCGCTGCGAGATACGCGGACGAATGAGTCCCTTGGAATACATGGAAATCAGTTCGCGGTGGCTCGCGTCGTATTTCTCACGTTCGCGAGTGATGAACTCGCCCTGACCCACCCCGCGTATGTCGCAGCCCTTGAGCAGCACCAGGTTCATCGGCAGCTTCGGGATGCCCGCGGCAAATCCGACAACGAGGTACCGGCCCTGCCAGGCGATCGCGCGCAGGCACTGCTCGGCATAGTCACCACCCACCACGTCGAGCACTACATTCGCACCCTGCTCGCCCAGCGCTTGCTTGAGCGCCTGGCCAAAAGCACGCGCGGCGTCCTTGTCCATTGCGCCTGCCGGATACACCACGCCTGCGTCGGCGCCGCAAGCCAGCGCGAGTTCCAGTTTCTCCTGCGAAGAGACAGCAGCCACCACCCGCGCACCCATCGCCTTGCCCAATTCAACTGCCGCGAGCCCCACACCCCCGGACGCGCCCGTGACGAGCAGCGTTTCACCCGCCATCAACTCACCGCGCTCGCGCAGCGCGTAGAGCGCAGTGCCATGGCTGAACAGCAGAGCCGCTGCATCGTCGAACGGCATCGCATCGGGGATCGGCACGCACTTGTCCGCATCGATCACGAGTTCTTCTGCAAGGCCGCCCCAGAAGCACCAGCCGATGACACGATCGCCCTTGTTGAGCGTGGTGACACCCTCGCCCACTGCATCGACGACGCCGGAGACTTCACCTCCCGGCGCAAAGGGACGCGCGGGGCGCATCTGGTATTGGTCGTTGATGATGAGCGTGTCGGCATAGCCCAACGCACATGCATGAACACGCAGGCGCACTTGCCCCGCACCGGGAACGGGCGAAGCCACGTCTTCGACAACAAGTGTCTCCGGCCCGCCGGCTGCCTTGCTAAGGAGTGCTTTCACTGGAGTGATTGAACGGCTGCAGGCTTTAGCCAACCATCGTCAGGCCGCCGCTCACACTCAGCACCTGGCCCGTCACATAGCCTGAATTCGGCCCGACCAGGTAGTGCACCGCATGCGCCACATCTTCCGGCTGCCCGAGCCGCCTGAACGGAATCGCGCTGATGAGCGCCTCGCGCAGCCCTTCGCTGGCCTGCGTGTTGAACAGCGGCGTATCGGTTGGTCCGGGGCACACCACGTTCACGTTGATCTGGTAGCGGGCCATCTCGCGTGCGAGCGATTTGGTAAATGCAATCAGGCCGCCCTTGGTCGCCGCGTACGCGGTCTCGCCCATGCTGCCGACGCGCCCAGCATCGCTGGCGATGTTCACGATCTTGCCCGCGTTGGCCGAGATCATCGACGGCAGCACCAGTTGCGTCAGGCGCATCGCGCCCAGCAGGTTCACCGCCACGAGCCGCTCCCACAACTCGGGGTCGTTCTTGATGAAGGGCCCGACCTTGTCGAAGCCCGCCGCATTCACGAGGCCATCGACACGGCCGTGTTGGGCAAGGACTGCTTCGGTAAACGACTTCACTGAATCCGGTTTGGCCAGGTCGAGCTGCGTCGCCGAGATCGAGCCTGCGCCTTCAAACGACTGGGCCGTCGCTTCAGAGCCCGCCATGTCCAGGTCACCGATATGCACGCTCGCCCCATGCGATGCCAGCAGGAGGGCAGTCGCCTTGCCGATGCCCGATGCGCCGCCGGTCACGACGATGATCTTGTCTTTGAGTTCCATGATGTCTCCAGGGTTCTTCACTTGGCCGAGCGCGCCAGAAAGCCGCCGACGAGTTCGCGCGTGCGCGGATGCGCAAGGCAGGTTTTGACGTTGTCGCGCTCGACGTTGTAGCCGTTGCGCGTGGGGTCGAAGGCCGCATTGATCGCAGCCTTGGCGGCCTGGGCCGCATGCGGTTCGATGGCAGCGAACTGCCGCACCACCGCATCGGCCTTCTCGTCGAACTGCTCGACCGGCACAGCCCACTGCACGAGCCCGAGCGCAAGCGCTTGCGCACCGGTCACGGTCTCGCCCGACAGGATCATGCGCATCGCAGCCGCACGCCCAATCGCGCGCGGCAGGCGCTGCGTGCCGCCAGCGCCTGGCATCAATCCCAGCTTCACTTCAACCAGGCCCAGCTTCGCCTCTTCGGATGCAAAGCGCATATCGCAAGCCAGGGACAGCTCCAGGCCGCCGCCCAGGGCGCTGCCCTTGATTTCTGCCAGCGTCGGGCGCGTCAGTGCCTCGATGCGAGAAAACAGCTTCTGGTAGCGCTCACCCGGCCCCGACTGCACCTCGATCGACTGGCTGAAATTCGTTTCGATCTGCTTGAGATCGGCGCCGCCAGAAAACAGCTTGAGCCCGCTGCGAATACGCAGGATCGACCAGTCATTGCGCGGCTCCAGGCCGTCGAGCAACTCGTGGAAACCGGCGACCCAGGCGTCGTTCATCGCATTGACCGGCGCGCGCACCATCGTGATGGTGGCGATGGAGTCGGCTACATGAAGTTCAAACATGGCGGGCTCCTTACAGCGACCACGCGGCGCGTGTGCCTTCGTCGATGGCCCGCACCGCGTCGAGTTCGCTTGCGATGTGGGCACCGCCCACGACATCGACTTTCACCCCTTGCGCGATCAGCTCGTCGGCCAGCGTGCGATTGACTTCCTGGCCGGCGCAGATGACGACCGTGTCCACCGGCAGCAGCGTCGGCTGGCCGTTGACCGTCATGTGAAAGCCTTCGTCGTCCACGCGCTCATAGGTGCAGCCGGTCACCGTCTTGACGCCGCGGCGGCGCAGCTTGCTGCGGTGGATCCAGCCGGTCGACAGGCCCAGCCGCTCGCCGACTCGCGTGTTGGAGCGCTGCAGCAGCGTCACCGTGCGTTCAGCCTTGGGCGTGTGCATGTCCTTGAGGCCCGTCTTTGATTCGGGTGAGGTATCGACACCCCAATCCTCGAAAAACTCCTGCGGCGTTTCGCGATGCGACGCGTCGTGATCCGACGTGAGCAACTCGGCCACGTCGAATCCAATCCCGCCCATGCCGATGATCGCGACGTGACGGCCGGCCGTCTTGCGCCCACTGAGGATGTCCAGGTACGAGACCACCTTGACGTGATCGGAACCCGGGAACGACACATCGCGCGGCAGGATGCCGGTGGCGACAATCACCCGGTCGAACTCGCCCGAGGCGAGCTGTTTGGCCGTCGCTTGCGTGTTCAGGCGAACATCGACACCGTTGCGTTTGAGCATCTCGCCGAAGTAGCGCACCGTCTCTGCAAACTCCAGCTTGCCCGGCACTTTCATCGCCAGGTCCAGCTGGCCGCCCAGCACGCCAGAGGCTTCGAAGAGCGTGACCCTGTGCCCGCGATCGGCCGCTTCGCTGGCAGCGGCAAGCCCCGCAGGACCGGCACCCACCACCGCGACATTGAGCTTGCGTGCCGGAGGCGGCGAGCGGAACTCCAGCTCGCGGCCCGCCTTGGGGTTGACCATGCAACTCGTGGCCTTCTGGCTGAACGCGTTGTCCAGGCAAGCCTGGTTGCAGGCGATGCAGGTGTTGATGGTTTGCGGCAGGCCGGCAGCGACCTTCTGAACGAAGTAGGGATCGGCCAGCAAGCCACGCGCCATCGACACCATGTCGGCATCGCCGCTGGCCAGCATCTCTTCTGCCATCTCCGGTGTGTTGATGCGGTTGGAGATGACGACCGGAATGCGCACGGCCTTCTTCAGGCGCGCCACGGCAAAACGGAATGCGCCGCGCGGCACCGGGTAGGCAATGGTCGGCACCACCGATTCATGCCAGCCGATGCCCGTGTTGATCAGGTCAGCGCCAGCGGCTTCGACGGCCTGGGCCAGCGCTGCAATTTCGTCGAAGCTGCAGCCGCCTTCGGCCAGGTCGATGGCCGAGATACGGTAGTCGATGATGAAGGTGGGTCCTGTGGCTGCGCGAATGCGGCGCACGATCTCCACCGGGAAACGCCTGCGGTTTTCTGCGCTGCCACCCCATTCGTCGGTGCGGTTGTTGCATCGCTCGGTGGTGAACTGGTTGATGAGGTAACCCTCGGACCCCATCACCTCCACCCCGTCATAGCCCGCAGCTTCGGCCAGCTTCGCGCAACGCACGAAGTCCTCGACTGTCTGCTCGACTTCTGCGGTGCCCAGGGCGCGCGGCGTGAGCGGATTGATCGGCGAGCGAATGTCCGACGGCCCCACCAGGTTCGCAATCTTGGCATTGCGGCCCGCATGCAGCAGTTGCAGCACGATCTTGCCGCCGTGCTGGTGCACTTCGGCCGTCACCTCGGCGTGCTCATGCACCTGCGCCGGGCTCACCAGCATGGGCGCACCGGGTTCGATCAGGCCATCTTCATTGGGCGAACAGCCACCGGTGACGATGAGCGCCGCACCACCCCTGGCGCGCTCGCCATAGAAGGCCGCCATGCGTTTGGCCGGCTCGTCCTGCATGTCGATGCGCGTGTGCATCGAGCCCATGAGGACCCGATTGCGCAGCACCGTGCGGCCCAGGTCCAGCGGCGCCAGCAAGTGAGGAAATGCATTCGTCGTCATGCGGCTTATTCCTTGCGATCGCGCACCGCGCGAAATTGTGGCTTGCGCTTTTCGCGGAAAGCGTTTGCGCCTTCCTTCGATTCAGCGGTCTGGTAGAACAGCGCCAGTGCTTCCAGGCCCGAGTTGCCGATGCCGCGAATGTTGTCGCTGTCGGCGTTGAAGGAACGCTTGGCAATTGCCAGTGCGGTGGGGCTTTTTTCCATCAGCTCCGCGCACCACGCGTCCACCGTCTCGTCCAGCTTGTCGTGGGGAACCACCGTGTTCGCCAGCCCCATCGCCAGCGCTTCGGCAGCGGTGTAGCGGCGGCAGAAGTACCACATCTCTCGCGCTTTTTTCTCGCCCACCACGCGCGCCAGATAAGCCGTGCCGTAGCCCGGATCGACCGAGCCCACCTTGGGGCCGACCTGGCCGAAGATGGCTTTTTCGGATGCGATGGTGATGTCGCACATGGTGGCCAGCACATTGCCGCCGCCGATGGCAAAGCCCTGCACGCGCGCAATCACCGGCACGCGGCTGTCGCGAATCAGTGTCTGCAATTCCTCGATCGGCATGCCGGCCACGCCACGGCCTGCGTACTTGCCATCGTGCGAGGACTGGTCGCCGCCGGTACAGAACGCGCGCTCACCAGCGCCTGCCAGCACGATCACGCCGATGGACGGATCGGCATCCGCATCGCGCAGCGCCAGGATCATTTCTTCGACCGTGTCCGAGCGAAAGGCATTCATGACCTTTTCGCGGTTGATGGTGACGCGCGCGACGCCGTCTTTCTTGGTGTAGAGGATGTCGTTGAATTCCATGGCGTTGTGCTCCGGTTTGTTTTGAGTTGTCGGGTTCAAAGAGGGTCCCAGGTGAAAACATCCTGGGAGCGTTCCAGCGGTGTGAATTGCGCGCGCATGGCGGGCATCGCCTGGTTGGCGATCTTCTCGGGCGTCCAGCCTTCGGCGTTGTGCACCGAGCGAATAGGCCGAGGCTGCGAAAACAGAAAGATTTCATTGGCCCGCACACCGAAGATCTGCGCGGTCACATCCTTGGCCTGGTCGCTGGCGAGGTACACGGCCAATGGCGCGATCTTGGCCGTCTCCATGGTCTTTAAGCGATTGACGCGCTCGACCTGGTCGGGCGTGTCGGTCGGGATGCTGCTGATCATGCGGCTCCACGCAAACGGCGCGATGCAGTTGGAGCGCACGTTGAACTTCGCCATGTCCAGCGCGACCGAACGCGACAGGCCGACGATGCCCAGCTTGGCGGCCATGTAGTTGGCCTGGCCGAAGTTGCCCACCAGCGCAGAGGTGGAAGTCATGTTGACCAGCGCGCCCCGGTTTTCGCTCTTGAAGTGCGGCGCTGCGGCGCGCGCCATGAAGAACGAGCCTTGCAGGTGCACGTCGATCACGGTCTGCCACTCTTCGATCGACATGTTGAAGAAGAACCGGTCGCGCAGGATGCCGGCGTTGTTCACCACGCAGTCGATGCGGCCGTAGGTATCGACCGCCGATGCAACGATCTGCTGCGCGGTGGCCCATGTGGCAACACTGTCGGTATTGGCAATCGCCTTGCCGCCCAGCGCTTCGATCTCGCTGACAACGCGCTGCGCGGGACCCTGGTCGAGCCCGACGCCCGACAGCGATGCGCCAATGTCGTTGACCACCACCGATGCGCCTTCAGCGGCCATCGCCAGTGCAATGTCGCGGCCTATGCCGCCACCTGCGCCCGTCACCACCACTACCTTGTCCTGCATCCAGCCTGCCATCTCATCTCCTTTGTTGTTCGTCAATTGCGTCAGTTGCGTCAATTACGTCGATTGCGCGGTGCGGTCAGATCGCGCCCGCGGTTCGCAATGCGGCGACGTCGCCTGCTGCGAAACCCAGCTCGGCCAATACCGCGTCGGTGTGTTCGCCCAGCGCGGGCACCGGGTCCATGCGCGGATCGTCCTCGCGGTTCATGCCCGGCGGGAACAGCGCGCGCAACTTGCCGACGGGCGAATCGATTTCGGTCCAGCGATCGCGTGCCTTGAGTTGCGGATGCTCCCATACGCCCTGCATGTCATTCATGCGCGCGTTGGCAATGCCCGCCTCATCCAGGCGCTCGACGAGCTGCTCACCGGTGAGGCCTTGGAACACGCCATCGACCAGCTGCTTGAGCTCATCGCGCTTGCCCACGCGCTGCAGGTTGCCCGCATAGGCGGCATTGGTCATCACGTCAGGACGCTTGAGCACCGTGCGGCAAAACGACTCCCACTCGCGCTCGTTCTGGACGGCCAGGATGACCGTGACCCCATCGCCTGCCGTGAACGGCCCATACGGGAAAATCGCCGCATGCGATGCGCCCGCCCGGACCGGCGGTGCCGCGCCGTCATAGGTGTAATACAGCGCATAACTGGTCCACTCGGTCATGGCTTCGAGCATCGACACCTCGATGTGCGAGCCCTTGCCGGTGACGCCGCGCCGCAGCAGTGCCGCCAATATGTTGCTGTAGGCGTACATGCCCGCTGCGATGTCGGCGACCGAGGCACCTGACTTAGCCGGTTCCTGTTCGGTGCCGGTGATGGAGACAAGCCCCGCCTCGCTCTGGATCAGCAGGTCGTAGGCCTTCTTGTCGCGGTAGGGGCCGTCGGGTCCGTAGCCCGAGATGTCGCACAGGATCAGGCGCGGGTGTTTGGCAGACAGCGTTGCCCAGTCGATCCCCAGCCGCGCCGCCGCACCGGGTGCGAGGTTCTGCACGACCACATCGGCCGAGGCAATGAGCGCTTGCATCACGTCCTTGCCCTGGGGATGCTTGATGTCGAGCGTGACGCTTTCCTTGGACCGGTTCACCCACACGAAGTGCGATGCAAGCCCGCGCGTGCGTTTGTCGTAGCCACGTGCAAAGTCGCCGGCGCCGGGCCGCTCGACCTTGATGACGCGTGCGCCCAGGTCCGCCAGCTGGCGGGTGCAAAACGGCGCTGCGATCGCGTGCTCGAATGTGACGACCGTGAGGCCCTCCAGCGTTCTCATGGTGCGTCCTTCAGAACGAGCGCGGCAGTCCGAGCACATGCTCGGCCACATAAGACAGGATCATGTTGGTCGAAATCGGCGCCACCTGATACAGGCGCGTCTCGCGGAACTTGCGCTCCACGTCGTATTCCGTGGCAAAGCCGAATCCGCCGTGGAACTGTATGCACGCATTGGCCGCTTCCCATGACACATCGGCTGCGAGAAGCTTGGACATGTTCGCTTCTGCGCCGCAGGGCTGGCCTGCGTCGAACAGCGATGCAGCCTTGAAGCGCATCAGGTCCGCTGCCTGCAGGTTGACCCAGGCGCGCGCAATCGGAAACTGCACGCCCTGGTTCTTGCCGATGGGCCGGTCGAACACGATGCGCTCGCTCGTGTACTTCACCACTTTCTCGATGAACCAGTGCGCGTCGCCGATGCACTCGGCGGCGATCAGGGTGCGCTCGGCGTTCAGGCCGTCCAAGATGTACTTGAAGCCCTTGCCTTCTTCGCCGATCAGGTTTTCCACCGGAATCTCGAGGTTGTCGAAGAACAGCTCGTTGGTCTCGTGGTTGACCATGTTGGAGATGGGCCGCACTGTCATGCCCCGGGCCATTGCCTGCTTCACGTCCACCAGAAAGATCGACATGCCGTCGGACTTGCGCGCGACCTGATCGATGGGCGTGGTGCGCGCCAGCAGGATCATCAGTTCGGAATGCTGCACGCGCGAGATCCAGACCTTTTGTCCGTTGACGATGTAGTGATCGCCCCGCCTGACCGCCGTGGTCTTGAGCCTGGTGGTGTCGGTGCCGGTGGTGGGTTCGGTCACGGCCATCGATTGCAGCCGCATCTCGCCGGATGCGATGGCGGGCATGTAGCGGTCCTTCTGCGCCTTGGAGCCGTGGCGCAGCAGCGTGTTCATGTTGTACATCTGGCCGTGGCAGGCACCGGCATTGCCGCCGCAGCGGTTGATCTCTTCCATGATGACCGACGCTTCGGCCAGGCCCAGGCCCGAGCCGCCGTATTCCTGCGGCACCAGCGCGGCGAGCCAGCCGGCCTGTGTCAGCGCATTGACGAAGTCTTCGGGATAGCCCTTTTCTTCGTCGATACGGCGGAAGTAGTCATCGGGAAGCTGGGCGACGAGACCGCGAATCGCGTCGCGGATGTCCTGGTATTGGTCGTGGGTCCTGTGCATTTGCCCAAGCATCGTGGGGTGAGCCCGCACTGACAATCGAATTGTTTTGCCGATGATTGAGCAAATCTAAATGCGACGCGCGATGCCGCCGTGGCTTGGAATATCATCGCTTGAATTCAATTCAACCAAGCGCTTGCACACCAAGCCGGGCACTCGTTACAAGCCATGAGGGATATGCCTCCCCTGAATGCGCTGCGGTCGTTCATCTCGACGGCCCGCCATCTCAGCGCCACCAAAGCCGCCGCCGAGCTCCACGTCACGTTGGGCGCGGTGAGCCATCAATTGCGCGCCCTCGAGGAATTCCTGGGTGTCGACCTGTTTGTGCGCGGCCATCGGCAGTTGACGCTGACCGAGGCAGGCGAGCGCTACTTTCGCGATGTGTCTGCCGCGTTCGATTCGATCCGTGCCGCCACCACGCTGCTGGTGGAGCCCGCCAACAAGGAAATGCTCAAGATCCGCGCGTACACGACGTTCTCGCTGCGCTGGCTGATCCCGCGCCTGTCGAGCTTCTATGCGCAGAACCGGTCGGTGGAACTGGTGCTGTCGACCAGCAATGACCCGGTTGATTTCAGCCGCGAGAAGATCGACTTTGCGATTCGACTGGGCGTTGGGCAGTGGCCGGGCGCGCTTGCAGAGAAGCTGATCCCCAATATCGTCGCGCCGGTGTGCAGCCCCGCGCTGCTCGCGCGCGGCCCGGCGGTGAACGAGCCCAAGGACCTGATGCGGCATGTGCTGCTGCAATCGACCTGGCCTGAGCGGCGCGACGACTGGCCCGCCTGGCTCGCGGCGCAAGGCGTTCCGGCGCTGGATGATTTCAGCTTTCTGTACTTTGAAAGCTCGGCCTTGAGCTACCAGGCCGCGCTGGAGGGCCAGGGCTTTGCGATGGCGCAGATGGCGCTGGTGCGCGATGACATTGCGGCGGGCCGGCTCGTGTGCCCGTTCGACCGATACCTCGATCGCGGTGAGTTCACGTACTACCTGATCTACCCGGAGAGCCGGCGGCTGACGCCGCAGATGAAGATTTTTCGGGACTGGTTGCGGGCGCAGTGTGAAGCGTTCAACGAGGGTAGTACTTCAACTCCCAGTTCTGCGCCCCCGTCCGCGCGGTCGCGAAAAAGCGCCTCATCATCGGATCCTCAGGATCAATAGTCCCCCGGGTCCGGGCTCTTGCCCTCGGGCCTGCTGCGCCCGACCACCCTGCTGGCGACCTCACGAACTTTGCGGTGCAACTCCTGCGCCTGGGCCATCGTCTTCAGAGTCCCGACCGGGAGCGTGTCGATCGCTGCAAAAAGTTCGAGTTCACCAATGCGGCCGCGCCTGAACCAATCGTCGATCAAGGCGGGCGTCAGCAGGAGGTCTCGTGGATTCGAGATCAGCACGCCCTCGGGCGTCATACGCCCTTCAACCGTACCCTCGAGTGCGCGCGTGGCGGCCACGCCCAGCATCTGGACAATTCTTTGGGTATCCGGGTCGCCAGCGGACATCGTGCCGATGTTGTAGAGCAACGAGGACAGCCGAGGCTTGGGCATTGCGCTGGCAACCAGCTCGATGTGTTCAGCCAGGCCCATCCAATGGCGCTCGCTGCCCAGGTTCACACCGGCGATGGAAACCTCGTTGGCAATCGCGGCCAGGGCATCAGTCAGCGAGACCAACCCATGTTGCAGGTGCCTCTCGACGCCCAAGGGCTTTGAGAGGAAATTGAATGCAGTCTGCACCGTCTTTGCGATCCGCTGAAAGTCGCTCGACTCCATCCGCCTGATTTCCTTGTCGTCCAGCGGCGGACCAGGTATCACTTGCGCCGCCGCAAGTGCCGCCACCGCGTCAATGCGATCCGCCACGATGCTTTGGAGCACCTTGGCCCTGAAACGGGGAAGCGCGTCGGTATTGAGCAGCTTGCTGATTTCGGTACGAATTGGCTCAAACAGCTCAATCAGTTCACGCGCATCAAGAACACCCCCCGCACGCAGGGCCTCTTCGATGGGCAGGCGAAGCGCTGACGCGACGTTCGCCTGCAGGGGGGCGCCCTGCTCGATGAAATCGCGCATCAGTTCCCGGGCCTTGTCCATGGTCGGGGCGTGCATGAACCCGTTCAACGCAGTGATGATCGTGAAGTTCTCTTCGTTGTGTTCGCTGGATAGATGCGCAAGAAAGTCCGCAACCAGTTTCGGGTTTGCGCCCGGCCGTGTGATCTCATCCGCATGCGAGGGGATCGCGTATCCCCGGCCATGCCAGAACTCCATCGGGCTGGCCTGGGCGATCTCACCTTTTGAATTGAATGCCACGCTGTACGACACCATCAGTGGCTGGCGATTGCTCACAGGCACGACGAGCGAGTTGCGCTTGGCGCTTGCGCCATCACCGTCACGCCTGGGTTCGATGACGCTTGCATTTTCGCAATCCCTGATCGTCAGGCGGCATGTGACCACAGCGCCGCCTTTGCCATCGCTCGTGAGTTCATAGCCGACCGAACGCCTGCCTGTCAGGAATACGGGCCTGCCGTTGACCCGCACCGGGGTATTGGCAGAGCGAAGCACGGCATTGAGCGGGTCCAGGCCACGCATGCCCATGAAGCTGACGATGGCGTCCTGCAATTGCGGGTTGCCTGCGCAAAGACGCGCCATCCGTGCGTGACCGGCTGCCAGCGCAGCTTGCCTGCCCTCCGGTTTCGCGAGTTCGCGGTCGTCAAACAGTCGCTGCGGCCCATACTTACCCGCGTCCAGCTCGTCGTCACGTTCGATCAGATAGTCGAAAGTATCCGGCTCAATCCCGGCCGGGACCCCGACGGCGGCAGCCGCAAGCTTCTGGACTTCGGCCGCCAGAAGGGACTGTGCGTCGCGGGACGCCAGACCAAACTTCACGGTGATGTTCTCGTTGGCATCGACGTCGATGCCATAAGACAGAAAGCCCTCGCGCACCTCCACCGGCAGCTCGCTGGCACGAAGACGTGGACGCGGCGGCGGGTCAGGATCCAGCACGGCGCGAACCGTGCCGAGCACCCCCCGCAAGTCAGCCAGTTCCCCCGGCAACCCGGGGGTCTCCTTGACGCTGGCGGACAGTTCGATCTCGTACAGGGTGGCGAGCAACTGCCCGAACGCTCCACCCTGAAGGACTGCGGTCAGCCTGCTTCTCGCCTCCGGATCGAGCTTGCGTATCTGCTTGACCAATTCACCGTTGAAATCCGTCCCGAAGTAGAGCCGGCTCTCCCTGCGCTGCGTGATGGCGATCCTGATCTGATGCACTGCCGAGGTGAGCGCCGCAGGCCCGTTGATAGTGGCGAGCGCATCGATCACCTTCTTCGAGCTGGCCATGTGGCCCGCTTGACCCGCCTTCTTTCGTGCCGCTCGCACCGCCTCGATTCCGAATGGCAGCGCCCCCTTCGCTACTGTGGTGGGATGCTCCAGTACCTCGAGTGCGGCGGAAAGCGCTTTGAGATCCTTGTCATCGAGCGTGCGCAACGCATGCTCCAGCTGCTGAATGCGTTCCATGCGCGCAAAGCCGGTCAGTTCACCGCCGCGCACGAAAACCAGGACTGGCAGCGACCGCAAGCTGCCGATCAGTTCGGCATCGAGCGTGAGGTGAAGCGAGCGCAGCAGCTTGAATTCTTCGGCAAGGCCGGTAATGCCTGCGATGAAGCCGCCCACGTCCTCGATCGTCGCTTTCGCCTGATCGAAGGGCCAGCGCTGGATATCTCCCATGTGTCGCGTGAACTGCCGCAGCGCGGTCTTCTGGCGCACTTCGAGGCAGGCCTGCGAAAGTGTCACAACTTCGTGTCTTAGGGTGGCGCCGGCAAACGATTGGCTGGGTGCGGTTGCCAGTTCCACCAGGTCCCGTGCGGGCAAGGTCATCAGAAATCGCTGCAGGTCCTGCGGGGGAACACTCTTTTGCAAGACGTAAGTAAGTGCGTCCAGGATGATTTCAACGGAGATGCGCCCGATGTCACCGCCGGGGCCTGGTCGCACGTTTGCGCTTGCCTGCGCTTTCGCGGCCGCGTAAGCCAGACTCATCTTCTGCTTGCCGTCATCGCCCACTTCGCCGGAACAGCTGATTGCTTCACAAAGGTGATCCTGCAAGACCGGGGAGAGCGCGGGGTTGATGCTGGCCAGAAAGTAGTCGGCAATCCGGCCCATGAGTTGTGTGAGGAATGCATCACGCGAATCGCCAAGAGCCGCGAGCGCGCCATGGATACCCTCGCGCTCTCGTACCGACATGTTCGACAGCAGTGAATCGGCAGTCTCGAGCATCTCGCGATCCTGCTGCGCTGGAGTTGCGGCTATCGATGAGCGGATGGAAGCGACCTGCGCATTGGCATGGCTTACACCCTGTCGCAGGCTCACCAGCAACTGACTCAGGCGGACATGCGCGCTCACAACCTCGCTGCGCTTGAGTGTGAATTTCGCCTTCAACCGGGCAGCGGCGCCCGGGCGCTTGTCATCCGTCGGCTGGTTGATCGGCATGCGGAACAGCAGCTCCGCGGATGTGGAGGTTCGGGTCAGGCGGGAAGTCGCGATCTCCAGGTCCAGGAAGTCATCGGGTGACAGTTCCCAGTCGCGCAGCGGCGCCCGGACGTGGCCGCCGCGCGGTGGCGGCTCCGACAGATGGCCTCCCTGGCCCTCGTGTTGCGCATCACTACCTCCACTCGAACGGCGCCTGCCGGGGGGCTGGCTACCGGAAAGCCCGATACTCAACTGCGGGGCGACCTCGGCTGCGCCGCTACCGGAAGCTGATGATCGTTGGGGGAGCGAAGCCACATCGGCGAGGCGGGAGGCCGAATCGAAGCGCAGCGGGGGCGCCGGCCTTTTTTCACTGGCGAGGCTGGTCTTGCGAGAGGCGTCCATCACTAATCCTTGACTGGTTCAGCAATGAGTGACCAGCTGAGGACTTTAGTTCCAACCCCTCGGCTACTGTCCGGTGAACACCGCGCCGCGCCGTGCCAGCAGGGCATCAATCCCCTCGGCCGCATCGCGCGTTGCGGCGACCCTCGCGATCGCCAGCGCCTCTTCTTCGAGCTGCGACTGCAACTGCGCCGACCCTGCACGCAGGAACAGGCGCTTGATCTCTCCGTAGGCACGGGTCGGACCGGCGGCCAGCTTGCGCGCGAGCCCTGCCGCTTCATCGGCCAGCCGGTCACCCGGCACGACAAGGTCCACGATGCCCGCAGCCAGTGCCGCTTCACTGTCCAGCACTTCGGCCAGCAGCACAAAGCGTCGCGCGCGCGCCATGCCCATGCGCGATGTGAGCGTGGCGCTCGTGCCCGAGTCACAGCTCAAACCGATGCGCGCAAATGCCGAGCCGAACTTGCTGCCCTGCGCAGCGACGACCACATCACAACCCGCTACAAGCGAGAGCGAGCCACCCATCACTGCCCCGTGGACCTGCGCGACGAGCGGCACGGGCAAGGCCCACAGGCGCTGCAGCGCCATGTGCAGATCGGCGGTCCACTCATGGACCAGCGCGGGCAGGCCGCCTTCGGGCGCATGGAACGCCTTCAGGTCACCGCCGAAACTGAAGTTGGGTCCCTCGGCCCTGAGCAACACGCAGCGCAAGCCCTCGCATTGCCAGAGCCATTGCACCTGCGCCTTGAGCTCGTCGATGAGTGCACGGTCCAGCGGATTGCCGCGATCGGCCTGCGTGAACGTGAGGGTTGCAAGACCGCCCTCGAAGCTGGTGGATAGAGACGCCATGCTTGCCGCTATCAATACTGCACGGCGGTGCGGCCTATGCGTTCGCGCGCGATCACCAGCTTCATCACGGCCGCCGTTCCATCACCGATCTCCAGGCCCATCACATCGCGCATGCGTTGCTGGTGCGGGGAATCTTTCGACCACCCATAGTGGCCAAACGTCAGCAGGCATTGGTGGATCACATCGAACGCGTGGCGCGGGCCCATCCACTTGCACATGGCCGCTTCCGCTGTGTGCTTGACGCCCGCATCGCGCAGCGACAGGGTGTGAAAGCAAAGCTGGCGGACGGCGGCGATGATCGACTCGCCCTCCGACAAGGGGAAGGTCACGCCCTGGAACTGGCCAATGGGCCTGCCAAAGGCTTCGCGTTCTTTCGAATACGCCCACGCCTCGTCGAGCGACGCCTGTGCTGCGCCGCAGCATTGCAGGCCGATCAGCGCGCGGCTGTAGTCGAAGCCCTGCATGCCGATGGCAAAACCCTTGCCGATCTCGCCCAGCACGTTCTCTGCCGGGATGCGCACATCGTCGAAGAACACCGAACCGCGGCCTGCCGCGAGGCCGCCCACATCGTCGAAACAGGTGGTCGAAATACCGGGCACATCGGCCGGGACGAAGAACGCAGAAACGCCTTTGGCGCCTTCGTCAGGCGCACCGGTGCGGGCGAACACCAGGAAGGCGTCGGCCCTGTCCGCAAATGAAATGGAGGTCTTCTCGCCGTTGATGACCCAGCCGCCCCCTTCGGCGGGCCGCGCCTTGACCTGCAGGTTGCTCGCATCCGATCCGCCCCTGGGTTCGGTCAGGCAGATCGAAATCACCGCCTCGCCTCGCGTCATGCGCGGCAGCCACTGGCCTGCGATCGACTCGTGCGCATGCCGCTGAAGGATCGCTCCGTTGAGTGATGCACCGAGCATGAACGAGCCCATGTTGAAGTCGCCATAGGCGATCTCTTCAAACATGACCCCCGTAGTTACCCCATCAAGCCCCATGCCCCCCGCGCTCTCGGGCAGGTCCATGCCCAGCAGGCCGAGCGCGCCCATCTCGCGCAGCAAGGGCCGGTCGAGCACGGCCTCTTGTTCCCTCTTCTGGTAATCGGGCAGCAGGCGCTTGCGCGCGAACTGGCGAGCACTCTCCTGGAGCGCCTTCTGGTCGTCGGTCAAAAGCATGGGTGCATTGAAACGCCGGGGCCGGCGCAGATCAATCGAATTCTTTTTCGGTGGGTTGAGCGGAATTGGACCCATCGAAAATTTACTCAATTGCGCCGCGCACCGGCGCGAATCATCATCGGCCCCAAACGGAGACAACCGAATGAAGATCGCAGACGTGCTGGCACGAGACCTGTTCCGGGGCAAGACCGCCTTCATCACCGGCGGCGGCAGCGGCATCAACCTGGGCATTGCGCGCAACTTTGCGGCCCTCGGTGCCAACATCACCATCTGCAGCCGCGACCTGGGCAAGCTCGATCGTGCAGCAGTCGAATTACGCGCGCTCGGCGCACAGGTGCTGACGGTCAGCGCCGATGTTCGTGACGCGAAGGCAGTTGCTGCCGCACTGGAGACCAGCCAGGCGCAATTCGGTCCCGCCGATGTGGTGATCTCGGGGGCGGCAGGCAACTTCATCTGCGAAGCCGAAAAGCTCTCGCCCAACGGTTTCAAGACCGTGATCGATATCGACCTGCTCGGCTCGTTCAACGTGTCGCGCTGCGCGCTCGACCAGCTCAAGGCCACACGCGGCTCGCTGATCTTCATCTCTGCGGGCCTGGCCTGGTTGCCCTACTCGCACCAGACCCACGCCGCCGCAGCCAAGGCCGGCATCGACGCCCTGATGAAGAACCTGGCGCTCGAATGGGGGCGCTATGGCATCCGCGCCAACAGCATCGCGCCGGGCTATATCGGCGAGACCGAAGGCACGGACCGACTCGCACAGGGCCCGGTGCTCGACGCGGTGCTCCAAACCACGCCGCTGGCGCGCCTGGGCACCACCGACGACATCGGCCACGCGGCTGTGTTCCTGGCGTCACCGATTGCGACCTTCATCACCGGCTCCGTGGTCGTGGTCGATGGTGGCCACTACCTCGAAGGCCCTGCGTTGCTGAACGCGGCGCAACGCAAACTGTCGGCGCAGGCATGAACCCACTGGCCGCTGCTGCGGGCCTGGCCCTGGATCTCGCGGTGCAGGACATCGCGGTATCGTTCGGCGGCATCCATGCGCTGCGCGGTGTTTCGATGACGGCACCGGCCGGAAAGATCACGGCGGTGATCGGCCCCAACGGCGCTGGCAAGACGAGTCTCTTCAACACGATATCCGGCTTCTACAAGCCCGATAGCGGTCGCGTGTTCCTGGGCGGGCAGGACATCACCGCCACGCCGGTACACGCCCGGGCAGGCATGGGCCTGGCACGCACCTTCCAGAATGTCGCGCTGTTTCGCGGCCTGTCGGTGCTGGAGAACATCAAGCTGGGCGGCCATCACCTGATGCGCTCGACGCCATTGGCCGCGATGTTCGGCTTGCGCGGTGCGCGCAGCGAAGAGCTCAGCTTGCGGGCCGAAGTGGAAGACCGGGTGATCGACTTCCTGGAACTGGACAACGTGAGGCACAAGCCGGTCGAGGCGTTGTCGTACGGTTTGCAAAAGCGCGTGGAACTCGCGCGCGGACTTGCCATGCGCCCTTCTGTGCTGCTGCTTGACGAACCGGTCGCCGGCATGAACCGCGAAGAGACCGAGGACATGGCGCGCTTCATCCTCGATGTGCAGGAAGAATGGGGCGTGACGGTGGTGCTGGTGGAACATGACATGGGCATGGTGATGGACATCTCGCATCACGTGGCCGTGCTGAACTTCGGCGCGCTGATTGCACAGGGCACGCCCGCGCAAGTGGCGCGCGATCCTGAAGTTGTGAAGGCCTATCTGGGCAGTGAAGCCACAAAGCCGCAAGAGGTTGCCGCATGACCGGCTTCTATATCTTCACCGAGTTCACGCTGCTGGGGCTTCTGGCCGCAGGCGTCTCGGCCTTGATGGCGCTGAGTTTCGTGCTGGTCTACAAGGGCACGCACGTGGTCAACTTCGCAGCCGGCGAGGTGATGATGCTGGGCGCGTACCTCTACTACACCGCCGCCGTGCTGCTCAAGCTGCCACCTGCGCTGGCGCTGGTGGTGGCACTGGCCGGCATCGCGCTGGCGAGCGTGGCGATCGAGGCACTGGTGCTGCGCCCATTGGCGGGCCAGCCCACCATCGCGATCCTGATGGCGACCATCGGCATGGCGAGCCTGCTGCACGGCGGCGTTGAAATCATCTGGGGCCAGGACCCGCTGGAGACACCGGCGCTCTTGCCGCGCTTTCCGGTGAACTGGGGCGAGGTGATGATCCCCGGCGCGGCGATCGGCAACTTCGTCGTGGCAAGCGTGCTGATCGCAGGGCTGGTGATTTTCTTTCGCTACTCGCGCGCAGGCATTGCGATGCGCGCGACGGCGAGCGACCCGGTGACGGCTGCGACGCTGGGCGTGGACATTCGCGCGTCGCAACGCATGACGTGGATCCTGTCGGGCGTCACCGGCACGGTTGCAGGGGCCCTCATCGCGAGTTCGGGCAGCGTCTCTCCGGCGCTTGCATCTTCGGCGCTGGGTGTGTTTGCCGTGGTGATTCTCGGCGGCCTGGACAGCGTGGCCGGCGCGATCATCGCCAGCCTGGTGGTCGGCGTGCTGGAGAGCCTGACCGTCGGCTACATCGGCGGAAAGATGCGCGATGTGTTTCCCTACCTGGTGGTGCTCGCGATGCTGATCGTTCGGCCCTACGGCCTGCTCGGCACCCGAGAAATCGAAAGACTCTGAACCATGCGATGCGGCGTCTTCTTCGAGAACTATCGCGGCGAGGAGCAGTTGTGGGATTCACCCACGGCCCGCGCCTGGATCGCTGCATTCATCGCGGTCGTTGCACTGCTGCCGCTGTGGGGCTCCGACTATGTCGTGGCGATGGCCTGCATCGTCGGCATTCACCTGATCGCCACGATGGGACTGAACATCACCACCGGAAGCGCCGGTCTGATCTCGCTCAGTCAGGCTGCGTTCATGGGCGTGGGTTGCTATGCGGTGTCGTGGTTCGCCAAGTGGGGCATTCCCTTCTGGCTGGCACTGCCGCTGGCGGGGGCGCTGGCCGCAGCGATCGGCATGCTGGTCGGCCTGCCCAGCCTGCGCGTGAAGGGCATGTACTTTGCCATCGCCACGCTGGCAGCGCACTTCGTGCTGGGCTTTCTGTTCCGTGAATGGACGCCCGTGACCGGCGGACCACGCGGCGTGACGATTCTTCCGGCGAGCTTCTTCGGCATACAGCTGACCGGCGACCGTCGCATGTTCTATCCGATCTTTGTCTGCGCGGTGCTGCTGGGGCTGGCCGCGGCGAACCTGGGGCGCAGCTATGTGGGCCGTGCATTCGTTGCCGTGCGTGACCGCGATATCTCCGCCGAAATCCTCGGGGTGAACCTCTTGCGCACCAAGGTGCTGGCGTTCATGCTGGGCGCGTTCTATGCCGGTGTTGCAGGAGGCCTGCTGGGGTACTTCTATGGCGCGATCACTTCCGAATACTTCACATTCGGGCTGTCGGTGTTCTATGTCGCCGCGATCATCGTGGGCGGGCTGGGGCGCGTGCTGGGCAGTGTGCTGGGTGCCGTTTTCATGACCTTCGTGCCCGAATCGTTGCGGCTGCTGTCGAGCGCGCTCTCGGGCTCCATGCCCTCGCTGGCCAGCCACCTGCTTCCGATGGGGCAGATCGTCTTTGGCGTGCTGATCATCGGCTTTCTTGTTTTTGAGCCGCACGGCCTGGCCCAGATCTGGGCACGGGTGCGACGCACGTTCCACCTGTGGCCCTTCAGGACCTGAGCCACACACCACTTGCATTCAACCAGGAGACAACCATGACGCAAAACCGCAGACAAGTGTTGAGAGCAGCAGGCGCCGCCGCAGTGCTCGGCGTGGGCGCATGGCGCCCCGCATTCGCGCAGGCCAAGGCCGACGTGGTGATTGGCGCAGCCCACCCCATGACCGGCTTCATGTCGTTTGCCGGCGTCGCCAGCAACAACGCCATGGGCGACTACATCAACTGGCGCAACCAGAACGGCGGCATCCTGGGCAACAAGATCCGCTATGTCGGCGAAGACAGTGCCTACAAGGTGGACCAGGGCGTGGCCGTGGTCAAGAAGATGATCGCGCAGGAAAAGCCTTCGTTCATCTTCCTGGACGGCACGCCGCTGTCCAAGGCCGTTGCGCGCGATGTGCTGGCGACCGGCATGGTGATGACCGGCGGCTTCTCGTCGTCCGAGGCCTTGCTGGACCAGACCCAGTACCCGCATCACTTCCTGTCGGGCCCGACCTTCGGCGCGACGCACGAGATCCTGATGGAGTACATCGGCCGCACCTCCAAGGGCGCTGAAAAGCCCAAGATCGCGCTGGTCCACACCGACCAGGAATTCGGCAACGAGGCCATCCCGCATTCGAAGGCACGCGCCGCCAAGCTGGGCCTGCCGATCGTGCAGGAGATCGTCACCAAGCCCACCGGCGTGGATGTGACCTCCGAAGTCGCGAAGCTGCGCCGCTCGCGTCCGGACATCGTCATCTTCCAGGGCTACATCATGAATCCGGTGCCGGAGTTCGTGCGCCAGATGCGCGAAGCGGGCATCAATGCGCAAGTGATGTCCACCACCTACGGCGTGGACCGCATCATGTACGAGGCCCTGGCCAAGAATGGCGAGCGGCTGACCGGCGTGATGCCTTACCGCTATGGCTACGACACCGAATCCAAGATGATGACCACGATGCGCGAGTACGTGGCCAAGGTGCGGCCGCAGCAGGAATCGATCTCGGTGTTCTACATCCATGCATGGCTCACCGGCATGATCTTTTGCGAAGTGGCCGAGCGCTGCATTCGCGCCAACAAGAAGCTCACGCTGCCCAACATGAAGGCCGCGCTGGAGTCGATGAAGGAATGGGACACGGGCGGCCTCACAGGCCTGCTGGCCGATCTCAGCACACACCAGATCAAGTCGGGCCGCGTGTACAGCTACGACCCCGCCACCAAACGGATGGAGCCGGCAAGCGGATGGATCAGGGTCTGACGAACACGCCCGTCGCTGTGGCGCACGCACTGGTGATAGAGAACCTGGAGGTTGTCTATCACCACAGCATCCAGGCGCTGCGCGGCATGTCGATCGAGGTGCCTGACGCCAAGATGGTGGCGTTGCTCGGCTCCAACGGAGCGGGCAAGACCACCTTGCTCAAGGCCGCCTCGGGCATCCTGCCGATGGAAAACGGCCGGGTGGCCGGCGGGCGGCTGTCGTTCTTCGGGCAGGAGATTGTTTCGCGTGCGCCACACCAGCTGGCACGCGCGGGTCTGGCTCATGTGCGCGAAGGCAGGCATGTTTTTGAAGACCTCACGGTGGAAGAGAACCTGAAGGCCGCGACCGCTGCGCTCAAGGGCCGCGCCGAGGGTTCATCACCCGATCTCGATCTGGCGTTCGATTACTTTCCGCGCCTGGCAGAGCGGCGCAAGCAACTGGCCGGCTACCTCTCGGGCGGCGAGCAGCAGATGCTTGCCATCGGGCGCGCGCTGGTGGGCAGGCCCCGGTTGATGCTGCTGGACGAACCCTCGCTGGGTCTGGCCCCGCTCGTCGTCGCCGACATCTTCGAGATCATTCGCCGCATCAATGCGGAGCAGAAAGTGGCCATGCTCATCGTCGAGCAGAACGCGCGACTGGCACTGGAGACCGCCGACTACGGCTACATCATGGAAAACGGACGCATCGTGCTCAATGGCAGCAGCCAGACGCTGCGCGAAGACGCCGACGTGCAGCGGTTTTACCTCGGCCGCAATGCCGGGGAACAAGCGCAGGTGAGCTTTCGCGAGGTCAAGCACTACAAGCGCAGAAAGCGCTGGCTGTCATGAACGTTCAAGCAAGAGGCGTCGCGCCCGAACTGCGCGAGCTGACCCTGCCGCAGCGCCTGTTTCACTGGGCGCGCGTGCGTGCCGATGAAGTCGCGCTGCGCCAGAAGGACATGGGCATCTGGAAGCCGGTGACATGGTCGGGCTATGCCATGGAGGCTGCTTCGTTCGGCCTGGGCCTGATCGAGCTGGGTCTCAAGCGCGGCGAGCACGTTGCGATCCTGAGCGAGAACCGCAAGGAATGGGTCTTCGTGCAGATGGGCGTCGGCCTCGTGCAAGGTGTACCGGCCGGTGTGTATCCCACATCGCCGGGACCGGAAGTCCAATACCTGCTGACATTGTGCGAGGCACCGTACATCGTGTGCGAAGACCAGGAGCAGCTGGACAAGGTTCTGGAAGTGCGCGACCTGCTGCCCCAGTTGCGCCAGATCATCGTGATCGACCCCAAGGGTTTGCGTCACTACGACCGCACCGGCATCCTTGAATTCACCGAGGTAACTGCGCTTGGAAAGAAGCTTGCCGACAAGCAGCCCGATGTCATCGCGCAGTACCTCGAACGCCAGCGCATGGACGACACGGGGCTGGTCGTCTTCACGTCCGGCTCGACCGGAAGGCCCAAGGCCGCCATGCTGTCGTGGCGGGGCCTGTGCCGCGCGGGTGAAGGCCTCAACGGCGTGCTGCATGCCACGCCCAACGACAAGATCGTCTCGTACCTGCCGCTGTGCCACATGGCCGAACAGATGTTCGCGGTGCAGGTACCGCTCACGACCGGTGCGGTCGTAAACTTTGCAGAGAGCATTCGCACCGTGCAGGAAGACCTGCGCGAAGTGGCTCCGCAGATCTTCCTGGCGGTGCCGCGCATCTGGGAGAAGTTTCACTCGTCCATCGAAATCAGGATGCGCGAAGCCGGTGGTCTCAGGCAAAGCATCTACCGCGCGGCCATGGATGACCTGGGCCGATACGCGCACGTCGCAAGGCAACGCTGGTCGCTCGCACAGCGCCTGCGCGGCTGGATGTGGCACTGGCTGGTGCTGCGCGCGCTGCTCAACTATGTGGGCCTGCGCGAATGCCGCATCGCTGTGTCGGGCAGCGCGCCGATCTCGCCGGACATCCTGAAGTTTTTCAAGACGCTGGGCCTGTCGGTACGCGAGGCTTATGGACTTACCGAGGCATCGGGCGCGAGCAGCCTGCAGCCGAGCGACGAATCGCCGGTCGGCTCGGTTGGGGCGCCCTTCCCCGGCATCGAGATGAAGCTGGCCGAGGACGGCGAATTGCTGCTGCGCGGCGATGTGGTGTTCAAGGGCTACTACAACGGCGACGCTGCGACGGCGCAGGCCATCGACGACCAAGGCTGGCTGCACACCGGCGATGTGGCGCGGCTGGAACCCGGCCCGCTGGGTGAAGAGCTGCGCATCATCGACCGCAAGAAAGACATCATGATCACCGCCGGCGGCAAGAACATCACGCCGACCGAGCTTGAAAACGCCCTGCGCTTTTCGGCCTACATCAAGGAAGCGATCATCATCGCGGACCGCCGCCGGTTCGTCGCCGCGCTGATACAGATAGACCCGGAGAGCGTGGGCAAGTGGGCCGAAGAGTCCGGCATTGCATACACCAACTACAAGAGCCTGGCCGAGCTGGCGCAAGTGCGCGCGCTGGTGCAGCAGGAGATCGACGCGATGAACGCGAAGATGCCCCAGGTGCAGCACGTTCGCAAGTTCCACCTGCTGACCAAGGAACTCGACCATGACGACGGCGAAGTGACTGCCACGATGAAGGTCAAGCGTTCGAGCATCGAGCAGAAGTACAGCGACGCGATCGAGGCGATGTACGCCTGAACGCCTGGCTGTCATTGCGCGCCCGACCCGCAATCCATGACTTCAACGGCCGTCGCCGCTGCGCGGTGGATGCCGGA
>NZ_JANU01000054.1 GCF_001044395.1 Caenimonas sp. SL110
CCCACTAGTGTCCGGAGATTTTTAGAGCAGCGGTAGTTGGAGGACCGGGCTGTCACTTTCTTCGTAACTTGAGGCGCTAGCCAACAGGTGCTCAAGCGATGTTTTTTCGAACAGATTGAGGCTCAGGATTTGCAGCATCGTGTGCAGTGAGACCGGGACCTGCAAGCGCTTTTTGATAATTGCTACCAGTACGTAAGTGCTGATGGCAATCCAGATCTGTGTCTTCACTGCGTTGGCGCTGTGACCTACGAAGGCCTTGATGCGCAGGTGTTGCTTTATCCATTTGAAGAACAGCTCGACCTGCCATCGGCTCTTGTAAAGCTGTGCAATTTGCAGCCCTGTGAGTTCGAAGTTGTTGGTCAGAACGACGAGCGTGCGATCACGCTCGGTGTCACGAAATTCGATTCGTCGTATCTCACCTGGATAGTCCTTGCGCGTGCGCTGACCCGTCAGGACGATGTACTGATCGCACAGCACGCCACTGGTCGCGTCAAGGTCATGTGAAGCGGTCACACGATGGAGTAATTTGTTCTTGGGCCGCACCACAAAGAACGCTGCCGCATGTGTAAATTTCACCAGACGCGCAAAGTGTGCATAGGCACGGTCCATCACATAAAAACTACCAGCCTCCAGTCGCAGATGGTCCAGAAAGCTTGCATCCGCCACCAGCGTTGAGGTGATGCGAATGACGCTGGGGATGTTGCCTCGCAAGTCCAACATGGTGTTCAGCTTCACGCCAGCGCGTGAGTTGGCCGCGGGCGCCCAATCGAACAGGCCCAAGCACAAATCAATGGTGCTTGCATCGATCGCATAGACGGATTGCGCGAACTGCATTCCCAAACTGTCGTGCGAATACATGGCGCGCGCGATGCCGATCAGGTGAAGGGCAAACTGCTCGAAGATGCGACTGTCCCGACC
Source organism: Caenimonas sp. SL110 (assembly GCF_001044395.1). Lineage (GTDB taxonomy): Bacteria > Pseudomonadota > Gammaproteobacteria > Burkholderiales > Burkholderiaceae_C > Ramlibacter. The sequence continues at coordinate 919 of NZ_JANU01000054.1, forward strand.
TTCGTTCGCATCAGCCAGAGTCGATCGCGCGATCGATCCGCGAAAGCCCGCAAAGTGCAACTTCGAGGGGTGGCTTCGCAGACAAGTCGTGATCTCTCGCAAGCTTGCACGCGATGTGAGCTGCGCGAACATCATGCAAAGAAACTGGTCCCAGTGCGAGAAGCTCAGCGTCGGATACCGACCGGCGTACTGCGTAACGCACTGCTTGAAGACATCGCGCGGAAGATGCGCAGACAACTGCGCGAATACCAGTTGGCCCTTGAACATCGCGCGCTCCCGCAAATGAACGCGAGTGTCCGGAGTTGCTTAGCGCGTGTCGATATAGATTTCTTCCAGAGACCCCAATTTATTCAATCACGACAAAGACTTAGCGCTCAAATGAGAATGTATCTCCGGACACTAGTGGG
>NZ_JANU01000055.1 GCF_001044395.1 Caenimonas sp. SL110
GTTCTGGTCACAACCGAATGGACCCTCACGCGCAACATCGTCACGGATGCGAGCGGTGTCGTGACCAGCCGCACGCTGGTGTTCAACCACGCCGCTTACGAGCCGGGTCTGGACCCGCAGGCCGACATCGTGTTCGCAGGCGCGGGAGATGACTGGGTGTTCGCTGGAGCGGGCGACGACTTTGTGGATGGCGGCGCAGGAGCGGATGTTGTGTATGCAGGCAGCGGCGCAGACCTGGTGAATGGCGGCGCAGGCGCCGACGCGCTGTATGGCGACGGAACCGACACCGATCCTCAGTCCCTGGACTTCACACCGGCAGCCGGGCACGGTGACGACGCACTCTACGGCCAGGCCGGTAACGACCAGATTCGCGGTCAAGGCGGCGATGACTACCTGTCAGGCGGCGCAGACAACGACGAACTGCATGGCGATGCCGGTGACGATATCGTTGAAGGTGAATCCGGTAACGACACCTTGCGCGGGGACAACAGCCAGTCGCAGCCCGGTCAGCACGGCAAGGACCTGCTGGATGGTGGCGAGGGCGATGACCAACTGGCAGGCGACGGCAACGACGATGAACTCTTCGGCGGCGCTGGCAACGATTACCTGACCGGCGATCACAGCACGCTGGATTCGAGCCTGCACGGCAATGACTATCTCGATGGAGGCGCGGGCAACGACACGCTGTATGGACAACACGGCCTCGACACCTTGAACGGCGGCGACGGCACCGATTCCCTGTCGGGCGGTGCAGGCAACGACCAACTCGACGGCGGCAAAGGCGACGACTCGCTTGCTGGCGACGAAGGCGACGACGTTCTCTTCGGCGGCATCGGCATCGACGAGCTCAATGGCGGTGTCGACAACGACCAATTGAACGGCGGCGACGATGTCGACTACCTCCTTGGCGGCGCAGGCAACGACACCTTGAATGGCGACGCTGGCGACGATCAACTCAAAGGCGACGGCGGCAACGACTTGCTCGATGGCGGCGAAGGCAACGACACTCTGTTTGGCGACGACGGCAACGACACCCTGCAAGGGGGCGCGGGGTCCAATCAGCTGGTTGGCGGCGAAGGCGATGATTTGCTGGTCGGCGGCGATGGCAATGACACGCTTTGGGGTGAGGCCGGAAACAACACGCTCGTGGGCAGAGGCGGGGCCGATGTGTTTCATGTCAGCACTGGCGCAGACAAGACAAGCATCACCGGCGGTACGGCCGGCAGTGTGCTGGTCTTCGACTCGGGCGTGAACCAGGATGCCGTTGTCGGCGGATCGATCGCCAGCAACACGCAGACCGTCGCAATGGCCGGTGGCGGCTCTGTCGATATCGCGGGCGCTGTGGGCTTGTTCCAGTTCAGTGACGGCTCCGTTCTCAACGCAGCCCAGATGGCCACTCTGGTCCAGCAGGCCAACCTGCGCAATCAGGCCCCGCAAGTGCCTGTCGCGCCGCCTGACGCGGTCGCAGGTACGACGGCTGCCGACACGCTGACTGGCGCAGCTGCGTCGGACTATGTTTTTGGAGGCGCTGGCGACGATGTGATCGACGGTGGCGACGGCAACGACGCGATTTTTTCGGAGTCGGGCAACGACTCGATTCATGGCGCAAGCGGTGCAGACGCCCTGGTTGCAGGCATCGGCAACGATGCCGTCCACGGCGATGCAGGCGCGGACCGCCTGTGGGGTGAAGCTGGCGACGACCTTCTGTATGGCGGGAGTGGCGACGACGAGATCACGGGTGGAGCCGGGTCCGATCTGCTCGTAGGCGGTACTGGCGATGACTTGCTCACCGCAGGCGGCGCGGGTACCAAGACCTACCTTTTCGAGCTGGGCGACGGCGCGGATTTGGTGGCGGCTTTCACAGAGACACGTCACATTGTGTTCGGCGCGGGGATTGCAGCCAGTGACATCAAGATGCTGGCGAGCCCCGTCGGTGCGTCGCAGCCCTATGTCAAGGTTCAGTACAGCAACTACGACAGCGTGTTGATTCGACTGGGAACTGCGGGGCTGGTCGACTACCGTTTTGCCGATGGCACCACGCTCACGCATGCCGCCCTGGCGCAGATCGCGACGCAGACGCAACCGGCACCATACGTCGAGTTCGGCACGAGTGGCAACGACAGTCTTTTTGCCGGACTGCAAGCCACGCTGCTAGTCGGCGCCGCCGGTCACGACGCGTTGTTCGGCGGGCAATCTGACGACGAACTCAAAGGCAGCAGCGGCAACGACACCTTGTACGGCAACGATGGAGGCGACATCCTCGAAGGCGGCTTCGATGCCGATACGCTTCAGGGCGGCGCGGGAAGCGACACCTACATTTATCGACGCGCAGCGGGCAGCGACACCATCATCGAAGAGGCGTTGGCAGGTGACCTGAACACCCTGCGACTGATCGACCTCGGCTCAGCCGACGTCGCCTACACACGCGAAGCCAACGGCAGCCTGTTGATTCACATTCGCGGCTCGATCGACACCATTGAAATCAAGGACTGGTACAGCGGTGCGCCAACCCCGATTCAGCAGGTCATCTACGCCGATGGGGCAGTGCTTGACACCACCCTTCTGGGCCAGCTAACCCAAGCCAGCATCGACGGCACCAGCAGCTCCGATACCCTGACCGGAACCGCGTTCGCTGACTTCATCTCAGCCGGCGCAGGCAACGACACCATCGACGGCAAGGAAGGCAACGACCAGATCGCTGGCGGCGGCGGCTCAGACACGTACCTGCTGCGCCGTGGCATGGGGATCGACTCCATCGAGGAGGTCGCGGGTGGAACCAACGTGCTGAAACTGGGAAGCGGTCTGACATTCGATCAGCTCGTGACACAGCGGCAAGGCAACGACCTGTACCTGCACTTCACGCAAGCACCTGATGGCGTCGTGCTCAAGGGCTATTTCGATGGTGTCAACAACTGGGCCGTGATGAACGACTCCGGCGAACAAAAGACACTCGGCCAGGTGATCGCCGATGAACAAAACAGGCCGGCTCCAGACAACTTTGAAGCACTGCGATTCGACTGGATCGCATCGGCCAAAACAGCGTTGCTGCAAGCGTATGCAAACGAGAACTCGGGCTACTACAGCTACGAATACACCAGCGAATATGTGCTTGCGGTTGACTACCCGGGTTATGCGCGGGTCAGTTACGGCTTTGCAGTGGCCACCCAGGGCAGCGACGACGGTCTGATTTACCGCCAGTCCGATGAATCCAGCACAACCGAGGGCAGTGGCTTCACGACATCGACCCACACGCTGATCGTTCCGGTTTCCACGGTCAAGGTGATCGGCAGCATCGCTGGCTCCGTTGCGTTCCAGGACTACTCGCAACTGGACAGCGCCGGTCAGCCGACAAGCTACTTCTGGACAGCGGACGGCGGGTTGTCTCCTGACCCGGGCGCACTCGGTTCCAGCGGCTACAGCTACCAGTTCCAGACGGCCTATCAAACCATCACCTACACCGTGACGTTGCCCAACGGCGACGCCAACGAAATACTGGAACACATCACCGCCGGCCCGGCAGACAACTTCATCAACACCTGGGGCATGGGCACGGTCGATGGCGGCGCAGGCAATGACGTCATCCTGGTCGACAACGGCCCCGGCAGCCAATACCCGGGCCAATTCATCTACGGCGGCGAAGGCGATGACTTCCTGGTGGGGGGCTACAGCAACGACGTGCTCGCAGGCGGCGATGGCGACGACTACATGGCAGGCGGCCAGGGGCACGAACGCTACGAAATTCTCATGGGCGACTCGGGCACCAAGGTCATCGATGAAGTGTCCGCGGCGCTGCTCATTCCCGGAGTGGATTCGACATGGCTGCGCGTCAATCCTGGCGACCGTTACAGCACGGACACGCTTCGATTCGGGCCGGGCATTGAACTGACCAGCCTGGGGATCCAGCAGGGAAGCTACGTCAGTCCGCACGCCGCGCACTACGCGGACGATTGGGTTTACGACACACAGACCTTCAGCACACTGGATATCTCCTGGGGCGCGGGTAACCGCGTACGGGTGCTGCTCGCGCAAGGCGGCAGCAACCCATCCGCCGACTATCCGGAAAACGACGGACCGGGCATTGAGTTCTTCGAATTCGCTGACGGGACCGTGCTCACCATTCAGGGCATGCTGGCCTTGATCGGTCAAAGCCCCGACGATGGCCCTTCGGCCCCCGTGCTGGCGCAGCAGGTGGCCGATCAGTCGGCGCTGGAGGACCAGCAGTGGGTCTTCAGTTTTGCAGCGGCCACGTTCACCGATGCGGACGCTGGCGATACGCTGACCTACAGCGTGCGACAAGGCAGTGGCGCAGCGCTCCCGGGATGGCTGTCGTTCAATGCGCAGACCCGGACGTTTGCTGGCACTGCACTGAACGAAGATGTTGGAACCCTGAATCTCGTCATCACTGCCACCGACGGCGCAGGTGCCAGTGCGAACGCTGCCTTCAACCTGACGGTGACCAACACCAATGACGCGCCCGTTGCAACAGGTTCACTCCCAGCATGGACTGCACAGGCAGGCGCAGCCACTGCCTATACCGTGCCGACGAGCGCTTTCTCGGAAATGGATGCCGGGGACTCGCTTGCTTTCACCGCAACGCTGGATGACGGCTCTGCGCTGCCCGGCTGGCTGGGCTTTGATCCCGCCACTCGCCAACTCAGCGGTACGCCTGCCAACACGGATGGCGGTGATCTGGTGGTGAAGATCACCGCTGTCGATCAGGGCGGGCTGCAAGCGTCGCAGACGATTGCTCTTCAAGTTAACGTCGACCTCTACCTCGTGGGAACGAGAGGCAACGACTCCCTGGTGGGAGGTCCCGGAAACGATACGCTGGACGGACTTGGCGCCGGTGACACCATGCGTGGCGGCGCGGGCAACGATGTCTACCACGTCAGCACTGTCTACGACGAGGTGGTCGAGTACAGCAATGAGGGATTCGACACTGTCTTCACCACTGCGGGGCGGTACAAGGTTGATAGCAACGTAGAGGTGATCATCGTCCTGGGCACTGAACGAGGGGACGTGGAAGCGGGCGGCGCAGCACATCGCATCGTCGGGAGTTCAGCAAACAACGACCTGCGTGGTGGCGGTGGAAACGACACCCTCGACGGGGGCCCAGGCAAGGACTTGCTTGACGGCGGCACCGGAAATGACACGTTCTACGTGGACAACTTCGAAGATGAGGTTGTTGAAGGCGCTGACGATGGAACAGATGTCGTCTACTCCACATCTGCCGCATGGACCATGGGTGCGAACATCGAGCAACTGGTTCTTGTTGGCGACGGCGCAAATGCAGCGACCGGCAATACGTCCGCAAACCTGATGACCGGCAATGAATCGAACAACACCTTGAAGGGTGCCGACGGCAATGACACGCTCATCGGCGGTGGCGGCGCGGATTCGCTCGATGGCGGCCTCGGAACTGATTCAATGACTGGCGGATTGGGCGACGACACTTACGTCGTTGGTGAAGCAGGCGATGTTGTTATGGAAATGGCGGGGGAAGGCATCGACTCGGTGCGATCGTCGATCGATTACACGCTGGTGCCGACCGTTGAAAACCTGACGCTGACGGCGACCGCAATTCACGGCACAGGAAACGCCCTCAACAACTACCTGACGGGAAACGCGCACGCCAACACGCTCACCGCAAGTGCCGGGAACGACACCCTCGATGGCGGTGCCGGTTCCGACACACTGGTCGGTGGAGCCGGGGACGACTCTTACTTCACTGATGTGTCCACCGACGTCATGACGGAGGGCAGCAATGCGGGCATTGACAGCGTCTTCTCACTGGTGACGCGCACGCTGTCATCCAATCTGGAGAACCTCACTTTGCTGGGCACCGGCGCGGCCAACGGCACGGGCAATGGCGCAGCAAACCTGCTCAGAGGAAACGCCGCCTCGAACATTCTGACCGGCGCTGGTGGAGCGGATACGCTGGACGGCGGCGCTGGAGCCGACACACTCGACGGTGGCGCACTGGGTGACCTGTTCGTGCTGGCACGTGGCTACGGCGAGGACCGCGTCATCGAGACTTCCGCAAACACCGGCACGGACATCGTGAGCTTTGGTGCCGACGTGACCACCCGGCAGCTGTGGTTCCAGAAGGACGGGGTTGACCTGCTGGTGAGCGTCATCGGCACGGCTGATGCGGTTCGGATTGCGAGTTGGTACACCAGTGGCGGCACCCCTCAACTGCTGATCGAGCAATTCCGCACGAGCGGCGGCGACGTTCTGTTCGAGGGGAATGTGCAGGCGCTTGTTGATGCGATGGCCAGTTATTCGCCACCGCCGCTGGGGCAAACCACCTTCTCACCTGCATACGAAGCAGCACTCGTCGGGGTCATTGAAGCGAACTGGCAATAGTGTCTGCAGGCATTGGAAGCGGCGACTGCGCTTGATCGAACATGGATTGCGGGTCAAGCCCGCAATGACAGCCTTGCTCAGAGCTTCTCCAGCGACACCGACCCGTCCCACCCCTCACCCGGCGGCGATGCACGCATTTGATCGATGCGCTCGCCGAAGCATTGCGCGAGCGCATCGCCCGGATGCTTCGCAGCGATCGCTTTCCACTCGTTGGCCGCGGTGTCCCAGGCCTGCGCCGTGTACGCCTGCCACGCGCGGTCTGTCGCTGCGGCAAGGTCCGGGTCTTCGCACGGCGTGAACACATCGACCGCTTCGTTCTTACCCTTGACCTTCACCCGGTCAACACGCCGCATCGGCACCCGACCATCGAGCAAATCAGCCGTGCTGTTTGCAATGAGCAGTCCAATCCCATAGGCCTTGTTCGCACCTTCCAGGCGCGACGCGAGGTTCACCGTGTCGCCCAGCGCGGTGTAGTCGAACCGCAGGTCCGAGCCCATGTTGCCGACGATGGCAGGGCCTGAATTCACTCCCACCCGCATCGACACGCCGCTCGCACCCATCGCGGCAAAGCGCGGCTGCAATTCGTCCATCGCCTTTTGCATCGCAATGGCCGCTGTCACACCATGCATCGCGTGATCCGCGTCGTCCAGCGGCGCGCCCCAGAACGCCATCACGGCATCGCCGATGAATTTGTCCACCGTGCCGCCGTGGGCCATGATGACCTTGGTGACTTCATTGAGGTACAGGTTGATGACGTCGGCGACCTGCTCGGGCGTGAGCTTTTCCGACAGGGTGGTAAAGCCTGCAAGGTCCGAGAACAGCACCGTGAGTTCGCGCCGCTGGCCGCCAAGCTTGAGCTCTTCGGGATGCGCCACCATCCGGTTCACGACTTCTTCCGAGACGTACTTGCCGAACGCTGTGCGAATTTCGGTCGCGCGCCTTCGCTCTATCCAGTACGACGCCGTCGCCATGCTGAGAAATGCTGCGACCAGCGCCGCGACAGGCGTTGCCGATTGAAGCCAGTAGCTTGCCGACAGAAACTGCCACGCTGCCAGCGCAATGACCGCACCTGCGATCAGCAGCATGACGACTGCACTGCGCAGCGGATGCCAGAAGGCCAGCACCGGCAGCATCAGCAGCAGCGCCAGCGACATCAGCGCGATGTTGACGGCTTGCGAGGCCGGTGCAATGACCTGCCCCATCATCGCGTTCTCGATCAGCGTTGCGTGCACTTCCACGCCCGGTGTGAGCCTGCGCGACGCGCCAAGAAAGGGCGTGGCAAACAGGTCGCCCTGCGTGGCGGAACTTTCGGCCGTGGACCTTACTTCGCGCCCCACCAGCACGATCTGGTTGGCAAAAAAATCCGGCGCAATGGCCGGGTCGTCATTGAGCACCTGGTAGTACGACACATACGGAAATGTCCGCGCAGGGCCCAGGTGCCGGATCATGGAACCGGGCGCGACATACGGCTCCTGCACCATGTTGGGCCGCGCGCGTATCAGCGTCTTGATCGACTGGCGCCAGAACGCATCTTCGGTTTCTGGCACTTGCCGCACCACGGCATCGGCATCGAGCTGCGCGGTGACGAGACCCGTCGTCGCACCAGCCATGGTGAACTCGGGAATGGGGTCCATGCGCAACCACTGGCGCACCGACGCGGTCTCGTGATAGGCGTGGTCTGCGCCCAGCACCACATTGCCCGCGGCCTTGATCGCCGCAGCGAAGGCCTCGTCGTCACCGGGCGTGCTGCTTTTTTCGGAGAAGAGCACGTCGAATGCAATCACTGCGGCGCCGGCTTTCGTGAGTTTGTCCACCAGCTTCGCGTGTGTCTCGCGCGGCCACGGCCAGCGCTGGCCCATCTGCGTGAACGAGGCTTCGTCGATGCCCACGATGGTGATCGGCAACGATTGCTTTGGCGGGGAAGCCACGGTGAACAGGTCGTAGACCTTGAGTTCGACCACGTGCCACACCGGAAAGAACGCGAGCGCCATGCCGACGACCCAGCCGATCAGCACGGAGAAGACTGCCAGGCGGATGGCCTGCTTGCCGGGGTTCACCGCTTTGATGAGCATCCCCCAAGAATACGGGATCACGCCCCGGCTACAACGTTCAAAACAGCATCCCCTGCCCCTGCTGCCCCGGCCTTCGAAACTTTGTCGTATCCAGCACAACGCGTTCGCGGTTGAAGCCGATGCGCTCGCAGGCCTTGCGAAAGCGCTGCGCGATCAGGTCGGCCCAGATGCCCTTGCCCTTCATGCGCGTGGCGAAATCGGCGTCGTAGTCCTTGCCGCCCCGCATGTCATGCACCCGCGCCATCACGCGATCGGCGCGCTCGGGGTAGTGCACCTGCAGCCACTCGCGAAACAGCGGGCTCACCTCCCAGGGCAGGCGCAGCACGTGATAGAAGGCGCTGCGTGCCCCGGCGTCCCACGCGGCTTCGAGCACCTGCTCCATGTCGTCGGTCAGGAATGGAATCTGCGGCGCCAGGCTCACACCACAAGGCACGCCGTTCTCGGCCAGCGTGCGCAGGGTGCGAAGCCGGCGATGCGGCGCAGCGGCGCGCGGTTCGAGCTTGCGCGTGAGGTCGGCGTCCAGCGTGGTGATCGTCACGTTGATTGCCGTGAGCCCATCGCGTGCCATCGGCGCGATCAGGTCCAGGTCGCGCTCGACGCCGCTGGATTTGGTGACGAGCCCGAATGCATGGCGCGTTTGCGAGAACTGCTCGATCACCGCGCGGGTCAGGCGCAGTTCACGCTCGACCGGCTGATAGCAATCGGTCGCCGTGCCGAGCGCAATGAGCCTGGGCTCGTAGTGACGCCGGGACAGCTCTGCGCGAAGCAGCGCGGCAATATTGCGCTTGGCCACGATCTTGGTTTCGAAGTCCAGGCCGGGCGACATGTTGAGGTAACTGTGCGTGGGCCGCGCATAGCAATAGATGCATCCGTGCTCGCATCCGCGGTACGGATTGATCGACCGGTCGAAGTACACATCGGGCGACTCGTTGCTGGTGATGATGCTGCGCGCGTCTTCCCAGATGACCTGCGTTTTGGGGGTCGCGCAATCGGCTGCGCCTTCTTCGTCGCCACAAGGCCAGCCGTCGTCGAACTGCGATCGCTCGTCACGCGAGAACCGGTGCTGCATCTGGCTGGCTGAACCCCGGCCCTTGATGGATTCGATGGGGATACTGTTCATTCGTACAGTATGCGTCCTGGAGCTGGCAGCCGCAAGCATTTCAGGCCCACCGATGGGTAGATCTAGAACTTTAGGCGCAAGGCAATTTGCCTAGCAGAGCAGGTGTTTTTTCGTAACGTACGCAATGCGGCCGGTGGTCTTATCACTGCATCGCCGCCGGAGTGTACCGGCGCTGCGCCAGATACCAAGGACACCTCATGACGACCAACAGCACCGCCCCGGCGAAAGCCCGGATCCTCGTTGTGGACGACACACCGGACAACCTGTTCCTGATGAGCGCCTTGCTCGAAGACACCTATGAGGTGATGACCGCCGAATGCGGCGCGCAGGCGCTGGAGATGGTGCATTCGCTCACCCCGCCTGCGCTCATCCTGCTGGACATCATGATGCCGGAGATGGACGGCTACGAGGTGATGCGGCGCCTTCGCGGCAACCCTATCACCGCCGGCATTCCGGTCATCTTCCTGACGGCGCTGACCAGCATTGCAGAAGAGCAATTTGGCCTGGACCTGGGCGCAGTGGACTACATCACCAAGCCGATCAGCCCGCCCGTCGTGCTGGCGCGCGTCAATACGCACCTGGAGCGCAGCAGCAATGCGCGCCACCTGAAGGCGCTGTCTGAAAAACTCGGCCGCTATCTCGCGCCGCAGGTTTACAAGTCCCTGTTCGACGGCTCACGCGAAGCCGAAATCCGCACGCAGCGCAAGAAGCTCACCGTGTTCTTCTCGGACATCAAGGACTTCACCGCGTCGACCGCCAAATGGCAGCCTGAAGAGATCACCTTTCTGCTCAACAGCTATTTTTCCGAGATGTCCAAGATTGCGCAGGACTACGGCGGCACGCTCGACAAGTTCATCGGCGATGCGATGGTGATCTTCTTTGGCGACCCAGACACGCTCGGCGTGAAAGAAGACGCGCTGCAATGCGTGAAGATGGCCATGGCCATGCAGCGGCGCATGTCGGAGCTGCAGATCCTGTGGCGCGAGATGGGCTCGGACAAGACCTTCCAGGTTCGCATGGGCATCAACACCGGCTTTTGCGATGTCGGCAATTTCGGCAGCGACATCCGCATGGACTACACCATCATCGGCTCGGAAGTGAACCTCGCGGCCCGGCTGGAGCAGTCGGCTGCGCCTGGCGGCATCCTGCTGTCCAGGGAAACCTACGGGCTGGTGCGCGACGAAATCGTCGCCACCGAACTGCAGCCGATCAACGTCAAGGGCTTTGCCGACCCAGTGTCTTCATTCGCCGTTCGCGAAGTCGCGCAGGACGAGAGCGTGGCCCGCAAGGTCTTTCAGTGGGAGCGGCTGGGCATGCGCGTGCTGATCGACCTGGATCGCCTGCCATCGGCCGAGCGTGCGGCGGCGGCGGTCGAACTGCGCGAGATGGCTGATCGCCTCCACTGAAGGCCTGTCAATTCCCAATGAAAGCGACGCCGAGAGACAGCATTTCACACATGGCATCGCTGGAGACCGAGCTGGCCAGCGCGCGCTCGACGCTGGAGCTGCTGTACGCCACGCTCGACTCAGCCAGCGACGGCGTCATCGCGATCCGTCTGGATTCGCCCAGGATCCACTGCAACACCGCCTTCATGCGCATGTGGAACCTGCCTGCCGACAGGCAGGGCGACATTTCGGCACAAGAGATCATCGCGATGCAGGCTGTGCAGGTCCCCGATCCGAACGGCTTCCTGGAGGAGATCCGCACGCGCGACATTCACAAAACCGACTTCAGCGTGATCGAACTCAATGACGGCCGCGTCCTTGAGCGAACAGTTCGTCCGCAAAGGACACTGGATCGCATCGTCGGCAAGGTGGTGACTTATCGCGACGTGACATCGCGCGTGAACTTCGAACGCAAGATGATGTTCAACCACCTGGTGGTCGAGACTTCCGGTCCCATGCTGTGGATTGAGTGCGCAACAAGGCAGATCACCTACGCCAACCGCGCCGCAACACAGCTCATGGGCTACAGCGTGGGCGAACTGCTGGCGCGCCGCATCGACGACCTGGACCCCAATTGCACCGACGAGCGGGTCGCGTCCATGCATCGCCAATTGCAGGAGGCCAATGGGCCTATCAGTTTTCATGCAAGGTTTCGCACGGGCGGCGGCCAGAACATCTACATCGACGTCACGATTTCACTGGCCGAAGACGGTGAGCAGCAGGTCTATATCGCGAGCTTCAAGGACATCACAGGCCAGACGCTCGCATCGCAGGAAACGCAGCGCCAGCGGGCGCTCATGACCGCGCTCATCGGCTCGATTTCAGACATGGTCGTCTACCGCGACGCCAACGGCGTTCACCTCGGGTGCAACGGCGCCTTCGAGGAACTCGCGGGCATGACGCAGGATGACCTCGTCGGGCACACGGCACTCGAACTCTTTCCGAAAGCGCGCGCCGACATCATCAACAGCCGCGATCGCATCGTGTTCGAGTCGCTGTGCAAGGACTCGATCGAGGACAAGGTGTATTACCCCAGCGGTCGCACCGCCATCATGGAAACCATACGCAGCCCCCTCCGCGACGCCAGCGGCAAGCTGCTGGGCGTGGTGGCGATCGGCCGCGATGTGACCGCGCGCAAGCAGGCCGAAGAAGAGTTGCGCCGCGCCAAGGATCTGGCCGAGCAAGCCACGCGCATGAAGACCGACTTCCTTGCGAACATGAGCCACGAGATCCGCACACCGATGAATGCGGTGATCGGCATGTCGCACCTGGCGCTCAGGACCGAACTCACGCCGCGCCAGCGCGACTACATCAGCAAGGTGCAGTCTTCGGGCCAGCACCTGCTGGGCATCATCAACGACATCCTTGACTTCTCGAAGCTGGAGGCCGGCAAGGTCGCGATCGAGCAGGCGGGGTTCACGCTGGAGCAGTTGCTCGGTGGCGTGGCGGACCTGATTGCAGACAAGGCCGCCGCCAAGGGACTGGGGCTGGTGTTCGACGTGCCGGCCGACGTGCCGCAGCGCCTGGTCGGCGACTCGCTGCGCGTGGGGCAGATCCTCATCAACTACGCCAACAACGCGGTGAAGTACACCGAGCAGGGATCGGTCGTGATTGCGGCGCGCGTGGTCGAGCGCGACGCCGACAGCGTGTTGCTGCGCCTGTCAGTGACCGATACCGGCATCGGACTTTCACAGGAGCAGCAGCGCCGCCTGTTCCAGAGTTTCCAGCAGGCCGATACGTCGACCACCCGCAAGCACGGCGGCACGGGGCTGGGCCTGGCCATCTCGAAAAAGCTCGCCAATCTCATGGGCGGCGATGTGGGTGTGGAAAGCGATGTCGGACGCGGCAGCACGTTCTGGTTCACCGCCCGGCTGAGCCTGGACACCAGCCGTGCAGCCACGGCGCATCTACCTCCTTGTGCTGAAGGTGCGCTGGGCGGGTGATCCCAATCCCGCGTTGGCATTGTTGGGTCCGGGGCATGCACTGAATGTTCAGCACGATGCTGCCAGAATGGCCGCATGCTGTTTCACAACTGCCTTCCTTGCGTGCAGGCTCGCTGACATGGACACCTTGCTGCTATCGCGCATCCAGTTCGCCGCGAACATCAGCTTTCACATCCTGTTCCCAACGATCAACATCGCGCTGTGCTGGTTCCTCGTCTACTTTCGGTTTCGCAACCGGGCCGCGACCGGAACCAAAGAGGCGCAGCACTGGGAAGAGGCCTACTACCTCTGGACCAAGATCTTCGCGCTGACGTTTGCATTGGGTGTGGTGTCGGGCATCACGATGAGCTTCCAGTTCGGCACCAACTGGCCGGGCTACATGGAGAAAGCCGGCAACATCGCGGGCCCGCTGCTGGGCTATGAAGTGCTGACCGCTTTCTTCCTGGAAGCGACTTTCCTGGGCGTGATGCTGTTCGGGCGGGGACGCGTTTCGGATCGGGTGCACCTGGTTGCGACACTGATGGTCGCGGCCGGAACCACGCTGTCGGCATTCTGGATTCTCAGCCTCAACTCGTGGATGCAGACACCTGCGGGCTACGAGATCATCGACGGCAAGTTTCACGCGAAAGACTGGCTCGCGATTGTTTTCAACCCGTCGTTTCCGTATCGGCTCGCGCACAAGCTGCTGGCCTCGACACTCACCGCTTCGTTCCTGATTGCGGGACTGTCGGCGTGGCAACTGCTTCGCAAGACGTCCAACGGCGGCACGCACCTGGCACTGCGCACTGCCGTGATGGCTGCGGCGTTTGCCATACCGGTGCAGATCTTTGTGGGCGACCTGCACGGCCTCAACACGCTGGAGCACCAGCCCGCGAAGATCGCCGCGATCGAAGGCATCTGGCACACCGAAAAAAGCGCGCCGCTCACGCTGTTCGGATGGCCCAACGAGAAAGAAGGCCGCACCGACTACGCCGTGCAGATTCCGAAGATGGCGAGCCTGATCCTGGCGCACGACATCAACGCGGAACTCAAGGGACTCAATGAATTCCCCAACGCGCACCCGCCGGTCGCGCCGGTGTTCTGGAGCTTTCGCATCATGGTGGGCATGGGCATGCTGATGCTGCTGGTGTCGTGGTGGGGCGCGTGGACACTGTGGCGGATGCGGACGCGCTCGGGCGGCGTACCGCGAAAGCTGCTGTACGCACTGACGGCGATGACTTTTTCGGGCTGGGTGTCCACGCTGGCCGGCTGGTACGTGACCGAGATCGGACGACAGCCGTTCCTTGTCTACGGCATCCTGCGCACATCCGACCTGGTCGCGCCGCATGCGCCCGGCATGGTGCTTTCGACGCTCATCGCCTACCTGGCGGTCTATGCGTTCCTGCTCACCTCCTACGTGCTGGTCCTGATGTACATGGCGCAGCACCCGGCCATGCCAACACCTGAAACGCCGCTCAGCCCCAAGGCAGCAACCCCGGTTGGCGGACCGGCCTGAAAGGCGCACGACCATGCAGTTCACCTGGAACGAAGCACTGCCGCTTTTCTTCATGGCGGTCATGGGACTGGCCCTTCTTGCTTACGTCGTGCTCGATGGCTACGACCTGGGCGTCGGCATCCTGCTGCCGTTTGCGACCAATGAAGAAAAGGACCTGATGGTCTCCAGCATCGGCCCGTTCTGGGACGCCAATGAAACCTGGCTGGTGCTGGGCATCGGCGTCTTGCTGGTCGCGTTTCCGATGGCGCATGGCATCGTCTTGTCCGCGCTCTATTTGCCGGTGGCAGTCATGCTGATCGGGCTGACGTTGCGGGGCGTGTCCTTTGACTTTCGCGTGAAAGCGCGCGCGGCACGCAAGGGCCTGTGGAACCGCCTGTTCGCGCTCGGCTCGCTCATGGCTTCGATGGCGCAGGGCTGGATGTTGGGCAGCTACCTGACGGGCTTTGATTACCACTGGATATCGGTGCTGTTTTGCGCAGGAATCGCGCTCACCCTGCCGACCGCTTACGCGATGCTGGGCGCGGGATGGCTCATCATGAAGACGGGTGACGACCTGCAACTCAAGGCCGTTGCTTGGGCACGCAAGGTGCTGTTGCCAATGGGTGTCGCGCTGGTGGGCATTTCATTGGCGACCCCGCTGGTCAGCCACACGGTGTACGAGCGGTGGTTCAACATGCCGCAACTGATCGGCCTGCTGCCGATTCCGGTGGCTTGCGCTGTCGCTTTCTACGCGGCGTTCCTGGTGATTTCCAGGCCGAAGATCGTGGCGGCAGGTTACGGCTGGGTGGTCTTTGCCAGCACGGTGCTGATCTTCGTCATGGCCTTCATCGGGCTGGCCTACAGCATGTATCCGTACATCGTGATCGACCGGCTGACGGTGTGGCAGGCCGCCAGCGCGACCGAATCGCTGTTCGTCATCTTCATCGGCGTGGCGATCACGCTGCCGGCGATCATTGTCTATACGGTGTTCATGTACCGGGTGTTCTGGGGGAAGGCACAGGCGTTGAGCTATCTGATGCCTGCGATGGAGCCAGGCTCGGTCACCGCCGATCACAGGCGAACCTGACGGCTCTCATCCAGGTCGGCCCGGTGCTGGAACCTATCTGGAGAGCGGGTTACACAGTTGCAGGCGCTCTTTGTCGCGCGCCGGATTGGACAACCCATGCGAATTCCAGGCTTTTCAGGCTCGGTCAGGGCTCCTGCCGCGATCAGTACAGGCGGCGCCGCCCCCGCCGGCGTGCCGATCGCGCGAAAGTCCAACGTCACAGGCACCGAGGCACCGCTCAAGCCAAGGCTCACGTCGCGCACTGTCGCCGCAAGAACAGCCCCGAAGCTGGAGAACCTGGAAAGCAAGACGTGCGCGATTGACCCGCCCCTTGCGAATAGGCACAGCCCAGCGCAGCCCGAAGCCTCACCCTCGAAATCGCAAGCCGGGCAGTTCCACCCCTCGGTGGAGCCCCACCATGTGCCGCCCGCCGTGGTGGCCGCGCAGCTCGCGGCAAAGCCCACTTCTTCCCCTGAACTCCAGGAACAGATCCATCACGACATGGAAGCCCGGATTCAGAACATGGATCACAAGGCGCTTGCGAAGTTTGCGGATGAGTCGCCTGCCTTGCGGCTGGAATCGCTGAAGCGCACCACGGCAGCGATAGAAAAGCGCGCCCATCAGCTCACCCGGGAATCGATGTCGAAAGCAAGCCTCGCCGGAGAAAATGGTTCGGCTGCCGATGTATCGGCGGCGATCGATGAAGCCCGGGGCCTGTGCAGAGCCGTCGTCAGGTTCACCAATCGCGGCAAACAGATGACCTCATCCGAACTGGACGGCGCTGCAACAGACAAGCTGCGCGACGCCGCGCGCGAGACGAAGTTCTCGTGGAACACGCTCGGACGCAAATTCAACGGAAAGGATGCGGTGATCCAGGGCACGAAAGCCATCCTCGTCAACCGTGAGACCTCCCTTTCCAGAGCCTTCTCGGATCACTTGGCATTGAGTGTCACCAAGAGGCAGGAAGCCACCAACGTCAGGCTTGCGCACAAGCTCTTTTCAGAGGCCAACGCCGCGCAGGTGCAACACCGCAGGGACACCGCGGTGGAGGCCGATCGAAAGGCGCGTGACAGGGAAGCGGCTCAAAAACCGACGCTCAAGAGCGGCAACCGCAAATAAGGTGCCGCTGCGCGAATCAAAGCAGGCGCGCCTTCGCCTGCGCGTACTCGCGCTTGAGTTTCGCCACATAGTCGGCTGTCGAGGTCACTTCGGTGATCGCGCCAATGCCCTGCCCGCAGCCCCAGATGTCCTTCCAGGCCTTGGTCTTGCTGCCTTCACCACCAGCGAAATTCATCGTCTTGATGTCGCCTTCAGGCAGGTTGTCAGGGTCCATTCCAGCAGCAACGATGCTCGGGCGCAGGTAGTTGCCGTGCACCCCGGTGAACAGGCTGGAGTAGACAATGTCGTCGGAGTCGCATTCGACGATGGCCTGCTTGTACGCATCGCTCGCGCGAGCTTCATGGGTGGCGATGAAGGCCGAACCGATGTAGGCGAAGTCGGCGCCCATCGCTTGCGCGGCGAGCACTGCACCGCCGGTGGCGATCGAGCCTGACAGGGCCAACGGGCCGTCGAACCACTGACGGATTTCCTGGATCAGCGAGAACGGGCTCTTCACGCCAGCGTGTCCACCAGCACCTGCGGCAACCGCGATCAGGCCGTCGGCGCCCTTTTCGATCGCCTTGTGCGCAAACGCGTTGTTGATGATGTCGTGCAGCACGACGCCGCCATAACTGTGGATGGCTTCGTTCACATCGGTGCGCGCGCCAAGCGACGTGATGATGACCGGCACCTTGTATTTCACGACCATTTCCATGTCGTGCTCCAGCCTGTCGTTGCTGCGATGCACGATCTGGTTGATGGCGAATGGCGCGGACGGGTTTTCGGGGTTGGCCCTGTCGTAGGCCGCCAGCGTCTCGGTGACCTCGTGCAGCCATTCATCGAGCTGCGACGCGGGCCGCGCATTGAGCGCCGGCATCGAGCCGATGATGCCGGCCTTGCACTGCTCGATCACCAGCTTGGGGTTGCTGATGATGAACAGGGGCGAGCCGATGACGGGGAGGGAAAGGTTCTGGAGGACTTTGGGGAGCTTGGACATGGGTTCCGGTTCCTGGGTTGAATCTCTAGCTGTCTGGGCTGTCATTCCGGACTCGATCCGGCATCGATGAATTCAGGAGACATGGATTGCGGATCAAGTCCGCAATGACAGCCTCTCGGAGGGATGTCATGCCGGACTTGATCCGGCATCCATGAATTCGGGGTTCATGGATTGCGGATCGAGTCCGCAATGACAGCCGTTTTAAAAGGCTTCCAGCGCAAGCGCCGTCACGCTCTCCGCGCCTTCCACAATCGAATCGCGAATGCCGGGCGCCTTCGACAAAATGTGATCGGCGTAAAACCGCGCGGTCGCGATCTTCGCTTCCATGAACGCCTTGTCTTCGCCCTGCGCGCCCAGTTCTTGCGCCGCGAGCAGCGCACGCGCCATCTGCCAGCCAGCGACCACATTGCCCGCCAGCATGAGATACGGCACCGAGCCCGCGAACACCGCATTGGGCGACGCCTTGGTGTTGCCCGCGACGAATTCCACCGCATCGACGAACGCCTTGCGCGCTGCCGTCAATCGACTCGCGACCGCCTTGGCGTGAGCAGTTGCGCTCTTCATCAGAGCTTGCTCGGTCTTCTCGATCTGCGCCGCGATGCCCTTGGCGGTCTGGCCGCCATCGCGTGCCGTCTTGCGGCCGACCAGGTCATTGGCCTGGATCGCCGTCGTGCCTTCGTAGATCGTCAGGATCTTCGCGTCACGGTAATACTGCGCCGCGCCGGTCTCTTCGATGAAGCCCATGCCGCCATGCACCTGTACGCCCAGCGATGTCACTTCAAGGCTCATCTCGGTGCTGTAGCCCTTGACCAGCGGCACGAGAAATTCATAGAACGCCTGGTTCTGCTTGCGCACTTCGGCATCGGGATGGTGATGCGCCGCGTCGTACGCGGAGGCAGCCACCGTCGCCATCGCGCGGCAGCCTTCGGTGTAGGCGCGCATCGTCATCAGCATGCGCTTCACATCCGGGTGATGAATGATGGGCGCACTGGTGTTCATCGAGCCGTCGACGGGCCGCGATTGAACGCGATCCTTCGCATACGCCACGGCCTTCTGGTAGGCGCGCTCGGCAACCGCGATGCCCTGGACGCCGACCGCGTAGCGCGCCGCGTTCATCATGATGAACATGTATTCGAGGCCCCGGTTCTCCTGCCCCACGAGATAGCCCACAGCGCCCCCGTTGTCACCGAACTGCAGGACCGCCGTGGGCGATGCCTTGATGCCCAGCTTGTGCTCGATGCTCACGCAGTGCGCGTCGTTGCGCGTGCCCAGCGAGCCATCCTTGTTGACCATGAACTTGGGCACGACAAACAGGCTGATACCCTTCACGCCCTCGGGCGCACCGACCACGCGCGCCAGCACGAGATGCACGATGTTCTCGGCCATGTCGTGTTCGCCATACGTGATGTAGATCTTCGTGCCGCTGATCTTGTACGTGCCGTCGGGCTGTGGCTCTGCGCGGGTGCGCACCAACGAAAGATCGGAACCGGCTTGTGGCTCGGTGAGATTCATCGTACCGGTCCACTTGCCTGCAACCAGATTCTCCAGATAGCCAGCCTTGAGTTCATCGGAGCCTGCCGTGAGCAGCGCCTCGATAGCGCCATCGGTGAGCAGCGGGCACAGCGCAAAACTCAGGTTGGCCGAGTTCAGCATTTCGCCGCACGCCGCGCCTATGGTCTTGGGCAAACCCTGGCCGCCGAAATCGATCGGGTGTTGCAAACCCTGCCAGCCGCCTTCTGCGTACTGCTTGAATGCCTCCTTGAAGCCCGGTGTCGTCGTGACCTTGCCGTCTTTCCAGCTGGAGGGATTGCGATCGCCTTCCACGTTCAGCGGCGCAACAACGCCCTCGTTGAACTTGGCGCACTCTTCGAGCACGGCTTGCGCAGTGTCGAATCCTGCATCCTCGAATCCGGGAATCTTCGCGATCTCGTCGATGCCGGCGAGATGGCGAATGTCGAACAGCATGTCTTTGACGGGGGCTTTGTAGGTCATGTGTGTCTCCGGTATTCAGTGATGGGGCGCGACGGCACACGCCCTCACCCTAGCCCTCTCCCAGAGGGAGAGGGAACAAGGCAACTTACAGCGCTGCGATCAGCTCAGGAATCGCGGTGAACAGATCCGCTTCCAGTCCGTAATCCGCGACGCTGAAAATCGGCGCTTCCGGGTCCTTGTTGATCGCGACGATCACCTTGGAATCCTTCATGCCGGCCAGGTGCTGGATCGCGCCCGAGATGCCGGCTGCGATGTACAGCTGCGGCGCGACGATCTTGCCGGTCTGCCCCACTTGCAGGTCGTTCGCTGCATAGCCCGCGTCAACAGCAGCGCGGCTCGCGCCAATTGCTGCGCCCAGCTTGTCTGCCAGCGGCGTCATGACTTCGTTGAACTTCTCTGCCGATCCGAGCGCGCGTCCACCGGACACGATGATCTTGGCCGCCGTCAGTTCAGGCCGGTCGTTCTTGGCGATCTCGTTGCCTTCGAAGGTGCTCTTGCCGCTATCGGCGACTGCGGTGGCCGTCTCGACGCTGCCAGAGCCACCGGTCGCCGCAGCCGGATCGAAACCCGTGGTGCGAACGGTGATGACCTTCTTTTCGTCCAGGCTCTGCACCACGGCAATTGCGTTGCCGGCGTAGATCGGGCGCTCGAAGGTGTCCGGGCTGTCGATCTTGGTCACGTCGCTGATCTGGCCCACATCGAGCTTGGCAGCCACGCGCGGCGCGACGTTCTTGCCGCTGGCGGTCGCCGGGAACAGGATGTGGCTGTAGGCACCAGCAATCGCCAGCACCTGCGCCGCGACGTTCTCGGCCAGGCCGTGCGCGAAGTGCTCGCCTTCGGCGTGGATCACCTTGGTGACACCTGCAATCTGCGCGGCTGCCTTGGCTGCTTCACCAGCGTTGTGGCCTGCGACCAGCACATGCACTTCGCCGCCGCATTGCGATGCGGCAGTGACGGTGTTGAGGGTTGCGCCCTTGATGGACGCGTTGTCGTGTTCTGCAATTACGAGGGCTGTCATCTCAAATCACCTTGGCTTCGTTCTTCAACTTCGCAACAAGCGTTGCGACATCGGGGACCTTGATACCGGCGCTGCGCTTGGGCGGCTCGGACACCTTGAGCGTCTTCAGGTGCGGCTTGATCTCGACGCCGAGGTCGGCGGGCTTGAAGATATCGAGCTGCTTTTTCTTGGCCTTCATGATGTTGGGCAGCGTGACGTAACGCGGCTCGTTCAGGCGCAGGTCGGTGGTGATGATGGCCGGCAGCGTGATCGACACGGTCTCCAGGCCGCCATCGACTTCGCGTGTGACGCGCGCCTTGCCGTCGGCAATCTCGACCTTCGATGCGAAGGTGGCCTGCGGCAGGTCGCACAGTGCTGCGAGCATCTGGCCGGTCTGGTTGCAGTCGTCGTCGATCGCCTGCTTGCCCAGGATCACCAGGCCGGGCTGTTCCTTCTCGACCAGCGCCTTGAGCAGTTTGGCGACGGACAGCGGCTGCAGTTCGTCGGTCGTCTCCACCAGGATGGCGCGATCGGCGCCGATGGCCATGGCGGTGCGCAGGGTTTCCTGGCACTGCGTGACACCGCAGGAGACGGCGATGACTTCGGTGACGATGCCCTTTTCTTTCAGGCGAACCGCCTCTTCGATGGCGATCTCGTCAAAGGGGTTCATGCTCATCTTGACGTTGGCGATATCGACACCCGTGCCATCCGATTTGACCCGGACTTTCACGTTGTAGTCGACCACGCGTTTCACGGGGACCAGGACCTTCATGCTTGCGGCTCCAACTAGTTTTGGGAATTGACGTTTACGTAAACTGGAATTTTAGGTCGGACGTGGGTCCGGACCCGTGCCGGAATAAAAAAGAACGATCGTTCGTTTTTTGATTATAGGACCAGAGGTTGACAATTCATTCGCCGACCATGCGGTCGGGTAATCCGGGTAAGTATGGACCGGCGGGGGCTCTGCGCAGCCTTACATTCGAAAGCAATACCAACCTGGAGCCGAGCCCCCAATGAAACGTTACCTCTTGACCTTCGCAGCCGCTGCAGCCGCCCTGATGTGCGCGCCGGCTTCCGCCCAGACCGTACTGACCGGCTCCAGCTGGATTCACCCGACCCACGCCCTCACCGTTTCGCTGCGCGAATGGTGCGGCCTGGTCGAGAAGAATTCGAACGGCAAGGTCAAGTGCAACATCCTGCCGCGCCATGTCTCGACCGCACCCGGCACTTACGACGCCGTGCGCAACGGCCTGGTCGATGTGTCCTTCACCGTTCACGGCTACACACCCGGCCGCTTCCTGCTGACCAAGATGGCCGAGTTCCCCTTCCTGGGTGACAGCTCCGAGCCGATCTCGGTCGCGTTCAACCGCGTCGCGATGAAGTACCCGCAGTTCGGCACCGAGCATCCCGGCGTCAAGCCGCTGGCCTACTTCACGCACGGCCCTGGCGTGGTGTTCAACACCAAGAAGCCGGTCGCCAAGATGGACGACCTGCTGGGCCTGAAGTGGCGCGTGGGCGGCGGTGTGGTCAACGACATTTCCAAGGCGATCGGCATGAACGTGACGCTCAAGCCCGCGCCTGAGTCGTATGAGCTGCTGTCGGGCGGCGTGATGGACGGCACACTGTTCCCGGCCGAGTCGGTCGAGGGCTTCCGCCTGGACAAGATCATCAAGCACCAGACGATTTTCCCGGGCGGGCTGTACAACACCAGCTTCGTCTTCATGATGAACGCCGACAAGTACAACAAGCTCGCGCCCGATGAAAAGAAGGCGGTGGACGACGCCTCCGGCGAAGTGCTCGCGCGCCTGATCGGCCGCCAGTGGGACAAGGCCGACCGCCTGTCCAATGCGCTGATGCAGGCCAACAACGTCGCGACCGTCAAGGCCGATGCGAAGTTCGTCGCCGACATCAAGGCCAAGACTTCGCCGCTGGAGCAGGCCTGGGTGAAGGACGCGGAAGCCAAGGGCCTGAAGGACGCAGCCAAGGTTCTGGCCGAGTTCCGTTCGGAAATCGCGAAGGCTTCGAAGTAGGTTGTTCTGCCTTCCTCCCTCTCCCCTTGGGGAGAGGGCAGGGGTGAGGGTGCGTCCCTTACCCTGAACCCCC
>NZ_JANU01000056.1 GCF_001044395.1 Caenimonas sp. SL110
GGGTGGGGGCGATCTCGACCTTGCTGACGAGTTTGGCGAAAGCGTCGCTCTCCTGAATCGTGGTTATCGTTTGGTAAAGAGCCTCACGCTGGTTATGTCCGGCTGGCAGCGGCCCGGTGCCTAACCCCAAGATCGAACGCAATGTTTCGACAAGGCCTTCAAGTCCCGCGTACTCGCGATTCGTGGCCGTTTCAAGCAGCTTGCTAAAGGCAGCCCCGGCAAGTCCGGGCTGTAGCTTTTCGAACAAAACGTGAACAGCCAACGCATCAACCAGGATCATCTGAGAGTGGTTGAGCGCGGATGGTTTGGCGGGTTCGCCGATGCCTGTTTGCGACTCAATCGGCACGTTGACGATCGTGCCGGGTCGAGAATGCAATCCGGCGATTCCTTGCCACGGGACATCGGCCTGAGTCGTGTGATTTGCAATGACGTTGGTTGTCACTCCACCGATGTTGTTGGCTGCTGGTACGGCGCCTCCGAGTCGGCTGAAGAATTGTTCATTGATGGAGGATTGAATGAATCCGGGAGCGTTGAAGGCGGTCGCGGTGGTGGTGACTGCTGGAAACAGCGCCGCAAACGCCATCGCGAGGTGACCGCCCAAGCTATGCCCGGTAACGTCGAGACTGTGGTTGGGATCGGCGGCCAGCGCAGCGATCAAGTCCCCGGTTGCGCTGGCATCGGCGATTCGCTCTAGCGCCATCACTTGATTGCTGCCCAGGCTGGGCAAGCCATACAGGGGCAAGAGCGAGGCCGTTGCCGACGTGCCCTCGAATTCGACTACGCGGACACGGTATTGCGCTACCTGCTGGCCAGCAGGCGTGCTCGCACGCTGCCACCAGTTGTACATCGCCGCGATCTGATCGTAGCCCGCGCCCATGGTGAAGACATTGGCGTCGGTGGGTGTGAAGTCTTCCACCTCCAGCGTCCCGCGAATAGCAAGCGTGAGGTTGCCGCCGTTGTCTTTGAAAACCGTCAGAGAAAGGCTGGTTCCGGTGCCGCCGGCTCCAGCCGCATCGTCGTTGTACTGGAGTAAAACGGAGTGCCCAGCGGCGAAGAGCTGGGACTGGGTTGTGGTGAAGCCGCCTTGCGGCGTCTTCAGTGCGTCTGCGAAACTCGGTCCCGCCATTCCATCAGAGAGGTTTGCATAGGAAGCTTGCGCTTGTTGGGCCAGTAAGGCAATTTGGGAGGGAGTCATTGGGTGCGTTTATTGGAAGAATACTTTTTGGGTCAAGTCGCTCGGAACGTTTCGGCAGGAGTACTCGGAGGTACCCCAAGGGCCGAGAAAGTCGCCTCCCCCCCGGATGTAAACGACCCTCTTTCCTAGCAACTTTCCGTCTTGCACTCTGCTGATGGATTGCTCCCATCTCGTCAGCGATGGATCGCCGGCGACGATTTCTCTTACATTGGTGTTCCATGTGAAGTCAGGTCCTAATCCGCCGCCAGATCTGATCTGGGCCCTGTATTCCGGGAAAACTTCTCCACCTGGCCCAAAGTTCTCTTTAGGCAGCTTGACGGTTTCATAAACATGAACTCCTCCGTCAACGGCACAAAGCCGATCGACTTCGCGATCCAGTTTCGTCTTCGCGCGCTCGCAGCCGGTAAGTAGAAAAATGGCTGTCATCGCTACAGCGCAACTACCTAAATGTCGCATTGGGGTGCCTCCTCTTGATCGGCCGGGGACCGGTAGTTTTCTTTGTCACGTAAATAGTCGTTGATGCGACTGCCAACAACTTTGACACCGCGCAACGCAGTTCGTGTCGTCAGCAATGGAAATGAAGTTCTGTCAGAACAGGTGCGTGAACGCCGACGAGTGCGAAGACGGCGGAAGCGCTGAAATATACAGACTTGCCGCACTACTTCTTGCGAACTTTTCACGGCTGTTCCAAGCCTGAAGTCTCGTTGACGCGTGTCCCGTATCACAGGAATGAAAGGCTATCACCGGCGCTCGGCCGTTCATGACACTGCTCGGATCGCGCTGGCCAACACGTCGCGCCCACTGCCGCCCCACAGTGCATCGTTGCCAGCTCCGCCCA
>NZ_JANU01000057.1 GCF_001044395.1 Caenimonas sp. SL110
GTGGTCGAGCAGTACGACTACGACGAGGCGGGCCGCAAGGTGCGCCAGACGAGTAGCTATGACGGTACGTCGATCACCAGCGAAGCCGTGAGCTACGAGTACGACCTGCGCGGCAATGTGACGAAGGTCGAACAGGCCGGCGTCACCACGCGGCTGCAGTGGGACACGCAAGGCCGCAAGACCGCCGAGGTCGACGGTAACGGCAACAAGGCCGAGTGGACGTATGACTACTTCGGGCGGGTGACGTATCACAAGGACATTGGGGGTGCGGTTTACTCGTACGCCTACGACAAGGCGAAGCAGCTGATTGGCATCACCAACTCTCGCGCAGGCTCGTTGCAGCAAAACCTCGCCTACACCTACGACGCGGCAGGCCTGCTGGTCAAGATCAAGGACAACACCCTGGGCCAGACCACGACGTATGCCTATGACCTCGCGGGTGCGCGCATTCGGGAGAAGACGACGCAGCTCACCAACGTCAACGGTGTGAACGTGGCCGTCACCTACTAGGACAACCACCTCGCCTACGACACCTTCGGCCGTCTCGCCTGGGTGGGCGATGGCCGCGCCTACGTCACGATGGCCTATGACAAGGTCGGTAACCGCACCAACATCAAAACCCACGTGATCACTGCGCCGGGCGAAGACACGGGCGAAGTGACGCACGACACCGACCGCTACTTCGAATACGACGCGATGAACCGCCAGACCAAGGCGCACGTGAACGCCAAGGGAGAGCTCGGCACCACCGGTCACGAAATCAAATACGACAAGGCCGGCAACAAAATCAGCGACACGTGGTTGGGGAATCAGGTCACGGTGACACCGGGCACGACGTACACGCAGACGGTGTATGGGCCGAACGGGGACTTTGAGAACACGTACTCGACGCCCAACACCTACAGCGCAAGCCTTGGTTTGACGACGGAGGCCTACACCTATGACGCACGCGGCAAGGTGGTGGGCATCGACCGGGATGGTGTTCGGGTGGACACCCGCTTCTACGACGCGGCGGGCCGCACCTGCAGACTGGCGCGGCGACACCCCTGGACACGAACTACCTGAAAGCGTTGAACGGCACCAACAGCCAGGGCGCGGTGCTCGACGGCAACGGCACCGAGCGCCGCACCAACCTGTACGACGCGAACGGCCGCCTGATCCGCCAGATGGTGAGAAACAACGAAGGCGGGTTGAAGTACGACCTGTACTACACCAAGGCAGACAACACGGCGAACTACGACGCAGCCGGCAACATGCTCGGCTACATCCTGAACAACGATGAGGCCAAGACGCAGTACCAGTACACCAACACGTATGAGAAGCGCGAGGGTTATGTGCAGACCGTCATCGACGGCGTGCACGACAAGAAGCCCGAGCTGAGTGGCAAGTCCACCAGCACGTATGACGCCAACGGGTATTTGGTCGGGGTCACCGACAGCACGCTGGGCGCGAACAACCGGACGTTCGTGAATGACGCGAACGGACGCGTGCTGTACGCGAAACAGGGTTCGCACATCCAACGGCAACTGATCGTCAACGGTGAGGTCCTCGGCCGTTACGGCGAGATGGTCGACGACAAGGCGGCCCGCAACACGGATGGCAGCCCGGTGTTTAAAACCAGCGCCGAATTCAACTTCGGGTATCAGGCAACGGCGGGTAACACACCCGACCTCGCCCAAAGGGTCCACGTCGTCGGCGCAGGCGACACGCTAGAAGCGATTGCCAAAGCCATGTACGGCGACAGTCGCCTGTGGTACCGCATCGCCGATGCGAACGGCATGACGAGCAATGCGGACCTGAAGGCCGGTCAGTTGCTCAAGATTCCGGGCACCGAGACCAGCGCCAACAACGCCGACACATTCAGGCCCTACCGCCCCGGAGAAATCATCGGGGATACGAACCCGAACATGCCCCGGCCGCCGCCGAAGAAAACCGACTGGCTGGCGCAGCTTCTGGTGGTCATCGTCGTGGTGATCGTGGCTGCGATGACGCAGCAGTACCAGCTGGTGCAACAAGGCGTTGCGGCAGTGACCGCAGTCGGTGAGGTCAGCGCTGCCGCGCTAAGCAGTACTACGCTGGCGAGCGTCGGTGCTGCGGTGCCGGGCGCATCCATGACCGCAGGCGCTATCGCCGGAGCCGCAGGTTCCGTGGCCGGGCAAATCGTGGGCAACGCACTTGGTACCCAACAAGGATTCGACTTCAAACAACTCGCCTTGAGTGCGCTCAGCGGCGGCGTGGGTGGCGGATTGAGTGGCGTTGACCTTACGGGTAGCGGCTATGCCGGATCAATCGGCAACCGGGTCGCGCAAGCGGCACTGGGCAACAGCATCACGCAGGGCCTCGGCGTCGCAACTGGGATGCAGGAGAAATTCAGCTGGCAAGGTGTGCTAGCCAGTGCAGCAGGAGCGGGCGTCGGGCAGGCGACGAGCGCGTCTCTGAGCCAGGCACATGCATTTAGCGAGCTTGGCGCATACGGCGGACAGATCGCCAGAGGAACGGTATCCGGGCTGGCTGCTGGCACAACTGCTGCCTTGCTGCGCGGCGGGAAGATCAGCGTTCAGCAGGTCGCGGTGGATGCGTTTGGCAATGTGTTGGGTTCATCGATCGCGGACACTCTGAGTACGGCGCCTGCAATTCAGGGGGTTGGACCGAACTCCTCCAGCGCCTACGTTAACGGAATGGACCTTCACAGCGATCAAGCCTACGAGGCGCGGCGCGTGCATGAGTCGATTGCGCAGAGCTCAGCCATCGAAGACCGCCGATTTGCGGAGTTGGGCGCGGCTAAATATGCGGCGTTCGCGTCCACGGTCAACGGCAACGATTTGCCTCCCGACTATGTGATGCGCGGAGGGTCGTCGATGCAGGACGCAGCGCGGGGACAGCAAGTCCTCGAGGGAATGCGCGATGCCGAGATTGATGCGGCGACCGCAACAAAGAGTGCATTAGTGCGTAAAGTTGCGCCACAAACGGCTTGGGGTGGCGGTGCTAGTGGGGGACGTGGGTTCGTCAATCCCGCTGATGCATCCACCTATGGTGCGGTCCCGTTTGCGGGGCGCTCCACCATCACGGACCCGGCCGCCTATGGGACCAGACTCTCCGGGCTTGACGCTGGCAAAGCGTCGGTTGGAATCGAGAAAGAGCTTCAGTCCTTGATGCGCAGTCAGCCTGATTCGCCACAGGGATGGGCTGCACGCGGCAATGCACTGGCTGATCTGACTACAAGGTATCAAAACACCATGCTGTCGGCAGGCCTGCAGCCCGATCCGGTCCTGCTCACGACCATGCGATTCCAGCGATCAATTGCTAGGTATCAGTTAGATGGTGACGTATCTCAACTGGCGGGAAGTGCTGTTGCTTCTGGCGTCATTCTGGGAATGGAGACGGGGTCGTCGGGAGGGGGCGTACGCGCTGGCGGGGCAAGGCAAGTCACCGATTCGGCAGGCACTTCTGGCGCAAACATCGCGGGACGCCTGAAGTACTTGGGCAACGAAACCTGGGAATCGCAGTCGGGACTGCGATATGGTCCTGATGCACAGTACGGCAATCGAGTTGTGCACGTTCTGCGGCACGCTGAAGATCAACCCTTGCGAGCTGGCGAGCATGGCGTATTTGATGCTGGTCGAAATGGGGTGGTAGGCGTCGTCGATGAAGCGTGGTCTATTGCACAGAAAGGCGGATCTAACGTTTCTGTGAACACCGTCGGCAACAAAGCTGTTTACACAGTTGATATGGGTCGTCGGATCGGATGGGTTGGAGGTCAAGGCGGCGCGGCGCTAGGGAATCCCGCCGTCAATAATGTTCAACTTGTGATTCGCAATGGCAATCAAGTAATTACTGGTTTCCCAATTCGCTGAGGCTATATGTTCTTCATTCAAGATGGCTGTCCCGTATGTCGAGCTGGTGTCATAGGTATCCGTCGTTGCGCCGACGGTCACAGCCTTGTGGTGATGTGTGACGAATGCGAAACTGTGTGGGCATCACCGAGCCTGATATCCGCATCAAATGCGCTTGACGCCGAACCGCCAGATTTTGCGGTTGCAGAACTTGACGTTGCTATTGCGGGCGGTTCTGCCGGGTGGGCAGCACGCGAAGAAGTCGCTGCAAAGGGGTGGGCGCAGTATGTGAAAGGTGAGCAACCCGATGGCTAGTTTTGTTCACGCGACAGCTACCGCCATCCACCACAGAGG
Organism: Caenimonas sp. SL110; assembly: GCF_001044395.1. Lineage (GTDB taxonomy): Bacteria > Pseudomonadota > Gammaproteobacteria > Burkholderiales > Burkholderiaceae_C > Ramlibacter. Next base: position 4,188 of record NZ_JANU01000057.1, read on the forward strand.
GAGCTGATGACTCAAGACCTCGCCAATGCGAGGTACTACTAGCTTTGCAGAGACGCCTTGGTCTTGACGCCTACAAATCGAACTGGAACCCGTCTGGGCAAGGCCTCTAGCAATGTGTATGTGACTGGAAAGGGAACTACTAGCCGTGGACTGGCCTATGAAGAATGGAACTCGGGTGCGAGAGCGACGGCAGTACGAGCCAGCGAGGTAGTGCGAACGGGAATGGAGCCGCACGTTGCAGGCGCAGGAACTGGGTCGATCAGCGCGATTGGCCCAGTGGACGGGTTCTTCACATTCAACTCGGCAGGCCGACTGGCCAGAGGCGTAGGCGCTTCAGCCCTTGACGCTTGGCTATCACTGCCTAGGGCAGTTCTTGGCGCGAGCGATTTGGTCCGTGAGGCTGCGGGTTACACCGCCAATTCCACATCACCGCGGCGTAGTGTATTGACGGGTCAAACCTTTGGCTATCAGCCCAGGAGCGGACTGCTTCGGAGCATTCAGCAGGCTGGTGTTGCCGGCACGGTCGGTGCTGGCATCACAGGTTTGGTGCGCAGCGCTCCTGGGATCGGAATCATTGGTGCCCTAGGTACACCTAATCGCGACTGGGCGGCCATCGGGGCACAGGCGTTCAATACAGGAACCGCTGGCGCCGGAATGGTCGCAGGGATGCGGGGACGATCCGAGTTCGGAGACTGGGGACCATTGACCTCACATCCGGACAGTCACGCGAGATCAGTGCACGGCGGATCGGTAACGGACTCCGCTCTCATTGTGCGCGCGAGTACCGGCGTCAAGCCCGACGGCAGCTCCGGCCCAATTCCTCCCTTGTCTTCTGCCTTCTACTCAGATGATTTACTGCTGTACACGGACTTGGCAATTCGTAATAACGGTGGCCTTGCGAACGCCCTGGCGCGTCAGCCCGGACAATCCATAGTGCGAGTTGAGGCGCAGGATGTTGGCGAACTGGGCGTCAACCTGGGATAAGGGTACGCTCGACTTTGGGCAACCGGTAACAAGGCTGCGAATGCAGCAGCCATTGGTCCTTTGCAGCGGATCGATGGGCTACAGAGCGCACAGGGTATCTATGAATTCAACCCGTCGAAGAACATTTGGGAAACAATCACTGTGTATCCCGCAGCGCGTTAATAGGGACCCGTATGAAAGAATTTCCGACCATCACGCATATGCTCCGAACTGCGTACAACGTTGAGGATGGACTAAGCGATGAAGTTTCAGTTCGCCTTTATCAGCGGGCGGCAGCGTCTCCCGACACCTTCGAGAAATTGAAGAACGAGTTGCAATCGGCGTTCTCGCGGCAAGACATCTCCTGGCGGAACATTCTGCTAAACGAAGACTATGAGGTCTTCGACGCAGGAACCGAACAGGAAGCTCGAGAATATGCATACCAGATACTTTGGACCCCCATATTCGGGAGGCAATGACCTCAAGCAAAACCGGCGCGTCCTCCTCGATCTCCCACAATTTACTCGGGGGCGGTGAGGGGGTGAGATGACCCAAGGCATCGGCGTTGCGACCGGTTTGCAGGACAAGTTCAACTGGAGAATTGTCGTCGCCAGCGCCGCCGGTGCTGGTGTCGGGCAAGCGGTTGGCAGCCAGCTGGGCAACAGCTTTGGCGGCCGACTAACCACGAGGTTGATCGCAGGCAGCTGCTCTGGACGCGAAAGGCTCGACCTATACGCTCTCTCCAACGAGTACCGATGGTTTCTCCACGCTCTCCTACAAGTACGTAAGGGAGACACCAAGCAAGACGATCTCTGGCAGCAAAACAGTCTATGACCCAACCGCATTTTCTGACCAGACAATGCTGGGCTACGCTATCAGCGCCGGCCAGGAGGGCTGGACACGATACTCGGCCAGCCGTCGGCCACTTCCTTCGATGTCACACGCAGTGGCGTGAACTTTCGAACGTACATCAACCTTGACCAGTACGGAAATCCGTATGTTGGTAACGTTCACCCAATAAAGTAAGGCTCACATGGACTACATCAAAGCAGCATTCGGAGACTTCGCCCCGCAGCTCGACGAAAACGCAGCGATCAAGTTCGCCTTGAACGTAGTGCTTATGGACAACCGCCTGCAAGAGCTCGCTGAGCTTGTTGTAGATGCAAGCCAGCTTGGCGGCATCGAGGGCGAGCCCGGTTGGACGCTCGAGCGCCGCGACTTATCCGATGAAGAGAACGAGGCGGCGTATCCGGGCTGGCCAGCGGACATGCGCTTCAAGGCGAGTGTCAATGAAGATGCGTACACGTTGCGCCACCCTGAGTTCTTCATGCGTCGGGAGGACTTCATGAAGTACGTCATCTTGGCGGTGGACGCCTATGTGGCAGCAGATCCATCGAGGCGCGCGGCTCCCGCCGTTATCGCGCTTCGCGGGGCGAGCATGTAACTTGCAGATTATTCGATGAGTCTAAAGACGATGCCGATTGACCGCAGAACAGACCGATGAACTGCTCGCAGGACTCGAAGCGCAACTGCGGCGGCGAGACGAAGGCACCGTGAACCACCCCGAGTTTCGAGGATACCGGTTGGTGTCCGTCCAGTGTTAAGCGGACACGAGCGTCTATGCTTCGAGCAAGAGTTCAAGATGTGTTGGCTGGCCGCTTACAGTCATATTCCGGCCAAGTTTGGTTCAAGAATAATCAAGTGAACACCGCATCCCAATTTGCGAGAACTTATGAAGCTTAAACAAGTAGCGTCGGAGTTGTTAAGTTTGATGAAAGCGTTCGATATCGACTTCGTTGGCAAAGTGGAATCCGCCAAGCTAGACGGGCTGGATCCCGACTACGAACCTGATATTCGCAAGGCCGTGCGAGAGGTGTTAGCACCTGAGTTTGTGAGCTATCTTCCAGCTTCGCAGGAGCGGATGGTAGAAAGTCTAAGAACTCATTTAGCCGATGAGGGCGAAGACTTTTCAGCGCTCTTTAATCGGATCTCTCTGACTTTTGGAAGAAATCCTAGAAATGCGCGATGGTTCATGACCATTGTGCTTGAACCACCCCGGATCTCGTGGAGGCTGTTTGGTTTAAGTCAGACCGA
>NZ_JANU01000058.1 GCF_001044395.1 Caenimonas sp. SL110
CCCTACCCTCTCCCGCGAGCGGGAGAGGGGGAAAATCGAAATACAAGTCCACAAACGAAATCAACCCACCCGACACCACCTCGACGCTGTACTCCCCGCCCATCGCCAGCAAATCCTTGCCATGCAGTTTCGTCTGCACGTCGCGCCGGCGAAGCAGCGTTGCGATTTCCTGCTCGATGTATTCCGGCTGGCCTTCTTCAACCACCAGCACTGCGCGCTTGCCCACGCAAAAGTCCGCCACCTGTTCGGGCACCAGCGGATAGGTCACGTTCAACACCAGGATGGGTATGTCGCTCGCGCCGAATGCATCGGCAAGCCCCAACTGCTGCAGGCTGCGAATCAACGCGTTGTAGATGCCGCCCTGAACAATGATGCCGAGGTCTTCGTGCTTTCCGGGCATGAGCTCGTTCAGGCCCTGCTCGGCGATGTATTTGCGCGCAGCCGGAATGCGCTGCTCGCCCTTGAGCTTCTCGTGGCGGAACGTCACGGGCGGATGCGCCAGGCGCATGTAGTCGAAGCCTGCGGGGTTTTCCATGAGCGCGCGGGTGGACACCGCCGGGCTCAGGTTGTCGCGCGCCTCGAAGCTGCCGCGCACATGGCAGGCGCGTATGCGCAGCTCCAGGATGCACGGCATGTTCGAGGTTTCGGACAGGCGAAATCCTTCTTCCACCATCCGCACCATCACCGGCAAATCGGGGCGCGGATCGAGCAGGCACATCGTCGACTTCAGCGCGTACGCGTGGGTGCGCTCCTGGATCACCGAGGCACCCTCGCCGTAATCCTCACCGACCACGATGAGCGCGCCGCCGGTGACGCCGGGCGACGAGAGGTTCGATAGTGCGTCCGATGCCACGTTGGTGCCGACGATCGACTTCCATGTCACCGCGCCGCGCAGCGGATAGTGGATGGATGCGCCGAGCATCGCCGCAGCAGAGGCTTCGTTGGCGCAGGCTTCGACGTGCACGCCCAACTCGTCCATGTAGGGCTTGGCCTGCACCATCACGTCGAGCAGGTGCGACACCGGAGCGCCCTGGTAGCCGCCTACGTAGGCAACGCCTGATTGCAGCAAGGCCTTGGTGATGGCCAGGATGCCTTCGCCATGAAAGGTATCGCCGTCTCCCAGGCGCAAGGACTCGATTTCGCTGCTGAATGAAACTTCCACGCGGGGTCTCCCGATTGCCGATTGATCGTCAAGCCGTTGAACAGCCTGGATCCCGGGTCAAGCCCGGGATGACATCCTCAAACGGTTGTCATGCCCGACTCAACCTGGACCGAGCCGGGTGACGCCCTCACATGGCTGTCATGCCGGACTCGATCCGGCATCCATGTCTTCGGGCAGCAGTGTCAGGCTTTGTTCCCCATCAATCAATACCATAAGACGACTAACTGACATGCATTCAATGCATGTATGAGGGTCAGGTCGGCAGTGGATCAGGATCCAGCGTGCGCCAGTTGCGGGTTGCAAGCGCCACCAGCACGATGCCGCCGGCCAGGGGAACCGCATAGAGCAGGATGTCTGCGGCCGAGCGGAGCGCTGGCATCGAATCGAGCTTGCCCAGGAAGCTGCGCCCGTACATCAGCAACAGCAGCGGTGACACCCACAGCGCCACGCGACGCCACAAGCCCGCTGCATCGCCCAGCACTTCGCGCCCGGCCAGCAGGAACAGCGCCGACGAGATGAACACCAGTGTGTAGAAGGTGGACACGATCGGCTGGCCGCGCCCGAGCAGTTCGTGATTGGCCCAGTACGGAATCCAGAGCAGGCACAAGATACCCAGCACCATCGAGGTCATGCGCGCGCGGCGCTCGGCCAGTGCATCGGTGAACAGGCCGGGCGGCCGCTTCATCGCAGGCAGCAGCAAGATGCACAAGGGACCCAGGATGGCATCGACCAGCAGCGTGACCGGGTAGCCCCAGGCCTCGACTGCAATGCCCTGCCAGCTCGCCGCAATCGCGATGGCCAGGTTCATCATCGCCATGTAGGCGGTGAACTGGGTGGCCGCGACGGCAGGGTTGGTCACGTCCATCATGATGGCCGAGCGCGTGCCGTACATCAGGCCCTGGAAGACCGAGTACCAGAGACTCGCGATCCACAAGATGGTGATCAGCTCGGGAATCGGCGCGCCGCCCGAGCGTGGCATCACGTAGCCGTATTGCTGCAGCTTCCACATCAGGTACAGGACCGGAAAGCTCATGCCCAGCAGATAGATGGCGAGCGTGCGGCGGCGTCCCCACCGGTCAGAGACCCAGCCGCCCGCGACCATGCAACCGGCCGAGATGATCATCGACCAGAGCGACAGGTCAGCGACCTGCTCGTCGGTCATGCCCATCTCCACCGCCAGGTTGGACTGCAGCGCCAGGCCCAGCGACATCGCACCGGCAGGCAGAAGCGCAAAGAACACGCCCCGAAATGCGCCACTCGTCCCCAAAAAGGAGCGAAACGATTGCACCGCGAACGTTTTCATTTCTGCACCGGCTGCCCGCCATGCACCGGCTGCCGCCCTGGCCGGAGGTGCCAGCCCTGCAACCATTGCTTCTTTCATCGGCAAGACGATGAACGCGGTGACCGCCAGCAGCGCGCAGGCCACAAAGATGAAAGTGGACTGGAAGCTGAATCCGTACTTGCCCATGAGGTAGAGCACACCGCTGCCGCCTATGGCCTGGCCGACGGAGGCACCGGCAAACATCAGGCCGTTGGCAAGCCCGCGTTCGTCCTCGCTGAGTGTGTTGACGGCCAGCGAGTCGATCGCCACGTCCTGGATCGCGCCGAAGGTGTTGTGCACCAGCAGGATCACGGTGAAGATGCCCAGCCCCGTGGGCAGGTCCACCGGAATGAGCGCCAGCAAGGTGAGCACCATGACGATCTGCGTGAACAGGATCCAGCCGCGCCGATGACCGAAACGCTCTGAACGGAACACGTCCACCAGAGGCCCGAACGCCCACTTGAAAGCCCACGGCAAATAAAACGAGGCGACGAATGCGCCTATCTCCGCAGGGCCTACACCTTGACGCCGAAGTTGCGTCGCGACCGCGGTTGCCGCAAAGCCAAGGGGAATACCCTCGGTCATGTAGAGACTGAAAAAAGCGACGAGCCGGCCGCGCCGGGTCGCAAGCAGGTTCGGAAGTTGCATGGGGGCATCCTAACGCGGGCAGACGCGCGGCAACCGCTGAAACCCCGCTTGCCGTGTCTGCCGACCCTCAAGTACTATGGTTTGCAGGGGCCCCCCCGGTTTTCTTAAAGCAGGAGATTTCGAGATGCAAGAAAAAGAGATTCGCGACCTGGTCGAAGATGTTCGTGACGGTCGCCTTGCGCGCCGAAGCTTTATCCAGCGCATGGTCTCGGTGGGCCTCACGGCGCCGATGGCTTCGATGATGCTCATGCATTACGGCGTGGCGCAGGCCCAGCCGATTCCTGTCTACAAGCCGACCAAGCGCGGCGGCGGCGGCGCCCTCAAGGTGTTGTGGTGGCAGGGCACGACGCTCCTGCAGCCGCATTTCGCCAACGGCACCAAGGACCAGGAAGGCTCGCGCATCTTCTATGAACCGCTGGCCTCCTGGGACAGCGAAGGCAATCTCATCCCGGTTCTCGCAGCCGAAGTGCCCACGCGCGAGAACGGCGGCTTGTCTGCCGACGGCCGCTCGGTCACCTGGAAACTCAAGCGCGGCGTGACCTGGCACGATGGCCAGCCGTTCACCGCCGACGACTGCGTCTTCACATGGGAATACGCCAAGGACCCGGCCACTGCCGCAGTCACCACCGGCGTCTACAAGGATGTGCAGGTCGTCAAGGTCGATTCGCACACCGTGCGCGTGACCTTCGCCAAGGCCTCGCCTTTCTGGGCCACGGCATTCGTTGCCGCAGAGGGCATGATCATTCCCAAGCACCTGTTCGCCCCGTATGCCGGCGCGAAGTCGCGCGAGGCGCCCAACAACCTCAAGCCGGTGGGCACCGGACCCTACAAGTTCGTGGACTTCAAGCCGGGCGACATGGTGCGCGGCGCGATCAACACCAACTATCACATGGCCAACAAGCCCTTCTTCGACACGATCGAAATGAAGGGCGGCGGCGATCCCACATCGGCTGCGCGCGCCGTGCTGCAGACGGGTGAATACGACTACGCCTGGAACTTGCAGGTCGAAGACGAAGTGCTCAAGCGGATGGAAGAAGGCGGCAAGGGCCGGGTGCACATCGTGCCCAGCGGTGACATCGAGTTCATCATGCTCAGCCTCACCGACCCCTGGACCGAGGTCGAGGGCGAACGCTCCAGCCTCAAGAGCAAGCACTTTGCGTTCAGCGAACCTGCGGTGCGCGAAGCCATGTCGTTGTTGGCCGACCGCCAGGCGATACAGCAATTCATCTATGGCCGCACCGGCGTCGCAACCGCGAACTTCCTGAACAACCCGCCCAAGTACCGCTCGCCCAACACGAAGATCGAGTTCAACATCGACAAGGCCAACGCCCTGCTCGAAGCAGCGGGCTGGAAGAAGGGCTCGGACGGCGTCCGCGAAAAGGGCGGCAAGAAGATGAAGTTCGTCTACCAGACGTCCGTCAACAGCCTGCGCCAGAAGGAGCAGGCGGTGGTCAAGCAGGCCGCGCAAAAGGCCGGCATCGACCTCGAACTCAAATCAGTCACCGCCTCGGTGTTCTTCTCGTCGGACGTTGCCAACCCCGACACCTACGGCAAGTTCTGGTGCGACATGCAGATGTACACCACCACCCAGACCCAGCCCGACCCCGAGCGCTTCATGGACCAGTACCGCTCGCACGAGGCATCGACCAAGGCCAACAAATGGCAGGGCCGCAATATCTCGCGTTGGCGCAGCGAGGAGTACGACAAGCTCTTTGCCCAGTCCGAGGGCGAGCTCGATCCGGCCAAGCGGACGGCCATGTTCATTCGCATGAACGACATGGTGGTCAAGGACAACGCCATCATTCCGCTGATCAGCCGTCCGCGGGTGCGCGGCGCCAACCTGAAGCTGGTCACCCAGCTGTCGGGCTGGGACCTGGACTTCTCGCAGTTGCAAAACTGGTTCCGCGAAGCCTGAGCGTTTACCCGTTCGCACCGGGCTTGCCTGCCCCCGTGATGGGGGGCCGGGCTTCTTGCGATTGGCTAACAAGAATTCATGGGTAATTACCTCTTCCGGCGAATCCTGATCGCGCTTCCCAGCCTGCTGGGCATCAGCGTGGTGCTCTTCACTGTGCTCGCGCTGGCGCCCGGCGACCCGTTCGCGGAGATGGCGCTCAACCCCAACGTGCCGCCCGAAGTGCAGGCCAACCTGCGCAAGCAGTTCGGCCTGGACGATCCGATCTGGCAGCGCTACTTCCGCTGGCTCTGGGCGATGGTGCAGGGCGACTGGGGTTTTTCTTTCATCAGCCGCGTCAACGTCGACCAGCTGATCTGGCAGCGCGTGCCCGTCACGCTTGCCGTGATCGGCGCGTCGCAGGTGCTCGCGCTGCTGGTGGCGCTGCCGGTGGGCATCTATTCGGCCATGCGTCCGTACTCGATGTTCGACCGCATCGCCAGCGCCCTGGCCTTCGTCGGCTTTTCGCTGCCGACCTTCTTCACCGGCCTGCTGATGATCCTGCTGTTCTCGATCAAGCTCGACTGGCTGCCCTTCGTGTACCGCGCCGACATTGCAGCCACCGGCTGGCAATGGTGGTGGGAGCACATCCGCCAGGCGCTGATGCCTGTCATGGTGCTGGGCCTGTTCCAGGGGGCGAGCTGGACGCGCTATGTGCGCTCGGCGATGCTGGACGTGATTCGCCTGGACCACGTGACCACCGCGCGCAGCAAGGGCCTGTCCGAGTGGGACATCGTGATGAAGCACGTCGTTCGCAATGCGCTGATTCCGGTGGTGACGCTGGTGTTCCTGCAGATGCCCGCGATCTTCGGCGGTGCCATCGTGACCGAGCAGATTTTTCGCATACCGGGCATAGGCTCGCTGCTGATCGACGCGATCCTGCGCAACGACACGCCGGTGATCATGGGTGTGACGTTCGTGTTTTCGTGCCTTGTGATTCTCTTTAACCTGATTGCTGACTTGCTCTATGGCTGGCTCGACCCCCGCATCAGCTACCGCTAGCAGCACCACCCCATCGGGTGGTGATGTTCGCGGACGGCGTGTCTCGCTGGTAGCGGACGCATGGCGGCGCTTCAAGCGCCACAAGCTGGCGCTCGCCAGTCTTTTCATCCTGGGCTTCATGGTGCTGCTGGTGGTCTTCGGGCCCCTCGTGTGGAAGGTCGCGATCAACGAGATCGACTTTTCGGCGCGTCTCAAAGGGCCGATGCCATCGCACCCGTTCGGCACCGACGACCTGGGCCAGGACATCTTTGCGCGCATGCTCTACGGCGGGCGCATTTCGCTGGCGGTGGGACTTGCCGCGATGGGCATGGCCATCCTGGTAGGCGTGACGATAGGGGCGATTGCGGGCATCTCGCGCGGTCCGATCGACACCGCGCTCATGTGGCTCACGGACCTGTTCCTGTCGCTGCCGCAACTGCCGCTGCTGCTGCTGCTGATCTATCTCTTTCGCGATGCCTTAAAAGGCGCTTTCGGCCCGGAGGTGGGCGTCTTCATGCTCATCGTGCTGGTGATAGGCGGCTTTCGCTGGATGCCGGTGGCGCGCCTGGTTCGGGCCCAATTTTTCTCGCTGCGGGAAAAGGAATTTGTCGAAGCTGCGCGGGCGCTGGGCGCGAGCACATCGCGCCAGGTGGTGCGTCACATCCTGCCCAATGCGCTGGGGCCTGTGATCGTCGCGGGCACCATCGACGTGGCGGCGGCCATCATTGCCGAGTCGACACTGTCGTTCCTGGGACTGGGTTTTCCGCCGGACATCCCAACCTGGGGACGCATCCTGTTTGACAGCAAGGAATACCTGGACATCGCGCCGTATTGGGCGATGTTCCCGGGCGCGGCGATTTTTCTCACCGTGCTGGCCATCAACTTCATCGGCGACGGGCTGCGCGATGCGCTCGACCCGCGGGATGTCCACTAGTTACCCAATGCCACTGCTAGAAATCAAGGGTCTCAAGACCCACTTCAAGACCGAAGACGGCTGGCTGCATGCGGTCGATGGCGTGGACATCAGCGTCGAGCGCGGCGAGACGGTTTGCGTGGTCGGTGAGTCCGGTTGCGGCAAGACCGTGACGGCGATGACGGTGCTCAAGCTGATCCCCATGCCACCCGGAAAGATCGTGGAGGGCCAGGTGCTGTGGCAGGGCCGCGACCTGGTGCCGCTCGACTCCAACGCCATGCGCCGTGTGCGAGCCAAAGAAATCGCCATTGTTTTCCAGGAGCCGATGACCTCGCTCAACCCGGTCTACACGGTGGGCGACCAGATCGCGGAAGTGGTGCGCGAACACGGCGGGTTCAGCCGCAAGTCGGCGATGGAACACGCGGTTGAAATGCTCAAGCTGGTGCACATTCCGCAGCCCGAGCGGCGCATCCATGACTATCCGCACCAGTTCTCCGGCGGCATGCGCCAGCGCGTGATGATCGCGATGGCGCTGTCGTGCAATCCGCAATTGCTGATCGCCGACGAGCCGACCACAGCGCTCGACGTCACCATACAGGCGCAGATTCTCGACCTGCTCAACGAATTGAAAGAGCGCCTGGGCATGTCGATCATGCTCATCACGCACGCGATGGGCGTGGTGGCTGAAATGGCGCAGCGCGTCGTCGTGATGTACGCGGGCAAGGTCGTCGAAGAGGCGAGCGCGGCAGAGCTGTTCGCGCGGCCTCGCCATCCCTACACGCAGGGCCTCATCCGCTCGATCCCGCGCATCGACCGTGCAGCCATGCACCGCACGCGGCTGGAATCGATTGCCGGCAGTGTGCCCAAGCTGATCGATCCGCCGCAAGGCTGCCGGTTTGCGCCTCGCTGCAAGCACGCGATACCCGCGTGTGTGGCCGCAACGCCGCCGCTGCGCGAACTGGAGAGCGGGCACAAGGTGGCGTGCATTCGCGCCGAGGAAATCGCTGCGCAGGTTTTTGCGGAGGTGGTCGCATGACCGAGCCCCTCCTGAGAGTCAAAGACCTGGTCAAGCACTTCCCCGTCAAGGGCGGATTGTTCCAGCGGCAGGTGGACAAGGTCCATGCGGTCGATGGCGTGAGCTTCGAGATCGCAGCCGGAGAAACGCTGGGCGTGGTGGGTGAGTCGGGCTGCGGCAAGAGCACGACGGGCCGCTGCATCCTGCGCCTGATCGAGCCGACCTCGGGCGAGGTGTGGTTCGAGGGCAAGGATGTGACCGCGATGGGCAAGGACGAGTTGCGATCGCTCGCCCGCGACATGCAGATCATCTTCCAGGACCCCTACGCATCGCTCAACCCGCGCATGACGGTGGGTTCCATCATTGGCGAGGCGCTCACCATCCACAAGCTGCACCAGGGCCCGGGTGAGTACCGCGACCGCATCGCGCAGCTGCTCACGCTGGTGGGCCTGAGCCCCGACCACATGCGCCGCTATCCGCACGAGTTCTCGGGCGGGCAGCGCCAGCGCATCGGCATCGCGCGCGCGCTGGCCGTCAATCCGAAGCTGGTGGTGTGCGACGAGCCGGTGTCCGCGCTCGACGTGTCGGTGCAGGCGCAGGTGATCAATCTGCTGGAAGACCTGCAAGAGCAGCTGCAGCTGACCTACATGTTCATTGCGCACGACCTGTCGGTGGTCGAGCATTTCAGTGACCGCGTGGCCGTGATGTACCTGGGCAAGGTGGCCGAGATTGCACCGTCGCGTGACCTGTACGCCAACCCGATGCATCCGTACACCGAGGCGCTGCTGTCGGCTGTGCCGATTCCCGATCCGTCGGTGCGGCGTGAGCGCATCCGCCTGCAGGGCGATGTGCCCAGCCCGATCAATCCGCCGACCGGTTGCCGTTTTCACACGCGCTGCCCGATCGCGAAGCATCCCCTGTGCAGCAGCGAAGTCCCGCCGCTGGAAGAAAAAGAACCGGGCCACTGGGTGGCCTGTCACCTGCGCGGCTGAACGATGCTGACGCGCGGCAATGCAAAAAAACAAGAGAGCCCCGCATGAACGTCACTGAAATGCTTGTTGCGCAGGACTGGGCCGCATTGAGCCGGCACTTCGCTGCGACACCGCCCGTCACCGCGCATGACTTCCATGCCCGTGCGGTGCTGGCGGTGAGCCAGCAAGGCGCGCGAGCCGACTGGCCCGCTGTACTGGGCGATATGGCGCAGGCCTGTGAACTTGCGCCCGGCGATGGCATCTTGCGCGCCAACTTCGCGCAGGCCCTGCTGGACAGCGGCCAGGCCGAGAAGGCGTGCGAGCAGGCGCGCCGCGCGGTGCAACTCGCGCCGCAGGCCTATGCCCCGCTTGAAAAGCTGGCCGCTGCATCGGCTGCTGCGCACCATTGGGACGAGGCACGTGAAGCCGTCTTGCGCGCGGCCATGGTGCTGCAGGGCAAGCGGCCCATGCCTGCGGCTGCCGCGCGGCTCATGCTGCAACTGCAGCCGCGCTGGTGGCGGCCCCTTGCCGCAGCGGGCCTGGTGCTGCGCCGACCGCAAGCGTCCGACGCAGCGTTTGTGGAGACCCTGTTTGGCGACGCGGATTACATGCGCCGCTTTCACCGCTTCCAGCGCTCGGGGCCGCAAGCGGTGCAGCGCTTCATCGAGATCGCGCAGCAGTCGCCGCACGAATCGCGGCGGCTGGACTGGATCGTCCTGGGACGGGACGCAAAGCCTGTCGGCCTGGCTGGCCTGGTCGATATCGACTGGACCAATCGTGTGGGTGAGTTCCTGATCGGCTTTCCCGGTGAGCCGCCCGCCATGACTGCGTTGCAGGCCAGCGTGGCGGTCATTGATTGCGCATTCACGCGGCTGGGCCTGGCCAAGCTGGTGAGTCATGTCTATGCCGACAATCCGCAGGCGCAGGCGAACACATTGCATCTGGGCTTCCAGCAGGAAGGGCTGCTGCGCAGTCATGTGGCAACGGGTGACACCCGCGTCGATCTGTTTGCCAATGGCATGCTCGCGCAGGACTATTTGGGCAATGAGCGCCTGCGCAAGCTGGCCGAACGCTGGCAGGTGAATCCGAAGGCCGCCTGAGTTGGCGCAGCTGTTTTGATGCAGCTCAAGGACATCGACCTGAACTTGCTGCGTCTGTTCGACGCGGTATACCGCGTACGCAGCGTCAGCCGCGCGGCGCAACTGCTGGACATGACGCAGCCGGCGGCCAGCCAGGGCCTGGCGCGGCTGCGCGCCCTGGTTCACGACCCGCTGTTCGTGCGCTCGCCGGGAGGCGTACAGCCCACCCCCAAGGCCGCGCGCCTGGCCGAGCCGGTGCGGCAGGCGCTGGCGATGATGGCGCAGGCATTGGGAGACAGCGCGGGGTTCGATCCGGCGCACTCGAACCGCACGTTCCGCATCCACATGAGCGACATCGGCGAAGGCCGGTTCCTGCCCGAGATGATGTCAGCGCTGCGCGAGCAGGCACCGGGCGTGCGCATCGAAACACTGCCGGTCCCGCGAAGCGCGATCAATGACGCACTGGACAACGGCAGCATCGACCTGGCCTTTGGCTTCTTGCCGATGGTCAAGGACACGCAAAGGGTGCAACTGCTCAAGGACCGCTACGTGGTGCTGCTGCGCAAAGGCCATCCGTTCACCCGCAAGCGCCGTACCGGCAAGGCGCTGCTGGAGTCGCTGCGAGAACTGGAGTTCGTCGCGGTGCGCTCCCATGCCGACACCTTGCGCATCGTGCAGGAACTTAACCTGGAAGATCGCTTGCGCCTGGTGACCGAGCACTTCATGGTGCTGCCCTCCATCGTCAGGGGATGCGACCTGGCTGCCGTCATGCCGCGCAACATCGCGCTGGGTTTTGAAGGCGGCTACTCCATCATCGAACCGGCTTTTCCCAAGCGCGATTTCACCGTGTCGCTGCACTGGAGCAAGCGCTTCGAGGCGGAGGCGGGCAACCGGTGGTTGCGCGAGGTGGTGCTGGCGATTTTTCGGACACCGGCCTCGCCCTGAGTTGGCGCACTAAAGTTCTCTCCCTGCTGCGTTTCGCAACAATTGGTTGCTTTGTGTAACGAACGGATCAGAATGGGCCCCGCCTGAACAAACCACAACAAGGGGCATCCCATGGCCTGGACCACAAGCATCTCCAACGTCACGCTGAGAAATCTTGCGGACCTGTATCTGGTAGACGGTGTCTTCAGCTTCACCGAAATACGCCATGTGATCGGTTCGACCATCAACGGTGACGGGCTGACCGCCACCGAATTCAGCGACCTCAAATTGATCTACGACAACAGCGCATCGCTCTCGCTGTTCTCCAATGCCTACGTCGGGGCGATCTCGTACAACCTGATCTACGGCAACGCTGCCAATGCGAAGTGGACTGCCGGTGTCACGACGACGGCAAGCGTCGTTGCAGTGGGCAACCTGGTTGCGGGCTCGTCCGAGGCCAACGTCGGCAAGCTCCTGAGCGAGTGGTTCGGCGGCGGCGACCTGCCCATGCCCATCGCTGGCGGCGATTCGGCGACCGGCAAGGCTTCCACCAACACGTTCAGCTATGCAACTGCAACCGGCACGCTGTTCGTGGGCGGCGCCACCGCCAACGATGTGCGGCAGGGATCGGTAGGCGACTGCTACTACGTGGCGACACTCGGCTCGGTGGCCAATGCCAATTCGGCCTACCTCACCAACATGTTCACCGACAACGGCGATGGCACGTATGGCGTGAAGTTCTTCTACAACGGCAAGGCGGTGTACACCACGGTGAACATGAAGCTGCCGGTGAACGCGTCCAACACGCTGGGTTTCAGCGGCAGCGGCGACAAGACGCTTTCCAGTGAAATGTGGGTACCGCTGGCCGAGAAGGCCTATGCCCAGATCAACCAGCAGTTCGCGACCAACGAAGGCGCGGCCTGGACCGGCGAGAACTCCTACCAGGCCATCGAAGGCGGGCTCGCGCAGCCGATCAAGCAGCTCACCAACCTCAATTACAAGTACTACTCCAGCGCGTACTCTTCCATCAACGACGGCTTCGACTCGGGCACGCTGTTTTCGACCAATCCGGCCACCTACAAGCAGACCATCATCGATGCGCTCAACGGCGGTGCGATCGGATGGCTGGCAAGCTGGGGCACGTCGTTTGGCACCAACGGCAACAAGGAACTGGTCGCCGGTCACGCCTACATGCTGCTGGGCTACAACGCCGTGACCGACAAGTTCATCATCCGCAACCCCTGGGGCGACGGCGGCGGCGGCTACAACGCGCAGTTCGAAGCGTCGATCGAAACCTTCTGGAACTCGTCGGTCAAGGGCCTGGTGGCGTTGTCCGATTCGGCCATCGCCGATCCTGTCTACAACTACACGCTCGCCTCCAATGCGGCGTCCAGCGGGGCTGCGGCAACCGAAGGAACCGAGATCACTTTCACCATCACCCGCAGTGCGAGCGGCACGGTCTCGACGGTGTACTTCAGCACCGCAGCCGGCACCGCATCGGCCGGGTCCGATTACGCGTCGTCGGTCCAGCAGTCCGTGACCTTCGGCGCCAATGAAACCGTCAAGACGGTCAAGGTCACCACGCTGGTCGATACCTTGACCGAAGGTGCGGAGTCGTTCTCGGGAAAGATCATCAAGAACCTGGGCGATACCGTCGCGGCTGCAACGACGACGGCCTTCATCAAGGACGCAGCGGTGGTGGCCTACACCTACACGCTGACCAACAACGCCAATTCGACCGGGGCTGCGGTGGCCGAAGGCGGCGAGGTCACGGTCGCTATCAGTCGCAGCGGCAGTGGCACGGCGTCCACCATTTACCTGTCCACGCGCGACGGCACGGCAGTTGCCAGCGACTACGCGGGCTTCGGCAAGATAGCGGTGCAGTTCGCGGCCTACGAAACCAACAAGACGGTGACGATCAAGGCGATCACCGATGTGCAGACCGAAACGGTCGAGTCGTTCAATATCGACCTCTTCGCCAACCCGGGCGACACCAGCTACACCGCAACCACCGCCGCTTTCATCAAGGATACGGTTGCGGCCAACTTCAGCTACACGGTGACGTCGAACGCATCGAGCGCAGGTTCTGCGGTCGGTGAGGGCGACAGCGTCACGTTCACCATCACGCGTACCGGTACCGGCGCGGCCACCACCATCTATGCGTCCACCGGCGCGGGCTCGGCTTCGGCTGCGGACTTCCAGCCACTGACCAAGCAGCAGATCGACTTCGCTGCCAACCAGACGGTGGCAACGATCACCGTGGCGACCAGCGGCGACATGTGGCTGGAGAACCCCGAGTATTTCCGCCTCGACCTGTTCAAGAACAGCGCAGACACGGCGGCGTTTGCCTATGGCAGCGCCTGGATCAAGGACACACCTTTCGATCCGTACAACTACTCGATCTCATCGGGCTCGGCGACGGCAGAAACTGCGATGGCCGAGGGCGGCAAGGTCACGTTCACCATCACCCGCAGTTCGAGCGGCACCGAATCAACGGTGTATGTCAGCACGACGCCCGGCACGGCCGATGGCAGCGACATCGCCTTGCTGACCAAGCAGGCGGTCACCTTCGCCGCTTACGAGACGGTCAAGACGATCACGGTGCAGACGAATGTCGATAGCGCCACCGAAAGCCCCGAATATTTCTACCTGGACCTCTTCAAGAACCAGGCCGATACGTCCTACACCACCTACGCAGACGGGTATGTGAAGGATGCGCCGGTCGTCCCCGTGTACAACTACACGCTTGCGTCGAACGCCGCAACCCTTGACGCGGCAGCGACAGAGGGCGGCAACATCACGTTCACCATCACGCGCAGCGCGAGCGGCACGGCGTCCACCGTGTATGTCAGCACGACGGCTGGAACAGCGACCGGCGGCGACTACGTGGCGCTGAACAAGAGCCCGGTGAGTTTCGCGGCGTATGAAACCGTCAAGACGGTGACGGTGCCGATCAACCTGGACGGACAGACCGAAGGCGCAGAGTACTTCTGGCTGGACCTCTACAAGAACGTTGCGGATACCGAGTACACCACCTACGCCACCGGCAACATCAAGGACGCCGTTGTCCAGACGTTCAACTACACGGTGACATCGAGCGCCGCCACCAATGCGACGGCGGCGGCCGAGGGAACCAGCCTCACCTTCACGATCACGCGCAGCGCCACCGGTGCGGCATCCACGGTTTACGTCACGACCACGGCGGGCAGCGCGGACGGCAGTGACTACTCGGCGCTCAACAAGAGCCCGGTGACCTTCTCAGCCTATGAGACGACCAAGACGGTGACGGTGCCGCTGTATGCCGACTCATCGACCGAGTCGATCGAGTATTTCTGGCTGGACCTGTACAAGAACGCCGCCGATACGTCCTACACCACCTATGCCAGCGCCTACGTCAAGGATGCGGCCGTCGCCAGCTACGACTACACGGTGGTCTCGAACGCGGCGAGCTCGGGCACGGCGGTGACCGAAGGCGGCAATGTCACCTTCACCATCACGCGCAGCGGCTCGGGCAGCGCATC